>CAVUUT010000027.1:0-28144 GCA_963744695.1 uncultured Solirubrobacterales bacterium | reverse complement strand
GCTTACAGGCAGGAGACGCGACGAACGGGAGGCGTTTTGGATTCATATCCGCGGGCGCGGAGCGAGGGGATCGTGACCGAGGAGATCGGCGACGAGCTCGTCGTCTACGTGGCGGCCACGCAGACGGCCCATGCCCTCTCCAAGGAGGCAGCCGCCGTATGGAGACACTGTGACGGCGAGCAGTCTGCTGCGGATATCGCCCGCGGCGCCGGGCTGGATCAGGAGCGTGTCGCGCAGGCGCTCGAGCAGCTCTCGACCGCGGGCCTGATCGAGGAGCCCGAGGGCATCTCGCGCCGCGCGCTGTACAAACGCACGGCCAAACTCGGCGCCGCGGCGCTCAGCGCCCCACTGATCTACTCGGTCGCCGTGGCGCCGGCCGGCGCCGCGGCGTCGCCGCCGCTCTGCACATCAGACTGTGCGACCGGAAGCGTCATCCCGTGCGCATCGTGCGGAGCAGCCCCTGGGCGCGCCGCCGCCCCGATAGACATCTGCCCGTCCGAGGTTTGCTATCAGGGAGCAACCAACCACACCTGCTACTGCGCCCCGAACGCCTGCATCATCGGTGGTGGCGACTGCACCGGCCAACTTCCCTGCTGCGCCCCTCCGCAGTTCTGTGTCGGCGGGGTCTGTCAGCAGTAGCCGTGCCCGGCTACCTCAGCCGAACTCGTACAGCGCCTCGCTGCCCATCGCGACCGCGATGTTGTTCGCCGTGGTCGCGAGGTGGTCGTGAAGCGCGTCGGCCGCGCGGTCGGGGTGGTTGGCGATGCACGCTTCGAGGATCTGCTCGTGCTCGTCGCGGCGCCCGGCGAGCTGTCGGCACTGGGGCTCCTCGAGGCAGTAGCGCTCGCTCGTCTCCCAGACCGGCTTGATCAGCCGCAGCAGCCAGGCGGACTGAGCGGCCTTGTAGAGCGCGAAGTGAAACTCCTCGTGCGCCGCGGACGTGGCCGCCGAGGTGTCGTCCGACATCCGGTGCAGCGTCGCGAGACAGTCGCGCGCCTGCGCCTCGTGCGCGGGGGTGAAGCGCTCGGCGGCGTGGCGGATCGCCGGCACCTCGAGCGCGAGCCGCGCCTCATAGACCTCGGCGAGGTCCGTAATCGAGAGCTCGGTCACGCGCGCGCCACGGTGTGGGATGTTCTCCACCAGCCCCGCCGCGTCGAGGCGCCTGACCGCCTCGCGGATCGGCATCGGGCTCATGTCGAGCAGCTCGGCGAGCTCCTCGATCGGAAGCCGCGCGCCGGGACGCACCTGCCCGGTGATGATCGCCGAGTGCAGCGTCTCGAACGCCTTCTCGGCGAGCGTCCGATGGCCCCGGGGCGAGCCATCAGTGGCGAGCACGGCGAGCGCTGACTCCATTCCAAGCTAAGTAACCCGATCATTGATCAAAAGTCAAGATTCGGCGGGTTCGGTGCCGGCGGACGCTCGCCGCGCTCACCGTCGAGAACCGCCCGGATTCCGGCGTCGGGCGCAGGTCGGAACGACAGCCTGCGCTCCGTATGATGCAGGCCTCGGCACCGGAGCGGAGGGAGATGCGATGACCCAGGCTGCCGTGCTCGGGCCTGAAGAGGCTGACAACCTGAAGAAGTTCCATTTCACGCGCGAGATGATGCGCGGGGATATCTACCGAAAGTACGAGAAGGCGATCAACGCGCTCTGGAATCCGCGGGAGCTCGATTACTCCCGGGATATCGACGATTGGGCCGCGATTCCGACACAGCGACGAGATGCCCTGCTCGGACTCACGGTCCGGTTCTTCGCCGGCGAGCAGGCGGTCGCGGAGAACCTTGTCCCGATGCTCGAGGCCGCGTGGGCCCTCGGCCGCTTCGACTGGCTGATGTACCTCAGCACGTTCATGATGGAGGAGTGCAAGCACGCCGAATTCTTCGCCCAGTGGCACGAGCAGGTTGCGCGAATCCTTGAGCCCGAGGAGCTGGCGCCGTACTTCATCGAGCGCGAGAAGACCGTCGACCCGACGGGCCGCTTCGAACTCAAGGAGGTCGTCCACGAAGGTCTCCCGCGCTACGCGCGGGAAGTGACGGCGGCAGTTCAAACCCAGGATCGCCAAATGATCGAGCGCGCCTTCCTGCGCTTTCTGACGCTCTACAACGCGCATGTCGAGGGCGTGCTGACGATGCCGTCGTACGAGATCGTCGTCGACACCTGTACCGCTTGGAACGCGCTCCCGGCGCTCAAGCAGGGCTATCGCCGGATCATGTCCGACGAAGGTAGGCACATAACGTTCGGCACCGCTGCCGTCAGGGAGATCCTCGTCGATCACCCGGGCTGGGAACACGTCGTCCATGACGTCTTCGATGAGTTCCGCGGGACGATCGTCGGCTTGGTCGAGTATCAGAAGGCAGTTCCGGAGCTCGACCTCGAGAAGTACCAGGTGGGCAAAGTGAGGCACTACCGAAACCGTTGCCGGGAGATGGGTGTGTCTCCCGATGACACCCTGATCGAGCAGATCCTTGACCCCTCGATCGACTTCGTCGTCGGCGTGACCGCGGGGTAATCGGCACGATGACGGCGAAGCAGCGCAAGCAGTTCGTGTGCCTGGAAGCGGGCTGTGATCAGGTGATCGAGGCGGACGGCGACGAAGAGCTAATCGAAGCGGTCCAGAAACATGTGGCCGAAGCCCACAACAGCTTCGAGCTCGAGGAGTTCATTCTGGCCGGCGCGACCGAGGTGGAGGGCGAGCAGTAGCCCTGGATTACCCCTCGAGGAACGCCAGGACGGGCAGCACGCGCCGGTGTCCGCCCTGTACGCCCGAGAGCCCGAGCTTTTCGAAGATCGACGTCACGAGTCGCTCGCCCGCGCGCGCGCTCAGAAACAGCCGCTCGGCGATCGCGCGGTTGGTGAGCCCTTCGGCCATCGCCTCGAGCACGTCGCGCTCGCGGGCGGTGAGCGTGTCAAGCGCCGTCTCGCTGCGCCCACCCATCATGTGTGCGACGACTTCGGGGTCAAGGACGGCTTCGCCGTTGGCGACGCGCCGGACGGCGCCGACGAACGCGTCGACATCGGCCACGCGATCCTTGAGCAGGTAGCCGACCCCCTCGGTCCCCTCGGCGAGCAGCCGCTTGACGTAGTGCTCATCCACGTACTGCGAGAGGATCAGGATCCCGACGTCCGGCAGCTCGCCCCTGATCGTGGACGCGGCGCGCAGTCCGTCATCGGTCTGGTCCGGCGGCATCCGGATGTCGATGATCGCGACGTCATGTCGGTATCCGCAAAGAGCGGGATCACCGCCGGCGCAGCCTCGAACAGCCGGGCGTAGAACTCCTCGACCAGCCCCCCGGGCCCGATCAGCCGAGGATAACTTGACCGCCGACCCCACGGTCGAGTACCTTCGTCTGTAGACCGGGTGGGCGTCGGATCTGCCCAGAGCGAGCGTCGGGAGCCGGCCGTGGGGCGTGCGGGTGACGAAAAGGGGCGTATGAGACGCTCAGGGCTGCGGGCCACCGACAATGGCACTACCTGGCTGACCACGCGTTAGGAGGCAACCGATGAGCGCATTTGACGCTACAGCACTGTTAGCCCTGCACCGGCCGGTCGTCCAATACGATTCGCTCGAGAGTTACTACACGGATTCGGCCGGGGTCATCACGGACCGTCCGGGAAACGTTCTTCAACTCGCGGACGGAACTGTGATCGCGGCGGCAGGTCCTCCCAGTGGAGGCGTGCCACAGCTGCACCTGAGCTTCCTTCGCCCAGACACCTATCCGAGCGGGCATCCGGTAGCGCCGGGTGACCGCGTCGTTGAGATCGGGTCGGATTACGTGGCGCAGGCGCGACAGATGCACGCGCAGCCCGGCTACGCAAATAAGGCCCACGGCCGCATCGCGGTTGATAGCACGGGCGCCACCTGGCTCCAATACTGGTTTTTCATGTATTACGACGATCCCGGTTTCCTGGATCTCGGGACGCATGAAGGCGACATCGAGATGATCCAGCTCAAGCTGGACGCGAACGGAGACCCCGTGGCCGTGACGTATGCCCAGCACCGCAGTGGCGTGACGGCCAACTGGAATGAGGTCGAGACCGAGGGCGCGTCGCCGGTGGTCTACAGCGCGCGGGGGACGCACGCATCGCTGCTCCGCGCGGGCGACTTCGTCGTTAGTGACAGGTCACTGCTCCCGGACCACAACGACGGGAAAGGGCAACGCGTTCAACTCGACCTGGTGCAGCTCTCCGAAGGACAGACGCCCTGGGCGTTCTGGCCCGGAACCTGGGGCGGGACCAAACCTGATTCGCAGGTGTTGGGGAAGGTGGGGGTCGAGGCGAACAGCCCCGCTGCCCTCGGCCATCACCCCGCCTGGAGTGGGCCGGCCAAGTTTCACGCGAGCTGCGACGCCGCGGACCTTCCCCCGATCGGACAGATTCATACGGCCGAGTTGGCGGCGCCTCCGCAGCCGACGCTTCAGGCCAAGCACATCGCTTCCCGCGGTGTCGTGCGTGTGAAATACGACATTCCCAGCCCGACGTCGGGGCCGCCGGCACGGAGTCTTGTGATCGGTGTCGACTCCTCGAACGGACAGTTGCCGCCCGCGACCAGGGCGGTCCCGATCACGAAGCCGACCGGCGTCCTGGAAGTGGCAGTTCCTGGCGACGCGAAGTCGGCGGTGGTTCGGGCCACGACCCACGCGGCGGACGGGGGGATAAGCGAGACGACGCCGCCTGTCAAGGCCCAGATCCAGCGTCGCAGTCGGAAGCGGACTGGGAAGGCGACTGGGAGCACGAGGAGTTGATGTCTGACAACCCGGACATCTCGGATGGCGGGGTGGTAAGTCTTATCCGCGGTGCACGCCGCACAGCGGGCGTCTAAATCGGGGAGAGTCACAACGCTGCGGACGGGAGTGTTGCGTTGGCTTGCGACAAGATCGTTGAATGTGCATCTTGCGGTGCACCCTTGGTGAAGGGCTACGCGGTTCAGGTTCAGATTTTGCCGTCGTGCGGAGCAGCAACGGCCCCCGAGTGGTCGTTGGCTACGTTGCTCAGACACGTGGTTCGCGGATCAGTCGCCTCGAGGTACAGGCGTGGTCCATCGGGGAGGACGAAGACGGCAATCCGATTGTGCAAGCACGGTGTGTGCTGCCGAACGATCCCCGTGAGCGGTTCTTCGTGAAGCCGTTGCGAGGGCTGAGGTACCCGAACATGCTCGCTGAGTATTGGAGACAGTGGGACAACCGGACGCTGTGCTAAGCCGAGCTGGTACGAGACAGCCGTGCGGCGTGCGCTTGATTGAGAATCGGCAGGGGAGGGGCGGATGAGTGACGATGAGAGATCACACCGGCGCGAGCAGGCAAAAGCTGCCGACCGCGGAGGCTTGCGGACGAGCAGAAAGGAGAGCGCACGCAGAAAGCGGCATGCCGATGAGGACGAGCTCGAGCAGGCCCTCGGCGAGCTGAGGCCGACGCCGGTGGCGGCGCGGTACTTGCAGCGACGTGTCCTTCCGTACGCACGATTCTGCGAGGACCAGGCGAACAATTCCAGGCTCTGGTACTACTGGCTCCGAATCCCTGCGATCGTGCTGGCGGCGATCGTACCCGCGCTTGTCGCGGCCAATCTGGGATCAGTGACGCGTTGGCTGGCGACCGGGCTGGGCATCGTCGTCGCGGGGACGACTGGCGTCGAACACTTCTTGAATGTAGGTGCACGCTGGCGGCATTACCGGTCGACGGTGGAGAGCCTGAAGAGCGAGGCGTGGAGCTACCTGGAGCTCGCGGGTGCCTACCGGCGAGTTGCGCCAGGGGACGGCGCTCTTGCACTCTTGGTCGACCGCACCGAACACACGCTCCGGCTCGACTGGACCACGTACGTCGCCATCGTGGATCCTGACCTGCAAGACGGCGGGAGGCGGGGGTCACCGCCGGCCGGATCGGATGGAGACCATGCCGCAACTGGCGCACCGACAGCCAACGACCAGACGGCCGGCGACTAGAGCCCTAGCCGCTGGACCCGGTGCTTGTGCTGCTGGGTTTCGGCGGGGAGCCGGTTGCGCGCAGCCCTGAAAGCTTGCTCAGAGAACCGAACCAGAACGGCGCGCCCACGGAGAGTGCAAGGAAGGTGAGCAGCCAGCCACCGACCGTGCGTCCGAAGTGATGCGACAGGCTGGCGTCGGCGGGGTCGCCTGACTTCTTGTCCCAGCCGAACGGGATGCCGAGCTTTTGGACGTCGCTGATGAATGATGAGGTTCATGCACACAGGAGCCTGAACGGAGGTGCGATCAAGTTCGGCACGGTCGCCCCGGGCCGGCACGCCGCGCGCCAACCCGGGGCCCTCCGCTTATCAGGGGTCAAGGAAGCGGCCGATCTCGGTCGCCTCGAGCACGACCGGCGGCTCGTCGCACCGCTCGCCGATCTCGCGCGCGAACTCCCGGAAGGCCGCCAGCTCGGTCAGCGGGCGGCTACTGCCATCAGGTAGATCCGACCTCGCGATGTGGACGAAGGTGACCCCGTCCTCCAGCCGGTAGGTCGCGTACGCGATCCCGTCCGGGCGCTTGTCATGCAGCTCGGCGTACACCGCGCGGACCAGCTCCTCGTTCTCGGCGACGCGGTCGGGCTTGACTCGGTAGCGGACGATCGTGCGCTTCATCGTGCCGGCACCGGGCTCGCGGCGGCCGGTCCTGTCGGCACGCCTCGGTCAGCGATCTGCGCCGGTCTCGCGGCGCGGCGGGCCGGGATCGCGATCGCGACCAGCGCGCCGGCGAGCGAGAAGGCCGCCGACACCCAGAGCGCCGGCGAGAAGCCGCTCGCGAACGCCTCGGGCGACGCGTAGCTCCCGGCACCCGAGAAGACCGCGACCGCCAGCGAGACGCCGAACACGCCGCCGAGCTGGCGCATCATCGCGAACGTGCCTGACGCCTTGCCGAGGTCGGCGGGAGTGGCCGCGCCGACGATCGCGTTCTGGGCCCCGGGGATCGACATCGAGATCCCGGCGCCGGCGAGCATCAGCGGCGGCACCATCTCCCAGTACGCCAGGCCGCTGGTCGCGATCAGCGCGACCCAGCCGAACCCGATCGCCTGCAGCGTCAGCCCGAGCACGACCAGCGGCCGCTCACCGATCCGATCCACCAGCGCCCCCGCGATCGGCGCCACCACGAACAGGCACGCGGTCCACGGCAGCAGCATCAGCCCCGAGTCGAGCGGTCCCTCGCCGAGTGACAGCTGCAGGAACTGGGCCATGAAGAAGACCGCGCCGAACAGCGCGCTCGAGAGCAGGAAGTTGGTCGCGCTTCCGGCTGAGAACGAGCGTGACGTGAACAGGCGCATCGGCAGCATCGGGTCGCGCGTACGCAGCTCGAAGGCGATGAAGCCGACCAGCAGGGCGATGCCGCCCGCGAGCGAGCCGATCACCTCGAAGCTCGTCCAGCCGGAGTCGTTGCCCTGCATCAGCCCCCACACGATCCCGAACGTCGAGGCCGTGACGAGCGCCAGGCCGATCACGTCGAACCGTGCGCGCGAGCCGTAGCTCTCCTCGATCCGCCGTAGGATCAGCGGGATCGCCGCGAGCCCGATCGGCACGTTGAGCCAGAAGACCCACTGCCACGCGAGACCTTGGGTTACCGCGCCGCCGATCACCGGGCCGCCGAGGACCGCCAGGCCGGTGATGCCGCTGTAAAGGCCCAGCGCCCAGCCCCGCCGCTCGGGCGCGAAGGCCGCGCTCAGCAAGGAGAGTGAGAGCGGCGCGATCAGCGCGGCGCCCGCCCCCTGCACCGCGCGCGCGGCGATCAGTACGCTGACGTTCGGCGACAGCGCGCAGGCCGCGGAGGCGGCGACGAAGATCCCCAATCCGACGGCGAACAGGCGCCGCCGGCCGAGCCGGTCACCGAGCGCGGCGCCGGTGATCAGGAGCACGGCGAAGCTGAGGTTGTATGCGTTGACGGTCCATTCGAGCTCGTTGACCGAGGCGCCGAGCCCATGGCGGATCGAATCGAGCGCAGTCGAGATGGCGGTCACGTCGAGCGCCACCATCAGTGACGCGATCGAGCACAGCACAAGGACCCAGCGCTGCCTCGAGGTTGTTTTGCGAGCGATCGTCGCGGTCATGTGCGCTTCTCCTGTCCTGGTCGGGGTGTGGAGGAAAAGACACGCGCCGTGAGGGCGAATTCAGCGATGAATTTCTGAGCGCGCCGGTGTCGTGGTACTTAGATGCACTCAATGACCGACGAAATCGACACCCGCAACCGGCTCGCCCGCGCGCAGCGCGGTGACGAACAGGCCTTTGCGCAGCTGACGGCGCCCTACCGCCGCGAGCTGCAGCTGCACTGCTACCGGATCCTCGGCTCGCTCCAGGACGCCGAGGATCTGCTCCAGGAGACGCTGCTCGCCGCCTGGCGCGGGCTCGAGCAGTTCGAGGGCCGCTCGTCGCTACGCGCATGGCTCTACACGATCGCGACCAACCGTTGCCTCAACGCGCTGCGCGACCGAGGCCGCCGGCCACAGGCGGTGGCCGTCGGCGGGTCGGGCGGGCTCCCCGTCGAGAACGTCGCCGAGATCGCGTGGCTCGAGCCGTACCCCGACGCGCTGATCGAGGGGGTCCCCGACGCTGCGCCCGGCCCCGATGCGCGCTACGAGGCCAAGGAGTCGGTCGCGCTCGCGTTCGTGTCCGGGCTCCAGCATCTCGCGCCGCGCCAGCGGGCGGTGCTGGTCCTGCGCGACGTGCTCGGCTTTCATGCCGAGGAGGTCGCCGAGATGCTCGGCTCCTCGCCGGCGTCGGTCAACAGCGCGCTGCAGCGCGCGCGGGCGTCGCTCGAGACCCGCGGCCCCGCGGCGCGCAACCGCCTCGCGCTGCCGCTCGCAGGCGCCGAGCGCGAACTCGTCGGACGCTTCGCGGACGCGCTCGAGCGCGATGACATCGACGAAGTCGTCGCGATGCTCACCGACGACGCGGTCGTGAGCATGCCACCCGAGCCCGAGTGGCACCGCGGCCGCGACGCGATCGATGCCTTCCTGCGCAAGCGCCTTGCGATCCGCGGCCGCCCCTGGCGCTTCGTCGCGACCGCCGCCAACGGGCAGCCGGCGTTCGCCTATTACATCCAGAACCGTGAGGGCTGGGCGCGCTGTGGGCTGCTCGTCGTCGGCGTGAGCGGTGACGGGATCACGTCGATCACGCGCTTCAAGGACGAGGGCCTGCTCGACCGGTTTGACCTCCCCGTCCGCCTTTAGTCGCGAGCCGGCGCGCGGCGGGCAGCGGCTCTAGCCGCCCTCGTGCGACCGGCGGCCCTCGGCATCGCGGAACATCGCGCGGGCGATGATCTCGCGCTGGATCTCCGACGCTCCCTCGTAGATCCGTGTCGCGCGGACGTCGCGATAGAGGTGCTCGAGCGGGTGCCCCTGCTCCAGCGCGACCGCGCCGTGGAACTGGATCGCCGCATCGACGGCCTGCTGGGCGACCTCGGTCGCGAGCAGCTTGGCCATCGCCGCGAGCGCCGGATCGTGTTTGTGCTCGTCATGCGCGAACGCCGCCTGGTGGACGAGCAGCCGCGCGGCCTCCGTCTCGGCCTCGAGCTCCGCGAGACGGTGCGCAACGGCCTGGTGGTCCTTGAGCGGCTTGCCGAACGTCTCGCGCTCGAGCGCGTAAGCGGACGCGAGCTCGAGCGCGGCGCGCGCCATCCCGATCGCGAACGCGCCGACGCTGGGGCGAAACAGGTCAAGCGTGCGCATCGCCACGCGGAAGCCCGCGCCCGGTTCGCCGAGCACCTGCTCGGGTCCCGCGAACACGCCGTCGAACGTGAGCGAGCCGATCGCATGCGGTGTCAGCAGCTGCCGACGTTCGCCGCTCAACCCCGGCGCGTCACCGGGGATCGCGAATGCCGTCAGCCCGCGGGCGCCTCGCTCCGCCGAGGTACGCGCGAACACCGAGTAGACGTCGGCCTCGGGCGCGTTCGAGATCCACAGCTTCTCGCCGGTCAGCCGGTAACCGCCGTCGCCGTCGGGCTCGGCCTTCAGTGACAATCCGGCCGGATCCGAGCCGGCTTCGGGCTCGGTCAGCGCGAACGCCGCCACCGCGCTGCCGTCGGCGACCCGAGGAATCCACTCGTGCTTGACCTGTGGCCCGCCCGCCTGGACGATCGGTCCGGCCCCGAGCCCCTGGAGCGCGAAAGCGGTCTCCGCGTCGGTGCTGTGCCGCGCGAGCGCCTCGCGGATCAGACACAGGGAGATCGCGCTGATGTCACCCCCCGGGGCGAAGATGACCTCGAGCAGGCCGTGGTCGGCGACCGCCTTGATCAGCGGGCGGTTGACCTCGCCCGCGGTGCCAGCGTGCGCGATTGGCGCGAGGGTCGTGACCGCGAGCCGCCGCGTGCGCTCGTACAGCTCGAGCTGCGCCTCGCTCAGGTGGCGGTCGCGTGCGCTCGACATCGCCGCGTCACGCGGGCGGGAGGACCGCGACGCCCATCAGCTCGAGCTTGGCGTCGGGCTCGAACAGCTCGGTGACGCCGAACAGACCCATCGCCGGGTAGCGGCGCCCGAAGTGCCGGCGCCAGACGCGCCCGAGTTCGGGCAGCGCGGCCTTGTACTCGGCCACCGAGGTGACGAACACCTGCAGCGCGACGAGATCATCGGGTCCGCCGCCGGCGGCGCGCAGCGCCGTCATCAGGTTCGCCGCCGCGAGGTCGAACTGCTCGGCGATCGTGTCACCGACGACCGCGCCCTCGGGCGTCGCCGCGATCTGGCCGCCGAGGTAGACGGTTCGGTCGGCGACGACGGCGTGTGAAAAGCCGACCGGCGCCGCGAGCTCCGGGGCGTTCACGATCTCGGTCAATTCACCGACCCTTCCACTCCGGCCGCCGCCCCTCGCTCCACGCGACGTAGAACTCCTCGAAGTCGTCTGACTGCATCAGGAGCGCCTGCGTGATCGCCTCGAGCTCGATCGCCGCGCCGAGCCCCATGTCGAGCTCCCGCGTCAACAGCGACTTGGTCGTGCTGAACGCGAACGCGGGACCGTCGGCGAGTCGGCGCGCGAGCGCCTCGGTCGTCTCGGCGAGCGCGTCATCGGGGACGACCTCGGTTGCGAGGCCGATCCGGAGCGCGCGGTCGGCGCTGACCTTGTCGCCGAGCAGCAGCAGCTCGCTCGCGCGGCCGAGCCCGACGATCCTGGGGAGCAGGTAGGCCGAGCCCATGTCGGCGCCGGCGAGCCCGACGCGCGTGAACAGAAACGCGAACGACGCCGACTCGGCCATCAGCCGCAGGTCACTCGCGAGCGCGATCACCGAGCCTGCTCCCGCGGCGACGCCGTTGATCGCGGCGATGATCGGCAGCGGACATTCCCGCATCGCCTTGACGACGCCGCCGGTCATGCGGGTGAACTCGAGCAGCTCTACGGTCTCCATCTCGAGCAGCGGCGCGATGATCTCCTCGACGTCGCCGCCCGACGAGAAGCCGCGCCCCTTGCCGGTGATCACCAGGACCCGCGCCTCGCCGCGCTGCGGGAGCTCGGTGACGAGGTCCCGCAGGTCCGCGTAGACGTCGAACGTGAGCGCGTTGAGCTTGTCGGGCCGGTTCAGCGTCACCGTCGCGACCCCGTTGTCGACCTTGTAGTCGAAATGGTGCCAGTTGGATGTGAGCGGGGCGCTGGCGCGGTGGGGGCTCATGGTCGAGCGACGATACTCGACATAGAAGTCCGTGGCAATGTTATGTATGCTCCGACGCCGAGAGGGGATCGGTGGTCTCCGACAGCCCATATTGGAATCCGAAGACCGAGACGCTGGACCGCGAGCAGCTCGAGGCGCTGCAGCTTGCCAAACTGCGCCGCCAGGTCGCGTGGGCGGCCGAACGCAGCCCGTGGTTCAAGCGCACGCTCGCGGACTTCGATCTCGATCGGCTGCAGTCGATCGCGGATTTGCGGCGGCTGCCGATGCTGACCCGCGAGGACTGGATGAACTCGCAGGCCGAGTTCCCGCCCTATGGCGAGCTCCCGGCGATCGGCGGCGAGGGCGCGATCCGGATCCACACGACCTCGGGCACGACCGGCCGCGAGCCGCTGCGCGCGCTCGACTCGCGCAAGGACTGGGCGTGGATCGCCGAGATGTGGGCCTACGGGATCTGGGGGTGTGGGATCCGGCCCGGTGACACGGCCTACATCGCCTTCGGCTACGGCTCGTTCATCGGCTTCTGGGGGCTGCATTACGCGATGGAGAAGATCGGCGTCCTCAACGTCCCCGGCGGCGCCCAGCCGACCGCAAGCCGCGTGCGCCAGATCATCGACTTCGGCGCGACCGTCGTCGCCTCGACCCCCACCTACGCGCTGCGCCTCGCGCAGGAGGCGTCGGTGCTCGGGATCGATCTGCCCGCCTCGGGCGTGCAGCGCCTGATCCTGTCGGGCGAGCCGGCCGGCTCGATCCCGCAGACCAAGGCGCTGATCGAAGAGCAGTGGGGTGCCAAGGCCTACGACACCGCCGGGATGACCGAGATCGGGACGATCATGGTGTTCGAGTGCGACCACCAGCCGGGCGGCACGCACATCATCGAGGACCACGTGATCGAGGAGGTGATCGACCCGGGGACGCTCGAGCCGGTGCCGTACGGCGAGCGCGGCGAGCGCGTGGTCACGTCGTTCGGCCGCGGCGCGATCCCGCTGATCCGCTACCGGACCGGTGACCTCGTCTCCAAGGTCCCCGCCGCGCGCTGCACGTGCGGCCGCGGCTTTGACATCTACGAGGGCGGGATCCTCGGGCGCGTCGACGATATGAAGATCATCCGCGGCACCAACGTCTACCCGCGGGCGATCGAGGCGATCGTGCGCGAGTTCTCCGAGGTCGACGAGTTCCAGACCGTGATCACGCGCGAGGGCGTACGCGATGAGATCACGCTCCGCGTCGAGCTCAAGCCCGACTGGAGCGCGGAGAACTGGGACGGCCTCGAGGACGATCTGCGCAAGCGCCTGGCCCACGCGCACGAGGGGCTCAACTTCCGCATCGAGCGCGCCGACACGGGCGAACTGCCGCGCTTCGAGCTCAAGGCCAAACGCACCGTCGACAAGCGCGATGCGCCGATCGGGGCGGCGACGTGACCCAGGATCTGCTCGGCAACGAGATGAACGCTTCCGAGCAGCGGCTGCTCGCCGTCTACGAGGAGCTCAAGGCGCTCTGCGGCGAGGAGCTGCCGCCGGTCGCGGCCGCCAACGTGCGCGCCGCGCTTGCCCTGATGCACAACGTCGTGAACGGCTTGGGGCTCGAGTACGAGCACCTCTCCGATCTGGGCGTGTGAGCGCCCGCGCGCCGGCGTCATGCGGATCGCGATAGTCGGAGGCGGACCGGGGGGCCTGTACTTCTCGATCCTCATGCGCCGGGTCGCGCCCGATTGCGAGATCACCGTCTTCGAGCGCAACCGCGCCGAGGACGCGTTCGGCTTCGGGGTCGTGTTCTCTGACGAGACGCTGACGGTCTTCGAGCACGCTGACCCGACCTCGTTTGCCGAGATCACCGAGGGCTTCGTCCACTGGACCGACATCGACATCCACCACCGCGGGGTGCGCACGCGGTCAGGCGGCCACGGCTTCTCGGCGCTCGGTCGCCGCGAGCTGCTCGGGATCCTGCAGCGGCGGGCTATTTCGCTCGGGGTCGACGTCCGCTTCTCCTCCGAGGCGCCGGCGCTCGACGATCTCGGGTGGGCCGATCTGATCGTCGCCGCCGACGGCGCCACGAGCGCGGTGCGCGCGGCGCGCGCATCCGACTTCGGTCCGACGCTCGACCCCCGCTTCTGCCGCTACATGTGGCTCGGCACCGACCTCGTGTTCGATGCCTTCAAGTTCTACATCGAGGAGACGCCCTACGGGGTCTTCCAGGCTCACGGCTATCCGTACAGCCGCGAGATGAGCACGTTCATCGTCGAGACCAACGAGGAGGCGTGGCGCCGCGCGGGGCTTGACGCGGTGTCGGCCGAGTCACTGGCGCCCGGGGTCAGCGACGACGCGAGCGTCGACTTCGCGCGCGAGCTGTTCGCCGACGCGCTCGGCGGCCACGAGCTGTTCGCCAACAACTCGAAGTGGATCAACTTCGTGACGGTCCGCAACGCGTGCTGGCGCTCGGACAACGTCGTGCTGATGGGTGACGCCGCCCACACGGCGCACTTCTCGATCGGCTCCGGTACCAAGCTGGCGATGGAGGACGCGGTCGCGCTCGCGTGGTCATTTCGGACGTTCGGGTTTGACGACCTGCCCGCCGTGCTCGAGGCCTACGAGGGCGAGCGGCGCCCGCTCGTCGAGAGCACCCAGCGCGCGGCGCAGGCGTCGCTCGAATGGTTCGAGGGGATCTCGCGCTACGTCGGTCAGGAACGGATGCAGTTCGCCTTCAACCTGCTCACCCGCAGCCGCCGCGTGACCTACGACAACCTGCGCCTGCGCGATCAGGGCTTCGTTGATGGGGTCGACGAGCGGTTTGCGGACGCCGAAGGATTCAACGAGCGCCCGCCGATGTTCGCGCCGATCAAGCTGCGCTCGCTCGAGCTGCCCAACCGCGTGATCGTCTCGCCGATGGACATGTACTCGGCCGTCGACGGGATGCCGTCGGACTTCCACCTCGTCCACCTCGGGTCGCGCTCGCTCGGCGGTGCCGCGCTCGTCTACACCGAGATGATCTGCGTCTCGGATATCGGGCGGATCACGCCCGGATGCGCGGGCATGTACCGCCCCGAGCACGTGGGCGCGTGGAAGCGGATCGTCGATTTCGCGCACCGCTACGGCAACTGCGCGATGGCCGCCCAGCTCGGTCATTCCGGGCGCAAGGGGTCGACGAAGCTGATGTGGCTCGGGATCGACGAGCCGCTCGAGACCGACAACTGGGAGGTGATCGCGCCCTCGGCGCTCCCGTACTCCGAGCTCAACCAGATGCCACGGGAGATGACTCAGGCGGACATCGACGAGGTGCTCGGGCAGTTCGTCTCGGCCGCGCGTGGGTGCCTCGAGGCCGGCTTCGATCTGCTCGAACTCCACTGCGCGCACGGGTACCTCCTGTCGAGCTTCCTCTCGCCGGTCACGAACCTGCGCACTGACTCCTACGGTGGGTCCTTGGAAGCGCGGGCGCGGTTTGTGCTCCAGGTGTTCGACGCCTGCCGCGAAGTGTGGCCCGCCGGCAAGCCGATGAGCGTCCGCATCTCCGCCACCGACTGGGTGCAGGGCGGTTTCACCGCCGATGACTCGGTCGCGTTCGCGCGGATGCTCCACGAGCACGGCTGCGACATCATCGACGTCTCCTCCGGCCAGGTCACGCCCGAGGAGCGCCCCGCGTTCGGACGCAGCTTCCAGACCCCGTTCGCTGACCGGATCCGCAACGAGGTCGGGATCCCGACGATCGCGGTCGGCGCGATCGCGAGCTACGACGATGTCAACACAACCGTTCTGGCGGGCCGCGCCGACATGTGCGCGCTCGCGCGCCCCCACCTCTACAACCCGCACTGGACGCTGCACGCCGCCGCCGAGCAGGAGTACGCCGGCGACGGGGTCGCCTGGGTGCCGCAGTACCAGGCTGGATCGCGCAAGCCGCCCGCCGGGCGCGGCGACGGTGTGCGCAAGGAGCTCGAGCGCTCGTTCGAGCCCGATCCGCCCGAGGTGCTCGTCGCGCCGGAGGGGTGGTCGTGAGCGCGGAGCGCCGCTCGTGCAGCGGGGAGGGACGGGCGTGAGCTCCGTCGCGGTCCGCCACGTCGGGACCGGCCTCGGTGCCCACGGCGGCCTGCCGGCCAGCGACACGGTCCAGCCCCAGGAGCTCGCGATCACGCTGCTCGGGACCTATGTGCGCCCGTTCGGCGATCGCGTCTGGTCGGGCGGCCTCGTGTCTGCTGCTCGGCGAGCTCGGCTTCTCCGCGGGCGCGGCGCGCGTGGCGCTGACGCGGCTGGTGCGCCACGGACTGATCGAGCGGATCCGCGACGGCCGGCTGGTCCACTACCGCTTGACCGAGCGCGCTGACCGGCTCCTGGCCGAGGGCGACGTGCGGATCTTCTCGCTCGGCGATCCGCGCGATGACGAGGGGACCTGGACGGTGCTCTGGCACCAGATCCCCGAGGACCGCCGGCTCGAGCTCACGCGGCTCGCGCGGCGGCTGCGGTTCCTCGGCTTCGGCTCGGTCCAGGGCAGCGTCTGGGTCTCGCCCCATGACCACTCGGCCGAGGTCGTCAGGCTGCTCGCCGAGCTGCGCGTGTCAGACCACGCGACCCTCTTCACCGCGCACCCCGACGCGGTCGTCGGGCTGCCGGCGCTCGTCTCGCGCGCCTGGGATCTGAGCGGTCTGGTCGAGCGCTACGAGGCGTTCGTCGCCGACTTCGAGCCGCTCTGCCACCGCCGCGCGCTCGCCTCGCTGTCCGATCGCGACGCGTTTGCGACTCGCACGCGCGTCGTGCACCAGTTCCGCGGCTTTCCGATGATCGACCCCGAGCTCCCCGACGATCTGGCCCCGGTCGCCGGTCCGCGCGGCCGCGCGGCGCGCGTCTTCCACGAGCTGTACGTGAGCCTCGCCGACTCCTCCCAGCGTCACTTCGACGCGGTCACCGACGCGTACGTCGCGGCCGGCTGACCGCCCTCGTCCGTCAGCGCGCTAGTGGGTCGAACGTTTCCGGGAGCCCCACTAACCCAGCAGCTCGCGGACGCGCGCGAGTCCGTCGTAGACGTCGGTGAACTTCGTCGTCAGCGGCGAGAGGCCGAGCCGGATCACGTCCGGCGTGCGGAAGTCGACCACGACGCCGGCGCCGATCAGCCTTTCGGAGAGCGTGCGCGCTTCGGGGTGGACGAGCGCGACGTGTGACCCCCGCTGCTGGGGGTCGCGCGGCGAGCCCACGCTGCACCCGAGTGGCGCGAGCTGCTCGTCGATCAGCGCGATCGCATACTCGGTGATCGCGACTGACTTGGCGCGGATCGCGTCGATGCCCGCCTCAATTGATAATTCGATCCCGCATTGCGCGGCGGTCAGGGCGAGGACAGGCGGGGTGCCCGACAGCATCTTCGAGATGCCGCGCGCGGGGACGTACCCCTGTGCCATCTCGAACGGCTCGGTGCGCCCGAGCCAGCCCCAGATCGGCTGCCTGAGTTCGTCCTGGTGCTCGCGCGCAACGTACAGGAACGCCGGCGCCCCGGGCCCCGCGTTGAGGTACTTGTAGGTGCAGCCGACGGCGAGGTCGACGCGATCGTCGTCGAGCGTGACCGGGATCGCGCCGGCGCTGTGGCACAGGTCCCAGAGCGCAAGCGCGCCGTGGGCGTGCGCGATCTCGGTGATCCGCCTCGTGTCGAGGATGAAGGCCGAGCGGTAGTTGACCTGCGAGAACGTGACCAGCGCGGTCTTGTCGCTGATCAGAGGTTGGATGTCGTCGGGTATGGGTCCCGTTTCGGGGTCGGCCTCGATCCACCTGATCGTGAGGCCGCGTTGGCTGGCGAGGCCCTCGAGCACGTAGCGGTCAGTGGGGAAGTTGTCGCGGTCGGTGATGATCTCGGTCCGGTCAGGGCGCGCGTCGAGCGCGGCGCTGGCGAGCTTGTAGAAGCACACGGTGGTCGAGTCGGCGATCGCGGTCTGGCCGGGCGCGGCCCCGAGCAGCTCGGAGGCGAGCCGGTTACCCATCGTCTCGGGCAGGTCCATCCAGCCTTCGGTCCAGGCCCGGATCAGCCGCTCGCCCCACTGCTGCTCGACGGCGTGTTTGAGCCGCTCGGGCGTCTGTTTGGGAAGTCGCCCGAGCGAGTTGCCGTCGAGGTAGATGAGTCCGTCGGGCGCGACCAGAAAGCGCTCGTGGAACGGCGCGAGCGGGTCCTGGGCGTCGAGCGCCGTCGCCTGATCGCGGCCGCGACTGCTCGCCGAGCTAATCCCTGGGGACGAACGCATAGACCCGGCTCGGGCTGCCGGTGCCGCCGATCAGCTTCAGCGGCGAGACGACCAGCAGCGCACCCGTCGCCGGTAGCTGGTCGAGGTTGGCGAGCTGCGTGAGCCCGAGCCTGCCCGCGCCGAGCAGGAAGTTATGCACCGGGAACGGCGGATCAAAGCCGGCGGCCGCGCCCGCGTCGATCCCGACCGTCTCGACGCCGAACCCGGAGATCCCGCGCTCGTTGGCCAGCCACCGTGCCGCGTCGACGTCGGGGCCGGGCGTCACCGGTCCGCTCGCGCCGGCGTTCAGGAACGAGGCCTCGTCGTGGGCGCGCGAGCTCCACCCGGTCCGCAGCAGCACCCAGGCGCCGTTCGGGACACGGCCGTGCTCGGCCTCCCAGCGCTCGAGATCGTTCCCGGTCAGCAGATAGCCGTTGTCGGCCTCGGTCTCGGCGGTCTTGTCGATCACGCACGCCGGGCCGATCAGCGTCTGCGCATCGATCGAGCCGACGTCCTTGCCGTCCTTGCCGGTGATCCAGTGGATCGGCGCGTCGAGGTGCGTCCCGACGTGCTCGCCGATCGTGAGCGTGTACCACGCCCAAGCGGGGCCGCGGTCGTCATAGCGGCTGATCTCCTCGCGGCTCAGGCCGGGGGTGTTGGCGAACGGCGGCGGGAGCTTGATCACCGGCGTGGTCTCGGTCAACGGCTGCGTCAGGTCGACGATCTCCACCGATCCCGAGGCGAGCCCGCCGAGCAGCGCCGAGACCTCGCTTACTCTTTCCTGACCGGTTTGCGTGATCCGGCTGCTTTCCATTCGCTTCTCCTTGTTGCGTTTAGCCGGCCCGGAACGCCTCCGCCAGCCAGTCGGCACAGACCGTCGGGTTGACCTTGGCGTCGAGCACCAGCGGCTGCGGGTCGGCCTGGTCAAGCCAGGTCGCGACCACCCTGAGGTCGTTGGCGGCGCGCACGGTCGCCGCCTGCGCCCCGGCCCCGCGGGCGATCGCGGCGAGGTCGGCGTCGGGGAACTGGACGCTCGTGACGTCATGCCCCATCGGCGCGAAGTGATGGACCTCAGCCCCGTAGGCGGCGTCATCGTAGATCAGCACCAGGAGCTTGAGCTTGAGCCGCACGGCGGTCTCGATCTCGGCCAGCGCCATGAACGCGCCCCCGTCGCCGACCGCCGCGACGGTCGGCCGGTCCGGACGCGCGACGGCCGCGCCGATCGCGTTGCCGAGGCCGAGCCCGACCGATTGAAAGCCGTTGGCGAACACCCACGAGCGCGCGTCCGGGACGTCGAGGAACATCGCCGGGTAGCCGAGGAAATGGCCCGAGTCGACCGCGACCGCCTTGTCGGCGGGCAGGATCCGGTTGAGCGCGATTGTCAGCGTCCGCGGGTCGATCCACTCGTCGGTTGACGCGTCCTCGTAGGGGTCGTCGCGCCAGCGGTTGGTCTCTATTTCGCGCGCTAGGTCGGGGTCCCTGAAGCCGTCAGCGTGATGGTCGCGACGCTCGAGCTCGGCGGTCAGCTTGCGCACGCTCGCCTTCGCGTCACCGATGATCCCCCGGTCGCAGCGGCGGTGGCGCGCGATCGCGCGTGGGTCGACGTCGATCTGGACGAGCTTCGCGTCCGGGTGGAACATCTCGCCGTGCTTGGTCGTCCAGTCGTTGAGCGAGGCGCCGACCGCGATCACGACGTCGGCGCGCGGCAGCAGCTTGGTCGCGAGCGGTGACGCGAGACCGCCGGAGATTCCGAGCGCGTAGGGGAGACCCGAGAACAGGCCGTTGGCCGGGGCCGAGGTGGCCATCACCGCGCCGATCAGCCGGCCCAGCCAGTACAGGTCGTCGCGCGCGTCGGCGAGCACCGCGCCACGTCCGCCGATGATCGCGGGTCGCGTCGCGTTCTCGAGCAGATCGGCGACCGCCCTGATCGAGTCGTCGGACGGCTCGTAGGCCGGCAGCGGCGGCGGTGGCGGACTCGTCGGCTCGGCCCCGGCGGGCGGCTGCGGCTGGATGTCGATCGGGAGCATCAGCACCACCGGCCGGCGCTGGAGCGCGGCGCGGTGGTAGGCGCGCTGGGCGTCGTCGGGCGCCGTTCGTGGGCTGTAGACGCGGTCGGCGATCGCCCCGACCGACTCGACCAGGTCGTGCTGGTCGATTCTGAAGTTGGATGTCAGCGCCGCGCTCGGCGTCTCGCCGGCGAGCACGAGCAGCGGCGTGCGGCTCTTGGCCGCCTCGGTCAGGCCGGTCATCGCGTTCGTCAGCCCCGGGCCCTGGTGGACGCTGCAGATGCCGACTCGATCGGTGACGCGAGCGTACCCATCCGCCATGCAGATCGCGCCGCCCTCATGGCGCGCGTGGTGAAACTTGACGCCGCGGTTGCGCAGCGCGTTGGTGACCACCAGGTTGCCGCTCCCCACGATCCCGAACGCGTCCTTGACTCCCTGCGCGGCGACGGTCGCGCCGACGACGTCGGCGACCGACGCGGTCGGCTGCATCGTCCTTGTGCTGGTCATCGTTTCCGTCTCTCCGTCGCGGCTCGGGCTTTGCCGCCCGGGTGCGGATGCCCCGCTCTCCTGCTCACACCGCGATCATGACGGATCGCGCGCCGCGCCGTGGTTCCGGCGCGGCGCCGGCGGGCAGTCGCGCGGGTTCGGGGTGTGGCGGGTTTGGCCCGGCGAGATCCGGGTGATAGAGACACCAGGATGAGCGTTGGACGTGATCCGGAGTTTGGAGCGTCGTCGTCAGAGCCGCTTGAGGGCTCCGCGCCGCTGAGCGAGCCGGCGACCCGAGCGACCGCAAGGCGGCCCGGCGCGAGCAGCGTGCGCTTCAGCGATTCGCGTTCGAGCACGTGATGCTGCGCTTGATCGCGACCTGTGGCGTGGTCGCGATCGGGGTCGCGATCGCCGCGATCATGGTCTCGAGCGGCTCCGCTGGATGGCTCATCGGGCTCGTCGTCTCGATCGTCAGCGTCGTGATCTCGGCCGCTATCTGGTCGGCGCGGACGCCGCCCCGGATCTGACTCCGCGGCGGCGGCCCAGGATCTGACCCCGCGGCGTCCGTCTTCAGTCTCGGCCGCTGTCCGCGATCAGTGCGCCTTCTTCCACAGCGACGTGACGATGTCGTACATCGTCTGTGACGTCTCGTGGAAGGCCGGGCAGCACGGCGGTCCGCCCGGGGCGCTGATCCCGATCTCGATGTGCGGCGCGCTCGATAGGCCGACGTCGCCGCACCCGACTTCGGCGATCGGCTCGCCCGTGGTCACGTGCGCGCCGACCTTGACGAGCGCCGGGAGGGCGTGGCCGTAGTACACGTAGCGGCCCCTGTACTTGCCGCTCGAGACCTTGAGCACCGGCGCGGCGGGACCGAAGCCCTCGATCCCCTCCTGGACGATCGTGCCGTTCGTGACCGCGACTTCGGTCACCATCGAGCCGCACTGGCTGTTGATCGTGCCGATGTCGACGCCCTGGTCCTGCGTCCACGCCGACGGTGAGAGCACGCGCCTGATCGGCTTGAGCGGGAACACCCACCCCGAGCTCGTCGGCTTCGTGCCCGTCGGCGCCGGCGCATTGAGGAACGTGGCCGGCACCTTCTTGCCGCTCTGGACCCATGAGTCGAGCGTGCTCGCGGTCTGTTCGCCGACGGTGCCGCTCGGCGGCGCAAGGTTCGCGGCCTGCTGGAACGTGATCACCGCCTGCTTCGTCGACGCGCCGAAGGTGCCGTTCTCGGTGACCGCGAGGCCGACCGTCGTCAGCCACGTCTGCAGTGTCGTGACGTCCGCTCCGGTCGAGCCCATCCGGAGGACCTCATGCAGCGGATCACCCGCGTTGATTGCGGGCTTGTTGCGAACACCGGTCGCGCCTGTGACGAGCTTGTGCTGCCTGACCCACTTCTTCAGCGATGCGGCCGTGTGCTGACCCACCGTGCCGCTCGGGGGCGACAGGTGCGCGGCCTTCTGAAAGCGGATCACCGCGCGCCTTGTCCCCGGGCCGAAGCTGCCGTCCGCCGTCGTCCGAAGCCCGACGTCCGTGAGCCAGCGCTGCAGCGTCCGGACCGGGCCGCCGCTGTCACCCATCCGGAGCACCGGCAGCGGGGCTTTCGCGAACGCGCTCTGAAGCTCGGGGATGCCGACGACCACGAAGGCGGCCGCCGCCGTGATCGCGAGCAGCGCGTTGCGGACCCGTGCACCCGCGCCCCGCGCGCGCCTGATATTTCGGGTACGCGTACGGAGCATCCCTCCTCGGGTCCGTTCGGGTGTGGACGGGGGGCTGGGTACGTCCTTATGCGGTTTGGGCAACGCGGATCCTCGGCGGCTAGGGGACACGCTCTAATTGCCTGCGCCTGCGGGGTTAGCTGACGGGCTAGCGCTTCCGAGAAGCGCCTCCGACGGATCACCGCGGGACTCGCCCCGAACCACTTCGGGTCCCCCGCTCCCCGGGTCGGCAACCCCGGGGATTCGGCTCTATTTGACGCGAGAACACTAATCGAATCGCTGCTGGCGTGCTTCGCCACTTTGTCCGCCGCCGTGTCCCGGACTAATCGGTTTCGCTCATATGATCGATCTCCGTGGTTCGGTTGCGGTCGCCCTCGGGTTTCGGCGTCGGCTCGAGCTCGGCGCGCGTGCGGGGGTCGATCTCATCCTCGTCAATCCGCTCGAGATCCATGCCCCTCAGCGACTGGTCCTCCGCCTTCGCGGCGGCCTCAATCTCCGCGCTGCGGATCCGGTCGATCATCTCGGCGCCATTCGCGAGCTGCTCGCCGACCTTCTCAAAGCCCTCCGGCGCCTCGTCGATATCGATCACGACACACAGCTTGGGGCGCTCCCAGATCACCCTGACGCACGTGTGCCCATACTCGATCCAGTCGGGCTCGGGCAGCTCCTCGGTCTCGATCAGCGCCCGCATCTTGCGCTCCACCGCGATTTTCTGCTTCAGCGTTGCCATGAGCTGATCGTGCCCAAGATCGTGTGACAGATCTAGACGCAGACGTGTCAACTCCGTGCCGGCTTAGTGCCGATTGTGTGTCGGGGCGGGAGCCGGGCGTGCGTCAGGAGGGGCGGCCAGCCTGGGGGGTGGCCGGCGCCCCTCCCTGGATCCGCGTCTGGCGCTAGCGGCCGGCGCGATCCGCGAGCAGATCCTGCGCCGCGCGGCTGTGCACCGAGGCGACCGCGCGATTGATGAGCAGCGCCACCGGCGCGAGCGCCAGGCCGATCGCCGTCGTGACCAGCGCCCAGCCCGTCGACGTGACCGTGTAGATGCCGAGGTTCAGCGTCGCGTACTGGTGCTGGGGATCGCTCAGCGCCCACCACCACAGCGGCATCAGGACCAGTGAGACCACCTCTGCGGTCACCGAGATCGCGATCGTCGCCGCGACGAAGCCGAAGATCGAGTTGAGCGCGACCCACTTCAGATCGGCCCAAACGCGCGGGTCCCGCAGCGCGGTCTTGAACCGATCAATCACGCTGGCCGAGGGCGACCGCCGGTAGCGAGCAACCATCGGGCGGTGCCGGTACCAGCCGACGAGGCCGCGATCGAGGCTCGCGACGCCGCGCAGTCCCATCGCCGCGGGGACCCAGACGAGCACGCCGAACGCGAGCACGGCGAGGCCGAGCGTCACCGACACCCCGACGGTCCAGACCACGAACCCGAGGATGCTGCTGGCGAGGACGCCGGTCAGGTAGACGAGGTCGCGGCCGGCGGCGCGGGCCGCGCGGGTGACGCGGCCGGAGCGGCGAGCAGCGGAGGACGCTGTGTGGCGCGAGCCGCTGCCGGCGGAATAGGTTGGGATCGTGGTGCTGGTCATGAGCCGTTTCCTTCGTGCGTGGTTGACGACTACATGATCGAAATCACGCTCGACGCCGGCAATGCGGCGTTCACCCGAACCGGGGTGGGGGAATCCCCACCCCGCCGGGCTCTCGCATGCCGGTTGCTGCGGGCTCACGCCCGCGGCGATCGCACGCCGGTCGCGGCGGAGCCCCGCCCGCCGGCGCTATCGATGGTGTTTGTGAGCCTTGAAGGTGACCTTCTGGCTGGACACCTTCCTCGTGTGCCCGTTGCCGAGCGTCTGAGTGACCTTCAGCGTGGCCGTGATGTGGTGAAACCGGGCAAGCAGCTTCTTGCCCTTGCCGTTGAGCGAGAGCTGCACCGTCCGCGTCGCGCCGGCCGTGAGTGTGGTCCGCGCCGAGCCGACGGTGACGGTCCGCTTGCGCTTCTTGGCCGCGGGCGTGACCTTGACGACCTTATGCCGGCGAAGATGCACGACGACGGTCATCTTGAATGCCAGGTGGCACGTCGCTCCTGAAGCGCCGGCGCACGACGCGCGCACCTTCACGCTGCGTCCCTTGACCTTCGCGTGACCGGCCGATGCGGTCCCCGCGCCCGGCGGCGGTGGCGTCTGCGCGGCCGTGGTGAACTGCTGGTCGGCGCCGAGGAACGTCCCGAAGTCGCTCGTCGCGACCGCGCGGTAGTGAATCGTCGTCCCCGGTGCAAGCCCGCGTCAGCTGCGCGCTGAACGAGTCCGGCGCATTGTCCGGGCCGGTCTTCCGAGCCGCCGTCGTCTGGCCGTAGACGGTCGTCGGTCCGAACTGGAACGACACGGCCACGGATGCGCCGTGAGGGTTCACCTGGCCGCTGATCGATGCCGAGGTCGTTCCGACTCCGCTCGCGGGGCCGGTGGCCGGGGTATCGGGCTCGTAGGCGTCGGCGAACAGGCTGCTCGGGCTCATCCCATTCGTGAACAGGAAGAACGGGGTCCCGACCGCGCCTCCCTGGCACGCCTTGCCGTCGTTGTTGAACGGTGTCGCGATGCACGCCGACGAGACCGGCTCGCGCACGTCTGCCGTGCTCGAGGGGGTCAGCGGCACGTCGCTCTCGTCGAGGACGAAGCTCGGGCTCGCGGCGTTGACGAAGTGCCCGACGAACGCCTTCTCGACGCCTCCGCCCGTGTTCTCCCGCCACGTCACGTACGGCGTGTTGCCCGAGAACGTGATGTCGGGGCGGGTCGAGTCGTTGGCTCCGACGGAGATCGGCGCGCCGTTGTTGACGAGCTCGAAATGGGTGCCGTCCACGAGCCGCGAGACGAAGATCTGCTTGACCCCGTTCAGGTCCTCGTCCCACGCGACCCACGGGACGGTCGCGTTGGCCGGGTTCATCGTGCCCGCGGCTACCCGCGGATCCTCGGCGTCGACGTTGGGGTTCTTGTTCAGCGAGCACCCCGCCTCGGCGGCGTCAGAAGCCGCGCAGCCGCCGAACTGATTCGTGCCGGTGGCGTCGAGCGTCGCGCTGTTTGCGTTTCCGACCGCAACCCACTTGAAGTTGCCGTCAGCGGGAACGCCGTCGCCGACGCCCTTGGCGGCGAACACCATCTCCTTGTCGTGCGTCAGGCCACTCACGGCATTGTCCGTGGGGCCCTGCTCGTACCAGACGACCCACGGCACCGAGTCCTGGACGCCGTTCGCGGCGCCGGTGAACGCGATGTCCGGCTCGACGCCGCCGCGGGTCGGGTCGACGTTGAGGCTCGGGTCGGCGGCACCGGTGCCGAACCTCGGGATGCCGGTCTGCTGGAAGCAGAAGCCGCCGATCGCGGGCACGTGGCCGGTGGCGTCGGCCTTACCTGTCGGGGTCACACCGTCGCAGTTCAAGGCGCCGGGGCCGATTGGTCGGCTGACGAAGATCTGGTCCTGGCCGTTGCTGTTGGCGGTCTCCTGCCAGGTGATCCACGGTCCGGGCTTGGTCGCGTCGAGCGCCGAGCCGCCTGCGACCGACGGGTTCTCCGCGTCCTGCTCGGTGTGGATGTTCAATGACGGAACGCTCGGACCGCTGCCGCCGTTGCCCCTGCCCTGGCCGGCGAAGATCCACTTGTTCTGGTTCGCGTCCGCGTTGTTGTCAAACCTGCTGGCGAAGACGTTCTTGTTGTCGAAGCCGGTTCCGCTCGTCTCCTCATACCAAGTGGCCCATGGCACCGTCCGGCCGGCGCCGGCGAAGTCGATCTCGGGCGCCTCGCCATCCTCGTGCTGGTCGAAGTTGAGCGATCCGCTGAACGTCCCGCCACGCTCGAGCGCCCGCCGACGGTCCCGACGCCGCGCGTTTTCCACGCGCCGGCGGCGAACGAGCGGCTGAACACCTGATCGGCGCTGCCGCCGCTCTCCGTCTGGCGGAAGATCGCCCACGGAACGGCCTTGCCGCCGGCGGTCAGCGCCCCACCGACGACGTCTGCGTTCGTCGGATCCTCAACGCTGACGCTGAGAGCGGGGTTGATGCCCGCGGCCGCGTCGTCATTGACCTGGCCGCCTGGCGGGAGCGCTTGGAATGCCGCCGCGGACCCCGCCGCGGCGAGCGCCACGCCCACCGACGCGACCAGCGTGATTCGAAGCCGTCGCCTCCGTCGCGATCGATCGCCGGTCGTCTGATCGACAGTGGTGCGCATTCCGATCCCCCATTGCTCGCCCGGCGCTGCGCCGGATCTCCCCGAGTTACCCGTCCACTGCCTGGACTCAGACAGCGTTAGGTAGGAAGCCTACCATGAACACGCTCGCGCATGCGGTTGAGAGCTTGCGACCGCGAGGCAGCCTCTCACTGGGTGCTGGAAGCGATCGAACTGTCAGACCGGGCGCGCGACCCTCGCCTCGATGAGAGCTTTGGCGCAAACCGAGCGCTCGCGATCGCACGGCTCACCCCGTTTGCGACATAGGCGTGGCTGGGACGGCACGGTGCGACCGGCGGACCGTGACGCTCGAGACGCACGGAGCGAGCTGACTAGCGCTCTGAGCTCGCAGCGCTCGGCCGGTCGAGCTCGAGCCGTTCGCGCAGGTAATCCTGGAAGTGGCCGATCAGCGTCTCGGTTGCGCCGAGGACCCAGCCGCGGTCGATCAGGCCCGCTGACGTGCCCCGCTGGGCCGCCTCGACCAGCGCCGTGTCCTCGGCGCCGACCTGCTCATCGAACACGAACATCGCGTCGATCCACTCCTGGTCGACGTGTTCGCCAAACCAGTAGTCGAGATAGCCGGCGCACGTCTCGGGGCCGGTCGGCCACAGCGGCCCGAGTGACAGGTTCGGGTGGCCGGGGAGCACATTGAACTTGAAGTTGGGAAACCACAGGTGGTTCTGGGCCTCGCCGACTTCGCCGCGGGCGTCAATCGGCCCGCGGCCCTCAAGCGAACGGGGGTGGATCGGCGCGAACTGACTGGTCCGCAGCCCCCGGGCGCGCAGTTCGAGCCGTCGCTCGTCGAGCACATCGACAAGTCCCGGGTGGTTGACCGGGCAGTGGTAGCACTCGAGATAGTTCTCGACCGCGATCTTCCAGTTGGCCTGGATCTCGTAGTGCACCCGCCGGTTGAATCGCAGCCCCTCGATCTCGAGCCCATGCTCGGCGACGATCTCGGGAAGGTCGGCGAGCGCGTCGCCGAGCGGCTCCGCCCGGGGATCCGGATTCGCGAACACGAACGGTCCCCAGGTTCCCACCGACACGGGGGCGAGTCCTCGACAGCCGGCGTCAAACGCGGGATCCTGCTCGCTGCGGGGAGCGGCCCGCAGTGAGCCATCAAGGTTGTAGGTCCACGCGTGGTAGGGACACTGGAGCGTCCCCCTGCGCCTCGCATCGGTGGCAACGATCGCGCCTCGGTGGCGGCAGACGTTGACGAACCCGCGCAACACGCCGTCGCCATCGAGCGTGATGACGATCGGCAGCGGCCCGCCGGCCGACGGGAAGTAGCTGCCGGGGCCTTGGAGTTCGCCGAGATGGCCGGCGTACTGCCACGAGCAGCGGAAGATCCGCTCCATCTCCAGCGCCAGGATCGCCGGATCGGAATACCAGGTCCAGGGGACCGTGTCGCGGCCCGCATTCTCGGTGGGGCGCTCAATGAGTGTCATCAGACTCCATCCCTCGGAAAGTGATGAGTGTGGGTTCGGGCGTGGACGCGGACGTTGTCCTCGAACGCGTCGAGCGTGGTCGTGACGGTGAAGCGCTCGTGATCGCAGGTCATCGTGCTGGTCGCGACCGTGCGCGTGTTCCACCCAGCGCGCGCGAGCGAGGCCTCCACCCGGCAGGTCACGGTCGCCGACAGCGGATCGCCCTCGAGGATCCGATACGTGGTCACGTTCTCCTCGCCCATCTCGGTCTGAGTCGACACGATCCGCGTCCCTGAGCCGTGCCAGTCAAACTCGACCTCGATCTCCCCGGTTGCGAGGTCCCGGCGCACGCGCCGCCCAGTCTTGCGCAGCATCGTCGTCTCGCTCGCGAGCGCCGTGCCGCTCTCGGGCGGCCCGAACATGACCGGTGATGCGTCGAGGTCGCTCGCCCGCCGGCGCGGGAGCGCCAGGACGCTCGCGGGCCCGCAGTGCACGGTCAGCGTGGTCGGCTCCGGGGACGGCCACGCCATC
>CAVUUT010000026.1:0-99115 GCA_963744695.1 uncultured Solirubrobacterales bacterium | reverse complement strand
GGGTTCGGCCGGTGGGCGCAGTTCATCCGATGCGGGGCAAGCGCCGGAAGGGCAGCAGCACGCACCGGGCGCGGGTGCAGCGGCTGCGCGAACGATTGGCCGTGGAACGTGACGAACGAACGCGTCAGGTGATCCTCGCGCAGCTTGCCGCGCTTGGCCGTCGCGGCGGCTAAGCCGGGCTGTTGGTGGTTTGCTACTTCGACTTGCCGACGTGCTCGCGTGCCTGTGACGCGCTCGCCTTACCGGGCTTAAGGTTGGTGCCGCAGCCCCGGCACCGTAGGCGCTTGCGTGTGAGCAACGGCAGGTTCCTGTGGGTGAAATCTTTGGCGCCGCAGACCGAGCAGCGCACGGTCCCGTCGGCATCGACTTGGGTCCGTTTCATCGGTTGGTTCCTTTCGGTCGTGGACTCACCGGCGCGGGCATCGCCGGTAGACACATCGGACAAGCTCCATTCAAGGTTTCGTCTTTAACGGCCTGCGCCTTGACTTTGACCAGCGGCTCGACGGATGACCGTCGCCCGGTGCGCGCCTTGTTCGGGTGGCCGCACCAGCACAAGGGTTGCGGGCAAACGGCTGACGACCGAACGCGACGAGCGCGTCATCGAAGCGATACGCGCCCAGCTGCGCGCCTCGACAGTCGCGCGCGATCCCGCTAGGTGACCGCGCCGACCGTCCCGACGATCAGCCCAACCAAGACGAATGCGCCGCCGATGCCTTGGCGGAACAGCGACCGTTTGAGCGCTTGCCGCCGCCGCTGGTCGCTGTCCGCAATCGCCTGCTCGATCGCCTGATCGCGCTGCTCGGCCTTAGCGGTAGCGGCGCCTACTTCACGGCGGATCGTTTCCGGCAGCGCATCAAGTTGATCATCTAAGCGCCTTCACCATCAGTTCAAGCCATGCGAACCGCTCTGCGTCGCTTGCGTCGGGGCCGGGCGGTGCGTAACTGAGCTTCGCGACGCTGGCCGATGCGCGGAGCGTTGCCGCGCGGACAGGTCCGCCGGGCGTGTGCGTCGGCCGCCGTCGACGTGGCGCGCCCCCAATGGATGGTTCGGGTCGGCCACGCCGCGCCGCCGAATTCGTGGACGCGGATCGCGATGACTTCGTAGAACACGAAGCCCAGGCCGATCCCCTGCAGCGCAGCCCCGACAACGATCATCGCTGACGACGGCACCGGCGAAGGGTACGAGTGCGACCGGCGTAAAACTCTCGACCGCGACTCCGCGCATTCGACGGTCGAGGCCGCCCAGCGGCTCGGTTCGCCGAGCCGTCGGCCACGCGCTCGCGGTCATCGACCCATACGCTGTGGGGCGGGTCTGGCGTCGGACGCTGACGCTGGCCGATCTAGGTTGCGTCGGCGGATCGACTCGTTCACTAGGTCGGGCGCCGGTTCAGCCCCGAACCGAGGAAGTTCGCGGCTTGCGGCCTCGCCGAACTGTAAAGAACGGCCTATCCGCCGCGATGAAGCCGACGACCGCGTCAAAGTACGGCGTCGGCCTGCCTGCGATCAGCAACGTCGCGACGGCTTCAGCGACAGCCACCAGATAGCGAGCACCGTCACGCGGATTGAAGACCTCAAAGTCGGCGGATCCTCGTCCGCGCGAGGACGCGGGGCCGGTTGGCGAAGCTTCGGATGCACAAGGCGCGTCCGAAGGCCCAACAGCTTGTTCAGTGTTTGGATCGGTTCCTCGCCTCGCTTGAACAGATCGTGCCCCACTACAAACCGAGGACCAGCAGATACTTGTCGAGTGTCTGCCAACGGTCAACTGCGGCGAACTCTGCCCGCTTTAGATGCCATTGCAGGTACTGGTTGGCATACGCCTCAGCGGCAAGGATGCAGTAGAGGATCGTCGAGCGCGCGAACTCGACCCGTCGCACGCGGGCACGAACCATTAGGGACGCGCGAAACATCGCCTTCTGTTGATCGGGCACGTTCTTGGGCAGCTTGGCCTGGAGGTACAGGGCGTCCGATGAACCGCTCGATCGCAGTGCGTCGATTGCCTGGCTCAGATACGAATCGCCCAAGGTCCGGCGTTGCAGGCGCTCGACCTGATCGTCCGCCGATGTCGGTTCTTGCGTCATTGCTTCGCCCTATCCCACCACAACCTCGGCGCTCGGCGCACCCCGCTCGACGGGCATACCCGTGGGACCGGCTTGGGACCACCGGCCGGGCGCGCGCTTGGGACGAGCTTGCTCCCAACTGGTGCGCGCACTGGTGCGCGGCCTGCTCTGAAACGACAAAACCCGCTGACTACCAGCGGGTCTGTCAGTACCGCTACCGGGATTCGAACCCGAGTTTCCGCCGTGAGAGGGCGGCGTCCTAGTCCCCTAGACGATAGCGGCGGGGCGGGATTAGCAGGGATTTTATGGGTTTTGGTGCATTGCGCGAACTGCCCGGACCCCCAATCGGTCCCCTGTCGTATCCGACTGGAGGCTAGCGCACCCCTGCGGACCCCTCGCGGCCGTCTGCTAGCCAGCGCCCTCTGTCTCCTGGCGTAGCAGCAGTGCCGACAGAGGCCGCAACATAACGGGACGCGCCCTACGCACCGCCGTTCTATTGCAAGAGGGACCGAGCCCCCGGCAGGACACCGGGCTCGATGTGACCTCCCAGGGCGACTCATCCGGGCATCATGGGACCCGGGTAGTGAGAAACAAAGCGCTTGACCAGACCCACTGAGTTCGTCCCCCAGCTTGTCGGTCGCCCGGTGTAGCTCGGCCAGATCGTTGTGTGTGAGCATCACGCCATCTCCCGTAGCTGTTGTGAGCCAGCGGCCATCTCGACGCGGCTCTGCGGAATGTCGTAGCTCACGCGCCACTCGTTGCAGGGGAGAGCCTCAGACAAGTGCGAGTACTCCTCTTCCGTGACCGGGATCACCCAGATCACGAACCGCGAGAACTCGTTGGTCGGATCGCGCGGACCGAAAAACGTTGCGGTCGGCTCGCGTCGAGGCGTGGCGCACGACGCGCTACCCGAGCTTCAAGCCCAACACCCGCGACAGGTACGACCAAGTGTTGAGGCGACACCTGATGCCCGCGTTCGGCACTCGCAAGGTCGCCACAATCGACCGCGCAATGGTCCGCCGCTACTTCGGCAAGCTCACCGTCAAGACGGAGGCGGGTGAGATGGCCGGGGGCACCGTCCACAAGAATCACACCACACTCTCCAGCATCATGTCCGAGGCCGTCGAGCTTGAGTACATCGCCGCGAATCCAGCCAGAAGGGTCCGGGGGATGCCCAGTCCCAAGCGCCAGCGCCAGCCCGTCTACCTCACCCGCGAGCAGGCCGAACGCTCATCGCCAACACCGACCCGCGCTACCAGACGATGATCCGCTCCGCCGTCTACACCGGCCTGCGGCAGAGCGAGCTATTCGCGCTGCGGAGGAGACACGTTGACGTGCTGCACGGCCGCGTCCGCGTCGAGGAGTCGATCAAGACGTGGCTCAAAGACCCCAACGACCCCGTCCTCCCCCGCGAGCCCGTGTTCGGCGAGACAAAGAGCGGCCGGGAACGGACGGTCGGCCTGGAGCCCCAACTCGCCCACAACCTCCAACAACATCTCGCCGCCCTCCCCGGTGGCCCCGACGCCCTGATCTTCACGAGGGACGACGGCACCGCGATCCGCGCGACCTCCTGGCGGCGGAACTTCTGGCTCCCGGCCGTGCGAGCGGCCCAGCTATCCCCCGCCCCCACGCTTCACGACTGCCGTCATACGTGCGCGTCCTGGCTGATCCGCAGCGGGGCCAACGCGCTGGAGGTCAAGAACTGGATGGGCCACGCCAGCATCTCGACCACCTACGACATCTACGGCCACCTGTTCCCTGACGACGTTGACGACCTCGCCAACCGCCTCTCGGCCCCGCCCGCCAGCAACGGACCGTCGGGGCTGCTGCGGGGTGGCACGCCGCTGCGGGGGGCGGCTGGTTAAGTTATGGACCCGGTCTCGCCGTCAACCACGCTGCCGCCGTCGAACAGGGTGCGCTCGAGACTCAGCCGCGTGATCACCGGCGCATGCCAGGGCCCCCGCTCAGCTTCAGGCTGCGCCGCCGCCCCGTCCGATGATGCAACCGAGCGCGACTCAAGATCACTTCGTTGCTCGTACAGCATTGGCAGCTCCCTTTCGAGGACAGGGACAAGTGTTGTCCCGTATGCAGGGAGCCTACCTGCATCAGACGAACCGACTCAAGCGGACCGTCGGGGCTGCTGCGGGGTGGCACGCCGCTGCGGGGGGCGGCTGGTTAGCTGTAGACGATCCTTTCGGCCATGCGCCGAGGGGTCTAGGCCCCCCAGCGAGCCGCAACAACCGCGCGTCCCCAACCGACTCAAGACGTGGTCGAGCTACCCGCTCACGGTACCGTCTGAGGCGCGCGGTGGAGCCCCAGGACGCCACGCCCGGCCCGCCTCCCTGCCCGATCCGGCCCGACCCCGCCCCGGCGCAGCGGACCCCTACGGACCCCGGATCGGACCCCGGCCGCATGGGTGACCAGCCGTCTACAGAGGTCATGGCCCCCACCCGACAACCCCTAAAACCCCTGCATACCGGTCACTATCGGTCAACAGAGGTAAGGCCCCGAGTGGCCGTGAGAGGGCGGCGTCCTACTCCCCTAGACGATAGCGGCGGGGCAGAGACCTCTTGACGCTCGCTGCCCTGAGAAGCCAGGGCTTTTCGCGCGCCACGCAAGGGTAGCGGGTACTCCGGGTAACGCCCGCGTTTCCGGGGCCAGGCGACGCCCGAGCGGGGCTTGTTCTGGTGGTCGGTCGCGCCGAGGGTGGCCGGGAGCATCTCTGCTTCGGATCATCCCTGCTTCGGATCATCCCTGCCTCGGATCGGCTGGCCTCGCTGCTGGCGCGGCTTGCTCCTTGGAGTACTGCCAGAGAGCCTTGTCGAGCGCGCGGATGTCGACCTCGTGCCGGGACGCGAGAGCGCGGCACGTATCCAAGTAGGCGAGCCAGAAGCTGACCGGATACTGGGAACGCGGCTTGACTCCAAGCGACTCCAGGGCGCGCACGTCGAGGATCGGGTACGCGTCGGGGAAAACGAAGAACAACAGTGTTGAGGCGGTCGGGACGCCGACGCCCGCGAGCTCGAGGAGCGCCTGCATGCGCACCGCCTCATCGTTCGTGGCGAACGCCCGGCCGGTTTGCCGCGCCACGGCCTTGGGCTTGTTGGCCGCCACCCTGGGCGTGCTTCGTGGGGTCTTCCAGCGGCAGACCTCGATGAATTCGCTCCTGGTGTAGTGGCCGCGTGCCCGCGCTGCGGCGCCAGCTGCGCGGCATCGCGCGTCATCGCTGTCCGGGAAGCGACCGGCGAGCATTTCGATCTGCTCGGGCGCGAACTGGAGCTCGAACGCGGGCACACGGCGGACGCTAGCTCGGCTGCGCCGCAGTTGCTAAGTTCCTGTCCCTTCCGCGGCTGTGGTGAAATTGGCAAACACGCGGCGTTCAGGTCGCCGTGCCCTTACGGGCTTGGAGGTTCGAGTCCTCTCAGCCGCATCGAAGCAGGATCAGCGCCAACCGCACGCTGCACCCGCAAGGGTGCCCCCGGCGCTCTTGTGTCAGAGCCAGCCGCGCTCCTCCGCCACCCGAACGGCCTCGGCGCGGTTGCGCGCGTCGAGCTTCTGCATAACCGAAGAGAGGTGGTTGCGGACGGTTCCCGGCGAGAGGTAGAGGGCGTTCGCCAACTCGGCGACGGTCGCGTGGTCGCGTGAGGCGGCGAGCACCTCGTGCTCGCGCGGGGTCAGCGGGGATTCGCCCTGCGAGAGCGCCGCTGCCGCGAGGCCGGGGTCGACGACTCGCTCGCCCGCGACCGCGCGCCTGATCGCCGAGGCGAGCTCGCTCGCCGGCGCGTCCTTGAGCAAGAACCCCGCCGCGCCGCCCTCCATCGCGCGACGGAGGTAGCCTGGACGGCCGAAGGTGGTGAGGATCAGGACGCGCGCGTCGGGGACCGCGGTGCGAAGCCGCTCGGCGGCCTCGAGTCCGGTCGCCCCCGGCATCTCGATGTCGAGCAGAGCGACGTCCGGCTTGACCGCGAGCGCCGCGTCGACGACCTCGTCTCCGCGGGGGACCTGGGCCACGACATCGATGTCGGGCTCGAGCTCGAGCAGGCTCGCGAGCGCGCCGCGGACCATCCCCTGGTCCTCGGCGATCAGGACCCGGATCATTGGGTCGCCGGCGAGACCGGGTGCTCGCCGCGCGCTGAGCCGGGCTGCGCGGCCGCGGGCGACGCCGAATCACGGCCCGATGACGCCGCCGGACCCGCGCCCGAGACGGGAAGCGAGACCGGGACCGACACCACCAGACGAAAGCCGCGCTCGGGCAACGGGCCCGCCTCGACTTGGCCGTGCACAGCCTCGGCCCGCTCGCGCAGCCCGGCGAGCCCATGCCCGGTATGACCGGCGCCGCCGTCGGTCGCCGAGCCCACGCCCGCGTCCGGCGGCTCGTCCGGATCGCCACCGTCGTCAATCACCTCGACCGACGCGTCGGCGAGCCCGGCCACCACCCGGATCGTGCACTTGCCGGCGCGGCTGTGACGGATCACATTGGTTGCTCCCTCGCGCACAGCCCACGCGAGGACGGCCTCGACGGCAGGCGGGAGCGTGACCTTGGGTACGTCGACGTCGGCTTTGATCCCGGCGGCGGCGAGCGCCATCCGCGCGCCCGCGAGCTCGCCGTCGAGTGTCGGCTGGCGGTAGCCGCTGACCGCGAGGCGCACCTCGCTGAGTGCCTGGCGGGCGACCTGTTCGACCTCCCCCACCTCGGTCGCGGCCTGCTCGGGGCGACCCGGAAGCAGCCGGCCCGCGAGCTCGGCTTTGAGAGCGATCACCGACAGCGAATGGCCCAGTAGGTCGTGCAGATCGCGCGCGAAGCGCTCGCGCTCTCTGGCTACGGCGGCATCGGCGAGCTCGGCGCGCGCCGCGCTCAGCTCCTCGTTACGGACGCGCAGATCGCGCATCAGGACCATCAGCAGGCCGATCCCGAGCGAGGTGATCCCGTAGGTGATGACGGCGCTGCCGGATGCCCCGGCGATGGCGGAGCAGGCCGCCGCCAGAACGGCGCAGCCGATCACCCAGAGCCAGCCGATCTCGGCCGATGAGAAGAGCGCCACAACCGCCGCGCAGTACGTGAACAGAAAGCCCCAGCCGGGGCCCGAGGCGAGCGTCAACGCGATCGCGGTCCCGACCAGAAGCGCAAACAGCGCGACGGCCGGGGTGTGCCATGGCCGCTGACGCCACATCAGCACAAGCCCCAGGTAGGCGGCAACGAAGGCCGTGGCTCCTAGGATCGTCAGCGCCTTGGCGACCGGTGACGCGTGCGTCGTGACCGCGTCGACCAGCGGGAACAGGACGAAGCCCAGCCAGACCAACGCGGGAAACGCACGGATCCGGCCGTGTGTGTTCGGCCGGAGGTATCTCTGGAAGCCCTGGCCGAATTCGCGGCTCGGGCTCACACGACCTCGCCTTGCGGCTGACGGAGGAAGCTCAGCATCAAAAGCACGCCGATCACACTCCAGATTACGAGCGTCCGCAGATCCCCGGCGTTCAGGCCGGCGCCGTGGTGGCGCGGGTCGAACACATACTGCAGGCCGTCCGCGAGCGCCTTGATCGGGAACAGGTCCGCGATCTTCTGGACCGCGTTGGGCAGCGAATCGGTCGGAAACCAGATGTTCGAGATGAACGTCAGTGGCAGCACGAGCAGATTGACCACGACGGGCCCGGTCTCGGCGTTGGGCATGAACCGCGTGACCCCGATCCCGAGTGACGTGAACACGGCCGTGCCGAGCAACAGCGTGATGAGCAGGCCCGGCAGCGCGCCGGCGCGCAGGTGCACGCCCCAGAGCCCGATCCCGAGCGCCAGCACGACGAACGTCATCGCGAGCATGATCAGGGACGTCGAGCCAATCCGCGCGGCGACGTAGCCCCAGCGCGGAAGCGGGGTTCCCTGCATCCGCTTGAGGACGCCCTCGTCGCGCAGGATCGCGGTGCTGATCGCCATGTTGACGAACGTCACCGCGATCACGCCGTAGGCGAGGATGCCGGGGACGAAGAAGTCGTCGTACGGAATCCCGCCAAGTGAGGAGAGATGCTGTCCTTTGTAGAGGCTGGCGAAGATCACCAGAAACATGATCGGGAACGCGAACGTGAAGATCCCGCGTCCGCGGTTGCGCCAGTAAGCGCGCTGCTCGTAGAGGACCTGCCGGCCGGCGAGGCCGAGATCGCGGCCGAGGGTCGACTGCCGGTCCGAGCCGGGAATCGATTGCCTAACAGTGCTCATACGGTCGCCTCCTCCGTGGTCGAATTGTGATCGGTCACTCCGGTGAGCCCGTCGTCTGAGCCGGTGAGCTCGAGATAGATGTCCTCGAGCGTGGGCTGGGCGACCGAGAAATGGCCCAGGTCGATGTCGTGCTCAAGCGCCCAGCCGGTCAGCAGGTTGGCTGCAAGCACCGGCTCGCTCGTCTGCACGAGCACGCGATCGCCGTCGATCGAACGCGACATCGAAGGCAGCTCTGGAATGTCCCCCAGCGACCACGCCGTCGGCAGCGTGAAGCGGACCTCCGCCGGTCGCACGTCACGCCCGCCGAGCTCGTCCGGGCGGCCCAGGGCGATGATCTCGCCCGCGCGCATGACCGCGACGCGGCTGGCGAGGTACTGCGCCTCGTCCATGTAGTGGGTCGTCAAAAAGACCGTCTTCCCCAGCTCGCACAGCGAGCGGATCGTCGACCAGGCCTGCCGCCGGGCGGCCGGGTCAAAGCCGGTCGTCGGCTCGTCGAGGAAGATCAGCTCGGGGTCGCCGACGAGCGCCAGCGCCAGGTCAAGCCGGCGTCGCTGCCCGCCCGAAAGGTCCTTGGCCCGGGTGTCGCGCTTGTCGGTCAACTCGACGAGCTCGATCACCTCGTCGACCGGGCGCTGCTTGACGTGGTAGCGGCCGTACATCTCTACCAGCTCGGTGACCGAGAGGTCCCTTTGGACCCCGCAGTTCTGTAGCACAATGCCCACCTGCTCGCGTAGGTCGCGCGACCCGATCGCTGGGTCGACACCGAGCACGCGGGCGTCGCCGCCACTGCGATTCCGGTACCCCTCGAGGATCTCCACGATCGTCGTCTTGCCGGCTCCGTTCGGTCCGAGCAGGCAGAAGACCTCGCCACGTGCGACCTCGAAGCTCACGCCGCGTACGGCCTGCACGTCGCCGTATGCCCTGCGCAGATCACGCACCTCGATCGCAAGTTCATCTGTTTGCTTGTCATGGGAATTCATGCGATTGAGCGTAGGTGCGGGCCCGCCCGCGCGTAAGTGGCACGCGGCCGAATTCGCCCATGACATCTGTCACCGCTCTCACCACCGCGGTGTCATTTGCGGTCAGGGCACGGACGGCCCGCGGGGAGGCGTGGGTACCGCATCGGGCTAAGCCACTCGCGGCGTCAGTGGTTGGCGTTCCAGCGCTCGATCACCTCGGTCTCGCGCTCATGCCCGAGCACCGAGAGACCGGCAGCCGCGAGCGCGAACCTCGCCCCCGCGGCGACCTCCATCTGCAGCCAGCGCGCGGTCAGCACACGCAGCACGTGCCCGTGCGCGAACGCGAGCCCGTCGCCTTCGATCGCGCCGAAGCGCGTGAGTACGCGGTCGACGCGAGCGCCGATCTCGGCCGGGCTCTCGCCTCCAGGGCAGCCTTCGCGCCACAGGTTCCAGTCGGGATTCTCGGCGCGGATCTCGGGTGTGGTCAGGCCTTCGTAGTCGCCGTAGTCCCACTCGTGCAGGTCATCGGTGACCTGCGCGACGTCGGCGAAGCCGGCCAGCGCGCACGTCTCGCGGGCTCGCTGGAGTGGGCTGACCAGCACGAGTTCAAAGGTCTCACCGCCAAGCAGCGCGGGCAGGTGACTGGCCTGCTCGCGTCCGACGTCGGTCAGCGGCAGGTCGGTGCGGCCCGTGTGGCGCCCGTTCGCGCTCCATTCGGTCTCGCCGTGGCGCACGATGAAGATCCGTTTGGCCATGCCCCCGCTCCGCTACTAGCCGAGCGGTCCGGAGATCTCGCCCTGGGTGCGCTCGATCTCGTCCACCTTCGCGCGGCGCCGCACGTGGCGCTCCTCGTCCGAGATGGTGGCCCGCAGGAACGTGGTCACGATCTCGGCCGCTAGCTCGGGCCCGATCACGCGGCTGCCGAGGCAGAGAACGTTGACGCCGTCGTGCTCGACGCCCTGGTGCGCGGTGTACTCGTCGTGAATGGTTGCCGCGCGGATCCCCCTGATCTTGCACGCAGCGACCGATACGCCCGCGCCGGACCCGCACACGAGGATCCCCCGGTCCGCGCGTCCCGACACGACTGCCTGCCCGACCTCGAGCGCCTTGTCGGGGTAATCGATCGGATCCGGCGAATCGGTCCCCAGGTCGAGCACCTCGTGTCCATCGTCCCTGATCAGGGGCAACAGCCGCCCGCGTAGGAGATAGCCCGCGTGGTCGAAACCAATCGCGACGATCATCTGCTCACCTCTGTCGTCGAGGGCGCGCTGCCCGGTGTCAAAGAAATCCGCTCGTCGACGGCAGCCTTGACGGCCTCCGTCGGGGAGGGTGCGGGGCTTTCGGCGAGCTCGTGCACCGCCAGTAGCGCCGCCCCGAGGACCCCGGCGCGGACCCCATGGCGCGCGGCCCGGATCATCGTCCGGCTACCGAGCCCGGGAAGGACGTAGCCCGCAGCGACCCGGCGCGCGGGCGCGAGCAGGAGCTCGCCGGCGCGTGCGGCGCCGCCGCCGATCACCACCTCCTCGGGATCGAACGTGTTGATCGCGTTCGCGATCCCGATTCCCAGCCGCTCGCCCCATAACTCGACGGCCCGGGCCGCCACCTGATCGCCGGCCTGAGCCGCGTCGACGGCCTCCACCCCGGTCACGGGTTCGCCGGAGGCGAGCAGCTCGCCGAGCGCCGATTCCGGATGCTCGAGCGCGCATTCGTGCGCGAGGCTGTCCAGCGCGTGGCCCGCCGCCTCGCACTCGAACGAGCCTGCCTGCGGGAACTCCCCCGGCGCCGGCGTCTTGCCGCTCAGATCCGCGCCGATCAGCGTGTGACCGAGCTCGCCGGCGCCGCCGGTCGCGCCCCGGTATATGCGCCCGCCGAGCACGAGCCCGCCACCGACGCCGGTGCCGACCGTGATCATCACGAGATCTCGTGACACCATCACCAGCTGGTCGTCGTGCGCCTCGGCGAGCGCCGCCACGGTCGCGTCATTGTCGACGAACACCGGCACGCCGATGCGCCCGCCGAGGACCTCGCGCAGCGGGACATCGGCGAGCGGCACATTGACCGAAGAGATCACGCGCCCGGTCTCGAAGTCGACGACCGACGGCGCGCCGATCCCGACGCCCTCGAGCTCGGGACCGCGGACCTCCTCGATCATCTCGACGAGCTGTTCGATCAGGGCGGCCGGCCCGGAGCGCTCCGTCGGTCGGATCAGCGATTCCCCAAGCTCGCGACCCCGCAGCGGCGTGACCGCGACCTTCGTGCCACCGAGGTCGACGCCGATGACGTCGGTCACCGCGGAGCCCCCGAATCGACGTCTATCCGCGCGGCGGCGTCTGCGTCCATAAGGACCGTGATCCGCTCGGCCTCGGGCACCAGCAGTGAAGACGGGACGTGCGGGTCGGGCTTCGCGCCAGGACCGAACGCGGCTGCGATCGCGTCGGCCTTCGAACTGCCCGAGACGAGGAACACGACCTCGCGCGCCGCGACGAGCGCGGGGACCGTCAGCGTGACCCGCGGCACGAACGGCTCGAGGCCGGCCTGCGGCACGCCGACCACCAGGCGCGAGCGCTCCGACAGCGACGGCTGATCGGGGAACAACGACGCCGTGTGTCCGTCAGGCCCAATCCCGAGCAGAACCAGATCGAACTCGGGCGAGCCGGCGTCACTGAGCTGGCGCTCGTAGTCGTCGGCGGCCTGGTCGGGGCCAAGTTCGCCCTTGATCCGGTGAACGATCGGCTCCGCGATATCGGCCATCGGCCTGAGCAGGGACTCCTCGATCATCTCGAAGTTCGACAGCTTGTCGCCGCGCGCGACGCAGCGTTCGTCGCCAAGCCAGAACCGTGTCTGCGACGGGTCGAAGCCGACCTCCCGGATCGCGCTCACGAACTGCGCATACGCGGCCTTCGGCGTCGAGCCCCCGGCGAGCACGATCTCGCCGCCGCCGAGCGCGGCGCTGACCATCATCGCCGCGGCCGCCCGCGCCGGTTCTTCGACGACTTCGAACGAGACCGTCATACCGGACACAGCTCCTGCGCCGCATCGAGGGCCGGGTCGTAGGTCGGATCGCGCAACAGCGCCTGCCGCACACCTTCCCCGAGGATTCCACCTTCGCCCCGCGAGGCGCCCAGGATCTTCCACTCGCGCAGCGGGCCGTCGAGAATCCGCTCCTCGGCGTCGAGGCCACCACTTCCACGCTGCAGCGAGAGCGAGCTTCCGCGCGCGCCCGTGACGGTGACCCCGGCAAGCCCCGGCGCCTCCTGGTCGAACGTCCGCATGCAAAGCGCGACGTCGCCGCCGTCGCGGTGAGCCGTTCCGCGAAGCACGCCCGGCCGTTCCGCGTTCAACGGCTCGACGTCCCAGTCCAGGCGCGACGCGAGCCATCCAGCCAGGAGCAGCCCGCTGGCCGCGGACATGTCCTGGTGGCGGACCTCAAGCTTGGCGATCCGCCGCAGCGCCGCGAGCCGCTGCGGCAGGTCAAAGCTCGCGGCCAGGCGCTCGCGCCACGGGGTCGTGCGCAACCACGCGAGGTCGACGACGTACGCGTGGCCACACAGCTCTTTTGCGCGGGCGAACGCGTCGACCGGATCGGGGCGATCGTCGGAGTCGATCAGGATCACGTCGATCAGCGGCAAGAGCCGTCGGATCGCGCGGCGGTGACCATGGGGCGCCCAGGCGATCGTCGGCATCTCGCCGACGAGGATCGGATCGACGATCGTCTCGATCGCCTCGAGCTGCTCGGGCCCGAGGTCGATCTCGACGTGCTCGCGGACCAGCCCGAACACCCCCGCGCCGGGCTCGTCGTAGCTCACGGTCGCCACCGCGTCGAGCGTCTTGCGGCCCTCCTCGACCGCGCACAGCACGGTCCGCGACGCCTGGTAGCGGCCCACCCGCTCGAGCCGGTTGGCGATCTCGCCCTTCCATTCGCGGTCGACGACCACCACCAGGCTCAGCACCCGGGCCGGGATCAGCGCCTCGTTCTCCGCATGCCGGCGGAACATCAGGCCGCGGAGCGCCGCCTCGATCTCGTCGGGATCGGTGTTCTGCTTGGCCCAGACGTCCTCGCTCACAGGCGCCGCCAGGTCCGGCCCTCATCCAACAGCTGGTCTGCGCCCGCCGGGCCCGACGAGCCGGACTCGTATTGCGGGATCGCGGAGGACGTGTCCTGCTCCCAGGCGTTGAGGATCGGGTCGATGATCCCCCACAGCGCCTCGATCTCGTCGTTGCGCGTGAACAGCGTCGCATCGCCGCGCATCGCGTCGAGGATCAGCCGCTCGTAGGCCTCGGGCGATTCCGACAGAAACGAGGTCCCGTAGCGGAACTCCATGTTCACGGGCCGGATCCGCATCCTCGTGCCGGGGATCTTGGCGCCGATCGAAACCGATACGCCTTCGTCGGGCTGCAGCTGGAACACGATCTGGTTGGCCTGGATCCCGACCGAGCCCGAGCTCTGCAGGGCGACGTGGGGAACGGGCCTCAGGATCACCGCGATCTCGGTCACCTTGCGCGCGAGCCGCTTGCCGGTCCGCAGGTAGAACGGGACTCCGGCCCAGCGCCAGTTCGAGACGTGAAGGCGCAGCGCGGCATACGTCGGCGTCCGCGAGTCGGGCGCAACCCCGGGCTCCTCGCGGTAGCCGGGCACCCGGACCCCGCCGACCGTGCCCGGCCCGTACTGGGCGCGGAGCGCCATCCCGGAGACCTGGTCGACCTCGGGCGGGACGATCGCCTCGAGCACCTTCAGCTTCTCGTCGCGCAGGCGATCGGCGTCGAATGCCGTCGGCGGCTCCATCGTCAGCAGCGCCAGCAGCTGGAGCATGTGGTTCTGGACCAGGTCGCGGAGCGCGCCGGCGCCCTCGTAGTAGCCGGCGCGCCCCCCGATCCCTATGTCCTCGGCGGCAGTGATTTGAACGTGGTCGACGTAGTTGCGGTTCCACACGGGCTCGAACAGGACGTTGGCGAACCGCAGCGCCAGCAGGTTCTGCACTGTCTCCTTGCCGAGGTAGTGGTCGATGCGGAAGATCTGCGGCTCCTCGAACACCTCGAGCACCTGCGCGTTGAGCGTGCGCGCCGATGCGAGGTTGTAGCCGAACGGCTTCTCGATCACGATCCGGGTGCTCGCGTTCTCGATCGCGTTGAGGCCGGCGGCGCCGAGCTTGGCGGCGATCAACGGAAAGAACTCCGGCGCGGTTGACAGGTAGAAAACGCGGTTGAGCGTCCGTCCGGCTTGCTCATCGAACTCGACCAGCGTCTGCCGCAGGTCCTCGTAGACCCGGTCCTCGTCAAACGAGCCCTGGATGTAGCGCATGTCGTCGAGGAGCCCCTCGAGCACCTTCGCGTCGGCGTCCCGCCGCGAGTAGTGCTGAATCGAGTCGAGCGCGGCGTCACGGAAGTCCTCGTGCTCCTGGTCGCGGCGGCCGACCCCGATCATCTCGAAGCGCTCGGGCAGTTGGCCCTCGTGGGCGAGGTTGTAGAGCGCCGGGAGCAGCTTTCGATGGGCGAGATCTCCGGTCGCGCCAAATATGACGAGCGATGTCGGGTGTACCGGCAGCCGCTCAAGGCCCGCGACGAGCGGGTTCTCGAGGTCCAGTTCATCAATCGTCTGCGCCATCGCTACACCTCGGTAGGGGTCATGCCGACGTCGATCCCGGTGATCTCATTGTCGATCATCTCAACGCTCTGAGCCTCTGCGGACAGTCGCCGGCGTGCGCTTGCAGAAAATTGTGCGTATTGGGCAGGTTCGGGTTGACGTTCGCGGCCTGGGTAGCGCTCATCGCGTTGCGGACCGCACCACGCTCATCGCGTCCCGGAACGCACGACGCTCAGCGCGACCTTGCCCGCTGCACGGCCTCTCGTCCGAGCGAGGCGACTCGCTCGGCCGTGATCCCGAAGTGCTCGTAGACATCCTTCGCGGGCCCGGACTCGCCGAACGTCTCCATCCCAACGAAGATCCCATCGGGTCCGATCCACTTGTCCCAGCCGAACGGGCTCGCCGCCTCGACCCCGATCCGCGTGCTGCACGCGGCGGGGAGCACCTGCTCACGGTAGGCCTCGTCGGCCGTGGTGAACGTATCCATGCAGGGCATGCTGACCACGCGGACGCGCACGTCCTCGAGCGCGTCGGCGGCCTCGAGACAGAGTGAGACCTCCGAGCCGGTGGCGATCAGGATCAATTCCGGTTCGCCGCCGTCGGCATCGCGCAGCACGTACGCGCCGCGCTCAATCGCGTCGTCGGGGACCGCATCGGGATCGAGGATCGGGAGGTTCTGGCGCGAGAGCGCGAACGCCGTCGGCGCCTCGCCGTTACGCAGCGCGAAGCGCCAGCCGAGCGCGGTCTCGTTCGCATCGGCGGGGCGCACGACGTTGAGTCGCGGCATCGCCCGCAGCCCCGCGAGCTGCTCGATCGGCTGATGCGTCGGGCCGTCCTCTCCGAGCCCGATCGAGTCGTGCGTCCAAACCCAGACGGACGGCAGCTTCATCAGCGCCGACAGCCGCACCGCCCCGCGCATGTAATCCGAGAACGTCAAAAACGTCCCCCCGAAGGTGCGAAACCCGTGCAGCGAGAGCCCGTTGACGATCGCGCCCATCCCGTGCTCGCGAACGCCGAAGCGCAGATTGCGCCCACCGTAGCTCCCGCGCTCGACGTCGCCGCCACCGTCGATGTCGGTGTCGTTCGACGTCGCGAGGTCGGCGGAGCCGCCGATCAGCTGCGGAATCGCCTTCGCGGCCCACTGGATCGCGTGGCCCGACGCCTTCCGCGTCGCCACTGGATCCTCGTCGGCTGAGAAGCGTGGCAGCGCGGCGTCCCAGCCATCGGGCAGCCGGCCCGCGTTGATCATCTCGAGCTCGTCCGCCTGCGCGGGGAACGCGTCGCGGTAGGCGTCGAAGCGCTTCTCCCACTCAGACTCGAGCTCACTCCCGCGTTCGCACGCGCGGCGGAAGTGGGCCAGCGCCTCGTCGGGCACGTAGAAGTGCTTATCGGGATCCCAGCCATACGCCTCCTTTGCGAGGCGAACCTCGTCCTCGCCCAGTGGCGAGCCGTGCGCGGCTGAGGTGTCCTGCTTGTGCGGGGCGCCGTAGCCGATGTGCGAGCGCACGAGTATCAGCGACGGTCGGTCCTGGACCGCCATCGCCGTGCGCGCGGCCTCTTCGAGCCGACCCGGAGAGAGATCCTCGCCGACGTTCAGAACGTGCCACCCGTAGGCGTCGTAGCGCTCGCCCACGTCCTCCGAGAACGACTGCGAGGTCGGCCCCGCGAGCTGGACCTTGTTGTCGTCGTAGAACGCGATCAGCCGCCCGAGCCCGAGGTGACCGGCGAGCGACGACGCCTCTGACGCGACGCCCTCCTCCATGTCGCCGTCGGACGCGATCGTGAACGTGAAGTGGCCGACGACCTCGTGCCCGTCATGGTTGAAACGAGCGGCGAGCATCCGCTCGGCGAGCGCGAGGCCGACCGACATCGAGATCCCCTGCCCGAGCGGACCGGTCGTCGCCTCGATCCCGGGGCTGTCCCACCGTTCCGGGTGCCCGGCCGTCGGCCAGCCGACACGACGGAAGTGCTCGATGTCGTCGAGCGTCATCGGGTAGCCGGTCAGATACAGGCTCGAATAGAGCAGCATCGACGCATGGCCGGCGGAGAGCACGAAGCGGTCACGGTCGATCCAGCTGGGGTTGCCGGGGTTGTGCCGCATGACGCGCGTGAAGAGCGTGTACGCGACCGGCGCCAGCCCCATCGGCGCGCCGGGATGGCCGGAGTTTGCCTTCTGGACGGCGTCCATCGACAACGTCCGGATCGTGTCGATGCAAAGCTGATCGATATCGGTTGCGGTCGTAGATGTGGTCACGGGCCGTATTTGGTCGGGGTCTGGGCGGACATTGACGGCAGCATAGTCAGATCGCCTGGTCGCGAAGGGTTCTGTTCGGTTAGCGCGGCGCGCTCACCCGAACAAGACCCCGTAGCGCTGGTACTCCTCGATCGGGACGCGGCGGACCTCGGCGACCGCCGTGGCGAGTTCGACGAGCTCGATCTCGGTCGCCCGCAGGGCTGTCATGTACCCCCACCGATCCTCGTGTGCCGCGTCGATCGCGGCCAATCCGAGCCGCGTCGCGAGGACCCGGTCAAACGCGGTCGGGGTCCCCCCGCGCTGCGTGTGGCCGAGGACGGTGGTCCGCGTCTCAAAGCCCGTCCGTGACTCGATCTCCTTCTCGAGCCGCTGGCCGATGCCTCCGAGCCGCGGATGGCCGAAGTCGTCGAGCTCGCCGGTCGCGACGCTCATCGTCCCCTCCTTCGGCACCGCGCCCTCGGCGACGACGACGATCGAGAAGTAGCGGCCGCGCTCGTGGCGACGGCCGATCAGCCTGCAGATCTCGCTGATATCGAACGGGAGCTCGGGAATCAGGATCACGTCGGCGCCGCCGGCAAGCCCCGAGTGCAGGGCGATCCAGCCGGCGCTGCGCCCCATCACCTCGACGACCAGGATCCGGTGGTGGCTCTCGGCCGTGGTGTGCAGCCGGTCGATCGCCTCGGTCGCGACGTGAAGCGCGGTGTCGAACCCGAACGTCACGTCAGTCGCGCCGAGATCGTTGTCGATCGTCTTCGGGACGCCGATCACCTTGATCTGCGCCTCGCTGAGCCTGTTCGCCGCGCCGAGCGTGTCCTCGCCGCCGATCGCGATCAAGCCGTCGAGCTCGTGGCGGGCGAGCGTCTGGCGCACAAGCTCGGCGCCGTCCTCACGCTTGAACGGGTTGGTCCGCGAGCTGCCGAGGATCGTGCCGCCGCGCGGCAGGATCCCGCGCGTTGACTCGATCGTCAGGGGATCGGCGACATCGTCGAGTACGCCCCGCCAACCGTCCCGAAAGCCCACGATCGAGTCGCCGTAACCGTCGATCCCCTTCCGCACTACGGCTCTGATCACCGCGTTGAGTCCTGGGCAATCGCCGCCTCCCGTGAGCAGACCGATGCGCACCGGCGCAATCCTATTCACCGCTCCGCGCCGGCTTGCGAATCGCCGGTTAGTTCACCCCCAGATGGGTATGTAAGGTTGTCACCCGGATGGGCAGGCACACGATCGGCCCTGAGCAAAAACCCGGACGACCAGTCCGGATCCTGACCCTTTCAGCCGCCGCGGCGGGTGTCGCAGCTGGGATCGCGGTCGAGCGCAGCCATCTCCGCTCGCTGGCGGGCGACGAGGAATACGAACGCCTGAGCGCTCCGTTGGCCGGTCACGCGAGCACCGTCGAGTCGCCGGACGGGACGCGACTGCACGTCGAGACGTTCGGCGCCGACGATCGGCCGAGCGTTGTGCTCGCGCACGGTTGGACCGAGCAGCTGCGCTTCTGGGGTCCGGTGATCAGGCTGCTGCGCGACCGCGGCATGCGGGTCATCGCCTACGACCTGCGGGGGCACGGCAAGAGCGATCGAGCGCCGACGCGCGACTACTCGCTCGAGCGCTTCGGCGACGACCTCGAGGCAGTTCTCGCGGCGACCGTTGCAGACCGAACGCTGGCGACGCTCGCCGGACACTCGCTCGGCGCGATGGCGATCGCAGCCTGGGCGCAGCGACACGATGTCCAGGCCCGGGCCCGGGCCGCGGTGATGATCAACACCGGGTTCGGTGATCTGATCGCCGGCAACCTGCTGGTCACCGGGGTCGCCGCTCGTCTGATCAGCCCCCGGATGAGCCGTGCTGTGCTCGGGTCCTCCGCGCCGGTGCCGAGCTTCTCTTCGCCGCTCGCGCACGCGGCGATCCGATTCATCGCGTTCGGCCCGACCGCAACGCACGGCCAGGTGGCGTTCTACGAGCGAATGCTGATCGAGTGCCCAGCGGACGTGCGAGCGGCCGTCGGGATCGCCCTCTCGGAGATGGACCTGTATCCGGCGGTCTCGCGGCTGACCGTTCCGACGCTGGTGATCGCAGGCGATAGCGACCGGCTGACGCCCGCGGCCCACGCGCAGCGGATCGCGTCGACGCTGCCGATCCCCGCAGGCCTGATCGAGCTCGAGCGCACCGGGCACATGTCGCCGCTTGAACGTCCCGAATCGTTGGCAAACGCGATCGCGCAGCTGGTGTCCGACACCGCGGGGGGTGCCGAGGTGGGCTCAGTCTCGTCGCCGGCGTGGAGATCGCAGCCGTCATCGGACCGGCACGCCGTGCGCGGCCGAGGGCTCTGACAGAGTGGAGCTGGTGAGCGCGATGCCTTCGCAGTCGAGCGTCTGCTACGTGCTGCGAGAGGATCCAGAGCTCGCCGAGGGGATCGACCCGAGCGTGCGCTCGCGGGCGATGGAGACCCTCGTCGCGCGCGAGGTTCAGCTCCCGGCCGGGGCTTGGCCCAACCGCGAGCTGCTCGTTGACAACGGCCTCGGGCTGCTGCTGCTCGATGGAGTCCTGCTGCATCGAATCGGGATCGATCACCGCTTCGGCGCCGAGCTGCTGGGCGAGGGCGACGTTCTACGGGCGCACTATCAGGAGGGCGAGTCGACGCTGGCGCTGACCAACGACTGGCTCGTGCTCGAGCCGTCCCGAGTGGCGCTGCTCGACGAGCGCTTCGTGGTCCAGCTCGCACACTTCCCGGAGCTCGCCGGACGGCTCTTCTCGCGCGCGGTCTCGCGGTCGCGCCAGCTCGCCGTGAACATGGCGATCGTCCACCAGGCCCGCGTCGACGTGCGCCTGCACCTGCTCTTCTGGCACCTCGCCGACCGCTGGGGACGCGTCCGGCCTGACGGCGTGGTCGTGCCGCTCCGGCTCACGCACGCGGTCCTGTCCGATCTCGTCGCGGCCCGCCGGCCGACCGTCACAAGCGCGCTGTCCGAGCTCGCCAGGCGCGGTCTGCTACGCCCGGTCGACGAAGGATGGCTACTCTCCGGCGATCCACCGGCGCCGGTCGACGCCGACGCCGACGCGAACGGCGGAAGCTCGAGCAGCGCAGGCTAGCGGCACGTGCACATAGACCCCTACATCGTTCTCGGGAGCGCGATTATCGGCTTGCTGGTCGGGATGACCGGCGCCGGCGGCGGCGCGCTGATGACGCCGATGCTGATCCTGCTGTTCGGCGTCACGCCCTCGACCGCGATCTCGAGCGACCTCGTCGCGGCGGTGGTGATGCGGCCGATCGGCGCCGCCGTCCACATGCGCGCCGGCACGGTCAACTTCAAGCTCGTCCGCTGGCTCGTGATCGGTTCGGTCCCCGCCGCCTTCCTGGGCGCCTATCTGCTGCACCGGCTCGGCAACTCGAGCTCGGCGGAGAACAACATCGAGATGTTCCTCGGGATCGCCCTTTTGGTCGGCGCCGCTGCGATGGCGCTGCGGTTCCTGCTCGATCATCACGGCAAGAAGAGCCGGCGCACCGCGTTCTTGGCGGACGTCCAGCCGCGTCCGTGGCTGACGCTCGGCCTCGGGATCGTCGGCGGACTGATCGTCGGTATGACGTCCGTCGGGTCGGGCTCGCTGATGATCGTCGGGATGCTGTTCATCTACCCGATGATCGGCGCCAACCAGCTCGTCGGGACCGATCTGACGCAGGCTGTCCCGCTGACGCTCGCCGCCGCGCTCGGCGCGCTCGCGTTCGGCCACGTCGAGCTATCGGTCACGGGATCGCTGATCATCGGCGCCGTGCCTGCGGTGCTCGTCGGCTCGCTGCTGTCCTCGACGATTCCGGACCGCTACGTCCGCCCCGCGATCGCGTTCGCGATCTTCGCCTCCGGCCTGAAGTACGTCGGGATCGCGACCACGGCCCTGGGCTGGATCCTGTGCGCGACGCTGCTCTGCGGAGCGGTTGTCTGGCTCGTGTACACGCGCCCGTGGAGCGCCTCAGTCGCCGCCGCCGCCGCCGATCCGGACGGGCTCCCCGAGCGCAGCTCGAGCCCGACCGGCGACGAGGACCGACCGCTCGTGCATGACTAGCCTGGGCGACCGTGCCGACGTCCCCGTCGTCGGCGGCACACTCGCGACGTCGAGGCTCGGCAGCGAGCGCGCTGACGCCCCGGTCGTGCTCGCGATTCACGGGATCACCTCGACAAGCCGTTCGTGGCTGGCGACCGCCGCTGCGGTCGGCGACGCCGTGGCGCTGGCGGCCGTCGACCTGCGCGGTCGCGGGGCGAGCAACGAGCTGCCCGGTCCGTTCGGGATCGCGACCCACGTGCGCGACATGGTCGCAGTGCTCGATGCGCTCGGCCTCGGACGCGCGGTCGTCGTCGGGCACTCGCTCGGCGCCTACATCGCGGCATCGCTCGCGCTTGCCCATCCCGACCGCGTCGACGCGCTCGTGCTCGTCGATGGCGGCTTGACGATCCCGCTGAAGCCCGGCACTGACCCGGAGCGATTCCTCGAGGACTTCCTTGGGCCGGCGATCGCGCGTCTGAAGATGACGTTTCCCGATCGCAGTGCGTATCGGGCGTGGTGGGCGGCGCACCCGGCGTTCGCCACCGGTGACGTCGACCCGGCGCAGCTCGACGAATACGCCGACTACGACCTCGTCGGCGAGCCCGGGGAGCTGCACTCGTCGGTCAACCCGGAAGCGGTCCGCCAGGACGGCGTCGACCTGTTCGCGACGGCCGACGCGCGATCGCTGCAGACCCCCGCCGTCTTGCTGTGCGCGCCGCGGGGGCTGATCGATGATCCGAACCCGATGCAGCCGCTGGCGGTCGTGCGCGAGTGGGAGGCGCAGGACCCTGAGCAGCGGCGCGCGCTGCAGGTTCCGGACGTCAACCACTACACGATCGCTGTTGGGCGCCGCGGGTCTGAGGCGGTCGCGGCCGAGATCGTGCGAACGCTCGACGCCTAGACCTACCCGCTTCTCGCGACCGCCACGCGTCCTGTCAGCGCCGTGACGGGAACACCGCAGGCCGCGTCGCGCCTGGTGCTACCGGGTAGGCCCGCGGTATCGAAGCAGTCCATGAGGAGGCTCGGTGTTATGGCGCTAGCCACGGCGACAGGCTCTGCAAAGGGCCACGAACTCGGAACGATTGAGACCAACATCCCGGCGCGCCTGGACCGGCTGCCGTGGTCGAAATGGCACATGATGATCCTCGTCGGTCTGGGAACCGTCTGGATCCTCGACGGCCTCGAGGTCACGATCGTCGGCTCGATCGCGGGCGCGATCTCAGCGAAGGGCTCGGGAATCAACATCTCGTCCGCCCAGGTCGCCGGGTGGGCCGCCTCGATGTACGTCGCCGGCGCCTGCGCCGGTGCGCTGCTGTTCGGACGGCTGACCGACATGTTCGGCCGCAAGCGCCTGTTCATGATCACGCTCGGCGTCTACCTGGCGGCGACGATCGCGACCGCCTTCGCGTGGACGCCGCTGTTCTTCTTCGCCTGCCGGTTCGTGACCGGGATGGGCATCGGCGGCGAGTACTCGGCGATCAACTCGGCGATCGACGAGCTGATCCCGGCCAAGCACCGCGGCCGGATCGACATCCTGATCAACGGCACCTACTGGGCCGGCGCGGCGGCGGGCGCGCTGCTGTCAGTCGCGGCCCTGCACCTCTTCTCGCCGCTGCTGAGCTGGCGTGTCTGCTTCGGGCTCGGCGCGATCCTCGGGACCGCGATCCTGATCGTCCGCCGCCATGTGCCCGAGAGCCCACGGTGGCTGTTCATCCACGGCCGCGAGGACGAGGCCGAGGAAGTGACGCGTGACATCGAGCGCCAGGTCGCCGAGAGCACCGGCGCCGAACTCGACGATCCCGACGAGACGATCGCCATCAACCAGCGCAAGTCGATCGGTCTGTGGGAGATCACGCGCGCGATCGTCTCGACGTATCCGAAGCGGACCGTTCTCGGCCTCGGGCTGTTCATCGGACAGGCGTTCCTCTACAACGCGATCCTGTTCGGCTATGCGACGCTGCTGAGCACGTTCTACGGCGTATCGACCTCGAACGCGCCGTACTACCTGGTGGCGTTCGCGATCGGCAACCTGATCGGCCCGATCGTCCTCGGACCGCTGTTCGACACGATCGGTCGCAAGCCGATGATCGCCGGGACCTACATCCTGTCCGGCGTGCTGCTGCTGATCACCGGCTATCTGTTCAAGGAGAACCAGCTGAACGCGACCTCGCTCACGATCTGCTGGTCGGTCGTGTTCTTCTTCGCCTCAGCCGGCGTCAGTGCCGCCTACCTGACGGTCTCAGAGATCTTCCCGATGGAGACCCGCGCACTGGCGATCGCGCTGTTCTACGCGGTCGGCACCGGCATCGGCGGCATCATCGGGCCGCAGCTATTCGGCCGCCTCGTGCCGACCGGGAATGCGACCGACGTGTTCCTCGCGCTCGCCCTCGGCGCGGTGCTGATGATCGTTGGCGGTCTGATCGAGATCGCGTTCGGCGTCAAGGCGGAGCGCAAGGGGCTCGAGAGCATCGCCAAACCACTCACGGCCGTCAAGGGCTCAGTGCAGTCTGGCGTCAAGCGCGCCGGCTCGGCGGCGACCAAGCGCCGGCGGCCGCAGCCGGCGGCCTAGGCGCTACTGACCCCCGGTGGCGCGCAGGTAGGCGAGCACCGCGAGCACGCGCCGGTGATCGTCGCCGCCGGCGGGCAGGTCGAGCTTGGCGAAGATGCTCGTGACGTGCTTCTCGACGGCGCCGAGCGTGACCACCATCTCGCGGGCGATCGCGGCATTCGTGCGGCCCTGTGCGATCAGCTCGAGCGTCTCGCGCTCGCGCGCAGTCAGCGCGCCGAGCTCGGCGTCTGACCCGGAGTGGGCGCGGTCGGCGACCAGCGCGGCGACGACCTCGCGATCGAGCGCGGTCCCGCCGGCGGCGACGCGCTTGACGGACTCGATGAAGGTCCGCACCTCGCTCACGCGCTCCTTGAGCAGGTAGCCGACGCCGCTCTCGCCCGAGGCGAGCAGCTCGCCCGTGTACACCGGCTCGACGTACTGTGAGAGGACGAGCACGGCGAGCGCCGGGTGGCGCCGGCGCGCCTCGAGCGCCGCCCGGATTCCCTCGTCGGTGAACGTCGGCGGCAGCCGTACGTCGCAGATCGCCAGGTCGGGCTTGTGGCCCTCGACGATCCGCAGCAGACCGGGGCCATCCTCGGCCTGCGCCACGACCTCGATCCCGTTCTCGGCCAGCAGCGCCACGATCCCCTCGCGCAGCAGCGCCTGATCCTCGACGAGGACTACTCGCACGGCAGCACCGCCCACACGACGGTCCCTTCGCCGGCGACGCTGTGGACCTCGAGCCGGCCGTCGAGCGCCTCGACGCGCTGCATGAGCCCGGTCAGCCCGCCTCCCGCCGGATCGGCGCCGCCAGGTCCGTTGTCGGCGACCTCGACGACGAGCATCGCCCCGTCCAGGCTCAGCGTCACGCGGGCGCTGGCACCGGGCGCGTGCTTGACGACATTGGTCAGCGACTCGGCGACGACGAAGTAGGCGGCGGTCTCGACCACCGGCGGCAGGCGATGATCGAGCTCCCCGATGACCTCGACGTTGGACGTCGAGCGGCTCGCGAGCGACTCGACTGCTGCGACAAGTCCGCGGTCGGCGAGCACCGGTGGCGCGATCCCGCGCGCCAGATCGCGCAGCTCCCGGATCGCCGCCGTCGCCTCCTCGCGAGCTTGGCGCACGAGCGCTGCGCTTTCGGGGTGGTCGGCCAGGCGCTCCTCGGCGCGCCCGAGCTGCATGCTCAGCGCGACCAGACGCGCCTGGGCTCCGTCATGCAGATCGCGCTCGATCCGCCGCAGCTCGGAGGCCTGGACGTCGAGGACGCCGCTGCGCGTCCGGGTGAGCTCGTCGACGCGGAGCTGGAGCGACCGCTGGCCCGGCCGCAGGAACGCCCGGTGCACGGCCAGCGCGCCGGCAAGCCCGACGAACGGGAAGATCGGCCAGAAATAGCCGCGTCCCGACATCGCCCAGATCAGCACGTCGGTGACGACGAGCACGAGCGAGACGCTCGCCTGCATCGCGTAGCGGCGGCTCGCACCCCGCGGCTGAAGCCGCGCCCAGCGGATCGCCAGCCAAAGACCGGCCGGGATCGCCAGCCCGAGCGCCGCCCACATCGGCCAGAAATAGCCGGCGCCGGTCGCCGCCCAGATTACGATCAGCACGACCAGGAGCACGGCGGACGGCACGAGCACCGTCCGCTGCACCACCGAGGCCGCACCTGAGCTGGGTGCGCGCCTAGTCATTGATCGATCCGAGGGCTGCGACATCGACTCCATGATCCCAGCCTTGGCTTCGGTTGCTCGGGATCCGCGCCGGAGCGAGGCCGCGGTCACCCAGCAGGGTCAGCGCCGCGGGCAGCGCGAGGCCGCGGACGATCGTCGCGTCGAGCGCGATCGCGGCCGCAAGCCCGACCCCGAGCTGCTTGAACTCGAGCAGCGGCAGCGTCGCGAAGACCGAGAACACGGCGATCATCACGAGCGCGGCGCTCGTGACTGCTCCACCGGTGCTCGCGAGCGCCTGCGCCGCGGCGTCCCTGGCGCTCGCGCCTCCGCGCCGCGCCTCGCGGGCTCGTTCGAGGACCAGCACCGTGTAGTCCATCGAGAGACCGAACAGGACCACGAACGCGAATAGCGGCAGCCAGTCGACGACCGCGCCGAAGGACTGGAACGAGAGCAGCGACTGCGCCCAGTGATGCTGGAACACCTCGACCAGCACGCCGAACGCTGCGCCGACCGAGAGCAGGTTGAGGCCGATCACCGAGATCGCGAGCCATGGGGACCGGAACGTGGCGACCAGCAGCACGAACGCGAGCGCGAGCACGAAGGCGATCACGAGCGGGGTGACGTGCGACAGGCGGCTCGAGAAATCGAGGTTGCCCGCGTAGTCGCCGGTCAGATCGGCCCGTGCTCCCGGAATCGCGCGTGCGACCGCCGGCTCCAACTGGTGTCGCAGCGCCCGCACGCGTTGGTCGCCGACGCTCAGGCTGCTCTCCGGCATCGGGATCTCGAGCTGCGCCGTCTGGCCGTCTCGCGACACCTCCAGCGCCACCGTTCCAACGCCATGCGTGATCTCCCGGCCCTGCCGGCCGATCCGCCGCAGCTGCGCGAGCGTCTGCGCGCGGTCCAGGCCATGCCCGCTGACGACGAGGTCGGCGGTGTCCGAGGAACCCGGGAATGCCCGTTCGATCGCGCGCTCGGATACGCGGATCGGCGTGTTGGGCGGAGCGTCGTTCTGCCCGGGCTCGCCGGTCTGGATCCCGATCACGGGCGCCGCCAGCGCCGCGAGCAGGGTGACCGCGATCGCCAGCGAGGTCCGCGGGCGACCCGTCACGCCGGCGGCCAGCACCTGCCACACCGTCCGGCGCCGGCGGGCGTGCACCCGGAGGCGGCGCGGCCAGAGCCGGCCGCGATCGATGCGATCGCCGAGCAGCGCGAGCGTCGCGGGGAGCACGGTCAGCGAACCTACGACCGCGATCGCGACGACCAGGATCGCCCCAAGCGCCATCGACGTGAACACTCCGAAGCCCGTGAACAGCAGTCCGGCAAGGCCGATCACGACGGTCATCCCAGCAACGAGGATCGCCCGGCCGACGGTCGCCGAGGTGGCGGCCAGCGCCGCGTCCGCCGATGCGCCCGAGCGGCGTTCGATCCGCTCACGGCGGATGTAGAACAGCGAGTAGTCGACGCCTACCGCGAGTCCGATCAGGACCACCACCGGCGCCGTCGAGGAGCCGTTGGGCGCGATGTGGGACACGAGCCCGAGCGCTCCGATCGCCGCCGCGACCGAGGTCAGGCCGAGCAGCAGCGGCACCGAGGCGGCGACCAGCGCGCCGAACGCGAGCACCAGGATCAGCAGCGTGATCGGGACCGAGATCAGCTCGGCGCGGTGCAACCCGTCATTGACGAGCTTGGTCATCGCATTGTCCTGCGAACCGCTGCCGGCCTCGCGGAAGGCGACGCCGGGTCGCGCAGCGGAGATCCGACCGACGAAATGCTGCACCTGGGCCGCGCGGCTGTCGGGGCTGTTGGGATCGCCGCGCAGCGTCACGACGACGAGCCCGGTCCGGCCGCCGGCGGTCGAGAGAGACGGGGTCCGGTCCGGACCGTCGACCGATTTGACGGCTGCCAGCCCGCGGAGTCCGGCCTCCAGCCCCGCTACCGCGTGCGCCGTCTGAGCGCTGGAATGAGAGCTGACAAGCACGTCCTCAGTGGCGGGCCCCTGCAGCCCCGAGGCCGAGAGTCGCGCGTCGGCCTGGGCCGACTCCCCGGTCCCCGACCCCGAGCCGGAGTTCGACAGCGTGCGCATGCCGGCCAGTGAGCCGGCCGCGACGCACGCGACGATCAGGGCGAGCCAGAGCGCGACCGTCGTCTTGGGACGCCGCGCCGCGCTCCGGGCCGCGGCATGGACGAAACGGGCGAGCACGCCGTGGACCGCCGCGCCGCCGGATGTGGTGGATGAAGGTGTGATTTGCATAGCCCGCACACTGCCTTCGCGGGTCGCCAAAATCGCTGGGGCAGGCGGGCGTCTGCCGACTGCGGACCCCCGTTCTGGTGGGTGGGGATAACCCCACCGCGGGAGCGATCCCCCGCCCCCGCGCCTCCCTTACCCTGCGCCGTGAGCGGATGTCAACCGGCGCGAGCACGAACGCCTCGACCGAGCCCGCCGACCTATCGGTCCGGCTCGCGATCGCGCTCGCGTTCGCCGACGCATCGGTCGCCGTCCTCGCGCTGCCGCAGATCGTGCAGCGACTTCATACATCGATCTCGCATGTCACCTGGGTGATCACGGCCTACAACCTGGCGCTGATCGCGACCACTGTCGTGATGGTCCCGTTCGCGCGCCGGCTCGCCTCCGTCCGGGCGCTCGTCACGGGCCTCGGGATCTTCGGGGTCGCGTCACTGGGCTCCGGGCTCGCGGGCAGCCTGCTCGTGCTCGTGGTATGGCGCTGCATCCAGGGCGCGGGCGCAGCGCTGCTGCTGTGCGCATCGCTGCCGGTGTTCGCGCGCGAGCACCGGGGCGACTCGACACTTCAAGCGTGGGCGGCGACGGCCGCGTTCGGCGCCGCCGTCGGCCCCGCGGCCGGAGGGATCCTCACGCAGCTGTTCGACTGGCGCGCGATCTTCCTGGCACAGGCTCCGGTCGCTGCGCTCGCCGCCGCGGCGGCGCTCCGAGGCGGCGAGCCGAGCCAATCCAACGGGGGCGAGCCCGCCGCCGAGCGGCAAGGCGAGGATCGCAGCCTCTCCCCCGCTCGCGAATTGCTCGTTGGCGCTCGTGTCGGCGGGTCTGATCGGCGCGCTGTTCTTGGCCACCGTGCTGCTGATCAACGTCTGGGAGCTGAGCCCGCTCGGAGCCGCAGCGGTGCTGGCTGTGATCCCGATCGCGACCGCCGTCGTCGAGCGGCTCGTCCCGCGCCGGTCAGCATTCGCCCCCGCGGCCGCGGCCGCGGGCGCCGTCGCGCTCGCGCTCGGGCTCGTGCTCCTGGCGCTGATCCCGCAGCGCGAGCTGGGATTGACGCTGGTCGCGCTCGCCCTCTCCGGAGCCGGGCTGGGGCTCGCGTTTCCGGCCTTGACCCGCGTGGCCCTGCAGTCGCGCGGCCCGCTGTTCGCTCGGGCCGCGAGGACCGTCGCCGCGCGCGAGGGCGGGCTCGTCCTGGGCCTGGTGCTGCTCACCCCGGTGCTCGTCAACGAGCTTGACTCGGCTCCCAACCACGCCGTCCCGCAGGTGACCAAGGCGCTCCTCTCCTCTCCGGTGCCGCTGCTCACCAAGATCGAGCTCGGGGCCAGACTCGCGATCGCCAACACGGCGGCGCCGCAGAGTCAGCTGCCCGACTTCGGGCCGGCGTTCGCTCACGCGGCTTCGGGCGAGAGCGCCCAGACCAAGGGTCAGCTCGCCGCGCTCGAGGGTCAGGTCAACACGCTCGTGCAGCGCGCCGTCACGCACAGCTTCCGCAAGCCGCTGCTGCTCTGCGCGCTCCTCAGCCTGCTCGCGCTCGCGCCGCTGGGCTACGCTCGCCTGCGGCGCCGGCTCCAATGATCGCCGTCTCGCGCGGCTCGGGTGCGCGGTGCGCGCCCGCGGCGACGGCGCGCGCGGTCGGGCTCGAGGCGCCCGGCGTTCAGCTGCCGTCGGGATAGCCGCCGCGGTGCGTCACGAGCGGATAGTGGGGCAGGCACTCGGGCGCCGGAAGCGATGCTCGCCACCCCTCCGGATGGGGCTTGAGTCCCGCCCAGAGCGGTGACGACCCGCCGCCGGGCTCGCCGACGGCGGCGATCAGCTCCTCTCGCAAGCGGACGAGCTCTCGCTCGCCGTAGCGCCGGCGCCAGTCGAACGCCACCGCGTCGGTCGTCGGCAGATACTCGGCTCGAGCACGCAGCCCGCTGCCCGTCAGCTGCGCGACCCTGCCGCGGCTCGCGGTCGGGTCCGCTGCGATCGTGGCGAGCCCCCACTTCGCCATGCGCCCGACGATCACGTCCATCGCCTCCCGCGCCAGGCCGACCCGCGGCGCGAGATCGTGGAGGCGCACCGGAGCGCAGGCGGACGGTCGCGTCGCGCGGCGGCTGTTTGCCCCGCCGTGCGCCAGTGCCGCCCTGCGCGGTGACATACCCCCAGCGAACCATTCCGGGCAGCGCCCACGCCTCGACGCCGGGCCGCCTCGAGAGTTCGCCGACGGTGATCCCGTCGTCGCCGACGAAGCGCAGGAAGTTGCCCCACATCGCGAACGACGTCAGCCAGGGACCACGGCGCGCGCCGGGTGACGCGCCGTGGTTGGTCGTGCGGTGTTCGATGTGATGTTCGAACTCGTTGTCGATTTCGATCGTCAGCGCCACGAGCATCTGCGACAGGAGCGCGGATACGGGCAGGTCCGCGCCCGGCGTCGCGATCGAGGCGCCGTCGTCAGTCACGGGGCGGGACCTGCTGGATCGCCCACCGGTTGCCGTCGGGGTCGCTGAAGAAGACGAATGACCCCCACGGCATGTGCTCGATGTCTGAGACCCCGACCCCGCGCGCCGAGAGCTCTGAGTGCGCCTGCTCGATGTCGGACACGACGAGCTGCAGTCCGCTGACCGAACCCGGCTCGGCGTCGACGATGCCCTTGCCGAGCGCGATCGAGCACGAGGATCCCGGCGGGGTCAGCTGCACGAAGCGCAGCTCGTCATTGACGGTGTGGTCGTGGTCGGCGTTGAAGCCCGCCTGGTCGGTGTAGAACGCCTTCGCGCGATCCACGTCAGAGACAGGGACGGCGATCAACTCGAGCTTGTAGTCCATTTCACGGTTCCTTTGTTCGAACTTGCAGGGCCCCGGCGAGGGCCTTCGTGATGGCACATAGGTTACGGTCGATTGCGGTCCGTTTCGGTCCTCATTGTGTGCCATTGTTGCGCCCGTGCTCGAGACTTCGACCCGCCTGCTGAGCCTCCTCGGCCTGCTCCAAACCCGGCCACACTGGTCGGGACGCGAGCTCGCCGAGCGCCTCGAGGTGCAGCCGCGAACGCTGCGGCGCGACGTCGAGCGCCTGCGGCGGCTCGGCTACCCGGTTGACGCGAGCCCCGGGGTGGCGGGCGGCTATCGGCTGCGGGCGGGCGCGACCGTGCCGCCGCTGCTGCTCGACGACGAGGAGGCCGTGGCGATCGCGGTTGGCTTGCGGACCGCCGTCAGCGGCGGCGTCGCCGGGATCGGCGAGACGTCGGTGCGCGCCCTGTCCAAGCTCGAGGCGCTGCTTCCGTCGCGAGTCCGCCGGCGAGTCCAGGCGGTCGGCGCCGCGACCGTCCCGTACCCCGCCGCAGGTCCGGTCGTCGACCCGGAGGTCCTGCTGACGATCGCGACCGCGACCAGAGACCACGAGCGGCTGCGGTTCACGTACCGCAGTCATTCCGGCGAGCTGACCCGGCGCGTGGTCGAGCCCCAGGGTCTCGTGCACAGCGGGCGGCGCTGGTATCTGGTCGCTTGGGACACGGCGCGGGCCGATTGGCGTACGTTTCGCGCCGACCGGATCGAGAAGACGCCGCGCCCCGATCGCCGCTTCGAACCGCGCAAGCCTCCGGCCTCGGACCTGGCCTCGTGGGTCGCGCGCAGGGTCTCGAGCGCGCGCGACCGCTATCACGCGACCGTGATCCTGCACGCGCCGATCGAGGACGTAAGGCCCCGTGTTCCGCCGGCCTCGGGGATGGTTGAACCCCTTGACGAGCGCCACTGCATGCTGCACACGGGTTCGGACTGGCTCGACGGCCTCGCGATCTACATCGCGAACATCGGCGTCGAGTTCGAGATCGTCGAGCCGCCCGAGCTGATCGAGCGCGTTCGTGACCTGGCCGCAAGGTTTGCCCGAGCCAGCGGACCGGGATCAGAGCCCGGCGACTCGCGTCGCCGGCGCGCCTAAGCTCGGCGGTCGTCCGTGTGGCTTACTTCAACGGGTCGGATTCCGCCGATTCGACATGGGTCGTCAACTCGCCGTCGGACGCCAAGTGGACGGCGAATGTCGGCGGCTCCGCTACGAACTCGAGGCGGTCGGCGTCGAGCCTGAGCAGCGCCTTGGCGTAGGTCCCGGGCACGGTCAGCGCCGGGCGTCCCGCGATCGCGCCAACGCTGGTCCTGTGGATATGGCCGGCGACGATCTTGTGCACCTGCGGATGGCGCTCGATCACGGCGCTCAGCGCGCGCCGGTCGGGGTCGGGCAACCCGATGCGATCGAACGCGGGCATCCCGGTCAAAAACGGCGGATGGTGCATCGCGACGAGCGTCGGCCTGTCCGGGAGCGACCGCCAGCTCACGGTCCAGCCACTCAAGCCGCGGCGCATCAAGCTCGCCGTGGTCGTGGCCCGGGCGCGTGCTGTCGATGACCACGAGCCGCAGCGGGCCGAGGTCGGCGGAGTACTGGACCGGCGTTCCGGCTTCGCCGGGCAGGCGGAAATGACGCCGGAGGCGGTCACGGTCGTCGTGGTTGCCCATCAGCGCATAGACAGGCACCGCCAGGCCACCGACCAGCTCGAGCACCTGTTCGTACTCGACGTCGAGCGCGTTGTCGGCCAGATCACCCGAGATCACGATCGCGTCGACGGGACTCGAGAGCGAGGCGACCGCGCGCAGTGCCGCCTCGAGGCCGGCCATCGGGTCGGTCGGCGCCCAGGTCGCGCCTGCGTGGATGTCCGTGAGCTGGACGATGATGAATGGTCGCGTCATTGCGCGAGCCACGTTTACACGATCTTGCGGCGCGGCGTAGTGCTTGGTCACACATCAAGCCTCACGGGCGCCCCGATCCGAGCGCGCGCCTCAGCCGAGCGCGAGTGCCGCCGCGCCGGCCGCGATCACGACGCTGCCGAGGATCCGTCGCGCCGGCAGCCGCTCATGGAACACGGCCGCGCCGATCGCGGCCGCGAACACGACGCTCGTCTCGCGCAGCGCCGCGACCACCGCGAGCGCGCCGCGCGTCTGCGCCCACAGCACGAGGCTGTACGCAGCGAGCGACAGGACGTCGGCCACTGCCGCACGTGGCACGAGATCGCGGCTGATGTGCGACGGGCGCGCCATCCGGCGATTGACGACGAGCCAGATCAGCGCCGTTCAGGCTCCCATGCCGACGAACAGCCAGGTCGCGTAGCCGAGCACCGACCCCGACCTCCGCACGCCGACGCCGTCGACGACCGTATAGGCGGCGATCACCAATCCCGTCAGGACTGCGAATGCGAGCGCGCGCTTGGGCTCGTGCCGGCTTCCGCTCGCGATCACCATCAGCCCGGCGCTGACGGTGACCACGCCCGCGGTCTGCAGCACGCTCAGCGACTCGCCAACGACGATGACCGAGGCGATCGCGACCGCGGGTGGTGCGATCCCCCTGGCGATCGGATAGACCTGGTTGTAGTCGCCCTCTCGATAGCTCTCGATCAGCAGCACGTTGTAGACGTTGTGCAGGATCATCGAGCTCGCGAGCTCGGGCCAGCAGGCCGACAGTGGCGCGGACGCGAACAGCGCCACCGGAACGCAGATCGCGATCGACCACAGCCCCATCAGCGCCATCAGAGCGAGCCGGTCGCCGACCGATTTGACGAGCGCGTTCCAGGTCGCGTGCAGCGACGCGGCGAACAGGACCGTCACGTCTACCGGCATCGGATCTGCTCCGGATCGCACCCGAGAATCTGTACCACTGACCCGGTAATCCAGACACCTTGCAATTGCGGGGCGCTCGTTCTAGGTTCGTCGAGATGTCGGCGCCGGCGAACGCATGCTCAAGAATCCGCGCGTTCTGCAGCACGTTGGACCGCGGCCAGCGACGGGCCCTGGCGATGATGGCGATCACCGTCGGCGCGCTGCACGCGATCGGTTTCGTGATCCTGTTCGCGGTCGTCGCCCCGGCGCGTGCCGGGCTCGGCGCGTCCGGGGCGTTGACCGTCGGCGTCGGTCTGACCGCCTACACGCTCGGAATGCGCCACGCCTTCGACGCCGACCATATCGCCGCGATCGACAACACGACCCGCAAGCTGATGGCCGAGGGCAAGCGGCCGCTCAGCGCCGGCTTCTGGTTCTCGCTCGGGCACTCGACGATCGTGTTCGCGCTCACGTTCCTGGTCTCGGTCGGCGTTCGAGCGCTCGACGGCCCCGTGCGCGACGGCAACTCGGGCGTGCACCAGTTGACGAGCACGATCGGGACGCTCGTCTCCGGCGGCTTCCTGTACCTGATCGCGGCGCTGAACCTCGTGATCCTGGTCGGGATCCTGCGCGTCTTTCGCGACATGAAGAGCGGCCGCTTCAGCGAACCCGAGCTCGAGCGCCGGCTCGATCAGCGCGGGCTGATGAACCGGTTGCTCGGCCGGATGACCAAGACGATCAAGGGTCCCGGGCAGATGTACCCGGTCGGAGTCCTGTTCGGACTCGGGTTCGACACCGCCACCGAAGTCGCGCTGCTCGTACTCGCCGGCGGCGCCGCCGGCGCGGGACTGCCGTGGTACGCGATCCTCTGCCTGCCGATCCTGTTCGCCGCGGGGATGTCGCTGCTTGACTCGATCGACGGGGCGCTGATGCACCTCGCATACGGCTGGGCCTTCGCCAGGCCGGTCCGCAAGGTCTTCTACAACCTCACGATCACGGGGCTGTCGGTCGCGGTCGCGCTCGTGATCGGCACGCTCGAGCTCGGCGGGCTTGCCGCCTCGAAACTCAACTTGTCGGGGTCGTTCTTCGACTGGCTCGAGCACATCGACATCAGCATGCTCGGGTTCGTGATCGTCGGGATGTTCGTCGCCGTGTGGGCAGTCGCGCTCGCCGTCTGGCGGCTCGGGCGGATCGAGCAGCGCTGGGGCGACCCGCTCGACCCGGCCCAGCGGGCGTCGGTGGCACGGGAGCTGTGATGACGGTCGCTCGCGACGTTCCAAGGCTGGTCGCCGATACTCCCGAGCAGGCGATCGAGGCGCTGCGCGCATCGGGGTTGCGGCTCTCGACGCCGCGGCGGCTGGTGATCGACGCCCTGTTCGCCGCCGACGGGCCGGTGTCGGCCGCGGCCCTGGCGCAGGACCTCTCGCTCGACGAGTCGTCGGTCTACCGCAACCTCGAGGTTCTCGAGCAGCGGGGCCTCACGCACCACGTGCACCTCGGCCATGGCCCCGGGTTGTACGTGCTCGCCGGTCGTGACGACCACGAGTACCTGTACTGCGAGCGCTGCGGCAAGGTCACCATCCTTGACGCCGACGAGCTCGAGCCGCTGCGCGACGAGCTCAGGGCGCGCTTCGGTCACAGCGCCCGCTTCACGCACTTCGCGATCGTCGGCGTCTGCGCGGCCTGCATGGCTACGTAGGGCCGCGCCGGCGTCAGCTCGTCGTGGCCGGAGGCGCTCAGATCCGGTCGGCGGCGAGCAGGCGCGCGAGGAACCGCTGCGTGTCGGGCTCGGTGGGCGAGACGAAGATCTGCTCGGGCGAGCCGCGCTCGATGATCTGCCCGTCCTGGAGGTAGCAGACCTCGTCGGCGACCTCCCGCGCGAAGCCCATCTCGTGGGTGGCGATCAGCATCGTCATCCCCTCCTGCTTGAGCTCGCGGATCACCTCGAGCACCTCGCCGACGAGCTCCGGGTCCAGCGCGCTCGTCACCTCGTCGAGCAGCAGCGCCCGCGGCTTTGTCATCAGCGCCCGCGCGATCGCGACGCGCTGCTGCTGGCCGCCCGAGAGCCGGTCCGGGTAGTCGCCGCCGCGGTCGCCGAGGCCGAACCGCTCGAGCAGCGCCTGACCCGCGTCGCGGGCCTCCCTGTCGGGCATCCTCTGCGCCTTCACGGCGCCGAGGATCACGTTCTCGATCACGCTGCGGTGCGGGAACAGGTTGTAGGCCTGGAACACGAGCCCGAGCCGGCGGCGGACCGGAACGGGGTTGAGACCCGGAACCGTGATCGGCTCGCCGTCGAGCAGGATGTCGCCGTCGTCGATCTCCTCGAGCAGGTCGATGCAGCGCAGCAGCGTCGACTTGCCCGAGCCCGACGCGCCGATCAGCGCGACCGCCTCGTGCTCGCCGACCGCGAGATCGATGCCGCGCAGCACCTCGTGGCTTCCGTAGGCCTTGGTCACGCCGCGCAGCTCGAGGACGGCGCTCATCGCGGGCCGAGCGCGACCGCCGCGCCCCGCTCGCGCACGCTCCGCGCCTGCATCCGGTCGACGATCCGGGTCAGCGGGATCGTCACGCACAGGTACAGCAGCGCCGCGGCGATCAGCGGCGTGTAGTTGAACTGCGACGCGGCGAAGATCTGCGCGACCCGGAACGCCTCCTGCGGGCCGAGGATCGAGACCAGCGCGACGTCCTTCTGCAGCGAGATGAAGTCGTTGAGCAGCGGCGGCACGACGCGCCGGACCGCCTGCGGCAGGACGACGTGGCGCAGCGCCTGGGTCTGGGTCAGCCCGAGCGCCAGCGCCGCGCCGGCCTGGCTCGGGTGAATCGACTCGATCCCGGCGCGGAAGACCTCCGACACGTACGCCGAGTAGCAGAGCGCGAGCGCGATCCCGCCGAGCACCACGGCGCCGGTCGGCAGCCCGCTGAGCATCAGCGCCGGCACCCCGAACCCGACCAGGTACACGACCAGGATCGTCGGCACGCCGCGCAGCACGTCGACGTAGACGATCGCCAGCAGCCGCAACGGGAACAGCGCGGGCGTCCGGGTCGTCCGGCACAGCGCGATCAGCAATCCGGCGAACAGCACGACCACCTCGACCACCAGGAACAGGCGCACGTCGAGCCAGAAGCCGGCCAGCACCGCGCTGAACGAGTCGCGGAATACGCTCCACGAGAAGAACGTCTGCTTGACCGTCGGCCATCCGGGGCTGGTCAGCGAGCAGCGTCACCAGCCCGCCGATCACGACGACCGTCGAGACGGTCGAGATCACGAGCGAGCGCCGCGCGCGCTTCTGGCGCGCGCGGAGCCGATCTTGGCGGGAGGTGATCGGGCTGACGGAGCTCACGCGGCCGGTGCCGGACGGTAACGACCGTCAGTGCAGGACGGGCACGCTCTGCGCCGACGCGATCCAGCGGTGGCTCAGCGATGCCAGCGTCCCGTCGGAGGACAGCGCCTGGACCGCGCGGTCGACGCACGGCGTCAGCGCCGAGCCCTTGCTCAGCAGCACCCCCCATGGTCGCCGCCGCCGCCGGCGCCGAACTGACCCGCGATCGTCGTGTGCGGCAGCTCGGTCGAGGTCAGGTCGAACGCGGTCGCGAGGTCGACGACGATCGCGTCGACGCGGTGGATCTTGAACGCGCTGACGACGTCGTTGGAGGTGTTGAAGACCTGCGGCTGGTTGCTCGGCTTGATCTCGGAGTTGACCGCGTCGAGGCTCGGTGGTCCCGATCTGCACGCCGATCGTCGCGTTCTTGAACGCCGCCAGGCTGGTCGCATGCGCGAGCGGCGAGGACGATGCGACGATGATCCCCTGCGGATTGGTGTAGTACGGCGTCGAGAAGTCGACCTCCTTCGCGCGGGGAGCGGTGATCGAGATCTCGTTGATGTCGAAGTCAAATGACTTCGGACCCGGGGCGTAGGAGGAGTCAAACGGCTCCACGGTCCACTTCACCTCGCTCGGCTTGAATCCGAGCTTGTCGGCGATCGCGTACGCGACGGCGCTCTCGAAGCCCTGGCCGTTGGAGGGCTTGTTGTGCTCGAAGTAGGGCGGGTAGGCCGGCGAGTCGGTCGCGACCGTCAGCACTCCCTTGGTGTGCAGCGCAAGCGATGACTTCGCGCACGTGTTGGCGGCGGCGACCGCGGTGCTCGAATGGGTCGCCGTCGAGCTCCCGCACGCGGCGGCAGTCAGCGCGAAGACCAACGACAGGCACAGCCACCCGGTTCGCAGGGAGCGTCGCAAGGCGCACAATGTACACGGGCCCGGAGCGTCGCCTTCAGGTTCCCCGCGTGCAGCGACACGATCACCGGGATCCATCCGCCGGAAGCCTGACCGCGCACTGCAGCAGCGCGGCGTGCACGAATGCCTGTGGCAGGTTGCCCCGCATCTGGCGCTGGACGACGTCGAACTCCTCGGACATCAGCCCGGCGGGGCCGCACGCGGCGCGGTTGCGCGCGATCGCGCGGGCCGACGCGGCTACGCCGCGACGAGCTGCTCGCGCTTAGCGTCGATCTCGTCGAACAGCTTCTTGAACGAGTCCGAGAACTTCTCGACGCCTTCGCGCTCGAGGACCGCGACGACGTCGTCGTAATCGATCCCCGCCTCGGCGAAGCGGTCCACTGTCTCGCGCGCCCGATCGACGTCGCGATCGAGCGTGCGCTGCACTCGGCCGTGGTCCATGAACGCCTCGATCGTCTCCCGCGGCATCGTGTTGACGGTCTCAGGACCGATCAGCTGCTCGACGTACATCACGTCGCGATAGGCCGGGTTCTTGGTCGACGTCGACGCCCACAGGCAGCGCTGTGCGCTCGCGCCGGAGGCCTTCAGCTCATCCCAATCCGGCCCGCTGAAGATCTCCAGATAGGACTGGTAGGCGAGCTTCGCGTTGGCGATCGCGAGCGTCCCGAGCAGCTCGTCGTGGCCGCCGATCTCCTGCAGGCGCCGGTCGGCTTCGGTATCGACGCGCGAGACGAAGAACGACGCCACCGAGGCGACGTTGCTGAGGTCACCGCCGCCGTCGCGCAGCCGGCGCAGCCCGCGCAGGTACGCCTCGGCCGCACCGCGGTGGCGCTCGAGCGAGAACAGCAGCGTCACGTTGACCGGGATGCCGGCGGCGATCGTCTCCTCGATCGCCTTCAGGCCGGCCTCGGTCCCGGGAATCTTGATGAACAGATTGCGGCGCGCGACCATCTCATGGAGGCGATGCGCCTCGGTGACGGTCGCGCCGGCGTCGTGTGCCAGGTTAGGGTCGACCTCGAGTGAGACCCAGCCATCGCGGGTCGCATCTCCCCGATCGAAGACCGGCTCGAGGACATCGCAGGCAGCGCGGATGTCGTCGCGGGCGAGTGCCAGGAACACCTCTTTGGCGTCGGTCTCGGATGCGAGCACTTCGCGCAACTGCTCGTCATAAGCGTCGCCCGACGCGATCGCGCTCTGGAAGATCGTCGGGTTCGAGGTCACGCCGACGATCCCGTCATCGACCAAGCCGGCCAGGTCGCCGTCGCGGACGAGTGCACGCGAGAGATAGTCGATCCAAGCACTCTGGCCGTGCTCGGAGAGGGCGTTGAGGGAATTGCTCATCTCGACTCCAATTCGCTTGCTTTCACACTTCAGACTACCCCGCGGGCGGCGCCCCACCCACATCCGGCTCGGGTTTGTCGCCGCTGTCGGAGAGCTGCTCGCGACGCTGCGCCCGTAGGCGGGCGAGCGGCATCCCGAACCACAGCGCTCCGATCCCGACCGCCGCCACGGCCCCGACCAGAACCGTCCCGACGCCGTGCAAGACGACGTCGGAGATCAGGATCAGAATCCCCGTGAACCCGAGCGCGAGGAAGACCGTCGCGATGATCGCGAGCCGGTTCGCGGTCGCGACCAGGTAGGGCTTCTCGCCCTGGCGGAACAGGATCCTGTGTTGCACGGACGGCGCGATCAGGAGGACGGTGGCGACCGCGACACACAGCAGGGTCGCGTAGTAGACGGTATGCCCGAACGGCGATACCCGCCGCCAGCCCGAATTGAACGGCACGATCAGCAGGAAGCCGAACATGACCTGGACGCCGGTCCCGGCGATGCGCAACTCGTTGAGCAGCTCGATCGTGTTGCGGTCGAGGCGTTCGGCGGTGGTCTCGTCACGTTCGCCGTTGAGGGTCGAGGGCGACGCCACGTCACAAAGGTACCCCGCTCTCCGGGCGGCGATAGCTTGAAGGCGTGACTGAAGCGCCACAGGGTGCCAACAGGTTCGTGATCCAGCAGCACGACGCGACTGCGCTGCACTACGACTTCCGGCTCGAGGTCGACGGCGTCCTGAAGTCATGGGCTGTCCCGAAGGGTCCGTCGACCGATCCGAGCGTGAAGCGGCTCGCGGTCCAGGTCGAGGACCATGCTCTCGATCACCTCGAGTTCGAAGGCAGGGCCGGGGCGGGTGGACGCGGCTCGGGCGCTGTGATCGTCTGGGACCTCGGCCACTACCGCAGCCTCGACCAGGAGCGATCGGTAGCCGAGGCGATCGAAGCCGGCCACCTGAGCATCTGGCTGCAGGGGCGCAAGCTCGAGGGCGGATGGACGCTTCACCGCACCAGCGGCGGCGCCAAGCCCCAATGGCTGATGATCAAGCGCCGCGACGCCAAGGCGCAGGCGGGAAGCGATCCGGAGTCCAGCCGGCCTGAGTCGGTCAAGAGCGGCCGCACGATCGACGAGGTCGCGAGTTCTGAGGATTAGGCCCCGCAAGCCCGCCTCGTCCGAGCCGGCGGTGCTGTCGGCCGCGGTCCGCTCGGCCGCGCGCTTTGACCGCGACCTCGTGTCGGTGAGCGCTGGGCTGCTGGCGGCGATCCCGGTCGTGGCGGTCCTCGGCGGCGGACTGGCAGCAAACGACCCGGTCGCGGGGGTGACGATGGCGGCCGGCGCGATGCTCGTCGGGATCGCCTGGCGCAGCGGCGGCGGGCGGCCACCGCTGGCGCTGATGGCGACTGACGCGGTGGTAATGGGGGCGGCGACATTCGTCGGCAGCGTCACCGGCTCGCTCCCGTGGCTGCACTTCGCGGTCCTGTGCGCGGTGGCGCTCCTGGCGGGTCTGCTCGTCGGGGTCGGCAACCGCGGCGCGGTCGTCGGGACGCAGGCGATCATCGCCGTGGTCGTATTCGGGCGCTTCAGCGAGCCGGCCGCCTCGGCTCTGGGGCTCGCGGGACTCGTGTTCGCGGGCGGCTGTGCGCAGGTCCTGTTCGTAGCTCTCGCGCGCTGGCCGTCGGCACTTCGCACCCAGCGCGACGCGACCGCCGCGGCGTATCGCTCGCTGGCGACGGTGGCCGCCGCACCGACCGCCACCTCGACGCTACCGGCAGGCACAGCCCTTGACCAGGCGAGCTCGACGCTCTCATCGCCGCACCTGTTCGGCGATCCGGCGGTCATCACGCTGCGCGCACTCGTCAACGAAGGGCACCGGATCCGGGTCCAGCTGAGCGTCATCCACGCGCTGCTCGACCGGCAGCGCGCGGCCTCGAGCGATGGACACGCCGACGGCTTTGACGCGGCAGGCAGGCATGGGCTCGCGCTGACTGCCGCTGCACTGACACTCGTCGCCGACGCGATTGGGGGCGAGCGGATCGCCGAGCGCCCGCTCGGTGTCCGCGTCGCCGAGCTCACCTCGCAGGCTGACGCGCTCGGCGCCGACGTCGCCGCGCGCGATCCCACGGTGGCCCCGGAAGCGCTGGCGCTCTCGCGCCGCCTTTCGGGCCTTGCCGGGCAGCTGCGAGCGGTGGCGGCACAAGCGCCGGCCGCCAGCCGGAGCGCCGGCCTGCGGAGCCGCCGGCCACACCCGCGGGCCAACCGCCCGCTCGAGCGAGTGCGGAGCGAGCTGGCTCAGCTGAGAGCCAACATGTCGCTGCGGTCGCCCGCCGGCCGCCACGCCGTGCGACTTGCGGTCGTGGTCGCAGTCGCCGAGCTGATCGCGCGCCGGCTGCCGTTGGATCGCAGTTACTGGATGGTCGTCGCCGCCGCCGCCGTACTGCGACCCGACTTCACCGCCACCTTCACCAGAGGGGCCGAGCGGGCGCTCGGGACGTGCGCCGGCGTCGCGCTCGCGGGAGCGATCGCGGTCGTCGCACACCCGGCGCAGGGGACGACCGTCGTCCTCGTCGGGCTGCTCGCGTGGGCGGGCTACGCGACGTTCCCCGCGAGCTTTGCATCCGGGTTTGGCTTCATCACGGCCGTGGTCGTGTTCTTGATCAACACGATCAGCCCGTCGACGCTCGCGATCGCCAGCGCGCGACTGCTCGACACACTCATTGGCAGCGCGATCGGTCTGCTCGCCTACGCGCTCTGGCCGACCTGGTCGCGGATGCCCGCACGCCAGGCGCTGGCCGCGCTCGTCGACGCCGACCGCGCCTACATCGACGCGGTCCTCGCGGCGGTGATCAGCGGTCGCCGGGCACGCGATGACCAGATGCGATCGCTCTCGCGCAGCGCTCGCCTGGCCCGCACGAGCGCCGAGGCCACGATCGCGCAGTCGCTATCTGAGCCCGATACACGACGGATCGACCCGGAGCGCAGCCAGGGAGCACTCGGCGCGCTCCGGCGCCTGGCTCAGTCGATCCACACGTTGAGGCTCGACGTCCAGGACGAGCGCCGCCGCGATCCGGTCCCCGAACTGGCTCGGCTCGCGGGCGATCTCGATCTCGCGCTCGCCCGCATCAGCAGCGTCACCCAGGCCGACCCCGGCGACGGGCAGCCGACGATCCCGGACCTGCGCGCCGATTACACCGAGTTCGAGCGGCGATCGCCCCCGAGCGACGACCTCGACCGCGCGGCGCTGCTCTCAGAACTCGACGAGATCGTCGACTCCGCCAACAGCCTCGCGACGCTCGCGGGGTGGGAGACCGATGATGCGCCGGCTCGGGACGCTCAAGATGCTCGCGCACCCGCCGATGTGTTACGTGGGACATCCGACAAGGTCTGACCCCGGAACGTCCCGACTCCGCGGTTTCAGTTCACGCGATTGGGGCGCGACTAGTCCGCTGGGCGACGAGAAGCCCTACCCTGAGCTGACCGGAGTTCTGGGGTGGGGAGCGCCACAACCACATTCAGTGTCGAGAACGGGGGTAACACTCTGATGATTTGCCCACACTGCAATAGAACGATTCGCGAAGAAGAGCACTACCTGATGTCGCGCGACCCGAACGCGACCTGGCCTGCCTGGGGCAAATACGGGATCTACCTGCTGCTGTTCGTGATCCTCGTCGGAGCGTTCAGTCTTCACGCCCGCTTTTAGTCAGGCACGACATCCAGGCGCGCCGGGGCACCGCGCTAGGAGCCGACGGCGCCCTCCGAACGGGTCCGGCCTCAGTCGATGGGCCAGACGCTGGCCGAGCTCGAGTCCCAGGGCTTCGTATGCCGTCGCCCCGACGAGAGCGACAAGCGTCGAACCCTGCTGGGGCTCACCGATGCCGGCCGCGAGGCGCTCGCCGACGATCGCCGACGCCGCGAGGGGTGGCTCGCGGACGCGATCGAGAATGGCTTCTCCGCCGCCGAGCGCGAGACCCTCGATCGGGCGGTCGCTCTGCTGGCGAGGCTGACAGAGCTTTAGCTACCGCCGTAGCGTGAGATGGGTGATCGTCTGGCGCTGTGTTTGATGCGCGTGCGCCCCCGGGGCACGAAACGCGACCGCGGACCAGATCACGCAGGCGAGGACCGTCGCGACCAGCCACATCGTGCGGCGAAAGAGCTTCTGGATCCGCGACCAGTCGGCGAAAAAGAGCGGGTTCATCGCTTCTGTAGTACCCGGATCGCGAGAGCACACACGTCCGTCGGCTGACAGGTCCCTGAACGGAGTCAAGGGCGGACTGGTAACCGTACCTGTCCGCCCTTGAATTGGAGAGGGAGCTGTGACTCAACTTTGTCCTACCCACAATCGCGGGTTCTTACGCACGCGCGCCGCGCTCATCCCGCGGCAAGCCTGAGGCGCATCCGGTCGCGCGCCTTGGCGATCGTCTCGAGCGCCGCGGCTCGGTCACCCCAGCCGTTGACCTGCGAGTGTCGATCGCGGTCGAGGTCCTTGTAGATCGCGAAGAAGTGCCCGATCTCGTCTGATCCGACGCTAGTAGTCGTGCCGCGCGAGTCGCAGGCCACCTCGCTGCTCGGTGGCGCTGATCGCGCGCGCCGCGGGAACCATCTCACTGGTGACGAGCCCGTGCTCCGACGTCAGCGCATCGACGATCTCAAACGACCGCGCCGTCCGTTGTGGCGTATCGATCGTGATCGTCAGCACCGGGACGTGGCGGCGGATCTGGAGCAGTCGGTCGCCGTACGGAGGTTGTTCGCCCTCAAAGCCCCACAGCCCGCGTAGGCAGGTGACGCCGGCGCAGCCCGATGCGCGGAGCCGCCGGACGATCTCCAGGTGCAAGGGCCGGGCGTCGTGGGTCGCGTCGTGGGACGTGTGGATCATCAGCTTCTGCCACATCGCGAGCCCATGCTCGTCGGTCTGCGGCAGCTCGTGCGGCGTGGCCAGCAGCTCTCCCCCGCGCTTGCAGACGCGCACGCGCTCGAGCGTCGCGAGCGGCTCACTCAGGAGCCGGCCGAGCTCCGGAAGGACGGAGGCGATCTGCTCACCGCCCCCGACCGCGATGATCATGACCGGCACGTCCGCGTTGCGGCCAAAGAACTTCGCGCGCCGCCGGCGGCCGCGATTGGTGCCGTCGACGCCCAGCAGGACGGTCGCGCCGGCGATCCCGTGGCGCTGAATCAGCTCGCACACCCCGACGTACGCCGGAACGCCCTGCGCCCGCTCCTGGCGACCGACGTAGACGGTGAGCTTCGTCGCTTCGATGAGCGCCTCGGGCAACGGCCCTGATCCAAGGTCGCCTTCGAGCAGGCGAGCACGCTCGAGCGTGATCAAGCCGCGACGCTTGACCTCCAGGACCACCTCGAGCATCGACTCGATCCGCTCGCGGCGGTCGACTGCGACCGAGACGACCGGCAGATCCTCGGACAGCGAGAGCAGCCGGTCGGTGTGGAGATGGTGTAGCTGCCCGAACCCCTCGGTGCCGCGCACTAGCACGCTGGCCCGTACGCGGTGTCCGCCGTAGATGTCAAGCAGCTCGTCGGACAGCAGGCCGTCCTGGCCTCGGTCGCGCTCGCCGAAGTAGGTCGTGAGCTTCAGGCAGTCGACGTTCACGCCCATCCCCCAAGCAGACGCCCCAGCGCCGCGGCGCCGACGCCGACGGCGAGGCTCAGCAGCGCGTTGGCTGCGCCGAGCGCGAACTCGCCGTCCTCGGCGAGACGGTGGGTCTCGAGCATCCAAGTCGAAAAGGTCGTGTAGGAGCCGAGCGTCGCGGTGCCGGCCAGCAACAGCGCGTCGCCTTCGAGCGCCAGGCCGGTCAGCAGCCCGAGCGCAAACGCGCCGCTGACGTTGACGGCGAGGGTGCCGAGCGGAAAGTCTGTCCGGGCGCGATCGCTGACGAGCGCGTCGAGCAGAAAGCGGCCGATCGCGCCAACCCCGCCGAGCACGAGCACCGCGAGCCAGACCCAGGCGCTCATATGACCTGCCGCGAGCGCCGCACGAGCGCCGTCATCATCCAGATCGCGAGATAGCCGACGGCGATGCTGGTGAGCCCGTACCCGAGCGCGATCAGGTAGCGGTGGTGGTCGATCATTCGCACGATCTCGACCTGCATCGTCGAGAAGGTCGTGTACGCCCCGCAGAACCCTGTCCCGAGCAGCGGGCGCCGGTAGGTCGAGATCGGCAGGCGTTCCTGCAGCCGCGTGGCGAAATACGCGAGCAGCAGCGAGCCGCTCGCGTTGATCGCGAACGTAGCCCACGGCCACTGCGCCGGGCCGGTCGCGAACGTGGTCGCCAGCCAGACGCGTGCGAGCGCGCCGAACGCACCGCCGACGAAGATGGCCGCGAGCTCGCGCCTGTCGATCCTCATACGGCTGCGCTCTCAGGCGGACAGTGCGGTCAAGGTTGATGGCAACGGTTCCTCTCGCAATCGGTGGCGTGCGAAAGGAGCCATCAACCCTTTTCAGCCGGGCGGTTCGGGGGGCGCGCCGACGGCGATCGCCCCCGCATCAGGGCTCCATCTGATCGGCCGGCGACGATAGCGCATCGTCCGATCGTGCCCGCGCAAACGCTTGCCGAGGACCTCCTGTCGAGCGCCGAGATCTACGGCGCGGTCACGGCCCGTGTTCCTCGCCACGCGGCCGCTGATGACCGGCGAGCGTCTAAGACGTTTGCGTCGTCGTAGACGCGCCGGCCCTAAAGGCCTGCGGCCTCGATTCGGCCCGCCTGAGGCGGACACTGCGCACGACCTCGATGCACATTGCGACCGGGAACACCAACCACAGCAATGCCGAAGTCACGATCGGATCGTCCGGATCCGCGGAGTCATGCATCAAGTTCATAGCTTTACCTCCACATCTTCGTAACGCGTCGGGGGACGTGCCTGAGGGGCAGGCGAATGTCATCGTGCGAGCGTCGCTCGTCACAGACCAAATGCGCGAAAGCACTGCTTGATTGCTCGCCGTCGCCGGCAAGACAGTGATCTCTGGCCTCCCCATCAGGCGCGAGGATTCAGCCTCAGGTCCTCACTGAAGAGTCGTCGACTCGTCGACAGCACCGCTGCTGACTCTGGGTCTCGACCCGAGCCTGCCAGGCCGCGAGGCCGCACCGCGACCACATGCTGCGCACGTGTTCGGCGCTTACTGTACGCTGCCGCGCTCGGCGTAAGGGGCCGTCGCTAACCGGGATCGATTCATGGACCGCGGAAAGGACCCCGCACGCCTTATGACAACACGCGCCAAGCTAATGCTGACGGCGGTTTTGGCCGTCCTCGGATTCGCTGCACTCTCCGCCGGGCCGGCCGGAGCGGTGTTCCCCGGGGCGACGGGGAGCCTGATCGTCGGATCCAACGTCTACGAACCGCCGAACACGACTCCGGCGCTGACGCTCCCGTTGCACGAGGTGCGTTTCTCGCCCGACGCGAGCAAGATCGCCGGGGTGGTCGGCTCGGGAGGCTCGAGCAGTATCTGGGTGGCAAACGCCGACGGCTCGGACGCGGAGCAGGTAACCACGCCGGCGCCGGGCGGGGACGGCGACTCTGGGCCGACGTGGTCCCCCGACGGCACCGAGCTCGCATACGTCCGAACACCATTGGTCCCGTGCGGAAGCCACCAATGCATCGGGTCCCAGCTCGAGGACGTCAATGTCTCGACGCACGCCACGCGGGACATCACCCCCGCGACTAACACCACCGGTTACACGACTCCGGACTGGTCCCCCGAGCCTGGCAGTCACGAGCTCGTCGACGTCGTCGCGCCGCCCGAGGCGGCCAACGAGATCGACCTGATCGATACCAACACCGGCGCCCGGACGACGCTCGCGCCCAGCGCCGGAACTCCCGGATACTTCGCGGTTCGCTTCGCGCCCGATGCCAAGAGCGTGGTCGTCAGCCGAGGCCTGCCGGAAGATCCGGCTCCCCACGAGATCGAGGTGATCCCGCTGCCCGGGCTCGGCGGCCCGAGCATGACCTTCTCGCTTCAAAGCCCCAACGCCCAGCTGACCGATCCGACGTTCACGCCCGATGGGCTGTGGGTGAGCTTCTTTGACTGCCGGCCAGGGTGCGGGATCTGGAGCGCCAGCGTTCCACAGCCGTCCGATCCGCCGGGCACCCAACCGACCTTCCGTGAGGACCTGGCGGGATCGTTTTTCGCCCAGAGCCTCGATTGGGCGCCGCTGATCAACGAGCCCGTGATCACCGCCGGGCCGAGCGGTCGCGTCGGCAGCGCGTCCGCCGTGTTCCAGTTCTCGATTCCGTCGACTGACCCGGGCAAGTATCAGTGCCGTATCGACCAGGGCTCGTGGCAGGACGACTGCAAGTCCCCGAAGCAATACACGGGCCTGGCCGACGGTCAGCACACCTTCGACGTCCGCTTCTACGGCGCCGAAGAGGATCCCGATACGGCGCCGATCGCGAGCCGCACCTGGACCTCGGACACGACGCCACCCAAGGCGGTGATCGATCACGCGCCTTCCGGGACGACCAACTCGCCCGACGCCACGATCGTCTTTCACTCGACCGAGCCCGACGGCGCGACGTTCCTATGCAGCCAGGACGGCGGCCCCGAGTATGCCTGCTCCTCGCCGCAGGACCTCACGGCCCTGGGCGACGGGACTCACTCGTTCGCCGTTCGAGCGTTCGACGCCGTCGGCAACGAACAGCAGTCGGCGACGCGAGTCAGTTGGCGGGTCACTTCGTCGGGCACCGGCGATGGCGGCGGATCGTCAGGCGGCGGATCGTCAGGCGGCGGATTGTCAGGCGGCGGGACCGAGCCGCCTGAGACCCCGGCCGGCGACTGCAAGGACGGGCGCTTCCGGACGCTCGCCGTCGGGTCCGTGGTCGCCGTCGGCCGCGGCACGACGTGCTTCGTGCGGACGCGCAAGGCGGACGGGAGTTTCGTCTGGACGGCCGCAGGACCGATCAGCCTCAACGGAATCGAGCTCGTCCCGTCCGGCGCGATCAGATTCGACCAGACGCTCAGCAAGCTGGTGATGGATATGCCCGCCGGCACAACGATCGGTTTTCAATCGTTCAGCTGGCCGATGCCCGTGCCGGTCAAGCTGGAACTCACGTCGCACTTCCTGATGCCGAATCCGAGCAAGGCGTTCACGATCGCGGGACTCAAGGTCGCCGCGTCGCCCGACTTCACACTGAGCTCCGACGACGGGGGCTCGGCGACCGTGTCGGTCAACCTCGAAATGCCGGAGATCTTCCAAGGCACTGCAGGCGAGGAAAGCGAGGAACCGCAAGGCGCCCCGGGCGGGGAAAACCAGGAACCGCAGGGCGCAAAGGGGCTTACGATCGCCTACAAGTTCAGCGCGTCCAACGATAAGGGCGTTCATTTCAACTTCAAGGCGTCGCTCAGCTCCGCGTGGTTGTTTGGAACGGTGAAGCTCTCCAACCTCGCGATCGGGCTGGATACGGGACCGCCGGTCACATTCGAGGGCTCCGCGACGCTCAGCTTCCCCGGCGGCGACGGCAAATACACCCTCACCGTCGGGCTGAGCAGCGATGGCGCCCAGTCGTTTCACCACGTCACGAAGCTCGCTTTCGACGCAGCCGGGGTCAATCAGCAGCTGGTCGATGGCGTGTTCCTGCAGCGGTTCGGCGGCAGGGTCGTCAGTTGCGTCGGCACCGGCGGGCAGTTGGGCGGAAAGGTGAGTCTCAATTTCGGCGTCTCGATCGGCCCGCTCCTCAAGCTGCCGCCGTTGTTCGTGGGCGAGCCGATCTCAATCGACGGAGGAGGGACACTCTCCCTCTGCGACCCGCAGAGCGTGAAGATCACCGGTGCCGGCAAGATCGTCCAGGTCCCGATCAGTGACGTGAGCGCCACGTACGTCTGGTCGACGGGCCGCCTCGACATGACCGGAAACTTGGACCTCGCGGTCGGAGGATGGGGCTTCACGGCCGCCCTCACCAGCGCCTTCGTCGACATCGCCCACGACACATGGAACGTCGCCGGACACGGCGAGCTGCGCCTGCCGGGCATCACCGGCGACCTCCTCAATGGCGAGGGCGACATCGTCCTCTCAGCCAACGGCCTTGCCGCATGCGTCGGGAGCCCGGGCGCACGCTACGGGATCGCGGAGCACTGGCGCCAGCCTCTCGAGACGTTCGCCGGCACCTGCGATGTCAAGCCATATAGCGCCAGCGACCCCGCGGCCCACACGGCGGCCGCCGGCTCCTTCTCGGTCCGGCCTCATCAGCGGCTCAAGGTGATCGCCGTTCACGGCGCGGACGCGCCGCCGAAGGTGTCGCTCAACGGCCCCGGCGGCGAGCAGATCACCGCGCCCGCCGATGGCTCCGGACTCAGTACGTCGCATGCCCTGCTGGTCCAGGATCCGGCCACTGACACGACCTATGTCGTCCTGTTCTCACCGGCCGCCGGCCAGTGGTCAGTGACGCCCGAGCCGGGCACGCCGGCGCCGCTCTCGATCCGCACCGCCGATGCCCGGCCGGCGGTCCAGGTCAAAGCCCGGATCCGCGGCTCCGGCTCGCACCGCATTCTCGCCTGGAAGCTGCGCCCGCAGCCCGGGCAGCGCGTGCAGTTCGTCCAGCGCGGAGCCGGAGGCGACCGCGTCATCGCCACGACAACCCGCGCACGCGGGCGCGTGCGCTTCGCACCGACCCTTGCTGCCGCTAGGTCGCGAACGATCGTCGCGCTCGTGACCGAGAACGGGCTTCCGCGCAGCCAGGTCGTCGTCGCGCACTTCAAAGCCCCCGCGCAGGTGCGACTCCACGCCGTCCGCAAACTCCGTCTGCACGGCGCGAGGCTGCGCTGGCCGGCGCAGTCCGGCGCCGCCAGCTACTCACTGATGCTGGGCACGGCCAACGGCGCGACCTTCTCCACCGTGAGCCGGCGCGCGTCACTGCGAGTGCCACGGTCGATGCGCGGCCGCACCCTGACAGTGACGATCAGCGCACTCAATGCGGAGAGCCAGGCGGGAGCGGTGCGGACAGTCACCGTGCGCCGCTCGTAGGCGTTTGGGGCGCGGCTCGCCGATAACGAGCCGGCACAAGGAACCGTGCCACCGGGAGCCAGGCTCCAACTACACCCGATTCGTGTCCCGGCGGTAGGCCCAACCGGCGCCGACGGCGAGAATCGCGGTCCAGAGCGCAACCGTGATCCAACCGCGGGCGCCCCATCCCTGGCCGTTGAGCGCGACATGGCTCGCCTGAACGAGCCACCAGGACGGCAGGAATGGCCCCAGCGTGTGCAGAAAGCCGTTGGTGATCGGAAACCACGTGCCGCCGAGGAATGCGAGTATCGATACGCCGCCACCGATCAACGGGCCGACCGAGTCGGTCGTGACGAGATGACCGATCAGGATTCCCAGCGCTGCGAACGGCAGGAGCCCGACGAGGATCAGAACGGTCATCCACAGCCAGCGCTGGGCGGGCAGGCTGACGCCGAGCGCGACGCCCGAGGCGTAGAGCAGGAGCAGGCTCGACAGGGCCATCCCGTAGCCGGTCAGCACCTTTGCGCGAAAGTAGGCACGCACCGAGAGTGGGCTGATCCGCAGCTGGCGGGTCCAGCCGGCCTGTCGTTCGCCGGCGATCCGAGCCCCGGTCGAGATCATCGACACCATCGTGCCGAACGCGGCGAGCCCGACCATGTAGTAGAGCGCCACGGACAAGCCGCTGCCCGCGAAATCATGGTTGTTGCGCTGCGGCACGACCAACAGCCAGTAGAAGACCAGCGGAAACCCCAGCGAGAAGAGGAAGAAGCGCCGGTTGCGGAAGGTCCGCAGTAACTCGTATCGGGTGTAGGCGACGCCGCTCATCGCACCGGTGACCCGGATTGTTCGACGTCCGGCTCGCCGGTCAGCTCGAGGAACGCCTCCTCGAGGCTGCCCCCGGTGATCTCGATGTCACGAACGAGCGGGTGGTTCTCCAGCAGTGCCCGGATGGCGCGATCGGAGTCCGTGCAGCTCAGGATCACGGCATCGCCGTGCCGCTCCGCTGCCGCGACGCCTGGCAGAGCAGCGAGATGTGCCGGATCGACCTCCGGGAGCGTCGCGCGGATCGTCCGCCTGCCGACGCGCGCCTTGATCTCGGTCGTGGGGCCATCAGCGACGATCCGCCCGTGGGCCATCAGGATCGCGCGGTCGGCGTTGGCGTCGGCCTCCTCGAGGTAGTGGGTCGCGAACAGGACAGTCTTTCCACGAGCCGCGAACGCCCGCATGATGACCCAGAACTCCCGGCGCCCCTCGACGTCCAGCGCGACCGTCGGCTCGTCGAGCACCAGCAACTCCGGGTTGCTGACCAGTGCGACCGCGAAACGAACGCGCTGGGTCTGTCCACCGGACAGCTTCTGCGTTCTCTGCGCTCCAGCGTCCTTCAGTCCGGTGAGCGCCAGCGCCTCGTCGACGTCCATCGGATCGGGATAGAGCGATGCCATCATCGCGATGATCTCTCGCACGGTGAGGTCGCGGATCAGCTCACCCGTCTGCAGCATCGCGCCGACGAGACCGTTGTCGACCGCGTCACGCGGCGTGCGACCGAAGACCGAGACCGTGCCGCCGTCGGGCTTAGCGAGCCCGAGCAGCATGTCGATCGTGGTCGACTTGCCGGCGCCGTTTGGGCCGAGCAGTGCGGCGGTCTCACCGGCCGCGATTGAGACGTCGATTCCGCGCACCGCGTGGATCGATCCCTGGGGGCCGCGGAAGGTCTTGGCCAGCCCCTCCATCCGGATCCCGCCAACGGTGCGGGGCGAGGCTACGGTGCTCATCGAACCCGATCTCCTGCGTCCCGGCGCCAGGTCAGGTTCGGCGTGCTGAGCATCCCCTCTCGAACGATGCGGTTCATCAATACGGCAGTTTGCTGGTCAGACGGCCCTCGCGCGTGCACGGCCTCGGACACCTTGCGGATTGCCCGAGCGAAACTCTGGACCCGGCGCTAATTGCGATGATCGCCAGCAACATGCCGGCCACGTTCGAGTCCTCCGCTGGTCGGATGCCGGGTGAGCTCCGATCCCGCCATCTGCTCGTCCGCGTCGCAGAGATCACGGCGGTGATCGCGGTGGTGGCGCTCGCGATCACCGCGCTGCCCGGGCTCGGCGAGGTGCGCGAGCGTCTGCAGGGCGCCGATCCGGTATGGACCGTGGCGCTGGCCGTCGCGGAGGTCGCATCGTGTGGCGGCTATGTACTGGTGTTCAGGTCGACGTTCTGCTCGCAGATGTCGTGGGCACTCAGTTACGACATCGCGATGGCCGAGCTCGCCGCCAATTCGCTTTTGCCCGCCGGCGGGGCCGGGGGCCTCGCGCTCGGTGTTTGGGCGCTGCGCCAGGCCGGGATGCCCACCGGTCACATCGCGCGGCGCACGGTCGCGTTCTTCATCATCACCAGCGCCGCGAACTTCGTCGCGCTCGTTCTTGTCGGGATCGGCGTGTTCGTCGGGATCGTGGCCGGCCGCGGGTCTGCGGTGCTGACGCTCGTGCCTGCCCTGATCACGGCCCTGGGCATCCTGCTCGTCGGATTCAGTCCGAGGCTCCTGCGGGCGCTCGGCGCAGCGTGGCGCCGACGCCGACCCCCGTCGCTGGCTCGGGCGCCGGCGCCTCGCCCTGCGTGCCGGGCTCGTCGCGGGCGCCGATGGCGTGGATGAGGCGATCGCGCTGCTGCGCGCGCACAGCTTCGGTGTGGTCGTCGGCTCGTTTGCCTACATGGCGTTCGACATCGCCGCACTCGGATTCGGATTTGCCGCCGTCGGACCGGCGCCGACCTTCGGCGTGCTCGTGCTCGGCTACCTGATCGGCCAGCTCGGCAACCTGATCCCGGTCCCGGGCGGGATCGGCGGCACCGAGGGAGCGCTGATCGGGATCTTCGTGCTCTATGGCGTCAACCTCACCCAAGCCACAGCAGCAGTACTCCTCTATCGACTCTTCCAGCTGCTAGTCCCCGCATTCCTCGGCGCCCCGGCGTTCGTCCTGCTCCGGCGCAGGCTCGCGCGTAGCGATCAGCCGGCTCTGATGTGTGCCCCGCTCGCGCTCGAGACGGTCAAACCGCCGGCCCGCAGCTGACACGGATCCCGACGCTGCGCCGCTGCTGATCCGATCGCGCGATCGATCAGCTCCCCGTCGGCCCCCGCACGCGATCGTCCCCTACCATCGAGATATGGCTGCCGTCAGTGGCCAGGCTGGGAAGACCGCGACCGCCGAACCGAATCGATGGGCGGTGCTTACCCTGCTGAGCGTCGCGCAGCTGATGGTGGTGCTGGACGCGACGATCGTGACGATCGCGATCCCATCGGCACAGAAGTCGCTGGGGTTCTCGACCGAGAGCCGGCAGTGGATCGTCACGGCCTACGCGCTGGCGTTCGGCAGCCTCCTGTTGCTGGGTGGAAAACTCGGTGATCTCTTCGGGCGCAAGTGGACCCTGATCGGCGGCCTGGTCGGGTTCGCGATCGCCTCGGCGATTGGTGGTCTGGCGCAGTCCTTCGGCGTGCTCGTCGCCGCCCGCACGCTCCAGGGGGCCTTCGGCGCGCTGCTTGCGCCCTCGGCGCTCGGGTTGCTGACGGTGACGTTCGAGGGTTCTCCCGACCGGCCGACGGCATTCGGGATCTTCGGTGCGATCGCCGGCGGCGGCGCCTCGCTCGGCCTGATCCTCGGCGGTGCGCTCACGCAGATCCTGTCTTGGCGCTGGTGCCTGTACGTCAACCTCGTGATCGCCGTCCCGACGACGATCGTGGCGTTGCGCCTGCTGATCAATCACGCCGCGCCGGAGCGCGAGCCGATTGACATACCGGGGGTTCTGACTTCGGCACTGGGTCTCTTCGCGCTGGTCTACGGGTTCTCCAACGCCGAGACTCATTCCTGGACGGCGACGGCGACGATCGTCGCGCTCGTCGCCAGCCCTGTACTCCTGACCGCGTTCGTGCTGATCGAGCGCCGAGCCAAGCATCCGCTGCTGCCCCTGCACATCATCTGGGACCGGGCCCGGGGCGGCGCCTACACGACGATCACACTGACCGGCGCCGGCATCTTCGCCGTTTTTCTCTTTCTCACCTACTTCCTGCAGCAGCAGCTCGGCCTGTCCCCGCTCACCACCGGCCTCGCGTTTCTACCCCTCACCGGGGTGCTCGTGGTCACCTCGACGACCGTGCAGACCCGCGTGATCCAACACACCGGGGTCAAGCCGCTGGTACTCGCAGGCATGACACTCGGGGCGATCGGGATGTTCCTGTTCACCCGGTTGACGCCGACCTCCGACTACGCGACCGCTGTCCTTCCCGGGCTGATCATCCTCGGCGTGGCGATGGGATGCATCTTCGCGCCTGCGTTCTCGACCGCGACTCTGGGCGTCGAGGGAAGCGAGGCCGGGATCGCCTCGGCGATGGTCAACACCTCCCAACAGGTCGGCGGCTCAGTCGGCACCTCGCTGCTCAGCACGATCTTCGCCAGCGCCGTCGCGAGCTACGCGGCCAGCCACGTCCCGAGCCCCGGCCTGGCTGACGCCGCCGCGGTCTACGGCTACACGACGGCGTTCTGGTGGTCAGTCGGAATCTTCGCGCTCGGGTTCCTGCTCGCGCTGGTGATCCTGCCCGCTGAATGCGAGCCTCGAGACGCCACCGCGAAGAGTGCTCTGGCCCGTTTGGCGATCGGTAACTGCCACCACGCCGAGTCTCACGACGGCGCTCCGCATCGCGTGACCGCTATGACACGTGCTGCGGAGCGATGAGCACCGGCCGCTTGGTATGCGCAGCGAGTGCGTGCGAGACGCTCCCGAGGAGCGCGCTGCCGATCGCGCCTCGGCCGCGTTGACCGCAGACGATCAGTCCGGCGCCGAGCTCCTCGGCGACGTCATCGATCGTCTTGGCGACCGATTCGCTCGCCTGCGCGACTTGCGCTACGGCGTTGTACCCGCGCTCTCGACCTCGCGCCGCGCCCTCCTCGGCGATTTGTTGAGCGGACGCGGCCTCCTGCGCATCGACCTCGCCCTCGTTCGGTATCGCGACGATGAACGAGCCGGCTCGAGCGAGCTGTAGCGCCGCGGGCGTCCAGACGGTCAACACCACTGCGTCGGCGGGTTTGATCCACGCGGCTGCAGCAGTCAATGCGGTCCGTGACCCGTCCGACCCGTCGTAGCAGAACAACACCGGCTCGTTCATCGCTGATCCCCGTGAGCTCAAAGCACCTGCGTCTTGCTCAGACTACCTTCCGCGCGGGCGCGGTCACGGTCTCCTCCGCTGACCAGTGCGGGTCAGGACGCTCGTCCGCACGCAGCTACCGCGCGCTTGACCGCCGGGGTATTTGGGTCAAAGCTCGGACTCACTCGATAGAACATCCCGGGTCCGATGACCAGGATCGGGGGTCTGCCCGAATCCGAGCGCGTCGGGTCAGGGAAGTCGGAAAAGCCATGCACGCGCATGCACTGTGCGAACTTCAGCGCAGAGAGAAACTGGCTTTCGCTCGCTTGTGGCCCGCGGCGGCTCCCGGGCAAGAGCCGTGCACAGGCCTGGTGGGCCGACGCAAACGCGGGAGACTGTGGGTTGATCCCGGACCCGAGCTGGAACCCGCCTCCTCCCGCGTTGGGGTCAGGGAAGTTGGGCACCCCGTGGGCTCGCATGCATTGCGCGAACCTGAGCGCGACGTCTGCGTTCGCGGCCGTGCTCGGCTTGCCCGAGGCTCCGCACGCCGCGAGCACGAGCCCACAGGCGATCGCGGCGAGCTGGTAATGCGGGCAGCGGGATCGGATGCTTGCGCGGTGCACGCCTCCTCGTTTTAGCGCGCACGGCGTAACAGGCCGATAACACCAGCGCTGCCCCTCGGAATTGACGGTCGATCTCAGGAGAGCCGTGGCGCGCGTTGCGACCAGGGCGCAACCCACCGCCAAGCGCCTCCGGGTGTCATACACAGGACCTCGTATCCGGGTCCGAGCTCTTGCTGGGTGCGTTCGGCCAGCTCGCCGGCGCGCGTCCAGAACGCATCCAGCTCAGGTCCGGCCGTCGAACCACCGCGGCCGATGATCGCCTCGCCGGCATCGTTCCATTCCTGTAGCGCATCCAGTAGATCCGTCGACAGCCGGTCACTCCAGGGCCGCGGCCGTTCGATCCCGGGCTCGCGCGGTGCCCATCGGCCGGCAGGCGCGGGCGCCGACAGCTCCTCAGCCGACAAGATCGTCCAGATCCCGTGAGCGGCGAAGTCCCAGTCGACCAGAACTCTTTGCGCCGGCGCCACGACCACAACGCTAACGACGCGACGGCCCCGGCGTCTGCTTGCTGACGCCGTATCTAGAGATCATGTCGCTGAGCGATATGCAGAACGGCCCCCCAGTGCCGAGCTACTTTTTGGATTGGCCGCTGGCGATCCGTTCCCGAATCGCGCTGTAGAGCGCCTGCGCGGTTGACGAGGGCGAGGGTCGGCGATCAGCAGATCCAGCTCGTGACGCCATCGCTGCTCACCTGCACCGCGAGCGCGAAGACCCTGAGCGTCGAGCTCCGCTCGGTCACGATCGCGCACTCGCGCGCCGCCAAGCTCCACTTCAAGAAAGCAGCCTTCTTCATCGACAGGGGCGTCAGGCACACCCGCAAGCGGACGACCCACCGGCACAACGGGCACAACCAGACGATCACGCGCGTCGTGTTCACCGCGAACGCGGTCGCGCGCCACCTGCCCGCTACGCCCGTCCTTCGGCTCGCCGGCCTGAAGTCAGGCACGCACACGTTGCGGGTGAAGCTCTTCGACAAGAAGACCGTGACCCGCCACCACCATCGCAAAGCCCTCACGATCATCAAGACGGTGCGCGCGAAGTTCAGCGTCTGCTAGTCCCGCTGGATCGCTCACTGACCACAGCAAACCCCGCGCTTAGCGGGCTCTCGTCAGCTCGGAAGGCAGGATTGTGAACCTGCGTCCGCACGGCCTCCCAGCCCGAAATTCCGGGTCTCCCCTAGTTCTATCCCGCGGTTCTACTGGGTCTGGCACTTCAACGTCCGTCACCTTCAAACGAAGCTAGCTCGCCGAAAGGGAGTCGACCGAATCGCTGGGGATCATTCCTGCGCGCTGCATCGCGCTGAGCATCGCTTCGGAATCGACTTCTGCCACCTGCGGCCGGCGCTCGCCCCGCTTGGGGAGACCTATCTCGCGAAAGAAGGCCTCGGTTCCAGCCGGGGAAACGACTCCGTACCCGCGCGTCGGAACACCGGTGGCGTTGGTGAACGCGTGTGGAGTCCCCCGCGGAAAGAACACGACCTCGCCAGGCCCGACGCGAGTCGTAACCCCCCCGACTGTGACGGTAACCGTCCCTTCGATCTGAATCAGGGTTTCGTCTTCGCGCGTGTGAGTGTGCAGCGGAGCACCGCCTCCGGGATCGGTTCGGACCTCCAACAGCATGAACGCGCCCCCGGTTACCGTGCCGTCGACTTTGATATCGATGATCTGACCGCCTGGGACCCACAGCGCCTCATTTTCTCCGCGCTGGACGATCCCTTTGTGCAAGTCATCAGTCACAGTGGGCACCTCCTTTAGTTACGGGGCGCCTCCACTGAGTCGCCCAGATCGAAGTACTCGCGCCACGAGGCGATCTTGCCCTCGACGAGGTCAACGATGATCGCGTCCTGGGTCAAGCCACGGACTCCATCGCTGCGGCGTGTGACCTCCCAATCCCATTCAATCGCCACCTGCCCGCCGTCAGGAGAGGCAAAGACGTTCTTCACGGTCACCGATAGATCGGCGTAGTTCTCGTGAAAGCTGCTGATCTCGGCTTCGATCGCGGACGCCGGCACCCGGCCTCCGGGTGAGGTGAGCTCGCCGTCAGCGCGCCAGTCGGCCGCCGCCACAGCGAAATCGCCCTGCTCCCAGGCGCGCGCTTGGCGGGCGACGAGGTCCAGGATCGGTTGCGGTGTCCGGCTGTTCACGCCTTGACTGCTCGCCGGCGGCGGAGCCGGGCCGTGGACCCCGTCGGCTCTTCCCGTGCCGCGTAGTACCACGGCAAGGTGATTCGTTCCGCCGCCGCCACGATCGTGAACAGCGCGATCCCGATCAGCGACAGCACCACGATCACCGCGAACATGTCGGCCGTGGATAACTCGTTGTTGTAGACCAGGATCTGGTACCCGAGGCCGGAGCTGGCCCCGACCCACTCCCCGAAGACGGCTCCCAGCACCGAGAACGCGGCGGCCACCTTCATGCCCGAGAAGACAAACGGCAGCGCGGCCGGCCAGCGGGCGATCCGGAACCTCTGCTTACGAGAGGCGCCCAGGGTACGCAACAGGTTGATCAGCTCGGGATCGACGGCACGCAGGCCGTCGATCGTGTTCACGGCGATCGGAAAGAAGCAGACCAGCGTCACGACCATCAGCTTGGGGCGGATGTCGAACCCCGTCCAGAGGACGAAGATGGGAGCGATAGCGGGGATCGGCACCATCTGCGAGACCACCAGCCAGGGATACAGCGCCCGCTCGGCCAGACGCGAGCTGTAGACCAGAACGGCGAGCCCCAACCCGAGCAGCACCGCCAGCAGATACCCGAGCACGATCTCCTCGATCGTCGTGAGTGCGCCTGAGGCCAGCGTGGCCCGGTCGCCCCACAGCGCTGAAGCCACCTTGGTGGGGGCAGGTAATACGAGCTCCCGCACGCCGGTGACGAGGACGTAGACCTCCCACGCGCCGATGACGATGACCGCGAATAGCAGCGGTGCGAGCACCCGAACGGCACCGCCGCGCAAGCGACGGCGACCGCGCAACCCTGCCCCGCGAGGGGTCCCGCGCGCCGACAGGGTCTCGGTGGTGCTCACGTCGGCACTCCGTCGGTGGCCGCGGCCGCACCGAGCAGCGGGTCCAGGAGCCGCCGCTTGAGCGCCACGAAGGTGTCTTCCATGGCGTCGCGCGGCCGGGGCAGATCGATCTCGACGTCTAGGATCACTCGCCCGGGGCGGCCGGAGAGCACGTAGACCCGGTCTGACAGGAACACGGCCTCCTCGACATCGTGGGTGACGAACAGCACGGTCTTTCGGTCGCTCTCCCAGATGCGCAGTAGCCAGGCCTGCATCGTCTGGCGGGTCAACGCATCCAGGGCGCCGAACGGCTCGTCGAGGAGCATTACCTCGCGATCGGCCAGGAAGGTACGCAGCAGGGCCGCCCGCTGGCGCATGCCGCCGGACAGGCTCGACGGCCAGGTCTCATCAAACCCGGTGAGGCCGAAGCGCGGAAAATCCTGCAGGGCTCGCTCACGCGCCTGTCTGCGCCCCACGCCAGCCAGCTGAAGGCCCAGAGTGACGTTGTCCAGCACCGACCGCCAGGGCATGAGCAGGTCCTTCTGGGGCATATAGCCGAGGACCCCGAGCAGCTTCTCCGCTGGCCGCTCGTCCAGCAGCACCTGTCCGGAAGTGGGCTGGATCAGGCCCGCCAAGATGTTGAACAGGGTTGACTTCCCGCATCCCGACGGCCCCACGATGGAAACGAACTCCCCCTGCCCGACCCGCAGGTCGATGCCATCCAGTGCAGCTACACCGGAGTCCTCGCCGCCTGTCCTGTCGCCGTAAACCTTGGACAGGCCCTCGGTGCGGAGCTTGACCTTGGGCAAGGACTGGTGCTAGGGGCCGCTGCTGGAGTTGAACCGATTGGTCGCCGCCGTGTTTGCGGGGACCGGTTTCGTGAGCAGCCCGTTCTTGACCAGATAGGCGGACAGTCGATCGAGGTCGCCTAGGTTGATGTCGCCGTATTGCGAGGCGCTGCCCTTAAAGAGCGGCAGCACCGCCTGCAAGGCGGCCTCCGTCGGCGCCGCCTTGGCCGTTGGGTTCAGGCTCAGGAATGCCGCCAGCGCCTCCTTCGGATGCGCGATCGTGTTCTCGTAGCCCTCCCGGGTGGCGGTCACGAACTCCTGCATCAGCTTGGGGTCGCTGGCTATCTTCGCGCGGGTGGCGTAGAAGAGCAAGCTCGGGTAATTCGGCCCGCCCCACTGGTTGATCCGCATGAAGTGGACCGGCACGCCACTCTCGACCTGGGCCTGGATCCCGTCTGTGAGGTACCCGGTGAAAGCGTCGATCTTGCCCGCAACGAGATCCTTCGCGAAGTCGAATCCGGTCGTGATCAGCTTGATGCTGCTCGGGTCGCCGCCCGCTGACTTCATCATCGTGTCCAGGAACGCCTTGTCGGAAGGTGAGCCGGGGGTGGCGACGTTTTTTCCATTAAGCTGCTTCGGAGACACGATGCCGGACTTCTGGAGGACACCGATCCCGGCCAGCGGCTGCTGGAGCGTGGCGAGTACGCCCTCGTAGGGCAGCCCCTTGTTGATGAACGTCAGCAGATCCACGGCGTCGGCCAGTCCGATGTCGGCTTTGCCCTGACCGACGAGGCTGGCGTACTGGGCGGGGGAAGGCCCGGCGATGATCGACAGATCGATGTGGTTCTTGCGGTAGTAGCCGTTCTTGATCGCGTCGTAGACGCCAATGTGGTACGCGCTGGGCACGAAGTCGAGCATCAGGGTCAAGTGCTGGGTGCCTGCCGTCTTGCCGCCCGCGGACGCCGATGACGAAGATGACGAACTCCCGCACCCGCTGATCACGAGCGCAATGACCGCTGCGATCATCGCAATGGCGCGGGCCGAACGGGGCACGCTGCCTGCAAATCCGTGACGCAGACCTGTACGCAGAAAAGGGTGGTCTGGATCCACTCTGCGACCTTACCACCTCCTCTGACCGAGGAAAAGGGGTAAATCGTGTTAGCCGCGGAGGCGACGCGCTGGGTGGCGACGTGACCGACCGACCGGCGCCATCACGGCGCTGCCTGTAGGTCCTCGAACCGGCGCAGGACCAGTTCGCCGGCTCGACGTACGTGGGCCACCATCGCCGCTCGCGCAGCGGCCGGATCGCGAAGCTCGATCGCCCGCAGCACGAAGCGGTGCTGCTCCACGTTCTCGGTCAGTAGCGCTGAGTGCCCGGCGAGCGCCAACCACGTGAGGTTGCGGGGGAAGCTGGCGTGCAGATCTTCAATCATCGCTTTGAGGCGAAGGTTGCCAGCCGCGATGACTGCGAGGTGCCACCGACGAGAAGCTCCGTACTACGCGCCCCGGCGCGCTTGGCCGATTGGATCCAGTAATGCCGGTAGCATCTCGGTTCGGCTTGATCATCGACGCTCACCAGCACATCGGCGACTGCCGTGTGTTCGACCTAGATGTCCCGGAGCAGGCGGTGTTGGACAGCATCGACACCAACCAGCTCGACCATGTGCTGGTGATGCCTTTTCCGGGCGCACATGATGCGCCGGCGGTGCACGATCGAATCGCGGCCCTGTCCACCGCAACGGCCGGGAAGGTACGGGGGATAGTCAATCTCAACCCGCATCAACGACTGGCGGACTATGCCGCAGAGGCCGAGCGGTGCGTAATCGAGCTGAAGTTCGTGGCGCTGAAGCTTCACACGCTGGGCCACGCCGTTGATCCAGGATCGAAGGACGGGCTGATGGTCTTTGCCCAGGCAGCACGGCTGGGGGTGCCGCTGATTGTCCACACGGGCGGCGCCGGCGAGCCGTTCGCCAGTCCGACCAGGATCCTCGATCCGGCGCGGGCGTGGCCGCAGGTCTCGGTGGTGATGGCCCACGCCGGGATGGGGGTGGCCACGCACGCGGCGGCGGTTGTGGCGCAGTTGTGCCCTAACGTCTTTCTCGAGACTTCGTGGTGCGGCGTTCTGGATACTGCGCAGCTGGTGCGAAACGTGGGAGCGGACAGGATGATGCTCGGCTCCGACGCCGCCGAGAACGTGGGCGTCGAGATTGCCAAGCACCGCGCCATCGGCCTTCGCGCGAGCGAGCTTCAGCAGTGTCTCGGCGAGACCGCGGCCCGGGTGTTCGGCCTGTGAAGATCCGAGCGCGAGTCGTGATCGTCGCGGCCGACGCTCCAGTCCGCCGCGATGCGCTGGTGGAGTTCGGCGGCGACACTGTGGTGGGCGTCCGGGACGCCACGCCGGCCGATCCAGGCCCGGTGCACGACGTTCTCATGCCAGGCATGATCGACGCGCATTCCCACGCGCGCGGAATTCCGCTTGTTCGTCAGGGGATCGATGGTGGCTCGCTCGAACGCTTTCTTGTGCAACTGCGGGCGTTGACGCCGTTGGACCATGGTGACGACGCACTCGTGGCCGCCGCCGACGCCGTGCACGGGGGAATCACCTCGATGCAGGTGATTCACCATAGCTTCGCTGGCCCGCAGACCTATGCTGCTCAAGCACGGGCACTCCTTGACGGCTGCGCGGCGGCGGGGATCCGTGCCTTCGTCTCGCTCGCTGTCACCGATCGGGACGAGTATGCCCCCGTCCTGGACGGCCGCGCCATTCCGGGAATCCCCCAACCAGACCGAGGGCTTGACGCGGGTGGCTTCGCTGAAGTCGCGGCCGTGCTGAGGGGCCGACGGGGCCTCGCTCAGATCGACGCCCTGGGGCCCGTGGCGCCGCAGTGGTGCAGTGACGGGATGCTCGCGACCATCGCTGCCAGCCGCGCCCGCGGGCGGATGCACAGCCATCTGCTGGAGAGTGCCCGACAGCGATTGGCACCGGGCACTGAACCCGTGTCGCGGCTGCACGCTGCCGGACTCCTTGACCAGGGTAGTTCGCTGGCACATGGCGTCTGGCTCGACGATGCTCAGATCGAGCGGCTTGCCGCCGCCGGCGCCGTCATCGTCCACTGTCCTGGCTCCAATCGCCGGCTCGGCGTCGGGACCTGCCGCGTGCGTCGGCTGCTCGACGCGGGGGTGGCGGTAGCGCTTGGCCTTGACTCCAACGGTGCCGCCGTGCAGCCGGACATGTTCGCGGAGATGCGAGCCGCGCTGCGGACTGCCGAGGATGCCGAGGCCCCCCTGACGGCAGCCGAGGCCTTGATGATGGCGACGGGCGGCGGCGCCCGGGCGCTCGCCCGGCCCGAGCTGGGAACGCTCACTCCGGGCAGCGCCGCCGACGCCGTGGCGTTGGAATTGCCTACGGCGGTGGCGGCAGCGGACCCGGTCGAGGAGGTAGTACGCCGCGCTGACGCGGGGGCGGTTGTCAGCCGGTGGGTCGCCGGGCGCGCGACGGGCCCATCTGCGGCCGCGACTCTCGCTCGCGCGCGCTGCGAAACGGCGATTGAACGGGACGCCGGCGCGCGCGCGCAACGATTGTCGGCAGCGTGCGATGCCTGGTCCGCGGTCGACAAGGCGTGGCGGAGGATGGAGCGTCGAGCCGAGCTGACGCCCCGGGAATCATGACCCGCGCCGAGGGCAGCGACGGGGGTCCGTCAGTGGCCGAGCGACTTGCCGGCCAGATCTCCGACGCGATCATGGTCGGGGAATATCCACTCGGGACGTGGCTGCGCCAGGAGCAGTTGGCTCAACGCTTCGGCGTCAGCCGACAGCCCATACGAGAGGCGCTGCGACGGCTGGAGGTCGTGGGGATGATCGAAGCCCGGCCGCGCCGGGGTATGCGCGTCAACGGGCCCGACCCGACCTACATCCGCGAGGGCTATCTGATTCGTGCCGAGCTGGAGGGACTCGCCGCCCGGCTGGCTGCCACCCATCGCGACGCGGCTCAACTCGATGAGCTCAGGCAGGTGCTGAGCTCGTTTCGATCGGCCCTGCGAGAGGCTTTTGCCAGCGGTACCCGGGATGACGCTCGCGCCACTTGGGTGCGCGACCACAACCGCTTTCACGAGTTGATCCACGAAGCCTCGGGAATCGAGCGCCTGGCGCAGCTCATCGGCGCGCTGAACATGTCGCTTCCGCGCAACCTGAGCATCGATGCCTTGCGAGCCCGCGATGCGCTGGATGAGAATGTCCGCCAACACGATCTGATCCTGACCGCGGTGGAGCTGGAATCCGCGGATGTCGCGGAAGCGGCGATGAAGGAGCACGTTCGCCGCAGCGGCGACCTGATCGCGGCCTGGTTTGCTGACGGGCAGCACACGCTGGCCGGGGACTGACGCCGCGCTCTCTCTTTTGATCGACCGTGCCGGTCGGCGCCAGCGGAAGCCGCCCCCTGGGCCTCGCCGCGGCGCCAGGAGCGCGCCCGAGAGGCGCTCAGGCATCCGATAGGACAGCGGGAAGCCGGCTCAGCACTCGCCGGGCGAGGTCGACCTCGGCCAGCAACACGTGCTCGTCCGCGACGTGGGCCTGGGCGGCGCGTCCCGGGCCCCAGACGGTGCAGGAGCGACTGCCGGTCAGGGCCGCCACCATCGACGCGTCGGTGTAGGCCTCATGACCGTCCTCGCCGCCGTGCTCGAGCGCTTCCCCTGTCTCGGCCTGCCACGCGGCACGCAGGCCGCGGACGAGCGGGGAGCCAACGTCGGCAACCACCGGCGGACGAGCCACTCCCAACGGCCTGACGGTGAAGTCGGCGCCGGGGTGGGCGGCGCAGACCTCGCGCGCCACCTCGCTGACGAGCTGCTCGGCGTCCTGCGGAGTGACGGGTGGTACCACTCGAACGTCCAGCGTCACGACGCACGCCGGTGGGACCACGTTGGCCGCGACCCCTCCTCGGAGGCCGCTACAGGTGACACGGGGCGGTCCCAGCAACTCGTGCGCGTCACTCAGCCGGGGAACGCGTCGCTTCACCTCAACGGCGAGCTCGGCGGCAAGATGATTGGCGTCGATGCCGTCAACGTGGGCGCGTCCGGCATGAGCCATCCGTCCCCTGACCTCCACCTCGAGCCAGCGCAGACCAACCTGGGCCAGACGCAGTCGCAGGCCGGTGGGCTCGAGCGCCAGGACTTGATCCCCAGGAGCGATGACACCTTCTGCCACCAACGTGTGTATGCCCGTCATATCCGGGCCCTCCTCGTCGGCGGTGGCGCACAGGACGACGTCACCCGGTGGCGCTGGCCCCGCCGCGAGCGACTCCAAGAGGTCAATGGCAACCGCCAACCCGGCCTTCATGTCGGCTGACCCGCGACCCCACACAGCGCCATCGCGGACCGTGCCGCCGAGCGGATCGACCGTCCACGGCTCGCCCACCGGAACGGTGTCCATATGGCCGAGCAGGACCAGGCGGGGGGCGAGACGGGCACCAGCGATCGCGGCCACCAGGTTGGGTCGCCCCTCTCCAGTGAGATGCCAATCCACCGCGATGCCAGCGGTGCGGAGTCGCTGGGCCACCCATTCTGCGCATCGTCCCTCCAACGCGCCCGGATTCTGCGAATCGATCTGCACCAGCGCCACCAGATCCTCGACGATGCTCACACAGCCCCCAGTCCTGCGGTGACGTCGATCGACGCCCCGGTAATTGCCGAGGCTCCCGCGGAGGCCAACCACACCGCCGTCTCGGCCACCTCACGTGGGGTCACGAGGCGTCCCAGTGCCGCCGTCGCGCTCATCCGCTCCAGTTCTTTCGCAGCTGTGGTGCCGTGCCGTTGTGCCTGGGCGCGCGCGACCTGCGCCAACATTGGCGTGTCGACCTCGCCCGGGCAGATGGTATTGACCCGGACGCCGTGGACGCCGACTTCACCGGCAAACGACTCGACGACGCCGCGCAGCGCGAACTTCGAGGCGCAGTAGGCCGCCGCCCCTGCCTCGCCATGACGGCCCGCGATCGAGCTGATAAAGCTCATCGACCCCGCGCCGGCCCGCACCATCTCGGCGCCGAAGGCGGAGGCGACGTGCAACGCTCCGTCGAGATTGACGGACATGATCCGGCGGTATGCGCTCCAGTCGAAGTCCAGGACCTCGAACGTCGCCACTACGCCGGCGGCAAAGCACAGCGAGCTGATCCCGTCGCGTCCGGCCAAGACGGCCGCGGCGCGTACGTCGGCCAGATCGCATACGTCCAACGCGGCGGCGTGATGCCCGCTCCCCCCGAGGCCGTCAATCACTCGCTGAGCAGCCTCTGGATCCACGTCCAGGCCCAGGATCGTGGCGCCGGCTGCGACATACGCCTCGCACACAGCGGCGCCTATCGCGCCGAGCCCGACCACGACGGCCCGATGCTCGCCTTCCAAGCGGATGGTCATCAAAGCAGGCGCTGCACCGCGCGGCGGATCGACGCTGGTGACGGCACCACCGCCTCCTCCAGCGCGCGGGCGGCCGGTATCGGCACATCGGGCACGGCGTGGCGACCGAACGCCGTCATACCTCCCGGACCTAGGCGCTCGAACACGCGGGTGATCAACTCGCCAGTCAGTCCAAACCCGGCGTAGTCCTCGTCGACGACCAGCAGCCGTCCCGTATGCTGCACCGAACTGACCACCAGATCAATGTCGAGCGGGACGAGCGAGCGCAAATCGAGAATCTCGACTGACACTCCTGTTTCGGCCAGGACATCGGCCGCCTCCAGCGTATGGGTAACCGATAGCCCAAGCGTGGCGATCGTCACGTCGGTGCCCTCGCGCACGATCTTCGCCCGCCCCAACGGCTCCTCGTAGCGCTGGTCAGGCACCTCGGCACCATGGCGGAAGTCGGCCGGCCGGCGCACCAGCAGTGCCTTGTGCTCGATGAACACGACTGGATCGGGGCAGGCAATGCTGGCCGCCATCAGTCCCTTGTAGTCATAGGGGCAGGAGGGCACGACCACCCGTAAACCCGGCAGGTGGGCAAACAGGCCCCAGAGGCACTGCGAGTGCTGCGCCGCCGAGCCGAAGATGCCCCCGGCGGTCTTGAACACGATCGGCATCGTCACCCGGCCGCCGGACATGTAGTGGTTCTTGGCGGCATGGTTATAGACCTGCTCGAGGCACACGCCGATGAAGTCCACGAACATGATCTCGACGATGGGCCGGTAACCGTCCAGAGCAAGGCCGATCGCCATCCCGGTGAACGACATCTCGGCGATCGGTGTGTCACGCACGCGATCGCGGCCATAGCGTCGCTGCAGGATCCTGGTGGCGCCGAACACTCCGCCCATGTGCCCCACGTCCTCACCGAGCACCAGAACGCGCTCGTCAGCCTTCATCTCGTGCGCGATCGCCTCGGCGACAAAGGCCGCGGTGGGACGGTCCCGGATCGTCGGCGCGATGCTCATACAGTGACCTCGGCGGCGGTGAAGACGTGCTGCCGCGCCACCGCGGGGTCGGGCGGCTCGTCGTTGCGAACCGCGGCCAGCAGGTCTGCCATCTCGTCGGCGGCCGCCGCGTCCACGGTGTCGAGCTGCTCGGCCGAAAGTCCTTCGCCGATCAGCCGGCTGCGGGCGAGCGCTAGCGGATCACGCGCTTCGAGGCCCTCAGTGCTTCGGTACATCTGGGCGTCGCCCTCGTAGTGACCTTGAAAGCGAGCGCACCGCGCCTCCAGCACCGATGGCGCCGGGTTCGCCCGAGCCGAAGTCACGAGCCGGGCAAACGCTTCGCTGACCGCCTCCGGGTCGGTCCCGTCGACGGTCAGGCCGACCGCGCCGTAGGCGCTGGCTCGATCGGCCAGGGTGTCGGTGGCGGCCACCGCATCGGGCTCCACGCTGATTGCCAGGCCATTGTTCTCGATCACGATGATCAACGGCAGATCCCAAGCGGCGGCCATGTTCATGCACTCGTGGAAGGTGCCATGGTTGGCCCCGCCGTCGCCGGTGATGGCCACCGCCACCGTTTGCGCCGACTGTAGTCGCGCAGCATAGGCGTGGCCGAGCGCGACCGGCATCGAGGCGCCCACGATACCGCTCGCCGAGAACCGCCGTGAGGGGTCGAACGGATGCATGTGTCCGCCGAACCCGCCGCAGAGGCCCGTCCGCCGCTCGAAGATCTCGGCCAGCAGCGCGCGCGGCTCCACCCCCTTGATCAGCGCGTGGCCGTGGTTGCGATGAGTGCTGACGAGGGCGTCGTCGTCGCGCAACCAGCCAGCCATGCCGGCGGGGATCGCCTCCTGGCCGATCCCGGTGTGCAGCTCGCCGTGGATCTCCCGCGTGGGCACGCCTTCAAGGCAGGCCCGCTCGAAGGCGCGAATGCGAACCATCCAGACAAAGCGGTCAAGCGGGGTGAGCTGGTTCACCGTCAACCTCCTCCAGTTCGATAACGCTGCCGCCCGGCTCGCGCAGATAGACCGATCGTCCATCGGGGTAGGCGACCACCTCGCCCACTGGCCGGGCACCGCAGGTCTCTGCCCGCCTGACGGCAGCATCGAACTCGGTCACACCCAGGCAGATGTGGCCGTGACCGACACGCAGCGGCGCGGCGTCCTCGTGGCCCGGCGGGATGTGATCGAAGTGGATCAGCTCCACCAGCGGGCCGGGCGTGGGCAGACGCAGCTGCGCCAAGTCACAGGTGAGTCCGGCGATACCGGTGGTGCGGCGGATCAAATCGGTCATGTCACGCTCGAACAGGACGACCTGCGCTCCGAACGCCTCGCCGTAGAAGACCACCGACCGGTCCAGATCGGTGACCGCCAACGAGGCGTGCAGCAGGCGACACCGTACGGGACCTTCAGTGCTCATCCCCCACCTCAAAGGCGATCCGGCGGCCCACGCAACCGGTCATGGAGAGGACGAGCAGGGCCACGACGGCGGCTACGATCACTCCCGCCCACATCAGCGGGAGGTCGAAGTTGGTGCCAGCCTGCAGGATCAAGTAGCCCAGACCGGTACCGGTGGTCATGAGTCGATGAGGCCTAGCAGACGGGCCAGGTTGTCGCCCTCGATCTTCCGGCGGTCACCCTCCTCTGGAACAGCTCGTGCCACCTTTGCCCGCTCCAGGTCAAAGTCTGAGCCAGGCCAGTCGGTGCCCATCACGATCTTGTCGGCGCCGAGCCTGCGGTAGGCAGTACGGACGTCGAGCAGCTGAGCGCTGGAGGTCTCGAGGTAGACGTTGGACGTACGCTCCGCCACCAGGATCGCCTCCATCAGGTTCCAGATCGTCCCCATGTGGGCGAGAAGGACGGCCACGGAAGGGAAGCCGCGCACGATCTCTTCGATCGAGAGAGGCGCGCAGAACGGGTCGTCAAGGGCGTTGACGAGCACCATAAGGTCGTGGGTAGCGCAGGCGTCGAAAACAGGGTCGAGTAGGCCGTGATCGCAGAAGTGATACCCGTGCATCGTTGGGTGGAGCTTGATGCCGCGCAGGCCTGCGGAAGCACAGCGTCCGATCTCAGACACGGCGTCTGACGCTCGCGGATTGACCTGGCCGAAGCCGATGAGCCGCTCGGGCCATTGGCGTTGGACCGAGACGATGTGGTCGTTGTCGATCGCCTGACCCAATGAGCAGGCGATTGCTTTTTCGACGCCGGCAGTGTCCATCGCCGCCAGCATCCGATCGACCCCATACTCATCTCCGGACAGATAATCGGACGCTCCCGCCTGCTGCCAGGTGTTGTTGTAGGCGTCGATCACCACGGCCGAGCCTCAGAGGGGCAGCGAGGTCTCGCCGCCGTAGACTTCGTCCAACCGTTCGGTGTCATCACGTCGGAGGCCTTGGGCGGCTTGGCGAGTGACTTGGAGGCCTCCATAGCGTCTGTCACCTCCTGCATCAGCGGATACGCGATGCGCATGACCCGCGCGGGTTGCCGATCAGAGAGATTTGCGCCATCGCCTGATCGGGGCAAGATCGATGCCGGCCCTTCTGGAGCAGCGGGATGGACAGTGGCCGAGTCGCAGGGGAGAGAGCGATCTTGTTGCGCTTGGAAATTTGGAGGGTTCGGATTGGCTATCCGCGAAGCTGCAGACGGAGTATGGCGAGCACGGATGGATGGAGGCAAACATCAGGAGAGGTTCCCCCTTTGCGATCGCCTGCAGCGGCGTATTGTTGTCATCCCCGCCCACCATCTCGTGTCGGGCGCCGACGACGCTCGAGGCAATGATGTCGGTCACCGGCCGAGCGCGTAGCCGCTCCGGCGGGGGTCTGCTCCCGCCACCAGGACGCGGCCGGAGTTTGGAACGGCGGCGTCATATGCCAGAGACACGCCGCCGGCGTCGAACTCGTAGTCGGGCCAGCTGACCACGTCGTGCCCCCGACCGCGCAGTCCGTCGCTGACGGACTGGGGAAACCGCCCTTCGAGTGACACCCGCGCCGGTACCTCGCCGTGGGGATAGAACGAGTCCGGCCAGGCAAAGGCGGCAAAGCGGGGAGCCTCGACGGCCTGTTGCGCGGTCATTTCGAACACGGTTACGTTGAGGAACGCCTGGAGCATCGCCTGCAAGATCACGTCACCGCCCGGACAGCCGAGCGCCATCACCTGGCGATCACTGCCGTTGGGCTGCCGGTCGCGCAGCGCGATCGCGGGCGCCGGAGTCATCCGGGGCCGCTTCCCTGGAGCCAGACACGCGGGGTGGGCAGGATCGAGTCGGCTCTGCACGCCGCGCGGGGAGATCATGAGCCCGAGCTCGGGGATGATCGGCGAACCGTCCAACGTGTCTGACGGCATCGCCGAGAACGCGTTTCCGGCGGCGTCAATGGCGCACAGGTAGGTCGTGTCCAGCCGTCCGTGACCGGCATGTTGACTGCCTCCCAGTCCGGGGCGTGCGCGCGAACGGTTGATCTGGGTCCAGCACTCCTGCGCATAGGCGGCCGACAACAGCCGGTCCAGCGGAACGTCGACAAAGCGTGGGTCGCCGTAATAGCGCTCCCGATCCAAAAACGCCAGCTTGATCGCCTCGGCCACGAAGTGGACGTACTCCAGGCTGTTGTGCCCGAGCTCCCGCACCGGCTCGGCGTCGATAATCGCCAGCGCCTGCAACAGCGCGGGGCCCTGGCACCAGGTGGTCGGAGTCCAGATGTCCCAGTCTGCGAAGCGCCCCCGCACACCCGGGGCGATCTCCGCCTCAAAGCCGGCCAGATCCTCGGCCGTCAGCCAACCGTCGTGCGCATCGGAAAACTGAGCGATCGTGTGCGCGATATCTCCGCGGTAGAAGGCGTCGTGAACGGCGTCGAGTCCCGTCTCGCGGTCGGGGGCGCCCGCCTCGGCATCGGCCAAGCGCTGGAGCGTACGACCAAGGGCTTCCTGCACGAGCCGCTCGCCCGGCCGAGGAGGGCGGCCGTTGGGCCAGTAGATCGCCTTCGAACTGGGCCAGCCGGAGAAGCCCCTCCCCATGATCTCAAAGCTCTGCGCCAATCGCTCGTCAAGGACGAATCCTTCGCGTGCCAGCGCGATCGCCGGCGCGGCGCAGGTAGCGAAGCTCCAAGTGCCGAAGCGCTGCAGGGTCCGGATGAAGGCCGACGCCGCCGCTGGAACGACACCCACCGGGGGTCCCAACGGCATGTCGTCGCCAAATCGCGCCCGGAAAGCCTCCACCGTAGCCGTCTGGCCCCACCAGCCAAGGCCGGCGATCGTGCTGGCGCATTCCTCGCCAGCGGCCCGGACGGTGATCGGCGCCACGCCGCCGAGGTTGCACATGTCAGGTTGAACGACGGTCGCGGCCAACGCTCCCGCGACGCCGGCGTCGATGGCGCTGCCGCCTCGGTCAAACACCTCCATGGTCACGCCGGCGACCAGGGGATGGCCCGCCGAAACTACGTAACGCTCGCCGTACACGGTCGGGCGCAGCGACTCCGGAGGGGGATAGACCTCGGGTGTCGGCCGGCCCGAACGCATCCCGCTCCCGCCGGGAGCGACGGTGATACCCCCGACAGCCGTACCCGAGCGGAGGCTCATCACTGACACCTTATTGGATCCGGAACATGATGTCCAGAGAGCCCACGTACCCAACTGGCTCGATCGTGCCGGTATAGTGGATCCCATAAAACTGCTAGCCGCTCAGATGGACGGCCATCCCTTTGGCCGCGTGTTCCTGGGCTATGATGCGCGGGCGTGTCGATGATCTCGGCTGCTGGTGGTGAGTGTCGGGATTTGGCGGCGGCTGTTTCAGGCGGCGTTTCAGACCGGGTCGCCCTCCGGACGCCTCAGGGAAACATCGCGCTGAGCTACGGTGCGCTGGCCGGCGAGGTCACGCGGCTGGCCGGTCTGCTCGCCGGCGCGGAGGTGCGCCGGGGAGATCGCGTCGCAATCGTCGTGCCGCGCGGAATCGACTTTGTGCCGCTTCTGCTGGCGGTGACCCGTATCGGCGCCTGCGCCGCGCCGCTTAATCCCGCCTACACAAGCGACGAGTACCGGTTCTACCTCGACGATCTGGACCCGAGGTTGTTGATAGTGGCTGAGGACGAGGGGACCGCGGTCCGCGACGCGGCCCGCGCTCTCGACGTGATCGTGTTGGGTCGCTCGCCAGCGGGCCTGAGCCTGCACCGCGGCAGCGAGGCGATCGCGCCGCGCAAGCCGCTGGCGCAGGCGACGAAAGAAGACATCGCGCTGCTGTTGCACACCAGCGGCACGACCAGTCGCCCGAAGCAAGTCCCACTGCTGCACCGCAATCTGATCGCGTCGGCACGCACGATCGCCGAGCACTATGAGCTTGGCTCGGCAGACATCTCGTTCGCCGCAATGCCACTGTTTCACGTCCACGGACTGGTCGCCTCGGTACTGGGCCAGCTGACCGCCGGGGGAACCGCAATCGTCCCTGACGCGCTGAGCGCGCGGGACTTCTGGACGACGCTCGCCGGCGAAGGGGTGACCTGGTTCTCCGGCTCGCCGACGGTCCTGGCGATGCTGCTCGACCGCCGGCCGGCCGCCGCTCGCCCGTCCGCGCTTCGATTCGTGCGCTCCTGCAGCGCGCCGCTTCCCAGCAACCTCGCCGACCGCTGTGAGCTGGAGCTGTCGGTACCGGTCCTCCAGGCCTATGGGATGACCGAGGCCAGCCACCAAATCGCTTCGAACCCGCTGCCGCCCGCCGCGCGCGAGCATCGCTCGGTTGGCATCGCCACCGGAACTCAGGTCACAGCCCTGGATCCCGCGGGCGACGAGCTGCCGCGCGGTACGGCCGGTGAGATCGCGGTCCGCGGCCCTGGGGTGATCGACGGCTACCTCAACAATCCTGAGGCCAACGCGGCCGCGTTCAGCGACGGCTGGTTTCGCACCGGGGATCTCGGGGTGGTAGACGACGCGGGCCACATCTGGCTCGAGGGCAGGCTCAAGGAGATGATCAACCGCGGCGGAGAGAAGATCTCTCCCTACGAGGTGGAGGATGCACTGCGGGCTCATCCCGCGGTGCTCGACGCCGCCTGCTTCGCATTGCCCGACGAAAAGTACGGCGAGGTAGTGGGAGCCGCGGTGGTCACTCGCGAGGTGATCGAGGAAAAACACCTGCTGGATCACTGCGCCCGGCGCCTAGCTCCGTTCAAGCTCCCCCGCCGGATGCACTTCTTGGACTCGCTGCCCCGAACGGCAACTGGCAAAGTCTCGCGTTACCGGCTCGCCGCCGAGCTGGCGCCTCCGCACGAATGAGGTTCACCGTCGTCGGCGCCGGCGCGATCGGAGCCTACGTCGGGGCGGCGCTGGCCCGCGGCGGCAGTGATGTCACGCTGATCGCACGCGGAGACCATCTCGAGGCGATGCAACGCCGCGGCGTAACTGTGTTGAGCCCGCGGGGCGACTTCCACGCCGACATATCGGCGACCGACGACCTGCGAGCGGTGGCCGGTGCCGACGTCGCGATCATCGGGCTCAAGGCCTACAGCCTTCCCGGCATCGCGCCGCAGCTGGCCGAGCATCTCTCGAGCTCAACGGCAGTAGTGGGCGCTCAAAACGGGATCCCGTGGTGGTACTTCCAGTCTGCGGGTGGCGAGCTGGAGGGCATGGAGCTTCACACGGTGGACCCTGACGGAGTCATCGCTCGCGCAATCCCTGCCGACCAGACGGTTGGCTGCGTCGTGTACAGCTCCACTGAGATCGTCGAGCCGGGAGTGATACGCCACGTCGAAGGTACCCGGTTTGCGATCGGCGAGCTGGACGGTTCCCGCAGTGACCGCTGCCTGGCGATCTCCGAGCATTTTGTGGCCGGAGGATTGAAGTGCTCACTGGCGTCTGACCTCCGTGAGCAGATCTGGCTCAAGCTGATCGGGAACGTACCGTTCAACGCGGCAAGCGCTCTGACCGGCGCGACGCTTGGCCAGCTGGGAGAGATGCCACAGATGCGCGACGTCCTACGCGCTTCGATGCACGAGTGCGCCCGAGTTGCCGAGCGCCTCGGCATCACCTTGCCGACCTCGATCGAACGCCGTCTGGAGGCGGGCATCGCCGTGGGCGACCACAAGACGTCGATGCTGCAGGATCTGGAAAGTGGAAAGCCACTGGAGCTGGGCTGCCTGTCGGGCGCCGTGCTGGAGCTGGCCGAGCGTCTGGACGTGCCGGCGCCCACGACGCGAGCCCTACACGCGAGCGTCGCGCTGCGGGTGCGGCTGCGCGATGCGTTGGGGTCGCCGTGACGACGTCGACGGTCTCGGCCAGCGAGCGAGTGCAGTTGGCCTACCGCGACATCGCAGAAGCAAACCGACCCGAGGTGTGGATCGAGCTGCGCGCCCAAGAGGACGCATTGAGGGAGGCGGCGAGCGTGGACCGACGACTGGCAGCGGGCGAGCAGCTGCCTCTGGCTGGAATGACGCTGGCAGTCAAAGACAACATCGACGTCGCCGGTATGGCAACGACCGCAGGCTGCCCAGAGTTCGCTTATATGCCGAAGGCGGACGCGATCTCGGTTGGGCGCTGCCGGGCCGCCGGCGCCATCGTGCTGGGCAAGACGAACATGGACCAGTTCGCCACAGGCCTAGTGGGGACGCGATCCCCTCATGGCGCTGTGCGCGACGCAGCCGATCCGGCTCGGATCGCTGGGGGCTCGAGCTCAGGCTCGGCCGTCGCCGTTGCCCTGGGAATCGCGGACCTGGCCCTCGGCACCGACACCGCCGGCTCCGGCCGCGTGCCAGCGGCCTTCCAAGGGATCGTGGGCATCAAGCCGACGCGAGGGCTCGTCTCGCTGCGCGGGGTCGTCCCCGCCTGCCGCTCATTTGACTGCGTCAGCGTATTCGCCGCCTCGGTGCCCCGTGCACACGCCGCCGCAGTGGTCATGGCGCAGCCGGACTCAGACGATCCCCAAGGTCGGCCATGGCCGACGGATGCGCCGCTGGGCAGGCCGCCGCGACCGCGCATCGCCGTGGCCGGGGCCTCAGTGCTACAGGCTCTTTCAGAGCAGGGGCGGCAGGCGCTGGAGGGAGCCACCGCCGCGTGGCGAGCGGCAGGTGCGGAGGTCGTGGAGGTAGATGTTGCGCCCCTGCTCGCCGCCGGGCAGCTGCTGTACGGCGGGGCATTCGTGTCTGAGCGCTATGCCGCCGTCGGCTTGTTCGTGGAGCGCCACCGCGACCAGGTCGACCCGACGGTGGCCGACATCATCCTTCGGGCGGGCACGATTCCCGCGGCCGAATACGTAGCTGATCAGGCGAGACTTGACCGCCTGCGACAGGCGGCCCGAGTGGCGCTGAATGGCTGTCACGCCCTACTGCTACCTACAGCAGCGTCTCAACCGACCATCGCTGAGGTAGCTCGGGACCCGGTCGGCATCAATAACCGCCTTGGCGCCTACACGACGTTCTGCAACCTGCTGGACATGTGCGCGATCGCGCTGCCGGCAGGCGCCGCTGACGGTGGCAACTTCGGCGTCAGCCTCCTGGCCCCCGCGTTCCACGACTGGCAGCTGGCCGATCTGGCCGCGTTCGTTGCGGACGACGTCCCGGGTAGCGACAGCGGGGCAGCGGCGCCAGACGTGAGAGCCGCAGAGGTCACGGGCGCTCTGGAGTTGCTTGTCGTGGGAGCCCACATGCGCGATCAGCCCTTAAACGGTGAACTGACCGGGCGCGGCGGCCGCTTCCTGCGGACGGCGCGGACGCAGGCCACGTATCGCCTGTACCGGCTCAACACTCAACCGCCCAAGCCGGGGCTGGTCCGTGTGCCACGCGACGGGGCGGCCATCGAAGGGGAGGTTTGGGCGCTGCCGGCCAATGCGATGGCCTCGCTGCTGGTGGATCTACCGGCGCCAATGGCGTTAGGCCCAGTCGCGCTTGCCGACCGCCGGAGCGTGACCGGGTTCCTGTGTGAGCCGGCCGCGCTCGACGGTGCGCAGGACATCACGAGCCACGGTGGCTGGCGGGAGTACTTGAACGCGCTTGAACGGTAATTCGTGAAATCGAGCGATCAGGACGCCGGCGCGGTGGAGCCCGCGAGCTCCAGCAGCGACTTGTCGATCTGGCGTTCGCGTGACGCCGCGCTCCCCGGATCCCGTCAGGACTCTGGTTCTGCGAGGAACGGCTCGATCCAGTTTCGGTAGGAACCGATGAAGTCGCGAGCCGTGTCCCGCACGAGGATCGCCGCGCCATGCACGTCCCCGGCGGGCGTTCGCACGTAGCTGTGCTCGATTCGTGTGCGGGCATTCTGGGCTCGTACGAGGCGGCGGCAGAGGGTCGCAGTGATGATCTTGGAGTCGCGCATCGCCTCGAATGCGTCTGGCTCTGCGAAGCGTGCCTCTCTGCCGGTTTTGGCAGCGCCGCGAGCGTGATGCCGGTCTCGGCGAGTTCGCCCACGTAGTTCTGGACGCGCCCGAGGGCTCGCTCGACCGCCTGCACGCGGTTGTACGCGTCCATGTCGTCCGAGGTGTCATATGCGGCCTCGAACTGCTGGAGGTCGAAGTTCCCGCCGAAGCTCGCCATCGCGTGCTCGAGCGCTCCATACTGGCGCGGGAAATCTTCGAGGTGACGCTCGATCCCGTGACGCCAGCGCTTCCTTTCCACCGGCCTAACCCCGGGATCGGGCATCGTCACCGCGCCAGCAGGCGGTCAATGCCGGCCAGAGCGGCGTCCCTGCGCTCCGACTGTCTTCGGCGACCTGCTCGTCGCAGGCTCGCCTCCCGGTTGCGAAGTCGTGGCCACAGCCCTTCGCGGTCGACCAGCACCCGCCCGTCGGCGATCACGTCGGCGAGGAAGGAGGGTTCGCTCTCCGCGTCCGCGAGCCGGACCACATCCACGCGCCGTCCTGTGGCGGCGGTGAGCTTGGTGCTCAGCTCGACGACCCGCTCCAGGCGCCCATCACGAAGCGCCACGAGCACGTCGACGTCGCTGCCGGGAGCCGAAGTGCCTCTGGCCACCGAGCCGAACAGCAGGGCGAACCGGACGTTCTGCTCGGTGCGCAGCGCTGCCCTCAGAGCCGAGAGCAGCTTCCACGAGCGCCGAACGTACTCCCGCTCGGACAGCGAGATGTCCAGTGTCCGCGGGGATGGCCGAGCCGCACGAAGGCTGCCTTCCGCAACCGCGCGGCGAAGCGTGCGTTCATGCACGCCTACCTCATGAGCCAAGAGGGCCAGGTCCGTCATGAGTCCATTATAGACCAGACATGTGTCCGTTCCAGCACTGTCATATGTCCAATCGAGACCGACGGCCCGCCCTAGCCCAGAGAGCCAGCCTCTACTCGTTGTCGAGCGGCGGGTACTGCGGCGGCGCTGTTCCCGCGTCGCTCGCTCACGCGGGGCAGCGGGCCGCCGCCATCGATTCGTTCGCGCAAGGTGAGCATCACGCGCCAGTCGTCGCCGTAGTCGAAAACGTAGGCGATCCTGGCTCCGACCTTGAGGCGGAGTTCGTCGACCGGCACGTCCGCGGTCTTGCTGTCGGTGTCCGGGGCGCCCGGGATCACGCGCTCAGCGGCCGCATCGCCCCAGAACTGGCCGTCGAGCCAGAACGAGTAGAGGTGATCGTTCTCCCAGTTGAACGCCTGCTGGATCGCGTCGTGTAGCGCGGTGAGGTGTTCGTGCCCGGCGACCGCGACCGTGGCGCTGACGCCGCTCGACGTTGAGCAGCGCCGCGTCGAACACGAACACGGCGCGGCCGGTCACCTCGGTTCGGTGTTCGCCCGAGCACCAATCTGGCGGCCGGGCGGAGCGAGATCAACGTGCGCCAGCTCTTCGGCTCGGCAGGGTCTGGCTGGCGGTCGACCAGCCCGTACGCCTCGCCTCGGCAGAGGACGTCGCCGACGACACACGAGACTCCCTGCTCGCTCGGTGGACCCCCGTCGGGTCCACGCCAGCCCCACTGCGCCGCCTCGTGCGCCGGCGTGACGAGCTGCTCACGGGTACACCGTGCATTCTCTTCGAGCGCCTCGACGACCCGTTGGCGACCATCGCCGTGAAAGCGTCACCGCCACCAAGGTCCAACGCGAGCTCGTAGAGCAGCGCGATCGGGTCCGTCGCGAGCTTCCGCCCTCGGGGAGTGTGAGGAGCTTGCGCGTGCGCCGTGGCGGCAGCCGCCAGTTCTTTCGAGGCTCCGGTGCGCTGTTCTTCGACGTCGATGACGGTCATCGCGGCCAGAGTCGCACACCGGTCGGCGGCGCGACGTATCCGGCGCGCGCAAAATGCGACAACGAGTCTGCGTTTCCGCCGCCGAGCGCGGTATTCATCTGGAGATGAGCTTCGAGCAGGCGCTGAAGAAGGGCGACCTCGATGTTGCGCGGGCGATCCTCGACGAGCTGATCGATCTCCCCGACACCGGCGGGCTCTGGATGCCCGAGTGCTATGCCGATCTCGCCCGCGAATACGACCGGCAGGGTCGCCGCGACGACGCCATCGCGTTGCTTGAGCGCGCGATCGAGCTTGGGTGGGGCGGGAAGCCGCACCCGCGATCCGACATCGCCGAGTTCCATCTCCGGGCCGGGCGACACGAAGAGGCCGCTGCGATCTGGGCCGAGTTGAAGGCCTCAGATCCCGACGACGTGTGGCTGTACAACGCGGCTGGCCTCTCCTACAGCGAGATCGGAGAGCACGATCTCGCCGTCGAATGGCTGGGGGCGGGGATCGAGCTGGCGATGCGCACCGACGACCCCGAGGGGATCATCAACCAGCTATCGGATGTCCGCCGACGGAGTCTCGACGCCCTTGGGCGGGACCTCGACGAGCTGGAGGAGCGGGTCGGTCCGTTCATGGAGGACTGGAGCTCTGAGGCGCGGACCCGGAGCCGGCGGATGGCGCGGCTGATCGACGCCGCGAACTCCGTCCCGGTGATCCGAGACACGCCCAACGTTCCCGAGCGCGACCGCGACGAAGTCGCGGTGTCCATCTCGTGGTTTCCGTCAGGCGAGTACGAAGAGGCGATCAAGCGCTGGCCAAGCCTCGCCGAGGATTGCGCCGAGGTGTCGCACGACCACTATTGCGGTCGCCTGGACGGCAACATCAAATGGATGCGGAGCCAGGGGGTGCCGATCCGCGCCATCGCGCCGATCGTCGTCGACGATTATGTGGCTTGGTGCACGGAGCACGATGAGGACCCCCAGGAGGCGCGAGCTGCTTACGCAGCACACCGCATAAGCAACGGCGGGGCGATCTCGTGGCCGCCCGGACGCAACGAGCCGTGCTGGTGCGGCTCGGGGCGGAAGTACAAGAAGTGCTGCGGTCCAGCGCCCGCCCGGCCGATGCACGATCCGTAGCGTTAGCAGCCCCGGGCGAACAAGGATTCGATGGTCCGCTGCCGGCGAACTGATCATTGCCAATAGCCGGAGCGGAACGTCCGATCTTGAGATGCGGCAGCCGGCCGTCCGTGCCAGGTCGTAGATCGTCGACACCGGCAGGCGCAGGAGCTCGCGTCCATCGCTCTGCCGGCCGACGATCGCCGACGCGATCGGCGCACCCGCCGCGTTCTCGGCAGCGCGATGTTTGCGGTCGCTGAGGAGTGTTTGCGCCTCGCCGGTCCTCCGCCTCCCCCTCACGCGGGTCCGCCGGGAGCGGGCTCCGTCCCGCTTCCTCGGTAGGACCAGCCCCGCCCGGTCCCGGCGCTCGGCCGATCCCGTCAACACAGCACATCGACGGTACAGAGGAGCATGGGCACACCCCGGCGTGCGTCGGGGGCTGCTACGCGCGGCCGGTGATGCGGGCGCAGCGCACGCAGTCGACGTCGCCCGGGCCGAGCGGCGGCGTGTGGTCGTGGTTTGCCGCCGCCTTGTTGCGCTCCGCGCAGATTGAGAGGCCGGTTCCGGTGTCGAGCTCGTGGACGCGGCGGCGGCCCTTGGCGGAGGTCACGATCTGGCAGGTCTCCTCTGCGTGGTAGCTCTCCGCGCTCATGCTGCCTCCTTGATGGTCGGTTGGAGCGTAACTGGCAAAAGCGGGTGCCTGGTCGAATGCAGCCCGGATGCGGTTGCGCGCTCTCGCCTGGTCGAAGTGGCCGTAGAGCTGGCGCACCAGCGCGCCGCCGTCCTGATGGCCGAAGTGCTGCGCGATGTCGGCGGGGTCGAGCCCCAGGACGTTCCAGGCATACCACGCGAAGTGATGGCGTGTGGTGGTGTAGAGGTCCACGTTGCCGAACCCCGCCGCGCACCGGACACGGTTCCAGTGGTGCGAGCGCGACGACGGCGTGTCGTGCGTGCCACGAAGCGTGCGGAACACCCACTCGCTCTCGCGCGGGAGCGACAGCAGCCGGTCACGCGCCCGAGGGGTCATGGCGACCGTGCGGACCACGCTGTGCTTGGGTGGCGTCAGCTTGCGCACCTTGACGTTCCACTGGCGCTCGATGCGGATGGTCTCTGCCCCGGCGTCAAGTCGAGGTCGTCCCACATAAGCACGTCCAGCTCGCCGGGGCGCGCGCCCTCATGGATGGCCACGTCCAGGTAGCCGGCGAACGACGGCGGGGTCAGCTCGTCGGCCAGGGCGATCAGGTCCGCGGCCTGCGCCTCGGCAGGCGGTTGGACGTTGCGCGCCCGGCTTTGCGGTAGCCGCAGCCCGCGAACGGGTTGCGGTCGATGAGGCGACCGGCGTCGGCGCGCATGGCGCCGTTGCACATCAATGCGTCACAAAAGTGACCCGTTCGACGTGTCGAAGAAGTTGATCGCGCCATCGACCGCGCAGCGCACGATCGGTTCGGCGCCGTCCTCGTCGAGCGTCCATTCGCGGCTGGAGTGCTTGCCGTAGCTCATCATGCCCAGACACAGCCGCGGGACGCGCCGGCCCGACCCGCCCAGATTCACGTAGTCCATAAGCCGGCGTTCCTGATCGGTGGTGAAACTGCTCAGGAGAGCGAGGCTACTCAGCGCCGCCGACCCGCGATCAGTGGCTTTGATACGCCAGCAGCTGCGCGACCTCCTGGCCGAGGCGTTGCTGCTGGGCGCGCAGCCGGCGCAGCTGACGCCGGGCGTCCGCGAGCTCGGCGGCCTGCCGGTCCAGGCGCCTGGCCTGGCTGGTCACGGTGGTCGCGGACGCTGCGGCGCTGGTGCGTGCGGCCGGTGCGCTGGTGGTGCCGAGCTGGCCGCTGGCGTTGATGACCACGACCTTGGTCGCCCCCGACGGCGAGACGCCGTTGACGCCGGCGATGAAGGCCGAGGTCTGCTTGCCCGCCGTCCCGATCCGAATCCTCCCCGCCTCGCCGGCGACGCCGACGTTGGCGATGTCGACGTCGTTAGCGCCCGTGGTCAGCTTGCTCCCGGCGCTCGTACCCAGGGCGGTGTTGCCCGATCCAGTGCTGATGCCAAGCAGGGAGCCGACGCCGACGCCGACGTTCAGGTTGCCGGTGGTGTCGCCCTCCAACACGTTGGTTCCCGCCGCCAGGTTGCGGCTCGCGGTGGTCGTCTTAGACAGCGCGTTGGTGCCGAACGCATCGTTAAACGAGCCGGTCGTGTTGTTCACCAGCGCGAGATAGCCCAGCGCGACGTTCTCGTTGCCCTTGGTGTTAAAGAACAGCGATGACGCGCCGGTGGCCGTGTTCTCCGTCCCGGTGGTGTTAAAGCCCAGCGCGCTGCGACCCACGCCCACATTCGCGCCGCCGGTCGTGTTCGAGTGCAGCGCGAGCGCCCCGTCAGCGACGTTCTGAAACCCGCTGGTGTTAGCGGCCAGGGCGTTCTCTCCCGTGGCCGCGTTGAGCCCGCCATTGGTGTTGGCGGCCAGGGCACTGTAACCATCGGCGGTGTTGTCGCTGCCGGTCGTGTCGCCCGACAGCGCCTCGAAGCCGCTGGCCTCATTCGCGGAACCCGTCCCGTCGCTGCCGAGCGCCTCATAGCCGAGAGCGGTGTCGCCGGTGGCCGAGGTATGATCAAGCGCGGCCGAGCCGACGGCGGTGTTCTGGCTGCCGGTGGCGCTGAACATCGCCAACACGCCGACGGCGGTGTTATCGACTCCGGTCGTGTTGGACAGAAGAGCAGCGGTGCCGTCGGCTAGGTTGTCGCTGCCGGTGGTGTCCTCCTGCAGAGCATCGACCCCGCTGGCGACGTTCTCGATGCCAGTGGTGACGCTCGACAGGGCGTCGAAGCCCAGGCTCGTGTCGTTGATGCCGTCGAAGCTCGCCCGCCCGGAAGTGTTGAGCCCAAACGGGTTCGGATCGATGGAGACGTTGGCTGACTGATCGTTGTAGACCAGGTTGGTGGCCGCCGCGGCGGTTCCGACTCCGCAACACGTGCCCAGCCACACCCCCATCGACACCAGCGCGATCGCGGCCGCGCGCGGGGTCAGGATCGCGCCCGCGCGCGAGTTCAGCAACTCGGTCCTCATGGCAAACCCCCAGCGGTCGAAGCTAACGGACCGCACATCCTAATTTGCGCGAACGGTGCCGAGGGCAGGTTCAGCGGTCCGCGGACACCTCTTCGCTCAGCGCTTCCATCTGGCCGGTGTCGAGAGGAAGGCAGACGTGTCTGGAAGACGCACGAGATTGAGACCGCCGAGCACCACGAGGCAGGCCCTCGGCCCGGCTCGTAACTCGACGGGCTAGCTAATCAGTAGCCGCGGAACCGCTCCGCGAACGTCTTAGGCCCCTGGGGCTGCTCCTGGGCTGTGATCATCTACGCGATTCACAACACTAGGCAAGCGCCGGGTTCACCGCCGACGACGGAGTAGCTCCCGCCGGCGCGACCGGCCCGCGCCGAGCCGGGTAACCGTCTTCCGATTCGGCGTCATATGGTCCCGCACGTGGCCCCGAGCCGTGGTAGTGGCCCCGGGGCCCGCGACCGGACAGCGCTCGAGTGATCGGTCGAGGTTCATCGGCTCCAGCTTCCTTCCTTGGTTGCTTTACGACGTCGACCTCAACTGGCTTGCGCTCGAATCGCGTGAACGTCGACGTCAACCCCGAGACCCACCCACGCCTGATCTGCGGTCAGCACCGTGGCGCCGAGCCGCCGGCCGAGCGCGAGGCAGGCGCGATCACCGAGCGAGAGCCCAGCCGAGCTTGTCAATGGCCGCAGCCGAGCGGTCTCGATCGCGTCGACATGGGTGAATTCCTCGATCGCGATCGCTCCCGCGAGCAGGCCACGCACGAACAGGTCCCCGACGACCCTCTCGGGGTCCGCGCCGTGAGACGCGAGCGTGGAGAGCACCTCGGCGAGGTTGACGGTCGAGATGACCGCGCCATCGGCGATCTCCTCGGAGACGACCTCCGCGCCGGCCTCGTCCCCCAGGTATGCGAGCAACGCCGACGCGTCGAGCACCGGGTGGGGCATCTACTCGTCGTGCTCCCCCTCCGCGTGACGCTCGGCGAGGAGCTCGTCGACCAGCGACCCGTCCTTGGCGAGATCCGCGAACAGACCCCGGCTCTCATCGACCACAACCCCGTAGGGACGCAGCCGCAGCGAGCCGTCCTCCTCGACGCTCAGCATCATCACCGTCCCAGGCTCGAGCCCGAGCGCCCTCCGGACCGACGAAGGCAACACCATCCGGCCTCGATCACCTACCGTGACACGCTCCGTGTGGGACATACGCTAATCGTACCACGGTCCCGTATCGTCCCACATCCGAGCCTTGCTGATCGGGCAGCCGGCCTTCGGTTTGGGCGACTTGTTCGACGTCGCAGGCGTCCTCGCGCTCGCGTCAGCGCGGCCGGCAGTAAGCGAGATGAAAGCGCCCCCGCGCCGGCTGACTAGGTGGGCCGGGGGCATGGCAGCGCGGGAAGTAGCCGCGCCACGCGCGGGATGCTGGCACGTTGTCGGGTCTCCTGCTGGCCTGGCGACCTCGTGTGTGCCACGGCGGCACTAGCGTGGCACGTCTCCGTGGCACACAGGCCCGGAAACAGCCCCACAGCCACCCCGTGCCGAGACTGGCCGCGAGGGTCGCGCCCGTGCCGGAATCCCCCGTAATTGCTGGGGATGTGACCCCTGCTAGCACCGTCAGGGACGTTGTGGCACTAACCGGATTGCTATCAGGGAGACAGGATTTGAACCTGCGACCGCCCGACCCCCCAGCCCGAAGGTCTGGGTCTCCCCTACTTTTATCCCCCCGGGTCTATTGGGTTTTGAGCTTCTGACTTGTGCTGAGTTTCGCTCAACCCACTCCTTGCCCTAACCACCAACGAATTAAACGCTCACCACACTAGAGCGCGGTTACGTTTGTGGCCCTTGGTCCCTTCTCGCCGACTTCGGTGTCGTAGGAGACCTTGGCGCCTTCGCGAAGGTCGCGGTAGCCGTTTGAGTTGATGGCCGACTGATGGACGAAGACGTCGTCTGTGCCGTCATCGGGGCTGATGAAACCGAACCCTTTGTCGGCTTTGAACCATTTGACGGTTCCGGTGGCCATGTTGGTCCTCCGTGTTCTGGTGCCGCAGTGGGGTGGAAGCCAAAGCAACGACGGCGGGCGCTGGCACCGTGTCAGCCCGAGCCGACTGCTCGAACCATAATCGACGATAACGACCCGGCGCTTGATGAGTGGCGATGGTTGCCTTCGCAAGCAGCGGCTCTGTACGACTTCGGTACCCGCGGATCGCGCGGTCCTCGAGGTGCGTTTAGGCCGCTGGCGGACGATGACCGGCGCTGGATCGCTGTCTTCCCCAGTCGAAGGGCGCTGGCGCGATTCGGCTGGTCGCCTGAGCGACGGTCGCGTCTCGTCGCCATCGCGCCCGGGCCGAGGTCCGGGATCACCCGACGGCCGTCGATGTTCGGTGCCTGACGGTGCCCACCGGAGAGCCGGGGGCGATCTCGGCATCTCGCAGCTGCTGGGCTTCGGGGAGCTTCTGGAGCTTGCTGAGCGACTTGTTTTCGAGTTGTCGGATCCGCTCGCGTGTGACGTTGAAGGTGCGCGCGATCTCCTGGAGTGTGCGCGGGCGCTGGTCGCCGAGGCCGTAGCGCAGCTCGAGTATTCGCCGCTCGCGGTAGGAGAGGTTCTCGAGCGCGGCTCGCAGCGCTTCATTGGTCAGGATCTCCACCGCGCGGTCGTAGGGTGACTCGGCGTGTTCGTCGGCGATGAACTCGCCGAACTCGGAGTCCTGCTCGTCACCGACCGGCTTCTCGAGCGAGATCGGCGCTCGTGCCGAGAGTTTGACGGCCTCGACCTCGTCGGGGTCGATGCCGGTCACGTCGGCGATCTCCTCGACCGTCGGCTCGCGGCCGAGCTCGGTCACGAGCTTGCGCTCTGCGCGGCCGATCTTGTTGAGCTTCTCGACGATGTGGGTGGGAATACGGATCGTGCGCGCCTTGTCAGCAAGGGCACGGGCGACCGCCTGACGGATCCACCAGGTGGCATAGGTCGAGAACTTGTAGCCCCGGCGGTAGTCGAACTTCTCGGCGGCGCGGACAAGACCGATCGTGCCCTCCTGGATCAGGTCCAGAAACGGCAGCCCCTGATTGCGGTAGTTCTTCGCGATTGAGACGACCAGTCGCAGGTTGGACTCAACCATCATCTGTTTCGCGTCCATCTCGCCCCGCTCGATCCGCTTGGCGAGCTCAACTTCCTGCTCAGCGGTCAGCAACCGCGCCTTGCCAATGCCCTTCAAAAACAGTTGCAGCGCATCGGTGGTCGCATCCGGCTTGAGGTCAAGCCCGGTCTTGGGCTTGCGCCGACCCCGCGTGTCCGGAGCGCCGTCCAGCTCCGCTGCCGCGTGCACGGAATCGACCTCTTCCACCAGTTCGATCGCCGCCCGCTCGAGGAAGCCGTGCAGCTGCTCGAGGTCGGTTTCATCGAGGTCGATCTCGGCCGTCGCGGTCTCGATCTCGGCGTACGTGAGCACCCCGACCCTCTGGCCCCGCGCGACCAGACGCTTGACCTCTTCAAATTCCTGAAGTTCCGCTACCGACATCTGATCGCATTGGGGTTCAGCCCGTTGCTCAAACGGGGTCGCGTCGGTGGGTGGCCTGGCACCGAGGACGACATGTGAACCTTCTCTGGCGGCGCCATTCGCGCCGATGCCGCCCCGCGTCGAGCGCCCTGCAGCCAGCCGACGGCGTGGAACCGCTGATTTCACGTAGCACCGATCCCTGATCGGATCGGCTTGACTTGCCGTGCTGTGTAGACGCCCCCTGCACGCCAGACATACGAACCGCGGCATCGGCAGGCGCTTCGAGTCATACGATCGCGGCGGGTACGCGTGGCGGGGACCGCCCCGGACCGACCGAGTGCGCCACGGTCCGAGCCTCGGCCGCTCGCCGGGCGTTCAGACAGCGTTGGGCATCGACTGCCTGCGAGATCAGCCGCGATCCGCGATCACGATTAGGTTCGCCTCGCCTGCGCACCGCCGAGCGCTCTCGCCTCAGGGTCAATGTGCTCACGTCTTTCCGTCCCTCTGTCGGGTCCGCGCGGAACGAGAGTACGAGGAACCCCCCGCGCGTTCAGTCAGATTGAGACGAGGCCACCAAGCCGGTGGGGTAACGCCGGTAGAGCGGGCACTCCGGCCCCGCAGTCAAAACCAGTAACCCCCGCCTCCCGCCTCGTGGCGCAGATCACGCCGTTGGTGGCATTCGAGCTGGAGCTGAGAATTCTGGCCGCAGGGCCAGCACCGATACCGACAGTACTCCCATTGCGGCGTTTATGTGCACCACGCCCTCATTAGTTTGCTCGGCTCATCCGCGGGCGCCGGCATCGGTGGATTTCTCGCCAGCGGACAGCTCGTCTCCCTCGGAGCGCGCCCGCGCCGGAATCCTTGACCGAAGCCGCGACCCCGGCGACCGCGCGGGGCATTGGATATCCGCTGACTGGCTATTGAGGCCGAGGAGTTCCATCCCCCAAGGTGCTGCGCTCGGACGACGAGACCCGAGCAATCGCGATTCGCTGCCCAGCGACGAGGAGCACAAACAGGATCAGGTCGATGAGCGCACTCAGCCACTCGTCGCCGACGTCGCACCCGCCCTCAGCGGCGACCGCGAGCCGTGACCGCCGGGCAGGTCAGCCGGCCGCTCGCAGCAGCGCGAGGATCCGCGGGTGGCCATCGACCTGCAGCTCGTCGACGATCTCGATCTCGTCGAGACCAACGATTCGCGCCAGTCGCCGCAGACCCTCGGCCGAGAAGCCCCAGTAGACAAAATCGTCGCGGGCGTACACATCGCCCGGCTCGTGAACCTCGATCGCGGGGGCCTCGGCGGGCAGATCAGACCCGTAGGTCTCAAGCACGACCTCGCCGCCCGGGGCCAACACATCCGCGAGTCCCCGCAGCAGCCCGACCGGGTCAGTCACCCGATGCAAGAGGCCGAAACACAACACAACATCGAAGCGCTCCTCGAGCTCGTGCACGTCGAGCGCGTCCATGCACCGGTACTGGACGCTTGATCTGACCAGCTCGGCGATCGCGCGGAAGCCGGCGCCGCCCTCGAGTGTTATCCCGAATCGCGCGCGGACCCAGTCGACGTACTGCTCATTGTCGACCGCGACCACGCGCCGCGCACCGCGGGCCTCCGCGAGAAAGCTGTAGAAGCCGTCAAACGCGCCCACGTCAAGCACGCTGCGGCCCGCAAAACGATCCGCGCCGAGCACCGCCAGGCGGTAGCCGTGGTCGCGGGCGATGCCCGGCGTGTAGATCCCAGGCGCAAGCGCGAACGTGTGAAACCACAGCGGAACCGAATCACGGACACGCCCGGCATCCAAAGCCGGCGCACCGATCACCTGAACGTCAGCGACGACCCGCTCGGCAACGGACGTCTCGGGGATCGCCTCGATCGCCTCGACCGCGTCTGCATTGCCCGGCAACGCATCACCTCCCGTGTCTCGTTCACAAGATAGTCACACCTTGACAGGCTGACCGCCCCGACGCCTCGAGAGCGCCTTCGCGATACGAGCAACCTCGGCTTCGGCATCGGCCGCGGCACCCTCGCCCCGTCAGCGGCCACGACCGCGCAGCACGCGAGTCGGCCGCCGCGCGACCCAGCGCCCGGGGGCGCCCGGACCCGCGGTTGTCAAAGCGTCCGCTGACAGCGGCGTCGCGCGCCGAGATGCTCGAGGGCGGAGAATCTTGCTGGACGCGCTCAGAATCTCCGTCGAGGGCGACAATCTGGTCGATGACGCACGCCGACGCCCAGCAAGAACTGCTGCTGGAGCACCTCCGGGAGGCCGGCGACCAGGCAGTCGCGTTCGCCGAGCTGCACGCGTCCGGGATCGCGTTCCCGGCCGCCGTCGTGTCAGAGCTCGAGCTCAGCGGCTATGTCATCGAGCGCGTCGATGACAACGGCAGGCCGGTCGGCGTGCGCCTGCTCCAGCCAGAACCCCCCAGACACACCCACCCCTCGGCGACGACGGCCGCACCGATAGCCAGCCGTAGTGCATCCCGCGATCACCGCGAATGACCCACACAATCAACTCTGCCCGAGGCCAGGCATCAGCGGCCCCGGCAGATCCGTGCTCGCAGCGGCGAGTTGGGCGGCGGGAGGGGTGTTCTAACAGCAGCGTCGACCACCGACTCCACGAGGACCGCCACGCGTCTGCTCCGAGCTAAGGAGCGCCACCAGCCCGCGCGCCTCCCGGCTGACAGCTCGTCAGCTCCTTCAAACTCAACGGGCGTGCCCGTAGAGGGATCGCGAAGCGGGACTGCGATGATGGCTGTCATGGCTGCCGCGTTGGATTTTCGCCATGTCGACGTGTTTACGGATGTGCCGTTTGCCGGCAATGGTTTGATCGTTGTGTTCGGTGAGACGTCGGGCGTTCGAATCGAGGCGCTGATTTCCTTGACGGTGGAGATGCGGCAGTTCGAGTTGATCGCAGTCGATCTCCAGCCGCAGGCCGGCAGAGTGTTGGCGCGGATCTTCACCGCGCAAGAGGAGCTGCCGTTCGCGGGTCATCCCATCATTGGTGCGGCGGCGGCGCTTCACGAGCGCTACGCCGTCAACGAGACCTCACGCTCGTGGGTGTTTGTGATCGGTGGGCGCGAGATCGCCGCGGGCAGCCGACGTACGGAGCGCTACTACGAAGCGGATATGAACCAGGGCTCTCCAATTCTGGGGTCGCCGCTCGCAGACCAGGACGCCATCCGCTTCGCGACCGCACTCGGCCTGGTGGCCGGTGCTGACCTTCATTCGTTGCCGGTGCAGGTCGTATCCACCGGCTTGCCGTATTTGATCGTGCCGGTCTCGCGAGGGTTGGAGCGAGCGCGGATCATCGTCGACGACTTCGAGGAGCGGTTGTCGAGTGTGGGGGCGAAGTTTGTCTACGTGTTTGATCCCGATGAGCGTGAGGGTCGTACCTGGGATAACGGGGGCGTGGTCGAGGACGTGGCCACCGGAAGCGCTGCTGGCCCAGCCGCGGCGTACCTGGCGGCGCACGGACTCGCCGCCGAGGACGAGTTGATTGTTATCAACCAGGGGCGGTTCCTAGGACGGCCTAGTCAGATCGCTGTGGCGCCCGACGGCCGTGGCGAGCTCTGGGTGGGCGGACCGGTCGCACCGATCGCCCGCGGCGTCGTAGACGAGACAGCCCTTGGCTGAACTGGCCTCCGTCAACCTCGGCCAGCTGCCGGCTGAGACAACGCACCGCATGGGCGTTTAGCCGTAGAGCCGGTGGTGAACTCGGCACTCGCAACTGACGCCCGTACGCACCCGGGGCGGCCTCCGGCCGCACCGCGACTTACGGCTCCAGCGGTGAAAGACACTCATGCGCCCGGGCCTGGAAAGACCTGCCGCTCATGGAGAGGAGTGACGGCGGTCATCGCTCCGAGGATCCCCTTCGCAAGACGTCCCGACCCGATAACTCGGCTGTGAGCGTCGCGACCGGGGAACTCGGGCTCCTGCTTCTGAGGACGAAGCTTGAGCCTCCTGTGCTTCGGGAGCTTGTTCCGCGGGATGGGCTAGTTCAGGAGTTGGGGGCTGGTCTTGTGCGACCGCTGACGGTGATCCGAGGTCCGGCTGGCAGCGGCAAGTCGCTGCTGATGGCGCAGTGGCGCTTGGCGGCACTGGGCGACCGCAAGGTGGCGTGGCTCTCGTTGGACGAGGGTGACAACGAGCCCGTCAGGTTTTGGAGCTACGTGATCGCGGCGTTGCGTTCGGTGCTTCCCGAGTTTGGCGAGGGGCCGTTGTCGTTGCTGCGGGCTCCGGGTGTGGATCTGATGGACGAGGCTGTCCCGGCCTTGATCAACGAGCTTCTCGAGACGGCCAGCGAGACGGTGCTTGTGCTCGATGACTACCACGTGATTGAGCACGAGGCGATCCATGCGGGCATGGGGTTCCTTTTGGAGCACGTGCCGGGTAATCATCGCTTCGTGATCGCGTCGCGATCAGAGCCGCCGTTGCCGCTCGCGAGGTTGCGCGCGCGGGGAAGTCTCAGCGAGATCGATCCAGAGCAGCTGGGTTTCTCCGAGCCCGAAGCGGAGTACCTGCTGAATGAAGTTCAGCGGCTCGGTCTGGCGGTCGAGACAGTGAGCCGCGTTCATCAGCGGACCGAGGGCTGGGCCGCGGGGCTGTATCTGGCGGCGCTGTCGCTGCGCGGCCGTCGGGATGTGGATGAGTTGATCGCCGGATTCTCGGGAGGCGATCGCCGGATTGTGGACTACCTGGCCGGGGAGGTGCTCGACCAGCAGCCGGATGCGGTGTTGAAATTTCTCTTGGGCACTTGCGTGCTCGAGCGATTCTGCGCACCGCTGTGTGAGGCGGTCACCGGCGCCGGCGACGCGCGGGAGATGCTTGACCGAGTCGAGCGCTCGAATTACTTCCTGATCCCGCTCGACCCGCGGCGCGAGTGGTATCGCTACCACAATCTGTTCGCCGAATTGCTGCGCCACGAGCTCGAGCGCAGGGAGCCCGGATCGTCGGTTGAGCTTCGTCGCCGTGCGGGTCGGTGGCTCGCGGATGCCGGCATGGTCTCGGAAGCCGTTCCCCATCTGGTCGCAGCCGGGGACCTCGACCAGGCTGCCGATTTGATCGCAGCGTACGCGGCGGCGTTCGCGACCGGCGAGCGAGGCGTCGGGCGGGAGCTTACGGTCGCTGAATGGTTCGACGCGCTTCCGGCCGAATACGTCGTCGCGGACGCTCGCTGGTGCGTTGGCAAGGCGGGCGTGGCATTGGCGCTCGGTCACCACGATGAGATCCTTCCGTGGCTGGATCGCGCCGAACAGGCTCCGAACCACAGGCTCGATCGGGACCCGACGTTCGCGTCGCGGGCGACGGTGCGGCGAGCTGCTGCCTGGCAGTTGCTCGGGGACGTGCGCCTCAGTAGAGAGTTAGCGGAACAGGTCATGCCGCTCGACGGCAGCCCGCGTGACCACGCGCTTGCTGCGAGCCTGCTCGGAGCGACCGCCCGGTGGCTGGGCGACGACGCCGCGGCCGTCGATTTCCTCACTCGGGCCGGGCAGCTTGGCCGCGAGCACGATCCGGTCGCTGCCGTGGCTGCGTACGGACACCTGGCGCTGATCGCCGCTGACCACAACGACTGGCAGACATGCGACGTCAACGTCAAGACGGCCTTCGACCTGATCGCTGAGTCAGAGCTCCAGGAGTACTGGATGGGGTCGTTCGCGCACCTCGCGATGGGGAGGCTGCTGGGCAAGCAGAGGAAGACGAGCGAGGCGCAGGCAGAGCTCACGCGGGCGGTCACCCTCGCGCGACGCGGGGCTGGGGTGGTCGGGTTGGCATACGTGCTGGTCACTGTCGCCGAGGCGCGCCGCGAGCTCGGCGACCGCCGCAGCGCTGTTGAGCTGGTGCGAGAGGCGCGGGAGCTGAGCGCCGACGCTCCCGACCCCGGGACCGTTGTACCGCGCCTGCTTGACAAGGCCGAGCACAGCCTTCGGCTCGTCTCCGAGCCACTGGGCTCGCGGCTGGTCATGGTCGAGGAGCTGACCGGCCGCGAGGCGGCGGTCCTCCGCCTCCTGCCCACCGGTCTCTCGGCCCGCGAAATCGGCCAGGAGCTCGGCGTCTCGCGCAACACGGTCAAGACCCACACAAAGAACCTCTACCGCAAGCTCGGCGCGACCGGCAGGCGCGAAGCGGTCGCGCGCGGCCGCCAACTCGGCCTGCTCTGACCTCAGCGCAAGAAGCCGCTCACCCGGGTGAACCAGATCGGGGTGAAGACAGCTCACCCCACGTGGTCCGATCCTCGGCGCATGAGTCATCCGTATTTACAGATGCTGCTCGCCCGGGCGCACACAGACGATCTCTACAAAGACGCCACCGCCGCGCGACGGGCCGCGGAAGCCTGGCGAGCCACGAAGCCGCGTCGGTCCGCGAGGGCGCGGGGTCATCGGCGCTCCGGCCTGTCGACCGAGCTGGCTAACGCCCGAGCAGGCGGTGACGCTCCGGCGCTAATCGGCCGAGGATCACATCCGCTTGCGCGTCTCGCGGCGCTCGATAGGTCCACGCCTCCACATCAGCTCGTGGTCGTCGCTGAGGTCGGGGGTGAGCTTCGCGCGGCCTTGTCGCGGAACGATGGCTCGCTCGTAGCCGAGCCCTTCCATCTGACGGAGGGCGCAGCCGACCTGTTGCGTGCACACGCGCGACAGCTCGATGTGCAGCCGGACACCCACGTCAGGGCTGACTCATCGAGCAGCTCGCCCGCCATGTTGTGCGCTGAAGACGGGCTGCCGTGATGTTCATCCAATTAACCCGCACCCGAGGAGGAGTCATGAAACGCAAGCCACTGATCCTGGTGTCGCTGCTGCTGGCGGCGTTCGTGATCAATCTCGACACGACGATCGTCAACGTCGCCTTGCCGTCGCTCGTGCGTCAGCTGCACGCGTCGGACTCGCAGCTGCAGTGGGTCGTTGACGCGTTCAATTTGCTGTTCGCCGGATCCGTGCTGGCGGCGGGCAGCCTGTCTGACCGCTTCGGGCGCAAGGGGATGCTGCTCGCCGGCCTAACGGTCTTCGGCCTGGCGAGCCTGACCGGCGGACTGACGGGCAGTCCCGGCCAGCTGATCGCCGCGCGCTCGGTGATGGGCGTCGGCGCGGCGATGGTGTTCCCCGCGACGCTGTCGCTGATCACAAACGTGTTCACCGAGCGGGGTGAGCGCGCCCGGGCGATCGGCTTGTGGGGCGCGATCACCGGCGCGGCGATCGCGCTGGGCCCGATCGTCGGCGGCTGGCTGCTCGAGTTGTCTGACTGGCGCAGCATCTTCTTCGCGATGGCGCCGATCGCCGCCATCGCCGGCGTCCTGGCCGCCCACTACGTCCCGACCTCGCGTGACCCGCACGCACCCCGCACCGACCGCGCTGGATTCGCGCTGTCGACCGCGACAATCGGGCTGCTCGTCTACACGATCATCGAGGCGCCGAACCACGGTTGGGGCAGCACGCGGACGATCGGCAGCTTCGCGGTGACCGCGGCGCTGGCCGCGGCGTTCGTGGCCTGGGAGCGGCGCACCGAGCAGCCGATGCTCGATGTGAGCTTGTTCGGCAACCCGCGGTTCACAGCCGCGAGCGCATCGGTCGCGATCTCGTTCTTCGCGCTCTCCGGGTTCATCTTCCTGGCCACCCAGCTGTTCCAGTTCGTAAAAGGCTACGGGCCGCTGTCGACCGGTCTGCGCCTGCTGCCAGTCGCCTCATTCGTCGCGATCTCGTCGATCGTCGGCACCAAGCTGGCCGTCCGGTTCGGCACCAAGCTGATCGTTGCGTCCGGTCTGTTGTTGATGACGGCGTTCTACCTATGGGTTTCGACTTCATCGGTCACGACTGGCTACGGGACGATCGCCGCCCAGATGGTCGTCCTCGGGACGGGGATGGGCCTGACCAGCGCGCCCGCGACCGAGGCGATCATGGGCGTCGTCCCAAAGGCGAAGGCTGGCGTCGGGTCGGCGGTCAACGACGCCACGCGCCTGTTGGGTGGCACCCTAGGCGTCGCCGTGATCGGCAGCGTTTACGCGTCGCTGTACGCCAGCCGGCTCACCGGCGCCCTCCCCGCGGGGTTGCCTGCCGGTGTCGTGCGGACCGCCCACGCATCCGTCGGTGCCGCGCTCACAGTCGCAGGCAAGCCGACCCACGCCGGCCACCCACTGCTCGCGTCAGCCATCCACAACGCCGCTAACTCGGCCTTCTTTCAGGGTTTCCAAGCGGCAAACTACGTCGCCGCGGGCATCGCTGCCGCGGGCGCCGTAGTGGCGCTGGCGCTGCTGCCCGCCCAGCCGACGACCAGCCGCGACGACACCCCAGACGTGCCGGCACTAGGCACGCCTGCGACCGCCGCAGCGCACAGCTGACACGAACCCCCGAGCGACAGCAGACAGAACACCATGAGGACCCAACCCTTGTCCCCGTTCCGGCCGGTACGACCCCTCAAGAGCCAGACGTGCGCTCGGTCGACCCCACGCAGAGACCCAAGATCGGCGCCGACCAATGCGAACACGCCACCCGGGCTCGCTAGAGAGAGTACGCAAAATGACGAACGATGCAGACGTCGTGACTATGCCGAGCAGCCAGTGAGGAGGAAGGAACTGCGAGGCTCGCTCGGGCGAAGGCGGTCGTAGGAGTGCTGTCGGACCGGCCGGTCCTCGTGTTCAGCCTGAGCATCGGCAAGGACTCATGACGATCTCGATGCCAGATCGATTCCGGCTCGCGGCCCCGAGGGGACGTCGACGATGGATTGGCATGGCCGTTGGGCTGCTTGAGCGGTCTCGGTTGGCGTCATACCCGCGGCCTGGGCGCACGAAGGCCACGCGGCTGGCTTGGAGGCGGATCGCTGTATGGCGGTTGGAGTGGCCGCCACGTGTGGCTCGTGCGCGGCGCGATGGGCGAGGCGGATCGTGTGCCGGCGGGCGGCCGCGCGATGTAGGTCCTCGATGTGAGCGCTGGCGAGCGCTCGAGCGAGATCGGGGTGCAGCATTTGAGCCTCCTCTAGCGAGTCAGGTCCTGCTCGGCATCAAGCAGCTCGAGCCGAACGGCCAGGTGCTCCTGCGCCGACCCGATTGCGTACGCGGTCATTCCGGTCCTCCTGGTGTCGGGGGTTTGCCATCCGCGTATTGAGACGCCGGTGGGGCCGGAGAAGGGTCAGTGCCTGTTGCGCGGTTGCCGGGCGACCCTTTCTCGGCGCGCGCGACGTCATAGCTGGTAATGCCGGCGAAATCGGAGTCAAGATGCGAGGATCAGAAGATGGGCCAATCGCTGCTGACGCGCGCTGCGCAAGGCGAGCAGGAGGCATTCCGCGAGCTAACCGACCCCTACCGGCGGGAGCTCCAGTTCCACTGCTACCGGATCCTCGGCTCGATGCAGGACGCTGAGGACGCGCTCCAGGAGACGTTGCTGAGCGCCTGGCGCGGTCTGTCGGATTATGAGGGCACGGCATCGCTGCGCGCGTGGCTCTACCGGATCGCCACCAATCGATGTCTCGATGCCCTGCGCGCGCTCGGCCGCCGGTCGCCGCCGGCACCCGAGCCGCCATTCGCCCTGCCGGAGCCGACGAGGCTCGGCGAGGTGACTTGGCTCCAGCCCTACCCCGACGCCCTGCTCGAGGGGATCATCGATACGGCGCCGGGTCCAGACGCTCGATACCAGACCCGGGAGACCGTCGAGCTCGCGTTCGTCGCAGCCCTGCAGCATCTCCCACCACGCCAGCGTGCCGTCCTGCTTCTCCGCGACGTCCTCGGCTTCCACGCCGCCGAGGTAGCCGACACGCTCGAGACAAGCGAGGACTCGGTCAAAAGCGCCCTCAGGCGCGCGCGGGTAACGACCGAACGCCTATTTCCCGCGTCAGACCGGGGCCGAGCGCCAGAGCCCAACTCACCGACAGAACACGAGCTCGTTCGCCGTTTCGCCGATGCCTGGATGGCCGACGACATCGACGGCGTCGTCGCGCTACTCACCGAAGACGCGTGGTTCACGATGCCCCCGCCCCCGCTCGAATACCAGGGCCGCTCGGCGATCTACGAATACCTAAATTGGCGGGGCGGGCGCCGCCACAAGCTGATCCCAACCCGAGCCAACGGCCAGCCAGCATTCGGCTGCTATCGCACCGACTCGCAAACACCGATCGCGCACGCAGTCGGAGTGCTCGTGCTGACTCTCGCGGGCGACCGCATCTCTGCGATTACCCACTTTGTCGACAGCAGCGTTCTCGGCAGCTTCGGGCTGCCTCGCACCCTTCGTAGCTGATCCCATCACCAGTGTCGGTGAGGCGCACGTTGCGACTGTTGCGCTCCAGCAGCGTAACTCCGAACTGCGCCCCGAGTCGGCGGATCTGCTGGCACCGAGCGCAACTCCGCGGCGGCGCGGTGCTAGCCGCCGCCGGGCAAGCGGACGCTCCCGGGAGCAATCGGCGAGCGCGTCCGCTTCGTCGCCTCTGCGGCATTCGGGCTCAGACTTCCCCTCATCGACCGAAGGGGCCACGACGGCGCCGTGGCTGCAATAGGCGTCAAGCGGCAGCGCTCGCTTTGGGCGATCATGGTGACCAGCTGGTTCGCCGACTGCCGCCTTCGCTGCACGTGTGATGGTCCGAGGATCGATCTTCGACCTGATGATCGGCGTCCCGTCGGACTGCTCGGGCGCGTTTGCTGGCTGTGAACGGATGCCTGCCGCGCTGCGTGCGCAGGGCCTTGCGGACTCTCTCGGCGTGATCGATGCGGGCAACCTGCAGGTCGTCGTCGCTGACCCCGTCCGCGATCGGGAGACGGGCGTGATCGGGTTGACGGATCTGCTCGGCCTGTCAGAGGTCGTGCGCGATGCCGTCGCGATGCATCAGACCGCGGGTCGTCGGCCGCTGCTCGTTGGCGGGGACTGCACGCTGCTGCTCGGGGTCTGGGCGGCGCTCGCGCGAGTCCGTCCCGACGCCGGACTGTTGTTCGTCGACGGCCATCTCGACTGCTTTGATGGGCAGACCTCCCCGACGGGTGAGGGGGCCGACATGGAGCTTGCCGCGCTGCTTGGGGTCGGACCGCCGCCTCTCGTCGGGTTCGCGGGTCGCGTCCCGGCCCTGTCGGACGAGCGCGTCGTTGTGCTCGGCCCGTTCGACGAGGACGACGCTCAAGCACTCGGGGCGCCGAACCCACGCCGGTTCGCGCCGCGTATGCCGATCGTCGTCTCCGACGAGTTGCGGCAGGACCCGTCTGGCCACACGACGCGAGCGCTCGCGCGGCTCACGGAGACCGCCGATGGTTTCTGGCTGCATCTGGACCTCGACGTGTTGTCGGCATCCGCGTTGCCCGCCGTTGACTATGCCGACGAGCGCGGGCTCAGCTGGAAGCAATTGGGCGAGCTGCTCGGCGTCGCTCTCGGTTCCTCCCAGCTCATCGGTGCAAGCGTTGTCATCCTCAACCCAACACTCGACACCGACGGCGCGGGCGCTCGGCGGGTGGTCCGGCTGCTCGCGGACGCACAGGATCAAGCCCGACAGAACTAACTCGCCCTGCCCGGTAGCGATATCGCAAAGATCAACGGAACCCACCGGGTTATCGAGGGCACGGGCGTCAACCGGATCGCTTCTGGTTTTCGCCAACACAGGTCTGATCGCGGCGCTGGCGCTGTCACTGTCCGCCAAGCCGAAGCGGAAGACAGATCGCCTGCCCCGTGAAGCTCGACGTCCGCCGGATTTGCAGTCAATTAGTGAAATCGGGGAGACAGGATTTGAACCTGCGACCGCCCGGCCCCCAGCCCGAAGGTCCGGGTCCCCCCTACTTCTATCCCCCCGGTTCTACTGGGTTTAAGCCTCTGACTCGTGCTGAGTTTCGCTCAATTTGGACCGAAAATTGGACCGCGAACGCGTGTTCGCATCGACATCCAGGTGATCGTCAAACGCCGCATCGACGCGGGCGACCTCGTGTGCCGACGGCGCGTAGTGCGTATAGATCTGGGTCGTCTTGGCGTCCGCGTGGCCCAGGAACTCCTGGATCGAGCGAAGTGGCTCGCCGCTGGCCGCGAGCCGGGTTCCGAACGTGTGGCGCAGGTTGTGGAATGTGATCACGCGGACGCCGGCGAGCCGGCAGGCAGCCTGAAAGCGTTTGGTGACCTTGCTGCGATCGATCGGATTGCCTGTCTGAGGATGCGCGAAGACGAGATCATCATCTGAGCGGTATGCCGTGCGAGTAGACCAGCGATCCAGCTCACGCGCCAGGCGGGTAGCCATCGGCACCGACCGGGTCGTCGACAGATCAGACTTGCCCTCGCTCGAGTGCTCGCCGCGCACGAACGCGTTGCGCACGCGGATTCGCTGGGCGCCCCAGTCGACGTCTCGCCAGCGCAGCCCGAGCAACTCGGACTGACGGAGGCCAGTCATCGCGGCAGTGAGGATCACGACGCGAAGCACCGGACCGAGCACGTCCGGCGGCGGCGGAGGAGCCGGCCCGCGGCGGCCGCGTCGACTCGGCGCCGGCTGACGGTGGACGACTTCGTCGGGGATCGCTCGGAGGACAGCCTCGAGCTCTGAGACGCTGAGAAACTGGAGGTCGGGGCTCGCGTCCCCCGACCGGCGCCGTTTGGGTCGTGCAGCACGCCGGACCGGATTGTCGCGGCACCATCCGTTGGCGATGGCGTGCTCGAAGATCGAGTACAGGAACGAGATCAGGTTGCGTCCCGTCTTGGGCGAGCGGCCGCTGCGCAAGAGGCTTGTGATCAGCCCCTCGACCTGCGTTGTGGAGACGGCATCAACCGGCATCGAGCCGAAGCTCGGGTCGATGTGCACCCGCTGCATGGACTCGAGGTTCTCCAGGTAGGACTTGCGGGCGCCCTCGAGGGATTTGGCCCGGCGCAAAGAGTCAGCTGCTTCGCTGACCGTGACGACCGCCGAGGTCCGCGGACGCGACGGGTTCGCGTCCTCGTCCTCTTGCAGCTTCCGAAACGCACGCTCAGCCTGAGCTCTGGTCAGACCGTCGGCGGATCCGGCGACGCGGACCCGGCCTATCCGGCGGTTGAGCTTGCGACCGTCGGGCGTTCGCCAGCGTCCGTAGTACGACCCGGACGCCTCGTAGAGCTGACCGGTCCCGTAACTACGCCTGGACGCCATCGGCGTCAGATCTTCTCACTTAATCTGGCCGATGGCCACTGTCCACTCCGTTCGCATCTATCTGCTCGTGGCGCCTGCGGACGACGCACTCCACCATTGTGTCGTTGATGTGCGACGCTAGTCCGATGCCCAAGTACCCTGGGCGACTCGGCGCGTGACGCCGTCGAGCGCTCCACCGATTTTTCTTCGCATCGTGGGGTCTTTTGGTCTCCGTCCGGTACTTGTCTCATGCCGCCATTTTCCGACGATCATGTTGTCTCGCGATCAGCACTCCGCCCCGTCCGCTACGGCGCCGAATACCGACCGTTACGCTCGCGGGCGGGATCGACACCTAGCACAAGATGTTCGTCGCGGGCGCGCAGTCGTTGGCCCCATCCGGACGGTAGACCTTGGACAGGCTGCTGACAGCTGACGAGATCGCCGAACGTCTCGGCATGAAGACCGAGTGGGTGTGGGCCCAAGCACGAGCAGGCCGATTCCGCACGTTCGCCTTGGCCGGTATCGGCGCTTTCGGGAGTCCGCGGTCGAAGCTTGGCTGCGTGATCTCGAGACCGGCGGCACCATGTCGGCATCTACGCCCGGCGCGATCCCAGTGCGCCGGCGCGGGTAGTCACGGCACTCTAGGAGGCTGGGGGTCAATCTCGCCTGGCGATCCGTGGTCACGAGCCGGAGAACCGATCGCCGCCTCAGAATGCTGCTTTGG
>CAVUUT010000025.1:0-96605 GCA_963744695.1 uncultured Solirubrobacterales bacterium | reverse complement strand
CGCTTCACGACGTCCAACTCTAGCGAGCGCAGGCGGAGGATGTTGGTAACGCAAAGTCGTCACCCCCAAGGACTTCGCCGACCTCGACACCCTCCAACCAACACCTACTCGCTTTCGGCCGCCGTTATGAGCTGGAGGGGGTCGGGCCGCGAAGGAGGTCGGACGGCGTCAGTCGTGGTGAGGAGCTTGTGGGGGTCCTCGCGGGTGACTTCCATTGGAATCGCACGGCGATCCGATACGTGCGCGACCTTCCGAGCCAGACAACTGAGACGCTACGCCGTTTCGCTGACCAGTGGAATGTCCCGGGTCTCATATGACGCCCGTGCGCCGTCGGCGAGGGCCGCTGCCGCGGGCCGCTCCGCTGACGCCGAGCGGTAGTAGGCGCTCGTCGTCCGCAGCGTGGACAGCTGATCGAACGCTTCGAGCCGGCCGTCCACGATCACCATTACGCGCTCGCAGATGTCGAGCGTCGACATGCGGTGAGCGACGATGAAGATGGTGAGCTTGCCTGTCAGGCCCATGAGGGACTCCTGGATGCGCGATTCCGCGTCAGGATCCAGCGCGCTGGTGGGCTCGTCAAGAACCAGCAGCTGAGGGTCCGCCGCGAGCGCCCGCGCGAGACAGATGCGCTGCTGCTGACCTCCCGAAATCGCGTCGGCGCGCGGCCCGATGATCGTGTCATAGCCATCGCGCCAGCTCATCACGTCATTGTGGATGCCGGCGAGTCGAGTAGCGCGCTCGACGGCCGCGTCGTCGATCGAGCGGAAGAAGCGAACGTTGTCGGCGACGGACGCATGCAACAGGCGCGGTTCCTGAGGCACGTAGGCGACTCGTGTCGTGCCAGTCCGCTCGCCTGAAATGGGCTGCTGGAACGCTGTTGACGAGGTACTGGCCAGAGCCGGGATCTCGGAGTCCGAGGAGGATCTGGACGAGCGTTGATTTCCCGGTGCCCGATGGACCGACGATGCCCACAGTCTCACCGCCGGAGACCTCGAAATTGATGTCCGACAGAACCGGCCGCTCCGCTCGTAGGCGAAGCAGACGTTCTGGAAGGTGAGCAAGTTCACGTGCTCGCAGGCGCTCGGAACCGGCCGGTGGGTTGCTGGCGGCGTAGCGAGCCTCGGCTTGCTGGAGGCGTTCGATGTAGGGCAGCGACTGGCGCAGTGTCTGGTAGGCGCCCTGGCCCTGCTGTCCATAGGCTCCAGCTCGTACGAGCAGGAGGACGACGGCGCCGAGCGAGGCCACAGGCCCGACGCCGACGAAGTACAGGCCGGCGAGGGCGGCCATCACGAGCAGGTAAATGAGGCTTTGATAGATCCCCGGGACCAGGCGGCCCAGGACGGTTCGTGTGGTAGTAGCGCGACGTCACATCCGCCAGCAACGCGTCGGCCTGATCGCGCTCGGCCGCCTCGGTCCCGAACACGTGAGTCTCCTCGGCCAACCGCACGGCCTCGTTCATGCCGCGAGGCGTACCGCAGCGAGGCTTTTGAGAGCGCGCGTGAGCGTCGGCTGCCGAGCTTGCTCAAAGGCCGAAGCCCGGCCGACAGCGCGGCTGAGGCCACGAGCACGAAGAGTGCCGCGACCGCGTTGAGCACCAGCGCGGAGAGCACCATTACAGCGAAAGTCGAGCCCGACGACGACGATCGTCGCCGCCTGCACCGTGCTTTGGGTCGCCTGCGCCACCTGGTTGGTCATCAGCTCCTGCAGATGTCCCTCGCGATCGCGCGCTTGCTCGGCCCACGAGGCGGCCATGAAGGCCCCGAACACGTCTTGGCGCAGCCGCTGCTGAGTATGCGCAGGCCATCCGGGCTGGGACGACCGAGATCACGCCCTGAAGACCAAGGCGCACGAAGGCCAAGGCGAGCCCGATGGCAAAGAGAACCCCGAGCTTGTCGTCCAGATTGATGGGCCCGAAAGAGATCTGAACGCGCGACGAGCCGTTTACCAGCGCAGTTGCGGCCTGAGCGAGGATCGCGAGCACGCCGGACTCCGTCAACCCAGTCAGCACCGAGGCTGACGGCGAGCACCACGAGCTCGCGGCGCTGATCGCCCAGCAACAGCTTGAGCTGGTGCCACGTCGACGTTTCCGGCGGAGTCGCGCTAGACGCGTCCCCATTGCCCGATCTAGCGAGTGCTGCTATGGCCGGCATGTCTCAGTCATCGTCGGTCAGGTTCCTGCAGGCGGAGCTTGACGCCGCCGCACGACCAAGCCTCTGCCCTTTCGTGGCTTGTCGATACTGGCCCCTGTATAGCTTATCCGTTCACACCCCGCCGGCCGTCGGCAGCGGCGAGTTCTCGACCCGGCGGCCGTCGGGGGATGTGCACCGAGCCGCCGATGGAGCCGTCGCCATGCGCTCCGGTCGTATCGCGCGCTGAGCCCGGCCTCTGACGCGCGACGATTGCAACGGACCGATACGATGTCGCAACGAGGGCGCGTCCGGCGTAGACCTCGTAGTCGCCGTGTCGGGGGCGACAACGAAATGACGTGGTTGGACCAGCTCATCGGGTTCGTCATCTGAGGATTTGAATGCCTGTTGCTGTTATCACCGGAGCGGGTGGATTGATCGGATCGGAGTCCGTCATGTACTTCGCGCAACAGGGGTTCGACGTGATCGGAATCGACAACGACATGCGCGCCCACTTCTTCGGCCCCGAAGCGTCAACGGCTCCGACCGTCCGCCGGCTTTCGGCCGAACTGGGTTCCACGTTTCGACCCCTCGAGCTCGACATACGCGATGCATCTGGCGTGATGAGCGTGTTCGCCGAGTGCGCCGGGCAGATCGAGCTGATCGTCCATACCGCCGCACAGCCCTCTCACGACTGGGCCGCTCGGGACCCGCATGTGGACTTCTCGGTCAACGCAACCGGAACCCTCAACATGCTGCAGGCCGCCCGGACTCACACGCCCGACGCCCCCTTTGTCTTCACGTCCACGAACAAGGTCTATGGCGACCGGCCGAACGCGCTTCCGCTGCGCGATCTTGGCCCGCGGCTCGACCTCGACCCGACGCATCCTTGGTACGACGGGATCGATGCGTCGATGTCGATCGATGCATCGACTCATTCGCTGTTCGGAGTGTCCAAGGCTGCCGCCGATCTGCTCGTGCAGGAATACGGGCGCTACTTCGACATGCCAACCGTCTGCTTCCGTGGCGGATGCCTGACCGGACCCCAGCATGCCGGTGCCCAGCTCCACGGCTTCCTCGCCTATCTGATGAAGTGCACGGTGACCGGAGAGCCATACACGATCTTTGGCTACGAAGGCAAACAGGTCCGCGACAACATCCACGCGCACGACGTAGTCCGCGCCTTTGACTCGTTTGCCCGCGCCCCGAGAGCGGCGGCTGTCTACAACCTGGGCGGCGGTCGCGAGTCGAACGTCTCGATGCTCGAAGCAGTTGCTCTATGTGAACAGATCGCCGGTCGGCCGCTCGCCCACTCGCTTTCGGATCAGGCGCGGATCGGCGACCATCGCTGGTGGATCAGCGACCTCGACGAGTTCAAGTACGACTATCCCGACTGGTCGCTCACCTGGCGCGTCGAGGACATCCTGCGAGAGATCCACGACTTCAACGTCGACCGGTGGCAGGCAGCGACGGTGTGAGGTCGCCGGGCCGCGACGCTGCGCAGGGATACTCCCTGACGATGAAGCAGCTGCTCGACTTCATCGTCATCGGCGCGCAGAAGTCCGGTACGACATCGCTGTTCGAGTACATGCGCAAGCATCCGGAACTCTGCCTGCCCGTGGCAAAAGAGGTCCCGTACTTCAGCAACGACGTCAGATACCGTGACGACTGGGAGGCGTATCTTCGGAAGGCGTTTCCGTTCTCCGACCCCCACCGCCGTTGGGGCACGGTCACTCCTCAATACATGTACGGTGGGCTCCTCCACCGCGAGCGGCAACCGGATCGGTCCCCGGGCGAGAGCGATGTTCGCACCGTACCGCTGCTGATCCGCGAGCGGCTGCCCGATGTGCGCCTGATCGCGATCCTTCGGGACCCGGTTGCGCGGGCCCGGTCTCATCATGCGATGACGTTGCTGAACGGCTGGGAGACTCGGCCCTTTGATCAGGCCGTGCAGGATTTTACTCTCGCCCGAGGCTCTTATCTCATCGCGTCGTGCTCCCGCTGAGACCACTAGCTACGTGGTGTGGGGCGAGTACGGCCGCATCCTGGCCGGCTACCTCGACGTCTTCTCACGCTCGCAGATGCTCGTTCTGTTCACCGGCGACCTCCGCACCGACCCGCGAGCAGTCATGCGGCGGGTCTTCGATTTCCTATCAGTGGACCCCGAGTTCGTTCCGGACACGCTCGGTATCAAATACCGGGAGGGCGGCACATCGCGCCGCGCCGAGTGGCTCGATCTGGTCCGGCTCCAGCAGGCCGTCTCCTCGAGCGCCCTCGCCCGGGCATCTGGCACTCTTTGCCCGAGGCCGCGCGCCGCCGAGTCGACGCGCGCTTTGATCGGATCAACTATCTCTCGCGCCTATGGAACCGCCGAGGGACGGCCGATGCGGCCGGCGACCCCGAGATCGACCGCCTTCTCCGCCAACACTACGAGCCAGATGCCGAGCTCCTGGCGACCCTGTTCGACATCGCCGTGCCGTGGTCGCCGATCCAGGCGGCTGCGCTTCGGCGAGCTACTCCGTGAGCCTGGACCTGTCACAGGCCGCAGACGTCGACTATCTGGCGCCACCGGACAGCCCAGGTGTGCGCGCTGCGAACGTGCTCGGCGAGCGCCGTACGTTCGCCGTGACGCGGGTCGTTGAGCGCCTGGTCGAGAACCTCCTCCGTCCTCTCCGTCGCAGTGGGATCGAGGTCGTGCACGAACCCGGAGTACGGGAAAGAGCCTCGCGAACTCGGAGGTACGGGGCGCGCGACCGATCGACAGCCGCCCCTGACGCGGCGGACTCGAACCAGCGGGCTGTTACCGCTCCCCCTCGGCATGCCGGCTCGGGTTGGTGCAATCAACCGACCAGCTGACGTGGACGCGCGATGATTGACAGAGCCGCCCGAGCAGCTCCTGGTTCTCGCCCAGGTCAATCGCCTTTGGTGCTTCGTGAGTCTGGTAATAGTAGAACAGGTCCCTCTGTCTCGAGAGCTCGAGCAACCGGTGATGCGCCGCCGGCAAGCGCCGGCCGACTGACAACACATCGATTGGGCGGTGGGTGCGATACGGATGAAACCAGCGCTCGTCGACCGCCTGTGGAAGGTAGTGCACGCGGCACGGGAGCTGCCTCGAGTAGTCGTCGCGCGCGTGCTCGAAGGAAATGAACAGGTCGTCAACGAGTGACCAGAGGCGACGATGCAGATCTAAGCCTCGAAAGATCGCTCAGCCACGAGTCGAAGAGATAGACGACAACGCGGGCCGCCGCCTGCCGCAGATTGTGGATACGACCGTAGACCCGGCAGCCAATCTGGGGACATCGCGACGAGCAGGCAGACGTCGTAGCGAGAGCGCGGTGGTCTGACCGGGCGCTGTGGGCGGCCTCGAAGGAGGCTGCTCGACCTGCGTGCGGCGCGAGCGCAATGGCACGGGGACAAGATCGGCATCGCTCGCTTCCGCCACCGCATCTTCGAAGTCAACGACCATCCCGTAGCTCACCAGGCGATAGACGTGCCGGCTCGTGGGGATCAGGACACGGAGTCGCTTCACGTCACTGGCCGGTCGACGCGGGAGCTTTACCGTGTCACCGGCGCGCCACTAGGCCGACCGAAGCGACACATCGCTTCGACCTGTGGTGATCTGTCCGAGCAACCCCAGCACTAAGGCCGCCACCATGAGGCCCGGGATGCTAAATAGCAGAATGAGCGTCGGCGAGCTCGCGACGGCCCAAGTGATCCAAGCCACGCCGCCGTAGATGATCCATGGAGGAGAGTCGCGAACGCGATCGCGCGTCGATCTGCCGGCGCGGAGGAGTTCGCGGGTCCCGTAAGCCAAGGGTGCATATATCAGGATAACGCCCAGCAGGCCCATGGTCATCAAGATGTTGAACACGCCGGTATCGTGCGTTGCGGATGGTGCCGTACGGTGCGCCGGCGACGTAATGCACGCTGGGATTCAGAAAGGCCAGGCCGATCGGCCAGTCCTGCCCCAGGGCGTGCAGCATCTGTCTGTCAACGATCTCGCGGTAGCCGACCGTGCCACTCGATTGCGAGAGATTCGACACGCCGGTGGTCACGCGAGCCAGGGCAGCGCTCAGGATCGGGGTGCTGCCCGCGCCCGTCTGGATGTTGCCCGAAAACGCGACTACGAGGGACAGGAGGAGCACAAGCCCGACTGTGCCGCGCAGCACCATGGTCGTATGCGAGCCGTAACGCAGCGCGTATACGAACGTGCCAGCGATGAGAGCGACCCCCAAACCAAAATAGTTGGCACGACCCAGCTGCAGTACGTACCGTAACAGCTCAGCAACAGTGCGAACGCGCCGACTCGCCAGCGGCGACCTCGCGCGCTGGGTGACAGCAGCAACGCTACCGTGAAGATCAGGCATGTGTTCACGAGGTACGACATCGGGGCATAAACGCGCGTCGCGCCGAGGCTGGCGAAGGTAGTCGTGTCAACGATTGCCGGATGCACGAGCCAGCCAATGGTGACGCCCGTTAGGCTGATGACCGTGGCTCCAAATGCATAGATGGCCACTCCCAGTAGGAGCACCCAGGCGCCGGCTCGCAATGAGCCCGAGGGAAAACGCGCTCGCAGGGCCAACGGTAGAAGGATGGCGAAGTAGAGGAAGTCGCGGCCGTACACCGCCGCCTTCAGGAGCGGTATTCCGTCATTGAGCACGCTGCGCCCGAGCGTCAAGAGCCAGTACGCGGCGAAGCACGCGCCCCAGATCGTCGCCGCGCGAATTATGCGCGCCTCTCGCGGGGTTCGGATGGGATCGCCGTACGCATACAGGAGTAAGGCGAGCGCGACCGCCGCGACATCATCAAAGTAAGCGCCGCCCGGTAGCCGGCTGTTGAGATTGACGATCGGAATCCCGTTCAGAGCAGCGAGGAGCAGAAGTGCCGCAAGCGGCCCGGGTGCACGGGCGGCAAGAACGACAAGCGCAGCAATAGCGATCAACGCCGCGACGACCGTTTCATGACCCGTCGCGATGAGCCAGCCCGATTGCGATTGCAGCTAGGCCCAGAGCAGCCACCAGCAAGGCCGGCTGCAGCCCGGCCGCGAGATCCGGGATCTGCGAGGGAGCGCGATCGGCCCGAGCGACGGCCAAGGACGCCGTGTCGCTGTGACCTGGGCGCGATCATCGGCTCCGCGCCGGTTCTCCGGGCATCCGCCGCCCCGAGGACGTGCTTCTAGTCGACGACGGGTTCAGGCTCGGATGCAGCGGCATGATCCTCTGAGCCGTAGTGGCTGTAGCCATAGCCATAGCCGTCCTTGTTCTTGGCCTTGACTTGGTTTGCCACGACGCCGAGAAGTGGAGCACTCATGCCTGTCAGCCGCTCCCGCAGGAGCGCCGCTCCATCGCGCGTGTTCTTGCCCAGCGTGCTCACGAGGACAACGCCATCGACACTGCGCAGCAGGGGCATCGCGTCCGAGACGACGGCGATCGGCGCGGTGTCAATCACGACCAGCTCGTAGTGTTCGGCGGCCCATGAGAGGAACTCGGCCATCGCGTGACTTTCGAGCAGCTCGGCTGGGTTAGGTGGCGGATGACCGGCGACGAGCACATCGAGCGAGACGTCACTTGTAGCGCCGTTGACGCGGGTCGCAATCGGCACGGCTCGGATCGCATCGTTTGCCTCCGCGCCGCCAACCAGTAGCTCCGACAAGCCAGGAGCGGCAGAGAGGCCGTAATGCCTGCCAAGGTTGGGCGCCGCAAGTCACTCTCGAGCAGTAGCGCCTTGGTTCCGGTTTCCTGGGCAGCTTCCGCGAGATTGTGCGCGATCGTCGTCTTGCCGTCGCCCGGCATCGCTGAGGCCACGAGCAGAACCCGAAGTTCGCGATCGACGTTGAAGTAGCGCAAGTATGCGCGCAGCAGCTTGAACACCTCAGCATCGCCGTGGTGGGCCACAGAATCGATTTGTGGTGGAAGCACGTAGGACTTGTTCTGGGGAACCGCGGCGAGGAGCGGCAGCTGATACGCCTCGGCGAGTTCGTCGGTGTTTCTGATCCGGCGATCCAAGCGTTCGAGCAGGAACGCCACGCCAAGGCCGAGCACCAAGCCAAGCAGCAGTCCGAGAGCGGTGTTGCGCTTGACCCGGGGCGAGGAGGGCGAGCTCGGCGGCGTCGCGGAAGAGACCAGCTGAACACCACCATTCTGGAGCTTTGCGAGGATCCGCAGCGATTCCGCGCGATCCAGCAGCGCCTGCCCGGACGGACCGGCGAGTTGCTGGCGGGACAGCGCGCTGCAATCTGTTGCTGCACGAGCGCGAGTCCTTGCCGGACGGCCGTTTCCTGCTGGCTCTGCTGGCTGGCGATGAACTGTGCCGCGAACGTGTTGGCAATCGCCGCGGCGAGCGATGGGCTCGGGCTCGTCGCGGACACGATTGCGATGTTCGTCTGCCCTTCCTCGGACACGCTGATCGCAGCAGAAACGCCCCCGGCAGTCAGACCATGGCCGACGATTTGGGCCGTTTTGGCGGCGACGCCGGATTGCCGCGTCAGCAGCTGCACGTTGGTAGCCATGACCTCCGGGTTCGGACTGGACGAAGGAGACGGACCCGGTCTGCAGGCCGGCTGCCTGCTGGCTGATCTGCTGAGTCTGGAACAGCACTGACGCCTTGGCGGTGTATTTCTTGGTCTGGAGCTCGGAGAAGACGAAGGCGGATCCCGCTACGAGCAGCGCCAGCAAGGCGATAACCCACCATCGACGCCGCAGGATCGCAAGCAGGCGCTCGAGATCAAGATTTTGAGTTTGAGCGTTCATCTGCCTTGCAAGCCTCCCAGTCGCGGCGAACTTGGTGGCCGCCCTGTGATGGTAAACAGAATTGCGGACGCCCGCATTCGGTCGCGAACCCCCCACGCTCCCGGTGCGAGCATCAGTGACGAATGTCGGGTCCCCGAAGCTCGTGCGCGGGTCCCGGAAAATCGCGCCTGATCATAGCCAGCAGGAACCGCGCCGGCGAGTACCGCGTCAACGCGACTTGCTCATCATGGATTTCAGAAAACCCTCTCAAAGTCTTGTTGAAGCTCGCCGGGCGCTGCCCCGAATGCGCACCATGCCTGCCAAAACGCCGCAGCTGAACCGATTTGTATTGCATCACGGCGAACGGGGCCGAGTCAAGCTCGTGCCCGTTGGTCGTCGATCAGCGTCTGTCCGCTCCCGCCCGGGCCATGACCGTGCTTCGCCGCGTCCGACCAGCTCATCGAGCGTCGCGAGATATTGCCTTGCGACCGCGTCGGGCGCAAACTCGGCCACCTTGGCCCTATTCGCCGCCGACATCCGGGCCCGCAGGTCGGGATCGTCGAGGATCCGCTCGATCGCCGCTGCGAGGCCGATCGCGTCACCTGGCGCGACGAACAGCGCGTTCTCCTCGGCGACCAGGTGATCGGCCATCCCACGCATGCGCGTCGTAACCACCGGCAGCCCAGCCGCCATCGCTTCGCTGATCGCGGTCGGGAAGCCCTCGCGGTAGCTCGGGAGCAGGAACAGGTCGGCTGCCTCGTAGGCCGACTGCAGCGCGTCGCCCTCGAGGAAGCCCGCGAGCGTCACCTTCTGCTCGAGGCCGAGCTCGCCGATCCGCGCCGCGATCTCCCCGCTCGCCGGCCCGTCGCCGGCGATCACGAGGCGGCAGTTCCTGCTCGCGCTCAGCCTGAGCGAATGCGCTCAGCGTCTCGAAGATCCCCTTCTCCCGGATCAGCCTCCCCACGAACAAGATCCGCAGCGTCGGCATGGCCGTCCTCTCGCCGGCGCGCGAGCTCGGCGCGCTCGGGCGGCGACGGTCGGCGCAAACGGGTTGGCGACCACCCGAAATTTCGCGCGCGGCCAGAACGTGCGCGACTCGCGCGCCTCCTCGGTCGACAGGACGAGCACGCCGTCGCTGAGCGCGAACAGCGCGACGCTCGCGAGCTTGAAGCCGAGATGGCCCGGCGCGACCAGGAGATCAGAGCGACCGCCGTGGCTCTGCACCACGATCTTCGGCACGAGCCGCCGGGTCGCTGCGAGCAGCGGGACGTCTCGCAGCAGTGACCGGCGCTCGTGCGAGGTTTTGACGACCATCACGTCGAAGTGCTCGGCGATCAGCCTGCGCCGGATCCGGGGGATGTCGCGCGCGCGACCGATCAGCTTGTCGAGGACCGACTCGCGGTCGTGGTGGCGCCCCCACGGTTCGAAGACGACCTCACAGCCCAGCTCGGTCAGCGCCTCGATCAACACGGGCGTGTGCTTGGGCAGCGGGCCCCGAACCCCGGGATGGGGAGCGAGCATCAAGATCCGCACGTCAGTCCAGCGCCTCTCGGCACCACAGCTCGAACATCAGCAGGCCCAGATCGTCGTGCTCAGGTTGCCTGTCCCCTCGCGGTGGCGAGCCAGCATCGCCTCGATCGCCGCCGTATCCAGCAGGCCCCGTCGAGCCACGTCGGGCGACACCAGCACCTCGCGCGCATAGGCGTCGAGGTCACCGCGAAACCATGCGGCAAGCGGAACCGTGAAGCCGTGTTTCGGTCCGTTGAGGACCTGTGGCGGCAGCGCGTCGGCCAGTGTGTCCTTCAGTAGGCCCTTCAGCCGCCCGCCGGGCATCCGCCGCTCGATCGGGATCGTCGAGACATGCTCGGCGAGCACATGGTCGAGGAACGGCACGCGCACCTCGAGCGAATTGGCCATGCTCATTCGGTCGACCTTCACGAGCATGTCGCCCGCCAGGGAGGTCTGAAAACCGGCGTGGACAAAGGGGGCGAGCGGGTGATCGCCGTTTGTCTTCTCGTAGCGCTCGAGCCAGGTGTCGATGCCCTCGAACGGGTTGCTGTCGGCGAGCATCTCGGTCAGTTCCGGCGCGAGCAACGGCGCCACGGCATCGAGACCCGGCGACGTGATCTTGCTCTTGAACGCGAGCTCGGGCGCGAGCATCGTGTCGGCGACCCGTTTGCCAAGCAGCGCAAGACGGTCGTTGACGGCCGTGTTCGGCGTCGTCGGAAGCGCGTGCGCAGCCCGGACGAGCAGCTGCCGGACGGACGCAGGGAGAGCCTGGGCGCGCGCCGATAGCTTCAGGCCGCGGAACAGCGTGTAGCCCAGAAAGAGCTCGTCGCCACCGTCACCGGACACGACGACCTTGACGTGCTCGCGCGCAAGCCGCGCGACGTGGTAGGTCGGAAGCGCCGACGAGTCGGCGAACGGCTCGCCGAAGTGCGCGGCGAGCAGCGGCAGCAGCTCGACGGTCTGCGGCTCGACCACCAGCTCGTGATGATCGGTGCCGTATCGCGCGGCCACCAGCCGGGCCTTGTCCAACTCGTTGTAGCTGTTGATCGGCGAAGCCGATCGAGAAGGTGCGAAGCTGCTGCGGCGCTGCCTCGCTGAGCAGTGCGACCAGCGCGCCGGAGTCGATCCCACCGCTCAGCAGCGCGCCGACCGGAACGTCTGAGACGAGGTGCGCCCGGGCCGCATCTACGAGCGCGGAGCGCAGTTCGGCCCGCGTCTGAACGTCGCCGCGCCGGGCGTCGGGCCGATCGTGCGGCATCTCCCAGTACCGCGAGGTCTCGGCTCCTCGCTCTGGGGACCAGGTCAGCAACGTCCCTGGGGCGAGCTTGCGCACGCCCGCGAAGATCGTCGCCGGGGGCGGGATGTAGCCAAACGTGAAGTACTGGGCGAGCCCGCCTGGATCGAGCCCAAGGCGCGTCGTGTCCGCCCGCATCACGCACTTGATCTCCGAGCCGAAAGCGATCGCGCTGTCATTTGCGGCGTAGTAGAGCGGCTTGATCCCGAACCGGTCGACGGCCAGCAACAGCCGCCGGCGCCGGCCGTCCCACAGGGCGACGGCGAACATGCCCCGCAGGCGCCCGAGGCCTCGGGGCCTTCGTCCTCGTATGCGTGGACGATGACCTCGGTGTCGGATGGGTCGAGAACTCGTGTCCGGCGGCCTGCAGCTCTCGCCGCAGCGCCCGGTAGTTGTAGATCTCGCCGTTGTACACGAGCGCGACGGAGCCGTCCTCGTTTCCGATCGGCTGCCTGCCGCCTTCGACGTCGATGATCGAAAGGCGCCGCATTCCCAACCCAACCGGACCGTCGAAGAAGTAACCGTCGTCATCGGGTCCGCGATGAACGAGTGCCTCGGTCATCCGCTCGACGCGTTCGCGGTGCACTTCGCGTGCCGGATCGGCGTGAGCGATTCCGCAGATCCCGCACATCACCGGAGCGCGACGGTCGCGACGTCCATGTCCGTCAGCGGGCTGCCGACTGCGGTTCGCCGGGCGCGCGGTCGCTGATCCACGCGGTCGTCAGACGCAGGCCGGTCGTGAGGTCGACGTCGGGGGAGTAGCCGAGCAGCTCCCTTGCAACGGCGATGTCCGCGGTGCTCTCGTGCACGTCTCCGGGACGCGGCGGGCCGAAGACCGGGTCGGCATCGACGCCGAGCAGCTCGCACAGGTTCGCGATCAGCGCGGCAATGGTCGTGCTCGTGCCCGTCGCGATGTTCAACGTGCGGCCGACCGCGAGGTCGGAATCCGCCGCGAGCAGATTCGCGGTCACTAGCGCCTTCACTGCCATCCGCCCGACTCCGTTCTGATCGCCTCGAACGCGCGCAGGGTCACTTCCATCGCGTCCAGAGGATCGGGGCACGGCGGTGGACCGTGGCCCTCGAGCGAGCGACGGAATGCGTGCAGCTGTGCCGAGTGTCCTTTATCTCCGCCTCGATTGCGCACCGTCTGCGTGCGCCCGCGTCCGTACAGGTCGAGCCGCCGGAAGTCGTTGAGCGTCGCAGACCGCCCCGCGCAGTGGATCTCCACGAGTTCCTTGCCGACGCCCGCGGCCGACTCGGAGCCGTACAGGATCGTCGCGATCGACTCGTTCGCGAACGTCAAGGTGATCGCGAATCGCTGGCTCGCCGCGAGCTTCCCCGTCGGCGCCGGAACGCTCGCCTGGATCTGGTCAGGCAGCTCGCCGGCGAGCCAGCACGCGAAGTCGACGAAATGACAGCCCTCGCCGAGCAGGCGCCCGCCACCATCGTCTGGATCATTGAGCCAGTGATCGGTCGCCAGACGTCCGGCGGCGACTCGGTAGAGCAGCTCCAGCGGAGAACCGCTCGGGGCGATGTAGTCACGCAGCGCGATCGCCAGCGGGGCGAACCGCCGGTTGAAGCCGACCTGGAGCACGGCGCCCGACGCTGCCCGGCGCAGCTCGTCGAGCTGATCCATCGTCAGCGCCGGAGGCTTCTCGACAAACACCGCCTTGCCACCTGACAGCGCGGCCGTCGCGTATTGGGCATGGCTTCCGTGACGTGAGGCGATCGCGACCGCGTCGAGGTCCCCGGACTCGACCAGTTGGTCCGGTGAGACGGCCTCGCCGAAGCCGAAGCGCTCGGCCGTGCCCGCCGCTGACAGGCCATCAGCGCTGGCAACCATCGCGAGGTCAAATCCCGCGTCGCGCAGGCCGGGAATCAGGAATCGCTGGGCGAAGCTGCCGGCACCGACGACGCCGATCGCCGGTCGCGCCCTGAGCGGAGCTGCTCGGCGGCGGACATGCGGCACGGGTGTGACCGGCTCTGGGGGGCCCGGCGGATAAGTAAGGACGATTCCCAGCGGCGTCGGCTCGGTCGTCATCAGTAATTCGTAAGCCTCGGCCGCATCCTCGATCGCCATCCGCGCGGTGATCAAGTCGTCGATCGCCAATCGTCCCGTGTCGAGGAGCTCGACGAACGCCGCCATGTTGCGGCGCTCGGTCCAGCGGACGTATCCGATCGGGTAGTCGAGCCCGCGTTCCTCATAGTCGCGGTCATAACGACCCGGCCCGTACGAGCGTGACAGCCGCAGCTCCAACTCCTTGCCGTAAAAGGACGCGCGCGGGAGATTCATTCCCACGTCACCGACGGCGACCACGCGCGCGCGGTCACGCGCGATCGAACCGGCGAGCGCAACCGGATCGTCGGTCTCGGTCGCCGCCGTCAGGATCACGGCGTCGCAATCACGGAGCATCGCGGGCGGTGAGCCTGGATCAAGCTCGGCGCGCCTGTAGGCGGCGCTGGCGCCGGCGCCGCGTGCGAGTTCGACGAGCTCCTGAGACAGGTCGATACCGACCACGTGACATCCGGCTGCGGACAGCAGCCGGCAGGTGAGCTGCCCGACGAGACCGAGCCCGATCACCGCGACACGCTCGCCCAGCTGGATCTCGGCCTGGCGGACACCGTGCATGGCGATGCTGCCGATCGTGGCGAATGCGCCGGCCTCGAACGACACTCGGCCGGGCAGCGGGACACACAGATTGCCGGGGACGTAGTTGCACTCCGCGTGCACGGCGTGGCCTCCGCCCGCGCAGGCGACGCGGTCACCGGGCCGCAGCTCACTGACAAGCTCGCCGACGGACAAGACGACGCCGGCGCTCGAGTAGCCCAACGCCGACGGCTGGTCGAGCCTGCTGCGCACGACTTCCACAGTCGAGCGAACGCCCTCACGTCGCGCGCGGTCAAGCGCCGCGCGCGTCTGCTCGGGCCGCGCACGCGCCTTGCCGATCAACCCCTTTCGGCCGGCCTCGATGGTGCTTCTCTCCGTGCCCGCGCTCAGCAGGCTGGCGCGTACGTCGACGAGCACGCCCTCCGGCCGGAGCACGGGCGCCGGCACCTCGGTCACCTCGATGCGCCCGTTTCGAAGTCGTTGGGTCACCTGCTTCATGCCGGGCGCGCCTCGCGCAGCGGTCGAGCCCGATCGCCTACGCCGTCCTCGAGCGTCGGCAGCTCGAGCAGGTGCGCAAACGCGAGCAGCATCGACGCTTGGCACCAACGCACGTGCGGCGTGGGATTGCTCCATAGCCTTCGTCGCTGAAACATGAACACGCCATCTGGCCGTCGCATGCGGTCCAGCGCGAAGCGCGCCACCCGCCATGCGAAGGAGCCATAGCTGTGATCGAGGCTCGACGCGAGCGCGAACGTCTGGATCCCCTGGGCGACACATTGGGCATCGATCGGGTAGAGCGAGTTCGAGTAGTACTTAGGTGCACCGTCGTCACGGAACAGCTCTTGTCGATAGAAGCGCAGCCCACGCTCGAGAGCCGCGTCGAGCCGGTCGGCGCCGAGATCGGCGGCGCGGCAGCGCATCAGGGCCTCGAGAACGTAACCGGTGTGGAAGTTGTCGACCCAGCCGAGATCGGCCCGCTCACCGTACGGCCACGATCCATCCGACCGCTGGTGTGCGAGGGCGTAGGCGACGCCGTCGGCCGCGGACTCGGCGAAGGTCGCGTTCCCGGTCTCGTCAGCGAGCCGAGCCAGGAAGCTGCAGATCAGCAGGCTCGCGTTGTGGATCGGCGTCCGGTCTCCGACCAGGTAGCCGAAGAAGGCCCCCGCCGGGGTCGGGGTGGCCGGGATGTTGGCGAGCAGGAACTCCGCCGTGTCGCCGGCGAGCTCCAACCATCGGTCCTGCGACGAGCGCGCGTGTGCGTCGAGCAGCGCATGGCCCGCGAACGCCGTCGCGATCGCGTTGGGAGTCGACCGGGGATAGAAGAAAACCCGCGTCTGGACATCGAAGTGGTAGCCCCAACAGGGCTCCGAGAACCCCGGACAACGCAGTTGGCAAAGGGATTCGAGCGCCTCGCCAAGGCGCGCCACGGGGTCGGCGGAGATCGTTGAATCGTCACGGGCGTACGCGGATGCCACCCACGCCAACGCGGCGGCGTCGGCGCCGGGGGGAATGCCGAGTGGCCCGCGCAGGTCCACCGGCGAGCGCTTGACGACCTGGGTCAGGACACGGCGAGCCGTCGCGGTCCGCCGCAACTGGGAGGGGATCCGCGTCGCGTTCAATCCGTCGTAGGGGTCGGGCCCGCGCCACTCGCGATCTCGGCCCCACTGCTCGACGACGCGCGCGGCCCCGATCACGTCCGTGCGCGTCATGTCTGCGCCGCTCGACGGGCGGTACCGGTCGCGCGTCGTTCGCTGAGGCGGGCCGCCAGACGACCGCGTCATGACCGCACGCGGGGGCGGTCGGTGCCGAGAACGCGAGGCCCCGACCTTCAGCGTCGTGCGCACGAGGACCTCTTCGATCTCGCGGCCGCGCGCGCGAAGCTCGGCCGTGTCGCGCGGCGGTCCAGGACGTGGCGTCAGCTGCGCGAGCTGCTCGGTGTCGGTCAGGCGGACGAGCTTGCCGCGGCGCTCGAGCCACAGGTCGACCGCCGGCGGGGTGCCGGCGAACATGGTCCAGGTAGGGATCCCCATCAGCGCCGCCTCGCGGGTCATCGTCCCGCCCGCTCCGATCATCGCATCGGCCGCGTACATCAGCGACCGGGAGTCGATCGCCACGTGCGGCACGATGCAGTTGCGCAGCGCCAACGCCTCGATCCTGCCGATCTGTTCCTGGCTGCGGGTCAGTACGACGCAGACGACGTCGTCCTGCGAGCAAACCGTCTCGAGGCTCCGTTCGAACAGTGGGTTCGCGAACGGGTGATAGAGGGCGCCCGTCGGAGGGGTACGAGCGACGACGATGGTTCGGCGGGAGCCGTCGCGTCCACCACGGTGATCGCCGAGGCGCAACCGAGCGAGGATCGAGGGGTCAGGCTCGAAATCCCCGATGTAGAGCTCTTCCTTGAGCCCCGGGTAGCGAACCGTCTTGCGCGCCGCGGCGCCTTGGTGTCGGAGCGCGTCGAGCGGCAGAACGTCCGGCAGCAGGACCGTGCGCGCGAGTCGAAACGCGAGGTGGTTGGCGGGTTGATGCTCGAAGTCCATCGCCGTGACCGCCGGAACGCCCAGCCTGCTCGCCGCGACGATCTGGGCGTAGGAGTTGTGGGAGAGCGCGACGTCGGGACCGACGGCCCGCGCCCACCGCCGCAGATCGGACGTCCGCAATGCGATCTGGCGCAGCTTCGCCGCCTTTTGCTTCGGCGTATGACCACCGATGATCACGGTCTCCGGCCAGCGCTCGAGCGCCAGTTCAGCGGTCTGCGCGTTGTCGCGCGCGGTCAGGAGCACTTCGTGTCCGTCCTCGCGCAGCCGCCGAACGATCGGGGAGAACAGCAGTGGATGCGGTGAATTTGAGAGATCGATCCAGACTCGCATGCAACCTCCACACGCCCCGCGGGCCCCAGAGCCACGACCGGGCTCGGTCTCGCGTTCGTGATAAGCCGCGTCAGATCGTTGTGTGCGGCCGCGCCTGGCAGCCATCAATCGGACGGCAGCATCGCAGACCCGGATGCCTTTCGTACCGCGACGGCGATGCGTCAAGCCCCGACGAGGCTGCGGGCGGCCGGCGGCAGGTTTGCACGTGGCCGCGTGTTGGCGAAGCCAGCGGACCACATTGAGGCTTTATATGCAGTATGTTGCGATCTGTCGGGCGCAAGAACTCGCGTCACAGGGGCTTGTTCTGTGGAGCTTTGGGCCCGCTTGATCAACAACGGTTAGTGTCCAAGGGGGGCGAGCCGAGTTGCTCGTATCACAGGAGCGCAGAGCTTCGGTAGCAGTGGTGGGTCTCGGCTACTGGGGACCGAACCTGCTCCGAGTTCTGATCGAGCACACCGACGTCGACGTGCGATGGGCGTGTGACTCCGATCGCTCGCGCCTTGACCGCCTGACTCGCCGCTATCCCGCCGTCCGGCTGACGGATGATCTCAACGAAGTGCTGAGCGATCCCGAGTTGGACGGGGTCCTGTTGGCGACCCCGGTGTTCACCCATTTCGTGCTCGCGAAACGGTGTCTCGAGGCGGGCAAGCACGTGTTTGTCGAAAAGCCGCTCGCTCCATCCACCGACCAGGCGCTGGAGCTGATCGAGATCGCGACCAAGCAGGGCCTGGTGCTGATGTGCGGCCACACGTTTCTCTACAGCCCGCCGGTCCGCGCCGTCAATGGGCTGATCTCAACGGGCGAGGTCGGCGACCTGTACTTCATCTCGTCGAGTCGCGTCAACCTCGGCCTGCACCAGCGCGACGTGAGCGTGATCTGGGACCTCGGTCCGCACGATTTCTCGATCCTGCTCTACTGGCTGGGCGCACTACCCGCGGCGATCCGGGCCTCGGGTCGCGACTCGATCGTGCCCGGGATCGCCGACGTGGCGTTCATCACGCTCGAGTTCGAGTCCGGCGTGATCGCCAACGTCGAGCTGAGCTGGCTTGCTCCGAGCAAGCTCCGGCGGACCGTGATCGTCGGCTCGAAGAAGATGGTGGTGTACGAGGATGGCGCAGCGGAGGCGATCAGGATCTTCGATCGCGGTGTCGTCTACAAGGATCCCGAGACGTTCGGCGAGTACCACCTCTCGTACCGCACGGGCGACATCCTTTCCCCGAAGCTCTCGCACGAAGAGCCGCTCGCCCTCCAGGTCGGCGATTTCATCGGCGCGCTGCGAACGGGGGCAGTGCCCGAGCACGGCCTCGACCTCGCTGTCGACGTCGTGTGCCTCACCGAAGCGGCGGAGGAGTCACTGAGCCTCGGTGGAGCTCGGATCGAGCTCGGCGCTTCCAGGTTCGCGGGAGCGTCAAACTGATGGAGGTCTCAGCTCAGAGCCTGCCCGCCGCGATCGAGGAGCAGGTCACCGAGCTCGCGCCGATCTGGCCCAGGAGTCGCGACGTATCACTCCGCCGCCTGTTGGCGCTCGGCGACGTAGTCGCTGTTACTGGCGCGTTGGCGGCGGCACTCGTGATCGCGGGTCGGCCGGGTGAGGGCTCGCGGCTGCTGTGGGGTCTCGCGACTCTCCCTTTCATGATCGTCTTGTTCAAGCTCTACGGGCTCTACGACCGCGACGTGAAGCGGATCAGCCACTCGACCGTTGACGATCTGCCGTGGCTCCTGCACGCGACGATCGTCGGCACGTTGCTGCTTTGGCTGTACTCCAAGCAGTCACCGATGGGACGGCTGGACTTCGAGGAGCTGGCCGTATTCGGGGTAGCGACGATCGCGCTGGTCCTGACCGCGCGCTTCTCCGTCCGCCAGCTGTCAGCAGCGATGCTCGATGCCGAGCATGCGTTGCTCGTCGGCGACGGGCCGCTCGCCTCCGTTCTGGTCTCGAAGCTGGCGGCGCATCGCGAGTACCGCCTGAAGGTCGTCGGCGTCCTTGCCCACGGTGCGTCGATGCCGTCCACGCCCGCCGGCCTGCCGGTCGTCGGGTCACTGGACGACCTCGAAGGGGTCACTACCCGTGTCGGCGCCACCAGAGTGATCGTGTCGCCCGTCGGAATCGAAGCGGCCGAGCTCGAGGACCTGCTGCGGCGCTGCCGCCAGCTCTCGCTCAAGCTCAGCATGCTCCCTCAACTCTCGGACGTGCTCGGTCCCGCGGTGGAGATCGACGATGTCGAGGGCGTCACCGTGCTCGGGGTGAACCCGCCCTGGCTGCCGCGATCCTCGCGCGCGCTCAAGCGGGGGATGGACCTGATCATCTCGGTCTCGTTGCTCGTGCTGCTTGCACCGCTCGGCGTCCTGATCGCGATCGCGATCAAACTCGATTCGCCCGGTCCCGTGTTGTTTGCTCAGGAGCGAGTCGGCCGCGGCGGCAGGCGCTTTCGACTGTTCAAGTTTCGGACGATGGTCAACGACGCCGAGGCGCGCCGGGCGGCTCTCGTGCAGCAGAGCGGCGACCCTCTGTGGCTCAAGCTGAGCCACGATCCGCGGATCACGCGCGTAGGTCGCCGGCTGCGCCGCCTCAGCCTCGACGAACTGCCTCAGCTCTACAACGTGGTTCGCAGCGAGATGAGCCTCGTCGGGCCGAGGCCTCTGATCGTGTCCGAAGACGAGCTGGTTCAGGGATGGGCCCGCGGGCGCCTCGATCTGACGCCTGGGCTCACGGGTTACTGGCAAGTGCTCGGTCGCACGCGCATCCCGTTCCAGGAGATGGTCAAGCTCGACTATCTGTACGTGATGAACTGGTCATTGTGGGGTGACCTTCGCCTGATCATTCGAACGCTGCCGACCGTCGTGGGTGGCCGCGGGGCGAACTAACGCACGGTGCGAATTCGCCGACCGCCGCGGCGATCCGCTCAATCTCGGGGTCGGTCATGTCCGGATGGATCGGCAGCGAACAGATCCGCTGCGCGAGCGCTTCGCTGATCGGGAGCGAGCCGCGGTCGAGGCCCGCCGACGCGTAGGCGGGGGTGCGGTGAATCGGGCTCGGATAGTGGATCGCCGTGTTGACACCGCGGCGCTCGAGGTGGTCACGCAGGCGATCGCGGTCCGATGACTCGATCACGAACTGGTGAAAGACGTGATCCTCACCGGCCGTCAGCGTCGGCGGCGTCACGCAGGTCGCCGCCAGCGCCGCACCGAGCTTCACCGCGGCGCTGCGTCGACGGTCGTTCCAGGCGTCGAGGTGTCGCAGCTTGATTCGTAGGATCGCCGCTTGGAGTCCGTCGAGCCGGCCTGTCGTGCCGATCACCTCGTGGTGATGGCGCTCGCGCTCGCCGTGGCTGCGCAGCAATCGCACGCGGGCGGCAAGGCGGTCATCGTCGGTCACGACCGCGCCGCCATCGCCCCAGCCGCCGAGGTTCTTGGTCGGATAGAACGAGAAGCAGCCGGCGTCTGCGAGTGAACCGACACGCCGGCCGTCGACGGTCGCCCCGTGCGCTTGACAGGCATCCTCGATCACCTTCAGCCCGCGTTCGCGGGCGAGCGCGAGGATCGCATCCAGTGTCACGGTCCGCCCATACAGATGCACGGGGACGATGGCGCGGGTTCGAGGGCCGAGCGCGCGCGTGACCGTCTCTGCCGTGATCAGCGCGCTGCCTGGGTCGACGTCCACGAAGCGCGGGGTCGCGCCCACCAAAGAGACCGCCTCGGCGGTGGCGATGAACGAGTTGGCGGGCACGATTACCTCGTCGCCGGGCCCGATCTCGAGGGCGCGGAGCACCAGCGCGAGCGCATCGGTGCCGGAGGCCACCCCGATCGCATCGGCGGTCCCGCAGTAGGCGGCGTAGTCGGCCTCGAATCCCTCCAGCTCGGGCCCGAGCGTGAACGCGGCCGCTCGCGCGACGCGCTCCACCGCCTCGAGCAGCTCGTCCAGCAGCTTCGAGTCGGTGTTGTCGAGACGGGCGAGCGGGATCACAGACACGGGAGCCTTGGATTCCATCATCTCCCTCGCTCGCGCGCGGTCAGCGTGAGCCGCCGGAGCTCCGGCGCCGGTGCCCGCTCGCGTTCAGGCGGCCTCGCGGTCCTGCTCTGCGCGGCCGGCGAAGAACGCGCCGCCGCCGATCCCCTTGTCGTAGGCCGACCACTGCTCGCCCGACGCGAGGCTTCGCTCGAGCCGGTCAAAGCTGCCCAGCCGCCCTCCGAGGTTGTCAATCATGTGGACGAGTGTCGCTTCGCGCGTACACGGGACGACCGGGCTGCCGTGCTCGAGCGAGCCGTGATGGCTGAGGATGACGTGCAGCACCGCCTCGGCGGTCTCGCGGGGGAAGTCGTCGAGGTCCTCGAGCGCCCGGCGCACCCGGTAGTAGCCGAGCGCAATTTCCCCAAACAGGCGGCCGAGATCGGTCATCTCGATCGCTTCGTCGTGCGTCTCATACGCATCGAGCTTGCCGATGTCGTGCAGCAGCGCTCCGGTCACCGCCACATCGCGATCGATTCCCGGGAACGTCGCCGAGGTCGCGCTGACCGCCTGGGCGACGGTCAGCGAGTGCTCGAGCAGGCCGTGGCGGTAGGCCTGGTGGTAATGCTTGGCGGCCGGTGCGACGCGAAAGTGTGGCCAAGTTGCGGAGCCTTCCCCCAGCACGAGCGTCAGCAGGCGCTGCAGGTGCGGGTCACGGATCGTCGTGATCAGCTCACGGAGATCCGCCTCCATCTGCCGCGCCGAGTGCAACGGACCGTCGACAAACTCGGCCCGGTCGTACTCGTTCTCGTCCGCGGGTCTGATCGACTCGAGCGTCAGCTCGGGACCGAACCGCTCGGGGACCGAAATCGTTCCCGAGATCCAGACGAACGTCCCCGGGCGGTAGCTGGCGCGGGCCTGCGCGAGCTCGTCGGTCACGACCGCAGACACCTTGCCGGTCCGATCGCCGAGCGTCAGCTTGAGGACCTCGTCGCCGTCGCGACCTCGGCGGAGCGCGGCGCTGCGGACGAGCATGACCTGGGCGACGCACTGTCCGTCCTGGAATTCCCGCACCTGCATGCCAGCGAAGATAGAGTGGCGATCGGACGTCACTGATGACCAAAACAGCTCTAGTTACAGGCGGAACGGGGGGCCTTGGCGCCGCGGTCACGGCGCGACTGCTCAGTGACGGCTGGCGCGTCGTGGTGCCGTGGATCGTCGAACGCGAGCTCGACCGGGTGCGGCCCCAGGAGCGGCTCGAGCTCGTCCAGGCGGACTTGTTCGACGCGGACGGCGTCAGGCGCGCCGTGTCGGCGGCTGCGTCGGATGGTGACGCGCCGTTGGGCGGCGTCGTCAACCTGGTCGGCGGCTTTCAGGCGGGCAAGCGCGTCGCCGAGACCCCGGTGGAGGCGTTCGAGGAGCAGTTCCGCCTCAACCTGCGGCCGACCTACCTGGTCACCCAGGCGGCGATCCCGCACCTCGCGGCCGCGGGAGGAGGGTCGATCGTGTGCATCGGGACTCGTGCCGCGCTCGAGCCGTTCTCCGGAGCGGCCGGCTACGCCGCCTCGAAGGCGGCGGTGCTCGCGTTCGTCCGCGCGGTCGCGGTCGAGTACCGCGACGAGGGGATCCGCTGCAACGCCGTCCTGCCGAGCGTGATCGACACGGCCTCCAACCGCGCCTCGATGCCCGACGCCGACCACGACCGCTGGGTCAAGCCGGCCGAGATCGCCGGCGTGATCGCGCACCTGTTGTCCGATGACGCGGCGCCGACAAGCGGGGCGCTGGTGCCGGTCTACGGGCGCGCCTGAGGCGCCCGTCCGACGCGTCGGGCGCGGCTTCCGTTCCCGCCAGGGCCCAGCGCGACGCGGTAGCCATAGTGCCCGAGCAGCGGCAGGGTCAGCGCGGTGACGGTTCTGCGCTGCGCGGCGGGCATCGCCGCACGCCACTCGTCGTCGATCCGGATCGGGATCCGGCCGGCTCGCCGACCGCTTCGGGTTGCCGCCCACGCCGTGACTGACGCTGAGATCCGCCCAGCGGCCGGTCACGTCGCCTCTGACCAGGTCGAGTTCACCATTGCTCGCGGGAAGGCCCGTGAACGCCGCGATCCGGGCAAGCGTCGCGCTCCGGCACGGCCACGAGGTCCTCGTAGCGAATCCGGAGCGTCGGCGTGCCGCTCTTCGCGAGCAGCGCGACTGCCCCGTTCTCGTGGTCCCACTGCCAGGCCGCCCCGGCGATCCTCCGCATATCGCTGGCCGCGGTCCTTTCCCGCCTCGCTGCCGCGGCACGTGTCCACGAGTAGGCGACCGCCCGGCTATCTCGTACGAGGTGGACCACGCGCAGGTCGAGTTGCGCGCAGGCATCCAAGCAGAACGCGAACGATAGGATCTTGCTCGAATCCACGACCACCTGGCAGTCGCTCACCACGCCGATCCCGTGGTAGAGCCTCGCCCAGTAGCTCAGGTATTCGTCCAATGTGCGTCGGAACGACGGGCGTAGGGCGGGAGCACGCAGCCAGGGGATGAAGCGCATCCGGTCGACCGCAGTGCGTAGCGCGGCGACACGGGCGACGTCAACGTTGTGCCAACCGCCGAAGGCGACGCTCCCGACCTCGTTCCAGAACGGACATTCTCGGAACGGCTGGCCGCAGCCACACTGGTTCCCGCGCATCATGCCGCGCTCCCAGACATACACGAGCTCGCCGACGGCGCACCACCCGGGAAGCTCACCTAACAGCCGCTCGGTCAGCGTGCTGCCGCTGCGTGGGGCACCAGCGATGTAGAGCACCCTAGGTAGTGCACGCCCCTCCACTGCCTGCCCTCCATGCTTCGCTTAGCGGCCCGCAGCCTACCGCCTCGACAACTCGAATAGGCTCACCTCGTAATCTTGCGGATAACTCGCGTCCGCGGGGTGCGCACCAGACACCGCAACCGTAGCGCGAGCCGGGCGCTCGGACTAGTCGTCCAGGTGTCCTGAGTAGAGCGCGAACACGGCGCCCTGCGGATCCTGAGCGACGGCGATCTTTGCGATCCCGATGTCGGTGGAACCGACGAGCACGTTGCCGCCGAGTTCCGAGACCTTCGCCAACGTCGCGTCGATGTCATCGGTCGCGAAGTAGACGAGCCAGAAGGGCGGCGTGCCGGGCGGGGCCGGCGGCCTGATGCCGCCGTTGGTCGTGCCCGCGGCCGTGCGGATCACCAGATACGGAGTCTCGGAGCCCTCCATCGGGCTCGTCTCCCAGCCGAACAGGTCCCCATAGAACTTCGCCGAGCCTTCCGGGTCGGGCGAGCCGAGCTCGTTCCACGACACCGCGCCGTGCGCGTTGACGAGCCCAGCGCCGATGTGCTGCTTGGGCTCCCAGACCAAGAACCACGCTCCCTGCGGATCCTGCACGACCCCCATCCGACCGGCGTCCATGACGTCGAAGGCCTCGGCGTGGACGGTGGCGCCGAGCTCCTTGGCACGCGCGAGCGCCTCGTCGGCGCTCTGCACGGTGATGTACGAGTTCCAAGCCGGTGGCGCGCCGGCGTCGCGCTGCTGCTGGGGCTGTGGCGAGATTGCGCCGACCGGCTTGCCGTCGACGCTCGCCATCGAGTAGTAGACGTCGTCGCCGACCGGAGCGTCGTCGTAGCTCCAACCGAACAGGCCGGCGTAGAACGCCTTCGCGGCCTCTTGGTCAGTGGTGTTCAGATCGGTCCAGCTGAACGTCCCGGGTGTGTACTGCGTTCGTTGTGCCATGCCGGCGAAGCTACCACCGGCCCGCCCTCGACGGCAGTCCCACATAGACTTCTCCAGATGAGCGATTTCACACGAACGAACCTGATGGACATCGACAATCTCGCGGCCGACCGCGCCCCTGGAATGGAGGCACGGTTCGGGCGCAAGCACATCGACTCCGACCATCTCGGGGTCAGCTATTTCCGCTACCCACCCAACTTCCGCTCGCCGTTCGGGCACCGCCACCGCGAGCAGGAGGAGGCGTACGTGATCGTCGAGGGGTCGGGCCGGATGCGGCTCGACGACGACGTCATCGACCTCAAGCAGTGGGACCTGATCCGCGTCGCGCCGAACGTCGCTCGCGCGTTCGAAGGCGGCCCTGACGGGCTCGTCTGCATCGCGATCGGGAATGACCGCCCCGAAGGCGGGGACGGCGAGATGGTCGAGGATTTCTGGAGCGAGTGAGGAGGGGGCCGCGCGCTCTCGACGCCACTCGCCTAGGCGCGAATGCCGCCGGTCATCAACCGCGACGAGGTCGCGCCCACCGAGGGCTCGGCGGGCGAGATCCAGTTCCGGCGCCGCCGACTGGGCGCCGCCGCGGGCGCGGTCAGGATCGGCGCCAGCCTCTACGAGGTTGCGCCCGGCGCGCGCCAGATGCCCGTCCACCGCCACGGCGACGAGGAGGAGATCATCTACGTGCTCGGCGGCAGCGGCCTGAGCTGGCAGCGCGAGAGCGCGTGCTCGATCGGTCCCGGCGACACGATCGTCCATCGACCGCGCGCCGAGACCCACACGCTCCTCGCCGGCGACGACGGCCTCGAGGTGCTCGCGTTCGGCAGTGGCTCCGACACGGACATCACCTACCTGCCGCGGGCGAAGGTGATGTGGTGCGGTCCGCGCTGGGTACCCGTCGACGCGCCGCACCCATTCGTGGCCGAGGCCGAGGCCGGTCCCCTGCCGCGGCCCGAGCCCGGCGAGCGCCCCGACAACGTGATCGCGACCGAAGCGGTGGCCGCGGCGACGCGCGGCGCCGGCGTCGTGCGCGAGCTCGGCAGCACGGCGGGCTCGGTCCAGGCCGGGCTCAACCACGTCATCCTTGGGCCCGGCGCCGGCGGCGCTGCGCACCACTGTCACGCGCTCGAGGAGGAGCTGTTCTACGTGCTCGAGGGGTCGGGGACGCTGCGCCTCGGCGAGCGCGAAGAGCATCGGCTGCGCGCCGGCGACGTGGTCGCACGACCACCGTCGACGGGCGTGGCGCACTCGATCACCGCCGGCGACGACGGGATCACGTACCTCGCGTACGGGACTCGCGTCCCGGGCGACAGCGTCTACTACCCCGAGCTCGGCAAGGTCCGGCTGCGCGGCCTCGACGTCACGATCGACGTCGCCTAGTTTCCGGGAGCCACCGACGCCCGGCCGCTCAGTGGTGTTTTGCCTCGGCGGCGAGCGCGCCGCGGGCCGCCTGTTTACCCTTGACCGGCGATGCGCATCTTGATCACCGGGGCAACCGGGATGCTCGGTTCAGACGTCCATGCCGCGTGCGAGGCCGCCGGCCACGAGCCGCTCGCGTTCGCGCGCGCAGGGCTCGACATCACCGATCAGGGCGCCGTGCAGGCGGCGGTCGCGCGGGCGCGTCCGGACGCGGTCATCAACTGCGCCGCGTGGACCGACGTCGACGGCGCCGAGGAGCACTACGAGCAGGCGCTCGCCGCCAACGGCGCCGGCGCGGGCCACGTCGCGCGCGCGGCGGCCGCGAACGGCGCCTGGACGGTCCACGTCTCGTCGGACTACGTGTTTGACGGCCGCAAGACGGCGCCGTACCTCGAATCCGACGACACGGCCCCGCTGTCGGCCTACGGGCGATCGAAACTGGAGGGCGAGCGCGAGGTGCGCGGCGCCGCGCCCGAGCGCCACACGATCGTGCGCTCGTCATGGCTGTTCGGCGCCGCCGGCCGATGCTTTCCCGAAGACGATCCTGAGGCTCGCCGGCGAGCGCGACGAGATCGCCGTCGTCGCCGACCAGGTCGGCTGCCCGACCTACACGGGCCACCTCGCGCCGGCGCTCGTCGGTCTCGCCGAGGACCCGCCGCTCGGCGTGCTGCACGTCGCGTGCGCCGGCAACTGCTCGTGGTTTGAGTTCGCGCGCGAAATCGTCGCGAGCGCCGGCTTGCACTGCGAGGTGCGCCCGATCACGACCGAGCAGTATCCGCTGCCCGCGCCGCGCCCTGCGTACAGCGTGATCGAGTCCGAGCGCGGCGCCCCCGGCCTGCCGGGCTGGCGAGATGGGCTGCGCGAGTTCATGTCTGCGCGAGCGCAGGTGCCCGCGTGAAACTGCTCGTCTGCGGCGGCGCCGGCTTCATCGGCTCGACGTTCGTCGGGCTGCGCGTGCGCGAGCACGGCGACGACGTGACCGTGCTCGACAAGCTCACCTACGCGGGCCGGCTCGAGAACCTGCGCGACGTCGAGCGCGAGATCCGTTTCGTGCAGGGCGCGATCGAGGATCCCGCCGCCGTCGCCGACGCGGTCGCCGGCGCCGATGCGATCGTCAATTTCGCCGCCGAGACGCATGTCGACCGCTCGATCGCCGAGCCGTTCGCGTTCAGCGTCACCAACGGCCAGGGCACGCACGTGCTGCTCGAGGCGGCGCGCGAGCGGGGGCTGCGCTACGTCCAGGTGTCGACCGACGAGGTCTACGGCTCGATCGCGTCGGGCTCGTTCACCGAGTCCTCGCCGCTGGCGCCGTCGAGTCCCTACAGCGCGACCAAGACCGGCGCCGACCTGCTCGTCTGCAGCTACTTCCACACCTACGGGCTCGAGACGCTCGTCTGCCGCGGCTCGAACAACTACGGGCCGCGCCAGTACCCCGAGAAGCTGATCCCGCTGATGATCCTGAACGCGTTTGGCGGCGATCGCCTGCCGGTCTACGGCGACGGGCGCAACGTCCGCAACTGGCTGTTCGTCGAGGACTTCGGCCGCGGCATCGGCGCACGTGCTCGAGCACGGCGAGCCCGGCGAGGTCTACAACTGCGGCGGACCCGATGAGTGCGAGAACATCGAGGTCGTCACGCGGATCCTGACGCTCGCCGGAGCCGACGAATCGCTGATCGAATACGTAACCGACCGCCCCGGTCACGACCGGCGCTACTCGCTCTCGTCGGCCAAGCTCGAGGCGCTTGGGTGGCGCGCGGGGACGCGCTTTGAGGCCGGGCTGGAGCTGACCGTCGACTGGTATCGCGACAACGCCTGGTGGTGGGAGCCGATCCGCTCCGGCGTCTACCGCGAGTACTACGAGCGCCACTACGGACGCGCGCTGAAAGAGGCATGACCGCCGCGAGGGGGCGACACGCGCCGCCACCCGAGGTCCGGCTGCCACTGCAACGCGACCGCCTGCTGCGCGCGGCGGCAGCCGAGTTCGCGGGCAGCGGCTACGCGGGCGCGAGCTCGGAGTCGATCAGCCGCCGCGCGGGCATGTCGAAGGCGACCTTCTACGAGCACTTCGCCAACAAGGAGGAGTGCATGCTCGCGCTGTTTGACCTGGCGGTCTCGATCGTCCAGGAGTCGATGGCGCGCGCCGCCGCGAGCGCTCCGAGTGACGCGCGCGAGCGGATGCGGGCCGCCACGCGGGCGTTCCTGACCGCCTTGTCGGAGCACCCCGAGTTCGCGCAGACGCTGCTGGTCGAGATCATCGGCGCCGGTCCCCGCGCGATGGCGCAGCGCGACCGGGTCCTGCAGACGTTCGCCGACGTGATCGACGCCGAGAACGCCGCCGCCGCGCGGCGCGGGCTGATCGGCCGCTTCGCGTCGCCGATTGACACGTTCGCCGTCGTTGGCGCCGTCTCCGAGCTCGTATCGCGCCAGGTGCGCCTCGGGGTGCCCGCGGACGTGCTCGACCTCGCGCCCGGGATCGACCGGTTGATCTTCGGGCTGCTCCCCGACGCGCAGGCGTGAGCGAGCTCGCCGCGCTCGAGACGCGAGATCGTCTCGTGCCGGCGCTGCCCGCGGCTGGTCGCCTGGCGCGAAGAGGTCGCGCGCGTCAAGCGAGCCGCATTCGCCGACCAGGACTACTGGGGACGGCCACTCCCAGGCTTCGGTGATCCGGCCGCGACGGTGATCGTGCTCGGCCTCGCGCCGGCAGCACACGGCGGCAACCGGACCGGCCGCGTGTTCACGGGAGACCGCTCGGGCGACTGGCTGTTCGCGGCGCTGTGGCGCGCGGGGTACGCGAACCAGCCCGAGTCGGTCGCGCTCGATGACGGGCTGCGGCTGACCGGCTGCTGGATCGGGGCGGCGGTTCGCTGCGCGCCGCCGGCAAACAAGCCGACCCCAGTCGAGCGCGACACGTGCCTGCCGTTCTTCGTGCGCGAGCTCGCGCTGCTGCGCGCCGCGCGCGTGATTGTGTGCCTGGGCGCATTCGCGTGGGACGCCGCGCTGCGGGCGCTCGCCCTCGACGGCGTCGCGCATCCCGCGCCCGCGGCCGCGCTTCGGGCACGGGTCCGAGGCCGCAGGTCGGGCGCTTCGTGCTGCTCGGCTGCTTTCACCCCAGCCAGCAGAACACGTTCACCGGCAAGCTGACCGAGCCGATGCTCGACGCGGTGTTCGCCCGTGCGCGGGAGCTGAGCTCGCGTCGTTCAGACGCTAAGCGGCTCGTGATAGGTGACCGGAGGACCGCGCCGGTCGCGCAGGTGCGTCCGAGCGCGCGCTGACAAGGTCTCCTTCAGCGCAAGGAAAGGACTCGAGCCGCGCTCCTCCATCCAGGCGCGCACGATCTTGGCCTCGTCAGACCGTCCGGCGCGCTTCAACAAGACCCATCTTGTCCGGAGAAAGCGATCGACCGGAACGCAGGGCTCGGTCCCGAGCTGTGGCCTGTAATCTTCGACGAACACCACTGCGTCTCTCCATCTGCGGGGATCAACCGTCGTCGTAATCCGTTGAGCCGCATCGAAGTGATACCTCCCCCAAGGCTCATCGACGAAGAGTTGCGGGTGTCGCAGTCGATGGCTTGCTACGAGCGCGAAGTCGAGATCATAATAGTCACGTCGTCTCGATGTTAACCACTCGTCGACAGTCTCACGACGGTAGGTACCGACACAGTCCCCTGCAGGGGCACTCGGGTTACCAGCGACGTAATCCCTCGGTGTAAAAATTGCCGATCCGCCTGGGACTCGCACGCGCAGTCCGGCCGGGAACTCGTTAAGCCCAGTGACACCTCCTACGTCTCGATGGCGAGCGAGATAGAAGGTAGCCCGCTCCAAGGTCCAAGGGTAGAGCTCGTTGTCGCTGTCGAGCCCGACCAAGTATTCGCCGCGCATGCGCTCAAATCCAACAAAGCGCGCGGCCGTGCAACCTCCGTTCTCAGTCTTCCGGACGTACGTGAACCGGTCATCGTATTCCGCAACGATTGGCTCGATCGGGCACGTGGAGGCATCATCAACGACGACGCACTCGAAGTCTCCCATGGACTGCGCCACCAAGCTGTCAAGCGCCCGACGGAGCTCGGCTTGCCGGTTATAAACCGGCATAACGACGGTGACGATGGGCTCTCGCACGGGCCCGATCGTATCAGTGCGAGCTCGGCGCCGCTCCCGTGCCCACCTGCCGATCTCACCGGTTTGCAGGGCAACTAAAGACCAACTGCAACCCGCCGCAGGCAGAGCACGTTTGCACGTGACACAACAGTGGCGGTGTGAGGCGCCCGTCCTAACGTTGCCACCGGTAGACACAACGCGCCACGTTCCTGTGCCTCCGAGTAGCTGCTCCCGATCTCAATATGAGCCGGGCCAGTGTTGACCCACCTGTCAACACCACCGTCCCGCGTAGACAGGCCGTGCTGCATCACCAGGTCGGTGGCGCCGCGAGCCAGCACGGCGTCGTGGCTGGTGGTGCGGTCGGTCACATCTTGCGCGCTGGATGGGAAAGCGGTGGCCCGGGCGCTGCCGGTGCTTGGTCCTGGGTCGACGGTGGCGGCTGGGCAGGGTCAGATCGGCCCCGGTTGCCGAGCGCGGACCACCGATAGCGGCAGAACCCGGGAGCGAGAGGTGGTAGCTGCCAAGCTTGAGGGGATGACGTCGATCCGGGAGGCGTAAGCCGATGAAGGCAGTCCAGTTCAGCGAGTACGGCGGCCCCGAGGTCCTCCAGATCGTCGACGTCCCCGATCCCCATCCCGGACCGGGCCAGATTCGCGTCGCGGTGCGGGCCGTCGGCGTCAACCCGGTCGACCACAAGATGCGGGCCGGACTGATGCCCGGTGAGCTGCCGCAGATGACGGGTCGCGAGCTCGCGGGCGTCGTCGACGAGGTTGGCGAGGGGGTCACCGACGTGGCGCCCGGCGAGAGGGTGTTCGGCTTCGCGGCCGGAGCCGCGGCCGAGCTCGCGCTGGCGAAGGACTATGCGCCGATCCCGCCGTCGCTGCAGTTCGCGGACGCCGCCGCGCTTCCGGTCGCGGTCGAGACCGCGACACGCACGCTCGACCTGCTCGCCGTCGGCGACGGGACGACGGTATTGATCAACGGGGCGGCCGGTGGCGTGGGGAGCGCCGCCGTTCAGATCGCGCGCAATCGCGGCGCGCGTGTGATCGGGACCGCGAGCCCTGACAACCACGACTACCTGCGCTCGCTCGGGGCCGAGCCGACGACCTACGGCGACGGGCTCCTGGAGCGCGTTCGGGCGATCGCTCCTGACGGCGTCGACGCGGCGCTCGACGCCCATGGCGGCGGTGTGCTCCCTGAGCTGGCAGAGCTTGTCGGTAAGCCCGATCGCGTTGTGACGATTGCCGACTACCAGGGCGCGCAGGCCACCGGCGTCACGTTCAGCGGCGGGATGGGCGCCGCTCGCGCGTTGCATGCGCTGACCGAGATCGCCGAGCCGATCGAGGCCGGCCGCTTCTCGCTGCCGGTCTCGAGGAGCTACCCGCTGGGCCAGATTGCCGACGCGCACCGCGAGAGCGAAGCCGGGCACGTGCGCGGCAAGCTCGTGCTGTTGGTCGGATGACCGCGCAGCTCGCCGCGCTCGACGTCGCCGACCCGTCCGAGCGGTGGCGCGCGCTCGGCTTCACCGTCGACGCACACGAGCGGGTCGCGCTCGGCGGGGTCGCGCTGCAGCTCGGCGTCGCGGGTGAGGGCATCACCGGCTGGACGCTGGCGGGCGTCGACGGCGCCACGGCCGACATCGACGGCCTGCGGACGAACGTGACCTCCCAGCCGTCCCTCGAGACGCCGCAACACGACAACGGCGCGATCGGGATCGACCACGTCGTGATCGTCAGCGGCGACTTCGAGCGGACGTCGGCGGCGCTCGCCGCGGCCGACATGCCCCTGCGCCTGGTTCGCGAGCGCGACAGCGACCGTCACCGGCAGGGGTTCCGTCGCCTCGGCCCGGCGATCATGGAGATCGTCGAGGTGCCCGACCTCGAGGGCGGAGCGCGCTTCTGGGGGCTCGTGGTGGTCGTCGAGGATCTCAACGGGCTGCACCGGCGGCTGGACCCGCACTTACACGAGATCCGCCCCGCGGTCCAAGACGGGCGCCGGATCGCGACCCTCGATGGCAGCGCCGGGCTGACGCCGCGGGTCGCGTTCATGGACCCGGAGTAGGCGATCGGTACGCTCGATGCAGTGCCGCTCGATGCCTTCAGTCCCCGCACGCGAGAGTGGTTCAGCGCCGCCTTCGCGGCGCCCACCCCCGCCCAGGAGCAGGCCTGGCCGGCGATCGCCTCGGGCGAGCACGTCCTGATCTCGGCCCCGACCGGGTCAGGCAAAACGCTCGCCGCGTTTCTGTACGCGATCGACCAGCTCGCCAACGATCCGAGCCGGCCGAGCGACCCCAAGCAGCGCCGCACGAGCCTCGTCTACGTCTCGCCGCTGAAGGCGCTCTCCTACGACATCGACCGCAACCTGCGCACGCCGCTGCGCGGGATCGGGGCCGAGCTCGAGGTCGCGGTTCGGACCGGGGATACGCCCCAGCGCGAGCGTCAGCGGATGCTGCGCGAGGCCCCCGACATCCTGATCACGACCCCCGAGTCGCTCTACCTGATGCTTACCGGTCGTGCCCAGCAGCTGTTCGAGGGCACGCGCTGGGTGATCGTCGACGAGATCCACGCGGTCGCCTCGACCAAGCGCGGCTCCCATCTGGCGCTGACGCTCGAGCGACTGAGCGAAGCCGCCGGCGCCGACGTGCAGCGGATCGGCCTCTCGGCGACCCAGCGGCCGCTCGAGGAGGTCGGGCGCTTCATGGTCGGCCCCCGGCGCAGCTGCCGGGTCGTCGACACCGGCGTGCGCAAGGCGCTCGATCTCGAGATCCAGGTCCCGGTCGAGTCGATGGTAGAGCCTGACGAGACCCCCGCGCCCGATCTCGACCCGCTCGCGGGCGGCAGCGAGGCGACGCGGCGCTCGATCTGGCCCGCGATCTACCCCGAGCTCCTGAAGCTGATCGAGGCCCACAAGTCGACGATCCTGTTCGTCAACAACCGTCGCAGCGCCGAGCGGATCGCGCTGCGCCTCAATGACCTCGCCGAACGCGAGCTGGCGCGCTCACACCACGGCTCCCTGTCCCGGGAGGAGCGCACGGTCGTCGAGGAGCTGCTCAAGGCCGGCGAGCTCCCGTGTCTGGTCGCGACCTCGAGCCTCGAGCTCGGAATCGACATGGGGGCGGTGGACCTCGTGATCCAGGTCGAATCGCCCAAGTCCGTGGCGCGCGGTCTGCAGCGGATCGGCCGCTCCGGGCACTCGGTCGGCGACGTCAGCCGCGGCCGCATCTTTCCCAAGTTCCGGGCCGACCTGCTCGAATGCGCGGTCGTCGCCAAGCGGATGCGCGCCGGCGAGATCGAGACGACCGTCGTGCCGCGCAACCCGCTCGACGTGCTCGCCCAGCAGATCGTCGCGATCGCCGCCGCGGCGCCCGACGACGAGCCGGTCGGCGTCGACGATCTCCACGCGCTGGTCACGCGCACCCACACCTACGCCGAGCTGCCACGGACCCAGCTCGAGAACGTGCTCGACATGCTCGACGGGCGCTACCCGTCATCGGAGTTCGCCGAGCTGCGCCCGCGGATCGTGTGGGACCGGGTCGCCGGGACGATCCGCGCCCGTCCCGGCGCCCGGCAGCTCGCGGTCACCAACGCCGGCACGATCCCGGACCGCGGGCTGTACTCGGTCACGCTGCCCGACGGCCGCCGCGTCGGCGAGCTCGACGAGGAGATGGTCTACGAAGCGCGCCCGGGACAGACGTTCCTGCTCGGCGCGACGACATGGCGGATCGAGGAGATCGGACGCGACCGGGTGATCGTCACGCCCGCACCCGGGCTGCCGGGAGCGATCCCGTTCTGGAAGGGCGACAGCGTTGGCCGTCCACGCGAGCTTGGCGAGGCGATCGGCGCGTTCGCGCGCTGGGCCGTCGGCCAGGAGCCCGAGACGCTCCAGCGCGACTACGACCTCGACCGCCGCGCCGCCAACAACCTGGTGCAGTTCCTCACCGAGCAGGAGCAGGCGACGCGCGTGATCCCATCGGACCGAGCGATCGTCGTGGAGCGCTTCCGCGACGAGATCGGCGACTGGCGGCTGTGCGTGCTGAGCCCGTTCGGGGGTCGCGTCCACGCCGCCTGGGCCCTGGCGCTGAGCGCCCGCATCCGCGACGAGCTCGGACTCGAGTCAGACGCGATCTACTCCGACGACGGCATCATCGTCCATCTCCCCGACGCCGAGGAGCCGCCCGGCGCCGACCTGGTGATGCTCGAACCCGACGAGATCGAGGACCTGGTCGTCGCCGAGCTCGGCGGCTCGGCGCTGTTCGGCGCCCGCTTTCGCGAGAACGCCGGGCGCGCGCTGCTGATCCCGCGCGCGCGGCCCGGCAAGCGCACCCCGCTCTGGCAGCAGCGGCTCAAGTCCCAGTCCCTGCTCGAGGTCGCCAAACAGTACGGGGAGTTTCCGATCGTGCTCGAGACCTATCGCGAGTGTCTGCGCGATGTGTTCGACGTCCCGGGCCTGGTGTCGCTGCTGTCGGCGCTCGCGCGACGCGAGATCTCGCTGATCGAGGTCGAGACGGCGACCGCATCGCCGTTCGCGTCGTCGCTGCTGTTCGACTATGTCGCGACCTACATGTACGAGGGCGATACGCCGAACGCCGAGCGCCGTGCGGCGGCCCTGTCCTTGGATCGCGATCTGCTGCGGGAGCTGCTGGGGCAGGAGGAGTTGCGCGACCTGATCGATCCGGGTGCGCTCGAGCAGGTCGAGGCCGACCTGCAGTGCCGTTCTGAGCAGACCCGCGCGACGAGCCGCGACGGGCTGCTCGACGTCCTGCGCCGGGTCGGCGATCTGACGCTCGAAGAGCTCGACGAGCGGGTACTAGACGGCCTAGTTCCCGAACGGATGGTCGAGGAGCTCGCCCGCGAGCGCCGCGCGGCCCGGGTCCGGATCAACGGCGAGGAGCGCTGGATCGACGCCGCCGACGCGGGCCTGTACCGCGACGCGCTCGGCGTCGCCCCGCCCGGGGGCCTGCCGGCCGCGTTTCTCGAGGACGTGCCCGACGCGCCGCTGCGCCTCGTCAGGCGGTTCGCCGCCACCCACGGCCCGTTCACGACCGCCGACGTCAAGGCGCGCTACGCGATCGACGCCTCCGTTGCGCTGCGCGAGCTCGAGCGCGACGGAGTGCTCGTCCGCGGCGAGTTGCGCCCCGGCGGCTCGACGCGCGAGTGGTGTGACGCCGACGTGCTGCGCCGGCTGCGCCGCGCGTCGCTGGCCGTCCTGCGCAAGGAGATCGAGCCCGCCGAGCAGCGCGAACTGGCGCGCTTCCTACCCGCTTGGCAGGGGGTCGATCGCCACTCGCCGTCGGGCGCCGGCGTCGATCGCCTGCGCGAGGTGCTGGTCCCGTTGCAGGGGCTCGCGCTCCCGGCCGACGCCTGGGAGCGTGATGTGCTCCCGCGCCGTGTCGGCGCCTACTCGCCGGTTTGGATCGATCAGCTCTGCGCGAGCGGCGAGCTCGTCTGGATCGGCGCGGGCGCGCTCGGCCGCAACTCCGGCCGCGTCGCGCTCTACTTCCGCGATGACCTAACCCTGCTCGGGCCACCGCCGTACCGCGGCGAGCTCCCATCGGCCGAGCAGCACGACGCCGTTCGCGCGCGGCTCGCCGCCGGGGCCTGCTTCTTCACCGACCTGCTCACCGACATTTCGTTTTCCCCCGAGGAGATCCAGGAGGCGCTGTGGGATCTCGCGTGGGCCGGCGTCGTCACCAACGACGCGTTCGCGCCGCTGCGCGCGCCGCGCCTGACGCTCGCGCGGGCAGGCGCTGCGCGCGGAGCCCGTGGTGGCGAGCCTGCGCGTCGCGCGGCCGCCCGCCGCGGACGGTTCGGAGCCGGGCGCCGGGGCGGTGGCGCCGCGGCGCAGGTCCAGGGACGATGGTCGCTGACGGCGCCGCTGCTGCGCGACGAGGTCGACCCTGCCGCGCGCCGCCGAGCGCTGAGCGAGCTGCTGCTCGAGCGCTACGGGATCGTCACCCGCGAACAGGTGCTCGCCGAGGGGATCGTCGGCGGCTTCTCGTCGATCTACTCCGAGTTGTCGCAGCTCGAGACGCTCGGGATCGCCCGGCGCGGTTACTTCCTCGAGGGACTCGGCGGCGCTCAGTTCGCGCTGCCCGGGGCTGTCGAGCGGCTGCGAGCGCGGCCAGACGACGCCGCGCGGCCGCTCGTGCTCGCCGCCGTCGACCCCGCGCAACCGTACGGCGCGGCGCTGCCATGGTGCAAGCTCGAAGGCCGCCGTCCGGCGCGAGCCGCCGGCGCCTACGTGGTGCTCGTCGGCGGCGAGCCGATCCTGTATCTCGAGCGCGGCGGGCGCGCGCTGCAGACGCTCGTCGGCCACGACGACGCACGACTGGAGCCGGCGCTGACGGCGCTCGTCGAGCAGGTACGCACCGGCGCGATCAAGCGGCTCGCGCTCGAGAAGGTCGATGGCGAAGGAGCGATGGGCTCGCGTCTCGCCCCCGCGCTGATCGCGCTCGGCTTCCAGGAAGGGCCGCGGCGCCTGACGCTGAGCGCGTAGCGCGATGCCTGAGGGGGACACGATCGCGTACGCCGCCGAGCGGATGCGCCCGGTGCTCGTTGGAGCCGTGCCGGACAAGATCGTGACCCCGCAGGCACGCCATCGGCTCGATCGCTGGCCCGAGCGCCTCGACGGCCGGGCGGTGACCGAGATCCGAACGCACGGCAAGCACCTGTTCGTTGACTTCGAAGGTGACCTTGTGATCCACTCGCACCTGCGGATGTCGGGCTCATGGGGCGTCTACCCCGAGGGTCGGCCCTGGCATCGCGCGCCCCGACGCGCGTGGCTGGCGCTGCACAGCCGCGGTCACGAGGTGGTGGAGTTCGACGGTCCGGTGCTCGAGCTGATGACCGCCGGTCGCGCCCGGCTCGACGCGCGCGTGGCCGAGCTCGGTCCGGACGTGCTCGCGCCGGAGTTCGACACCGAGCGCTTCTTGGCGCGCCTGCGCTCCGATGACCCGACGCGCGGGATCGGCGACGCGCTGCTCGACCAGCGCAACGTCGCCGGGATCGGGAACGCGTGGAAGGCCGAGGGATGCTGGGCGGCGGCGATCGATCCGTGGCGTCCGGTGGGGTCGGTCTCGGACGCCGAGGCGCTCGCGGTGATTGCCGCGGTCCGCCCCGGGATGCTCGAGTCGGCTCAGAAGGGCCGGCCCCGCGAGCGCCCGCGGGTGTACCGCCGGGTGGGGCGGCCGTGCCCGCGGTGCGGCGCACAGATCCGCGCGCGAGGGGCTGGGGACGACAACCGCACTACCTTCTGGTGTGCCGGATGCCAGCGTTGACCACCACCGTCAAACGAGTCGGACACAAGGGCGCTGACCTGATCGCGCCCGGCAACACCGCCGCGAGCTTTGACGCCGCGCTCGCGGCGGGCGTCGACATGATCGAGTTCGACGTGCTCCCGAGCCGGACTGACGGCCGCCTGATGCTCGCCCACGACTACGCGGACCTCGGCGGCCGCGACGCGCTGACGCTCGAGCAGGGCCTCGAGCACCTCGCGTCGAGCCCGTTCGAGGCCGTCGAGCTCGACGTCGACCTCAAGCTGCCGGGCTACGAGCTGCGAGTGCTCACGGCGCTGCGTGCCCGAGGCCTGCTCGAACGAGCGCTGCTATCGAGCCAGTTCCGCGAGACCCTGGCGTTGATCCGGGCGGTCGAGCCCGGCGTCAGACTCGGGTGGTCGGTCCCGAAACTGCGGCGCGACCCGTTCCAGAACCGGCTCATGTGGCTGCCGGCGTGGCCGCTGCTGCTCGCGTGGAGGGAGGCGCTGCCGCTGCGCGCCGCGCGCGCGATCAGCTCAGGCCAGTGCGACGCGCTGATGGCCCACTGGCGGCTGATCACGCCGCGGCTGGTGCGTCACGTACACCGCGCCGGCGGCGAGCTGTACGTGTGGACGGTCGATGAGCTCCCGCGGATCAGCTCGCTGCAGGCGCTGGGCGTCACCGGCGTGATCACCAACGACCCGCGTCTCTTCGATGGGCTTGGAAGGCTTGCGTCGATAGCGGACTGAGCGGTTCCAAGCGGGTCAGGAGTGTCTCGCACTGGATCGGCAGTGCGCCGCCTGAGCGTCTCGGTCAGTGGATCCGGCACTGCGCGGCGCTGAAGTGCGGCGGGGTGCCATCGTCCGCGTTGGGATGAGCGGCGGTCGTCGTCTTCGTCGTCTGGCCGAGCAGCTTGCCCGAGCGCCGCCAGATGAACGTGACGGTCGCGTTCACGAGGAACTTGGCGGGCGTGAAGGTGAACAACGCGCCGCCCTGCTGCAGCTCCGTGGACAGGCGCCCGAGCCTGATCAGCCGCTTGCCGCCGGTCGAGTCCGGGACAAAGTGCTTCTCGGCGGTCGAGTAGTAGTTGAGCTGAACGTCCATCGACAGCCAGGCCGCGAATCCGAGCGTCGGCATCTGGCCCCGGATCCCGATGTGGTCGTGCTTGCGGGTGCTGGTGCAGACGTTGACGGTCGCCCACAGCGACTTGGAGCGCTCCGCCTTCTGGACCGCCGCCTTGATCTGCGCCCGGGTCGGGTTCTTGGCGTGCGCGTGTGCGCCCGCCGGAGCCGGGGCGGCGAGCATTGTTAGCGCCAGTACTGTTGTGAGCAGCGCAATCCGCACCGGATCCACGATATCGACCTTGTGACGGATTGGCCCCAGGTGCGTAGTGAGGGTGTGATCGACTCCCAGACGCTTCCCGGATCGACTGAATCCCAGAGCGCATGGGACCGTTTCGAGGCGCTTTACCGGTCGAGCCGAGATGACGTCTACGCGTACGTCGCGACGCTGCTCTGTGACCGCGCCGCGGCGGAGGATGTGACCGCATTGGCGTTCGAGCGCGCCTACCGCCGTCGGCGCACATTTGACCGCCGACGGGGCGAGGAGCGCGCGTGGATCTTCGGGATCGCACGTAACGCGGCGCTCGACGAGCTCCGGCGGCGCAAGCGCGTCGCGCGGCTCGTGACCGACCCGGAGGACGCATCGGCGGCCGTCACCGACGACGGCGCCGAAATCGCGCTCCGTCGGACAGTCGTCCAGCAGGCGCTCATCAAGCTGCCCGCGCGCGAGCGCGAGGTGATCGCCCTGAAGTTCCACGCCGGCATGCACAACACCGAGCTCGCGCGCGTGCTCGGGATCAGCGAGTCGGCGGCCGGCACGCTGCTGTATCGAACAATGGAGAAGCTGAGGAAGGCCTGCAATGCACCCCTTTGATGACAACGAGACGACGTCGCTCGAGGTCATCGATGCGACCCTGGCCGGCGAGGCGGTCGAACCCGAGTACACGGATCTCGCGGAGTTGACGTTGATCCTCGCCGGCCAGCGCCCGGTCCCCGACCCCGCGTTCGCCACCGAGCTCGACGAGCGCGTCGCGCGCCGGTTTGCCCGGCCCACATCGGCTCCCACCCGGGGAATGCGCTGGCGGTGGGTGTTCGGGCCCGGTGCCACGGTTGCGGCACTGGCCGGGATCGTCGCGGTGCTCGTGCTCCCCGGCGGTGGCGGGAGCTCGTCGAGCTCGAGTTCGGCGTCCGCGAGCGCCCCGGTCAGGGCGAGCGCAGGATCGGCCGCGGCCAAGTCCGCCGCCGGCGTTACCAACGGCGCAAGCGCGTCCGCCGGGCATCCCTCGGCGACGGCTCAATCGTCATCGTCGGTTCCCGCTGCACCTCAAACGCTGTCGCTGACACCCGCGCTGGTCCCGTCGACGACCGGCCGTCAGATCGTCCAGTCGGCGCAGCTGTCCTTGTCAACGAAGCCGAACAATGTCGACAGCGTCGCTCAGCAGGTGTTCAACGTGATCGCTGCCCAGAATGGCGTCGTCAAGAGCTCACAGGTGACGGCCGCCAGCAAGGCCAACGGCTATGCGCAGTTCGAGCTCAGCGTCCCGAGCGCGAACCTGGGTCAGACGATGGGGGCGCTGTCGCAGATCCACGGCGCGTCGGTCATCTCCCGGACCGACTCGACCCACGACATAACCCAGCAGGTCGGCGGCGTCGGGATGCGGCTCGCGGATGCGCGCGCGCTGCACACGGCGCTCGTGCGAAAGCTCGCCGCGGCGACGACGACCGCCGAGATCGACAGCCTCAACGCCCAGATCGGCGCCGTCGAGGCGAGGATCGCGCATCTTGAGTCGTCGCTGCGGTCGCTGCACCGCCAGGTCAGCTTCAGCAACATCTCGGTGGCGATCAACGCCGCAATGGTGCCCGGGCACCCGGTCTCGGGCGGTAGCGGGTTCACGCTCGGCAAGGCAGCCCACGACGCCGGCCGGGTGCTCGTGATCGCCGCCGGCGTGGCGCTGATCACGCTCGCCGTCCTGGTCCCGCTGGGGATGGTCGTCGCGGTCGCGCTGTGGGTCGCGTTTGCGATCCGCCGGCGCCGTCGCGAGCAGGCGCTCGACCTCGTCTGACCAATCGGGGGGCTCGCGGGGCGGGCGCGCGAGTGCGATGCAAAGCGCGCGGGGCCTGCCGGTCACAGGCGCGTGTGATATCCCTGCACGTCATGGTCGCGACGAGCGAGGAGACGATTGCGCTCCTGCACGGCGTCCCGGCGTTCTCGGCGCTCGGCGACGACGACCTCGCGCGCGTGGCCGAGGTGACGGTACCGCGGACCTTCGGCACCGGCGAATCGGTGTTTCGTGAGGGTGACCGCAGCGATACCTGCTACGTCGTTCGGTCGGGCCATGTACGGGCCGTTCGCGAGCACAGCGACGGCCGGTCGATCACGCTCGCGACGCTCGGCCCCGGTGACATCTTCGGCGAGCTCGCGATCTTCGACGAGGAGCAGCGCTCGGCGACGGTCGAGTCGCTCGAGGAGACCGAGGTGATCGCGATCCTCGCGGGCGACATGCGGCGGCTGCTGCGCGAGCATCCCAATATTGCGGTCAAGCTCCTGGCGGCGCTGAGCCGGCGGCTGCGGGAGACCAACGAGCGGCTCACGCGGCAGTCCTTCCAGACTGTGCAGAGCCGTGTCGCGGCGGTGCTGGCCGAGCTCGCCGCCGCCGCCCGGTCCGAAGGCGCGGCCGACCAGGATGTCCTGATCACCGCCACGCAAAGCGATCTCGCTCAGCTCGCGGGTTCCTCGAGGGAATCGGCGAGCCGCTTTCTCGCGGTTCTCGAGCGGGCCGGGATCATCACTCAGGGACGCGGGAAGCTGACCGTACATGACCCCGGCGCCCTCGAGCGCTATGTCTTCTGACGGGCGGTCGCGGCTCAAGGATTTCTCAGCCGGGGGCGTGGTCGTCGATGGCGACCAGGTCGTCGTGATCGTCCCCGTCAAGCGGGCCGCCGACGGCCGGCGGGTGCTCGGACTGCCGAAGGGACATCCAGACGGCGACGAGACGCCGGAGGAGGCCGCCAGGCGCGAGGTCGCCGAGGAAGCGGGGGTCACCGGCGAGCTGATCGACGAGCTCGGAGAGGTGCGATACACCTACGAGCGTCGGGACCGGACCGTCGCCAAACGGGTCCGGTTCTACCTGTTTCGGTACCTGTCCGGAGACGTGGCCGACCACGACCACGAGATCGAGGATGCGCGCTGGATGCCGATCGAACAGGCGTCGCGCGAACTCACGTATGCCGGTGAACGCGAGATGGTCCGCCGGGCCATGTCGCGATCCGCACCGGACCGGTAGGCTGCCACAGCCATGATCTACCCGAGGAGCAATCGCCCGTGCGGGTCCTGAACTTCTACTCGTCGGTGTTCGGCGATCAGCTGCGGCGTGGGCGTAAGACCGCAACGATCCGGCTCGGCGACAAGTCGCACAAGTACCACAAGAACGAGTGCGTCCTGGTCACGATCGGCTACCAGCATTCCCCGCGCGAGAAGATCTTTCACGCGGTGATCGATCAGGTCGAGGTCAAGCGCGTTCGTGAACTCTCACCGCGCGAGATCGAACACGACAACCCCGAGTTCCGCCGCGTCGACGAGATGATCCACTTTCTCGAGCAGATCTACGGCCGCAAGGTGTCCAAGGACGACACGGTCACCGTCGTCCGCTTCTCGCAGATCATCGAGAACCAGCCCGAGCAGCTCCGCGACCGGATCCACGGTCTCGGCGGCGCGCGGAACTGATCGCACGCGCTCTCACGAGCGCGGCGGTTTAGTTGGAGGCGACCGGCGCGATCGGTCCGTCGCCGACGCCGGCGGCCCGGAACGCGTCCGCCCGCCCGGCGACCGTCTCGACGACCGATCTGGCGCGCAGGCAGAAGCGCATCCTGCGGGCAGCGACGTCGCGGTCGACCCGCACCACGGTCCCGTCGGTGCGCAGCCAGATCAGATCGAGCGCGAACCGCATCCCGAAGGTGTGCACGGCCGGGCATTGTGGGATGTGGAGCGCGTGGTCGGGGTCGAGCGCGTCGAGACGCGAGAGCCCCTTTCGCCGCGCCCTGTGGGTCTGCGCCTGGACGACGACCAGACCGTCGTCGTACTCGGCCACCGGCAGGCCCTCGAACCGCTTCTCCAGACTCACGGACATGGGCCTCAGGGTACCGCGAGCGCCGATTCGCCCCGATTTCCTGGCACTCTTAACACCAGAGTGCCAAGTTGGCCTTGATTACATCTAACGGCAAGCTATAGTGCTCCTTGCGCTGGCACTCTGAGTCGTCGAGTGCCAAGCATCGACGTTTCGCACCATTCAACCGGAGGTCTGATCACATGAAGCTCAAGCCCCTCGGCGATCGCCTGATCGTACGGGCCATCGAGGAGGAGGAGACCACCGCCAGTGGGATCGTCCTGCCCGATACCGCCAAGGAGAAGCCCCAGAAGGGCAAGGTCCTGGCCGTCGGCGACGGCAAGATCAGCGAGGACACCGGCAAGCGCACGCCGCTCGACGTCGCCGAGGGCGACGAGGTCCTCTACAGCAAGTACGGCGGCACCGAGATCAAAGTGGACGGCGAGGAGCTACTCGTCCTCCGCGAGTCAGACGTGCTCGCAAAGGTCCAGTAGACCCTCTCTAGGAGACACAGAACACATATGGCACATAAGGAACTGAAGTACGAGGCAGAGGCACGCAAGGCGCTCGAGCAGGGCGTCGACGCGGTAGCCAACGCGGTCAAGGTCACGCTCGGCCCCAAGGGACGGTACGTGGTCCTTGACAAGAAGTTCGGCGCGCCGACGATCACCAACGATGGTGTCACGATCGCACGGGAAATCGAGGTCGAGGACGTCTTCCAGAACCAGGGCGCGCAGCTCGTCCGCGAAGTCGCCACCGCGACCAATGACGTCGCCGGTGACGGCACCACGACCGCGACCGTGCTCGCCCAGGCGATCGTCCGCCAGGGCCTCAAGAACGTCGCCGCCGGCGCCAACCCCCTCGCGCTCAAGCGCGGGATCGAGCGGGCCGTCGACAGCGTCGTGAAGAACATCGAGTCGCAGTCCAAGGAGATCTCCGGCAAGGACCAGATCGCTCGCGTGGCGACGATCTCAGCGGGCGACGACGAGATCGGCGACGTGATCGCCGACGCGATCGAGAAGGTCGGCAAGGACGGCGTTGTCAACGTCGAGGAGGGCCAGACGTTCGGCATGGACCTCGAGTTCACCGAGGGCATGCAGTTCGACAAGGGCTACATCTCGCCCTACATGGTCACCGACCAGGAGCGCATGGAGGCAACCCTCGAGGACCCCTACATCCTGATCGCCAACCAGAAGATCGGCTCGGTCCGGGACGTGCTTCCCGTGCTCGAGCAGGTGATCCAGTCGGGCAAGCCGCTGCTGATCATCGCCGAGGACGTCGAGGGCGAGTCGCTCGCGACGCTGGTCGTCAACAAGCTCCGCGGCACGTTCACCGGCGTCGCGGTCAAGGCGCCGGGCTTCGGTGACCGCCGCAAGCGGATGCTCGAGGACATCGCGATCCTGACCGGTGGCGAGGTGATCACCGAGGAGATGGGCCTCAAGCTCGAGAACACGCAGCTCTCGCAGCTCGGCCGCGCCCGTCGCGTTGTGATCGCTAAGGACACGACCACGATCGTCGACGGCAACGGCTCGAGCGACGACATCAAGGGCCGGATCAACCAGATCAAGTCCGAGATCGACAACACCGATTCCGACTTCGATCGCGAGAAGCTCCAGGAGCGCCTCGCGAAGCTGTCGGGCGGCGTTGCGGTCGTCAAGGTCGGCGCTGCGACCGAGACCGAGATGAAGGAGAAGAAGCACCGCGTCGAGGACGCGCTGCAGGCAACCCGGGCGGCCCTCGAGGAGGGCATCGTGCCGGGCGGCGGCGTCGCGCTGCTGTCGGCCCAGAAGGCGATCAACGTCGACCTGATCGAGGAGCCTGACGAGCGGACCGGGGCGAACATCGTCGTCCGTGCGCTCGAGGAGCCGCTCCGTCAGATCGCGGAGAACGCCGGCCTCGAGGGCTCGGTCGTCGTAAACGACGTCCGCAAGGCCAAGAAGGGCCACGGCCTCAACGCGGCGACGAATCAGGTCGTCGACCTCGTTGCCGCCGGCGTGATCGACCCTGCGATGGTCACGCGGTCGGCGCTGCAGAACGCGGCCTCGATCGCAAAGAACATCCTCACCACCGAGGCGATCGTCGCCGAGGTGCCCGAGAAGGATTCGGGTGGCGCTCCGGGCGGTGGCATGCCCGACATGTCAGGGATGATGTAATCCGTCGCTAACAGGCGAGTGTTTGCGAGGGCTCGGCGCCGCGGTGCCGGGCCCTCGCCAGTTAATCGCACGGTTGCCTTGGGGCCCCGCCTGTGACAGTCTTCGCGCCGCTCGCTTGGCACAGCGCACGAACAGCCACGGGATCAAAGGGGGAAGGCTTTGTCCGGGATCGATGGACGGCAGGGACGGGTCGGCGCACGAATTCGTCGGATCGCGCTGACGCTGCTTTTTGCGGGCGCGATGGCGCTCGTCGGAGCGTCGGGGGCGTCGGCGGCCGGCAAGCCGATCACCGCCGGCTCGCCGCTTCGGAGCGGGCCACCCGCGATTGCGGTCGACAACGCGGGATCCGCCGTGGTCGCATGGGCCAACCAGGAGGAGCTGGGAGGGGCCGCGGATTACGTGCAGTACTGCGTGGTGCCCGTCGGCAGCACCGGCTGCTCGCACAGCGGAAACCTCATCCCGGCCGATTCGGCGAAGTTCATCGACGGCGTTCAGGTGCTCAGCGAAGGCTCGACGTTGGTGATACTCGCCGACGTCTTCGGCGCGCGAGGAAACGAATCGAACGACTTCATCCCCGAGCAGGAGTGGCAGTCGACGGATGGTGGCGCGAGCTGGACCCAGATCAACGGCGGGCTGTCGGTGAGCACCGGGATCCTCGATGCCGACACCGAGCCCGTCAGTGCGGTGACGCTCCCCGGAACGGATCGGCTCGGCTATGGCTGGGACACGGCGGCCAGCGTGCCCACCTTCAATGCGTTCCCGCTGACCTCGCCTCCCGAGTGCTCGCGCGCTACGTGCGCGGCGGGATTCGCCTCGCTTGAGCCAGAAACCAATCCCGATGTGCTCGGCAACGAGCCCGGTCAGTTCGCGTCGATCTCGAGCGGGCCGCTGGCGGGCGTGATGGGAGTCTTCGAGACGTTGTTCACCAACGGGCCGTTGGGGTGTGCGCAGGACTTCGGGACCGCGTACGTCTACGGCTCGGGCAGCCAGACGACGACCAACAACTACAACATCTCACCGGGCCAGCCCAACAGCGCCTGGAGGGTCCCCGTCACCCAGGCGGCGTGCAACACCCAGTACGCGGCCGTCGGCGGCGGCCCGAGCGGATTCGGGATCCTCGAGGACCAGCTCACGGGGCAAACCATCTACCAGCGCTTCGACGCCGCGACCGAAAAGTTCGACGTCGCCCCGGCCTTCGTCGCGGACCGCGATGAACAGCAAGCCGCACTATCTCAGGATGGCGCCGGCGGCATCTACGGGACCTACGTGCTGGGCGGCGTGGGCGGCCCCGCCACGCTCTCCTATAGCGCCGACGGCGGGAAGAGCTGGAGTTCAGGGACGCTCAACTCCGACAGCGATGGCAGGATCGCGTCGCTCAACAGCGCCGTCAACCCCGCGGGCCAGGGATGGGCCACCTGGATCGACAACGGGTCCGTGTTCGCGCACCCATTCAGGGCGGTCGACGCGATCTCGCCCGCCGGGGTGGGCGGCGGCGCCACGACCAACGGGCAGACGGTGACCGTGAACGTGAGCTGCGCATCGTTCCCGTGCACGGTGACGATCGTGCTCACGGCGCCGGAGACCGTCGTCGTTCACGCCTCGTCGGCGAGCGTCGCGCTGAAGAAGCACGGGCGAACCAAGCATAGGACGGTCACGCTCGGACGGGGCAAGCTCACGATCAAGTCCAAGGGCTCGCACAAGCTCGCCGTCAAGCTGTCGCCGGCGGGCAAGAAGTTCGTGCGCTCACACTCGGATCGCGCCAAGGTCAAAGGCAAGATCACCGAGCTGATCGGCGGTCACAGCAAGGTGACGACCAAGGGGATCGAGCTCAAGATCGTCAAACCCAAGCACCATCACCATGTGAAGTGATCGGGCGGCGGCGCTCAGCCGCCGCTCGGCGCGAGCCGCGGTCGCGGTGACGGCGCGAGCTCGCCGTACAGCGCGAGCGTCTGGCGGGCTACCTCGCCCCAGTCGAAGCGCAACACGTGCTCGCGCGCTTCGGCCACGAGCTGCGCGCGCTCGTCGTCGTCGGTCAGCACCCGCTCGAGCACCTCCTGGAGTGCCGCCGCGTCGCGCGATGCAAAGCGCAGCCCGACCGTGCCGTCGCCGGGAACGACCTCGCGCAGCCCGCCGGTATCGGCGACCACGCACAGGCAGCCGGAGGCCATCGCCTCGAGCGCCACGAGCCCGAACGGCTCGTAGATCGAGGGCACGATGCAGAGGTCCGAGATCCGGTACAGCGAGTGCAGCATGTCGTCGCCGACCCACCCGAGGAAGACGCCGTTGCGATCCAGTCCGAGCCGTTTGGCCTGGCGGCGCAGCTCGGCTTCGGCGGTTCCGGTCCCCGCGACCACGAATCGGATTCCGCCGAGCTTCGCGATCACCGGCGCAAGTGCGTCGAGCGCGAGGTGAAAGCCCTTCTCGTACACGAGCCGACCAACCAGCAGGACGAGACGTTCGCCGGGCTCGGCATAACGGGCGCGGAGTTCGTCGAGGTCGGAGGCGACCGGTTCGAGATCGCGGGGGTCGATCCCGTTCTGGATCGGCGTGATCCGGGCCGGCGAGACGCCGAACACGGTCGACACGTGACTTGCCATGTAGCGCGAGCACGTGATCACGTGGTCGGCGCGGCGGACCATGGTCCGCTCGGCGCCATGGATATGGGACTGCGGGTACTTATCCACCCAGCCCTGGTGACGTCCGTACTCGGTCGCGTGCACGGTTACCAGCCACGGCCGCTCGATCCGCCGCGCGATCTCGTCGGCAGCGGTCGCGACGAGCCAGTCGTGCGAATGGATCAGGTCAAACCCGATCGCGTCGGCGAGCTGATCGCCGAGCCGGCGCATGTCACGGTTCATCGCCTTGACCCAGCGCACGAACGCCTTGACGTCGGTCGGGAACGGCGGCTCGGCGAGACGGTGGACCACCACTCCATGGCGCTCCTCGGTCGCCGGCAGGCGCCCGCCGCCGCGGGTCAGCACGTGCATCTCGACCCCTTCGCTGACGAGATGCTCGGACAGCTTGCGGACATGGCGCGCAAGGCCGCCCTCGATGATCGGCGGATACTCCCAGGAGATCAGCAGAACGCGCATGTACCAACGGGAGACCCTACCGGGCGCGGCGCGTCGATTGTCGCGGGATCCGCGCCGGGCGCATGCGCGTGCGAAACATCGATAGGGCGGTCCTGCAGCCGCTCGGCCGCAAGACCGCCCGCCGCCTCGACCTAGTGCTTGTGCTTGTGCTTGCGCTTGTGCTTGAAGGTGACCGTCTTGGAGGCGACCTTCTTGCTGCCGAGCCGGACCGTCAGTGCGGCGCGGAGCTTGTGCGACTTGGCCTTGGCGAGCGCCTTGCGGCCCTTGCCGTTGAGGGTGATCTTGACAGTCTTCTTGCTCGCGGCTCCGATCGAGAAGCTCGCGTGGCCGACGGTCGTGGGCTTCTTGAGGTGCTTGATCTTGACCGTCTCGCTGAGCGTGCCCTTGCAGCGCACGCCCGGATTACCGGCGCAGGAGAGCGGCACCGATGCGGTGTTGCCCTTGATCTTGATCTTCCCGACCGTCAGCCGGGTGGGGATGTTCGCGGTCTTGAACGTGGCGTCGGCACCGTCGGTGGTCCCCGACGCGTTGGTCGCGACGATTCGGTAGTGGTAGAGCGTGTTTGGCTTCAGCCCTGTGAGGGCGCCCGAGACCGCGCCCGAGCTCGAGCCGCTGCCGGCGCTCGTCGCAGTGGTCGCACTGGTGTACGGCGTCGAGGTGCCGTACTGGAACTGATACGTCGTCGACTGGCGGTTGGGGTTCACCGAACCCGACAGCGTCGCGGCAGTCGTCGTGATCGACGCGGCCGACCCGGTGGTCGCCCCCGGCGGCGTGAACGACTGTGTCGCGATCGCGGCGAGGTTGTGCGCGGCGGCGATCGTGAACGCCCACGAGTAAGCCGTCCTCAGCGTTGCTGAGCCTCCCGCCGGGATGGTCCGGGCAAACGACGCGAACAGGTGGGTGTGACCATTTCCGGTGACGACACCGTTGGCGAGGAACTTCAGGGCACTGGGCGCCTGAGCGAACGTGATCGAGCCCTGAGCGGAGTTGAGGGCCCCGTCGGGGAGCGTGTTGTCGAAGTTGGTGAACACCGTCGCCGGTGAACTCGGCGGCGGCGCGATCGTGTCGCCTGCAGCGTGGGTCGTGTACGTCCCGCTGTCGACCCAGGGGAAGTTGAACCCGGCGTTGGCCTGGGAGAAGTCCTGTCCGTAGCGGAGATCGAGCGCGTGCGCCGCACCGTCGACGCTCGTGTACGTGTCGGTGAAATGAGCCTGGGTTCCTGCCTGGTCCTGGACGATCGTCCGGTCGAACCTGACCCCGGTCGAGGCAAAGCTCGTGCAGCTCGTCGCCGTCGCCGGATATGTCGCCGGGGTCGGCTCGCACTTCACGAGCATTTCTGACTCGTGGACGACGAGATCGCCGGTTGCCGGATCCAGACTCGAGCTGAACGTTATGCCCGAAAGCCCCGAGAAAGCGCCGGAGCCGGGAAGCAGGCTCCGTGCCGTGAAGGCCGCGTACGCGGGGACGGTGTCGATCTCGAGATCGGACCGGTCGGTGTTGGTGTCGGAAAGGTAATCCCCTCCGAAGTACGTGTCCGCGCTCGGGACGAGCGTCGACGGCTGCGTCGCGTGCGCATCAAACATGCCGCCGCTCCCGAGCGAGACGTAGTCGGCGTTGCCGGTCAGCTGCGCGGCGTTGTCAAAGAAGTCGACAACCTTGCCGTTGTTCGGGGCTGACGTCAGTGATGTCAGGTCGATCGAGCCGAGCCCTACCGTCGGGCCCGTGAACGGGCTCAGATCGGCGGGCAGCGTCGGGCCGGCCGGAATCGCCCGCAACACGCAGGTCTGATCGAAGGCGGGCACCGGGCCCGAGAACGTGAACGTTCCGCTGGGACTCACGGGGACGTTGTTTGCAGGCGGAGAGGCTTATCGGCGGTCGTTGTCCCGTTGGGCTGTTGGAAGGTGCAGACGAGGGCGACGTTTCCGGGCGTGCCGTTGTTGGTCGTCGTGCCCGAGATCGTGATCTGGTGCGCCGGGTCCATCGGGTTGTTTTCGTTGCCCTGCAGGAAGGATGGGCTGGACGGCGTCGCTATGTGCGATGACGTCACGGCCGCGTTCGCGCTCGACACACCGACGATCGCGGTTCCCAGCAGCACGGCCAGCCCGATGCCGACACGTGCGCGCAGATTCTCCACCATTTGCCCTCCTATCCCGTTTGGCTCGTCCAAGATCCGTCGGAGCCGGCCGCCCCGCCAGTGAGCTTGTAACGCATCCGGTGAGCGAATGCAACCCGTCGCGTGTTCGTTGCAACGCCACACAAATGAAGCCGCGTGAGCCCGCCCGTCACGGCGCCGCCTACCGTCTGGGCTTGCGCCTGAAGATGAGCGTCCGCGCGGCCACGGTCCTGTCGCCGAGACGCACGGTCAGCCGGGCCCGGAGCCTGCGTGACGGGGATCTGGCGAGGGCATGCCGGCCGGCGCGGTTGAGCTTGACCTTGACGGTCCTCGCGACCGCGGTCCGGATCGAGAACCGGGCGTGACTGACGGTCTTCTTGTTCGCGTCGACGCGAGCCTTCGCGGTAAGGGTCACGCGGCACGTCGCGCCCGGGTTGCCGGTGCACGACAACGGCACCCGGGCTGTTTTGCCCTTGACCTTGATCTTGCCGACCATCAGCCGCGTCCGGAGGTTCACCGTGGTGAACGTCTGATCGCCCCCGGTGCTGGTGCCCGAGGCGTTGGTGGCGACGACGCGGTAGTGGTAGGTCCTGTTCGCCCTCAGCCGGCTCAGCGGCGCCGAGACCGTCGTCGGGCTCGTGCCGTCCCCCGCGCTCCCAAGCGGGCTCGAGCTGCCGTAGGAGGCCGTCGTTCCGTACTGGAACTGGTAAGTCGTCGGCTGCGCGTTCGCGTTCACCGATGCCAAGACCGTCGCGCTGGTGGTCGTGATCGCCGACGCTGTCCCCGTGGCCACCGTCGGCGGGGTGAATGACTGGACCGCAAGCGCCGCGAGGCTCTCGACGTCGGCGCGCGTGAATGCCCACGAGTACGCGGTCTCGAGCGTTGCCGAACCTCCGGCTGGGATATCGCGGACGAAGGACGCGAACAGATGCGTCTTGGCGTTGTCGCCCTTGAGCCCGTTGGTCAAGAACGTGAATCCGCTCGGACCCTGGGCGAACGTGATCGCACCCTGAGCGGAGGTTTCGTCCCCATCCGGGATCGTGTTGTCGAACTCGACGAACACGGTCGCGGGCGCCACTGGGGGCCCGGCGACGGCGTCGTCCGCGCTGTGCGTCTTGTACGCCCCGCCGTCGACCCACGGGAACTTGAAGCCGGCGGTGGCGTTGACGAAGTCCTGTCCGTAGCGGAGGTCGACGGTGTGGGGCTTGCCGTCGACGCTCGTGTAGGTGTCTGTGAAATGGACCTGGCTGCCGTCCTGGTCCTGAACGATCGTGCGATCGAACCTGATGCCCGTCGACTGAAAGCTCGTGCAACTCGTCGCGCTCGCCGGGTAGATCGTCGGACTCGGCGCGCAGCTGACCAGCAGTTCGGACTCGTGAACGGCGATCGCGCCGTTAATCGGATCCTGGCTCGAGGAGAACGTGAGCGGCGGCAGCCCGGCGAAATCCTGCGCTCCGGCGACGACATCCTCCGCGGTCGCGGAGGCATAGGCGGGAACGCCATCGACTTCGAGATCGGACCGGTCAGCGTTCCCGTCCGAGAGGTAGTCGGCGCCCGACAGCAGGTCACCACCCTCGGCGAACGTCAATGGATCGACCGGATGGGCGTCGGCGAGCCCGCCTCCGCCGACCGAGGAGTAGTTGCCCTCCCCGGAGAACTGCGGGGCATCGTCGTCAAAGTCGAAGCTCAGCCCGCCGTTCGGGCCGCTCGACACGGTGGAAACGTTGAGCGAGCCCGAGGCAATCCTCGGACCGCTGAACGCGTCGAGGTCGGACGGCAGGGCCGTCGTGCCCGCGGGGACGGCGCGAACGACGCAGGGCCGATTCAATGGTGGCGCCGCGAGCTCGGCCGAGAACGTGCCGTCCGACGCGACCGGAACGTGGCTCTGAATTGACTCGTCGCCCGTCGCTCCGCCAGTTTCCGCGAACGTGCAGACGAGATCAACGGCCCCGGGCCTCCCGTTGGTCGCCGTGGTGCCCGAGAAGGTGACCTGATGTCCAGGGTCGGCGGGGTCGTTCTCGTTGCCCTGGAAGAACGATCCGTCCGCGGGGCTGGTCACGACCGAAGACGTGACCGCAGCCGACGCGGCACGAGCTCCGATCGAAATTGTCGCCAGCAGCATGAGCAGGGCCCCCCCGACTCGCGCGCAGACGTTTGGCTTCACGGCGTTCGACCGTGCACCCGCGAGGATCGTTGCCGACGTTCCGTGACGATCCGGACAATCTCCTTGCGGCTGTGCTTGAAGGTGAGCGTTCTCGCTGCGACCTTCTTGCCCGCGAGGCGGACGGTGAGCCTCACCCGGAGCTTGTGCGATCCGAATCCGCCCAGTGCCTTGCGTCCCTTCCTGTTGAGGGCCAGCTTGACCGTCTTCTTGGCGCCGGCCTTGATCGAGAACTTACCACCGGCGACCTTTTCGCTGACACGCTTGTGGTGGCGCTTGACGCGGATCGTCTCGGTCAGCGTGCCCTTGCAGACGGCCTTTGCCGCCCCGGTGCAGGAGAGCGGGATCGACGTCTTGTTGCGTTTGACCTTCACCTTGCCGACCTTGAGCTTGGTCGCAGTCGGCGGTGGCGGTGGTGGCGGCGGTGGTGGTGGTGGCGGCGGCGGCGGTGGTGGCGGCGGCGGCGGCGGTGGTGACGGGGTCGTGAAGGTCGCGTCGAGGCCGTTTGTGGTGCCGTTGACGCTGGTCGCGACGAGTCGGTAGTGGTAGGTGGTGCCGGGCTTGAGCTTGGTCAGCGGCGCCGTGACGCCGGTCGCGGTGGTCCCGGCGCCGGCGCTCGCGGTCGTGGTCGACTGGTCGTACTTGGTCGAGGTTCCGTACTCGAAGTGGTAGCTCGTCGCGGCGCCGTTGGGGTTGACCGAGCCGGCGACGGTCGCGCCGGTGGTCGTGATCGCCGACGCCGCGCCGGTGATGACGGCGGGTGGTGACGGGGTCGTGAAGGTCGCGTCGAGGCCGTTTGTGGTGCCGTTGACGCTGGTCGCGACGAGTCGGTAGTGGTAGGTGGTGCCGGGCTTGAGCTTGGTCAGCGGGGCCGTGACGCCGGTCGCGGTGGTCCCGGCGCCGGCGCTCGCGGTCGTGGTCGACTGGTCGTACTTGGTCGAGGTTCCGTACTCGAAGTGGTAGCTCGTCGCGGCGCCGTTGGGGTTGACCGAACCGGCGACGGTCGCGCCGGTGGTCGTGATCGCCGACGCCGCGCCGGTGATGACGCTTGGTGCCATGTCCTCCTGCTCGGCGAGCGCCGCGAGCGTCTGCGCATTGGCGATCCTGAACGCCCACGAGTAGGTGGTCTTCAGCGATACCGAGCCCCCGGCGGGGACGGCGCGCGTGTAGGAGATGTCGAGATGGGTCGCCCCGAAACGACCGTTGGGGACGAACTTGAATGCGCTCGGCGTGTTCGCGAACGTGATCGCGCCCTGGGCTGAGTTGTCGGACCCGTCCGCAAGCGTGTTGTCGGCGTTGACGAACATGCTCACCGGGGCGCTCGGCGGCGCGGGCTCGGTGTCACCGGCGGCGTGAGTGTTGTAGGTGCTTCCGTCGACCCACGGGAAGTTGAAGCCGGCGTCGGAGTTGTCGAAATCCTGTCCGTAGCGCAGGTCGATCGCGTGCTGATCGCCGTCGACGCTGGTGTAGGTGTCAGTGATCTGGGCCTGCCGTCCGTCCTGGTTCTGGACGATCGTGCGGTCAAACCTGATCCCGGTCGAGCCAAAGCTCGTGCAACTCGACGCCGTGGCCGGGTACGTCGCCGGCGTCGGCTCGCACTGCACGAGCATCTCCGACTCATGAATGGTCAGGTCGCCGGTCGTCGGGTCCTGGCTTTGAGTGAAAGTAACCGCGGGGAGGCCGCTGAAGTTCGCACCCTTGTGGCCGAGCAGGTTCTCGGCCGCGTAGGCAGAGTAGGCGGGGATCCCGTCGACCTCGATGTCGGAGCGGTCGCTGTTGGCATCGGACAGGTAGTCGTCGGAGAAGAAGAGATCGGCTCCCCTGAACAACGTCGACGGGTCGACCGGATAGGCGTCGAACAGGCCCCCGCGGCCGACCGAGGCGTAGTCGGCATCGCCCGAGAACTGCGCCGCGTTGTCGAAGAAGTCATACAGCAGGCCCGCGTTCGGGCCAGTGAAGACGGTCGTGGTGTCGAAGTCGCCGATCGCGACCGTCGGCCCGGCGAACGGGGTCAGATCGGTAGGTACGCCGCCGCCTGCGGGCACCGCACGGATCACGCACGGTCGCTCCGCATCGGAGGGGGGCGGACCCGAGAACGAGAAACTCCCGTCGGCGCCGACGGCGACATTCGTCGCGATCGTCGCGTCTGAGACGGTGCCGTCGGAGTTGGGCGACGTGCAGATCAGAGTGACGTTCCCGGCCGTGCCGTCGTTGCTTGCCGTGCCCGTGACCGTGATCTGGTGCGCGGGATCGGCGGGGTTATCGCCGTTTTGCTGGAAGAACGTGCCGCTCGCGGGCGCGGTCACACTCGACGACGTGACCGCCGCGGCCGCGCTCGGGACGCCTACGACCAGAACCCAGATCGCCGTGAGCACGGCAAGGACCGGCACTCCACATTTGTTCGGCAAGGCCCCTCCAGGTTGGTCTTGGACGTAGCGCCCCTGCGCCCGGCGGGATATTAGCCGCCACGCCGACCGTGGGATACGTATCGGCTGATTCGCGCGAAAGAGTTAACCCGCGCGAAGCCCGTCAGTAGCGGACCATGACCGCAAGTCCGTATTCGTCCAGCAGCCCGGAGAGCGGCTCGTGGCCCGCCAGCGAGCGCTCCCCGCCGCGCAGGACGTCGCGCCAGCGTCCGCCGGCGCCCGCGAGCTCGCCGCTCGCGGTGCCCGGACGGGTCGCGACGGCGACAAGCAGCTCGTCACCGCGCATGAACGCCACTGCGTCATCGCCGGCGGAGAGCGGGCGGTATGCGCCGGCAAATCCTCGCGGACGCCTGATCCGCACTGCCAGCAGCCGTCTGATCAGCCACATCTTGACCGTCTGGCGGTCCGGACGCGCGCCACCTTGGAGCCTCGCGAGCATGGCCTGGCGCCACTCCCAGTCGACGGCCCGGCGGTTGTCGGGATCGACCAACGCGCGGAACTCGAGCTCATCGCCCTGGTAGATGTCCGGCACGCCGGGCGAGGTGAGCTTCAGCGCCAGCATCGCGACTGCGATCCGGTCACCGAGCGACGCCACGCGCACGACGAACGGCTCGAAGTCAGCGAGGAACTCGCGGTTGGCGTAGAGCGCTCGGCAGAACGCGAGCACCGCTCGTTCCCAGTCGCCGTTGGGTTCGATCCAGCTGGTGTTGCGCTTGGCTTCGCGCAGCGCCTTCTCCATGTAGCGCTCGAGACGCGCGGGCTCGATCGGCCAGGCGCCCACCAGGGTCTGGAACAGGAAGACGCGCTCGACGTCGTCCGGGGCGCCGCGTTCGTCGCGCAGCGAATCGGTGAGCGCCAGCCACCGCCGGAGGTGCTGCTCCCACGCTTCGGGGATCCAGGTCAACGCCGCGATCCGCGCGCGGACGTCGGCGGAGCGCTTGGTGTCGTGCGTCGAGGTGGCGAGCAGGCCGAGCGGGAAGCGCTCGGCCCGCTCGCCGTTGGCGGCGTGAAAGCCCTCGACCGATAGCCCGAACCGGCCCGGGTCGCCGCCGACGTCGCACAGCGCGAGCTGCCGCGCGTAGCGGTAGAACGCCGTGTCCTCGACCCCCTTGGCTACGACCGCCGGGGTGGTCTGCTGAAAACGGGTCACGAACCCCGGCGGGCTCGGGTGCTCGAGCAGCAGCCGGGAGGCGATCGCGGGCGCCATCCCGCTCGCTTTGATCCAGCGGCGGTCCTGTTCGGCGACGAGCCGCGAGAGGGGCTCGACGTAGCTGCGGTAGACGGGCATCGAGGCAACCGCCGCCCCGAGCTCCTCGGCGCCCGCGTCGAGCGACCGCTCGAGGCGCTGAACCTCGGGCGTGAACGTAGTCGTCGCCTGCTCGAGCTTTGCCTCGAGCGCGACCTGATCGAAGCCGCGCGCGTCGCCCGACAGCTCATGCCAGAGGCGCGTGAAGGTCGGCTCCGCGCGCGCGTCCACGAACAGCGCGCAGACATCGTTGAGGAATTCGTACCCGACCGTGCCCGTGACCGGCCAGTCGCGCAGGCGCTCGCCGGACTCGAGGATCTTCTCGATCCAGACGGTGCCGGCCCCGCCCGACCGAAGGCGCTCGAGGTACTGAGCGGGGTCGGCGAGGCCATCGGGATGGTCGATCCGCAGCGCGTCGACGACGCCCTCGCGCACGAGCGAGAGCGCGAGCCCATGCGTCTCGTCAAACACGGCCGGATCCTCCTGGCGCACTCCCGCGAGATCGTCGACGTCAAAGAAGCGCCGGTGGAGACCGCTCACCGGGTCGATGTCGAAGAAGCGCTGGCGCAACACGGGGTCGGTCCAGAACGGGTTGCGGTCGTCGATCGCCATGTGATTGGGAACGAGATCGAGGACGATTCCCAGTCCGGCGTCGTGGGCGGCTCTAGCCAGCGCGCGCAGCTCGGCCTCGCCCCCGAGGTCGCCGGAGACCCGCGTCGGGTCGACGACGTCGTAGCCGTGCGTCGACCCGGGCCGCGCCTGCAACGACGGCGACAGGTACAGGTGCGAGATGCCGAGGTCGCGCAGGTAGGGGATCAGAGCACGCGCGTCGGCGAATTTGAACGACGAGTTGAGCTGCAGCCGGTAGGTGGCTCGGTACGGGGTGCCGTTCAAGCCACTCGTTTGAGGATCGTGATCGAGTGCGCCGTCACGTTGATCAGCGCCTGCGCGTCGTAGGACGCGCTTCCGGCCGCGAGCGCCGGGTCGGCGGTCGCCAGCTCGAGCTCCCAGCGGGCGCCCATCCGTCGGCGCGGGAGCTTGAACGCCCGGTCCTCGCTGTGCGCGTTGAACAGCAACACGAATGAGTCGTCGGAGATCTCCTCGCCGTGCGGGCCGGGCGTCAGGATCGCGCGGCCGTTGAGGAACATGCCGAGCACCGCCTCGCCGTGCTGCCAGTCACGGTTGGTCATCTTGCGCCCGTCGGCGCGAAACCACCAGACGTCCGGGAGCCCGAAACCGTTGACGAGCTGGCCGCGCAGGAAGCTCTCGCGGCGGAACGTGACGTGCTCGCGACGGAGACGGATCAGGCGCCGGGCGAACTCGCGCAGCTCGTCGGCTTCGTGATCGTCGCTCCAGTCATACCAGGACAGCTCGGAGTCCTGGCACCAGGCGTTGTTGTTGCCGTGCTGGGTGCGCCCCTTCTCGTCGCCGCCGAGCAGCATCGGCGTGCCCTGTGAGACGAGCAGGGTCGTGAGGAAGTTGCGCTGCTGGCGGGCGCGGAGCGCACGGATCTCGGCGTCGTCGGTGTCGCCCTCGACGCCGCAGTTCCACGAGCGATTGTCATCGGTGCCGTCACGGTTGTCCTCGAGGTTGGCCTCATTGCGCTTGCGCTCGTAGGAGACGAGGTCGCGCAGCGTGAAGCCGTCGTGGGCGGTGATGAAGTTGATCGACGCGAACGGGTCGCGACCGTCTGACTCGTACAGGTCAGAGGAGCCCGCGAGGCGCGACGCGAAGTCGCCGACGCTCGCCTGGGCGCGCCAGAAGTCGCGCATCGTGTCGCGGTAGACCCCGTTCCACTCCGACCACAGGACCGGGAAGTTCCCGACCTGGTAGCCACCGGGACCGACGTCCCACGGCTCGGCGATCAGCTTGACCTGCGACAGGACGGGATCCTGATGGATCGTGTCAAAGAATGCCGACAGGCGGTCGACCTCGAAGAACTCTCGCGCCAGCGCCGAAGCGAGGTCAAACCGGAAGCCATCGACGTGGCATTCGGTCACCCAATAGCGCAGCGAGTCCATGATCAGCCGCAGGACGCTTGGGTGGACCGGGTTGAGCGAGTTGCCGGTGCCGGTGAAGTCGACGTAGTGGCGCGGGTCATCGGGCACCAGGCGGTAGTAGGACGAGTTGTCGATCCCCTTGAACGACAGCATCGGCCCGAGCTGGTTGCCCTCGGCGGTGTGGTTGTAGACGACGTCGAGGATCACCTCGATCCCGGCCTGGTGCATCGCCTTGACCATGCCCTTGAACTCCCGCACCTGTTCGCCGCGGCGCCCGGTCGCGGCGTACTCGGAGTGCGGCGCGAAGTATCCGATCGTGCTGTAGCCCCAGTAGTTGCGAAGGCCACGTTCAAATAGGAATGACTCGTCAGAGATGTGATGGACCGGGAGCAGCTCGACAGCCGTCACGCCGAGATCGAGCAGGTATGCGATCGCTGGCTCCGACGCGAGCCCGGCGTACGTGCCGCGGAGATCTCCGCGGACCTCGGGGTGTCGCATCGTGAACCCCTTGACGTGCGTCTCGTAGATGATCGTGTCGGCGAACGGGACCTGCGGCTGGACATCGCCCTGCCAGTCGAAACGGGGGTCGACGACGACTGATTTGGGGACCGCCGCCGCGTCGTCCTCGTCGTCGGGCTCGTAGTCGTCGTCCTCGCCGCCGTTGGGGACGTAGGGCAGGACGTTGGCGTCGTGGGCCCAGTCGACGAGGCCCTCGATCGCCTTCGCGTACGGGTCGAGCAGGAGTTTCTCGGGATTGAAGCGGTGGCCTTCGTCGGGCGCGTACGGCCCCTTGACGCGGTAGCCGTAGCGCTGGCCGGGGCCGACGCCGGGCAGATAGCAGTGCCAGTTGAGCGCCCGGCGGGAGGTGACCTCGATGTGGGTCTCGTCGCCGTCGTCGTCGAACAGGCACAGATCGACGCCCTCGGCGTGCTCTGAGAAGAGCGAGAAGTTCGTGCCCTCGCCGTCCCACTCCGCCCCGAGTGGGAACGGGCGGCCCGGCCACACCTCCGTCACTCGATCAGCGCTCCCGACATCGGCGGGAGTTTGAGGTATCCGTCGGAGAGAACCGCGTCGCGGTCGCTCGCGAGCGCGACCGACGTGCCGCCGCAGGCTAAGAGCCGCGACGACGATCCGAAGTTGCACAGCACCTCGTGGACGCCGCGCCGGAAGCGCAGCCAGCGCTCCGATTCCGAGAACTCGATCGCGTCGGCCTCGCTCCCGGCGAGGCGAGCGCGTGCCTCGATCAGGTCGCGGTACAGCTGTGCGATCGCGGGGTCGTGCTCACGCGTCAGCTTCGAGCGCTCGAACGTGGCCGGGTCCTCGGGTCGGGCAGCTCCTTGTCGAACGAGGCGAAGGCGGCGAACTCGCGCCGTCGCCCCTCGCGGGTCGCGACCGCGATCTCCTCGTCGATGTGATTTGAGAAGAACTGAAACGGCGCCCGCTCGCCGTACTCCTCGCCCATGAACAGCAGCGGCACGAATGGCGCAAGCAGCGTGCACAGGGCCGCGAGCGGCTGCAGTTCGCGGGCGAGCCTGTCGCCGTAGGCGCGGTTGCCGACCTGATCGTGGTCCTGGGCGTAGACCACGAACCGGGTGGCCGGGACGTCGTCGGCGGGCGCGCCGAACCGCCGGCGGCGAAAGGCGGAGTAGGTGCCGTCGCTGACGTGCGGGCGGTGTAGCGCCTTCGCCAGCTGGCCGACGCGCCCGAAATCGCAGTAGTAGCCGTCGCGCTCGCCGGTCAGCAGCGCGTGCAGCGCGTGGTGAAAGTCATCGGACCAGGCGCCGTCGCAGTTCCACCCGCCGCGGTCGACCGGACGCATCACGACCGGATCGTTGAGACCGGACTCGGCGATCACGTAGGCGCCCGGCTCGATCGCATGGACCCGCCGGGCGACGGCGGCGACGATGTGCTCTGGCGCTGGCGTCGAAGATCGCGTGGATCGCGTCGAGCCGCAGCCCGTCGATCCCGAAGTCGCGCACCCACCCCTCGGCGCTCTGCAGCACCCATTCGCGGACCGGGTCGCAGTCGGCATCGTCGTAGTTGATCGCCTTCCCCCACGGGGTCTCGTAGGTACTCGTGAAGTACGGGCCGAAGGCCTCGAACGCCTCCGCGCCGACTGGCGCCGATGTGGTTGTAGACGACGTCGAGGATCACGGCGAGCCCGGCGCGGTGGGCGGCGGCGACCAGCGCCGCGAGCTCGAGCGGGCCGCCGTACGACGACTGCGCGGCGCTCAGGTAGACGCCGTCGTAGCCCCAGCCGCGGGCGCCGGGGAACTCCGGCACCGGCATGATCTCGATCGCCGTGATCCCGAGCTCGGCGAGCTCGGGCAGGTGCTCGGCGCGCCGCGGCGAAGGTCCCCGCGGCGGTGAAGGTGCCGACGTGAAGCTCGTAGATGACGAGCCGGTCGGGCGGCGGGCGCTCGAACGGCTCGCGGGCCGGCGGCGTGGCGAGGACCCGCGAGGGGCCCCGCAGGCCGTCGGGCTGCCAGCGCGAGCACGGGTCGGGCAGCGCGCCGTCCGTCGACCTCGTACCAGTAGTCGTCGCCGGCGCGCGCGGCGCGACGACCGTCTCATAGACGCCGTAGCCGGCGTCGTCGAGCGCATACGCCCTCCCTTGCCACCCAGAGTGTGAGCACGGAGGCGGACGGCGCCCAGACGCGAAATTCGGCCCGCTCGCCGTCGAGCACGCAGGAGCCGAGCGGACGCTCCCACGGCAGCGCCTCATCCATCCGGGACGAGCCACACAGCCCCGAGTGGCGGCAGCGTGAGCTCGGCCGAGACCGGCTGACCGTGCCACGGGATCGGCTCGGGCTCGACGCCGCCGAGGTTGCCGACGTCGCTGCCGCCGTAGAACGTCGAGTCGGTGTTGATCGCCTCGCGCCAGCGGGTCGAGCGCGGCAGGCCGAGCCGGTAGCGCTCGCGCGGCACGGGGCTCAAGTTGGCCACGAACACGACCACTCGCGCGCCGCCGCCGCGACGCGCGCGCGAACGCGAGCACGTTGTTGTCGGCGTCATTGGGCTCCAGCCACCAGAAGCCGGCGGGGTCGGAGTCGAGCTCCCACAGCGCCGGCTCGTCGCGGTAGCAGGCGGTTGAGGTCGCGCACCAGCGACTGGATGCCGGCGTTCTGGGGCCGCTCGAGCAGGTGCCAGTCGAGCGAGCGATCGTGGCTCCACTCGGCGTGCTGGGCGAGCTCGGAGCCCATGAACAACAGCTTCTTGCCCGGGTGGGCCCACATGTAGGCGTACAGGGCGCGGAGGTTGGCGAGCTTCTGCCACTCGTCGGCGCCGGCCATCTTGCCGTACAGCGAGCCCTTGCCGTGGACGACCTCATCGTGGGACAGCGGCAGGACGAAGTTCTCGCTGAACGCGTACATGAGGCTGAAGGTCAGCTCGTGGTGGTGGTAGCGGCGGTAGATCGGGTCCTGCTCGAAGTAGGCGAGCGTGTCGTGCATCCAGCCCATGTTCCACTTGAAGCCGAACCCGAGCCCGCCCAGATAGGTCGGGCGCGAGACGCCGGGCCACGCGGTCGACTCCTCGGCCGCCGAGATGACCCCGGGCTCGCGGCCGTGGATGCACCTCGTTGAGCTCCTTGAGGAACGCGACCGCGTCGAGGTCCTCGCGGCCGCCGAACTGGTTCGGGACCCACTCGCCCGCGCGCGCGCGAGTAGTCGAGGTACAGCATCGAGGCGACCGCGTCGACCCGGATCCCGTCGACGTGGTACTCGCGCAGCCAGAAGAGGGCGTTCGAGATCAGGAAGTTGCGGACCTCGTGGCGGCCGTAGTTGAACACCAGCGTGCCCCAGTCGGGGTGGGCGCCGCGGCGCGGGTCGGCGTGCTCGTAGAGCGCCGTGCCGTCGAAGCGCGCGAGCGCGAACTCGTCGCGCGGGAAGTGGGCCGGGACCCAGTCGACGATCACCCCGACGCCGCGCTCGTGCATCCGGTCGACGAACTGGCGCAGGTCGTCGGGCGACCCGTAGCGCGGCGTCGGCGCGAAGTAGCCGGTCACCTGGTAGCCCCACGAGCCGGTGAACGGGTGCGCCATCACCGGCAGCAGCTCGACGTGCGTGAAGCCCATGTCGGTGACGTAGGCCGACAGCTCGTCGGCGAGCTCGAGGTAGGTGAGCGGGCGGTTGTCCTCGAGCGTGTTGCAGCCGCCAGGAGCCGACGTGCACCTCGTAGATCGAGATCGGCTGCGCCAGCGGCTCGCCCTCGCGGCGCTGCTCGAGATAGCGCGCGTCCTCCTTGCTCCACTCGTGATGTGGACTGCGCGACCACCGACGCGGTCCGCGGCGGCACCTCGGTCGCCGGCGCGAACGGGTCGGCCTTCAGCGTCAGCTCGCCGTCGGCGGTCAGGATCTCGTACTTGTAGCGCGCGCCCTCGCCGACGTCGGGCAGGAACAGCTCCCAGATCCCGCTCGAGCCGAGCGATCGCATCGCGTGCAGCGCGCCCGTCCCACGAGTTGAAGTCGCCGACGACGCTGATCGCGCGCGCGGCGGGCGCCCAGACGGCGAACGCGGTGCCGCTGACGCCCTCGTGCTCGCGCGTGTGCGCGCCGAGCTTCTCGTAGAGCTCCTCGTGGCGCCCCTCGGCGATCAGGTGCAGATCGAGCTCCCCGAGCGTCGGCGTGAACGCGTACGGATCGTCGAGCGTGAACTTCCCCGCCTCGCCGTAGTCGACCTTGAGCTCGGTAGCGCAGCGGCAGCTGCGCGCCCTCGAGCGTGCCCTCGAAGATCCCGGCCGGATGGATTCGCTGCAGCGCGACCGCCTTGCCCTTGGCGCCGGCTTGACCGAGACCTTCTCGGCGCGCCGGGCGCAGCGCGCGCACGACGACGCCGCCGTTGACCGGATGGGCCCCGAGCACCGAGTGCGGCTGGGCGTGCTCGCGGCGCGCGAGCGCTTCGAGTTCGCGGTCGGCGACGGTCATTCGGACTCCAGCAGGCGCACGATCCCGGCGACCGGGATCGGCAGCCATTCGGGCCGATTGTCGAGCTCGTACTGGAGCTCGTAGATCGCCTTCTCGAGCTCGAAGATCGACAGCAGGTTCATGATCGCCGCCTCGCCGGCGGGCAGCAGCGCCTGATCGACGGTCGCGAAGTAGTGCTCGAGGAACGTTGTCGCGGGCGCGCTCCTCGAACTGCGCCGGCGCGGGCGCCCGCGCATGATCTCGCTCGCCGAGGACGACATACGCGAACGAGCGCAGCATCGAGGCCACGTCGCGCAGCGGCGAGCGCTTCTGGCGGCGTTCGAACAGCGGCCGCGCAGGCTCGCCCTCGAAGTCGATGATCACCCATTCGGCCCGCCCGCCGTGTGCAGCGTCTGCCCGAGGTGGAAGTCCCCGTGCGTGCGGATCGCGCGACCGCCGAGACCGATCTGGCTGCGGGCGGCGATCCGCTCGCGCACGTCCTGGCCGCGGCCGGCGATCGGCGCGACCCGCTCGTCCTCGGGCAGCCGCACGAAGATCCGCTCGATGTCCTCGTCGATCGTCGCGGTCAGCAGCGACAGCGACTCGCTGCTCGGCTCCTCGGGACTGAACGCCGGATCGCCCACGTCGGACGCGAGCGTGTTGTGCAGCTGCGCCGTGATCCGCCCGAGCGTGCCGAGCTCGTTGAGCAGATCGGCGGGGTCGAGCGCGACCTGGTCGAGCGCGAGCTCCCAGCCGCCGACCGCATCCGGGAGGAAGCGCTGCGCGACGCCGAGCGTCGCGCTGAACGACCGTCCCTCGTAGTCGTAGAAGCCCTGCAGCGGCGCGATGTTCGGAAAGCCGTGGGCGGTCAGGAACTGGAGCAGTTCGAGCTCGGGGTTGATCCCCGGCTCGAGCTTGCGAAACACCTTGAGCACGGTCTGGTCGCCGAACACGATTGACGAGTTCGACTGCTCGACGCCGACCGGACGGACCTGCGCCTCGGCCGGCAGCGGACCCTCGACGCGGTGAAAACGGAACACGCCATCCTCGGTTTCGACCTGCGCGTCGGCGTCGATCTGGCGCAGCAATTCGCGACCGTACTCCGGATCGGCGACCGCGTCGATCGCCGCCGTGTCACCGGTGTGCTGGACGGGGCGGTCGTCATCGAGTCGATGTCCTCGAGCGCGATGAACGCGAGCGGGAGCTGGTAGAGCTCGTGGCTGCCGCTCGCGAAGCGCGCCTGGACGACCGTTAACAGCAGCGGGGGCTGGTCGGCGAGCTGGGCGTGCTCGTCGATCTCGAGCCCGGTCACGTGGCGCGACTTGGATGCGTACCAGCGCCGCTGCTCGAGCCATTCGGCGAGCGCCTCGAGGTCGAGCCCCTCGATCAGCTCGAATGCGGGCGTCTGCATTGGCTTGCTCACCCGATCGCCTCCTCGCCTTCCTCGACGAGCTGAAACCAGTAGAAGCCGCGCGGGGCGAGGGTCAGCAGATAGGACAGATCGCCGATCTGCGGAAAGCGCGAGCGGCCGAACAGCTCGACCGGATAGCGGCCGGCGTGCGGGCTGAGGTCGAGCTCGACCGCCTGGGCCGACCGCGCGAGGTTATGTACGCACAGCACGAGATCGTCCTCGAAGCGCCTGATCGTCGCGAAGATGCGCGGGTTCGAGGTCTCGATCGGCTCGTAGGTGCCAAACCCGAACACCGGATGCTCCTTGCGCAGCGCGATGAAGCGGTGCATCCAGCGCAGCAGCGAAGTCGGCGTTCGCAACTGGGCCTCGATGTTGACCGCCTGAAAGCCGAACACCGGGTCCATCAGCGGCGGCGCGTAGAGCTGGGCGAAGTCGGCGCGCGAGAAGCCACCGTTGCGATCCCCGGTCCATTGCATCGGCGTCCGGACGCCGTCGCGGTCGCCGAGGAAGATGTTGTCTCCCATCGCGATCTCATCACCGTAGTAGAGAACCGGCGACCCGGGCAGCGAGAACAGGATCGCCGTCATCAGCTCGATCTCGTCGCGGCCGTTGTCGAGCAGCGGCGCCAGACGGCGGCGGATCCCGAGATTGAGCTTCATCCGCGGGTCCTTGGCGTACTCGGCGTACATGTAGTCGCGCTCGTCGTCGGTGACCATCTCGAGCGTCAGCTCGTCGTGGTTGCGCAGGAACAGGCCCCACTGGCAGCTCTCGGGGATCGCCGGTGTCTGCTCGAGGATCTCGTAGATCGGCGCCGCCTGCTCGCGGCGGACGGCCATGAACATTCGCGGCATGACCGGGAAGTGGAACGCCATCTGGCACTCGTCGCCCTGGCCGAAGTACTCGACCACGTCGGCGGGCCACTGGTTTGCCTCGGCGAGCAGCACGCGGTCGGGGTAGCTCTCGTGGATCTCGGCGCGGATTCGCCTCAAGTAGGCGTGGGTCTCGGGGAGGTTCTCGCAGTTGGTGCCCTCGCGCTCGAACAGGTACGGCACCGCGTCGAGCCGGAACCCGTCCAGTCCCAGTTCGAGCCAGAAGCGCAGCACGCCGATCATCGCGTCGCCGACGTCCGGGTTGTCGTAGTTGAGGTCGGGCTGGTGGGAGAAGAAGCGATGCCAGTAGTAGGCGCCCGCGACCGGGTCATAGGTCCAGTTGGAGACCTCGGTGTCGGTGAAGATGATCCGCGCGTCGCGGTAGCGCTCGTCGGTGTCTGACCACACGTACCAGTCGCGCTTGGGCGAGTCCGGGCTCGACCGCGACTCGACGAACCAGGGATGGTCGCTCGAGGTGTGGTTCATCACGAGGTCGGCGATCACGCGGATCCGGCGCGCGTGCGCGGCCTCGATCAGCTCCTGGACGTCGTTGACGGTCCCGTAATCGGGGTGCACCTTGGTGAAGTCCGAGATGTCATAGCCGCCGTCGCGCAGGGGGGACTCATAGAACGGCAGCAGCCAGATGCAGTCGATCCCGAGCCACTGCAGGTAATCGAGCTTGTCGGTCAGCCCGCGGACGTCACCGGAGCCGTCCCCGTTGGCGTCGAAGAAGCCACGGATGTGGATCTCGTAGAAGACGGCGCGCTTGAACCACAGCGGCTCGGCCTCGAACCACTGGCGCGCCTGAACCTCCTGGGCCGAGGCCTGGGTCTGCGGGCTCTCGGTCGGCGCGCGATGTTCGCGGGCGAGCAGGTGCGTGAGGGTGGACGGTCCGACGCTCATGTCGCGGTCAGCTCTCGACCCAGAGAACGTGGGCCTGGCGCAGTCCAGCCTCGAGCGCGACGAAGTTGGGGCCGATCCGCCACTGGTAGCGCTCGTCGGAGAGCAGATCGTGCACGGTGAACGCCGGCGCCACGCCGAGGCTCGCGGGGATCGCGGCGACCCCCTGCTGGGGCTGGTGGGGATCGAGGTTGACGACGCAGATCACGGTGTCGCCGCCCGACTGCTTGGCGTATGCGATCAGCGCATCGTTGGCGGTGTCGAGGAAGGTGATGTTCGAGAACTCCTGCAGCGCCGGGTGCTCGCGGCGTGCGTGGTTGAGCTGGGCGACGAGCGCCAGCAGCGGGCCGTCGAGCGAGCGCCGCTTGAGTTCGTACTTCTCGGAGTTGAGGTACTCCTCCGAGCCCTCGCGCACGGCGACGTCCTCGACGTTCTCAAAGCCCGAGTAGATGCCATAGCTCGGGCTCAGCGTGGCGGCGAGGACGAGCCGGGCCTCGAACGCCGGCCGCCCGCCGTGCTGGAGATAGGCGTTCAGGATGTCGGGCGTATTGGCGAAGAAGTTGGGCCGGAAGTATTCCTGCTCGCCCGAGTAGGCGAGCTCGGATACGTACTCGGTCAGCTCCCAGCGCGCGTTCTTCCAGGTGAAGTAGGTGTAGGACTGCGAGAAGCCGAGCTTGCCGAGGTGGCGCATCACCGAGCGCTTGGTGAACGCCTCGGCGAGGAAGATCACGTCGCGGTCACGGTCGTGGACCTGCGCGATCAGCCACGACCAGAAGGCGAACGGCTTGGTGTGCGGATTGTCGACGCGGAACACGCGCACGCCGCAGTCGACCCAGTGCAGCATCACCTCGAGCAGCGCCTCCCAGAGCCCGCGCCAGTCCGCGGACTCCCAGTTGACGTTGTAGATGTCCTGGTAGCGCTTGGGCGGGTTCTCGGCGTACTTCAGCGTGCCGTCCGGGCGGTGGTGAAACCACTCGGGATGCTCGGTCAGCCACGGGTGGTCGGCCGAGCACTGGATCGCGAAGTCGAGCGCGATGTCGATCCCGTGCTCGCGCGCGGTCGCGGTCAGCGAGCGCAGATCGGCGACCGTGCCGAGGTCCGCGTGGATCGCGTCGTGGCCGCCGGTCGCATCGCCGATCGCCCACGGCGAGCCGGGATCGGCCGGCGTCGCGGTCAGGGAGTTGTTGCGTCCCTTGCGGTTCGTCAGTCCGATCGGGTGGATCGGCGGCAGGTAGACCACGTCGAAGCCGAGCTCGGCCAGCCGCGGCAGCTGGCGCTCGACCCCCCTCAGCCCACCCCATGAACGCGGGAACAGCTCATACCAGGCGCCGAACCGCGCCCGCACGCGGTCGACCTCGATCGCCAGCGGCTGATCGATCTCCAGGCGCCCGTGGCGCGGCTGGTAGCGCTCGACGGCAGCGAACAGCTCCTCGCCGAGCGCGGCGTCGTGCTTGGCGCTCTCGGGCACGGCCGGATCCTCGAGCTCGCGGGCGGCGTGCTCGATCAGCCTGCGATCGGCGGCCGATTCGGCCTGCTGTGCGGCCTGCCTGAGCAGCACGACCCCCTCGGAGAGCTCACCGCTCAAATCGTGCTGGCGCGCCTGCACCTTTCTCGCCAGCTCGTCGCGCCAGGTGCCGAACAGATCGGTCCAGGCCTCGATCGTGTAGATCCAGCGCCCAGGGCGGTCAACCGAGAATTCGCCCCGCCCAACGGACGCCGCCGAGGTGGGCATCGATCCGGAGCAGCTCGGCCTCGCGCCACTGCTCGTCGCCCGGGCCCAGGTAGCGGACGGTCGCGCGGATCAGTTCGTGGCCGTCGCGGAAGACGTCGGCCTCGACGGTCACCCGGTCGCCGACGCAGCGCTTGGCGGGATAGCGGCCGTCGTCGACCGCCGGGGCCGGGTACTGGACCACGATCCGGCGCGCCGGGGCTTCGCGTGCCTCGATCGCCGGCGTCGCGGCCGCGGTCTCGGTCTCGGTCGTTGGCGTGCTCATCACCGGGAAGGTATCCACCTCTGGTCATCGGGTAAACACTGGCCGGTGAACATGACCACCCGTTCGAGCGGGGTCCAGCTCCACATCACCTCGCTCCCCGGTGGTCGGCTCGGTCCCGAGGCGTACAGGTTCATCGACTGGCTCGCCGCCGCCGGTCAGTCCTGGTGGCAGGTGCTGCCGCTCAGCCCGCCGGACCGCTACCGCTCGCCGTACAAGTCAAGCTCGGCGTTCGCGGCCTGGCGCGGGCTGCTGGAGTCGCCGCGCGCTCCCGTGTCGCGGGCCCAGAGTGCCGAATTTCGCGAGCGACAACGGTTCTGGATCGGTGACTGGGAGCGGTTTGCGGGACGCGCCGCGGTGGCCGACCAGGTGCGCTTCGACCGCGAGTGGCGAGCGCTGCGGGCGTACGGCAGCGAGCGGGGCGTGCGGATCATGGGCGACGTGGCGATCTACGTCTCGCGCGGGAGCGCCGACCACCTCGCGCACCCGCAGCTCTTTCAGGACGGCTATGTGGCCGGCGCGCCGCCCGATGCCTACGCGGTGCGGGGCCAGCTGTGGGGCAACCCGCTGTATGACTGGCCGGCGCTCCAACGGCGGCGGCTACCGCTGGTGGGTCGAGCGCGTGCGCCGCACGCTGGAGCTGTTCGACCTCGCCCGGATCGACCATTTCCGCGGCTTCGTCGCCTACTGGGCGGTCCCGGCGGGGGCACGCACCGCGGCCGCCGGGACGTGGCGCCGCGGACCCGGCAAGGCGCTGTTCGAAGCGCTCGAGCGGTCGCTCGGCGCCGGTCTGCCGCTCGTCGCCGAGGACCTCGGCGTGATCACGCCCGCCGGTCAGGCGGCTGCGCGACGAGCTCGGCCTGCCCGGGATGCTCGTGCTCCAGTTCGGGATGGACCCGCGCCACCCGCGCAGCCCGCACCGGCCCGAGAACCACGTGGCCAACCGCGTCGTCTACACGAGCACGCATGATCAGGACACGACCCGCGGCTGGCTCGAGTCACTGCCGCCGCGCCAACGGGCGTTCGTCGACTCCGAGCTCGCCCGCGCCGGGCTTACGGATCGCCGCCGGCCGTGGTGGGGGATGATCCGGCTCGCGCACGCCTCGCCGGCGGTCCTGGCGATGATCCAGGCCCAGGACGTGCTCGGGCTCGGCAGCGAGGCGCGGATGAACGTCCCGACCCGGGCGAGCGGCAGCTGGCGCTGGCAGATGCACGGCGGGGCGCTGACGCCCGCGCTCGCGCGGCGGCTGCGCGAGGTGACCGAGGAGTCCGGTCGGCTCCGGAGCTAGCTCCGCAGTGGGACCGATTGGGGATTTTGCGCGCATAGCGCCAAAGATCCCATGGAGTCAGCCGGGGCGCAGCTGCTTGGCGTACCGGTAGGCGTACGTGAGATCCCCGCGCAGTCGCGCGAGGCGGGTGGTCTCAAAGCGCACCAGCGACGCCGGCTCGACCCGGGTCGGCAGCCCGTCGCGGGCCAGGACCGCCAGCGCGCGCTCGGCGATCGAAACCTGCCCGAAGGCCGTCGGGTGGACCCGATCGGCCATCACGAAGTTGCGCGCCTCGAACGTGCTCAGGTCAACGACCAGCGCCCCCGACCGGCGCGCGTTGGCCTCGATCGCCGCGTTCAGGTCGCCGACCTTGGCGCCGGCGGGCGGGACCCCGAGGCGCAGCGGGGCCGTCACGGCGAGCGTCCGTTCGCAACGCGCGGTCACGAACGCGAGCGCGAACCGATGATCGCTCGGAACGCGTCCGGATCCCACCGGGGCCCGCGGACATCGTTGACCCCGATGTAGACGCAACCGACGTCGTAGCGGGCGGCCGGGTTGGCGGCCGAGCGCTCGAACGCCGGGATCTGGCGTGCGCACGACGTCGGCCACGAACGCTCCGTCGACGGCGTAGCTGGTGAACGGCACCCCGAGCCCGCGCGCGACCCACAGCGCCCACGATTGCAGTGCCACGCCCCATTGCAGCTCGCCGCCGCCGTTGGTGATCGAATCGCCGAAGGCGAGCACGCCGAGGCGGCACTGTGGGGCGGCGGCTGACGGCGCGACCAAGGGCCCGCGAGCCTACCGGCCAGGGGCCGATCGTCGTGCGCGGGCGTGGTGTTTGACTCCGCGCGCGACGGGAAGGCCGCATTCGCGCAACTAGTTGATAATCACCGCGCTTGGAACGCGCAAGCACGACGCAAAACGATGGGCTCGGGGACCTTCAACGGGCTGCTGAGGACCTCGCGGGGCGGCTGCCGCCTGCGCTGGCGCCGTTCGCCCGGCTGGCCTTCAACTACCGCTGGTCGTGGCTGCCCGGCGGGCCCGAGCTGTTCGCGTCGGTCGACGCGCGAGCGGTTCGAGCTGTGCAAGCACAACCCGGTCCGGCTGCTTGCAGGAGGCGCCGGCCGCGGTTCTGCGCGCATGCCGCCGAGGACGAGCAGCTGCTGCGCAGGGCGGCCGCGACTCGAGGAGCTCGTCGAGGCCGACCCCAACCGTCCGCCGCTGCGGTCGCCGTTCACGCCACCAATCCGGTCGCCTTCCTGTGCGCCGAGTACGGCGTCCATGTGTCGCTGCCGGTCTACTCGGGCGGCCTCGGCGCGCTCGCCGGCGACCTGCTCAAGGAGGCCTCGGACCGGGCGCTGCCGCTCGTCGCGGTCGGGCTGATGTATCGCAAGGGCTACTTCCGCCAGCTCGTCGACGGCTCCGGCTGGCAGCACGAGTACTGGGTCGAGACCGACCCCGAGCGGCTCCCGGCGGCGCTCGTGACCGGTCCCGACGGAGCCCCGCTGACGGTCAAGGTGCCGATCGGCGAGGCCGACGTGACCGCGCGGATCTGGCGCGTGCAGGTCGGCCGCGTGCCGCTGTTCCTGCTCGACACCGACTGCGCCGAGAACGCGCCGCTGGACCGCTGGATCACCGGCCGCCTGTACGACGGCGACCCCGAGACGCGCCTGGCGCAGTACGCGCTGCTCGGCGTCGGCGGCGTCCGGGCGCTGCGCGCGCTCGGCTACGAGCCGGGCGTGATCCACCTCAACGAGGGCCACGCCGCGCTGGCGCCGCTCGAGCTCGCCCGCGACGGCAACGGCGATTCGCTCGGCGACGCGCTCGCCCGCGCGCGCGAGCGGACCGTGTTCACGACCCACACGCCGGTTCCGGCCGGCAACGACACCTACCCTCCGGACCAGATCGAGGCCGTCGTCGGGCGGCTGGCGGTGCAGCTCGGCTGCTCGCCGCAGGAGCTGGTCGAGCTCGGCCGGGGGCAGGCCGACGACCCCTGGTCGCCGTTCGGCGTCACCGAGGCCGCGCTGCGGATGAGCCGCGCCGCGAACGCGGTCAGCCGCCGCCACGAGGAGGTCGCACGCGAGATGTGGCACTGGCTGTGGCCCGACCGCGATCTGCAGTCGGTCCCGATCGGCCACGTCACCAACGGCGTCCATGTCCCGACCTGGATCGGCCAGCCGATGCGCGAGTTGCTCGACCGCCACCTCGGCGCCGACTGGCAGGCGCGCGCGGCCGACCCGGCGACCTGGGCGGCCGTCGACTCGATCCCCGCCCACGAGCTGTGGTCGGCGCGCGGCCGGCAGCGGACCGGGCTGGTCGGCTTCGTCGCCCGGCGCAGCATCGCCGACCGTCTGCGGCGCGGCGACGTGCGCGATTACGTCGACGCGGCGGCGCGGGCGTTCGATCCCGAGGTCCTGACGATCGGCTTCGCGCGGCGCGTCGCGACCTACAAGCGGCTCGACCTGCTGACCCGCGACCCCGAGTGGACGCTCTCGCTGCTGACCGGCGAGCGTCCGGTCCAGGTCGTGCTCGCCGGCAAGGCCCACCCGCGCGACGACGAGGCCAAGCGCGCGCTGCAGAGCCTGTTCGGTCTCAAGGCGGCACGAGCGGTCGGCGAGCGGGTCGTGTACCTCGACGACTATGACCTGGACTCGGCCGCCTGGCTGGTGCGCGGCTGCGACGTCTGGCTGAACCTGCCGCGCCCGCCGCTCGAGGCCAGCGGCACGAGCGGGATGAAGTCCGCCTTCAATGGCGGGCTGCAGCTCAGCGTGCTCGACGGCTGGTGGGCCGAGGCGTTCGACGGCTCCAACGGGTGGGCGATCCCCGGCGATGTCGACTCAAACCACTACGCCCAGGACGAGCGCGATGCGGCGGCCCTGCACCGCCTGATCGCCGACGACGTGATCCCGGCGTTCTACGAGGACCGCGACGAGGCGGGCATCCCGCGCCGCTGGATCGAGCTGATCCGCGCCTCGCTGCGAACGCTCGGGCCGATGTTCTGCGCCACGCGGATGCTCAACGAGTACGTCAACGGCCCGTACCGCGGCTGAGCCGCGAGCCGCCGGCTACTGGAGGTCCGACAGCGGCCGCGGGCCGGGACCGACGTACTTGGCCGTCGGCCGGATCAGCTTGCCCTCGCGCTTCTGCTCCATGATGTGCGCCGACCAGCCGGCCGTCCGCGCGCACGTGAACAGCGGCGTGAACAGCTCCGGCGGCACGTCGGCATAGTCGAGCACGACCGCCGACCAGAACTCGACGTTGGTCGCGAGCACGCGGTCAGGGCGCCGTGCCTGAAGCTCGGCAAGCGCGGCCTGTTCGAGCGCCTCCGCGACCTCGACGCGCGGCGCGTCGAGCTCGTGAGCGGTGCGGCGCAGCACGCGAGCGCGCGGATCCTCGGCGCGATAGACCCGGTGCCCGAAGCCCATCAGGCGCTGGCCCGAGTCCAGCACGTCCTTGACGTAGCGCTCGGCGTCGCCGGCGGCGGCGACGTCCTCGAGCATCGTCAGCACCCGTGACGGGGCACCGCCGTGCAACGGTCCGGAGAGCGCGCCGACGGCCGCCGACAGCGCCGCGGCCACATCGGCGCCGGTCGACGCCACGACCCGCGCCGTGAACGTGGACGCGTTCATCCCGTGCTCGGCAGCCGAGTTCCAGTAGGCGTCGATCGCCTTGACGTGGTCCGGGTTGGCCTCGCCGCGCCAACGGATCAAGAAGCGCTCGGGGATCGACGTCCCCTTGTCGATCTCGCGCTGCGAAACCGGGGGCTTGCCGATCCCGCGTGCGGACTGGGCGACGAACGACAACGCCATTACCGACGCCCGCGCGAGGTTGTCGCGGGCCTCCTCGTCGGAGATGTCGATCAGCTGCCCGAAGCCCCACTGCGGGGCGAGCATCGCCAGCGCCGCCTGCACGTCGACACGGGGATCGCCCGAGCGCACACTCAGCGGGTGCGGCTCGGCCGGTGGCAGACCGGGCCTGAGCGTGCCGTCGACGAGCAGCCCCCAGACCTGCTCGAACGGCACCATCCCGACCAACTCCTCGATGTCGACGCCTCGGTAGCGCAGCGCGCCGCCGGCGCGGTCGGGCTCGGCGATCTCGGTGGCGAAGGCGACTACGCCTTCGAGGCCGGACTGGACTTCCGTCGTCACGCTCATTTGTCGATGCTCCTGGGCGGCAGTGGGGTCAACAGAGGCTAGACACTCGGTCCGAGTAGGCTTGCGCGCCGTGTCAGAGCTTCTCCGGCGTCCGGCGACCGAGCTCGCCGCGTTGATTCGCAGCGGCGCGCTTGGCGCGCGTGAGCTCGTCGAGGCGAGCCTGCGCCGGATCGACGAGCTCGAGCCGTCGATCAACGCATTCGCGTTCGTCGCGCACGAGTCGGCGCTCGAGGCGGCCGCCGCGATCGCCCCCGGCGATCCGCGTCCATTCGCGGGGGTCCCGATCGCGGTCAAGGACAACCGCCCGGTCGCCGGCATGCCGCTGACGATGGGCAGTGACCTGTTCGCGCGGCTGATCGCGCCCCACGACTCGTTCCTGGTCCGCCGGCTGCGCGATGCCGGCTTCGTGATCGTCGGCAAGACGACGATGCCCGAGATGGGAATCCTGCCGACGACCGAGCCGCGCCGCTTCGGCCCGACGAGCAACCCCTGGGATCGCGGCCGCACGCCGGGCGGCTCGAGCGGCGGTTCGGCGGCCGCTGTCGCGGCGGGCATGGTCCCGATCGCACACGGCAACGACGGCGGCGGTTCGATCCGGATCCCGGCCGCCTGTTGCGGGCTCGTCGGGCTCAAGCCGGCGCGCGGACGCGTGTCACTCGGCCCCGAGGTCGGCCAGTCGTTTCTGGTCTGTGACGGCGTCCTGACCCGGACCGTGGGGGACACGGTCGCCGCGCTCGACGTGCTCGCGGGCTACGAGCCTGGCGACGCGACCTGGGCCCCGCCTGCGCCGGCGCCTTACACGGAGCTCGCCGCGCGCGAGCCGGGACGGCTGAGGATCGCGCTGGCGCTCGACCCGCCGCTCGCCGACGCAGCGCTCGATCCGTTGTGCGAGGCCGGCGCTCGTGACGCCGCGCAGCTGCTCGCGTCGCTCGGGCACGATGTGGAGCAGATCAGCCCGCAGTGGTCGCAGGTCGATCTGCTGCCCGACTTCACGCGCGAATTCGGGCCGCAAGTGTCGATCACGACGCTCGTCGGCGGCCGTCTCGCGGGTCGCGAGCCGACCGAGGAGGACGTCGAGCCACTCACGTGGGCGCTCTACCGCCACGCGCGCGAGCTCGACGGGCTGACGATCCTGAGCTCGCACATGCGGCTCGAGGCCGCCGCCCGGTCGCTCGTCGCCTCGACCGCCGGCTTCGATGTGCTGCTGACGCCCGCGCTCGCGCAGCGCCCCGTCGCGATCGGCGAGATCCATGGCCTAGGCCCGGACCCGTGGACCAAGTTCCAGCGCTCGGGCTACTTCACCCCGTTCGCCGCGATCGCCAACATCACCGGTCAGCCGGCGATCTCGGTGCCGCTCTATCACGGCGACGACGGGCTGCCGACGGCCGTGCAGCTGATCGGCCCGCCGGCCGGCGAAGAGGTGCTGCTCGCGCTCGCGGCGCAGCTCGAGCACGCGCTGCCGTGGAGCGATCGCGAGCCACAGCTCGACGGCTGAAGCGGCCCCGTGACGTAACTGCCGTACGCTCGTAGTACCCGTATGCACAGGCGGCGCGTGATCAAGGCGATCGCAGGTCTGGTGGTGGCGCTTGGTGTGCTCGCGGCGGGCGCCCTGACCGCCTCGGCGGGCACGAGCTCGACGGCCGCCAACGAGGCGGCGGCGCACACCGACGCGGCGGCGCTGCTCGCGCGCCTGACGCTCCCGGCCGGCGCGCAGAGTTCCGTTGCCGAGCCGAGCGGCGCCGGCGCCGCGCTCGCTAACCCGGGCGACCGTCCCGCGACGCCGAATCTGGTCGACGACCACGCCTGGTGGCTCGTGCCGGGGCGCCCGGCAGCGGTACTCGCGTTCATCAAGCAGCACCGGCCCGCCGGCTCCACGCTCGACGAAACGGGCTCGGGCAACGTCGGTCCGGGGTATGGCGTTGCCGGATTCAGCTGGCCCACGCGCGCTGGTGTGCTGTTGACCCGCCGGCTCGTCGTCGAGGTCGTGGCGCTCAGCCGTGCATCGACTGCGCTCCGCGCCGACGCGCAGGCCGTCTGGATGACGTCGCGGCCGCCATCGGAGCGGGTTGCGCGCGGCGTCGACCGGCTGCGGGTCACGGTCGTGAAGGGCAAGCGGACCACGCAGGGGCCGCTCACGTTCACGCGCTCGAGCCAGCTCGAGCGAGTCCGGTCTCTGATCAACGCCCTCCCGGCGGCCCAGCCCGGCGCGGCGGCGTGTCCGGCGGACTTCGCGATCCGCGTGCGGCTCGCGTTCTACTCCGCGCACTCGGCTCGGCCCGCGGCGGTGGCGCTCGTCGATCCGTACGGATGTGAGGGCGTGCAGCTGACGATCAAGGGACGGTCGCAGCCGCCGCTCGCGAGCGCCGCGTTCCCGGGCTCCGGACGCGCGCACGTCCCGCCGCTCGTCACGCAGGTTGGCCGGATTCTCGGCGTCAAGCTCGCCGTGGCGCCGAGCCCCTGACCTCGGCGCCGGCGTCACTCAGACGTTCACCCGACCCCGAGCACCGCCCGCATCGGCTTGGGGACGACCCCGAGCCGCTGCGCATCGGTGGTCCCGTGCCGGGAGATCAAAGGCACCTCGAGCAGCTCGGCCTCGTCCCAGGTCGCGAACGCGGTCGGCCCGCCAAGCAACTCGACCAGTTGCAGGACGCGGCGTGCGATCCCGATCGGAACGCGCACGATCCTCCGGCGGCGGCGGAACGAGCGCAGCGCGATCTCGACGATCTCCTGATGGGTGAGCGTGTCGGGGCCGGCGAGCTCGTAGCGGGCGCCGATCGACTGCGTCGCGGCCGGCCCTCCGGGCAGCGCGGCGACCGTGCAGTCGGCGACATCCTCGGCCCAGATCGGCTCAAAGGCAGCCTGCCCGGTCCCCGGGATCGGCACCACCGGCAGCCACGACATTCGCGCCAGCAGGGTCAGATACGGGTCGCTCGGCGAATAGACGATCGAGGGCGCGAACACGGTGTGCTCGAGCGTCGACTCGACGACCGCCCGCTCGGCGATCGCCTTGGCCCGCATCAGGCGCGCGCGACTGCGCGTCGAGGCGCCAAGCGTCGAGAAGAAGACAAACCGCTGCACGCCCGCGCGCTCAGCCGCCTGGACCAGCCGCCACGTCGCGACGCCCGCGAGCTCCTCGATCGAGCCGCCGGGCTGATCGCGGATAACCGACGCGAGGTGCACGACCGTGTCGATCCCCCGCAGCGCATGGCGGAACGAAAGGTGATCGCCGAGGTCGCCGAGCGCGATCTGGACCTGGACCCGCTCGGGCCCCAGCCGGCGCGGATCGCGGACCAGGCAGCGCACCGGGGTGCCGATCGCGACCAACCGTCGCAGCACGGCGCGTCCAACCGTCCCTGTGGCGCCCGTCAGCAGCAGCACGGGCGAGAGGCTACCGAGAGGCCGCCGTTACCTAGAATGCTCAGGCCGCCGGCCCGGTCCGGCACCGGAAACGAACCCAAGAGGACCAGACACCTATGGCCTACGTGATCGCGGAGCCGTGCATCGGCACGAAGGACAACTCGTGCGTCGAGGTCTGCCCGGTCGATTGCATCCATCCGACGCCGGACGAGCCCGACTACGACAACGTCGAGATGCTCTATATCGACCCGGAGGAGTGCATCGACTGCGACGCGTGCGTCGAGGCCTGCCCGGTCGACGCGTGCTTCGCCGAGGATCAGCTCCCCGACGAATGGCAGAAGTACATCCAGCTGAACGCCGGGTATTACGCCAAGTAACGATTTGGGAGACCGGCCGTCACGCCATCGGCAGTGACATGCCGGCGGGCTGCGGCGCCGCGGCGGGCGCGGGCGCCTGCATCACCGGCAGCTCCACCGGTGAGAGCGCGATCAACCCGCGGGCGGCGTGCGCGAGCGCCTGCGCGGCCGGATCATCCGGATCGGAGAGCACGAGCGGCAAACCCGAGTCCGACTGCTCGCGCAGCGGCATCGTCAGCGGCACCTTGCCCAGCAGCGGCACGCCAAGCTCCTCGGCGAGCAACTGACCGCCGCCCTCGCCGAAGATCTGGAAGCGCTCGCCACCCGGGGTCACGAACCCCGACATGTTCTCGATCACGCCGGCGATCTCGAGCTTCAGCTTTGCCGCCATCTCGGCCGACCGCGCGGCGACCTTCTGGGCGACCGGCTGGGGCGTCGTGACGATCAGGAACTTCGCCTGTGGAAGCAGTTGCGCGAGCGTCATCGACACATCGCCGGTGCCGGGCGGAAGGTCGATCAGCAGGTAGTCGAGCTCGCCCCAGTCGACGTCCTCGAGGAACTGCTGGAGCGCCTTGTGGAGCATCGGGCCGCGCCACACGACAGCGGCGTCCTGTTCGACGAAGAAGCCGATCGACATCACGCTGATCCCATCATGGGCTGAGATCGGGATCAGCTTGCGTTCGCCGTTGACGCGCGGGCGCTCGCCACCGACGCCGAGCATGCGCGGCTGCGAGTAACCCCAGACGTCGGCGTCGAGGACGCCGACCCGCTTGCCCTCACCGCTGAGCGCCGCGGCGAGGTTCGCGGTCACGCTCGACTTGCCGACGCCGCCCTTGCCGGAGCCGATGCAGATCACGTTGGCCACCTGCGCGAGCGCCCCTTCGGGCAGCGCGCGGCGGCCGAGCTTGCGCCCGAGGGCGCTCTTCTCGTTGTCGGACAGCACGTCGAAACTGATGTTCACCCCACTGACGCCCTCGAGCGCGCGTACGCTCTGGTCGACGGCGGTCTGGAAGTGGTTGCGGATCGGGCAGCCGGGCGTCGTCAGCGAGACCATGACGTCGACGACACCGTTGGGGTGGATGTCGATCGAACGGACCATCTCGAGTTCGACGATGTCGCGTCGCAGCTCGGGGTCGATCACTGCACGCAGGGCTTCGGTCACCTGGTCTTTTGTCGGCATACGACCCATTCTAGGCGCACGCCTCAATGGGCCACGCCCGCGGCGCTTGGTCAGGGCCGGGTGATCAGCACCGTGCCGGCGGCCACCAGCACCACCCCGGCCCACCGTGCCGGCGTCAGCCCGACGTGGGTGACGCCAAGCCATCCCAGGCGGTCGGCGACGATCGCGATCACCAGCTGGCCGAGGATCAGCAGTGACACCACCCCGGCGACTCCAAGTGACCGCACGGTGATCAGCGAGACAAGCACCACCGCCGCGGTCCCGAGGCCGCCGAGGGCGTACTCGAGCTTGAACGAAGCGAGCCCCGACAGCCGCGAGGGATCGCCGAATACCAGGAACGGGACCGAGAGGACAAGGAGGGCGATCACGACGCTGATCATCGCCGCGCCAAGGTCGCCGACGTGCCTCGCGAGCGCCGAGTTGGCAGGGGGCTGGAGCGCGATCAGGCCACCGACCGCGAGCGTCGTGAGCAGCGCGAGGGAACGGGGCACGACCCTCGGTTCCCCGCTGGCTGGGAAAACCCTCCAACGCGGTCGCACCCGCCGGGGGGCGTCGGTCCGGGACCGCGGCGGCGACTCGGCGCTACCTCAGCCGCGGCGCTAACTCTTCGCCGAGCAGCGCGACCGCGTCGAGGTCCTCGTGGAGCAGCTGCTGGCACATGACGCGCGCGACGCCTGCCTCGCTCAGCGCGCGCAACTGTTCGGCCGCCTGGTCGAGCGTCCCCAGCACCCACCCGTCGGGCGGCTCGCGCAGCAGGCCCTCGGCGTCGGCGTCAATCTTCGCGCCCAGCCGCGCGACGCGATCGTGCAGCTCACGCTCGTCGGCGCCGACGACGACCGCGGTCATGACCGAGAACGGGATCGGCTCACGACCGATCGCGATGCATGCGCGCGCGATCTTCTCGCGGCGTTCGCGCGCCTGCTCGACGGTCACAAATGCGCTGTTGTACTCGTCGGCGTAGCGCGCGGCCAGCAAAGCGCTGCGCGGTCCCGCGTCACCGCCCATGATTAGCGGCGGGTGCGGGCGCTGGATCGGCTTGGGCTGGGCCTCGAGGTCGCGCAGGGCATAGTGCTCGCCGTCGAACGAGAAGCGCTCGTCGCCCCAGTTGCCGAGCACGATCTGGAGCTGCTCCTCGAGGATGTCGATCCGTGTGCGGACGACCGGGAACTGAAACCCGTGCGCCGCGTGCTCACGCTCGTGCCAGCCGGCGCCAAGGCCGAGCGACACTCGCCCGCCGCTGATCTGATCGGCGGTGACGACCAGGCGCGCGAGCTCGGACGGGTGCCGGAAGGTGGCCGGCGAGACCATCGTGCCGAGCCGCAGCTCCGAAGTCACAGCGGCCAGGCCGCAGATCGTTCCCCAGGCGTCGAGCGACCCCCGCTCCGGGTGGCGGCCGTCGAGGTTCATGTAATGGTCGGAGCGAAACAGCGCCGGGATCGCGTGGCGCTCGCAAGCCTCAGCCAGCGCGAGCCATTGAGGCCAGGTGACGCCTTCCTGACCTTCGATCATCAGACACAGCTGCACGGCGCGAGACCTCCTGATCGGGTGATCGACGCGCTCACCGTACTGCCAACCGGCTGACGGCCCCAGAAAGACCGACGGGGCGCCACTGATGTGACGCCCCGGCGGTTGAGGGAGGAGAGGGTGCTACGTTCGCCGGCGAGGTTATGAGGCCGGCGAACCTTTCCCGCCTCCGCGCTCTCCTGGGCGCGAGGCGGGGGAAGCTCCTAAGCGACGGGCAGCCGGTCAGACGCGTCCGAAACCAGCTTTTCGACCCGAGATGCCAGCGTACCGGACTGCTTCTCGAGGTCGCGGCGAACCGACCGGACCTCGCGCTCGAAGCGCCGGCGATTCTGCTTGACCGTCCGCTCGACCCGGCTGCGACGCTGGCGCAGCTCACGCTCGAACTTCGTCCGCGTGCGGCGCACCTGACGTTCGAAGCGGTTGCGGGCGGTGACGCCGCGGCGCTCGTAGCGCCTCAGCTCACGCTCGACCGACGAGCGCGTCCGGTATTTGGTCGCCAAGCCCTTGACCGTCGAGACGAGGTTGTCCCGCGCCACGAGGCTTGCGCCAACCGGCACCAGCACCGCCCGCCCGGCCATCTGCTGGGCCTGGGTCAGCCGGACTTTGGTCTCCGCCGTCGTCGCGTTCGTCGCGTCGGCTGCGGTCGTCCTCGCGCTGGTCGCAGTCCGGCCGGCGCTCGTTTTCGTCGTCGTCGTGGACTTGCGGGTCGTGTTTCGCTTGCGTGTCGCTGCGGCCTTCTGGCCGCTGATCTCACTGTTGTTAGCCATGCCTGATGCTCGCTCCCGTCGGGCCTGGGATTTTAGCTAGCCCTCGTTATTTGATCGAACGTGTGTTTGTAAACCATAAACGCGGCCTGGTTACATTCCTGTAGGAAGAGTGAGCGCGCCACCCACCCATTACGTCCAGAGCGGCGATGCGAGCATCGCCTACCAGACGCTGGGGGCCGGGCCGTGTGATCTGGTCGTGATCACCGGGCCGGCGTCGCATCTGGAGATCCTCTGGGAGGAGCCGCGGACGGCGGCAACGTTCAGGCGGATGGCGGACTTCGCGCGGCTGATCATGTTCGACCGCCGCGGGACGGGGCTCTCGGACCCGGTCACCGAGCCGCCGACGCTCGAGCAGCAGGTCGACGATCTACGTGCCGTGCTCGCCGAGGTCAGCGCCGAGCGCGTCGCGATGATCGGCGGTAGCGACCTTGGGCTGTCGGCGCTGTTCGCCGCCACCTATCCCGACCAGGTGACGGCGCTGGTGCTGTCGGGCGTCGCGGCGGATGGACGCGAGGCGCTGAGCGCCGAGGCGCGCGAGCAGATGCTCGATGCGATCGACCGCCACTGGGGCGAGGGCTCGCTCGTCTCGCTGTACGCCCCGAGCCAGCTCGGCAACCGGGACTTCGTCGAGTGGTGGGGACGGCTGCAGCGCTCCGCGGTCAGCCCCGGAATGGCGCGCAAGCTGCTGGAGATGACCGCGCGCACGAACCTCCGCGCGGTGCTGCCGACGATTCGCGTGCCGACGCTCGTGGTCCACGTCACCGGCGACCGGATCGTGCCGATCGAGTGCGGGCGCGAGGTCGCGCAGCTGATCCCGACGGCGCGCTTTCGCGAGTACGAGGGCGACGACTCCTACGGCTGGCTCGACGTTCCATGGCTGCTCGACGTCGAGGAGTTTCTGACCGGCCGGCGCACGACCCGGCCGCCGATCGATCGCGTGCTGGCGACCGTGATGTTCACCGACATCGTCGACTCGACCGAGCGTCTGTCCCAGGTCGGTGACCTGCGCTGGCGTGAGAAACTCGAGGATCACGACCGTCTGATCCGCGGCTGTCTGACGCGCTGGCGGGGCACCGAGATCAAGACCAACGGCGACGGCTTTCTCGCGACCTTTGACGGACCCGGGCGGGCCGTCAGCTGTGCGGGCGAGATCGTCGACGGCGTCGAGTCACTCGGGCTGAGCGTGCGCGCCGGCGTCCACACGGGGGAGTGCGAGCTGCGCGACCACGACATCCGCGGCCTCGCCGTGCACATCGCCTCGCGCGTGATGCACGAGGCCGGTCCGGGCGAGGTGCTCGCCTCGAGCACGGTCAGAGATCTCGTGGTCGGTTCCGGGTTACGGTTCGTCGACCGCGGCGCGCACGCGCTCCGCGGCGTTACCGATGAATGGCGGCTCTACGCGCTCGAGCGCTGAGCGATAGCGCCCTCGAACCCGGCGCGGCGCAGCCAGCTGGCCGGGGCGCTCAGCTCGTCCGTCGTCGGTAGCGCTTCTGGCCCCGAGAACAGATGCTGGAGCGCCTGCGTTCCGGCGCGCGCGACGATCGCGTCACAGAAGTACTTGCCCTGCTCGTACTGGCGCAGCTTGAGCTCGAGTCCGAGCAGGCGCGCGAGCAGCCGGCCGGGGCCCGATTGCGACCGGCGGCGGCGATCGAGCGTCTCGCGCAGCTTGGGCAGCGACGGCAGCAGGTCCGGCGCGACCGCGTCCATCACGTGTTCGGCGTGCCCCTCGATCACGGCCATCACCGCCTGCACCCTGTCGAGCGTCTCGCGCTCGGCGCTGTTGGTGAAGATCGTGATCAGATCACCGTGCCGAAGCGCCGTTCCAAACCGCTTTACGCCCGCCGCGCTCGGCATCCTCAGCTTGCGCGGGCTGTCGATCCGCAGCTCGGCCTTCTCGAGCAGTTCGCGGACGAGCCCGGCGATGTGGCCGTGAAGCCACGGGACGCCGGTGAACTGAACCGCATGGGTTACCTCGTGCAGCGCCACCCAGGTCATGAACTCCTCGTCGGGGGCGCCGAAACTCCGCATTGCCTGACCGAGGTTGGGCATCACGAACAACAGCCGCGGCGGGCTCGCGTCGACGCTTTCGTCGAGCAGCACGAGCTCGTATTGCCCTAGGACCCGCTGCGCGAGATAGCCGAGCAGGACCGCGACCTCGGTCGTGACCGTGAACGAGAGCATCAGCGAGACCGCGGGGCGCAACGGACCGAGCCGGGCGCCCGAGCGCGCGAGCACCGGGTCAAGCAGCTGGCGCATCGCGGCGATGTTGCTCTGGATCCACTCGCGGCGGCCGATCCGCTCCGGTGGCGGCAACGGCCGCGACGGCTCGAGGCCCGTGTAGGCGGTGACGCGACGCTCGGCCTCGACGGCGAGCTCATCGAGGTTCGCGCGCGGCGCCGCGCCGTCGCCGTGGCCGGCGATGTACACGGCGAGCTTCTCGGCCACGATCCAGTCGATCACGCCGGAATCCGTCCGAGCTCGCGCAGACCCGCTGGTGTCCGGGCCGCGACCAGGTGCGAGACGGGCGTCGCGTCCATCGGCGCGGCGAGCGGGTCCTCGCACTCGATGAACGACACCAAACCGCCGGCCTCACGCACGATCAGCTGCCCGGCGGCGGCGTCGACCCCCCGGCAGCGCCGCAGCGTCACCATCCCGTCGAACCTTGCCGCGGCGACCTGGCAGAGCGTCCCGGCGATCGTGCCGAGCGCACGCAGCCGGTGCGCCGAGGCGCTCAGGCCGTCGATCGAGGCCGCGACCCAGCGCGGGTCCGAGGACTCGATCCCGATCAGCTCGAGGCGACCGTCGCGGGTCCGGCGCTCGCCGATCGTGACGTCGAGGCGCTGACCATCGCGGAACGCGCCCTCGCCCCGGTACGCCCACCACTGCTCGCCGGATCCGAAATCGTGCACGAATCCGAACTGGACGTCGGCGGCGTTCTCGCCGTCGGCGACGGCGATCGAGAGGGCGTAGTGCAGCGCGTCGCGCTTGGCGTTCAGAGAGCCGTCGATCGGGTCGATGATCACCCGCACGCGCGAATCTCCGTAGTCGATCTGGCCCCGCTCCTCCGAGATCGCGCAGAAGCGGTATCCCTCGGCCGAGATCGCCTCGAGCTCGGTGACGACGACGTCCTCGGCGGCGCTGTCGATCACGAGCGTCCGGTCGCCGCCGCTGCCCCGGGTGCCCGTTTCGCGGGCGCGGTCCTCGGTCAGCGGAGTCTCGGTGAGCAGCCGCTCGAGGCCCGCGACGGCGCGCCTGGACGCGCCGAGCCAATCGGCGTCGAGTGCGGTCCGGGTGCAGGTCATCCCCGACCTATGCTGTCAGACGGTGAGCGCGGACCACGCACGCAGTGAGCAGACCGGGGAGCTTGATCTGCTTTCGCGCGGGATCGGCGAACAGCGGCTGCTCGACGGCTTGAGCCCGGCGCAGCGTGCCGCGGTGACCGATCGCGAGGCGCGCCGGCTGATCGTCTCGGGCCCCGCCGGAACCGGTAAGACGCGCGTGATCGAGACGCGCTTTCGGTGGCTGATCGAGGAGGGCTCCGCGCCCGAACGGCTGTGCCTCGTCGTGCCCACCGGGGCGCGCGCCGCCGCGTCGCTCGAACGTCTCGAGACCGCGCTTGCGTTCGGTTATGAGCAGCTCTATGTGCTGACCGCGCCGCAGCTCGCGGCGCTCGTGCTGCGGGGCGCCGGGGCCGGGGCCGACCCGCTCGCGACCGCGCTGAGCGCGGCTGACCGACTCGCGATGCTCGTCGAACGGATCGACGAGCTCACGCTTGGGCACCACGACTTCGGCGGCCGTCCGAACGCCCTGCTGGCGGGGTTCGTGCGCCGGATCGATCGGCTCAAGGCCGAGCTCGTCGATCCCGGCGAGTACGGGCGCTGGGCGCAATCGCTCGCGTCCGATTCGCCGGAGGCGGCGCTCGAGTGCGAGTTCGCCGAGATCTACCGCGCCCACGAGCGGATGCTCGCCGACGCCGGCGCGCGGGACGCCGGAGACCTGCTCGTCGACGCGATCTCGCTCGCGCGTAAGCAACCCGAGCTCGCGCGGCGCTTTGAGCACGTGCTCGTCGACGACGCGCAGGAGTTCGACCTCGCGGCGGCCCGACTCGTGCTCGAGGTCTCCGAGCCGGGGCTGACCGTGGCCGGGGATCCCTTCGCGACGCTCCACCGTTTTCGCGCCGCGGGCCGCGCCCGGATGAGCAGCTTCTACAGCGACGGCGCGCGCGCGATCGAGCTCGTCGGGAGCAGGCGCTGTCCGACGCAGGTCTGGCGGGCGGCGAACGCCGTACTTGGCCGGACCGTCGGACAGGCGGGCGACGCGATCGAGGCGGCGGCCGGTGAGGTCGGCTTGTGGCGCTGCTCCGATGAGCGCTCGCAGGCGCAGGCGGTCGCGGTCGACATCGAGCGGCTGCTGACGCGGGAGGGGGTGGCGCCCGAGCAGATCGCGGTCCTCGTGCCGGAGGTCATCCAGGACGGTCAGGCGGTCGCGGTCGCGCTCGAGGAACGCGCAATCGCGTACCGGCTCGTCGGCGAGGCCGCGTTCTTCCAGCGTGCGGAGATCCGTGACCTGCTTGCCTGGCTGCGGCTGCTCGCCGATCCGACCGACGCCGGCGCCGTCGTTCGTGCGCTCGCGCGGCCGCCGATCGAACTGCGCTCGCTCGACATCGCGCGCTGCACCCAGATCGCCCGGCGCCGCAAGCTCGACATGGTCGGCGCGCTCGCCGCGGCGACCGAGTCGCCACAGGTCCCGCCCGAGGCGCGCGAACGGATCCGCGTGTTCCTGAAGCTGTACCGCTCGAGCCTGCGGACGATCGACACGAGCCGGCCCGATCTCTACGTGCACCGCCTGATCGATCGGCTCGGGCTCCGCCGCCATCAGCTGTTCGCCGCTCAGACCGACGTCGTCGAGCGGCTGCGGGCGCTCGCGAGCTTCGGCGAGCTTGCCGCGTCATATGTCCGACGCGCGCCCCAGACGACACCCCGTGAATTCGCGCGGTCGATCGCGGCGGTGGCCGATTTCGGCCTGCGCGAGCAGGAGGAGCCTCAGCTCGCCCGCGCGACCGCGGTCCAGATCCTGCCGTTTGCGGCCGCAGGCGGTCTCGAGGCCGACCACGTGTACGTGACCGGGCTCCACGCCGGGCTCGTGGCGCCGCGCTCGGAGCCGATTGCAGACGTCCTGCTGCACGAGGAGCTCCCCGACGATGACGACGAAAACCGCCGGGAGGCGCTCGGCCAGGCACTGTACGTTGTCTTCAGCCGCGCGCGCGAGCGGCTCATGCTCGCGTATCCGCGCAGCGACGAGCACGGCGCCGAGCGCCGCCCGTCGCCGTTTCTGGATGCGGTCTGTCGCGCGGTCGCCTGCGGCTGGGAGGACAAGGAGGAGGAGCTGTTCGGTCCCGCCGAGGCCCTTCACTCGACCTACCGGCTGATGCGCGACGAGCTGCTCGCCGGTACCGGGCGCGCCGGAAGCCGGCTCTCGGAGCTGCGGTTCGACACCGACCTCGACGTCTCGCACGCGGTCGTGCGCTACCTCGAGCTGCTCAAGCTCGCCGCGCTCATCGCCCGGCCCGAGGGTCAGAGCGTGGCCGAGTCCCTGCGCGACGTCAACGCCCGCATCCTGCAGGCGGTGACCTCGGAGCAGCGCGAGATCTTCACCTCGTCGGCGCTCGACGATTACCTGCTCGACGCCGAGCGCGACGCGCGCCGTCGAGCGCAGGCGATCGTCGCTCGCGACGAGCCATCGCTCGAGCCGTTCCTGCCGCGCCGGGGCGACGGCGTGATGCTGTCGGCCTCGGACATCGACACGTACCGCACCTGCCCACTGAAGTACAAGTTCGCGCGCGTGTTCCGGATCCCCCAGGAGCCGACGCTCCACCAGCGCTTCGGGATCCTGATCCACCAGGTGCTCGAACGCTTTCATGCCCGCGACGCGGCGAGCCTGCCGGAACTGCTCGGGCTGCTCGACGCGGGCTGGCGGCGGGGCGGCTTCGGAGACTCCGAGGAGGAGCGCCAGTTGCGGGGCAAGGCGACCGGGTCGCTGAGCCGTTATCACGAGCGCTTCCAGTCCGAGGAGTCAGAGCCGATCTGGTTCGAGCGCCAGTTCACGTTCAAGCTCGGCAAGCACCTGCTCCGCGGGCGAGTGGATCGGGTGGACCGCCTACCCGGGGGCGAGTACGAGCTGATCGACTACAAGACCGGCCGTCCGAAGAGCCCCGAGCAGCTGGCCGACGACGTCCAGCTGTCGCTGTACGCGGTCGGCGCACGCGAGGCCTGGCGGCTCGACGCTTCGCGGCAGGCGTACTACTACCTGCTCGACGACCAGAAGGTCGCGGTCCCGACCGACGAGCGCGACCGCGCGGATTGGGTCTGCGAAGTGGCAACTGAGGTCGCGGAGGGGATCCTCTCGCAGGGCTTTGAGCCGACGCCGTCGTTTCAGGCGTGCTCGACCTGCGACTACCGGCTCGTGTGTCCAGCCGCCGAACGGTGAACGCCAATCCCGGCGTATCGTGTCGCGCCACGATGGCGGTCGGAGCGGCTCGACTCGAGGGACTGGGAACGACGATCTTCACCGAGATGACCGCGCTCGCGCAGCGGACGGGCGCGATCAACCTCGGACAGGGGTTCCCGGACGAGAACGGGCCCAGTGGCGCGATCGAAGCGGCCGTGCAGGCGCTGCGCGAGGGCGAGAACCAATACGCGCCGCTCCCCGGAGTCCCGGCGCTGCGCGAAGCGATCGTCGACCATCAGCGGCACTACTACGGGCTCGAGCCCGAGGATGTCCTGATCACGTTCGGCGCCACCGAGGGGATCGCGTCGGCGATGCTCGGGCTTTGCGAGCCGGGCGACGAGGTCGTGGTGCTCGAGCCCTACTACGACTCCTACGCCGCGATGATCGGCTTCAGCGGCGCGACGCGCAGCCCGGTCACGCTGCGCCCGCCCGACTTCGCGATGAACCGCGACGAGCTCGAGGCCGCAATCGGACCGCGTGCCCGGGTGATGCTGATCAACTCCCCGCACAACCCGACCGGGCGCGTGCTCACGCGTCCCGAACTCGACGCGATCGCCACGGCGTGCATCGAGCACGACCTGCTGTGCGTGACCGACGAGGTCTACGAGCACCTTGTCTACGACGGCGAGCACATCCCCCTCGCGACGCTGCCGGGGATGGCCGAGCGGACGCTGACGATCTCGAGCATCGGCAAATCGTTCTCGTTCACGGGCTGGAAGATCGGCTGGTGCTCCGGGCCCGCCGAGCTCGTCGGCGCCGCGCGCACCGTCAAGCAGTTCTTGACGTTCGCGGGCGGGACGCCGCTCCAGCACGCGTCGGCCGCGGCGCTGCGGCTGCCGCCGACCTATCTCGAGAACCTGCGCGACGAGCTGCGCGAGAAGCGCGACCTTCTGTGCAGCGGCCTCGCCGAGGCCGGGCTGGCGCCGCACCTGTCCGCCGGCACGTATTTCGTCAACGCCGACGTCGGCACCGATGCGGTCCAGTTCTGCCGCGAGCTGCCGGCGCGGTGCGGGATCGTCGCGATCCCGACGAGCGTCTTCTACGACGACAAGGACGCGGCGCGGACGCTGGTGCGGTTCGCGTTCTGCAAACGGCGCGAGGTGATCGAGGAGGCAGCCCGGCGGTTGGCGGGCTCGGTGACCGGGTGACGTTGTCGCCCGGCCTGGCGGACCGTCGTCGCCTGGCCTGGCGGCCCCGTATTCACCCGGCCTCGCGGACCCAGACTGGGGCGGTGCTCTACGATCTCCGGCGCGGCACAGGGTCCAGATGAGGGAGGGACGGCGATGGGGTTCATGGACAAGCTGAAGGCGGGCGCCGAGGAGATCAAGGTCGGAGCCGGAGAGGCGACGACGCGCGCCCGCGAGACCGTCCAGGAGGCGCAGGTCAGGCGCGACCTCGCCGAGGCCTACACAAACCTGGGGCGCACGACATACACGCTGGTCGACGAGGGGTCGCTCCACGACGAGCGCCTCGACCACGCGGTGCAGCGGATCCGCGAGCTCGGAGCGCAGCTGTCGGATTCCGAGACGCCGTCGGAGACCCCGGCTGAGTGAGCTGAGCGCGCCGGGGGCTCAGGCCCCGGCGGGCCCGTCGCCGCGCTGGCGCAAAAAGCGCTGCAGGTCGCGGGCGATCGTCTCCCCGGACGGCAGCGAGGTCGGATCATCGCTGCTCTCGGTCGCCGCCTGCTCGAGGCGCTCGACGAACGCCTGCACGTCGGGATCGCTCTGGACGGCTACGTTGACCTGACGCTCGTAGTCAGCCGCGGCGCTCTCGAGCTCGGACGCGTCGACCGCAACGCCCACCAGCCCTTCGAGCTTGCGGACCAGCGCGAGCGCCGCCTTCGGATTGGGCGTCGCCGCGATGTAGTGCGGGACCGCGGCCCAAAGGCTCGCCGACGGGAGGCCGGCCTGCTGGCAGGCGGCGTGCAGGATCCCGACGATCCCCGTCGGGCCCTCGTAGGACGAGGGCGCGAGCCCGAGCCGTGCGACGAGCGCCGGGTCCGAGCTCAGCCCGGTGACCGACACCGGACGCGTATGTGGGACGTCGGCGAGCAGCGCGCCGAGCGTGACGACGAGCTGCGTACCGAGGGCCTCGGCGAGCTCGATCACGATCTTGCTGAACGTCCGCCAGCGGAAGGAGGGCTCGCTGCCGGCGAGCAGGATCAGATCGCGCGGCGCCCGCGGCACGCGGGCCTCGTAGAGCTCGACCGCGGGCCAGACGATCTCGCGCGCCTGGCCGTCGACCATCTTCACCCGTGGTCGCGTCGCCTGGAAGTCGTAGAACTCCTCGGGGTCGATCGTCGCGAACCGGCGTGCGTTCAACCCCGAGCCGACGAACTGGATCGCGCTCGATGCGGCGTCGGCGGCGTCATTCCATCCCTTGAACGCACACACGAGTGCGGGGGCGCGTAGGCCGTCCGGGCGGTGCTCCCATTGCAGTGGCTGCATCCGACTCACCGTACATGATGCGACCATGCTGCCCGACCATACGGCCACCGCGACGATCAGCTCGTTGCGGCCCGGCGAGCACGTCAACGGGCTGTTCGCGTGCACGCGCAAGGACCGCCTGATGACCCGCTCGGGCTCTCCCTATCTGGCGCTCGAACTGCGCGACCAGACCGGCACCGTCGCGGCTCGCGCGTTTCAGAATGCCGACGCGCTCGCGGGCCAGTTCGAGCGCGGCGACATCTGCCGCGTAGTCGGGGTCGTCGAGCGATTCCGCGAACAGCTCGTGCTCGAGGTGTCGGAGATCGTGCGCGCGCAGGCGGCGGCGGATGTCGATCCAACGCGGTTTTTGCCGTCGGCGTACCGCGATCTCGACGAGCTCGACGGCTTTCTCGAGCACCTCGCCGGCGAGGTCTATGACCGCGGCTACCAGGCGCTCCTGCACAGACTGCTGGCCGACGACGAGCTGCGCGCCGCGTGGCGGCTGGCGCCCTGTACGCGCGCCGGCCACCACGCGTATCTCGGCGGCCTGCTCGAGCACACGGTCGCGGTCACCACCCTCGCCCAGGAGACGTGCCAGCTCCATCCCCGCCTGAACTCCGATCTGCTCCTGACCGCGGCGATCACACACGACCTCGGCCGCACTCGGGAATTCACCTACGGAGCTGACTTCGGGCTGACCGAGGAGGGACGTCTGCTCGGCCACCTCGTGATCGGTGAGCGACTGATCGCCGATCGCGCTGCCGGCCTCGACGAGCCGCGCCGGCTTGCGCTATCGCACTGCGTGCTCAGCCACCACGGACCCACGTCGGCCCCGGGCGGCAGGTTCGGCTCGGCCGAGGCGCTCGCGCTCTACCGGCTGAACGCGCTCGACGCCGCGATCAAGGGCGCGCTCGAGCACGGCCTCCCGGCTTGACTCAACGCTGGCACCGAGCCGGCGTCGCCGATCAGCTCACGCCGCGCGTAGGATCCTCCTCGGCGCGGCAGGGGCCTGGTGGCTCATCCGGTCTTCAAAACCGGCAGGGCGGGGCAGCCCCCCGCTTGGAAGGTTCGATTCCTTCGCCGCGTCGTAGACGTAGATTGGCCGCCGGGCGGGACGTTACGACCATTGTCGCGCCGGATGGGACGACGGCACTCGTGGGTCAACGCGAGTCAGCGGAGGCCCATCCGTGGGGGTCGCCGTTCCCCCAGCCGTTCCCCCGAGATCGCGAAAACGCATGTCGCCACGCCGGATTTGCGAGACGACTGCTCCTACCCGCTGCAGACTCTCGTTGGGAACGGGTTAGCGACATTCCGGGGTCACTCAGCGATACGTAGCGGTCTGGTCCGGTCGACGACCGACAGATGCCCCCTGATCTGTGGCGCCCCACTTGAGGAGACCGTGGCGTGAACGGCGAATGCAGACGAGTTCCACGCCTCTATGGCCGCAACCAAGCACAGCTTGCTCGCGGCCCACCAGACGCTGGACCACTCGGAAACGAGAAAGACCGGGCAGCCACCCGGTCTTCCAAAACCATAGGCGCCCACGGCGCCGCACGAAATCTCTTGCGCTCAAGTGTACCTAGGCCTTGGACGGATTCCAGGTCCGGCACGAGCGTGTGCGCACTCGAATCGTGTCTGAAGTCCGCCGCGAGCACCCGTTAACGGATGCTGGCGATGGTTTTCAGCCACAGCCACCACCGCTCCATTCCGGCGGCTGGCCGCGCCTATGGCGGCGTAGGCCGTGCTGCTTGTACGGCACTCGGGAGTTGTCTGCGATGAGTCACGTTGCGATCGCTGCGGCGCTAGCGCTTGAGGATGTGTCGGCCGGCGAACGTCTGGTGGCGTTTCGCTGGCGAGCTTCGCTAACCGCGACCATCGCGCCTGGCCGGGCACACGGATCGCGGCGGTTCGGGCCGGGTTGAGCCGCAGCCAGTATCTGGCGGCCCGCGACGGCCTTGATAAGCGAGGTCTGGTTGTGGTTGAGGAGCCGGGCGGCGGGCGTGGGACACGCCCCGTCGTGGCGCTGCAGTTCGCGCAGGCCGGGCCGTGGTTTGAGGGGGAGATCAACGCTCCGCTGTTCGAGGCTGTCCTGTGTACAGCGGCTCAAAGGGGTCAGCGAGGCTGCTGTTGGCGACGTTGGCCGCCGCGGCCGACGGGGCGTTGATGGTACGGGGTGGCGACCGACGAGGTCCGGGTGGCCGCGGGGATGGCGGACAGCACTTACCGGCGGGCGCGGGCGGCGTTGATGGCCAGCGGCGAGCTGATGCTCGAGACGCCGGGCGGTGGGCGCGCCAGGACGAACCGCTGGATCCTGCGCAACCCGCGCACTGACGGGCCGCGGAGGCGTGGCTCGCGCCTCGCGCCCCCGTGTCGCGCCGAGCCGGCGGCGAGGCCGCTGGTCGCCACCGTGCGAGAGCCGGCGCCCACGGGGGTCGCCGAGAATCGTCGACACCGTCCGCGCGAGGCCAAAGGGTCCGGGATTGAACGGGGTATCGGAAACAAACCCCGCTCAGGATCGGACGGTTTGGTCTGGGAAGGGTCCGGGATTGAGCGGTGTTTCTGAGCGAAACCCCGCTCAGAGTCGGACCGTTTCTCCGAAACCCCGCCAGAAACCCCGTCAGAAACCCCGTCAGAAACCCCGCCGCCCAACGCGCGTACGGGAAGGGAACCCCAGAACCCCAGAACCCGGAAAGACCCCCCGACCCCCCTTTGGCACGAGAGCTCGTCGGGCTCGATGCTCGTCGAAGAGTGCTACGTGACGGATCGGGGCCGCACGCGCCGTCGCAAGGTCAAAGTCGACCTCGACGAGGTGCGCCGAGGCTTGGGGCTCCCGACCGCGGATCATCGGGGCGGTTGGGAGCGGATTCGCGGACTGTTGGCCGAGGCGGTTGGCGAGAGCAGGTTCGAGATCTGGCTTGCTCCGCTCGAGCTCCTGGCAGTCGACCGAGCCGGGAAGCTGGTTATCGGGGCACCGCCCGAAACGGCCGCTTGGGTATGGGACCGGTTCGGTCGAGTGCTCACGACGTGTCGCTCAGCGTCTGGGGCATGAGCTTCGGATCGCGACCGAGCCCGAGCGAGCAGCGCTAGCAGCGCGACAGCCGACGTCTCACCAGTGATGCGTGTGGCTGTGAAATCGACCAAGGGAGGTGTCGTGATGGTTGTTGTCGTGGCACAGCAGAAGGGCGGGGTGGGGAAGACCACGACCGCGGCGAACGTCGGTGTTCTACTCGCTCGTCGAAGCGGCCGGGTGTTGCTTGTCGACAGCGATCCGCAGTGCGCGCTTACCCGCCAGCTCGGGCTCGACGGCCGCCCGGGTGACCTCAGCCTCGTTGACGTGCTCGCCGGCCGCGCGGTCGCGTCTGACGCGATCGTCTGCGGCGTGCACGGCGTCGACGTGATCCCGGGCGCTCGCGAGCTGGCTGGCATCGAGATGAGTCTCGTCGGTGAGCTCGGTCGCGAACTGTTCCTTCGCGATGCGCTCGATCAGGTGCTCGGAGGCTACGAGCATGTCGTGATCGACACCCCGCCGAATCTGGGGCTGCTCACGGTCAACGCGCTCGCTTGCGCCGAGCATGTGATCGCACCGGTGAGCGCAGAGGACGAGGCCTCGATTCACGGTGTGATCGAACTGCGACAGACGATCTCGCGGCTGGCGGAGCGTCTCGGGGCGGTGACGCCGAGCCTCTCGGTCCTGCTGACTCGCTGGCAAAGCCATCGGCTGAGCAGCCGAAAGACAGAGGAGGCGCTGATCGCGGAGCATCTCGCGCCGGTGGGACGGATCCCGTCTCGATCAGCGCTGGTCGCGCGTGCCGCTACGCGCCGGATTCCGCTGGCGATCAACGAGCCTGACAGCTCGCCCGCACTCGCCTACGTCCAATTGACCGAGCTGCTGTTAGGAGCGGCGGCATGAGCCCGGCACAGAGGCGGGCGCTGACCGTCGATGACCCGATCGCCGGCGCAGACGTCCGCCACGTGGCACGCCTGTCGGAAAGCCCCAGTGATGCGGTCGGCCGTCTGCGGGAGATCTCAGTGCGGAGCATCCATCCGAACCCGAACCAGCCTCGCAAGCATTTCGATGAAGCGACGCTCGGTGCGCTGGCTGACTCGATCCGTGAGCGGGGCCTGTTGCAGCCGATCGTAGTGCGACCCACCACGCCCGACGCGTTCGAGCTCGTCGCTGGCGAACGGCGCTGGCGCGCTGCACAAATCGCCGGCGATTTGATGATTCCGGCGTTGATCGACGACAAGGTCGACGAAGCCGGTTCGCTTGAGCTCGCGCTGATCGAGAACGTCGTGCGCGAGGACCTCACGCCGATCGAGGAGGCCAGGACGATCGCGCTGCTGCTCGAGGACCCGAACATCACCGAGACGCTGCTTTCAAAGCGGCTCGGCCGAAGCCGCACCGACATCGCACACACTGTCCGCCTGCTGGACCTACCAGACCAAGCGATCGAGTTGATCGACGCTGGCGTACTGACGAAGGGTCACGGGAAGGCGTTGCTCACCGAACCCGACCACGGGCGCCGGAGGATCCTCGCCAGACGCGCAGCGGATCAGGGCTGGTCGGTCCGGACGCTCGAGGCAGAGATTCGGCGCCGCGCCACGGCGCGGCGCCAGCGCAGCGCCACACCCAGACCACGAGGTGGCGGCCGACAAGGTTGCAGGATGTGATCAATCGAGCGACGGGAAGCGACGTTCGCGCGCGGCCACACCGCTCCGGGTACCAGCTGCTTCTCGATCAGCCCGCCGCGGACCGGCTCGTCGAGCTCCTCGAGGAGCGTCGAAGAGGCGGCTAGATGAGGGTGTGCCACGTGGCACACCGCGGGGCGTCCTGCCTCTCAGCTTCCGCCTCAACCGGCGGCCGGGAATCTATGTCGCGTCCGACCTCCTCAAGGGCGACCATCCGCCCCGATCGCTGGCCGGCGACGGCCGTACGCCGAATTTCCAGCGACGCCGGAGCGGCTGCAGTGCGTGCGACCTCGGCGCCCGACGGGGCCAGCATCGCGCGACGGCGACGCCCGCCTGGTTCTACGCCGAGCGATTGGGTCTGTGAGCGCCTGGAACCTTCACTCGTGGCGCTGGCGGGCGTTCACCTGAGCCAAGGTCACGCCACACGGCCGCCGCAGCGGCGAGCGCGGCGTCGCTGATCGTCACGCGTACGCGACCGCCGCACGTCGAAGTCAGTGCGCTCTGCAGGGCCGCGGCGTGGTCAAGCAGGCACGCGCGCGCGTGCGTCTCTCCGGCCATCCGCTCGACCATCCGCTGTGAGAACTCGGCGGGGCCAGAGCCAATCATCGTCAGGTCTGAGACTGCCGTGCGGCCGTTGAACTCAGCGAGGTAGCTCGAGACCAGTAGCGCCTTCGCGCCGGCCACCAGCGACTCCACGACGACGACGTAGCCGCCGGCCGCCTGGATCGTGGTCTCACACGGCTCGACCCCGTCGCCCAGGTCCACGTCAACTCCAAGGAGCGTTTGTCGCACCATGCAATGATCGCGCCTCGGCCCCCCAGACGGAATCGAGGGGATGCTTCTCGCGCCTCTGAGGGTTATGCGGAGCGCCGCGCTCGTGCCGCCGTCGCGGCGTCCTGTTCGGCGACGGCTATCGAGAGGCGACGTGTTATGTCAGCGAGCTCTCCGAACACGCGGGCGATCGCGCTGAGGCTGATGCCCTCAAACGCGCTTGTTGAGGTCTTCGATCGCGGTGTCAAAACGCTCCCAGAGGTCCTCCGGGCCGCGGCGGCCGGAGTCGGGAAGCAGCTCCGCGGGCGGGCGGCGTCCACTCGATGGCGGCAGCGGATCCCAGGCCAGACCGTTATCGGCGGCGTACCGGTATGCGGCTTGCTGCTGTTCGCACGCGTCGGCGAAGTCCTTGAGTCGGGCCGCATACCCCGCGTCGGGGGGAGCCAGGCGATGCTGCTTGAGCGCTTGGCGGTACTGCGTGTCGGCGGCCCGCAGCCGCGAGATTGCCTGCTCAGCGCTCATCGCTTGGGAGTCTGACCTGCGCCAGCAGCGGCTCGGTCTCCAAGTCTCCCGGCCCGCGTCGGCGCGCGGCGCGAGCTCAGGATCGCCACCGTCTGTTCTCATCGAGACCCATCGATCGAGCTCTGAGCGCCTTACCCGATACGTCCGTCCTGCGCGGATCGCGGGCAGCGATCCCTTCCGGATCCACGTGCGAACCGTGACCTCATTTACGTGCAGTTCGTTCGCGATCGCGGGGACGGTCAGAAACGGGTCTTCCATGGTTCTCCAGGTTCGCCGGCGCGCTATTTAGGCCTTGAGGGGAGGCGCTCGATGCCTGCCCTCATTTACGGTCACCTATGGTACCTTATGGTGCGGGATGAGTGTCGCCGGAGACAGGGGTGACAACGATCGCGGTCGTCGCGACCGGCGCGTGGTTTCAATCGATCTCGGGCGCCGCGACGGGGTCGGGCATGTCGCCGATGAGATCACCGACGACGGCGCTCTCGAGGGCGTACCGATGCTCGACCGCGTCACCGGTGGTGGGCCGCGGGTCGGCCGCGGCACCGACGATCCTCCCAAACGCGCTCGCCGCAACGAGCCCGCATCCCGCAACCCCTGGACCATGCAACCGCGGGCCGGCGCCCGGGTGTTCGCTGACGGCCACGCGCTACCGGCTCACGGGGGACGCCCGGCACCCGGACGGCGACGTCGCGCACGGCCTCGATCACATGCTTTTCCTATCGCGGCGCACAAATTCGAAATCGCCGGTGTTCTAATCGTGATCATCGCCATGGGTGCAACTGGCGCTCTTCTCCTAGTGCACGGGCACGCGGCCTCGCCGCGGCGACGATCGCTGGTCGCCTCGACGTCGCAGATCGCCGCGTCCGATGCGCAGTCGGTTGCCACCCAAAAGCGCGCGATGTCGCTGACGGTCCAACGCCTCGCTGCTGAGCAGCGGGCCGCTGAGCGACGGCAGGCACGCGCACGCGCTCTCGCGCGCCGGAGGGCCCGAGCACGCGCCGCCGCGCGCCGTCGTGCTCGCATCAAGGCTCAGCACGCTCGACTTTGCGCTCAGACTGTCTACGCGTCGGCCGCGTCGACGTCAC
>CAVUUT010000024.1:0-171790 GCA_963744695.1 uncultured Solirubrobacterales bacterium | reverse complement strand
TGGCTCTGATCGCGATCGTCGCGGCCGGTGCGCTGGCCGGCGCCACCAACGGTGGCGGCTCCGGGATGGCCGCGATGCCGGGAATGGCTGGGATGTCGGGCATGTCGGCATGTCCGGGATGACCGGCATGGCAGCGACGGGCTCGAGCGCCGGTGGCGGCGTGGCCGCGACGCTGATCGGATCGGGCCTCGGGCTCGCGATCGGGATGTGGACGCTGATGGTGGTCGCGATGATGGTCCCGGCCGCGCTGCCGGCCGTGCAGCACGTCGCGGTCAACAGCCTCCGGTGGCGCCGGCGGCGGGCGGTCGCGACCTACCTCGCGGTCTACACCGTGATCTGGGTCGCGTTCGGGGCGGTCCTGATCGCCGTCTCGCCGCTGTGGTCGGGCGTCGACGGCAGGCTGGTGCTCGCGGTGGCGCTCGCACTCGCGGCTGGTTGGCAGCTGACCGTTCACAAGCGACGTGCGCTGCGCGACTGCCACCGCCCGTCGCCGCTGCCGCCGCGCGGCCGACGGGCTACGCGGGGGGTGATCACGTTTGCTTCGCGTAACGGCATCGCGTGCGTGCGGTCATGCTGGGCGATGATGCTCGCGATGGGGGTCGCGAGCTCGATGATGATCTTCTGGATGGTCGCGATGACCGGGATCGTCCTGACCGAGAAGCTCGCGACCAAGCCCCGCCAGGCGACGCGGCTGGCCGCGGTGCTGCTCGCTCTCGGCGCGCTGTTCACGGGCGCGTGGCGCGCTGATCGGCTAGCTACCGCGTCGTGCTCCATCTCCGCACTACCGCCGGCGATGACGGACGTCAGGCCCCGGCGTGGGATGGCGCGGCCGTGCTCGCCGCGTGCGCCGCCGTCGTGGGCGGGTTGCGAAACGCCCGCGAGGCGGTGGCGAACACGGCGAGGATCAGCCCCCAGCCGCTGAGCGTGAGCACGGTCGCGGTCGAGCCCGCGTGCGAGAGCAGCACGCCGATCAACAGCGGCCCCAGCCACGCGGCGGAGAACGAGATCAGCGTCGAGGCGGCCTGCACGCGTCCCTGCAGTCGATCTGGCGCGAGCGCGACCCGATAGCTGACGACGATCGAGTTGGTGACCGGCGTGATCAGCTCGGCGGCGGCGACGATCACTCCGAGCAGCAACGCGTTGTGCACGACGAGCAGCCACGGCAACGACAACGCGAGCATCCAGTTCTCGCCGATCAGCACCAGTCGCGGCGAGAGCCGGCGCATGAGCGTCGGTGCGAGCAGCGCGCCCACCAGTCCGCCGCCAGCAGCGATCCCGAGCATCACCCCGACGAGCGCCGACGACGCCCCGTGTTGCTTGGCGAGCACGACGACCAGCAGGTACAGGCCGGTGAAGATCGGGTTGCTGGCCGCGAACAGCAGCGAACAGACGCGGAAGAAGGGCCGGTCCCACAGCCAGCGGATGCCCTCCCGGATCTGACCCGGCGTTGAATCGCCGCGGGCCTCCTGGAAGTCTGACTTGATCAGCAGCATGCTGACCGTGGACCCGACGTACGAGAGCGCGTCGAACACGAACGGAACCGCGCGCCCGAGGGCGAACAGCAGCCCGCCGAGCGGCGGTCCGACCAGCATCGCCCCGAATGTGCGCGACTCGTTGCGCGCGACGGCGTCGCTGAGCTGCTCGGGCACCACAAGCTGACGCAGGGCGCCGCGCTCGGTGACATACGAGATAACGAATCCGGAGCCGTCAATGAACGCGACGATCGCGATCAGCGGATACGACGTGTGGCCGGTCGCGAGCGCGATCGAGAATGCCGCCAGCACGACGCCGCGCACGCCGTCACAGGTCACCATCAGTAGCTTGCGGTTGAGCCGGTCAGCGAGCGCGCCGGCGGGCAGCGCGAGCAGCGCGACTGGGACCGACTTCGCGAACCCGACCACGCCGGCCTTGGCGGGCGAGCCCGTGACCGCGAGCACGAGCAGCGGGTAGGCGACCAGTGACACCTGGGAGCCGAGCGCCGACAGCGTCTGGCCGCTCCAGAGCAGCATGAATTCGCGATTGCGATGTAGCGGGGGCGGCGCCACGGTGGTCACCTTACGCAACCCTCTGGTTGCAGCATCGCGCCGGACGCGACGCTGGAACGCGCCCGTCGTCGGGTGTCGGTGGGGCTAGAACTCGACCGTGGTCGGGATGCCGCGCCGCCGCGCCTCGTCGACCGACACGATCTCGCGTCCGAACGGGCGCAGGCTGACCGTGATCATCTTGAAGTTCCCGATCCCGAGCGGGATTCCGATGATCGTCAGGCATAGGACGATGCCCGTCACGATGTGGAGCAGCGTCAGATACCACCCGCCGATGATGAACCAGATCACGTTTCCGATCACCGACCCGGCGCCCTTGTCCGGTTGCGGGACGACCGCGCGGCCGAACGGCCAGACGCCGAAGAACGCGATCCGCAGCGCCGCGACGCCGAACGGAATCGTGACGATCAGCACGAAGCACAGGATCGCGGCGAACGTGTAGGCGATGAAGATCCACACGCCCGAGAACACGAACCAGATCAGGTTCCCGATCAGTCGCACGCCGCAAGCGTAGTCAACCCGGCGCCGACGCGAAATCGTTCCGGGCGTTGTGTCGAGGCACGCGACGCGGGCATAGACTGTGCCGTCGACGCTCGGCGAGCGTCACCGCTCCAACTCCTTCGGATTGATTATGAGCGTCAGCCCGCGCGACGCGATGCGACTGCTAGCCGACCCCCTCGTCAACCGAGGCACGGCTTTCTCGGAGGCGGAGCGGACGCGGCTCGGGCTCCGGGGCCTGCTCCCGGCCGCGGTCGAGTCACTCGATCAGCAGGTGGCGCGCGCCTACGCGGCGTTCGGCGAGCAGCCCACTGAGATCGCCAAGCACATCAACCTGCGGGCGCTCCAGGACGCGAACGAGACCGTCTTCTACGAGCTGCTCTCGCAGCACATCGAGGAGATGCTGCCGATCGTCTACACCCCGACGGTCGGCGTCGCCGCGCAGCGGTTCAGCGAGATCTACCGGCGCCCGCGTGGGCTGTTCATCGCATATCCCGACGGCGATCGGATCGCCGAGGTGCTGCGCAACCGTCCGCACGACGAGGTCGACATCATCGTCGTCACCGACGGGCAGCGCGTGCTCGGTCTCGGCGATCAGGGCAACGGCGGGATGGGGATCCCGATCGGAAAGCTCTCGCTCTACACAGCGCTCGCCGGCATCGATCCCGCCCGGACGCTGCCGATCATGCTCGACGTCGGCACCGACAACGCCGAGCTTCTCGATGATCCGATGTATCTCGGCTGGCGCCATCGCCGGATCGAGGGCAGCCAATACGACGACTTCATAGACCGGTTCGTCGACGCGGTCGTCGACGAGCTGCCTGATGTCCTGTTGCAGTGGGAGGACTTTGCGACGCCGCACGCGCTCCCGATCCTCAAGCGCTTCCGTGATCGGCTGCTGACGTTCAATGACGACATCCAGGGCACGGCGGCCGTCGTGCTGGGAGCGCTGTCGGCCGCCGCCATAGCGGCCGGCTCGCGGCTGCGTGATCAGACCGTCGTGATGCTCGGCGCAGGGTCCGCCGGGATCGGCGCGTCTGAGCAGATTGTCCGCGCGATGGTCGCCGATGGGCTGAGCGACGCCGATGCCCGCGCCCGCGTGTACGTGATCGACGTCAACGGCCTGCTGACGCTCGACCGTCGCGACCTCAGCGACGCGCAGCGCCGCCTGGCCCAGCCGCCGGCGTCCGTCACTGCGCAGGACGCCGACTCGGCGCCGAGGTTGCGCGACGTCGTCAGCGTAGTCCGCCCGACGGCGTTGCTCGGGCTCTCGAGCGCCGCGGGTGCGTTCACCGAGGAGATCGTCCGGACCATGGCAGGGCATACGCAGCGCCCGATCATCATGCCGTTGTCGAACCCGACCAATCGCAGCGAGGCCCGTCCGCAGGACCTTGCCGACTGGACCGACGGCCGCGCGCTGATCGCGACCGGTTCGCCGTTTCCACCGATGCAGATCGGCGACGAAACGGTCCCTGTCACACAGTGCAACAACGTCTACGCCTTCCCGGGCATCGGCCTCGCCGTGACGGCGGTCGGCGCCAAGCGCATCACTGACGCGATGCTGACCGCTGCCGCGACCGCCGTCGGCGCGGCAAGCCCGATCCACGCCGAACCCGGAGCGCCGCTGCTGCCGGCGCGGTCCAAACTCGTCGACACCGCGACGATCGTCGCCCGCGCGGTGGCGCGCGCGGCCGTCTCGGACGGGGTTGCGGCCGAGCTCAGCCCCCAGGAGATCGACGACGCGATCATCGCCTCGCGTTGGACGCCGAGTTACGAGCAGTTGAGCCCGGCGGTCGCGCCCGGGTGACGCGCTGGAGGTCGGGCGGCTGCGCTGCCCGTACCGCTGACGCCTGCCCCGCGTCCATCCAGATCTCCCAGCGCCCCGACGCCGACCACTTGGCGTCGTGAAAGCGGTACGGCCGGCGCCCGCCGAACTCGGTCTGGCGCAGGTGAAAGACGCCACCCAGGACGGATGCGATCCGGCGCCGCGGCCAGCCGATCTGAGCCTCGATCTCCGGGAACGGCCGCGGCCTGTCGGGTGCGGCCGCGAGCGCGTCAAGCAGCGCGCGCATCAGGTCGCTGCAACGGTCGTGGAAGCGCTCGATCTCGTCGGCGGCGTCCATCGCGTTGTGCGGCGCGTGTTCGTGCAGCGTCGACCGTCTGCGGCCCATCAGGTCAACGGCATCGCGAACGTGAACATCCGCTCGGCGTCGATCCGCGCGTACACCGGGCCAGAATCAAGGAACTCCTCCCACTCCGACCCGTAGCGTGGGACGTAGACCTCGAGCAGGGTCTGCCTCAGTCCTGCTCCCGCCGCGGCTTGGACGTCGACCGGCGTCGCGCGGCCGTGCACCGTCACCGCCAGCTCCTCGCCCGGCAGATGGGTCGCGCTGACCTGCGGGCGACTGGCGATATGGCGAACGCGCAACGAGTCGGGGCTTGACCCGAAATAAAACGCGCCGCGGTAAAAGACCCCGTCGACTGGTCCGACGAGCGGGCGGCAGTCGGCGGTGACGGTCGCGAGGCTGAGCAGGCACATGCCCTGCAGACGCTCGGACACCTGGGCCGCGGTGAGGCGCCGTTCAGGGTCGTGGATCCGCAGCATGTGCGGCCCCGCCGCCGCGTAGCTTTTGTCGATCAGCTGCTGGAGCGCCTCGAGGTCGGCGGGCGTCTCATGCATGCCCCAAGCAAAGCATGTCTGCGCGCATGTCAGGCGCCGGCGACGCTCTCGCTCTGGTGCTCCCAATGGTCGGCAGCTCTCCCCCGGCAGTACCCCCAGGCCCGCCACCCGTGCAACCGACGGCATCGCGCCCCGTCTTGCGGCCAACGATCGCGCTTGGGCGCGGCTTGTCAAGGCCCGTGTGCGAAAGTCCGGCGGCGATGAACGAGTCCCGCCGTCGATTCGCCGACGCGCTTTACGCGGCCAGCCGTGCCCACGATCAGGGCCTCCCGCGGCTCGAGCGCTTCCGCAACCTCGAGCCCGACACCGCGGAACTGCTCGGGATCCTGATCCGATCGTGTGACGCCCGGCGGATCCTCGAGCTCGGCACGTCCAACGGCTACTCGACGATCTGGCTCGCCGACGCCGCGGAGGCGACCGGCGGGAGCGTCGTGTCGGTCGATCTCGACCCCGCCCGCACCGGGCTTGCGCGCGACAACCTCGCGCGTGCCGGGCTCACGGACCGCGTGCGGCTGCTGACCGAGGATGCCGGTGCGACGCTCGCGAGCGCGGCCGACAGGGAGTGGGACTTCATCTTCCTCGACAGCGAGCGTCCCGCGTACGCGGGCTATCTGGCCGACCTCGTGCGCGCCCTGAAGCCCGGTGGCGTACTCGCGATCGACAACGCGCTCTCGCATGAGCAGGAGCTGATCGAGTTCACCTCCCTCGTGCAGGAGGTTGCGTCGCTCACGCAGGCGGTGGTACCGATTGGTGCCGGGCTGCGGGTCGCGGTGCGCGATCGCTTCTAGCCTCTGTGCGATGCAAACGGGGATCCGGAGCCGCGGGATCGCCGCGTTGGTGCTCTCGGTCGCCGCGATGGCGCCGTCAGCCTGCGGTTCCAGCGGCGAGTCCAAGCAGGACTTCGTCGCGCGCGCGAACGCGATCTGCAACAACACGGTTCGCGACGTCCGTAACGTCGCGCCAGCCGCGAGCGGCGGCACGGTCACCCTGCCGGCGCTCGCGAAGTACCTCGGCGCGGTCGCTCCGATCGTCGCCAGCGAGGCCAGGCAGCTCAAGGCGCTACCGCGGCCGGCGACCGATCAGCCGTTGCTGCGGCGATATCTGGCAGCCGTCAACGCGACCGCCGCGTACTACAGAGCGCTGGCCGACGCGGCACGCGCCCGTGACCGCCAGGCGATGAGCGTCGCGACCGCCGCGCTGAGGGCGAACCCGGCCGCACAGCTGGCCACGCGTTACGGACTCACCGAGTGCGCCGGAGCGACCGGGACCGTGCAAACATCGCGCTGACACCCACACGGTGGTCGTGAAGCGTGTAGGTTCGGCAGGGCATGACGCAAGATCTCTCACTCGGCGAGGCTGCATCCGCCCTCGGCGTCAGCGTCGACACGCTGCGGCGCTGGGATCGCAAGGGGCAGTTGCAGACCAAGCGCGACGCCCGGAACCGTCGCCTCGTGCCCGCCTCCGAGGTCCGCCGGCTGAGCGCGCGCCCGCAGCGCCATCGGACCGGGACCGAGCGCTCGGCACGCAACCGCTTCGATGGCGTCGTCCGCTCGGTCGAGGCCGACGGCGTGATGGCGCTCGTCGAGGTCGAGGCGGGGCCATTTCTCGTGACGGCGGCGATCACGCGTGATTCGATCGAAGAGCTGGGGCTGGCCCCGGGCGTGTCCGCGACGGCTGTCGTCAAGGCGACGTCGGTGATGATCGAGCGGACCGAGCGGGCGCGCGGCTTGGAACCGACCGCCTAGCGCGACGTCTGCGCGTATCCGTCGAGTGCGGTGCCGATCGCGGCGACCGCCCGCTCGATCCCGGCCTCGTCGACGTCCATGTGGGTCACGGCACGGATGTGGCGCGCGTCGAGCACGTTCAGGTCGACCGAATCCGCCAGGCTCGAGGTCAGCCCGCGCGCGTCAGGCACTTCGAACACGACGATGTTGGTCTCGACGGTCGTCGGGTCCAGCCCGACCTGCGGTAGCTCGGCGAGTCCGGTCGCGAGGCGCTTCGCGTTGCGGTGATCCTCGGCGAGCCGTTCGACATGGTGCTCGAGCGCATGAACGCACGCCGCGGCGACGATCCCCGACTGTCGCAGCGCGCCGCCCATCATCTGCTTCCACCGCCAGGCTTCGTCGATCAGCTCGCGCGATCCGGCGAGCGCTGCGCCGACGGGCGCGCCAAGGCCCTTGGTGAAGTCGATCCAGACCGTGTCGAACCCTCCCGCATAGTCGCGCGCCGGGACGCCCGAGGCGACGACTGCATTCATCAGCCGCGCGCCGTCGAGGTGCGCCCGCATGCGATGGCGGCGAGCGACCTCGAGCACGTCCCGGATCGAGTCCAACGGCCACACCCGCCCGCCACCCAGATTCGTCGTCTGTTCGACCGACACGAGTCGCGACCGTGGTGCGTACCGTCCGCCGTCGACGCGGATCGCCGCCTCGAGCTGCTCGGCGGTGAACATCCCGCCGTCGCCGTCGAGCACGGCGATCATCGCGCCGGCCAGCTGCGCCGGCCCGCCGACCTCGAAGTTCACCGGGTGCGAGCCACGGTGCAGGATGACCTCGTCTCCGCTAGGGCGGATATGGAGCCGGAACGCGATCTGGTTGCACATCGTTCCGCTCGGCAGAAACAGGGCCGCCTCGTGGCCGAGCAGCTCGGCCACGCGCTGCTCGAGCGTGCACGTGGTCGGGTCAAGCCCGCGCTGTTCGTCGCCCACGTCGGCCTCGGCAATCGCCCTGCGCATCGCCGGCGTCGGTCGTGTCTGCGTGTCGCTGTAGAGGTTGACGCGCTCGGCCATCGGTCGGCCGAGCTATTCCGCGTGCTCTTCTTCCCAGCGCAGCGCGGCGGCCGCGGCGCTCGCCGAGGGCGGCCGGCCCCAGTGCCAGCCGAGCGGTGCCGTCTCGGTGCGCTCGATGTGAGCGTCCTCGGGCACATCGATCTCGATCCGCTCGGCCTCGATCGGGTCCAGTGACTCCGTGATGTAGCGCTTGCGCACCGGGTGCGCGAGATAGCCCGTCAGCGCATCATCCGACAGCTTGACGATCAGCGCGTGCGTGTAGCCGTGGTCATCCTGGCCGCGATTGCGCCCGAGCGTGATCCGCTCAACACCGTCAATCTGATCGACTAGCTGGTGCGCCTGGCCGAACGCCGCCTCGATCTGCTCGTCGGTCGTCCCGGGTTTGAACTTGAGCAACACGATGTGCTGGATCACCTCGCAGCCTCCTCTCGGGTCTGTCGCTTCCCTGGTACACATGCTATTGGCGCCCGGCTGGCCGGGGGCAGCTCGCGATCGAGTCGCTTGCGGCTCATCGGGAGGTCGCGACGGGGCACCTACAATGGCTTGCGCGCGCCCCCATGGTCTAGCGGTTAGGACGCCTGCCTTTCACGCAGGAGATCGCCGGTTCGAGTCCGGCTGGGGGTACCTTGAGAAGGTCCCGATTTGCGGGGCGGGAACTTGTGATCCATCGCAGCGCCTCGCTTCGCTTTGAGCCCGGCGCATGCTGATAGCACCGATGACCGACTCGCCCGGCGACCATATCGACCGCAGCGCCGCATATGGGATCAGTGCTACTAGCCCCGTCACCGTGACTGCCAGCGCGCGCGTGGACTGCCGAACCGGGCCAATACGTGGTCGCTGGTTGTCACATATCCGTTGTCGTGCGCTAGCTGCCAGAGCCGTGGCAGAAACACGAACGCCACCGGATAGGTAAGGAAGCTCCCAACCCTGCGACCTCCGAAGGCCCACTCATCGATCTGCCGCAGATCCGCCTTGCGCCACCGCCCCGCGAACAGCTCGAGCACCGTCACTCCCGCGAACAGCGCGACGATGACACCGGCCTGAGTGGCCTGGATGCTCGCGATCACAAGGCCCCCAGGGACCTCAACGGCCAGCATCGCGACCTAGCTCTGCGAGCTGGTCGACGATGCTGACGAGAGATCGTGTGGCGTCGATCTCGACGGTGCAGGTTCGACGCAGCAATGGCTCGACCTCGGCCAAGTCCCGCAGGACCAGCTCCCGTTGCTCCGGGGTCTTGCCATAGCGATTTGTTGTGCGAGCCGCGATCCGTCTGAGCAGCACCTCGGCAGGTGCGCTCAACAGGACGATCTCGTCGAACCGCGGATAAAACCGGCCCTGATTTGACACCGTCCCGGACACGTAGAGCGACGGTCCGACCTCGACGGCTAAGAAGTCGGCGATCCGGTCCTCACGCCAGACGAAGCCGGCCTGGCTGTCTGACCACTCTGTCCAGCCCGGCTGATCGGTATCGAGCACCTGAAAGCCGAGCTTGCTCAGCTCCACCAGCGCGCTCGATTTACCGGTCCCCGACATGCCGGTCACAAGGACTCGTCGCACGCTCGCAGGCTAGCGAGCGTCCCGCCAAACCACCTCCCACTCCCCGCCTACTTCCGCGAGCCATCAGACGCCGTATCGGCCTCAACTGCGACGCTACGGATTCCCCCTCGGAGGACCCGCGCACGAGAGCGCCAGCCAGGCCAATAGCGCCCTCTCGGCGACACACCACAAGTGGGCGACGGCCGCGGCCGGACGTGGATAAGTCCCGCGGTGCTGATGACGATCAGAGCGAGAAGCTCAGGGTCGAGGAGAAGCATCAGGACGGGAGGATCCATGAGCGCGACGGGCAGTGCCGCGAACGCGAGGATGCCGCAACCCCATACGAGCCAGACTCGGAGCGTATGGCGATGCGCGAGCGTCGAAAGGCGCGTGACGGTCGCGCTGAGGGTCAAGGCCACGCGCCTCATCCTTGCCGCCGTTCGAGGAGCTCGCGGATGCGCTGAGCGCAGCGCAGCTGGGCAGGAGAGAGTACGTCGCCGAGCAGCTTCTCCATGATCTCGGCGTCGATTGCGGGAGGTGGGTTCGCGGGCGTTGGCAGCGCGGCCGCGTACTCGGCGGCCAGCGCGTCGACGACCTCAGCGGGCGCGTCGTCGGGCAGGGCCTGGAAGCGACGCAGCAGATCGCCAAGTCTGTCTCGCACGGCCGGGTCGGCGACGAGGTGTGTCGTCTGGTCGATCACCTCCTGGATGCCCTGCGGATGGAGGGCGTCGATCAGTGCCGCGGCGGATCGCTCAGCGGCTGGCAGTTCGACCGACGGATCGAGGATGCCGCGCCGCCAAAGCGCCACCTTCCATGTGCTGACTGGATCCGAGAGCGAGCCGGACGGCACCCCAACGTTCGTCATCTTCCTGATCGGCTTCGTGATCATCTTCGCCGTACTCACGTTCCTGACCGTGCTCGTCATCGCCCCGTTCGCGCAGGCGCTCACACCACACCTGCTGTCGTGAGCGCCACCCCCACCGAGCACCCGAGCTTGCGGCTGCGCGTTCGCGTGTTCCGGTCACGTACGCGGCTGGACCGAGAGATCGCCGGTGGCGCCGTCGTCTCGGATTCGGCCGCCAGGCAACTGCGCGCCGCGCAGTTGACCACCCACGAGGAACGTCGCGGTATCGCGGCCATGCTGAGGCTCGTCCTCGATTCCGCGCAGGAGCGCCGCGCGCAAGGCCTGCCCAGCAGGCACCGCGACATCGAGGCGGTGCTCGATAACCGAGACGGCCTGTTGGAGTTGATCGAGCTCCTGAGGGCTGCGACACCGATGTCGGCCCAGGCGGTCGCGCGCGCCCAGGCGCTGGCGTCCGAACGCGATAGTCCGCTGTTCTCGCCCGACTCCGAACGGAGCATCGAGCAGTCGCTGGCCCAGATCGCGGGTACGATGCCACGTAGGTGAGCCGGGAAGACTGGTCGGCACGCTGCTTCCCGTGCCCTGCACTCGCCGACCATGAGACGCGCTCCCTGATGCTCACCCTCTCGCTGCGGTCTCAGTGGCGCCGGGAAGCCCTGCGCACAAACCTTTGGTTTGTCCCGGTGCTCGAGGTGGCAGGGGCGATCCTCCTGTACGCGGCGACCCACGCGGTCGACAGCGCGCACTTTCACCACCACCTCTCGCTGCCGTCGTGGTTGATCTTCGGTTCGGCGGACACGGCACGGCAAATCCTGGCGACCCTGGCCGCGGCGGTGATCACGGTCGCCGGGATCGTGTTCTCGATCACGATCGTGACCCTGACGCTGGCCTCCACCCAGTTCGGGCCTCGGATGCTGCGCAACTTCATCCGGGATCGCGGCACTCAGGTGACGCTCGGGACATTCGTCGCGACGTTCGTCTACGCGACGCTCGTGCTGATCTCGATCGGCGCAGGCAGCGGGAGCGGAACCTTCGTCCCGCATCTGTCGATCAGCGTCTCGATCGCACTGGTCACGCTGTCGATGGGCGTCCTCATCTACTTCATCCACCACATCGCGATCTCGATCCAACTGCCGTACGTGATCGCAAGCATCGCGCGCGACCTGTCACGCGCAATCGACCTCGAATCCCGCGACGACGGAGCGCCGCTCGAGGCGGGGCCGTCGGTCGCCGAACTCGTCCGTCGTATGACGGAGGGCGGCGGCGCGGTCCCCGCGCCGACAAGCGGTTACCTCCAGTTCGTCCAGCACAAGAGCCTGATCGGGCTTGCCGCCGAGAAGGGAGCGGTGATCCGTTTGCACAAGCGCCCCGGTCAGTTCGTCGTGCGGGACCTTCCGATGGCCACCGTCTGGCCAGCCCACGCGGCCGTCGCCGTCGCCGCCGAGCTGCGTCGCGCTCACCTCACGGGGCCGACCCGGACGCTCGCCCAGGACCTCTCATTCGCCGTCGACCAGTTGGTCGAGATCGCCATCCGGGCGCTGTCACCCGCGGTCAACGACACCTTCACCGCGCTGACCTGCATCGACTGGCTCGGCGACAGCCTGTGCAAGATCACCACGCGCTGGAATCCCCAGGCCGTGCACCGCGACAGCCACGGCTTCGTGCGCGTGATCACGGCCGAGGTCCAGTACTCGAGCCTCGTCGAGCGCGCGTTCGAGAAGATCCGCCAAGCCAGCCGCGGCATGCCGGCCGTGATGATCCGTCAGCTCGAGGCACTAACCAACATCATGGACCAGGCGACACTTCCCGAGCAGCGCCAGCTGCTGCTGGTGCAGGCGCAGATGATCCGCGAGTCCAGCATCGACTCGGTGCCCGAACCCCGCGACAGGGCAGACGTGCAACATCAATACGACGTATTCCTCCGAGCCGCGGACACGAACGCCGGCGCACGGTGACCGCTGCCTCCAGCTCATCGATGATCGATCCTAAGGAGCAGTATCCCCAGGAACAAATCGAGGAACTGCTCCGCCACCTTCCGGATCCGATCGACAGGTCCGGGCCGTCGCCGTCCGCACGGATCCCGATTGCACTGCGACGCTCGACCAGGCGTGGAGCGATCTCTCAGCATGTAGTCGCGTTGCGCTGGCCTCGGTAGACCGGTGTTCCTGCTGACGGCAATCCGGCCGCGGATGTCGTCCCCGTTGGTGCTCAGGGCGCGATCTTGAATGTGACCGTGCTCGAGCTACCGCCCGTGGGGGTGGCGATCACCTGATACGTCCCAGGGCCAAGCTTGTGGCGGCCGATCTTGCCGTTGAACGTTGACTGGTTGGCACCAGCGTGTCCTGCGAGCGTGAGCTTTCCGGGCGCGTTCACGAACCTCGTGCACTTCCTGTGCTTGCGTCTCGTCTTCGTCGGTTTGACGCAGCGGCCGTTGACGTTGCGACCAGGGACTTGGCGCTTGAGCCTGAGGATGACGGTGGCGACGACGTTGAGCGTGTAGCTGATCCGCAGCGTGCTCGCGCGCCTGCAGTGCTTCTTGCGGTTGTTCTGTCTGGTTGGTTTCACGCAGCGGCGGTTGACTCTGCGCCCCGCGAGCGAGAAGCTCTTGGGGGAGACCCGCAGGCTGGAAATCGCGGGCTTGGCGGGTGGTGGCGCCGACTGGGTTGTAAAGGTCACATCCGATGAGGCAGCGGTGCCATCGGGCGTGGTGAGCACTAGCTGGAGGTGATACGTCGTCCCGGGTGTGAGGCCGGCGAGAGTCGCCGGCGCCGGTTTCGCACCGACGCCCGCTTGCAACTGCGCGGAGGGGGTGCTGTGACCGTAGGCGGGGGTGGTGCCGTAGTTATAGATGTAGGTTCCGCCCAGGAACGCGGGGTTCGCGGTCGCGGTCACGCTCGCGCCCGTCGCGGTTATGTTCGAGACCATCGGTGAGCCAGTGGTGGGGCTCGTGCGCTCGACCGCGCCGCTGTCGCAGTGCGGTCCCTGGGGGCGCGGGACGCCGCGCTGGTCGGTCGCCGGACAGGCAGCGTCGACGCCGGCGTCGATCGGCGCGCTAGCGACCGGCGGCAGCTGGGTGTCGGTCAGACCACCGTTGTTCTGCAGCGCACCGAGTTGCGGGTCGGTGCTGGGATCGTCGGTTGCGGCCGTGAACTTGCACAGGTTCTGATCGTCGATGTTGCCGCCCTGTGAGGGACTGGTGGCCGGCATTCGCGAGCAGCTCTCCGACGAACCCCCGGCCACGATCGTGTTGGCGATCGTTGCCGGAAAGCCTCCGCCGTTGAGATCGAGGACGCTGCCGGTCGCACCTGCGCTGTCCAGGTCAAGTGTGTCGTTGGTAAACGCGACGCTCCCAGCCGAGTTGACATACACCGCCGCGCCCAGCCCGTCGGACTCGAGCGTGTTGTGGGCCAAAGTGCTGTCGGCCACCTGCAAGATGCCACTGCCCGCGAATCCGATCCCCCCGGCGCGGTCGCTGCCAGGCCCGTTGTTGAAGGAGATCGTGCTGCGCAACACGGTCAGCGAGCTGTCTGCCTGGATGCCCGATCCCTCACCGGCGCCCATCGTCTGATTGCCGGTTACGGTCGAATCGGCCAGCGTCAGCACCCCGCCATCCACAAGGATGCCGCCGCCCGGGCCCGCAGTTCCCCCAGGCGTGCCAAGGCCATCGCCACCCGTGACCGTCACGCCCGAAATCGACACCGTGCCGTTCGTGAGGTCGAACACCCGGCTCTGGCCGGTGCCGCTGATCGTCGTCTCCCGCGCTCCCGCGCCGATGATCGTAAGACTCTTGCTGACCACAATCTGCCCGCTGGTCAAGAAGACCGTCGACGCCGGGACCGTGATCATCTCGCCCGGGGCCGCAGCCGCGACCGCCGCGCGCAGCGACCCCGGACCACTGTCGTTACCGTTGGTGACAGCTATCGTGGCCGCCCGCGCCGACGCGCCCGCGCCGAGCGCGATCGCAACTACCACCAAGACCCCGATCCCCAATCGATGCCCCACGAGCGTGAAGCTACAGGTGGGCATCACGCAACGCAACCCAACTCACCCCCAATCTCGGCGAACGGCGCTCCGACACGTGGACCCGCACACACCGAAGCGCTAACCGACCACGGGGATCAGGCCCAACGTCCGCAAGAGGGTCTGTGATAAGGATCGGACGCGCGAGTCCGGCTGGGGGTACTGCCACTGCTGATGATCCGGTCCTACTTGCGCGCGCTCGCTGTCCGTCCGTGCCGGCCGAGCGCGGAGACGCCGGTGACCGTGACCGCGAGATGGTCCTTGTATCCGAGCACCGGTAGCGTGAGCCCATGCCGGCCGTGGCGGATCACGCGCAGCAGGTGGCGTCCGTCGGTGCCGCGGATCTTCAGCAGGTAGTACGAGGCCCCCGAGCCGGCGCCGAAGGAGATGCTGAACCTGCGGCCGTGCCGGCGCACGTGCAGCCCGCGCACTCGCGCCGGGACAACCGGGGCCGGCGCCCGGTAGCTCGTGACGGCCACGCTCTCGCGGGCGACGCCGCCCTCGGTCACGATCGCGTAGACGGTCCGCTTGCCGCCAGTGCCGGGGGCGGGGGTGAACCGGAGCGTGCCGTGGGTGCCCTTGGCGGTGCCGATCACGCGGTAGACCCGACGTGCGCGCTCGGCGAACTTGACCGACAGGCCCGGGCGCGCCGTGACCGAATAAGTGAGCCGCCGCGTCGCTCCGTGCCGTGAGACGCGCGCGCGGATCTTAGGCGGGTCGTAGCCGCGTGCCTGGCGCACCTGGGTGATGGTGCTGGACCCCGGGGCCGCGGACACTCTCCAGACGCCGGCGCCGGGGTTGCGCACCATCACGTAGGTCGTAGCCGTGCGCCGCACGGTCAGTGCCACCGCGGGCGCGCTGGCGGCACCAGCTCCGAAGGCGACCGGGACGACTGTCTTGCCGCCCGGACTTGTAAGGATCACCGACGGCGGGGCGCTCGCGCCGGTCACCGCGATGTCCTCGAATGGCGCGCTGGCGGAAGTGGCCACCGTCGCGACGCGGGTGCGACCTGTCCGGCCGGCGATCGATGCCACCGATACGGGCCTGACCTCGAACGGCGACAGGTCGCAGCCGCCCGTGCCCACCGACGCGTCGGGGGTGCCGCCCCACGGATACGACAATCCGGCGTGCAGGCCGAACTCAGAGCCGCAAGCCGCGACACCCAACGACGAGATCACGGCCTGCACCGAGATCGCGGACGCGCCGCCGATCGACAGCTCGCCGCTGACGTTGGCCGAGAACTCCTTGCCCGGCAGGTCGACGAACGCGTCCATTTCGGCCTTGAGCTCGGCAACGGCGAGGTCAATGTCGACGTTGCCGTTGACCTCGAAGTAGCCGTTGGTCTGGAAGATCAGCTTCGCGTTCGCGATGTCGAAACCGTGGACCGAGCCCGAGCCGTCGGCCTCGAGCACCACCGGCCCGCCGTTGACGAAGGTGATCGTCACCGTGCCCGTGACCCCGATCGTGTAGTTCGGAGGATCGAGCGGGATCGCCCCGACCGAGACCGAGCCGTGGAAGCTGCGGCGATCGGGATGGATGTCGAAGCCACCGCCGAAGCCGTCGAGATAGCTGTCGGTGAAGATCGGCACCCCTGGGAACGGCACGTTGACGTTGAACGAGCCCATCGTGAAATCGCCGTCGTCAAAACGGACGGCGACCGCGATCCCGAAGTACGGCGTGCCGGCCGGGATGTTCAGCGTCGCGCTGCCGGTCCACACGTTCCCCGCCGCGGCATAGTCAATATCGAGATCCTTGACCTCGAGCGCACCGAGCAGCAGATCGGGCACGCCGACGTGCAGCGAGGACAGCTTGAGGCCGTTCGCGTTGTCGGCTATCAGTGTCGCCTGGCCCGTCACGCCGCCCATGTACGACGGCAGCTTCAGCGACACCGGGATGACCACGCTGTCGTGCTGGATCTCGACGTCGATCGAGCCGGCGAACGGGAAGCCCTTGAGGGTCGAGGCCGTCGCCGTGTTGAAGTCGAACAGCGTGTGCCCGGAACTCGCCAGCGAGCCCGACAGGTCGGCGTGGAGCGCCTGGTGCCACAGGGTGATGTCACCCACCACGGGCGCGCGCAGCACGACCCGCACCGAGCCTGTCGTGTTGATCGTGTGTCGCCGCGGGTCGATCACGATCTGAACGCCGGCGTCCGGGATGATCTCGAGGCCGTTCAAGCGGATCTCTCCGGCGATCACCGCGGCGCCGCTCGTCGGATTCGAGGGATCGCGCAGGAAGCACCCGGCTTCGGCGATCGCGTCGATGTCGCCGAAGTGCACGTCGGTGCATGACGTCGATGCCAGCGGGTCCCCGCCCAAGCCGCCGATCCCACCACCGTTGAGGTTCCCCAGGCCCGGGACGTGGGTGGCGGCGAACGAGCCGAAGGCCGCGACGTCGATCTGCGAGCCGGTCACCCCGCCGGACTCCGGCTCCTGGAACGCGGCGAACCCGCCACCGTCGCCCGCGGCGCCGAGCACGAGGCCGCTCGGCGTGTTGAGGTTGCGAGCGATCACCTGCGGGGCCGACCAATGGCTGCCGTCGGTCGACGTGGTGACATACAGGTTGGTGGGGCCGCCGGTGAAGAAGCCGACCGTGAGGCGTCCCGACCCGTCCTCCGTGATCGCGTAGTTCGCGTGGGTGAATTTGCTGTTGCGCGTCACCTGCTGCGCCGGCCCAGAGGGCGCCCCGTGCACGATGCGCTGGACGAACAGTGGTCCCGAGAAGGTCTTCTGGTAAAGCAGCCACACCCCGCTTGGCCCGCTCACCAGTCGCGAGTAGCCCTGGCCGTCGATCCGTGCCACTGACCAGCTCGATGAGCTGTTGATGTTGCCCACGCCGTTGTACTCGCGGATGAAGATGTGGTTGCTGAGATCCTGGAACTCCGCGACCGGATTGGCGCCGTCGAGCGCCAGCCGGCCGTCATACGCCTCGTCCGGACCCTGGTCCCCGAGGTTCAGACGCGTGCTCGAGAAGGCGCCGGGCGGGGTCGCCTGGAAGAACGTGCCGCCGGTCATCGTGTCCGTGATCACGCCGATCTGCGGGTTGGCACCACCGAACACGACCGCGTTGCCGCTGGCCTCGAGGTTGCCGATCGTCCCTGGGCCCGTGAACGACTTGCCACCGTCCTCGGAGGTCCACAGAAACGTCGGATAGCCCGTGGTGCCGTCCGGCAGCGTCTCGGCGTTCGGGAAACGATGGTCGAGCATCAGCAGCTCGTTACCGATCGACAGTGGGGTCGGCCCCTCCTCATCGATGTTGTACCGCGGGTCGCCCGCCTCGGGTGGGACCAGGCTCGAGTTCGATGCGCACCCGGTCTGGCCGCGCATCAACACGCAGTCATGGAGTACCGATGTGCCAACGGTGCTCGGGTTTACGGAATAGGCGATCTGACCGGTGCCGGCCGCGTCGACGAGGACGTGCGGATCGGCGCCATCGCCGAGCGTGATGAGCTTGCCCGGGACCACCGGTGCCACCTTCGGCAGCTTGTGGTTCCAGTGATAGCCGGGAGTCGAGTACGGACGTCCTCTCGCTCCGGCAACACCCGCGCTCGCGGCAACAGCGAGAACGGCGAGCAGAACCCCGCAGACAACATGACCGAACCGGCTTCTCACAGTTGCCCCCTCATCCTTACCGGCCACCCCCGATGGTTGCCGCCCGGCGCACAGCCTAACGGAGACAACGCTCGTTCGGAAACAATCTTCCGAACGCGCTCACTCGGCCGCCCCTCGCGGCCGGACCCCGGGGCGGACGCCCAGCCTGGGCAGAGGCCACCCCCGTCGATCGTTAGGCTGGTCGATTGTGAGCGCGACGTCCGAGCAGCCGCTGGTCGACCGCGACGGTGTACTGCGCGCGCGGGACGCGATCGCGGGGCGCTTGCATCGAACGCCGGTGTTCACCTCCCAGACGCTCGGAGCCCGCGTTCATCTGAAGGCCGAGCTGTTTCAGAAGACCGGGTCGTTCAAACCTCGAGGCGTGCTCAACAAGCTCGCGTCGCTCAGCGCTGACGAGAAGCGGCGCGGCGTGATCACGATCTCGGCCGGCAATCATGCCCAGGCGGTTGCGTGGGCCGCCGCGGTCGAGGGCATCGACGCGCTGATCGTCACCTGGGCGGCCGCGAGCCCGCAGAAGGTGGCGGCGACGCGTCACTACGGCGCGACGGTCGACATGGAGTCGCCCGGTCCGGCCGAGGCGTTTGATCGCCTCGGCGAGCTTCAGGTGTCGAGCGGCCGCACGCTCGTGCACCCGTTCAATGATCCGACGGTTCAGGCGGGAGCCGGAACGGTCGGGCTCGAGATCGAGGAGGACGTGCCAGGCATCGACACGGTCGTCGTCCCCGTCGGCGGCGGCGGGCTGATCTCCGGGATCGCCGCGGCGGTCTCCTGCCGAGTGATCGCGGTCGAACCCGAGCGCTCCCCGGCACTGCACGAGGGGCTCAAAGCCGGCAAATCGGTGCCCGTGCAGCCTGACTCGATTGCGGACGGCCTCGCGGCGCCGTTCGCCGGTGAGACCGCCGTCGCGATCTGCGCGCAGCGCGGAATCGAGAGCGTGCTCGTTACCGAGGCGGAGATCGTCGCCGGGATGCGGTTCCTCTACGGCCGCGCGAAGCTGGCGTGCGAACCGGCCGGGGCCGCCGCCGTTGCCGCGCTGCTCGCCGGGAAGGTCAGCGGCGCCACCGTGTGCTGCGTCGTGTCAGGGGGGAACGTCTCACCCGAGACGGCTGCATCGATCCTGACGCCGGCGGACGGCTAGGACTCACGCACGGAGAAATGTCCGGGAAAGCGGCCATCAGTCGTTAGGCCGACGGCCAAGCCGTCGATCAGACTGAACGAGATTGAAGTGCGCAAGCGCTGCTGAGGTACGGTGTGATTGCGAGGTCAATCGATGCACAGCAAGACCTGCGCCTCGTCGAACCCCGTTATTCCTGGCTAACCTCGGACCGAGCGTCGCGCTCGGTACCACGCCCAAAGCCCGCGCGGGGCGAGGCGGAGCAACCACAGCGGCCGCCGCAGGTAGGCGCGCACCAGCGCGGGGCGGTCCTGCGCCGCCTGGGGGTCCCAGTGGCGGATGAACTCGGCCGGAGGCAGCAGCTTGCGGGCGATGATCCGGGCCCTCGCTCGGATTCCACGCGCTCGGGCGAGCTGCTCGAAGCCCAGCGCCAGGGGGGCTGGCGAGCCGGCTCGCAGCGCGGCTCCCGTCGACACACGTGACGGCAGATGCAACCTTTGTGCCAGGGCCGCGCCCTCCGGATCCAGTGTCAGACCTGCCGTGAAAGCATCGAGCGCGTCGAGCTCATCGGCGAGTTCGGCGGCGCTGCGCCAGATCCCATCGTCGGCGGTTCGGACGGCGCGTCGCAGATCCTCGATCGGGCGCGATGGTCCGATCCCGTGGTGAGCTGCGTGCAGCGCGACATGGAGCGTCCTGGCAGGGAGCCCGAGGACCGGCACCGCCCGCCCGGCAACCGTGACGGATGCACGCTCGCGAGACAACGCCCTCCAGGCCACGTCCGGATCGACGCCAATGCCCGCAAGCGTGCGGTGCACGTCCAGCAGCACGTTGTCGCGCTCACGCTGCCATTCGACGGCGTGTTCGCGCCACCACGACGGCATCCGCCGATCGTCCCAGGTCCGCCGGTAACCGAGCGAGAAGAGAATCTCGTCGGCGGCTGAGGTATCGGCTGGAGCTACGAGCAGATCGCAGTCGGCGAGCCAGCGGGCCTCGGTCTCGCCGTACAGCCAGGCCGTGATCGAGCGCCCCTTGAGCAGCAGCGCGCTCACGCTCGCGCGATCGAAGTGGGCAAATGCTTCGGCGGCGGCAGCATCGAGCGCGAGCCGCCGGCCACGCAGGGCCAAGTCGCCCGCGGCGACCGACGTAGGTCGCGGCTCGCCACCCATCTCAGTTGTCGAGCAGCTCGAGCAGCGCGGCCGCGGTGGGCTCGGCCTCGCCTCGCTCGCTCTTGACGATGGTCGCGCCGGCCACGGCTTGTCGGAGCGTCTGGATCGACTCCACCGGGCGATCCTTTGCCGCCAGCGTCATCGCCAACAGCGCCGCTACCCCCTGGGCGGGCGAGAGTCGCTGTGGCTGCCAGGCAGCGCCAGGCCGGTAATCCGTGACAACGACGACCCGAGCATCGGCGCTCTCGTCCCCCTCAACGCCGCCCAGATCTCGAGCGTGCACCTGTCGTCCCGGTTGTCCGTTCGAAGCCCGTAGTGACAGACGTCGAGGGTAGGCGTGGACGCGACCCTCGCGATCCAACACGGCGAACTCGTCGGAGTAGTACATCGCGCCGGCCTGCACCAGTGCGGCGACGAGCGTCGTCTTGCCCGAGAAGCTCTCGCCCGGAATCAGCAACGCCCGGCGGCCGCGCGACACCGCTCCGGCGTGGACGAATACCCGGTCACGCGCATGGACGGCGATGAACTGTTGGATGTATGACTCGAGCGTTCCGAGCGCCACCTCGAGCGTCGCGTGCTCGCTCCCGGGCGAATCGCCGTCCGCGGTGATGCGGTAGCCGCCGGCGCCGGCTCTCGTCAGTCCGAAGCGGCCGGTTACCTCACCCGAGTGAGATGATCGCCACGCGGCGGGCAGCAAGTCCGCCACCGCCGTCTTCAGCTCTGCGTCGGCAACGTCCAATCGCACCCGAACCCCGAATGCCTCAAACGTGAACGTCTGAGGCCGTCCTTTCCGCAGGCGCACGGGCCGATGATAGACGTCCCGGCTGCCGCATTCCTCCTGCCGGCGGCGGCGGTGGCGACTGCGATTGCGCTCGTGTTTGTGCCTGTACTCCGTGCCTGCAGCTGCTCGCGACGCTATCGCGATGGCAGGAGACGCTTTCGCCGCGCCTTCGCTGGTTCAAGGCGGCTGATCGTCGGCCGACGCCGACCGAAGAGCTCCTGCGACCATGGGTGCCATGCCGATCGCGTTGATGCTTGCGACTCTGACCGACCGTCGCGACTTCGGCGATGACTGGCTGCTCGAGCGCAAGTTCGATGGCGAGCGCTGCGTCGCGCGCAAGGACGGTGGCGAGGTGCGGCTCGAGTCGCGGACCGCGAAGGACCTCACGGGCACCTACCCGGAGGTCTGCGCCGCGGTTGCCGACCAGCCCGACCGGCAGCTTCTGCTCGACGGCGAGGTCGTCGCGTTCGACGGAGAGCAGACGTCGTTCAGCCGGCTCCAGCAGCGCCTCGGGATCGGCGACCCGTCCGCCGAGCGCGTGGCGGAGTATCCGGTCGTCTTCTGCGTCTTTGACGTGCTCGAGGTCGACGGCGCCGATCTCCGCCAGTGGCCGCTGCTCGAACGCCGCGCACGGCTGACCGCGTCGCTTGCGCCGGGCGCGGCACTCCAGCTCAGCGAAGCGTGGCGCGATGATTCGCAAGGGCGGTTCGCCCAGGCATGCCGGGCGGGGTGGGAGGGACTGATCGCCAAGCGCGCGCAGGCGCCGTATGTCCCGGGCCGCTCGAGGGACTGGCTGAAACTCAAATGCGTGTGGGAGCAGGAGTTCGTGATCGGGGGTTACACCGATCCCGCCGGCAGCCGGACGGACTTCGGGGCGCTGCTCGTCGGATATTTCGAGGACGGCCGGCTCAAATACGCCGGTAAGGTCGGGACCGGGTACAGCGCGGCGACGCTCCGCGACCTCGGTGCGCGGCTGCGCAAGCTCGAGACGCCCGAGTCGCCGTTCGTCGACGCGCGACCGATCCCCCGGGGCACGCACTGGGCCCGCCCCGAACTGGTGGCGCAGATCGGGTTCGCCGAGTGGACCAACGATGGTCGTCTGCGTCAGCCGCGCTTCCTCGGTTTGCGCGACGACAAGCGCCCGGCTGACGTCATCCGGGAGCGGGCCCGCTGACCAAGCCCGCCGGCCGCGGTCCGGCTCGCTCCGGTATCGACCGGTGGGCGCCCGGGCGAGCGCGGCTGCGGGAGGCGGACCCGCGGATGGCGGAGCTAGTCGCCGCGAAGCCCGACCTGGACCCCGACCAACTTTTCGACGGCTTGCCGAGTGACCTGTGGGGAGCGCTCGTCCTGCAGGTCATCGGGCAGCAGCTCTCGCTCGCGGCCGCCGCCGCGATCCTCGCCCGGCTCGAGGCGCTCGAGGGGGTCGGATGCCCACACCGGCGGAGCTGCTCGCCACCGACGCCGACACGCTGCGCGGGATCGGGATGTCACGCGCGAAGGCGGAGTACCTGCACGATCTCGCGGCCCGGCTCCAAGACGGCCGGCTGGATCCCGATCGCCTGCGCGCCCTCGACGACGACGCGGCGCGGACCGCACTTACCGAGGTCAAGGGTGTCGGTCGTTTCACCGCCGACGGAGTCCTGATGCTCGCCCTGCGAAGGCCCGACGTCTGGCCCGCCGCCGACCTCGCGCTCCGCCGCGCGGTCGAGCGGATCTGGAGGCTCGATCCTCCGGCGTCGATCGAGCAGGTCGACACCGTGGGTGAGCGGTTTCGCCCGTGGCGCACGCTCGCGGCCGCATACCTTTACTCGAGTGTTGGGTCGTGAGCCCCGTTCACGAACCTGTGGCGGCGACCATCTCGTTGTCCGGTCACGTCCTCGATTTCAGTTGAGATGGCGCTCCCAGTCAGTGGGCACCGCGCCGGCGGGGCCGGGTACCGGCTGGTCGACCGGATGACTGTCGGGTGCGGCCAAGCTAGGTCCTTCGAGGAAATCGCCGGAGCGGTAGTCGTAGAACCAGTCCTCTCCCGGTTCGAAGCTCTGCAGGATTGGGTGCCCTGTCGCCTTGTTATGGGCGGTTGCGTGCTGGCTGGGCGAGTTATCGCAACAGCCCACGTGTCCGCAGGCCGCACACCGTCGCAGGTGCAGCCACCAACCTGGAGACGCGCCGGCTAGGCATTCGACGCAGCCGGTTCCGCTCGGGGGTACGGTGGGGTCGACCTCGTTCGTAACGTTTGTCATTCCGTACAGCTCCTCAGCTGGCTGGTGGCATGTAACGCCGAGATTTATCAGACCCGTCCGGCGATGAACTCGTCGATGTCGAGGAACGGACCATCACTGAGCCGCATCTCCCCGTCACCGAAGCGCAGCGTGGTCGCCGTCTCGGGGTCTGGATGCTCTGCTCATATGCAGACGACGAGCGGGAGTCGCGCACAAGGACACCGGCGATGCCGTGGGCCGACGTGTGGAGGGAGCGACCCCGGCGTCAAGGGTCGAGGGCGGCCGCGCGGTATCGGGTTGGGACCCCATCTCGGGGCTGGCGGCTGACTTCCTCGGGCTCCCGAGCCGGGGTGTTTCTGGGGACCAGGAGGGCGAGGACGGCACCCACGCCCAGAACGACCGCGCCGATCGGAAGTGCGGCCGTGAGTCCAGCGGTGTATGTCTGTGGGGAGATGTAGGAGCCGTGGGCGCTGAACACCGAAGCCAGTACGGCGACACCGATGACGCCGCCGAGCTCACGGATCGCATTGGTGGCGCCCGACGCTTGGCCGGCTTGCTGCGCGCGCACCGAGCTGAGTACGGCGTTCGCCGAAGGGGCGAACACGAGTGCCATCCCGGTGCCAGCCAGCATGAACGGCACGATCAGGTGGCCGTAGGCGATGCTTGGAGTGATGATTGCGCCCAGCCAGGCGATCGCCGTGGCCTGTAGCGTCAGCCCGATGGCCATCAGCGGCTGCGGGCCGATCCGGTCGCTCACGATCCCCGCGATCGGCGCCACGATCATCGGCATCCCCGTCCACGGGAGGGTCCGTAGGCCGGCCTGGAGCGGCGTGTAGCCCTGGGTGGTCTGGAAGAACTGAGCCAGCAGGAAGATCGAGCCGAACACCCCGGCGTACATCGCGAATGAGAGCCCGTTGGTCGCCGCGAACGTCCGCGAGCGGAAGAAACGCATCGGCAGCATCGGCGCCGGCGCACGCAGCTCCCACGCGACGAATGCGACCACGAACCCGACACCCACGGCAAACGACCCGATGATCGTCGCGCTCGTCCAACCCAGTACCTGACCGCGGATCGTCGCGTAGGTGATGCCGAGCAGCCCGGGGCCTGCCAGCGCCAGACCGGGCAGATCCAGCCGTGCGCTCGGTCCACGCGATTCGTTGAGTTTGGTTAGAGCCAGTGGGATCAGGACGAGTCCGACGGGGACGTTGATCCAGAAGATCCAGTGCCACGAGATGCCGCTTATCAGCGCGCCCCCGACCAGCGGTCCGAGTGCCACCCCGAGGCCGCTCACGCCGCCCCAGATCCCGAGTGCCATGCCGCGCCGCGCGGGCGGGACGGCCTCGGAGAGCAGCGTCAGCGTGAGCGGGAGCACGACCGCGGCACCGAATCCCTGCAGCGCACGGGCGGCGATCAGCGCATCGCTGCTCATCGAGACGGCCGCCGCGGCGCTGGCGGCCGTGAAGATCGACAGCCCGACTGCGAACATCCGCCGCCGGCCCAGCCGGTCGCCGAGCGCCGCTCCGGTGAGCAGCAGCACCGCGAACGTCAGCGTGTAGGCGTTCACGGTCCACTCCAGCGACTGAATCGATGTTCCCAGGCTGCGACGGATCGAGGGCAGCGCCGTGGTCACCACGAGGTTGTCGAGCGTGGTCATGAACAGCCCGAGCGAGACGATCGCGAGCGTCCATGAAAGGCTGGGCATCGGGGCCGACCGCTCCGACTTGACTTTGCTCATGCAAAGACTCCCTTCTCTGGGTGGGTGTGAAACGGTCGACGCCAAATCGCTGATCGAGGGCGAAGCTCGCTCGAACGCTCAAGAGGCACCCAAGCGGTGCCCGGGCATCAACCTGAGAGCAGTCTGCACTCACCCAACTCAACTGTCCAACAGATAGTTAGACTGGCAGCAAGCGATACTCTCAATGAATGGAGTTGCGACAACTGTCCCACTTCCTGGCGGTGGCGGAAGAGCATCACTTCACCCGGGCCGCCCAGCGTGTGCATCTCACTCAGTCGAGCCTGTCGAGCTCGATCCGACTGCTGGAACGGGAGCTGAGCAGCGAGCTCTTCGTGCGTAGCACCCGGCATGTCGAGTTGACCGAGGCCGGTCGAGCGCTGATCCCCGCGGCACGGCGCGCGATCGCAGCGTCCGAGGAGGCCAAGGACGCGGTCGCGGCGGTACGCGGCCTGATCCGCGGGCAGTTGACGATCGGCGCGATCCAGCTGCGCGGACGGCTCGACGTCCCCGCGCTGCTGGCGCGCTACCACCGGCGCCACCCCGCAGTGGCGCTGCGCCTACGGCACGACAGCGTGACGTCCCTGGTCCGCCGCACGGCCGACGGAGAGCTCGAGCTGGCGATCGTTGACCTCCCGCTCGGGCCGCAGGCCAGCCGTGTTCGAGCTCAGACGCTCGAGACCGAGGCGCTACTACTGGCCGTCGCGGCAGACGACCCGTTGGCCACCCGCCGCCGGGTACGACTGGCCGAGCTCTCCGATCGTGCTTTCGTGGAGTACCGCGCGGACTCATCCCTACGCGCAAGCATCGACCAAGCCTGCGAAGGTGCCGGGCTCCGGCGGCGCGTCGCCGCCGAAGTGGACACGATCGCCGACCTCGTGGAGATGGTCGCGCGCGGCGTCGGCATCTCCCTGATGCCTCCCGTGTCGATTCGGACGGCCGCTGACCGACTCGTCGGACTTGTCACCGAACCAAGCATCCCCCGCCACTTGATGCTCGTCACACCCGTCGACCACGAGCCCTCGCCCGCGGCCAAAGCGCTACTCACGCTGATCGAAACCGACAGCGAGCCGGAGCGACCATCCAGGGCACAGGTTCGCCGAGCAGCTCGCGTGTCTACAGTGTTGTAGGCAGATGCTCGCGCGACCGCGCGACCGTGACCGGAAGGAGCAGACAGATGGCTGAAACCGAGAAGGCGATCCTTGCGGGCGGGTGCTTTTGGGGTGTCGAGGATCTGATCCGCAAGCTCGATGGTGTGACCGGAACGCGCGTTGGCTACACGGGCGGCGACACCCCCAACGCGACTTACCGCAACCACGGCTCGCATGCCGAGGCGATCGAGATCCTGTTTGACCCGGAGCGCATCTCCTACCGAGACCTGCTCGAGTTCTTCTTTCAGATTCACGACCCGACGACGAAGAACCGTCAGGGCAACGATGTCGGCGCGAGCTATCGCTCGGCCATCTACTACGTCGACGATGAGCAGCGGCGCGTCGCGGAGGATACGATCGCCGATGTCGACGCCTCCGGCCTGTGGCCGGGCAAGGTCGTCACCGAGGTGGAGCCTGCCGGACCGTTCTGGCAGGCAGAGCCCGAGCACCAGGACTACCTCGAGCGCTACCCCAACGGCTACACGTGCCACTTCGTCCGCCCGGGCTGGAAGCTGCCGCGCCGCGCGCAGGAGGCAGCGCACTAGCCGGAGGGCTGTCCTCGCTGACCGAGTGAGAACACAACGCGTCCCCGCGGTCATCTACGGTGGCGCGATGGCGCGCCGAGTCGACGCTCGCAGCTACGGAAGCGTCTTTGATGAGGTCGCCGAGGACTACGATCGTCATCGTCCGACCTACCCCGACATACTCGTCGAACGGGCGTGCGAGGACGCCGGCATCGGCGCGGGCGCCGCGGTGCTCGAGATCGGCTGCGGCACGGGTCAGCTCACGCGCAGCCTGCTGGCGCGCGGGCTGCGGGTGACAGCCGTCGAGCCGGGCCGGCAGCTGATCGCGCGGGCTCGCGATCAGCTGGACGGTGTCGGCGATCTGCAGTTCGTCAATGCGCGCCTGGAGAGCATCTCGCTGCCGCACGCCCGGTACTCGGCCGTGTTCTCGGCGTCGGCAATCCACTGGATCGATCCTGATCTGAGCTGGCGCAGGGCGGCCAAGGCCCTGGTGGACGGCGGGAGCCTTGCACTGGTCTCGTACTTCGGGCTCGACGATCCCCGCAGCGCCGACGATCAACAGGCGCTGCGTGCCGCGATCACGACGATCGCGCCCGAACTCGCTGCCGAGTGGCCGACCTACCGCGACCTCGACTGCACCCTGGCCGGCGTCGCGGCCCGACGCGACAACGTCTCGGCGGTATGGGCGTGGCTGGGGGACTACGAGATCGCGCGCGGTTACGCGGCGGACCTGTTTGACGAGGCGCAGTTCGCCGTGGTGGCGACCCTGCTGGAGCACACCGCTGACGAGCTCAACGCTCTGCTTGGCACGATGTCGTTCTGGGCACGACTGTCACCCCCCCAGCGCGCCGCTCTCGCTGCCGAAAATCACACCCTGTACGAGCGGCTCGGCCGGCCGATTCGCTCCGGCACGGTCGCCTGCCTGGTGGTGGCACGGCGACGACCTCGCACCTGACCCGCCGAGATCAGCCGGTCGGAGGGTCGTCCGGGGGCTTGATCTCGCGTTTTACGATCTTGCCGGTCGGCCCCTTCGGCAATTCGTCAACGAGCCAGACGCGCCGGGGGTACTTGTAGGCGGCCACGCGCTGCTTGACGAAGTCGCGCAGTACTTCCGGTGTCGCCTGCGCGCCGCTCTTGAGCGCGACGGCGGCCGCGACCTCTTCACCGAGCTCGGGGTGTGGGACACCGATCACCGCGGCTTCGCGCACGTCGGGGTGCTCGTAGAGGACCTCCTCAATTTCCCTCGGATAGATGTTGAATCCGCCTCGGATGACCAGCTCCTTCTTGCGGTCGACGATGAAGAAAAAGCCGTCCTCGTCGATCCTGGCTATGTCGCCGGTGCTGAACCAGCCCTCAGCGTCGATGGCCTCAGCGGTCGCCTCGGGGCGGCGCCAATACCCCTTCATAATGTTGTGGCCGCGGATCTGAACCTCGCCGGGGTCGTCTCGAGCGACGGTGTTGCCGTCGTCGTCGACAAGCCGCATCTCGACGCCCGCGACTGGCAGGCCGATCGAACCTGGCTTGCGTTCGCGTCCGCGGCGGTTGAACGAGGCGACCGGGGACGTCTCGGACAGTCCATACCCCTCGAGGATCTCGCAGCCGAACTTGGCCTCGAAGGCGCGCATGATCTCCACCGGCATCGCCGCGCCACCCGAGACGCACACCTCCAGCGCCGATGTGTCGGTCGTCTCGGCGTCGTCGTGGTGCAGCATCGCGGCGTACATCGTCGGCACGCCCTCGAACGCGGTCACGGCGTCGCGTTCGAGGATCGCGAGCGCCTTGCCGGCCTCGAAGCGTGGGATCAGAGTGAGGGTCCCGCCGACCGAGATCGTGGCGTTGAGCGCGCAGGTCTGTCCGAAGGCGTGAAAGAACGGGAGCGCACCCAGGGTCACGGCCCGCTGATCGAGTCCGAACAGGTCGACCGTGACCTCGACGTTGCGCAGGATGTTCCGGTGCGTGAGTTCGGCGCCCTTGGGTTTGCCGGTCGTGCCCGACGTGTAGAGGATCACGGCGGTGTCGTCGGGCAGGCGGTCGACCACATCGCCCGCGGGCTGACAGCGCCCGAGCAGAGCTTCGAACTCGCCGGGCTCCACGAGCACGCACTCCACCCCCGCCTGCTCGGCGCCGGCATGCGCCGCATCGGCGAACTGGTGCCAGGCCAGGATCACGCCGGCTCCGGAGTCACCGAGGTAAAACCCGACCTCGCGCTCCTTGAGCAACGGGTTCATCGGCACGATCGCGGCGCCGAGGCGAAGTGCACCGTAGTAGCAGACGGCAAAGTGCGCGACGTTGGGCAGCATGATCCCGACGCGGTCTCCCGGTTGTACGCCCTTGGCGCGTAGGAGTCCCGCAACCTGGGCCGCCGCGCGGTCAAGCTCGGCATAACTCAGTTTGCGCTCATCGACCTTGATCGCGATGTGATCGGGGCGCAGCTCGACGCTTTGGCTGAGTAGGTCGGCGATGTTGGCCATGTCTTCTCCCGTTCGGCAGCGGCGGATGGAACGTCGAGCACGCTACGTCGCGACGGGCCGACAATCACCGGCAGCGAGACCCGAACCGGAACCGACCTGCTTGTGACCGACACACAAGCGAGGCATACAATCCGCCGGTGGCACGAACTCGCGACTTGATCGGCCCGAACGTCATCGCCGAGGCGCTCGAGGCACGGCGCGAGGAGCTGATCTCGACCGGAGTCACCGAGATTCAGGACCGCATGGACACCTACCGGCATGCGGATCCGGCGCTGATCGAAGACGTGACCAGTCACATCGCCGAGCACCACGACCTCCTCTGCGCGGTCCTGCGGCGAGGCCGGCCGGCGGCGGCGCGAGAGTTTGAGTTCGTTGGACGACATGCCGCGTTGCGGGCGCGGCGAGCGGTCTCGCTGTCGGACTTCCTGGAGGCGTTTCGCAGCTACCACAACGTCGTTTGGGACGCAGTTATCGACGCCTCTCGGCCGGGGGGCGAGGCCGCCGATCAGGCGCTGGCGGCGGCTCGCACGGTGATCCGGCACATCGATCTGGCAACGACCGAGGCCAGTGCCGCCTACCTCGAGGCGCAGCAGCTGCTCGTCGCCGACGGCGACCGCGCGCGGCGCGATCTGCTCGAGGATCTGCTGGCGGGGCGAGCGCCGGCCACGGCGGCAGGCCTCGCCGCGGCTCGGGCGGCCGGGCTCGAGGGCGACGCTCGCTGCGTGCTGATCGCCGCGGTGCCGACGGTGACGCCGGAGGACGAGGCCGTCCTGCGACCGGCGGCGGCCACGCTCGCCGGCGCTGTCGACCGCGGCCGGGCACCGCTGGCGGTCGCCCGTCATGGGGAGATCGTGGTCGTCAAGGCGTTGGCCGCCAAGGAGCGTCCGTCGCTGCGCGTGGCGCTCGAGAAGGCGTGTCAGCGGGTGGCGTCACGGGGCACGGAGTTGGCGGTGGGCGTGAGCACGGCGCAGGACGGAGTGGCCACACTCGGCGGCGCCTACCGCGAGGCCTCGCTCGCGTTGAGCCGGTTGGGACCGCGCGGCGGCGTCCTGTCGCTCCCGGACATGAGCGCGTTTGAGTACTTGATCCTGCGCAGCGACGAGGTGGCGCGGCGGCTGATCGCGCCCGAGATCGAGCGGTTCGTCGCCGAGGACGATGAGCAGGGCGGCCCGCTGACCCGCACGCTGCTCGCATACGCCGAGGCCGATCTGAACGCCAAGGCTGCCGCCGAGGCGCTCCTGATTCACGTCAACACCGCGCACTATCGTCTCGCCCGGATCGCCGAGAAGACCGGCTGTGACCTGCGTCGGCTACCGGACGTGATCGACCTGGTGATCGCGATCAGGCTCTACCAGGGCCAGACCAAGCGATGATCGGATCAGCCCGTCGCGAGGCGACCGTAGGCGCACCTGAGTGGGATGTGTCGTTCGTCCAGGCAGGCGGCCTGCGGATGCGTCTGGGCCGATCCGGCGAAGGTCGTCCGTTGCTCCTGATCACCGGAATCGGTGCGAATCTGGAGATGTGGGCACCGCTCGCGCGCCACGCCGGTGGGCTCGAGCTGATCGGGTTTGACCCACCCGGAGCGGGCATGTCACAGCGACCGCGCCTGCCGATGCGGATGAGCGGTCTGGCCGCCGTGGTCGAGCGTCTGATGGATGCCGCAGGGCTTGACCGCGTCGACGTGCTCGGATACTCGTGGGGAGGCGGCCTGGCCCAAGAGCTCGCACGAAGAGCACCGGACCGCGTGGGCCGGCTCGTGCTTTGTGCGACGGGCCCCGGACTCGGTGGCTCACCGCCGCGTCCGCTGGCCGCGCTGATGCTGGCCACGCCGGCGCGCTATTACCACCCACGGCTGCTCGCGCTGAGCGTTCCGTACATCGCCGGCGGGCGGACGGGCCGCGAGCGCGGCCTGCTGGCAGTCCAGGCGGCCGACCGCCTGCGGCGGCCACCCGACCTGCTCGGCTACGCCTTCCAGCTGTACGCGGTCTCCGGGTGGTCGAGCCTGCCGTGGCTGCACCGCCTGCGCCAGCCGACGCTGGTGGTCGCGGGCGAACACGACCCCAGCGTGCCGCTACGCAACGCGCGCTTGCTCGCTGCGCGAATCCCGGATGCGCGCCTGCACGTGGTCAACGGCGGCGGGCACCTGTTCCTGCTCGATGAGCCCGAGAACGTCACCCCGACGATCCTCGATTTCCTCAGCAGCGCTTGATCGATCTGTGATCGACTCACAAACAAAGGGCCCAATCTTCGACAACTGAGGGGGATGACCGGCGGGGCTCCGCGCGCGAGACTGCTCACACCAGCCAGCCGCGATGACAAAGGTGATGCGAGATGACAAGGACACAGTCCAAGCGCAGCCGACGCGCCGTCGACGCTGCGGACTCGGCGCTCGACGTGATGCTGACCGACGCCACGGGCGGCGGCCCGTCGCGGATGCTCCGCCCCGCAGCGGCCGCCGGGCTCGCGATCGGCCTGGCTCGCCACCCGCAGCGGACGACCCGCCGAATCGGCGGACTCGGCTTGGAGCTGACCAGTGTGGCCCGCGGGCAGTCGGACGCACGACCGTCAACGCGCGACCGGCGCTTCGCTGACCCGGCATGGCGGTCAAACTGGCTGCTGCGGCGCCTGCTCCAGACTCACCTGGCCACGAGCGACGCCGTCGACGGCCTCATCTCCGACGCCGAACTGGACTGGCGCCACGAGCGTCAGGCTCGGTTCGCCGCCGGCAACATGCTCGATGCCCTGGCCCCGAGCAACTTCCCGTGGTCAAACCCGGCCGTGGTCAAGGAGAGCGTCGACCAAGGTGGGCTGAACCTCGTACGAGGAGCGCGGAACTTCCTGCGCGACTTTCCGCGGCTGCCCGCGACCGTGGACACGAGCCAGTTCACCGTCGGCGAGAACCTGGCGGTGACTCGGGGCTCCGTCGTCCTGCGGACCGACGTCTTCGAGCTGATCCAGTACACGCCCCAGACCGAGACGGTGCGCGAGATCCCACTGCTGTTCGCGCCACCGACGATCAACAAGTTCTACGTGCTCGACCTCGCACCCGCGCGGAGCATGATCGAGTGGCTCGTTGGCCAGGGCCAGCAGGTGTTCGCGATCTCCTGGCGCAACCCCGACGCCGAACAGGGCCACTTCGACCTGGACACCTACGCCGACGCGGTTCTCGAGGCGCGCGGCGCGGTCGCCGCCATCACCGGCCAGCCCACCGTGCATCTCAACGGGGCGTGTTCGGGTGGGATCATCAGCGCCGGCGTCGTCGGCCACCTTGCCGCACAGGGGCGGCTCGACCAGATAGCCAGCCTGACCCTGCTTGTGGCGGCGCTTGACAATGAGCGGGCCGGGACCGCCGCGGCGCTGGTCGGGCGCGAGACGGCCGCTGCGGCGGTCGCCGATTCGGCCCGGCGCGGATACCTCGACGGCCAGGCGCTGAGCGGCGTGTTCACCTGGCTGCGACCCAACGACCTCGTTTGGAACTACGTCGTCAACAACTACCTGCTGGGCAAGGACCCGCCTGCATTCGACGTTCTGTTCTGGAACCAGGACACGGTCCGGCTCGCCGCCGGTCTGCACCGCGATTTCATCCACCTCGCGCTGGGCAACTCCCTGGCCATCGCCGGAGCGCTCGAGGTGCTCGGTACGCCCGTCGACCTGGGCGCAGTCGACCTCGACAGCTACATCGTCGCGGGGTCGACAGATCACATCATCCCGTGGGAGAACGCGTACCGCAGCACGCAGCTGCTCGGCGGCGAGCCGCGCTTCGTGCTCTCGACCAGCGGCCACATCCAGGCGTTGGTCAACCCGCCGTCCGACGAGAGCCGCTCGAGCTACCGAGTCGCTGAGGCGCATCCGGAAAGCCCTGACGAGTGGACCGAGCTGGCGGCCACGCGACGCGGAAGCTGGTGGCCCGACTATGACGAGTGGCTCGCCGCCCGGTCGGGTGAGCTCAGGCCGGCCCCGGAGCGCCTCGGCGGCCCCGGCTACAGAGCGCTGGGCAAGGCGCCCGGCACCTACGTCCACGCCAGCTAGAGAGGAGCACGCCATGTCTACGCAGAGCCTCCCGTACGCCCACCTCGGTGATGCGCTCGTGACCGACTACTTCCACGTTCGCGATCAGTTCACCGACGAGCAGTGGGAGCACTTCCTCGACACCCGCCGGTTCGTCGACCACGAAGTGCTCCCGAAGATCAACCGGTACTGGGAGGCGGCCGAGCTGCCTTGGCCGCTGATCCGCCGCCTGCCCGAGCTCGGCCTGCTTGGGGAGGACATCCAGGGCTACGGCTGCCCGGGGATGACCCCGCTCGCGCGCGGACTGGTGAACATGGAACTGCACCGCGGCGATGGCAGCCTGGGAACGTTCCTCGGAGTCCAGTCGGGACTTGCGATGAAGTCGATCGCGCTGCTCGGCTCCGAGGAGCAAAAACAGCGCTGGCTGCCCGCGATGGCTCAGCTGGCGGCAATTGGCGCCTTCGCCTTGACGGAACCGATGCACGGCTCGGACTCCGTCGCGCTCGAGACGACAGCTCGCCGCGATCGTGACTCATGGGTGCTGGACGGCGCAAAACGCTGGATCGGCAACGGCTCGATCGCCGATGTGGTCGTCGTGTGGGCGCGCTCGGTCGAGGACGGTCAGGTCAAGGGCTTCCTGGTCGAAAAGGACACGCCGGGGTTCACCGCGACCACGATGGAGGGCAAGGGCGCGTCGCGCGCGATCTGGCAGGCGGCGATCTCGCTCGACGGCGTTCGCGTGGCCGACGGTGCTCGGCTGCCCGGTGCCCAGACGTTCAAGGACGCCGGCCGCGTCCTGATCACCACGCGCACAACGTGCGCCTGGGGCGCCCTCGGCCACGCCGTCGCGGCCTACGACGTCGCGCTTACCTACAGCAAGCAGCGCCACCAATTCGGGAAGCCACTGTGTGCCTTCCAGATAATTCAGGAACGACTGGTGAGGATGCTCGCGGAGGTCACCAGCATGCAGCTCTACTGCATGCAGCTCGCCCGACTGGAGGAGACCGGCCGTCTCACCGACACGATCGCTGGCCTCGCGAAGCTCAACAACACCCGCAAGGCGAGGCAGGTGATCGCCGAGGCGCGCGACCTGCTCGGGGGCAACGGCGTCCTGCTTGAGAACCACGTGATCCGCCACATGGGCGACATCGAGGTGATTCACACCTACGAGGGCACCGAGACCATGCAGACGTTGATCGTCGGGCGCGACATCACGGGCGTGGGCGCGTTCGCCTGAAGCGCTCGCGCCCGAGAACGGGGCCTTGATTCGCTTTCAAGCGTTTGATTGAATAACCGCCCCCGATGCCAGCACCGAAAGCTGACCAGCGTCGCGAGGCCGGTCTGCGGACGCGGACGCGGCTGCTCGATGCCGCGCTTGAGCTGCTCGCCGAACGGGGTGAGGACGGCGTCACTCTCCGCGAGTTGACGGATGCCGCTGAGGCCAATGTCGCGGCGGTGAGCTACCACTTCGGCTCTCTGAGAGCGCTCTGTGATACGGCGATCGAGAATGCGCTGGAGCACTACCTCGACGCACAGGAGGAGGCGGTCAGCACATTGGGTGCCGAATCGACGCTCGAGGCGTTGGCGGCGGCGTTCGCGGCGCCGATGATGCGCGCGCTGGCGATCGGTGGTCGCGATCTCGCCGTGATGCGCATCGTGGCACGGGCAGGCGTCGATCCTCCAGAGGGATGGGATCGGTTTGACGCTCGGTTTGATCGGGTTCGATCGGAGGCCGTCCGGGTGCTGAGGGTAAACGTTCGTGGTGTCAACGACCGGGAGTTGGCCGTTCGCACGCGCTACGTGGCGGGGATGTTGAACTGGCTGGTTCTGGCGCCAATCGGGAGCGAGCTGAGGAACAAGTCCGAGAAACAGGTCGCGCGGTCGTTGGTCCCGGTTATCGCCGGAGCCTTGCGTGGCACCGCTTGACATCGCGGCGACGGAGAGTAAACTCAAGCAAGCGTTTGATTTCATAGCCGGTCGACGATCACCATCCAACAGCGGAGGAGGCGGCCATGAGCGCGTCCAGCATGCGAGTCGCACTGACCGGTGCGACGGGGTTCATCGGATCTCACGTCTTGACGGAACTGCACGAGCATGGCCACCAGGTGATCGCGCTCGTCCGCGACGATGCTCACGCCGAAGTCGTGCAAGCCCGCGGCGCTTCACCGGCCGTGGTCGACCTTTACGATCGCCCGGCCGTCGCGCGTGTGCTGAGCGGCGCGGATGGGGCGATCCACACGGCGAGCCCCGGCGACGAGACCAGCGCGGGCCTGGACGCTGCAGTGGTCGATGCGGCGATCGACGCATTCGCCGGCACCGACAAGCTCTACGCCCACATCAGCGGACAGTGGATCTACGGCGACAACACCTCGATCACCGAGGAGTCCGATTTGAATCCCCCTCCGCTGGTGGCGTGGAAGGGACCGATCGAGCGCAAAGTGCTCGACGGCCGAGGGATCCGCGGAGTCGTGGTCGTCTCCGGCACGGCCTACGGCGACGGCGGGGGAGGGATTCCGGGGCTGCTCCTCGGTTCGCCCCGAGACGACGCCGACAACCTGATCATGCTCGGCACCGGGAAGCAGCACTGGTCGACAGTCCACGTCGCGGACCTGGCGGACTTCTTCTGGCGGGTGCTGGAGGACGGCTCGGCTCGAGGCCGCTACGTGATCACCGATGGCCTCGAACCGACGGTTGCCGAACTGACCGAGGCGGCCGCCGTCGCAGTCGGTGCTCCGGGCGCAGTCCCGGGTTCAGGAGCCGAGGCTCGCGCGCGCCTGGGCGACTATTTCGCCGAGGTGCTGCTCCTGGATCAGCGGAGCACGGCAGTCAGGGCTCGGGCTGAGCTGGACTGGAAGCCGTCCCATCCGGGACTTGTGGACGACTTCCGCCACGGGAGTTACCGCACGGTCGCAGCCGGCTGACCAGCCGACGGTTGCGCGCAGGAGGACGGTTGATTGACGGCGCCGCGTTCACCAGAATCCGGCGAGGACGCCTCACTTGGTCACGCGCGATCCTAGGAAGTGCCTGTTCGCGATCGCAAAGCGCCCGCAAAGACAGTGGGGTCGCCAGCAAATAACGGAATGGAGTGGAGATGCAACAGAGCACAGTCGGGTTCGAGTCCGACATACGCCCGCTGTTTCGCGAGAAGGACATCCAGTCAATGTCCTCCGCGTTCGACCTCTCATCGTATGACGACGTACGCGCTAACGCGGACAAGATTCTCGCCGCGGTCGGTGCTGGATCAATGCCCTGCGATGGTCCGTGGCCGGCCGAGCGGGTGGAGCTGCTTCGTGGGTGGGTTGACGCCGGCTGCCCGGCCTAGTCGCTGGCCGCCCCGAAGCGCGACAGCGGCGAGCCGGCCCTCTCGTGCGCGGTCACGATCATCGCGGGCCGTCAAACACGAAGCTGACTGATGGCGACACGGAACAGGAGACCCGTGATGACCACTACCGAGATCACACCGGCTGAGCTGGCGGACCGCCTCGCGATCCGCGAATTGTTCGACGCCTACGCGCGGTGCGCCGATCGCCGCGATGCCGACGGGCAGAAGTCGCTGTTCACCCAGGACACCCACTTCGTCGTCTACATGGACGGCGAGGACTCCGAGCCCACGCAGGTGCTCGACGGCCGCGAGGCGCTCACGCCCGTCTTCGAGGCCCTCAACAACTACGAGGCGACGATGCACTTCAACGGCCAGAGCACGATCGCGCTTGCCGGCGACCGAGCGACCGGCGAGAGCTACTGCATCGCCCACCACCTGTTCGCCGAAGACGGCGACCGCAAGATGATGGTCGCGTACCTTCGGTATCACGACACATTCGTCAAGGTGGACGGCGGCTGGCTGTTCGCAGAGCGCAACCTCTACGTTGACTGGACCGAGACTCGACCAGCGCGCCCTTAGCGCCACAGCGCAATGGAACCCAGGGTCACGACCGGCGGCCCGCTACTATCTCGCATTCAAGATGATGAGCATCATCCTCAATGTTTAGGCGACGATGCAGGGCTCCGGTTCGTGGGTAGCTCACAAGCTGACAAAGCCGTCAGCCATGAGCGGATCGTCGCGGTGGCCTCAGGCCGCATCCGGCGTGACGGGATCTCTAACGTGAGCGTGGCCGAACTGATGAACGAGGCCGGGCTGACCCACGGCGGTTTCTACCGCCACTTCGAGTCGCGCGATCAGCTGGTCGCGGAGGCGACCGACGCTGCACTTGCTCAGGGGTCACGACGCACCTACGCAGCGGCCGAGCTCGGCGGCGCCGAAGCGGTCGCCGCGATCATCGATGGCTACCTGAGCCAGGCCCATCGCGACAGGCCGCAGGCCGGCTGCGCCGTCGCGGCGCTCGCGACCGAGATCGCCCGCAGCAACCCTCGCGCCCGCAGTGCCTTCTCAGGCCAGGTCTGCCGGTACACGGAGCTTCTCACCGAGCTGATCCCGGGCCTCGACGCAGACGAGGCGCATCTCATCCTCGCCACGCTCGTGGGGGCACTTGTGCTCGCGCGGGCGGTCGACGATCGTCGTCTGTCTGACGCGATGCTCGAACGTCCAGGGCGCGCCCTGCACCGCCACGTCGACCAGCTTTTGTGATGCCCGAGCCATCGAATTCGGTACCACCGCCAGCGAGCCCGATGTTGTCCTCGTCGCAGCTCGCGACGCTCGCCCGCCTCGGCGAGGAGCGCGCGGCGGACGTCGGCGAAGTGCTGTACCGCGTTGGCGACCGGCGCTATCCGTTCATCGCGATCCGCGAGGGCGCGGTCGCGATCCGCGACGCCGCTGACAACGAGATCCTCAGGCACGGAGCGTCGGGCTTCCTCGGCGAGCTGACGCTGCTGTCGGGGCAGACGGCGCTCGTCACGGCGGTCGTCACCGAGCCGTTGCATTACATCGCCGTTGACCGCGACGTGTTGCGATCCCTGCTGTACGAGGACGGCCCGCTGAGCGATCTTGTCCTGTCGACGTTCATCGCCAGACGCGAGGCGCTCCAACAGGTTCAGGGGATCGGGCTTGAGATCGTCGGACCGCACTCGTCCAAAGCCACGATGCGGATCCTCGAGTTCGCGCGAAGCAATCGCCTCCCGTTCCAGTGGCGCGACTCCGGGCGCGCGGACGACGCCGCGGCCGAGGCGCAGGTGGCCGGCCTCGACGAGGCGAGCCTGCCGCTGGTCAAGCTGCCCGGGGGAGTGGAGCTGCGAGGCCCGTCCCCGGGGCAGGTCTCACGCGCGCTTGGAATCGGCCGCGAGCTCGAGCCGCGCGAGGAGGTCGACCTGCTCGTGGTCGGCGCCGGGCCCGCCGGTCTCGGGGCCGCCGTCTATGGGGCTTCGGAGGGCCTCGACACGCTCGTTGTCGAGAGCACCGGACTCGGCGGACAGGCCGGGTCGTCTCGAAGGATCGAGAATTACCTCGGTTTCCCCGCCGGGATCAGCGGCACTGAGCTGACTAGCCGCGCCGTCACCCAGGCGCGGAAGTTCAACGCCCGCATGGCGACCCCGTTTCGCGCGATCGCGCTGGAGCCCGGAAACGGACGTCACGTTGTGCGGCTCGAGGAGGATCACGAGATCGCCGCGCGGGCGATCGTGATCGCCACCGGCGCACAGTACCGTCGGCTGCCGGTCGCCGATCTTGACCAGTACGAGGGCATCACCGTCTTCTACGCTGCCGGCCCGCCCGAGGCGCAGCTGTGCGCCGCCGAACGTGTCGGCGTGGTGGGCGGCGGAAACTCAGCCGGTCAGGCGGCCGTCTGGCTCGCGCGCGGTGGCGCACTCGTGACGCTGCTTCACCGCCGAGCGGACCTGCACGAGACGATGTCGGACTATCTCATCCGCGAGCTCGATCGCTACGGCGTCGTGGTCCGCGACCGCAGCGAGATCACAGAACTGCACGGTGCCGATGGGCGGCTCGACGCGGTGACGCTGACAGACGGTGAGCGGCTGCCATTCGGCTTCCTGTTTTTGTTCCTTGGCGCCGAGCCGTGCACCCACTGGCTCGACGATGCGGTCGCGCGCGACGAGCACGGGTTCATCCGCACCGGTGCAATGGTGGGCGCTGACTACCTGCTCGAGACCACGCGGCCAGGAATCCTCGCCGCCGGCGATGTCCGGTCGGGCTCGATCAAGCGGTGCGCGACCGCGGTCGGCGAAGGAGCGATGGCGGTGCAACTCGTCCACGCGCACCTCGCACGCCAGTGATCGTCAGCGGTGTTTCGCATGTGTGGGGACGTGGTGCTCCAGTGCTTGCAGGAGCGCTCGGGTAGCCGCGCTCGGGCGACGGTTTGATGGGGTCGCGACGGCCGTGAGGAACTGTGGCGCGCGCCCGCGGATCGGCACGAAGACGATCCCGTCGGCGTTCTCGATCAGCGATGCGGGGAGCAGTCCGATGGCGAGCCCGTGTCGGATGAACCCGATCACGCTCGCTGTGTCGTTGACCTCGTAAGCGATCGTGCGCGTAACCCCGGCCGCCGCGAACGCGCGGTCGTTGGCCATCCGGATGCCCCACCCGTCTGGGAAGTCGACGATCGTCTGACCGCGGAGCGCGGCCAGCTCGACGTGCCTGCGCGCAGCCACCGGATGATCGGCCGCCACCGCGAGCACGATCGGTTCGGCCGCCAGCGGGACCAGTTCGAGACCGGGAAACCGTCGATCGGGGAGCGCCACGAAGGCGAGATCGAGCTGGCCGTCTCGCACCCGCGCGGCCGTCTCGCGTGAGCCACCGGGGTGACGAATCTGGACGTCGACGTGAGGGTGCGCGGACCGGAACTCCGCCAGCAGCTGCGCAACGTCGATTGCGCGCATCCCCTGCGCCTGCATCGTGCCGAGGACCACCGTGCCGCGCACCCCGCCGCTGACCGCGTCGACGGCATCGCGCGCCGCGGCTGCCGCCGCGAGGGTCGCGCGCGCCTCGGGGAGTAGCGCGCGCCCGGCGTCGCTCAGTGCAACCTTGTGGGTCGAGCGGTCGAACAGTCGAGCCTGGAGCTCGCGCTCGAGGTTGCGAACCCCAGCCGAGACCGCTGACTGGACGACGTGGAGCCGATCGGCCGCACGCGTGAAGCTGCCCTCCACCGAGTCCTCGCGGAGCTCTCCGCCGACGAGGGTGCGTGAGGGTAGCCTCGAAGCTGGATGGCAGTCGATTACAAGGATTATTACGGCGTTCTCGGGGTCGGGCGCGACGCAAGCCAGGACGAGATCCGCCAGGCGTATCGAAAGCTGGCGCGCGAGTACCACCCCGACCTCAACGCAGATCCGGATGCGGAGGAGCGCTTCAAGGAATTGGGCGAGGCGTATGAGGTGCTCTCCGATTCTGAGAAACGCAGCCGCTACGACCGTCTCGGCGCGCAGTGGCGCGCGCAGGAGGACGCGCCGGGCGGCGGTGACTTCGAGGACTTCTTCGCCGAGCAGGGCTTCAGCCGCGATATGGGCACGGAGTTCGGCGACGGGGTCTTCTCGGACTTCTTCGAGCAACTGTTTGGAGACGGCGCCGCTGCGCGCGCGTCCGGTCCGCTGCGTGGCCGCGACCGTGAAGCGGTGCTCGAGCTCTCACTCGAGGACGCGCTCAGCGGTGCACGACGGCGCCTGTCGCTCGGGGACGGCCCGAGCGTCACGGTGAACATTCCCGCGGGCGTCAGGGACGGCCAGCGCATCCGCGTGGCTGGCCATGGTGCCCCCGGCCGCGACGGTGGCCAGGCCGGGGACCTCTACCTCCTGGTGCGGTTCAAGCCCCATACGCGGTTTCGCCGCCAGGGCGACGACCTGCAAGTCGATCTGCGCGTCGCGCCGTGGGAGGCAGCGCTTGGGGCGACCATCCCTGTCTCGACCCTGACCGGTACCGCCCAGGTGCGGGTGCCGGCCGGCTCCTCGAGCGGCCGACGGCTGCGGCTCCGCGGGCGAGGGTTGCCGCGGCGCGACGGTGAGCGCGGCGACCTCTACGCAGCCGTGCAGATCGCCGTGCCGAAGACGCTCTCAGAGGAGGAGCGCGGGCTGTTAGAGAAGCTGGCTGCGGTCTCCGAGTTCAACCCGCGCGAGGGCCGCCGGTGAGCGTCCGCCGCACTGCACCGGGGCACGGGTCGTACGGCGACGGACCCGTCGATGAGCCGATCGAGCTCGTGGCCGTAGCTCGCCGGGCCGGGCTGAGGGTGTCGGTCGTACGGCGCTATCTGGCGCTCGGTCTGTTCGAGCCGTGCGCGGGGACGCGCGCCGCGCCCATGTTTGCCCCGAGCTCGGCCGCGCGCGTCGCGAAGGCGGACCGGTTGCGGTGTGACCTTGGCCTGAACTCCGCCGGAGCCGTTCTGGTCTGCGAGCTGCTCGACCGCATCCGCGATTTGGAGAGCCGCGACTCGAGCATGAACCGCGCAGCTCCCTGACGACCTCGTCGGCTCGCGCTCGTCAAGCGTCAGTTGCGGTCGCCGGCGCTGTGGTGCCTCCAGCCATCGTGATACTCGGCGTCGTGCAGGCGGTAGAGCTGATGGGCGTAGTGATCCAGGCGGTCGGCGGCCACCTGCGCCTGGTGATAGTCCTTGCCGTGATCGCGAGCTGCTGTTTTCTCCTCGGAGCGCTTGCGAACAACGTGAAGTTCCTCGCGCGCGAGCTCCACGATCTTTTCCAGCGTCTCTTCAAGATCCATTTTCTTCCTCTCGCCCGGCGGCTCGATCGCTGACGGTGGTCCGGGCGGCCGCTTTCGATCTCCGGGCTTGGCCGCTCGACGTGGGAGAGTAACCCGGCGTCATGTCCGACGAAAGCAACCGGACGGTCTGGGTGGCCCTTCTGACGGGCGTCGCGGTCACGTTATCCAAGGTCGGCACCGCCATCATCACGAGTTCGCCGGCGATGGCCGCAGAGGCTTCGCACTCGATCGCCGATAACGGCAACGACCTGTTTCTCCTCGTCGCCCAGCGTCGCAGCGCGCGGCCTCGCGACGAACGTCATCCGTTCGGATACGGGCGAGAAGCCTACTTCTGGGCGTTGCTCGCGGCTCTCGGAGCATTCATCGTCGGAGCCGCGTTCTCGCTGCGGGAAGGGATCACCGAGCTGCTGCACCCGTCGTCCACCTCGTCCTTCGGGGTCGCCTACGTCGTGCTCGCGCTCTCGACGGTCTTCGACCTCTTGTCGCTGCGTCAGTCCGTACCGGGTCGACATCGTGCCCGTCGGTACCGGGCGCGGCGGGTGAAATCGGTGCGGAGGGAGTGGATGCTTGGGTGCCCTAGGTCGTGTGCGATGAGGGGACGCCTAATCCCCGTATCCGGTCTTGCCCTTGAACTCCTCGCGCGGGATGACATACGCAGCCCCTGAGGCTCGTACCGGGCGGGTCAGCCGCCGCCGGGGAGCGGGACGCCGACGTTGTTGCACTCCTGATTGGCGCGAATGAACGCCGGCGCATTGCGGTTGATCCTGGCGCTCGCCGCACCCTTGACCCCGCCCTCCGGGCCGAAGGTGGGATCCGGGAAGTTCGGTACGCCGTGGCTACGCATGCATTCGGCGTTCTCGAGCATGCCGCGGCGCTGCGCCGCTGACAGGCTCGGCCGCCCGTTGTTGCCGGGCCCGAACTTGCACGCCTTCGCGGCGGCGGTGAAGGCCGGTCCGCTGAACGGGATACCGCCGACGGTGACCGTCGGGCTGCCAGGACTCTCGGCGACCGACAGCCCGACGCCGCCAGGGCCCCTCACCGGATCGGGGAAGTCCTTGATCCCGTGCGCGCGCATGCATTCCGATGCGGCGACCGCCTGTGGGTTTGAGGCGTTCGTACCCGTGCCGGCGACCGGGCCTGGATTCCCGCCTGACCCGGCGCAGGCCGCGACCGCCAGACCGCACGCGAGCGCCGCGAGCGCGCCGGCGATGCCGACCGGTGGTCGGCGCCGAGCGATGCGGTCGGGTTCGGATCCCACGGCCCAGGTTGTATGCAACGGCCGGTAACACCCCCATAACGGGGTTATGTCGCCGTTACGCGCACGGCGCGGCGCATCTCGCACGCGAGCGATGCATCCACTCGAGGCGATTTACCGGCTGTTTCCTGCTGCTAACTGAGTGTTCTCGCTTCGGTAGGGCCACCGCTCTCGCTACGGTTCAACTGTGGCGAGCGGTCACAAGCGAGAGAAAGGCGCCGAGATCCGTGTGCTGTGTTCGTTCTGCGGCAAGAGCCAAACCGAGGTCAAACGGCTGATCGCGGGACCTGGTGTGTACATCTGCAACGAGTGCATTGAGGTCGCCGCAGAGATCCTCGCCGAGGAGCGCAGACAACCGCAGGGCGACGATCCAACCACGCCATAGGGTAAGCGCTGACGACTCGAAGGTCGCTTGCTTTCGCGCAGCGCCTCTGCGAGACGCCCACCCCGGCGAGCGGATATCCGCTCGCCAGTTACGTCGAGGCGTATTTCCTCGGCGATATGACGGCCATCACCGTCGCGGCGATTCGTTCTGGACGCCCGCCGGAGCGCTAGCGCCGAGGAAAGTCATGTCCGGGCGGTTGCCCGTCGGCGATGTGATCGGCTGCCGTTCCGACGTGGCGGACGAACCGATCGCGCCTGCTGCTCCGGGGTCGTGGCTTCAAGGGCGTGCTGGAGGCCCAGTCTCGCTGCGAGCTGGTGCACATCGTGGCGCTGCGCCCGACCGACGAGCGTGATGCCGATGCCCTTCGCCCCCGCTCGGCCGGTGCGGCCGATTCGATGAACATAGGTGTCACTGTCAGCCGGAGGATCGAAGTTGATCACGTGCGAGATCCCGCTGACGTCGATCCCGCGGGCGGCAACATCGGTGGCGACGAGCGTGTCCACCACGCCCGACTCAAAGCTTGCGAGCGCCCGCTCGCGCTGGCCCTGGGTCTTGTTGCCATGCATCGCAACGGCCTGCACCCCGTGATCGCGAAGGCGCTTGACGAGGCGATCGGCACCGCGCTTGGTGCGCACGAATACGAGCGCGAGCTCTCGATCGCGCCGAAGTTCGCCGACCAGTGCCTCGATGCGATGCTCATCTGCGACCGCGAGGAAGCGGTGCTCTACGTCGATGCTCGCGCGGCGGGCGGCCGGCCCATGTTCATGTACAACGGGCTGACGCGTGTATTGCTTCGCCAGCCGGCCGGCGTCGCCGTCGAGCGTGGCCGAGAAGAACAGCGTTTGGCGCTTTGCCGGACACTGCGCGACGATCCGGTCGACGGCCGGCCGAAAACCCATATCGAGCATCCGGTCGGCCTCATCCAGGACGAGCATCCGGACGTTGGCGAGTGTGAACGCGGAACGCGCCAGCAGGTCCTCGAGGCGTCCCGGGGTGGCGACGAGCACATGCGAGCGCGCCGCGTCGCGAGCCTGCTTGACGAGGCCAACACCGCCGTACACGGCCGTCACGCCGAGCGCACGGGAGTGCGCGATCGCGCGGATATCGTCGAGTATCTGGCCTGCAAGCTCGCGCGTCGGCGCGAGCACCAGAGCCGACGGCCGAGGATCATCGGCGTTGATCAGCTCGACGAGTGGAATCCCGAATGCGAGCGTCTTGCCGGATCCAGTGGGCGATTTCGCGAGTACATCGCGCCCATGTAAGACGTCGCCGATCACGTCGCGCTGGATCGCGAACGGCTTGGTGATCCCCTGTTGGGAGAGTGACTGCTGGACGGCGCGCGAAACGCCGAGATCAGCGAAGGACTGCGTAGACATTCAGACTCCTTGGCGGCGCAATGGGCCGCGAACGATTCGGGAGGCTATGGCTGACCCGAACCGCTATCTGCGGGACCCAAGCGAGCTGCCTCGCGGCCGACGGCGTCGACCGCTGAGGTCAACCTAGCAGGTCGCCTTGCGCCTGCTTTGCGCAGATCGCGCTCGCACGGTGAGTGCTGGCGCACGCGGTACTCACCGAGCCGCTGCTCGGCGAGCTCCAAGCTGCGCTCGAGCTCCCGCGATCGAGCGTCCGAACCCAGCCCCCATCGGTACCGCTTCGCTCGCAGCAGCGAGAGCCGGTCGTGGTAGTAGTGCACGTCGGCCAGCAGCAGCTCGAGCTCCCCACCCGAGCTCACAAATCGAACTCCAGTACCGAGTACGCGTTGCAGCCGAGGATCTCTCGAGCTCCGTCGTCGCCATTCGATTCCACCTGGCGCCAGACGACGAACGGCTGATGCGAGCCCATGTCGAAGATCGCTATCACGATGCCGCCACGCAGCGGATCCGGCATGCCAACTTCAGTGACGCAATCGACGCTTCCCCGTCGGGTCCACAACTGCGAGATCCGGCGAGTGCTCGGGCGGCGGCCCATGTCGAGTTCGATCTGCCTGCGCATATCTCCATACGCCGCCTCGATCAGATGCGGGTCGTCGCTGAGTCCCGGAATGAAGAACGCGGTCACGATCTAGAGTCCGCGCTCACGGGCGTCCTTACTTAACGCCGCGTTGATCGCCCCCGGCTGGACCTTCGCCTCAAGCTCGGCGAGCAGCCTCTCGTGGCGCTCGGATTGGCGGTAGACGGAGTCCTGGAGCCCCTCGACCATCTGCTCCAGGTGCGCCAGCCGGGTCGCCAGGGCACGGATCTCATCGAGCTCCGGACGGTCATTCGGCGGCGTTGGCCGGTCCTCCGCCGCCGCGGCCACGCGGCGGACATGCCGGATCCGCGCAATCAGCCCGTCGCGCTCGCTCATTGCCGCCGGGGTCGCGCGGGACGAGCGACCTGCCGAGGTGGATAGCGCTGACGCTCTTCCTCGGTCATCTGGCGGATTACAAGCTCGCCGCTCTCGATCTGCTCGCGGACCAAGTCGAGCTTCGCTTGGCGCTTTTCGTCGGCGCGTTCGCGCGCCGCGCTCACGTCGAACCACCAGCTTGACTGACCTGCATAACTTCCGCTTCGCGCGAGCGGTAGCTATCCACTGGTCTCCTTCCTTCGCCGGCGCGGTAATGCGAGATCAAGGGGAGATTCGCTGCGTCGGAGAAAGGAACCTCATGGGCGACGACGTCACCCGCACCGACCACCGTAGCATGCTGAAACTGGCCTTCCATGCGCCATCGCCATAGACTCCTCGCGCAAATCGAGCCGGCGCGACGCGACGTCCGAGGGCGACGCTTGGCGCGAAGGCAATCCCCTGTTCCCGATGTGTGATCGCGGCCCATGAGTCAGACGACCCAGATAACCCTGATCGGCGGAGACCACTTCCGTGTGCAGGGCGATGCCAAGGTGGTCGAGCGGATGATCCTCGACGCAGCACGTGGCTCGATCATGGAGCTCACGTGGCTGGTCGACGCCGAAACCGGCGAGCGCCTCGGGATCAATCCCGAGTTTGTGGTGATGCTCCGAGCCGCCGAGTAGGCGGCACGCGGTCAGACCTGTTCGGCGGGCGGTGCTGGCACTCCGGCGTCGGCCGGATCGCTCGGTGAGGCGTGCTTTCTGGCGTCCTTCTTGGCCTGTTTGTCCAGCCTACGCTGACGGAGCTTATGCTCGCGAGCGAGCTTTGCCATCGTGGTCTTCTTCTTGCCGTGCGAGGCCATGCTTGCCCTCCTTAAGGTCGAGTTTCGCCGAGATCGTGTCCCGGTCGCCGTGGACGGTGAGCCCGCGATCGGTGTTCACCGTCGCACAACCATGACCTCATGGGGCCGCAGAACGAAGGCGCGCGGCGCCATTGCTGGCGCGCCAGATGGGTTAGAGGCTCGGAGGCGATGGGTTAGAGAACCTGAACGTTCGCCGCAGCCGGACCCTTCGGCCCCTGCTCGGCGTCATAGCTCACCTTCGCGCCCTCGGCCAACGACCTGAAGCCGTCGCCTTGGATCGCGCTGTGGTGAACGAACAAGTCGCTCCCGGAGTCATCGGGTGTGATGAACCCGAATCCCTTGTCGTCGCTGAACCACTTCACCGTTCCTGTTGCCATCATGCTTCCTCCGAGGTATGTGCACGGCGAAACACGGAGGACGTTGCCAGGCAACGACTGCGGAAACGCAGGACACCAAGTAAGTCGAGCGAACTCTCGACCGGGCCCCAGTCTAGCGCGGAGCGGGTGAGCGCAACGGCACAGCCGGCGCAATCGCGGCCCGGCCCGGCCCACGTCGTTGCCCGCTGTAAATGGTCGGCAGCGTGCCGCGGAGTCCATAGCGGCGTCGTTTTGGATACGCTGATCGGGTCTTGAGGCGCGTCGCTTCTCGCACATCGGTCAGGTCGGTTTAGTGGGTGTGAGCATCCCGTAACGGTGAGCAGGGCAGCGTTCAGTTCAACATCGGGAGCTTCGCGATGAGCCGCGGGGGGCGCGACGACCCCGGCTTGGTGCCCCTCGAGGGCGGCCGGTTGTTGTCCGAGATCACGAATCGGATCGTCGCGTTCATGCGCGAGCACTATGGGCGGGGGCCGATCAAAGCCAAGACGTATGTGCTTGACAACCTCATCGTGTGTGTCCTCAGCGATGGGTTCACGGCGATTGAGCGCACGCTAATGCAGGGCGGCGAGCCCGATCGGGTGCTGGAGATGCGCCGTGATTTTCAGCGTTTGATGAAGGAGCGCTACAGCGAGATGGTTGAGGAGCTGACGGGCCGTAAGGTGCTGGCCTTTCTCAGTCAGGCGCATGTCGAGCCTGATCTGACGATCGAGGTGTTCTTGATGGACGGGCCGCTAGCCGGCTTCGGCGCGCTCGAGATCGTGGATCCGCAAGGATCCGGGCACCAAGAGGTCGATGACTGACGGTTGAAATTCGCCCACAGCCGGTACTTATCGGCTAGGCTGGGCGGGTCGGGGACTGTCGGCGGCACCGGTTGGTGCGGCCGACTCTTTCGACTAACGGAGGCACTCGCGCTCGTGGCGGTCTGATGGCGGCCTGCGGGGGCGTTGCACCCAGCAACGTTCACCCTCGCACTGGAGCAGCAAATGCCTGACCCGTCGATCAGCAGGGCCGAGCGCGCCGCGCTCGCCGTCTACGCAAAGCCCCGTCTCGGCCGAAGCCTGCTCGACGTCGCGACTTCCGTGGTGCCCTATCTGGCGCTCTGCGTCCTGATGTACCTGGCGCTCAGCATCTCGGACCTGCTGGCGTTCGCGCTTGCGCTGCCGGCGGCAGGATTTCTGGTGCGTACGTTCGCGGTTTTCCATGACTGCACGCACGGATCGTTGATGCCTTCCAAACGCGCCAACGCTTACGTGGGCCGCGTCCTGGGCTTGTTCGTTCTGTCGCCGTTTCGACGGTGGCGCCACGACCACGCGATCCATCACGCGAACTCAGGTGACCTGGATCACCGCGGCGTGGGAGATGTCCCGACCCTGACCGTCGCTGAGTACCAAGCGCGCTCGAAGCGCGGGCGCCTCGCCTACCGGGCGATGCGAAACCCGCTGATCATGTTCGGGCTCGGGCCCGTGATCGCGATGATGGTTGGCCCGCGGATCGCTACCCGGGCCCAGCGGCCGCGGATGCGTCATAGCGTGCTCGGCACCGACCTCGCGCTGATCGGGGTCGTCGGGGGACTTTGCTGGTTGATCGGAGTGGACGACTTCCTGCTCGTATGGATGCCCGCCGCGATGCTCGCCGGCTCGGCAGGAATCTGGCTGTTTTACGTCCAGCACCAGTTCGAAGGTGCCTATTGGGAGAATCCCGCTGAGTGGGATTACGCCGATGCAGCATTACGGGGCAGCTCGTATCTGAAGCTGCCGAAGCTCCTGCAGTTCTTCACCGGCAACATCGGACTGCACCACGTTCACCATCTCAACGCGCGGATCCCCAACTACAACCTCCAGCGGGCGCACGATGAGAACCCGATCTTTCACGGGGTGCCGACCCTCTCATGGTGGGACGCGCTGCAGACCGTGAAGCTCAAGCTCTGGGACGAGAACAGCCGAGCGCTGGTCAGCTTCGCGCAGGCGCGAGCCACGCCATCGCTCGTTCGCGACCATTGAAGCGCCCGCTACGGCGACTCGCGTGCAACGAGGGCTGCGAGCTCCTCTAGCCCCGGTTCTGCGTCCCGCCGTCTGCCGACTCCGCCTCGCGCTTTGCCCGGCGCTCCGCTGCTTCGCGCTTCAGCTGGCTCTGCTTGTTCGCGAGCTCCGCCGCCTGGGCGGCGTGCCGTTCCTTTGCGCTCAGCCGCGGAGTGACCGGCCTTGTCGAGAAGTTGACCTTCTTCTTATCTGCCATCACCGCTCTCCGGTGGGTAGGTTGATGTTCGTCGGGTGGGACGGCCGCACGCGGTTCTGATCCGGGCACCCTTGCTTCGCCGATCGTTGCTCGGGACTTCGCTGCCGCTACCCAAGCTTACGTCGATGCTGCCTCGATCGCCAGAAACCGAGCGAGATCGCGCCGCAGGCCTGCGTGCCCGCTCTGTCATCGCCCAGCGCACCGGGCGCGGGGCCGCTGAGCGACGGGCCACCATGGTAGCCTGATAAGGCGCTCAGCGAGCCTCATGCTCCTCTTGCTTACCGGGCGGCTTCTTCTTCGAGAGGGGCGGAGAGAGGGTTGGCGGTGTCCACCCCAGCGAAGCTGTCGGGCTCCGGTGAGCGAGGTGAGAGTCTCGTCTGCACGTGCCCCGAGTGGCACCACCTCCGGCTGTTCGGTCATGGGCGCAGGCGAGTCAACTTCGAGGACGAGCGCCTCGGCGGTCCGGACGTCAGCGGCGTCTGCCCCGCGTGCGGCCATGGCCGGTCCGCAGGACCGTCTCTGCTCGCCGGTCGTTGAGCGTCGCGATCACGACGCGTGCTCGTCGCCGCGTAGCTGAGGCAGCCAGTGAGGGCATCGCGACGGTTGGTTTGGACCAATGCGTCGAGAACCCCGCTGCCAGGGCGGTTCGAGGGCCGCGCGCTGCGCCCCAAGCGCGCGGCCGACGAGCCCTCCTTCGGGGGATCGCGTGATCCGACCGCCGAGGGGCGCCGAGCCCCACGAGGAGATCACCGGGACCGGGTACCCCTGGCCGTCCGGCTGGTAGAACAGCGCGATCTCGGAGCCGAGAATTCGGGAGAAGCTTGCGCTACTGGGGTCGAGCCGGCTCACGGTGCCGCGCCCGTGGTTCCCTTCGGCGGCGTGCAAGTCCGGCTCAGATCGGCGCGCGGTGCATCAAACACGTTCTCTCCGCATGGAGCAGTGTTGACTTTTCGCACCGCCCCCACGAGCCGCCGGAAAGGCCGCCGCAGACGCGCTACTTGCTTGTGGGCCGGAACCCCGACGCGGCTCGCTCACCTAAGGGGAGCCGCACTCGGCGTCCAAACAATCCGGACTGTACTCGCTTGAGGGTCAACCGGCGCAGCCAGCGGTCACGTGTACGAAAGATGGGGCAAACGCCTCATGTGCGGAGCGCCGCGCGATCGTAGTCTGGCTCGAAATCCGAGCGAAGGAGTTGAGGATGCCGAAGGTATCGAAGAACAGCGCCGAGCACGTCGATCAGCACGGCCCGGTCGAGGATCGGCATGGGGACATCGGTGGCTACACGGTCAACTTCGTGTCGTTTGGCGCCGACATCGATGGGACGCCGTTGCTGAAAGGGCTCCCTGGCGATGCTTGCTCGTGCCCGCACTGGGGCTACGTCCTGAAGGGCCGGCTCACGTATCGCTTCGCTGATCACGAAGAGGTGTTCGAGAGCGGCGATGCGTTCTACCTGCCGCCCGGCCATGTCCCGCTGGCCGACGCCGGGAGCGAGCTGGTGCAGTTCAGCCCGAGCGAAGAGCTCCGCGCGATCGAGGCCGTGATGGCGAAGAACATGCAGGCGATGATGCAGGGAGCCTGAACGGCCGCGCGTCGGCTTTGATGTGGGGAAGGAGTTGCGGTGTAAAGGGTCCTGCTCTATGTAGGAGCAGAGTCCGCGGCCGGCCGGTCTGACCCTGCCGACCGCGCTAACGATGCTCGACCCACCTTCCCATGATCCGACGCGGCCGCTGAAGTTCACGGCTGATTCGGTCGTCGATGCGGTGAGGGGCGCAGTGCGTCGGACGCTGCGACAGTTGAGGAGGGGCTGGGCTTGGTTCAAGCGGTTGACCCAGATCGGGCTGCCTCCACGCTTTCCGATCGTGCAATTTCCCAATGCCCCGTTGATCATTGCGTTTGTGGCAGCGCTGGTGGCTGGCCACATCGCTGGCCCAAACCGCACCTACGCGAGGGCCGTGGCGTATTTGGCGATGATGATCTGGGCGTACGAGGAACTCGCGCGAGGCGTCAACTGGTTTCGCCGGCTGCTCGGTGCGACGTACATGATCATCATCATCATTCGTGTCGCGCACGCGCTCCACGGCTAACGCTCGTCTCGGCGTCAGTGGCTGACGTCGTACACGGGGTGGGTGACCCGGTCGCTAGGCGTTTGGCTCGATCGGGGCTTGCGGGCGAGCCTCGAGCGCCGAGAGACTCGCCTCGTCGCCGGGGCGTGGCGCGGGCACAGCGCGCTGCACGTCGCGGCGTGTAACAGCCAGATAGGCGACGAAGCCAAAGATCAGGACCGTCAGGGCCAGTGCGACCGGTCCATCGCCGAGGCCGAGGCCTCCGACGCTTTTCGGCTTGCTCATCCAGTCGGCGAACGAGGCGCCCAGCGGCCGAGTAGCGACGTACGCGAACCAGAAGGAGAAGATCGCGTTCCAGCCAAACCGCGTGTAGCCGACAGCCGGGATCGTGATCACGGCCGCGAACAGCAGCCCCGACGCGAAGTACCCGAGCCCGAAGGTCGTCGCCGTCAGGTCTCCGAGGGCGGTCCCCATCGCGAACGTCGCCACCACGGCAGCCCAGTAGAAGGCCTCACGCCGAGGCGTGTCGATCGTGTGAAACGAGAGCGTGTGCTCGGTCTTCCCCCAGGCGACGAACACAGCCACCAGAACGCCCGCGTAGAGGATGCTCGAGATCGCGTATGGGACGTCGAAGCGGACGTGGAGCACGTCCGCTGCCATCGTTCCGAACACGCCGACCCCGACAACCGCCAGCCAGTATGTCCACGCGATGTACCGCCGGACCCAGAACTGCAGCGCTAGCGCTACGACGAAGCCGCAAAACCCCAGGGTGACGGCGATCACCGGATCGATCGCGTGAACGCTGTAGTCCGAGGTCGCCTCGCCCATCGCTGTCGAAAGCGCTTTGATCACCCAGAAATAGACGGTTATCTCAGGAACCCGTAGAGCGCCGTGCCGAGTCAGCCTGGCGAGGAGAGACCGATCGGCCACGCGCGCATTGTGCCACCGAGTCGTGTTGCGAACTGTTTCGTTTTGTCTGAGAGTTCGCTTAGACAGCTCGTTTTTCTCTTGTTACGCGAGTTGACAGTGCGATCGGCACGTACAACCTGGGATTGACCTGTCCGTCATGGCGGGAACGGGTGGTCAGGTTCCCGACGGTACAAATCGACACGTTCACGCGCCGGTAACGTCCGGCGTGGTGCGTCACCGTATACCTGCCGCGAAACCCAACAGGGAGTTGATACACATGCGTAGATGTTCCTGATGGGACCCTTACCCCGGCGACATCAGCTCGACCGACGACAACGGCGCGACGAGGCAGTACGACTCTTACAAGGTGCAGGCAGTCTTGAACGAGATCGATGGCTGGGACCACAGCCGCACGACGCACGTTGGTGTCCCCGCGATCTCCGGAATGAACTTCCAGACGGTCTCGACCGCTGAGAAACTGTTCAGCTCTCAGGACCTGATCGGCGGCGGGGGTCCGGTTCTGCCCGGCGGGTATCTGCCCGGGACCACCACGCCTGGGCCGCTGCTCAGTAGCGCGCTCGGGTTGGCCAAGATCTACGCGGGACGCGAGGCGGCGCGCTTCTTTGGAGTGCCGACCTCGGATCCACGCCACCCTGACATGTTTGGTCGCGTACAGGTCGGCGTCGTGTACTCCGGCGGTACCAAGATCGCCGAGCATGGCGGCGACAACCCCGCCGACCGCGACGTGCCGATCGTCGTCTACACCCCCCGGCGTCAAGCCCCGAGAGTCTGACCTCACCGGCTCCGGCGGCCGCGGCGCTGGTCGGAAGTCGCGGACGAGGTGTATCGTCGGGTCGGTGGGGTCCTGGGGTGTTGCGAGCTTCGAGAATGACGCGGCCGGCGAATGGTTTCTGCGCGTCGAGGAAGCGCCCGATCCAGGAGCGGTGATGGCCTCGGCGATCGACGAGGTACTCGCCGCCGCCGAGTTCCTCGAGGTCGACCTGTGCTGCGAGGCGATCGCGGCCGCGGAACTCTGCGCGTGTTGCGCCGGCCAGCTGCCCGATCGGCTGCCCGACAACGTCTATGGTTGGGTTCACGCGAACCCTCACGGGCCGCACGCCGACGAGATCGAGTTCGCGGTTCAGGCCGTGAGTCGCGTCCGCGAGGAGAGCGAGCTGCGCGACCTCTGGGATGCCGCCGCAGACGGTTCTCGGTGGCGGGCCGAAGTCGATGATCTCCTATCGCGATTGGGACAGTCCAGCGCCGGGAGCCCGCCCGCTGTGTCTCCTTGACCGGGCGCCGCGGGGCCCCGGGCGCTCGGACCGTTAGCCGGCTGCGGTCGCCGCCGGCGTCATCGTTCGAGCTTGTGCACGATCCAGACGTTCGGCTCCCAGTAGGAGCCGATGTCGTGCTCGTGATCGATCTGCACAGGCACGAGTCCGTTCGGAAACGTGTAGATCCCGTCGTCAGGGAAGCGCATCGCCGTCCATTGCTCCCACTCGGCGACCGTGCCGGTTATGCGCAGCGACTTCGGCACCGTCTTGGCGATGATGCCGCCACGGCGGGCGTGGAGTCGGATCCACGGGTCAAGCGGTTGGCCGTCCTCTCGCGTCCATTCGACGTAGCGTTCGATCGGCGTCAGGGGATACCGATCCTTCCAGCTGGGACGCACGGGCGCGATCAGCGAGGCGAGCCCCGCACCACGCGCGAGATCGCCCATCGCGTCAAGAATGCGATCCGCGAGCCCCATGCCCTGAAAACTCGGGCGGACCTCCGCAGCCAACGCACACAGCGACGTTGGGCGCTCGCCCGCGTCCAGGGACGCAAATGCGCTGGTCATCATCTCGTCGATACCCGCGCCGAGGCCGTCAAGAGTCCCGTCCCAAGAGCACGGCACCGTGTGGCCCTCAGCGAGCACCTCGTCTCGGTCATCGTCGTATAGGACGAACTGGAAGTCGGGAAGGTCCTGGTGCAGGCGGCCCCAATACCGATTTAGCACCACGCCGTGTTGGTTGTACTCCGGCCACACTTCGCGGGTGATCTCGTCCGTCGTGCGCCACAGGTCAGGACGGTGCGAGTGACTCGCTACGACGATCGCCATTGGGGCAGTATCGCCGCAGCGCTCCCCAGGCGCCGCGGTCCCGTCGGCAACCAGGCGCCCGTCAGAACAGAAGTTGATCCAGACGGCGCTCCGGACAACGGATCTGGGCGGATTATTCGACGAGCGGAGGTTCGAGCAGCGACGCGTTGATGTGCTCGGAGAGTGCCTTCGCCGCGGCGCGCTGCGCGGCCATTTGCTGCTCCTCATCCTCGGCGTTGAACGACGCTGCCGCATAGGCGCTCGAGGCCGCTTCCCACAGTTCCCGAAGACGGTCGGTCTCGAGCCGAGCCTGGCGGCGCATCGTCTCGGCGGCTGTCGCGATGACCTCCGCCGGAGCGTGGGGGTCGAACGTCGTCTCGCCGTCCGTCTGACGAACGAACGTGAACGTGTGCTGCTCGGTGAGGACTGGCCGGTGCAGGGTACGTTCGATGCGCGTAGATGCATCATCGAGGACGCTGGTCGAGATGCTGAAGCGTGGATAGGGCTCGACCGAGGCGAGCCAATCTAGATCGCGTGCTTCGATCTCGCGTTGCTGGTGCGCGTCGATGGACACGCCGGCGTACTCGGCCAGGTGCACCCATCCCCAATGTGTGCCTGCGAGCAGAAGCCCGATCACGGCGACGACGGCGCTGAACGCTCCGCCGCCGTTGAACAGAAGCTGCACGCCGCCGTAGAGGAGCAACGCCACCCCGCCCACCAGAGTGACACCGGTCAGAAGCGATCCTGCCGCGACCAGCCGGTCATGTCCTTTGCTGGACATGACCGGCTCATGGTGTTGCTCAGGCCTCGGGCAGACTGCACATGTCCTCGTCCAACAGGCGCCGGTCAGGTGCAACCCCGAGGAACGCGAGCATGTCCTGATTATTCTCGACCATCGTCCGCGCCTCCACGGCGGTGCGCTAGGACCCAGCGCCCCCGGTCGGTGGAGGTGTCTTGGCTGCCGTTGCGCGCGTGCCACCCGCCCCGTTACCACCGCTTCTGGCGGCGTCGGCGGCGAGGTTCCCCGTGAGCATCCCCTGTTGGACCTGGTCCATCAGGGAACCGACCGACGCCGGCGAGTGGGGTAGGAGCAGCGTGGTCATGTTGCCGTGCTCGCCGACCGACCGGATCGTGTCCATGTACTGCGTCAGGGCGACCAGCCCCATCGCTTCCTTCGGGTCGATGCCCTGTTGGTCAGCGAGGATGGCGAGCGAGTCCTTGAGCCCGCGGGCGATCGCTTCGCGCTCTGCCGCCACCCCCTCGCCGTGGAGGCGCATCGATTCAGACTCCGCCTCGGCCTTCTTGATCCGCAGCGTCTTGTCACCCTCGCCCTGGGCCGTCGCGGCTTCCTGGTTTCGTCGGGCGGCATTGATGTTGTTCATCGCGTCCTTGACCCGCTGGTCAGGCTCGATGTTCGTGATCAGCGCTTTGATGATCTCGTAGCCGTAGTCGGCCATCTGGGTCTGCAGGGTGTCCTGGATGTGCTTGGCGATCGTGTCGGCGTCGGCGTATGCCTCGTCGAGATCCATCGTCGGGATGTGCGAGCGGACCACGTCGAAGGCATAGGACTTCATCTGCACCTCGGGGTCGTCGAGCTTGTAGAAGGCGTCCTTGACCTTGTTCTCGTCGGCGCCGACCATGTACTGGATCGCGAGCTTTACCACGACAAACACGTTGTCCTGGGTCTTGGTCTCGATATCCGCATTCAGCTGCTCGACCTGCAGGCTCATCCGCCCCGCCACCTTCTCGACGAACGGGGACTTGCGCTGAAGTCCGGGTCCGGCGACGCGCACGAACCTCCCGAACCGCTCGACGATCGCGCGCTCCTGCTGCTCAACGGTAAAAAAGAAGATCGGCATATGGGGTCCTTTCAACGGACACGAGAGCGCGGATCGCCGGGCTCGGCGTCCGACCGCTCATATGGAAGGCGCTTCCGTCGCTGGGGACGAAACTGTCCGTGAGATCGCCGTTCGGGATTTTGGCCGACGGTGCTCCGCGCGAAGTTGGCTCGCCGAAGCGGTGAAATGGCCTCGCACATATTCTACTCCGCCGAGAATCGGCTCACACCCGTCCGCGGCGGCGCCGCGCTGCCACTTGCCAGCGCGCCCGGACCCCGGTAGGATAAGAACCTAACGCTTGTGACTTCTGGGTCACGCAAGTGCTCCATAAGAGCGGGGGATCAATATGGGCCGCTGGGGTGCCATCAGGTCGTCGGGGGCCGTGTTGTTTGCCACTGGGGTGGCCGCACTGCTCGCGCCTGGGATCGTGTCCGCGCACACGATCACCGTTACCAATACCAACGACAGCGGCGCGGGTTCACTGCGCCAGGCGATCATCGACGCAATCGTCGGCGACACGATCGTTGTCCCATCTGGGACGTACACGTTGACCGGTGGAGAACTGGCGATCACCAAGAGCCTGACGATCTCCGGTGCAGGCGCGGCGAGCACGATCATCAACAACGGGGCGGCGTCCCGCGTGTTCCACACGAGCGGAATCGGCAACACGGTCGCAATCAGCGGGGTCACGATCCAGTTCGGGCATCCCGAGCCGGTCAACGGTGTTGCCGAAGGCGGCGGTGTCCTCAACGAGGCGGCGACCTTGACGCTCAGCAATGACGTCGTGACGAACAACCGGGCCGATGCCGACGGCGCCGGTAGCACCGGAGCCGGCGGGATCGCACAAGGTGGCGGGGTCCTCAACGACGGCGGGACGCTGGTTCTTCGTGACTGTCAGATTATTTTCAATCGGGCCAATGCGATGGGCGACCCGGGCAAGGCCGGAGGAATTGCGACCGGTGGCGGCGTCGACGGCGGCGGTACCCAAACGATCGAGGGCTCCACGTTTGCCGACAACACGGCTAACGGCACCGGAGGCGTCGGCATCGGCACCGGCGCTGGCGGGGTCGGCGGTAACAGCGCCGGCGGTGGACTCGCGATCTTCGCCAGCGGCCCGACCAGCGTCTCGGGGAGCACCTTCGCCGGCAACCTCGCCGATGCCTCGGCCGGTGCGGCCTTGAGCACGAGCATGGGCGGCATCGCCGACGGCGGCGGGGCCGACATGCTCACGAATGCGCCGGCGATGTCAGCGACCAATGTGACTTTCACTGGCAACGTCGCTCGCACCACGGCGGGCGGCATCGCCGGCGCCGGTGGCCTGGACTTCGGCTCAAACAATCCCGTGATCACGCTCACAAACGCGACGCTGAGCGCCAACACAGCCACCGGCAGCACTGACAGCAAAGGGGGCGATGCAGAACTGGGAGGGCCGAACACGCACGTCGAGAACTCGATCGTCAGTGCCGGCACCGCGAACACCGGGTTTGAGAATTGCGAGGGTACACCGACCTCACTGGGCCACAACCTCGACACCCTCAACCAGTGCAACTTCACTGCCACTGGTGACCTCGTCACAAGCACGGATCCGATGCTCGGACCCCTGCAGGACAACGGCGGCCCCGTACAAACGCTCGCGCTCGGGCCGGCGAGCCCGGCGATCGACGCCGGCACTGATTCCGGCTGTCCCGCGACGGACGCGCGCGGAGTTCTGCGTCCCGCCGGCGCCGCCTGTGACATCGGGGCGTTCGAGGTCGCCACACCGATAGCGACGACGACTGCCGCGAACTCGATCGCGTCCGGCTCGGCCATTCTGAATGGAGCCGCGTTCAACCCGGATCTCGCCACGGCGAGTGCGCATTTCGAATTCGGCACGACGGCGATGTACGGCGCGACGACAGCCGCCGAGACAGTCGCTGCCACCGCGCCGCACGCGGCCGTCAGCGCCTCGATCTCAGGGCTGAGACCCGACACGCTGTATCACTTCCGCTTGGTCGCGACGAACACGATCGGCACGGCCTTCGGCGCCGATCAGACATTCACCACCCGTCCCGAAGCGAAACCTCCCCCGCCGCCTCCGCGAGCGCCGCAAATCGCGCGACTGAGGATCAATCCTGGAGCGCTGAGCGCGGCGCGGCGCGGCAGCGCGATCGCCGCTCGGAGGACAGGCGCCACGGTCAGCTACATCGAGACAGACGCGGCGATCGCGACGTTCACGGTCCAACGCCGCGCATCGGGACGGCGCAAGCATGGATCGTGCGTTAGGCCCACGCAGCGCAATCGCGCCCACAGACGGTGTACTCGCCTGCTCAGGGTCGGCCACTTCTCGCACAACGATGCCGCCGGGCCAAACGAGTTTCACTTCACCGGACGAGTGGGCGGTCACAAGCTGCACGCGGGCAAGTACCGGCTTGAGGCGATCCCCCGGAACTCAGCCGGCACCGGAGCGGCGGTGGCCGCCGGTTTCAGAATCAAGCAGCGCTGACCTCAACCTATGCTCCGGGTGTGAGCGAACCTGGTGTGCGCCCGCTCGGCACCGGCGATCTGGACGAGTTCCGGCGTGCCGGCCACGCGCTGATCGACGCGGTCGCTGAGCACCTGAACGGCCTCCCAGGACGGCCGGTTTGGCAGCCGCTGCCTGACGATCTCCGAGCTGCGCTGCTCGAGCTGCCGCTGCCGGACCGGCCGACGGGGCTCGAGGTCCTGTCGCGTGCGATGGCGCGTGACGTGCTGCCGCACGCGATGGGCAACGGGCACCCAGCCTTCTTTGGCTGGGTCAACTCGCCGCCGGCGCTGGCTGGCGTGCTGGCGTCAATGACCGCTGCTGCCATGAACCCCAGCGTCGTGTCGGGCGACCATGCCGACGTTCATCTCGAACGCACCGTCGTGCGATGGCTCGCCGAGCTCGTCGGTTACCCGCACGCGCCGGGCGCGGGACTCCTCACGAGCGGGGCATCTGCTGCGACGATCGTCTGTTTGGCCGGTGCCCGTGGCCGTGCCTGCGCCGCCGCCGGGCACGACGTCCGTGGGCGCGGGCTCGCCCAGGGGCCGCGCCTGCTGGCTTACGTGCCCTCCGAGGCGCACAGCTGCGTGCCGCGCGCGCTCGAGCTGCTCGGGCTTGGGCGCGACTGTATCCGCCCGGTGGCTCTGTCCGGCGGGCGTCTTGATGCGGACGCGTTGCGCGGCGCGATCGCGGCCGACCGAGCGGCCGGCGCGACGCCTGCGCTGCTCGTCGGCTCGGCCGGAACCGTGAACACCGGCGCGATCGATCCGCTCGCTGCGCTCGCCGAAGTCGCCGCCTCTGAGCGACTCTGGTTTCATGTTGACGGGGCGTACGGCGCCTTTGGCGTGCTCGACCCGGCGCTCGCCGCGCGCTACCGCGGGATGGAGCGTGCGGACTCGCTCACGCTCGACCCGCATAAGTGGCTCGGTGTACCGGTCGACGCCGGCTGCGCGCTCGTGCGTCGCAGCGATGACCTGCGCGACGCGTTCAGCGTCGTCCCGCCCTACCTCCGCCAAGACGCGGGTGCGGACGTGGGCACCTTTGCCGAGTACGGCCTCGAGCAGACGCGGCCTTTCCGTGCCCTGAAGACGTGGGCGACGATCGCGGTCCGCGGCCGCGCTGGCATCGTTGACCAGGTCGTGCGCGCGAACGCGCTTGCCCGCGAGCTGGCCGCCCTCGTCGACCGGGAGCCGGCGCTCGAGCTCGCGGCCACGCCAGAGACGTCGATCGTGGCGTTCCGTGCCCGGCCGCCTGGGCTAGACCCGGAGCGGATCGAAGCCGTCAACCGCGCGCTGCCGGAGGCCATCCAGGCGCGCGGCCGGGCGTTCGTGACCGGCACGATCTACGACGGACACGAGACCCTACGCGCGTGCATCCTGCACCCGGGCAGCACGGGGGCCGACCTGACCACGCTGGTCGGCGAGGTGGTCGTCGCGGCCGCCGAGCTGGCAGCGTCGGCGACTGCCCTTGGTGCTTGACAGGGCTGGCCTTGCCAGCTACCTTGCGGAGCATGGCACCGGTTGGTGACGCGACGATCTCGCAGCTACGGCGAGGCGTGCTGGAGTTCTGTGTGCTTGCGCTGCTGCGCGACGGCGAGCACTACAGCTTCGAGCTCGTCCGTGCGCTTGGAGATGCCGAGGGGCTGGTCACCAGCGAGGGCACGCTGTATCCGATGCTCGGACGGTTGCGCCGTGACGGGATGGTCCAGAGCACCTGGCGGGAATCTGACTCCGGACCGCCGCGACGTTACTACCGGCTCACTCGAAACGGTGACGCCGCGTTGCGAGCGTTCGCGAGCCAGTGGGTGCGATTTCGCGATTCTGTCGACACGTTGATGGAGCACGGCGCTGCGGCATGACGAACTCCGGCCTTCATCCGCTGGCCGAGGCGTATCTACAGCGGTTGCGACAGGCTGGACGCCAGCTGCCGCCAGACCGTCTGCGCGACCTGTTGGGCGAGATCGAAGCGCATCTGGCTGAGGCGATCCCTGCCGACGCCTCAGACGATGACGCGCTCGAGGTCCTCGAGCGGCTGGGTCCGCCGGGTGACATCGTCGACGCCGAGCAGCCTCACGTCGCGATTGCGGTCGATCGCCGCGGCTGGCGCGAGTGGGCGGCGGTGGTCCTGCTTGCACTCGGGGGCTTGATCGTGGGGGTGGGCTGGCTGATCGGGCTGATCCTGCTTTGGAGCTCGCGCCTGTGGACAACCCGCGACAAATTGATCGGCACGCTGATCGTCCCCGGCGGGATCGCGACCGCAGTGTCGCTGGTGCTCGTGATCACGGGCATCGGCGCGAGCGCGCGGAGGTGTATCGGGGTCGCAACGGTGAATCTGTCGACGGGGGCCGCGATCGGACCCGGAGCTGTCCACTGCACACCCGCCAGCGCGCCGACCATCACGCCGACTGCCTGGCAGATCGCGTTGATCGCCTTCTTGGTCCTCGGCCCGATCATCACCGCCGTCTATCTCGCCCGCCGCGCCGGCCGGTGGACCCCCGCGCGCGCTGTAGCCCCCTAGTTGTCAGGGGGCGTCGCCGGGTCGACGGGCGTTGCCTTCTCCGTGGGTATGGCGCCGGTGGCGTTTGTGGTGTGCAGGTGGTAGGCGACGTTCGAGAAGCAGCTGGGAACCGGTGGCTTGACGGCCCCGACTGTCATCGCCACCTCACCGTTGGCAAGCTGTTCGGCGGCTACCACGCCGGTGAAACCGGGCGCGAGATACTTGCGACCTGGGACGAACGTGAGCGTGTCAGTCGACGCCTCACGTGGGTATGCAAAGAGCGAGAGCGAGTTTGTGGACTTGGGACAGTTGGCCTCCGCCGGGACGACGGTCTCGTCGATTCCCATCTTGGCGAACTTCGCATTCAGCTCCGGAACCGCGGTCGCGAGGTCCTTGATCGTGACGGTCACGGTCCCGTCGGCGTTCCGGGTCACGGCGTACGCCGGTGGCGCGCTCGTCGCATTGATAGCAAGCACAGCAGCGATCACCGCGCCGGCCAATGCCGTGACGCCTCCGCCGAGCAGCAGGGGACGCTTGTGCATCCGCTTCGGAGCCGGTCCTAGGGCGACCAGGTGAGCGTCGTGCTCATCTACGAGTCGGGCCCAGAGGCTTTCGTCAAAACCCGTCATTCCTCACGTCCTTTCGTAGTCGGGCGTGGGCCCGGAACAGCCGCACGCGCAGCGCGTTGGGCGCCACTCCGAGCATCCGAGCGGCTTCCTTCGGGGTCAGGCCCACTAGGTCGACAAGCTCGATCGCTTCGCGCTCGAGGTTCGAGAGATGCGCGGTGCGCTCGAGCAATGCCCGGCCCGTGCGCTGCGCATCAATCCGGGCGGCCAAATCGTCGACTTCGTCTTGCGCGAGCACGAGTTGTCCACCAAGCTGGTCGATCAGGTCCGCGCCAGCGACTTGATCGGCGAGGTGGTTGGCATACACCCGGCGGGCGATAGCGATCAGCCATGCTCTCGGCGTTCCACGTCCTTTGAAAGTGCCGGCCGAGTTGATCGCCTCAACGAAGGTCTGCGACGTCAGATCTGCGACCTGGTGCGGCTCACGACACCGCCGCGCGAAGAACCCCGTCACCGAGCCGATGTTGTCCCGATACACCGAGGCGAACTCCAATCGAGAGGAGCCGATCACGGACCGCGTCACGGGCTTTGTCTTGTATGTGCTCACATCTCTTAAGTGGGCCGCGGTCGTGATCGCATTACATCGTGTACGAGCGGGGGCTTGACCGCAGCCCTCCGGCGACCGCATGCGTCTGAACCCGAAGCCACGACCGGTCAGGTGCTCACGAGGCGCGACCCGTGGGCGTCAACCACTCGGCGTACCGTCGCCGCGAACTCTTTGACCGCGAGCGGCGCAAGCTGCTCCCCGCTGCGGAGTCGGATCGAGACGGTCTGAGCCCGCTGCTCACGCTGTCCTACGACCGCGAGGTATGGGATCTTCTGCTGCTGTGCGCTGCGGACGCGGGCGCCGAGGGTCCAGTCGCGATCGTCGAGTTCGGCCCGCAGCCCCTCGGCAGCGAGACGGTCTGTGACGCTGGTCGCGTAGGGACGAGACTCGGTGCCGGCGGGTAGGACGAGCACCTGGGTCGGCGCCAGCCAGGGAGGCAGCGCGCCGTTGTGAGGCTCGAGGAGGTGGGCGACCATCCGCTCCATGGTCGAGATGACCGAGCGATGGACGATGATCGGCCGCTGGTGCTGATCGTCGCGGTGGTAGCGCAGGCCGAAACGCTCAGGGAGGAGGAGGTCGACCTGGATCGTCGCTCGACCGTCAGGGGTTGTCGTTGAGCTCCTGTGCGACTTTGACCACGGCGGTGCGCTCGTAGAAGTCGACGGCGACGATCGCTCCGAGAGTGTGACGTTCGCGGGTGCAGCGCGAGATGCGGGCGCGCAAGAAAGGCGCGCGACCGATCTGTGCGTTGATCGTGGGGCTCGGAGGGAAGGGTGGAATCCAGTGGTTGAGGAGCAGTATCGGGCTGTCTTGCGAACCTCGGTATCGAGCGCAGCTCAGCTGACCGGGGTGGAGCGCACCGAGCGGCGTGTCCTGGATGAACGAGAACGCGGGCATGTACCACGCTGGCGAGCCCCCCTTCACCTCCGCGAAGACGAGCAGGCGGCGGCCGCTCGTGATCAGATCGCCAACGGTCGGGAGTGGCTTATGCGCTTGCAGCGTTTCGACGTAGCGCATGAGCCCGGCCGTCGCGAAGGCCTGTTTGATCGTCGAGGGCGGAACGTAGTCCTCGACGATCACGACTAGCACCTGGTCGGGATGTTCGCCGAGAAAAGTTGCGATCACCTTCAGCTCACTGTCGAGCGGCTCCGCGCCGAGCTCGCAGAGGGTATGACAGAGGTAGGGCTTCGGCTTCCCCTTCAACCTGCCAAGGCCGATCCCGCCGGCCGCTCGATCCGCGACACGGAGGGCGCTTGCAGGTAACTGTTGGGCAACCTTGTTGCGATCCGAGCCCTCGGCAGCGAGGTCGGTGCGAACGCGCCCCGTCGCCGCGTCATAGACGCCGTAGTGGATGTCGATGAGAAATGCCCGGATCCCGTCGCGGAGCTGCCGAGCAATCGCGTACTTCTGGCTCGCGAAATACCAGCCAGCCTCGTTCGATGCGGCAAACGAGTTGTGCGTGCCGGGAAAGATCACGTCGTTGAGCGGCCGCGAGCACAACGCCGACGACCCGTTGCACGAGCGCACCGACCCTGTCGGATGCCGCGCCGCGCCGCACGCGGTGCAGAGGAGAACGAGCAGTGTCATCAGCGCGGTCGCGCCGGAACGTGAGACCGGCAGTCCAATCATCCTGATGCGCCTTGAACACACGAGCGGTGGGCGAGCGCCGCGACCATACCAGCCACGTAACGGCGTTACACGGCTGTTATGCGCGATGGCGTAGACATCGGGTCCGGCAGCCAGTCCAGCGAGGCTCGCGAGCCAGATGCGACGTCCGATCACTACCGGAGCACTCGGCGGCCAGAGCCGCGCCTTGTCAGTTGCGCTCGCCGCTCTGGGCTGCGTGATCGCGCTCGCTGGGTGCGGCAGCTCCGGCTCGCAACCGCCCGCATCCGCTGGTCCCTATGGCCCAAAGAGCTCGCCGGCTGCGCTGTCGAGGTGCATGCGCGCCAACGGCGTGTCCGAGTTCCCCGACCCCATCGCTGGGCCCAGCGGCGCGGTCGGCTTGCCGCTGTTCGAGAACGCCGACGGCTCGCTGATGGCCGAAGGCAAGACTTTCGCGGGGCCGGCGCTGCGGTCGGCCGAGGTGGCGTGCAAGGCATATCTGCCGCCGCCGGGCGGCCCGCCGCCGCAGGTCGCCGCCAAGCAGCGGCGCCAGGCGCTTGCGTTCGCACGCTGCATGCGCGCCCACGGTGTAGCGAACTTCCCCGACCCGACATTCTCAGGCAGCGCCCCGGCTGGACTACCGGGCGGGATCGACACGCAGTCGCCCGCGTTTCGGTCCGCTGCGCGCACGTGCGGTGGTGGTGACAGCGGCAACATCGGGATCGCCGGCTGAGCATGCAAGGCCAGCAACGGGCTAGCTGGCGAGGGCCGTGATCGCGTCGCCAATCAGCTTCGCGCCGATGATCAGGCAGATGACAGCCATGATCGTGGCGTTCTCGCGCGCCATCGTCTGGCCGCGCGGCGAGTCTATTGATCGGCTCTTGAAGCGTTCATCGTCGAGCCGCTGCGCGAGGAGTTCCCTGCTCAGTTGCGCTCCCAGCGCCAGCCGTCCTTGTTCTCGCAGATGATTGGCTCGCCGTCACCGGCGACCCCGGCCGTCCCGTGGTCGGCGTCCGAGCAGAATTCGCCCGGCTCATAGCAGTTGCCGGAGCTGGTCCTCGGGTGGCAACCGGACGGGGCCGGCGTGGGCTGCGGCTTCGGCTTCGGTTTGGGCCTCGGCTTTGGCTTTGGCTTGGGCAGTGCCCAGGGCGAGGCGTGGTGGAAGTCCCACTCAAAGGTGGCGCTCGCCGACGCGATTACGCTGCCACCACCGTGCTGGCGGCCGAGCAGGATCCCGAGCTCGCGGTTCCTGGTCAGCGACGTGACGCTCGCATTCTGAGAGCCGATCAGCAGCGACTCGCGCGCGGTTCCGTGGTCGTCGAGGATCAGCTTCTCGTGGATGTAAAGGGCCGTCGAGCTGTCGGGAAAGAGATGCACGAGACACCCCGCTCTGGTGAGCACCCGGAACGCGAAATCCCACTCCGATGAGCGTGTCATCACGACGCGGCAGCTCACGCCCCGCGTCGCATCGGCAGCGAGGGCCCGGTAGATCGCCGGGTCAGACAGCTCCTCGGACTCGAAGTCAATCGTCTTGCGCGCCGATCGGATCTGCTTGACGAGCGCCGTCTCGGCCGTGCCCGAGCCGGTGCTCGGCGACCAGACAAGCCCGGGCGCCTGCACGGTCTGAGACCGTGGGCTGCCGGAGACTCCGGCCGTCCAGTCGTTCTCGAACGTCTCATCGATTGCGCGTACCTGGGCCGGATCGCTATCGATGATCTCGGCGTCCCGGGTGGTTCGGTAATACCTCGAAACCAGGTTCGCGGTCGAGATATCCGCGGTCTTCGCGTCGAACGTCGTCGCCTTGATGTGGAAGATGTAGCCGGGCGGTGCCCATCTGACCTCGACACCACGAGCGGCGAGGAAGTGAGCGGCGCTGCGATTCACCTCGGCGCCGCTGAAGTCCCTGTCGAGCAGAACACGAACCACGACGCCGCGGGCGGCGGCCGCAGCCAGGTCCCGCTCGGCGGCGCGGTCACTGAGCTCATAGATCTCGATGTCGATCGACCGCCGAGCGTTTGCGATCTGCGCGTAGAACCCGCCGAACCCGGCCCGCGGGTACTGGACCAGGCGGTAGTACGCGGTCACAGCTGCACTGGGGAGCGACCCGAGCGCCGCGCCGCCCGTGCAGGCGAGCGCGGCCGCCATGCATGCCCCCAGCACCGCATACCAACGAAGTTTCATCAAGGTTGCACTTTCCTATCAGAAAACCGGCAAAACGAGGCGTAAAAGACACACGACTCCCCGGCGTCAGCGCTCTCGCCGACCTCAGTGCGTGGCCAATCGCCGGAGCTCGGCGCGATTTGTCGCAGACGTCGGGCGCAGCTGGGCGTCTACTGGCCGCCGGCCTGCCGCGGAGCGGCGGCGTCGGGTCCGTCCTCGCCGGGATGCTCGCGCGCGAGGAAGTCCTCGATCTCCGCCACGCGGTCGCGCGAACGCTCGGCGACGGCGAGCAGATCGCTCATCGTCGCGACCTCCTCGATCTGCTCGGCGATAAACCACTGCACGAACTGCTCGGCGGCGAAGTCGTGTTCGTCGCGTGCGGTCGTGGCCAGCGCGTTGATCTGCTCCGATACCTCGCGCTCCTGTGCAAGCGCGAGCGTCACCGGCTCCACGATGTCCGCGAACGTGGTGCGCGGCGCGGTAATCCCGGGCGTGGTTACCTCGGCCCCGGTGTCCAGCAGATACTGGATCATCATCATCGCGTGACCGCGCTCCTCCAGCGCCTGGCGATAGAAGAAGCCAGCCAACTGTGGCAGCGTCTCGGCGTCGTAGTACACCGCGCACGCGACGTACTGTTGGTGTGCCGCAAACTCGTTGGCGATCTGCTCGTTGAGCTTTGACGCAAAAACGCTGGCCGCAGGCATGCGCGCCGCAGCGTAACAGAAGTCCAACGGCCGCGCGATACCCACGCGGCCGTTCTGGCAACAGGGTTACGTCACGCACCTAGTCAGTATCTGCGCGACGCGGCACGCTCGCGGTTACAAAGGGGTATTGGTACAACGCGACGTACTGAAACTGAATGACGCAATATCGTTGCCGATCACGAGATTGTGGGGCCCGCTACCACTGTTAAAGTCATAGTTGAACAGGTTGCTGACCTTGGTGTAGGGAGGAATACATGCGTGAGGGTCGCCGTGGTTGGGTGAGTAGTACACCCGAAACGTGTACACCGTGTTGTTGTAGATCGAGCCGTCGACATTGCGGCAGCCGTAGTAGGACCAGTTATCGCTCGGAATCCCGCTGAACGGGTTTGCCTTGAAGCAGACGCCGGTGCCGTTGTCATAGATGTAGTCGCAGAACTGTTGGAACCCGCACGAGAATCCGCTGCTGGTGGCCGCTCGCGCGCTCGGGCTGCTGGCGGCAGCTCGCGCGCTCTGGCTGTTGGCGGCCGCTCGCGCGCTCGGGCTGCTGGCGCCCGACCGTGCCAGAGCGGGGCTGGTTGCTGCAAACGCACCGACGGTCGCAACAACGATCGCGATCGTGGCGAGACTGGCAAGTCGCTGCCGAAAGGACATCTCCCTCTCCTTTGCTTCTGCTGACGCAATACCGTCCCGCTCGGCGCGTCCTCTGATCGACCGCGTGCTCGCCGGCGGCGTCACTCAGTCGTCTCAGTCGACGGCCGGCCCAGGGGCAGCATAGTGGTAACGGCGCTGACTCGCCCGCGAGGTCCGGCGCCTGTCAGGGGACTAGGACGACCTTGCCGATATTGCGCCGCTCGGCGATGAAGCGGTGGGCGTCGGGCGCACGGTCAAATGGAAAAGCCTCGGCGACGACAGGCTTGAACTCGCCCGACCGGAGGGCCGGGAGGAGCGGTTCGATCACCCGGTCGAGGCTTCCTTCGGTGTCCCACCAAGAGAGCATGTTGAGGCCGAAGACGCCCTTGTTCTCGTTCATCATGCCCAGCCCCTTCCACCATGGCATTGACGAGAATGGGCTCTTGGCCAGGGTCCGCAGGGCGGCCGGGAGGCTGCGTGTCGCGCCGGTCTGCACCTCCGACGCCCCGTACATGATCAGCCGCCCTCCCGGCGCAAGCAATCGGTAGTCCTTGCGAAAGCTCGACGGGCCCAGTGCGTCAAAGGCCACATCGATCCCCCGGCCACCGGTGAGTCGGCGCACCTCCGCAGCGTAGTCCTGGCTGCGGTAGTCGATCGCATGGTCGACTCCCTGCTCGCGGATCGCGTCGTGCTTTGCGGCCGACGCCGTGCCGAACACCTCGGCGCCGATGCGCTTGGCGATCTGCGTCGCCGAGATCCCCACGCCGCCGGCCGCAGCGTGGATCAGGACCCGCTCGCCCTGCTTCAGGCCCCCCATCACGACAAGCCCAGCTTGGGCGGTCGCGTAGTTGACCGGGAAGGCGGCACCCTCCTCGAAGGAGAGCTGCTCGGGCAACTCGTAGACCATGCTCGCGGGCACCGTGACCAGCTCGGCCTGGCCATTGAAGCGTGTCCCCGCGAGCACCCGATCGCCGAGCCTGACCGACTCGACCCCGTCGCCGACCGACTCCACTTCGCCCGCCACCTCATAGCCGACCACGCACGGCACCTTCGGCGAATCCGGATAGAGCCCGGTTCGGGCAAGGGTGTCGGCAAAGTTGATCCCCGCCGCCCTGACCGCCACGCGAACCTCACCAGGTCCGACCGGCGGGTCGGGCCGCTCTTGGACCCGGAGGACCTCGGGTCCGCCGTGCTCGGTGATCACCACTGCCCGCATTGGAGTGGCGGACTCTATATGCGTAACGACGCCGGCGAGTGTTCCGCGGCGCAGCTCAAATACGCTTGCCTGCCGCCGGCCGCCGGTCACCCCCGTTCAACGCAAGTCCATGTCGAGGGAGCGTGCCTCGATGGCGATCGAGAAGGACGATGTGATCTCGCTGATGAACGCCTTTCACGACGTGTCGATGGTTCGGAAGGGAACGGCAGCGGAGCAGGCTGCATTCTTCTTGAACCCGGACGAAGCGCGGGTATTTGTCCCCCACGGCGAGGACATCTCGATGCAGACCAACTACGAGATCCATCAAAAACTCACCGATGAGGTCCACATCCCGCTGGAGCCATGGGACATCACACAGCTCTCCACGACGCCGGAACGGGCCCGCGCGGTCGGAGTGGTGTACTGGGAGGGCCGTGTGGCGAACGCACCGGACGCCGTGATCAAGATCGTCGTCGGAGAAGACTGGATCGTGCAACGCGATCAGTCAGGAGATCTGAAGATCGTCCTCTACGTCAACACCAACCATTATTTTCTTCCGGACTCGGCGCAGATTGATCTCAACTGATGCGGTGACCGGAGCTCCCGAGTGGTCCCGGGTCTGCCCTGTCGGACGACGTGCTCGACGGAGGCTGGCGCAGCGTCTCGACCGCAACGAGCCAGCCAGCCGCCGCTAGGACTTGGGGACGACGCGGCGAAAGCCGACCCGGGGCATCCGATCGACCGGCAGCATCACGACTTCATACGAGCGACAGTCCTCGATGCCGACGACGGGTCCCTCGCCCCCGTAGAACTCACCGATCAATCGGTAGAGATTGACGCCGTCGGTCAAATACTCGCTGCCGTCTTCGGAGGACTCAAAGGCGGTCTCGGTCGTTTGGGTCCTCTCGTCCGCAGCTTTACGGGTTGTACGGGATAGACCTGGCATTTTGAGGGCTCCTGTGTGGATGGAACGCTTGTCATCCAGATACCCCGATCCGCGGTCCGTCTCTCCTGAAAGTGCGTGACGGACGTCGATCTCGCGACCGCGATCGCTGCGCCGCGAGTACGATCGCCAGCAGTTCGCAACAAGGAGAATGAGCTATGTCTGTCGCTGCCTCAAAAGCGCGGGAGCTCCGGCCGCTTGACTTCCTCGCAATCGACGAGCTGCTCTCGGATGAGGAGCGCGACATCCGCGACACCGTTCGGGCGTTCGTCAATGACCGCGTGCTGCCGCACGTCGGCGAGTGGTTCGAGGAGGCCAGGCTGCCGCGCGAGCTCGCGCACGAGCTCGGCAAGCTCGGGTTGCTCGGGATGCATCTGGAGGGCTACGGCTGCGCGGGCGCGAGCGCGACCGCCTACGGCCTGACCTGCATGGAGCTCGAGGCCGGCGACAGCGGGATTCGGAGTCTGGTGTCGGTGCAGGGCTCGCTCGCGATGTTCGCGATTCACCGCTGGGGATCTGAGGAGCAGAAGCAGCGCTGGCTGCCCGCGATGGCCGCCGGGGAGGCGCTCGGGTGCTTCGGCCTGACCGAGCCCGACGCCGGATCCGACCCCGGCGCGATGCGCACGCGCGCGCGTCGCGACGGCGACGACTGGATCCTGCACGGCCAGAAGATGTGGATCACCAACGGCTCGGTCGCCGACGTCGCGGTCGTCTGGGCCCGCACCGACGAGGGCGTCCGGGGGTTCCTCGTCCCGCGCGAGACACCCGGCTTCACGACCCAGGACATCCATCGCAAGCTGTCGCTGCGCGCGTCGGTCACGTCGGAGCTGCTGCTCGATGACGTGCGGCTCCCGGCGGACGCGCTGCTGCCCGCGGCGACGTCGCTGCGCGGGCCGTTGTCCTGCCTGAACGAGGCGCGCTACGGCATCGTCTGGGGGGCTGCCGGCGCCGCGCGAGCGTGTTTCAGCGCCGCGCTCGACTACGCCAAGGAGCGGGTCGCGTTCGGTCACCCGATCGGCGCGACGCAGCTTCAGCAGGCCAAGCTCGCCCACATGTCGCTCGAGGTAAACCGCGCGACCCTGCTCGCGCTCCATCTCGGCCGGATGAAGGACGCGGGCCAGTTGCATCCCGAGCAGGTGAGCATGGGCAAGCTCGCGAATGTCAACGCCGCGCTCGACGTCGCGCGGACCGCGCGGCAGGTGCTGGGCGCCAACGGGATCACGCTCGAGTACCCGGTCATCCGGCACATGAACAACCTCGAATCCGTCGTCACCTACGAAGGGACTGCGGACGTTCACGCGCTGGTCGTGGGCGGGGCGCTGACGGGGATGCAGGCCTTCCGATGACGGCCGCCGCGCGCCGCTAGCGTGCGCCTCAATCAAGTGACGCTGGCGGTCAGCGACCTCGACCGCGCGGTCGCCTACTACCGCCGGCTCGGGCTGCGGCAGATCGTCGCCGACGAGGACTACGCGCGCTTCGTCTGCCCGGACGGGGACAGCACGCTGTCGCTCGAGCACGTGGACGCGGTCGCGCCGGGTGCGACCACGGTCTACTTCGAGTGCGACGACCTCGACGCAACGGTCGCTCGCCTCGAAGCATCCGGGATGCATTTCGACCAGGCCCCGGTCGACGAGGCGTGGCTGTGGCGCGAGGCGCGGCTGCGGGATCCCGACGGCAACCCGCTGTGCCTCTTCCACGCCGGCGAGAACCGGCTCAACCCACCCTGGCGAATCCGGGATTGACGGGCGCCAGCCAGTACGCTCGGCTGCGAGCGACGGCCCGACCCGGCGAGACGGGGTCTTGCCGTAAGGAATCGAGAATCTGGGCATCCTTTAACCCCGAGGGACCGACCCCGACCTAGACCGATGACGCCCGTTGTCACAGAGACCAGCGTGGACGGGACACTTGGCGCCGATCGCGCGCTCGCGTCCGAGATCGCCCGCCTGGCCGCAGCGATAGATCGCGAGATCTCGGTAATCGGCACGACCCTGAGCGAGCATCCATGCAGGTTCGAGGGTGGAGATCTAGTGTGGTCGGGGCAGACCGAGCATCGTGAGCTCAGACGGCAGCTCGACGCGTTGCGTGCCAGCGTGTCTCGGGCGCCGTCGCGCAGCGAGGGTGACCCGACTCTGTTCAGGGCCGAGCTGGCGACGCTGCTGTCGTTCGCCAAGACGCTCGTCTCCGACGCGGTCAGGTGGCGCGCGGATTTTGACGCCGGGCTCCGGGAGCTCGCCGTGCGGGAGGCGGCCGCCCGCGAAGAGCGTGAGCGATTGACCGCGGAACGCCAGGCGCTGATCCGCCATCGAGACGCACTGCAGTCCAGGATTGACGCGGCCGCGATACGCATGGCGCAAGACGCGGGCGGGGAATGCCGCCGGACGGTCCCTTGCATCTCCCTCGCGGACGCCGTGACGGTCGTTTCGCAGTGGGTCTCGTGCCCGCGTCAGGGGTTCACGCTGGAGAAGCACTGGCTGGTGACGCTCGACGGCGGTCGCGAGCACGTGCTGGTCAGGCGCTGCTACGCGTAGGCCGAAGGACGGCTCGCGGCCGGCCATCGAACCGCGACCCCAAGCGGCTACGCTTGGCGCCACAGTGCCAGGATCTGAGAGTGGCGACGCGATCGAGCTGCGTGCCAGCGACCGCGATCGTGAGCAGGCAGCGGCGCGACTTCGGACCGCCGCGGCCGCCGGGCAGCTCGACGTCGAAGAGCTCGAAGAGCGCCTGACGGCGGCGTTCGCGAGCCGGACACGCCGCGAGCTTGCGGCGCTGACGGCCGATTTGGGCGAGCCTCAGGGGGGCGAGATCGCCCCCGCTACGCCGGCACCAGTGGTCCATGGCGACGCAGGCGGCGAGCGTTGGGTGGTCTCGGTGATGAGCGGCAACGATCGCGCCGGTCACTGGCGGCTCGGGCCGCGCGTGCGGGTGGTCAACGTGATGGGCGGATCGGATCTTGACCTGACGCAGGCCGAACTGTCGGCGCCCGTGACGCAGATCACGGTCGTGTCGGTTATGGGAGGCAGCGAGATCAGCGTCCCAGAAGGGGTCCGCGTGGAGGCGAGCCGGTTTGCACTGATGGGCGGCAACGACGTGAAGCTCGGCACCGAGCGGCCGCCGGGAGATGCGCCGGTCCTCCGCATCAAGCTGATCGCCGTGATGGGCGGCAACGAGCTCTTCCGCGGCAAGAAGAAGAGCCGTGCCGAGCGGCGCCTGGAGCGCGAGCGGCGCCGCGCGCTCGAAGACGGCGAGCGGTAACGGCGCGGCAGATCCGGCGCCGGGCGAACACCGAAGTGGTGTGCGCCCGGCGCGATCGCGGGTCAGCAGACGACCATCACGCTGAATGGGAGCGCCGCGAAATGCGGCGGCGGAGCGGTGGGATCGATCGTCGCGACCTCGACCGTGCTGGTCGAGAACCCGGCGCCCGCCGTGTTGGCGGAGATCTCACCCTGCTGGAGGTCGTTGTTCGCCGCCGTCGCTCCGATCGATGCGATCGCCGAGCAGCGGGCGACGCTCTGGGGGAAGACCAGCCGGTATTCGCCCGCGCTGGGCGATGTCACGGTAACCCCGCCGCTGGACCGCACGAGGTCGCCGTTCTCGTCGACCTGCGCAAACAGCCTGACGGCCGCCGCTCCCGGTGCCCCGGCGGCGCCGCGAGCGCCCGCCGGACCGCGAGCGCCCGCTGGACCGCGAGTGCCCCTCGGACCTCTGGATCCGTGGCGTCCGGCGATGCCTTGCGGCCCGCCCGGCCCCCGTGGCCCTGTCACGTTCCAGGACACCGCGCGCTCGCGCCTGCGATGGCACCTGCGGGCAAGCCGCAGCCTGCCCGTCTTGCGGTTCGCGCACGCCCTGATGGTGCCGCCTTGCGGCGCCGCGAGCGCCCACCCGCCAGTCGTGACCAACGCCGTGGCCAGCGCGACCGCGATGTAGCCGACAACTCGTCGGCCACGTAAATCGCCGAGCATTTCTACCTCCCAACGTGGATCGACGCCCGGCCGTGCGCCGTCTTGATTTGCGATAGCCCCCGGTATACCCGGGCCGCGCCGGGCTTAGCTCCGAGATCGGTCTCGGCTTCAAGCTCGCGAGCGGTGTCGGTCTGGCGGGCGCAGGCCACAGACGCCGGCACCCAGCACGATGATCTTCGCCACAGCCATCACCCCCCGGTAAGGCCATTTACACGCTCCGCGGCGACGCGGTCCTGCGTGTCGCTGCTACCCGTCCGTCAGCCGACCGACAAGCGACTCTTCGGCCCGTCAGGCGGGCAGGAAGTCGAGCAACAGCCGGTTGACCTCATCGGACGCCTCGAGCTGCAGCCAGTGGCCGGGGCCGTCGAGCCGCTCATAGCGCCACTGACCAGCGACGTTCGATGCGGAGTTGGTCATCTGCCGCTCGGTGAGCGCGAAGTCTCCCGAGCTCCAGATTCCCATCGTCGGCGCGTTGATCGGCGGCAGCTCACGCCCCGGATGCAGCCACGTTTCCGGGGGCAGGTTCGCGCGGTAGTAGTTCAGCCCGGGCGTCAACGAACCGTTGGTCTCGAGCTCGTCGATGACCGCATCGCTATCGGGATGACGGCCCCAGGCGCGGAAGTTTGCCCAGCCGTCCTTCGACAGCCACTCCTCGGCGATCCCTGCGAACTGAAACAGCAGCATGTACCACGATTTCTCGTACTGCTCGAACCCGCCCGCCCGCATCGTCGCCGGATGGCCGACGGACAGGACGGCGAGGTGATCCACGGTCTGCCCCGCCAGCGCCGCGAGTCCCCATGCGAGAGCTGCACCCCAGTCGTGTCCGACGATGTGGGCGCGCTCGGCCCCGGCGTCGTTCATCACGGCGAGCACATCGCCCGCGAGCGCCGGCAGCGCGTACGCCTGTACCTCCGACGGCTTGTCCGAGCGACCGTACCCACGCAGGTCCGGGACGATCACGCGAAAGCCGGCCTCGGCGAGCGCCGGGACCTGATGGCGCCACAGCCGCCCCGTGTCGGGAAAGCCGTGCAACAGGACGACCGGGCGACCGTCACCGGTCATCTCGTACTCGATTCCCACGCCAGCAACGTCAACCCGCATTTGAAACCCCGGCTAGTCGAGATCCCCGCCGCGGGCCAAACCTAGCTGCTCGGGCGACGCAGCGCAAGGCAGCGCGACCGGCTGTCTACGATCGAAGGGCGCCGGCCACCGCAGCGAGTCGGCTTTCCCGGACGAACGAACGAAGGAGCGAAATGGAGATCGGAATCGGACTACCCAACGCGATCGTCGACGTCGATCGGCGAGGGATCGTCGATTGGGCTCAGCGCGCGGAGGACGCCGGGTTCTCGTCCCTGGGCACGATCGACCGGATCGTCTACGCCAACTACGAGTCACTCGTCTGCCTCGGGGCGGCGGCTGCCGTCACCGAGCGGATCCGACTCGTGACCGACATCCTGATCCTGCCGCTGCGGTCGAACACGGCGCTGCTCGCCAAGCAGGCCGCCACGGTCGACAGCCTGTCCGGCGGGCGCCTGGTCCTCGGCGTGGCGGTCGGGGGCCGGCAGGATGACTTCGAGGTGTCGGGTGTCGATTTCCACACGCGGGGCGCGACCTTCGACCGACAGCTCGAGACTCTGACAGAGCTGTGGGCCGGCGATTCGGTCGGTCCGGCTCCCGCGAACGGCAAGCGGCCGTCACTCCTGCTCGGCGGGCGGACCGATCGCACCTTCGAGCGCGCGGCACGGTACGCGGACGGCTGGGCGCTCGGCGGGGGCGCCCCGGACGCACTCGCGGAGGGCAAGGCCAAGCTCGAGCAGGAGTGGAGCGCTGCCGGCCGCGACGGCAGGCCCCGCATCGTCGCGCTCACCTATTTCGCGCTCGGCGACGACGGCGAGCAGATGGCGCAGCGGAGCCTCGGCGACTACTACTCATTCCTCGGCGAGCACGCGCAGCTGGTCGTCCAGTCCGCGGCTAAGGACGCCGACACGGTCAAGCAGTACCTCGCCGGGTTCGAGCAAGCCGGCGCCGACGAGGTCATTTGCTTCCCCGTCTCAGCCGACCTCTCGCAGGTTGACAGGCTGGCCGAGGCCGCCGGTCTATAGGGCAACGCTGACCGCGGGAGGCTCAGAAATCCCCGCGCAGGGCGGATAGCACCGACACGTCGTCGGCCTCGCCGAGGTACCCGGCCCGGACGCAGCCGTGGGTGATGCTGGCCTGGACGGCCGCGTTGGTCCGGCCCGCGCCTGAAGAGCGGCCATACGCGTCGAGGAAGAGCTCGACGTAGGCGCCCTTCTGAGCGGAGCTCGCCGCCGACCAGTCCGAGCAGCTGGTCGCGTCCGTGAGCGGGCCGCTGCTCGAGCTCACGAGGCCCGGGACGACGGACAGTGCGATCGCCAGCACCGCGATCGCCGCCACGATCGCGGTGGCCCGCTTGTGGCGGCGGAGCAGCGGCCACAGGCCCGGCTCGGCGGTTGAGCCGGAGCCAGCGCCTTCGCCCGCGGCGCCGCGCTCGGCGCCTTCGCCAGGCGCACTGTTCGTGACCATCAAGAATCCTCGTCCTGGGGCTGTTATGACGCAGATTGCCGCCGACCGAGCTCGCGCCGGCCGGTCGCCGGTCGGCTCGAGCTTACGCTCCCGGCCCCGGCGCCGGCTCGGGGTCGGGCCGGACGATGACGGTGTCGGCAACGCGGATGATCTCGTCGACCGGGAGATCGGCGAGCGAGGCGTGCTTGCGAATCGCTTCGGGGCTGGTTGCGGCGTAAATGCAAACGGTGCCGACCGAGCCGCTGCCCTCGTCGAGGACGTAGCTTCGGATCCAACTGACGTCGTCGGGCATCTCCTCATTACCGACCGTGGTCGAGCGTGCCGCCGCCTGTTCGAGGTCCGCGGCCGAGCGCCATCCGTCGCGCCTCAGAATTGCGTAGAGCTCCACTGTGTCCTCCTCGGTTCGTTGATGAGCTGACCTTACGCGGGTTCGCCGCGCTGGAAATCGGCAGGAGTCCCTATCTATCCCGCGGCCGAGGTCGTGAGAACTCCCCTTTTTCGGGAATCTCGACGCGACCGGGTCGGCTACGACGATTCGCCGTCGATCGGGCCGTGCCCGACTTGCTCGAGCGCGCTCGCGAACACCTCGTGGGGCTGGGCGCCCGGCACGAACAGCCGCGCATCGATCACCCAGGCCGGTACGCCGCCCGCACCAAGCTGGATCGCGGCGCGAGTCTGCGTCTCGATCCGCTCGAGGTAGCGCTGCTCGTGCAGGACATCGACGATCTCGGCGGCATCGAGTCCAACGGCGGTGCCCTCCTCGATCAGCACCTGCTCGTCGCCGATATCGCGTCCGCGCGCCCAGTAGGCGTCGAACAGGCGCGGATGCAGCTCGTCGAACACGCCCCGATCGCGGGCGAGCTCGGCGAGCATCAGGGCCCCGCGTGAATTGGGCACCTTCTCGAGCGTCTCAGCGAGTGGTAGCCCGGCCTGCTCGAACATCGCCCGCCGGCGGTCGGCCATGCCGGCTCCGTAGCGACGCTCGAGCTCGGCTCGCGGGATCCCCTCGGGCGGATACTCCGGATGCAGATCAAATGGCCGCCACTCGATCTGCGCGCCGAACTGGCGCTCAAGCCACGCAGCCCGCTCGAGGCCGACGTAGCAGAACGGTCATATGTAGTCGCTCCAAACCGTGATCTGCGGCGATTCGGCGCCGGTGTCGGCCATGACCCACACTCTAAAGAACGGGCCGCCGCACGGCGTCGAACACCGCGGCGGGCGCCCGCTCCACCGCCGACGCCGACCTGCGACGATTGCCCGATGGATCCTGTGTCCGCCTATCAGACCGTGATCGCCGAGGTCGACGAGCTCCTGCCCGAGGGCGCGGTCGTCGTCGATGCGCACACACATCTGGGCAAGGACGAGGACGGGCAGTCGCTCGACGCTGCGACCCTGCTCGGCTTCCTCGACCAGCTCGGCACGACGGCGCGCGCGTGCACGTTTCCGTTCCATGACCCAGACCGCACCCCCGCCTACCGGCTTCCGAACGATCGCGTGCTGCAGTGGGCGAAGGAGTCCGGTGGGCGCCTGTATCCCTACTGCCGCCTCGACCCTGACGACGACCCGGTACCGGAGGCGGAGCGGTGCCTGGCCCGCGGTGCGCGCGGGATCAAACTGCACCCGCGAGCGCAGGCGTTCAACTTCGCGCATCCCGCCGCTGACGCGATCTGGAAGGTCGCCCGCGAGGCGAAGGTTCCGATCCTGATTCACGCCGGGCGCGGGATGCCGCCGATGGACTCACTCGCCGACCTCGCGCTTCGCTACCCCGATGTCGTGCTCGTCCTCGCCCACGCCGCGATCGCCGACCAGGGGATGTTCACCTCCCGGCTACGAGACCATCCGAGCATCGTCTACGACACCTCGACCTTCTCGGTATTCGATCAGCTCGAGCTGTTCGCGAGGGTTCCGGTCGAGCGGATCGTGTTCGCCTCTGACGTCCCGTATGGCCGGCCGCTCGGCGGCCTGCACACGGCCCTCCGGCTCGCCGCTTACGCGGAGCTCGACGAGCACGACCGCGCAGCCCTCGTGGGGCAGACGATGCTCGGCATCCTCGAGGGCCGTCCGCTCGCTGCGCCCAAGCCGCCTCGGGTGCCGGAGATCCGCACCCTGAGTGGCCTGCTTGCGCGGGTCAACGGCTACGTGCTGATGTCCTTCGCGGCCGCGATCGGCAGCGGGCCGCCGCCGGATTTCGCTCGCAGCCTGCCGTTCATCGCGCTGGCACGCGCCGCCTGTCGTGATCCCGAGCCCGGGGCCGCAGGGCCGGCCGTCGAGCGGATCGACCGACTCTTGGCCGCGGCCGAGCTGCTGCTCGCCGACGGCACCGACCAAGCGCGCGCAGCCGCCGGCATGGTGATGGCCGCCGGAGTGATCGCGGCCACCGAACGGGTCGGCGGAGGCGGAGTGACCGACGATCAATTGGCGCAGGCGTCGCACAGGCCCTGAAGCCTGGACTTCTGCAGAAGATCTCACCAATCCGACGTAGCTTGCGGGCGAGCAGATGAGCGCACCACGGCACTTGTGGTCCGGCGATTGGCGCCAAGACTCGGCGGCCGCTGCAGAGGAGCTGGCCAGGCATAGAGCAGAGGCCGACGAGCCGACCGAAATCCCAGAACCCGAACCGCCTGAGGACGGTCCGGACGCGACTGCCCGAGCGGCCGAATGGCTGCACCGCCATCGAGCCTCGCTGCTGGTCGTCGTCGGCACGCTGCTCGTGGCGGCCGCGGCATTCGGCGCGGCGTCGCTGGTGGCCGGATCGGGTGGCAAGAGCTCGCGACACGGTGGCGGCCCGCCCGCGTATCTCGGCGTCAACATGGCCAATACCCCATTCAGCTTTCAGGGCAGCGGCAGCGGGTTCCCGTTCGCCAACGGCGTGATGGTCGTCAACGTCGTTCCCGGTGGTCCGGCCGCGGCGGCAGGACTCGAGGCCGGCGATGTGATCACCAGCATCGACAACCGGCCGGTGACGACGCCGGCGCAGGTCAACGCGGAGATCGCGCGCCTGCACGCCGGCGATCGCGTGCAGATCCAGTACGTCCAATCGTTCACGACGTACACGACGCAGGCGACGCTGACCAAGCCGCCAAGGTCACCATGACGTTCGCAGATCCGCTCGTCCTGATCGCGCTGCTCGCGATTCCGTTGCTGATCTGGTGGTACTCAGACCAACAGCGACGACGCTCTCAGGCGGCGTCGGCCTTCGTCCTCCCGGCGCTGACGGCGTCGGTAGCTCCGCGGCACCCGGGCTGGCGCCGCCATGCGCCGATGATCGCGTTCGCCCTCGCCCTCGCGGTACTGGTCGTGGCCGCGGCTCGCCCTCAACGCACGGTCGCCAAGCCGGTGACCGATGGCGCGATCATGCTCGCCGACGACGTCTCGAGTTCGATGCAGGCGACCGATGTCGCTCCGACGCGCGAGCAGGCGGCGCAGCGCGCGGCCAGGCACTTCCTCGCGAGCGTTCCTGGGACCGTGCAGGTGGGGCTGCTCGCGTTCGCCCGCACGCCCACCCTCATGCAGTCGCCGACGTCTGACCACGTCCTCACCGAGGCCGCGGTCGGGCGGCTGCCGAAGTTCAGCGGCGGCACGGCGGTCGGCGACACGATCCTGGCCGCTGTGCACCAGTTGCAGACGATTCCCAAGGTCGGCGGCAAACGACCGCCGGGCGCGATCGTCCTGATCTCTGACGGCGCTTCGAACGTCGGCGTCAGCCCGCTCGTGGCGGCGCGCGAGTCGCACTCACAACACATCCCCGTCTACACCGTCTCCGTCGGCACGCCGAACGGAACGATCTCGATCAAGCGGGACGGGCAGACCGTGACCGGCCGCGTCCCGGTCAGCCGCGAGCAGCTCGCCGAGATTGCCCGGCTCTCCGGCGGACGGACATTTGAAACTTCAGACGCCGCCGGCGTGAGCGCGGCTTACGCGCATCTCGCCGCTCGGCTCGGCCACAAACAAGTCAAACAGGAGATCACCGCGAGCTTCGCCGGTGGGGCCCTGGTGCTGCTGCTGCTCGGCGGCGCCCTGTCACTCCGCTGGTTCGGCCGCCTCGTCTAGGTGACAGCGACCGAGGAGAAGAGATGAACGACACAGACCAGACCACCGAACTACGCCAACAGGCGCGCGACTCACTGCAAGAGGCGCTGTATGAGATCAAGCGCGTGATCGTCGGACAGGATGCGATGCTCGAGCGGCTGTTGGTCAGCCTGCTCGCCGGCGGCCATGTACTGCTCGAGGGCGTTCCCGGGCTCGCCAAGACGCTGACGGTCAAGACGCTGGCGACGGTGCTCGGAGGCTCATACAGCCGGATCCAGTTCACGCCCGACCTGGTGCCTTCTGACCTCGTCGGGACACGGATCTACCGTCCTGACACCGGCGCCTTCGACACTGAGCTTGGCCCGGTGCTCTGCAACTTCCTGCTAGCCGACGAGATCAACCGCGCCCCGGCCAAGGTGCAGTCGGCGCTGCTCGAGGTGATGCAGGAGCAGCAGGTCACGATCGGCGGAACCACGTACAAGGTGCCGCTGCCGTTCATCGTGATGGCGACTCAGAACCCGATCGAGTCCGAGGGCACTTATCCGCTGCCCGAGGCTCAGCTCGACCGTTTTCTGATGAAGATCATCGTCGACTACCCGACCGTGGGCGAGGAGGCGGCGGTGGTCGGGCGCAGCCTCGCCGACCCCGCGGTGATCCGGGAATGCGTGTCGCTCGATGATCTCGCGACCCACGCGCGGGCCGTGCAGACCGTGTTGGTCGATCGCGACGCGATCGGCTACGCGGTCGCGTTGGCCGACGCGACGCGCCATCCCGAGCAGCACGGTCTGGCCGAGCTTGCGCCGCTGATCGAGTTCGGCTCGAGTCCCCGCGGCCCGATCGGGCTCGTGCAGGCGGCGCGGGTGCTCGCGCTGCTGCGCGGTCGCGGTCATGTCGAGGGCGACGACATCCGTGACCTCGCCGCCGACGTGCTGCGCCACCGGCTCGTGCTCTCGTATGACGCGCTCAGCGAGGGCGTGACGGCCGACGAGATGCTCGAGCGGGTGCTGGCTGCAGTTCCCGAGCCCGGCACCACGCGCTTGACCCATGAAGTGCCGACCGTCAGGGCCTCGTGACCCAAGTCGTGCTCCAAGCGCCCGCCGCCCGACAGGGCCCGGGTCCGCTCGTGCAGCCGCTGGTCGAGGCGCTCGACGTCGCGATCACCAAGCTCGTCGCGCGGACGCTGCCCGGTGACCGCCGGGCCGCGGGCGTCGGCGCGGGGACCGAGCTTGCGCAGCTGCGCCCCTACCAGATCGGCGACGACGTGCGCTATATCGACCCACCGGCATCCGCGCGCACCGGCCAGACGCACGTCCGGATGCACGTGCCCGAGCGCGCGCTGACGACCTGGATCGTGCTCGACGTCTCGCCGTCGATGGCGTTCGGGACCGCGCAGCGACTGAAGGCCGACGTGGCCGAAGGCGTGGCGCTCGTGTTCGGCCGCGTCGGGGTCCGGCGCGCCGGGAGCGTCGGGCTGGTCGCGTTCGGCGCCGCGGGACCGCGGGTGCTGCCGCCCCGCGGGTCCAAGCCCGGACTCGTCGCCCTGCGCCGATTCTTGGCCGAAGGAGTCGCGCCCGATGGGCAGCGCGATGTCGACGGGCTCGCCGACGCGCTCCGTCACGTGGCGCGGCTCGCGCGCCAGCCCGGGCTTGTCGTCGTGATCTCGGACTTCCGCGATCAGCATGCGTGGGAGCGGCCGCTCGGTTCATTGCAGGTCCGTCATTCGGTGCTCGCGGTCGAGATCGTCGATCCGCGCGAGACCGAGCTGCCACGGCTCGGCTACCTCTCGCTGGTCGATCCCGAGAGCGGGGCGCGAATCGAGATCGACACCTCGCGCCGGCGCGTGCGCGAGCGATTCGCCGCGCTCGAGCGCGAGCGTCGGGCTGCGGTGGCGAGCGAGTTGCGTCGCCTTCGAGCCAGGCACGTGTCGCTCTCGACTGACGAGGAGTGGCTGGTGGCCCTCGGACGAGAGCTGCGATGAGCTTCGTTTCACCGATGTGGCTGGCAGCGCTGGCGCTAATCCCGGCGGCAATCGCCGTGTCGATCGCCGCGCGCCGGCGCGCGAAGCGATACGTGATCCGCTTTCCCGCGGTCTCGACGCTCGAGCTCGCGGCCGCCGCCGGCGGACCGTCGTGGCGGCGCTACGTCCCGATCGCCCTGGTACTTGCCGCGATCGCGGCGCTCGCGTTCGCGCTCGCCCGTCCGCAGCTCAGCTACAGCGAGGCGGTCAGGGCTGCCTCGGTGGTGCTCGTGACCGACGAGTCAGGGTCGATGGCGGCGACCGACGTCAAGCCGAGCCGGCTTGCGGCTGCCGAGCGCGCCGCCAACACGTTTATCGATGAGCTGCCGGCGCAGGCGCGTGTCGGCGCGGTCGCGTTCTCGTCGGCGCCGAATGCCGTGCAGGCCCCGACGCTCAACCACAGCGCGGCACGGGCGCTGATCGCTTCGGAGTCGGCCAACGGCTCGACCGCGACCGGCGAGGCGCTCCAGCTGGCGCTGACGCTGCTGCACCGCCGGCGCGCGCGCGACAAGGGCGAAGGCGCGGCGGTCGTGCTTGTCTCCGACGGGGCGGCCAACGCGGGCATCAGCGCGATCACCGTCGCGCGCCAGGCCGCCGCCGAGAAGATCCCGATCTACACGGTCGCGCTTGGCACGCCCGGTGGGACGCTGCCCAACCCTGAGCCGTTCGCGCCGCCGCTCGGAGTCCCGCCCGACCCGGAGCTGATGCGTGAGATCGCCAAGGTCTCCCATGGGCAGGAGTTCGACGCCCAGAGCGCGGACCGGCTGAGTTCGATCTACAAGGGCCTCGGCGACCAGATCGGCAGTGTGACCCGCAAGCGCGAGATCACCGCCGCGTTCGCGGTCGGCGGCCTGGTGCTGCTGCTGCTGGGCGCCGCTTCGGCGACCCGCTGGTCGGCGCGGCTTCCGTAGACCGGCCCTACGACGCGATGAGGTCGTCAGCCGCGACCTCGGGTTCGAAATCCGGGCGCGTTCGCGCTGAGCGTCAGGCGTACTCGGGGGGGCGCCGATCCGCCCACGGCAGCGCCGCTTCGAGCTGTGCTGCGACCCGCAGGAGGACCGCCTCGTCGGGCGCGAGCAGCTGGACGCCCACCGGCAGCCCCGCAACGAGATCAAGCGGCAAGGTGATCGCGGCCCAACCGGTTGCGTTGGCCACCGCGGTCCAGCCGGTCGCGGCGAACTCGACGTCGAAGAACGCATCGACACTGCCCCGCGAGGCCGACAGCGATCCGGGCGGTGGCGGCACCACGTTGAGCGTCGGACAGAGGAGCACGTCGCTGTGCTCGAAGGCGGCCGCCGCCCGGCGCGTCTGCGCGTGGAGAGCGGCGACCGCCGAAACGTGCTCGACGGCGCTCATCTGAAGCCCTTCGCCGATCATGTCCCAGGTCACCCGATCGAGCTCGTCACGCTCCGGCTCGCGTCCGAGCTCGTGCTTGAGCCATCCGAAGGTCGCGGCGTTGTCGACCGCGTGGATCACGGCGATCGCGTGACGCACGACCTCGGGGTCCAGCTGCGGCGCGCCCGGCCGGACGTCGTGGCCGAGTTCCTCGAGCGCTCTCGCCGCGTGGTCTGCGACCGCCTGGACCCGCTCATCGACCCTCCCCGGGAAGGGCGGTCGCTCGGCGTACATGATTCTCAAGGCGCCCGGATCGGCGCCGACCTCGCTCACGAATGGCCGCTGTGGCGAGGGCGGCGGATACGGGTCGCCGGCCGCCGAGCCACCGGTCACGTCGAGCAGCAGTGCCGTGTCGCGGACGGTCCGAGTCAGTGCATGCTTGTTCCCGAGCCCGTCGAGGACGATGCCGGCGAACGGGGCGAACGAGCTGCGGCTGCGGCGGGGCTTGAGCCCGACCAAGCCACAGCACGAGGCCGGCATCCGGATCGAACCGGTCGCGTCAGAGCCCGACGCGGCGCCGACGAGCCCGGCGGCAACGGCGGCGGCCGACCCGCCGCTCGACCCTCCCGGCGACCGGCTCAGGTCCCATGGGTTCAGCGTCGGGCCGAACAGCGCCGGCTCGGTGGCACAGTGGTTGCCGAACTCCGGCGTGTTGGTGCGCCCGCAGATGATCAGGCCGGCGTCGAGATAGCGCTCGAGCGTCCACGCCGTCTCGGTCGCGACGTGGTCGCGCAGCGCACGCGACCCCATCCGCTCGGGCACTCCGGCCTGAGGCTCGCCGAGATCCTTGAGCAGGAACGGGACGCCGGCGAGCGGGCCGTCGCCGAGCGGGCCGGCAGCGGCCTTGCGCGCCGATTCAAACTGCTCGTGCACGAGGACGTTGAGCTCGCGCGCGCCCTCGAGTGCGGCGATCGCGGCGTCCACGAGCTCGAGCGCCGACACTTCACCGCTGCGGACCAGCGCGGCCTGCTCGGTGATGTCCTTGCGCATCAGCTCGGCGGCCACGGCTCCGCACTCTAAAGTGCGCGCGATCGTGCCGCGGTCACGGCGCGATCACGAGTCCGCGGCCGCGACCGACGATCACCCGCCGCCCGTCGGGGTCCCGTTACCGACCGCGACCGAGAAGATGTGCATCGCGTTGATGCCGTTTCCGACGCCGCTGCCGACGGTCGGCAGCGTCACCGACGCGACGGTCTTGCTCGGATCGAGCGGAACCGAGGCGAAGTACACGCTCACCATGTGCGTGGTCTGCGTGGGGCTCGCGAAGTTCCAGCTCGACGTCATCGTGGCGATCTCGTCACCGCTGACCGCGGCGTTGTTGAACCAGTCCGCCATCGAGATGCTGTATGGCTGCGTGGTGCCATCGGTGTAGGTGATCGTGCCGCTTCCCGTCGCCGCCCCGAAGCCGGCAGCGCCGAGGAAGCCGAGCTCGTTCCCCGATCCCGACAGGTCGATGATCTGTCCGTCGGCGATTACGTTGTCGGGCGCACCGACCGGGCTCGGCCACGTGAAGGTGACGCCGCCGATCGTCGCCTGGCCGCCGGCGGTGAGCGGAGTCGGCGTCCCGGCGGCCAGCGCCTGGGCCGAGAAGCTCTCGCCGGTGCCGTCGAAATCAGCCGCGGCCGGGTTTGAGTTGTCGCTGATCCCGGCGTTGTCATACGCGGCGGCGAGCGACGCGAACGGGGCGCCGGTCGTCGCAGGTCCGTTCCCGATCGCCATCGCCCAGATGTGCATCGCCGTCGTTCCGCCGGCGTTGGCCGCGATCGGAAGCGTCACCGACTGCACGGTCTTGTTCTGCTCGAGCGGCACCGACGCGAAGTAGATGCTCACCGGGTGCGGTCCGATCGAGTTGTTCTGGAAGTTCCAGCTCGACGTGGTGGTGGCGATCTGGTCGCCGACCGCGGGCGCGTTCGAGAACCAGTCGGCCATATTGAGGTTGAATGACTGGCTCGAGCCGTCGGTGTAGTTGACTGTCACCGTCCCGCTGGCGGTGCCGTTCTGGCTTGACCCGAGGAACCCGAGATCGGTGCCCTGGCCGGACAGGTCGACGGTCTGGCCTGACGTCACGACGTTGTCCGCCGTGCCGGCGGGCACGTCGGGCCACGTGAACGTCGTCTGACCGATCGTGACGTTCGCTCCGGGCGTGAGCGCGTTTGGCGTGCCCGCCGCCAACGCCTGGGCCGAGAAGCTGTCGCCGACGTCGTCGTAGTCGGCGGCCGCCTCGTCGGAGTTGTCACTGATCCCGATGTTGTTGTAGGCCGCCTTCATGGACGCGAACGGAACGACGGTCGTGGTCGAGCCCTGGACCAACGCGCTCCCGCGCTGCGGCCCGCTCCGCGGGGTCACGTCGGCAGTGAGCGTTTGCGTCCCGGGCTTCGCGTTCGCGGGCGCGGTCACGCGGAAGCTCTCGGTGACCGTGTGACCCGGCGCAATCGTGACCGGACCGGCGCTGGTCGCGGTCCAGCCCGACGGCACGTCGAGCGCGAACTGGGCCCGCTGGAGCGTGAAGTCACCGTCGTTGACGAGCTTGGCGCTGACCGTCGCGGTGCTACCGGCATCGATGGTCGTCGGCGCCGACACGGTCACGTAGCGCGCGCCGACGGTGCGCACGACGTTGAAGTCGCCGTGCAGTGGCAGGTTGCTCAGCGCTGACGAGTCACCGACGAACACGCCGAAGTGCCCGTCTGGAACGACCCAGCCGTTGGCGGTCTGATCGAAGAACGACAGGTCATGGCCGTTGAGCGTGAACTGCACGGTTTTCGACTGCCCGGGGGCGAGATTGACGCGGTCAAAGCCCTTCAGCTGTCGCGGCGGTTCGCCGGCTGCGGCCGGATCGCCGAGGTACAGTTGCGCGACGTCGGCGCCCGCGACCCTGCCGGTGTTGGTGACGGTCGCCGAGACCGTCACCTCCGGGGTTGACTGCCCGTTGCACTTGCAGGCGGTCGTGCCCGGGTTCGAGCTCGCGTTCTGCACTGAACCGGGCGTGATCCTGAGGTTTGAGAACCTGAAGTTCGTGTACGAGAGGCCGAATCCGAACGGGAACAGCGGCGTCTCGTCGGTCGCGTCGTAATGGCGATAGCCGACGTCGATCCCCTCGGAGTAGTCGACCTGGCCGTTGACGCCCGGGAACTGCTGCGGCGTCGAAGCCGGCACTTGGCCGAGGCTCGCGGGGAACGTCACCGGCAGATGCCCGCTCGGGTCGGTCTTGCCGAACAGGACCGAGGCCAGCGCCGTGCCGTTGCTCTCGCCGGGGTACCACGCGTCGAGCACCGAGGCGACGTGGTTCAGCCACGGCATCGCTACCGGCGCCCCCGCGTTGACCACGACCACGGTGTGCGGATTGGCGTCCGCGACGGCGGAGATCAGCTCGTCCTGCGCCGAGGGGAGGTTGAGGCCGGCACGGTCCGCGGCCTCTGACTCGGTGTCATCGGAGACGACCACGACTGCCGTCGATGCCGATTTGGCGGCGGCCACGGCCTGGTCGATCCCGGATGAGAGATCGGACGGCGTGGCCCAGCTGAGATTGGCCGACGGCCCGCCGCCGTTGAGCGTCAGTGTGTACGTGTGGCCCGCCTGGAGGTCGACTGCGACCGAGTAGGTCGAGACCGGCGGCGTACCGGGATTGGCGAGGATCACCTTGCCGTCGAGCGACAGGTTGGTGACCGAGAAGTTGCCCGGGTTCTTGAACGCGAGGACGAACGTACCCGTCGCAGGTGCGGTCAGCGTCCCCGTGTAGCTGCCGCCGTTGCCCGTCGGCTGGTACGCCGGGGTCAGCGCAGAGCTCGGGATCGCACTCAGCAACGTGTCGGCCGGCAGCCCCTGGGTGTAGCTCACGCTCGTGCCCGGGCCGGCGGCGGCCTGGATGCCCTGGAGCGGCGTGACGCTGAACGGGGCGGTCACGAACGCGCTGCCGCCGCCGGTGTCGGCCGGCGAGACCGAGGCGGCCGGCCCGATCACGGCGACGGACCCGCCGCCGGTTGCCTGCAGCGGGAGGGTGTTGTTGCTGTTCTTGAGCAGGACGGTGCCCGTCTCGGCGACCTTATTTGCGATCGCCTGGTGGGCCTGGGTCGTCACGACCGTGCTCGTGGTGCCGGTGGGCGGGTTGTTGAACTCATCGAAGCGGAACAGCTCGCGGACGATCCGGCGCACCATCTGGTTGAGCGTGGCCATGCTGACCTGACCCTGGTCCACGGCGGTCTGCAGCGCCGAGCCGTAGAACTGGGGGGCGGGCATCTCCTGGTCGTCGCCCGCGTCAGCGGACTGGACGGTCGAGTGCATGGCCTGGAAGTCCGAAGTCACGAACCCGGGGAACCCCCAGCGCTGATTGAGCGTGTCCTTCATCAGATCCTGGTTCTGGCACGCGAACTGGCCGTTGATCGTGCTGTAGGCGCACATCACCGACGACGCCTTGGCCTGCTGGGTCGCGGCCCAGAACGCCGGTAGATAGATCTCGTGCAGCGCCCGCTCGCTGATGATCGCGTTATCGGCCGGCGTGTTGCGGTTGGTCTCCTGGTTGTAGACCGCGAGGTGCTTGACCTGTGACATCTCGCCCTGGCTCTGGACCCCGCGGATCTCCGATACCGCCATCGCGCCGTTGAGGAACGGGTCCTCGGTGAAGGCCTCGAACGACCTCCCCCAGCGCGGATCGCGGTCGATGTTCACGGTCGGGCCGAGGTTGACCATCGCGCCCTTGCCGTGCTCCTCGGAGCCGAGCACCTGCCCGTACTGACGGGCCAGCGAGTTGTCGAAGGTCGCCGCCAGCGATACTGACGCGGGGAGCTGGGTCACGCCGGTGAGACCGTCGCCGACGCCGAGCGGCCCGTCCTCCTCGCCCATCGGTGGGATGCAGAGGCTCGGGATCCCCGAGGTGAAGAACACGTACGGCTCGCTGAAACCGGCGCCGGTGAGGATCGTGATCTTGTCCGGGAGTGACATCTGCGAGAGCAGCATGTGCACGCGCGTACTCACCGGCAGGGACTGGTCGAGCCATGGGCAGGACGGAGCTGTCCCGGCGGCGGCGGCCGTGGGTGCGTTTGCCGCCGGGGCGAGCGCCGCGGCGAGCGTCAGGGCGCACGCCAATACGGCCACCCTGCCCAACAGCCGAGTACCGGGAATCGAGATCGGTTTCATGAGCGGCCTCCGAAGCCTGCGACGGCAGATTTATGCGGGCTCCCGATCCCTGATCGTCTGCTGCGACCGCAAGCTCACCTTCCCGTCGTGATCGATCCCTAAACGGCGCGCCTGGCGCCATGCTCGGATCGCGACGGCCGCGCGCTCCGCCAATCCCTCGAACACCGGGCGGCTTCCACGGTTCTTAACCGGTCATTAGCGTCACCGCGCCCCCCGCCCGGGGCTCAGCCTCCGCGTGCGCGTCGGGGGGACTAGGTGCCGAACTTCGTGTTCAGGTGCCAGTGGTGGCCGCCGTCGCGTGAGACGTAGATCAGCGTCTGCGCGGCCGAGCCTTTGGGATTCTGCGCGACGGCGATCAATCCGCCACCGAGCCGCGGCACCGTTGCCAGCACAGCGCCCCCGAGCACGGCCTGCCACCAGTGCTTGCCTGAATCGCCGGTCGCGTCAACCACCTGGCCGCCACCGAACGCAAACGCCGTGCGCTTGCTGGCGGCTCCGATATCGGTGACGACGAACGGTGCCTGGGCCGCATTGACGTGCAGCGCGGGGCCATCGGTCTTCCACGTCTTACCGCCGTTGGTGGTCGTCGCCGGATACTGGGCGCCGCCGGTGCCCGCGAGAGCGAACCCGGTGCGCGGGTTGACGAACACCCGCTGGCCGAGCGCGGACGAGCGAACGGTGGTGCCCCGCTTGAGCGTGTGCGGACGCCGCTTGAGCAGCGCCGCGGTGACCGTCTTCGGCGGGCCGCTCGCCGCCGAGGCACCGGTCGATCTCGCCGACGCCGACGAGCTCCCCGCGAGGACGGTGACGACGACAGCCGCCGCGACGGCAAGCGCCGCCAGTGTCAGAGCCCCGTGGCCTTTGATCCGAACAATCTCCATCATTACCCCCTAGGTGCGCCAGCACCACGGTCGATTGCGGCGCAGTGTTGTCCGCGGGCCGCTTGCCGATGGCACAGTCGCCATTAAGCAGCGCTTCGGAGGGTTAACCGGCGAGCAAAGCTTCAGTCGCGCTGGGCAATCGCTTGCGCGTTCAGGGTCGCCTCGATCGCCGCCAGCCCCCGCTCCATCTGCTCTGCCGTCGGGTCGCCGAGTTCGTCGGGCAGCACATCGGTCGTCCAGACGAAGCGCGCGCGTCCATCCTCGAGCCCGAACACCTCGACCGAGCCGTTGTGGTGCGTGTATGGGCCATCGACGATCGCCCACACGAGTCGACGGGTTGTGTCATCGCAGGAGACGAGGCGCTCGCGCAGCACCGTGCCGCTGACGAACGTGACGATCCGGTCAGTCCCGTCCATCCGGAGATCGGTCGCGAACCCAGGCGCGAGCCGCACGTGCAGGGCGCCGAAATCGCGGACCGCGTCCCAGACGGCGTCCGGCCCCGCATCGACCGTGATCTCCTGACGAATCGAAGCCATTGAGGTCCTCCAGTTTGCGTCGGTGTTGGACCCGACATCTTGCCGACCCTCGCTCGCGAGCACATCGCGCCCGCTTGATCGCGCCGTGCCGTTGCGGTACGGTCGCCGTAAGCGCCACAGGGGTGGGGCGCGCAACGAGCAGCCAGGCGTGGTCTTGGCTGTCCGGGGAGGGGTCAGCTACCGATGGTGGGATCACCAATAGCGCTCGTGGCTGGGGCCGCAGCGATCGCTGTCTTCGGGTTTCTCTCCGGCTTGTACTGGTCGGCCAGCAATCCATCACAAAGGAGTGACCGTGAGCGTTACGGCACAGACGGATCCCAATTTCGTGTTCCGGGGCCTGCCCGAGATCGCGGAGGCACCGGCGGCTGTCGCTGCTGATGCCCATCCGGCGGACCATCTCGGGCCGCTGGGGCAGCTAGCAGGCACCTGGAAGGGACACGGCTTCAACGCCATCTGGCGTCCCCACAAGCTCTCAACTGGTCAGGATCGGTTCCTCGAGCTCAACCTGACCACCGAGACGCTCGCGTTCACCAAGATCAACGGGCCGATCCCGAATCGCGGACTGCTGATGCACGACATCAACATGTTCGGCCTGACCTACATGCAGCAGATAGCGGAGACGAGCACCGGCGCCGGCCTGCACATCGAGCCCGGCATCTGGGCCCACGTCCCGCCGACGAGTCATCCGCACGAGCCCGCGACCGTGGTCCGGATGGCCTCGATCCCGCACGGGACGACGATCCTCGCTCAGGGGACCTCGAAGACGCTCAGCCATGGCCCCGACATCCACGCCAACAACATCCTCCCGTTTGGGATCGGGGGTCCCGCGCCGCACAACTCGGAATTCGGATCGATCGAGGGGACGTTCACCGAGCTCAACCTGTCGGTTCCGACGACCTTTCGATTCAAGTCTCCCGGGGTCACGCAGGAGATGGTGAAGAACCCCAACAGCGTGCTGCAGCACGCGATCCAGGGCCAGAACATCACCCACACGACCGCCCTCCATGTGACGACCAAGCACTCGCCCGTCAGGGGCGGCGGGACCGCGAACACGGCCTTCCTCGCGGCCGGCGCCAACCCCCCAGGGGGAACGCCAAGGCGGTCGAGGTCGCCGCGACATTCTGGATCGAGACCGTCGCGGGCCACAGCAAGCCTCAGCTCCAGTACACGCAACTCGTGGAACTCGACTTCAACGGCCTGCGCTGGCCACACGTGACGGTCGCGACGCTGCACAAGCAATGAGCGGCACCCGCGCGCTGGTGACGCAGGTCAGCCGGCCGGCGTCGCCGCCGCCGCCGCCGCGGGCCTAAGCTGTGAACCTCAATCGCGCCCGAGCGGGTCAGACAGGTTATGAGCGAGATCTCCGATCGAACGCGCTTCGCGCGCGACCACCGATGGGCTCCGGGACAGATGTCGGCCTACGTCGACGGGGAGCTTGCCCCGGACGCGCGGGCGCGGCTCGAGCGCCACCTCGGAGTATGCGTCGAATGCCGCCGCGTGCTCGCGAGCCTGAGGCGGCTGATCGATCGCTTAGGAGACCTCGGCGCTCCAGGTGGCGCTCCCGACGCGCGCGAGGTCGCCGCCGCGGTGCGCGTGGGCGTGGGCCATCCTCGGCGTCCTGACTGAACCGTTTACCGATGTCCTCAGGTCAAATGGGGTATGGAAAACAACACTCATACCCAGAACCAGACGCACTCCGAGCGCGTTGACAAGAGCGACGCCGAGTGGCGCGAGCAGCTGACCCCATCCCAGTACGAGGTGCTGCGCGGCAAGGGGACCGAGCGCGCGTTCACGGGCCGCTACGTCAGTGAGAAGCGTGACGGGACCTACCGCTGTGCCGGGTGCGGCGCGGAGCTGTTCTCCTCGGAGACGAAGTTCGACTCCGGGAGCGGATGGCCGAGCTTCACCGAGCCGGCCGACCGGGCCAACGTCAACCTCCACGACGACCACAGCTACGGCATGCATCGAATCGAGGTGACGTGCGCTGCCTGTGGCGGACACCTCGGCCATGTCTTCCCGGACGGTCCGGGCGAGACCGGCGAGCGCTACTGCATCAACTCCTGCTCGCTCGCGCTCGACGAGCGCTAATCCACAGCCGCGGGCGACGCCCTCGGGTGTCGCCCGCGGACGAGGCGGTATAACCGCGCCGTGAGCGGCGGCCCGACCTCCGAGCACGAGTTGATCCTCCGTGCGCGCGCGGGCGACGATGACGCCTTCGCGCAGCTGGTCATGATCCACGCCGACCGCGTCTACGGGGCACTGAGGCGCTTCGGACTCGATCGCGGCGCGGCGGACGAGGTCGCCCAGGACGTGTTCCTTCGCGCCTGGCGCGGCCTGGGGAAGTTCCAGGAGCGCGCGCAGTTCTCGACCTGGCTGTACCGGATCGCGTACAACGAGGCCCAGCGCCGGTTGGCGCGGCGCACCTTGCCCCGCGCCGAGCCCGCTCCCGAGCGCGAGGACCCGATCGCCTCGCTGCCCGAGTCAACGAGCCTCGGCCCCGAGGCGCAGTCGCTTGACCGGGAGTTCGACCAGGTCCTCGATGACGCGCTCGATCAGCTGCCCCCGGATTGGCGGGCAGCAGTCGTGCTGCGCGACATCGAGGGGCTGTCGACGCGCGCCGCCGCGGAGGTCGTCGGCGTTCGCGAGGCGGCCTTCAAGAGTCGTCTGCACCGCGGCCGCATGCAGCTGCGGGCCCTCCTCGAGCCATATTTGGATCTCGAGGAGGGCTAGTGCCTACCGCAGCGTCGTCGCGCAGACGGCGCCGCCGTGCTTCTCGAAGTAGCGCTGGTGGTAGTCCTCGGCGTCGTAGAACGGCCCGGCCTCGACGATCTCGGTCACGATCGGCCGCGCCACCCTCTGCTGGCGCTCGTCGCGCGAGGCGATCGCCTGACGCTCCTGTTCGGCGTCGTGGACGAGGATCGCGGATCGGTACTGGCTGCCGAAGTCCCACCCCTGCTGGTCCTTGGTGGTTGGGTCGTGGATTGACCAGAACGTGCTCAGCAGGTCGTCATAGCCGATCTTGGTCGGGTCAAACCAGACGGTGACCGCCTCGGCATGCCCGGTCGTGCTGCTGCAGACCTGCTCGTAGCTCGGATCGCTCGTGGTGCCGCCGGTGTAGCCGACGGTCGTCTTCAGGACGCCCTCGAGCTCGCGAAACGATGCCTCGACGCCCCAGAAACAGCCGGCGGCGAAGGTCGCGCGCTCGGCGCCCTCGAGCTCTGAGCCACCGACCTCCGAGTGCCTATGGGTCAAGTTCAACACAGTCGTCCTTTCGTTTTCGCATTCATGCCTAAATAGACCCGGCGCACTGCGAAAACGGTTCAGGCGCGCGGCCCGTTAGCTGTGGTGCCAGGCGATGCTGAACGCGCTGCCGGCCGGCGCCGCCACTCAGCGCCGCCTCGAGGTGGTGAAGGTCCAGCCCTCCGATGACTCCAGCGACAGGGTGAACACGCTGCTGCTGACCGACACGTCGGCGGTCAACGTGTCGCCGGGCTTGACCGGGTACTGCTTGCTCGAGAGCGAGATCGAGTCGGCGGGGTACATCTCGTACCACGCGTAATACGACGGCCGGTTTCGCCCGCTGCAGTCCGGTTCACGCAGCAATAACGGACCAGCGCGAGCGACGGATCAGCGCGAGCGGCCGGCAACGTAGGCGCGTACATCGGCGACACTCCACCAGTTGCCGCTCGTCGCGGTCAGCATGACCCGGACGAACCGGATCGGCGTGCCGCTGAGCGGGATCGAGGCCAGCTGGCCGCTGCCCGACCCGGTGTCGACCGGGGTCCAGGTGATGCCGTCGGTGCTCGCCTGAACCGTATACCCGCGCGGGTAGTCGCCGAGGTTGACGCCGGTGTCAAAGACGATCTGGCGAACCGGTTCCAGACGCCCGAAGTCGACTTCAAGCCACTGACCCGGCTGCTGACCGGTGCCGGTCTGATACAGGGTGCTCGCGTCATCGTCGACGGCGTTGGCGGCCACGTTGCCCTGACAGCACGGGTCCGTCGGTCCGGCTGGGTCGGCGGTAGCCGTCCAGCCCGACGGATCGAGCTCGCGCAGGTTGTCGCTGCTGCCGGGGTTGCCCATCCACGTGAAGGTCGCCAGTGAATCGCCCGGCAGCGTATAGGTGAAGCTCTCGCCGCCCTCGCTGACGCCGACCGCCTGCGGGTTGTCGTTCTCGTTGTGGGCCACCAGCACGGTCCTGCCGTCGGGATCGCGGAAGGCGACATCCATGACCTCTCCATTCCAGCCGGTCGTGCCGAACGAGGTGCTCGCGATCCGGGTCGCCCCGGGCTCCACGAAGCGGCTCAGGTGACCGAGCGTGTAGTACTCGGCGTCGGGCGTGATCTTGTCGCCGGGGCCGATCGTGAGGATCCCGGTGCAGTTGCCACAGCCGCCGACGTGCGGACCGCCGGAGGGGTCGAGCGCCACGTTCCAATTGATCACGGTCTTGGCCCAGTTGCGCGGTGAACCGATGATCAGGTTGCGGGCATGCCATTTGAGCGTGTCCGAGAAGGTGTCGGCCGGATCGCTCGACTGGCTCCCGGAGCATTCGGTGAAGTAGATGTCCTTGTCCGGGAACTCGTCATGGAGCGTCGACATCGCGCTCGGATCCCCGAAGTAGCAGTGATACGAGGTCCCCGAGACCCAGCGCGCGGCCGGCGAGGACAGGACTTCCTGCGGGTAGTCGTTGGTGTCCTGCGTCTCGTCGGGCGGCGTGCTCGCGATGTCGTTCGGGTGTTCTGACCAGTTGTGGTCATAGGCGAGGATCTTCGTGTGCAGGTGCGCGGCCCGGAGCATCGGACCGAGTGCCTCGATCACCTTCTCCTCCTGCGCGGCGGACATGTCGGTCCCCGGGTACGTCGCCGGGGTCCGGTTCTGGGGCTCGTTCTGAACCGTGATCGCGTCGATCGTCACGCCCTGCGCGCGGTAGGCCTCGATGAACTTCGTCAGGTAGAGCGCGTATGAGTGGTAGATCTGCGGCGTGTCGATCAGCCGCCCGCCGATCAGCGACTGGTTGGTCTTCATCCAGGCCGGCGGGCTCCAGGGCGTAGCGACGATCTGCAGCTCAGGGTTCAGCCGTTTCGCCTCGCGCAGCAGCGGCAGGATCTCGGCCTTGTCGTGGGCGATGCTGAAGTGCCGCTGCCCGTAGTCGGTCTCGCCCGCGGGCATGTCATCGTAGGTGTACGGCGCGGTGGCGACGAAGTCCGACGCGCCAATCGGTTGGCGCAGGTAGCTCAGTCCGTCTCCGGTGCGCGGGTCAAAGAGCATCCGCATCGCCCGCTCGCGCGCCGCGTGAGACATCCGGTACAGGACAACAGCCGACGAGTCGGTGATCGCGCCGCCGAAGCCGTCCATCGTCTGGAAGCTGCGCGATGGGTCGATCTCGATCGTTGGAGCGCTCGGCTGCGCGCTCATGAACGGAACGGTCCCGGCATCGGTCAGCCTGTCGGCGCCGTCCGCTGTCGTGATCCACACGTGGGCGCTGGTGGACCTGCCGGCGGCGCGCGACTTCTGCACCGCTGATGACAAGACGAGCGCGGCAATCAGCACGAGCGCTGCGATCGCGCCCAGCGACGAGAGCGAAATTCGGCGCCCGGAGTTGCGCCCGGCGGATTGCGACGACATGAACGGCACCTCCTACGGTCAAGCATTCGCCTACCCGACCGGCGGGCGGGCAAAACGGCAACTGTCCGAGAGGCGACGTCCGGAATCTCGCTGCCAGGACCGGCGCGCGCCGCGATCAGGATCCGGGTGACGCGATCACGCGTCGCGGCGCTCTCGACGCGGCCGCGATCACCACCACTTCCGTTCGCGCGCCTCAGCGGTGCCGCCGGTCTGGTCAAGACCGTCGAGTGTCGCCATGTCCTCGTCGGACAGCGAGAAGCCGAATACGGCGGCGTTCTCCTCGATCCGTGCCTGATGGGTCGATTTCGGCAGCACGATCGTGTTGCGCTGGATGCCCCAGCGCAGCAGGACCTGGGCGGGCGTCGCATCGAGCCGGTCGGCGATCTTGGTGACGGTCGAATCCGACAGATGGCGCCCGGTCCCGAGCGGGCTGTAGGCCTCGACCGCGACATTGCGCGCCTCGCACTGCATCAGCAGCGCACGGCGGTATTCGAACGGGCTGAACTGGACCTGGTTGATCACGGGCGGAGAGCTCGCGACGGCCATCACCTGCTCGAGTTCGTCGACGCTGAAGTTGGAGACCCCGATCGAGCGCGCGTAGCCACGCTCGCGCGCGGCCTCCATCCCCGGCCACGCCCACGTCGGGTTCTTCTGTGGCCAGTGGATGATGTACAGGTCGAGGTGATCGACGCCGAGCCGCCGCAGGCTCTGCTCGGCCTCGGCTGCCGGGTCGGTGCGCGCGGGGTAGAACTTCGTCGTGATGAACACCTCGTCGCGTGGGACGCCACTCTCGCGCAGCCCCTGGCCGACGCTCTGCTCGTTGCCGTACGCCTGGGCCGTGTCAATGTGGCGATAGCCGCACTCGAGCGCCCAACGGACTGCGTCGACGCACTCCTGCCCGTCGGGCACCTGCCAGACGCCGAAACCGAGCGTGGGTATGGCGCGACCGTCAGATAGCACCCGCTGCTGCTCGTCGCTGATCACGTTCTCGTTGGCCACGTCGCCTCCCTGTATCTAGATCATGTCTTCTCTACGAACCCGCGGCTGCGCTCTAACAGCCCTCAGCGCGCGGCCAGCCACTGCTCGAATTCCGTCGCGACGATCCGCTGATCGTGAACGCCCGCGGCAGGGTCGGAAGCGAGCCAGACGATCGGCGGCCCCATGATCGCCGGGTCGAGCATTCGCACGCGTGCCTGCGGCGTGACGTCGTCGGGGATCATCCCGGTCGCGGTCGCGCCGCCGGGGAGCAGGATGTTGACGGTCACGGGCGTGTCCGCGAGGTCGGCCGCCATCACGCGCGAGAGCGCTTCGACGCCGGCGCCCGACGGCCCGTAGGGCACGAAGCCGCGCCGCGTCATCGTCTGCGGGTTCATCGAGATCGTGACGACCCGTCCGCCGCCTGCCTCGAGCATCCGCGGCACGACCGCCCGAGCGACCAGAAAGCAACCCGTGACCTTGGTCTCGACGACATCACGAAAGCCCTCCGGCGGAACTTGCCAGAACGGCTGCGGGTCGGTCAGAAAGCGCGGATTGACGGTCCGCATCCCGATCCCCGCGTTGTTGACCAGCATGTCGATCGCGCCGAACAGCCGCTCGGTCTCGGCGACGCAGGCCTGCACCGACGTGTCGTCGCGGACATCGAGTTCGAGACCAACGGCCTCCGATCCAAGCTGCTCCGCGACCGCCTGCGCCCGCGTGCCGTCACGGCCCGTCACGGCGACGCGAGCGCCGGCGTCGCTCAGCGCCTGTCCCATCGCGAGTCCCAGCCCACTCGTCGCGCCGGTCACCAGCACTCGGGTGCCGTTCAGCGGGGTCACGACAGCGAGGCTAGCCGGTGCTTTGAGCTCAACCGGCGAGTGCGGGCGCGAGGCGCCGTTCGAGCTCCGCCTTCGGGACCGCCCCCACGATGCGGTCGACCTCGCTGCCGTCCTTGATCACCACCAGCAGCGGGATCGACATGGCCCCGTATCGACCGGCCAGCTCCGGATTGGCGTCGACGTCGACCTTGACGACCTTGAGGTGTCCGGCGTGTCCGCGCGCCATATCGGCGAGCACCGGCGAGATCATCCGGCACGGACCGCACCACTCCGCCCAGAAGTCGACCACGACCGGCACCGAGGCGGTGGTCTCGGCGGCGAACGTCTCGGTGTCGGCGTCCACGACCCACGGCAACGTCGACTTGCAGCGCGGGCAGCGCGGAACGCCCCGGGTGACGGGGCCGACGCGATTACGGGCGCCGCAGCTTGGGCAGGCAATGATGGCCATGCTTTAGGAGGGTAGAACGCGACCCCTCGCGGGATTATCCTTTCATGTCAGCGTGGGGTGGACGGTCCGGGGCGTCTAGGGGGAGACAGGCATGTGTGTTCTGTGCAGTGAGGAGGCGATCGTGTGAACCGCCGCCTGCGCCGAACCAGCGCCGCGGGTGGCGCCGGCGCCGCCGCCGGTCTCGCGATCGCGACGCTGGTGCTCCCGCAGCTGACGAACATCGCCGGACCGACTCCGCTGCTGACGCTGTTCGTGACCGTGTCGCTCGCGCTCGCGGGCGCGTGCGTCCAACGATGGGTCGCGTTCAACAATCAGCTCAGCGCGCTCGAGAACGCGCTCCGCGTGTGGCCGCCGCTGGCGCTGCGTGCGACCAAGCCGGGAGCGCTCGGCGTCTACCCCGTCAAAGGGCGAGGACGCTGGCGAATATCGGCCCCGTGCCGAAGATGAGGAACTCAAGCGGGCATTGTGGACGGGCGCTCCGGTCGTCGTCCACGGTCCGGCGCGGGCCGGCAAGTCACGCGCGCTGCGCGAGGCGGCGTGCGAGGTGTTCGGTGACGTTCCCGCGATCGTTCCGGTCGGCGCCGACGGGCTGCGGTGGCTCGCCGACCACGACGTCGACGCCAAGCTCGAGGCGCCCGAGGTCTGCCTATGGCTCGACGGGCTCGATCGCTTCTTCGACGCCCTCGACGTGCCGACCCTCGAAACGCTGACGGCCGTCAGCTCGCGGAAGGTGCGGATCGTCGCGACTATCCGGACCGGTCCTTGGGAGTCGCTGTTGCACGATGCAGGACAGCAGTGCGAGGCAGCGCGCGCTCTGTGCGAGGGCGCCGAGGTGGTCAAGCTGGGGCCATTGGAGCGTTCCGCCGAGCCTGCCGTCGCGGCCGTCGCCGCCGCCGACAACGGTGACGCGCGAACGACCGGGCCCGAGCAGCCACGCTCGCCGTTCAAGGATCGCGTGTTTCAGGGGTTGCTCGCCGCTCTCGCTCTGACGCTCGGCGTCGGCGCCTTGATCGGCTTCACGACCGACTGGCGATCGATGGTCCAGCCGCCGCCGCTCGCCGATCAGATCGACGACACGCTTCACGGCATGCTCGCTGGCGGGGGCCACGTGGTCGTCAACGAGCGGCTCCGGCTGCATTCGACCGAGGATGACTCGTGGCTGGTGGTGGTGCAGGACGCGCCCAGCAGCGGCGACTTCTACGCCGGCGCAACAGGGGCCCCCGGGGTGCCGCAGCCGCGCTCCGACGAGGTCCGCATCTACGACGTCAGCGGTGGCTGGCTGCGACTGAGGCTGGACTACCGCCCCGTGGGACGCGGCCGCACCGCGCGTGGCTGGGTGGTCCCCGCGGGCGCCCCGCCCGCGCTCGACTACAACGGCGACGGCACCCCGGAGGTGATCGCCGGATATGAGATTCCCGACGCCTATCAGGAGCTGCTGCCGTTCGCGATCGACTGGGAAAGCAACCACTATCAGCTCGTCGCGATGACGCCTGATCCGCCCGAGCTCGCGACCACGGGGTTCGGATCGCGGTCGGTCGCGCTGCGCGATCACCTGTACCTCAAGAGGATCCGGCTCGCGAACTCGATTCCGGGCCGCGCCGCCGACGCGCTGACCGGGTATCAGGTCCAGAGCTTCGCGCTCACACAGACCCCGACCGTGCGCCTGCTCACCGGCTATTTCGCGCAGCCGCCCGGGTACGGCGATAACGAGGTGCTCGAGATGCGCGCAAACCAGATCGAACACAGCAACCTCCAGCTCGAGCCGTGCGCGCCCGGCAGCGCCTTCTGCCCGGCGCCCGCCCACGAGCAGGACGTCGTCGTGCCCCCGTCCAAGACGCTCGACAACGGGCTGCTGCAGGCCTGGGATCAGAGCGGCGGCAAGTGGGCGACACCGATCCATGTCAGGCAGGCGAGGCGGATGGAGTGCCTCAATACCGCGTCGACGGCGCAGCCAGACCGCTCCGGCTGTCAGCAGGCGCCGGGCAAGACCTGACCCCCTCGCAAGACCCGACGCCCGGGCGAGACCTGACGCTGTTCGACGTCTAAGCGTGGGGGATCTTCGGCGCTATGCGCGCAAGATCCCCCAACGAGAGCGGGCGCTTAGTAGGCTGCGGCGGCCACCGACGCACAAGGGAGGCGCATGGCGTACGACTTGGTGATCGACATCGAGAACAGCCCGGGGTCGCTCGCTGAGGTCGCGGCGGCAATCAGCGACGCGGGCGTGAACATCGCCGCCGCCACCTGCATCGGCTCAGGCGAGCGAGCCGAACTCCACATCCTGGTCCCGCACGCCGAGGCAGCGAAGCATTCGCTGGCGATTTCGCAGCTCGCTGTCACACGCGAGCGCGAGGTCGTCGTAGTCAACGTCGAGGACCGCCCAGGGGTTCTCGCTGACCTGACGCGGAAGATCGCGCTGGCGGGCGTGGACCTCGATCTGGTCTACGTCGCGACCCGCGATCGCGTTGTGTTCGGGGCGCCCGACATCGCCGCCCTGCGCTCCGCCGTCGAGGGGACCAGCTGATGTCCGCGTCGGCGTCTGACCGGGTGCGTCGTTGACGCTTGTCACGGTTGCCTACTGGGGTGTCGATGCAGGCACATAACGGCGCTCGCGAGCGGAGCTTGAGCACCGAGCATACCCCCAAGTCGGCCCCGTGGCGAGGCTAGACGCGGCACAGGCGTGGACTCAGGCGCGAGCGACACTGCGGGCGATCGGTCACTCGGCGGGCGCGACCGGGCGCGTCGAGCTGCGGCGAACACGACGCTGCTCGACCTGCTCTATTCGTTCGAGCTGACGCGCGCGATCTGCGCGGCGGCGGAACTCGGGATCGCCGATCTGCTCGCCGACGGACCACGGACCGTGGACGAGCTCGCCGCCATCACCCGGACGCGTCCGGAGCTGCTCTATCGCCTGCTCCGCGCGCTCGCCAGCCGCGACGTCTTCGAACGCCTCGACGACGGCCGCTTCGCGCTGACCGAGCTCGGCGAGTCGCTGCGGCGCGAGGGGCCCGGCGGGACGGTCTACGACTACGCGCTCTACATCGGAGAGCCGTTCCTGCAGCGCTCGTGGGAGCAGCTCGTGCCGACGCTGCGGACCGGCACGCCGAGCTTCGATCTGGCGCACGGCGCCCCGCTGTTCGAGTACCTCGCGCACGACGCCGACGCCGCCGCGCGCTTCAACGATGCGATGTCCAGCCACTCGGGCCGAGATGCCGAGGGCGTGATCGACGCCTACGGCTTCCGCGCCGCAGAGACGGTAGTCGACGTAGCCGGCGGGCACGGAACGCTGATCGCCAAGATCCTTGCGGCCGTACCGGGGACGAGCGGCGTACTGTTCGATCTGCCGCAGGTGATCTCGGGCGTCGGGGAGGCGCTGCGCGCCGCGGACGTCGCCGATCGCTGCACGCTGGTCGCCGGAGACATGTTCGAATCCGTCCCTGCCGGCGGCGACATCTACACGCTCAAACGGGCACTGCACGACTGGCCCGACGAGCGGGCGATCGCGATCCTGCGTAACTGCCGCGACGCGATGAACGATGGCGGACGCGTGCTCGTGATCGAGATGGTCGTCGACCCCGGGCCGGGCGGCCATCTCGCCAAGTTCTACGACCTGATGATGCTCGTGGTCGCGACCGGGCGCGAGCGAACCGAGGCCGAGTACGCGCGGCTGTTCACCGCGGCCGGGCTCGAACACATGCGGACGATCCCGACCGTGGGTCCGTTGAGCGTGATCGAGGCCGTGCGCGCGTGACGCGCGTGACGCGCGTACTCGGCCGGTCGGCTCGCCGCTAGCGTACGACCAGCAGGGTGTTCAGCGTCGGATCCGAGCAGTAGGCGATGCGGCTCCCGGCGGCCGCCTCGGCGCGCAGCCGATCGAGCAGCTCGGCGGTGACGAGCTCGCCGGGCGCGAGCGCCGGTATCCCGGGCGGGTATGGGGCCGCCGTCTCGGCCGACACGCGTCCGATCGCCTGCTCGGCGCCGACTCGCTCGCGGGGCGCGAAGAACGCCTCGCGGGGGGTCAGCCGCAGCTCGGGCCGCACCGACCAGACCGTCGATGGAGACACCGGCCGCGGATCGCTTCGCCGGCGCTGCAGCGAACTTCGCAAGGCGGCGATCAGGCGGTCGACGGACGCGTCGTCGTCGCCGATCGTCAGCAACGGGACGATGACGTCACGGTCCGCGAGCTCGACCCGGACTCCCGCCTCGAGCAGATCGTTCTCGATATCGAAGCCGATCGCGCCGGTGCCGGCCAGGACGAGCACGAGCTTGAGCGTGTCGAAGTCGGCGGCCGACTCGAACTCTTGCGTGACGCGCTCGTCGAGGACGTGGAGACCTTCGACGTCGGACAGCTCGCGGCGAAAGCGGCGCGCGAGCTCGAGCGTGCGGGCGAGCAGCTGGTCGCCGTCGGTCGCCATGATCCATCGGGCGCGATCGATCGAGGCCGTGATCGCGGCGCTCGGGCTGGTCGTGTTGAGTAGCTCGAAGGCGGCGTTGAGGCGCTCGAAGCCGAGTAGCTCGCCGCGCGCGAGCAGGATCGCGCTCTGCGTGAACGCGGTGAGGGTCTTGTGGGCGGAGATGATCATCCCGTCGGCTCCCGCGCGCATCGCGCCGCGCGGGAGCTCGGGGTGGAGCCCGAGATGCGAGCCCCATGCCTGGTCGACGATCACCGGCACCCCGGCGTCATGGGCGCGCACAACGATCGCATCGAGGTCGCTGATCACCCCGACGTACGAAGGCTCGACGAGCATCACCGCGCGCACGCCCTGCTCGAGCGCGCGTTGCACCTCGGCGACGCGCAGCCCGACCGACAGCCCGGTGTCTGGATCGATCTCGGGGTGCAGCCAGACGGGCTCGAGCCCGGCCAGGATCAGCCCGGCGAACAGCGACTTGTGCAGATTGCGCGAGACAGCGACCCGGTCCCCGGGCGCGCCGACCGCGAGCGCGAACGCCTCGTTGCCGTGCGTCGAGCCGTTGACCGAGAAGCGGCAGAAGTCCGCCGACCACAGCTGCGCCGCGAGCCGCTCGGCCGCGCCGAGGTAGTCATGGGACAGCTGTGCGTCATCGGCGCCGCTCGCGAGCGGCAGGTCGAGGTCGAGCAGCGGGTCCGTGAGCCACGCCGCGCGCTTGTGACCGGGTGTCGTGAAGGTCGCGTCGGGGCGCTCGAAGAAGCGGTCGACCGCCGCGACCAGCGGGGCATCTCGCTGGCGATCGGGCTTACCATCCATCGACGAGGCACCGGCCGTTCATCATCGGCGGGCAATCTAGCCTGGGCGCAGGCGGACTCCTGGGCGCAGGCGGACTCGCAAGCAGCCGGTCACGGGCCGATAGAGTTGCCCGCTATGGCGTTCGGGACGCGATCCGCTCGTGGTTGACCGCCGCCCGTGACCGCTACGGGCGAGACAGCGTTCGACGTGAACGCGCTGCGGGCGAGGTTCCCGGCGCTCGCGCGGCGGGTGGGCGACGCGCCGGCCATCTACCTCGACGGCCCGGGCGGGTCGCAGGCGCCCGACGCGGTGATCGAGGCGGTCGCGGGGTACCTGCGCGACGCCAACTCCAACTGCGGCGGCCCGTTCGTCACCTCCGCCGAGACCGACCGGCTGATCGCGAATGCCAGGATCGTCGCCGCCGACTTTCTCGGCTGCGGCACCGAGGAGATCGTGTTCGGGGCCAACACGACGACGATCAACTTCCTGCTCGCGCACGCCCTGGCGCGGACGCTCGCGCCCGGCGACGAGATCATCGTCACCGAGCTCGATCACGACGCCAACGTCGCGCCGTGGCTGCTCGTCGCCGCCGACCACGCGCTCGTCGTCCGCACCGCGCCGCTGGACCGGCGCGACGCCACGCTCGACCTCGACGCGCTCGAGGCGTTGATTTCGTCAAAGACGCGCGTCGTCGCGTGCACGCTTGCCTCCAACGCGGTCGGCACGGTGACCGACATCGCGCGCGTCGCGCGGGCTGTGCACGGCGCCGGCGCCCTGCTGTGGCTCGACGGCGTGCACTTCGCGCCGCACCGGCGCATCGATCGGACGGCGCTCGGGGCCGACGTCGTCCTCACGTCCTCATACAAGTATTTCGGTCCCCATCTCGGGGTCGTCGCAATTGGCGAGGAGCTGGCCGCCTCGCTGCCCGCCGACCGCGTCCGCCCGGCCGCCGACCGGCCACTCGGGCACCGCTTCGAGACCGGCACCCTCAGCCACGAGGCGCTCGCCGGGTTCGTCGCGGCAGTCCAGTACCTCGAGTCGCTCGGCGGCGACGGCGACGATCGCCCGAGCCGGCTCGACCGCGCGTTCGCACAGATCGAGCAGCACGAGCGAGCGCTGACTCGCTACACGCTCGAGCGGATGGCTCAGATTCCCGGCCTGCGCCTGTACGGGATCGCCGACCCCGCTCGCGCGGATGAGCGGACGCCGACGCTCTGCTTCAACCTCGACGGCTGGACGGCGCGAGAACTCAGCGTCGCGCTCGGCGAGCGGGGGATCTTCACCTACGACGGTAACTACTACGCGCTCAACGTGATGACCGCGCTCGACCTCGAGGACTCCGGCGGCGCGGTGCGCGCCGGCTACCTGCACTACACGACGCCCGAGGAGGCCGAGCGCTTCTGCGCCGTCCTCGCCGAGCTCGCCTGACGCATCCTTGAAGGCGATGACCCAGGATCGCTCGATCGCCGACTCGAGGCGCCCGACGCTTTACGGCCGCCGCCATGCGATCTCATCGGGCCACTATCTCGCGTCCGCGGCCGGGTACGCGATCCTGGAGGCCGGGGGCAACGCGATCGACGCCGGGTGCGCGGCCGGGATCGCGCTCGGCGTGCTCCACCCCGACCAGGTCAACGTCGCCGGGGTGGCGCCGATCATGATCCGGACCGGGGCGGGCGAGCTGCGCACGATCGCCGGTCTCGGCCACTGGCCGGCGAGCTTCCCCGCTGACCTGTTCATGCGCGAGCACGGTGCGACGATCCCGCCTGGAATCCTGCACACGGTCGTCCCGGCGGCGCCCGACGCCTGGATCACGGCATTGCGCGACTACGGGACGATGACGTTCGCCGATATCGCCGCCGAAGCGACCCGCTTTGCCCGCGACGGGTTCGCGGTCTACGAGTACCTCGCCGACGCGATCGCCGAGCACGTCGACGATTACCGGCGCTGGCCCTCGAGCGCGGAGGTCTTCCTCCCCGGCGGCGAGCCGCCGAGGGCGGGGGATCGGTTCGTCCAGAGCGAACTCGCCGCGACGCTTCAGTACATGGCCGACGAGGAGCGCGCGGGCGCGCGCCGCGGGCGCGTCGCGGGGCTCGAAGCCGCCCGCGCGGCGTTTTATTGCGGCGAGATAGCCGAGCGGATCGTCAGCTACCACGAGCAGCACGGCGGCTACCTGTCCCGCGCGGACCTTGCCGCGTTCCACTCGCGTTACGAGCCCCCAATCCGGGTGCGCTGGCGCGACTTCGAGGTCGTCACCTGTGGCCCGTGGTGCCAGGGGCCGGTGCTCGCGCAGGCGCTGTTGATGCTCGAGCGCGCCGGGATCGACGGCCTCGGACGCGATCAGGCGAGCTACGCGCATCTCGTGCTCGAGGTCCTCAAGGGCGCCTTCTCGGACCGCGAGTACCGGTACGGCGATCCGCGTTTCGTCGACGTCGGCATCGAGGAGCTGCTGTCCGACGGTCACATCGACGCGCGCGTGGCGGCAATTGATCTGGACCGCGCCCACCCGGCGCTGCCCGATCCAATCGGCGCCGCCGCGGACGTCGGAGTTCCAGACCCCGCGGGGGCGGCCGATGGCGTCAGCGGGCCCGCCGCGCTTGACACCTCCTACGTGTGCGTCGTCGATCGCTGGGGCAACGCCTTCTCGGCCGTTCCTTCGGATGGCTCCACGACCTCGCCGGTGATCCCGGGGACCGGATTGGTGCCCTCCGAGCGCGGCGTGCAGTCACGGCCCGATCCGCGCCACCCGTCCGGCGTGGCACCCGGCAAGCGGCCACGTCTGACCCCGAACCCGGCAATGGCGATCCGCGACGACGGCTCGGTGTTCGTTTTCGGCTGCCCCGGCGGCGACATGCAGGTGCAGGCGATGCTCCAGGTGTTCCTCGGCGTGTTCCACTTCGGCCTCGACGTCCAGGAGGCGATCGACGCGCCGCGCTTTTCGACCTGGAGCTTCCCGAACTCGTTCTCGCCGTTCGAGTACCTGCCCGGCCGCGTGGTCGTCGAGGATCGCTTCCCACCCGAACTGACCGCGGAGCTCGAGGCGCGCGGACACGATGTCCGGCGCTGGCCTCAGTTCACGCGCGACGCAGCGGCCGTCGAGGCTATCTTCAGCGACGCTTCGAGCGGCTTTCTCCGCGCCGGCGCCGACCCGCGCCAGCCCGCGTACGCAATCGTCAGTTGATCGGCCGCGCCGGATGGCGGCGATCTTGGTCAGTGCTTGGTGGCGATGAACCTCCCCTGGCAGATCTTGCGTTCGTCGGCGAGCTGCTGGATGAAGGCCATCTCGCCGCCCATCGCCTGCATCAACTCCATGTCAAAGCCGATCAACTTCAACGCGTCGTAGGTGAGCTGCATGTTGAGCATCTTGAGGTAGAGGTCGACGTGTGACGGAAACCGCTCGGTGTCCTCCGCTGTCTGAACTGTGCAGCCGTTTTCGTCGAGCAATGCCCGGTAGTCGTCGACGTCGAGGATGTTCGGGAACTTCATGAACCGCAGATAGCGGTCCGCTTCGTCGGAGCTCATCGGCTCCACGCCGGCGATCCAGTCGGTGAACGCGATCGTTGCACCGGGCCTGACGATCCGGGCAGCCTCGGCGATCAGGGCGCGCTTGTCGCCGACGTAGCACCACGCGTCCTCACCCCACACGAAATCGACGCTTGAGTCCGGTAACCCGGTCTCGGTCGCGTCGGCATTGATGAACTCGATCCGATCCGAGAGCCCCTCCGCTTCGGTGCGAGCACGGCCGCGCCGGACGATCCGCTCGGTGATGTCGACACCCGTCATCTGCTTGACGTCGCGGAAGCGGACCAAGAACCGCATCCCGGCACCGTTGCAGCAGCACAGGTCCGCTCCCTCGCTGCCGGCGGCGATGCTCGCTCGCTCCGCCAGATCCATCGACGCGGCCAAGCCGCCGATGTGGATCTGCTCACCCATCACCAACTCCCAGAGATCGCCCTCGGCGCCGTCATAGACGGCCTGGACTTCAGCCACACCGATCCCCGCGGCCTGTTGCATGACTCGCCTCCTAGGCTGGACTGCAGCACTACTCCCCGGAATCCGCATCCTCCGCCTAATCGGCGCCGCTGTCAATCCCGCCGCCCGCGCTGCGACATTGCGCAGCTCCGTGACGGCGGACCGTTTCCCGGGAGGCTTAGCGAGTGAGCAGCGTGTCGGCGTCGATCACGCGTGCGTACCCCTGCGAGAGCGCGGCCATGAACGCCGCATGCACGTCGGCTCCGGGCACTCGCGTCCCATCGAACTCGAGGTCGGGAGCCGCGCACGCGTCTTCGATCACGGTCGCCTCGAGGCCCTGGTCGACCGCCGCACGGACGGTCGCGTCGACGCACATGCTGCTCATCATCCCGGCGACCACGACCGTGTCGACACCGTGCGAGCGGAGCTCGTCGGCGAGGCTGGTGTCGAGAAATCCGTTCGGCTTGTGCTTCTCGATCACGGTCTCGCCGCCGGCCGGCTCGAGCAACGGGTGGATCTCGACCCCGTCGGTACCCGGGCGCATGAATGATGCGTCGGGTTCGGACACGTGCTTGAGGTGGATCACGGGTTCGCCGCTGGCGCGGAACGCGTCGAGCACCCGGCGCGCGGCCGCCGCGGCTGCCTCCGGTTCGACCAGCGGGTGTGCACCGCCGGGGAAATAGTCGCGCTGGATGTCGATGATCAGAAGACCGCGGGCCATGGGCGAGGCGCAGTCTATTCGAGCCCGCTCACGCTCACGGCGGTCGGGTGCGCGGAGTCGGCGTCGGTGTGCGCGAACCGCGCGCCACCTCGAATCGCGACGCGGACCAACTCACCCACTCGCGGCGCCGGCAGCGCCGCGACCGTGTACAGACGTCCGTTGTCGAGCTCGACCTCGAGTCGCACGCCGTCCTCGAGCGGGACGGCGTGCGTAACGCGCGCTCGCAGCGGCCCGTCGGGATCGAGCACCACGTGGGACGGCCTCGTCAGGAGCGTCTCACGACCCTCGTCGAGCGACCCATCGAAGCCGAGAAACCGGGCGACGGTGACGCTGGGAGGCTTGGCGAGCAGCTCCCGCGGCGAACCGGTCGCGACCAGCTGACCGTCGATCATGATCAGCAGCCGGTCAGCGAGCGCCCACGCCTCGGCGCGGTCATGAACGACGACGAGCGTCGCTCGCTGGTCAGAGCGCAGGGCCGAGACCGCGTCCTCGAGCAGGGTGGCGCGAGTCTCGGCGTCGAGGCCGGCGAACGGCTCATCGAGCAGCAGGATGTCGGCCTCCACCGCGAGGGCCCGCGCGAGGTGGACGCGGCGGCGCTCGCCGCCCGACAGCGCGTTCGCCTGGCGCCGAGCGAGGTGCTCGGCGCCCATCGTCGCGAGCGCCGTACGGGCACGAGCGGCGCGCTGCGTTCGCGCGACGCCCCACCAGGCGAGCGCCAGCATCACGTTCTGAAGCACGGTCCGTCGGGCGAGATCGGCGGACTGCAGCGCGACCGCCACTCGGCCGCGGCGCTCGATCGTGCCCTGCGCGGGGGCGAGCGCTCCCGCGAGCGCATCGAGCAGAGTGCTCTTACCGGCACCGTTCGGGCCGAGCAGCGCCACCAGCTCGCCCCGGCGCAGTTCGAGGCTCGCGTCGCGGACGACCACGCGCTCGCCCCGGCGCGCGCTGAGGTGCTCGCAGCTGAGCAGGACCGGGGCGGCGGGATCAACGTCGGTCACGTCTCGGCCCGGAACGGCAGACGGACACCGCTGCCCTGATGCTGGAGGAAGCTCAGCCCGCCCATCAGTGCCAGGATCACGCCGATCAGCACGATTCCGATCGCGACGGCATCCGCGTAGTGAGCGGCGTTTGCCTCGTACAGCGCGGCGCTGGCGAGCGTCTGGTCGTAGCCGTACGCGTTGCCGCCGACGATCACGATCGCTCCGACCTCCGAAAGCGCGGTTCCGAGCGCAGCGATCAACGCCGCCATCACGCCGATCCTTGCCTCGCGGAGCGCGAGGACGTAGACCTGCAGGCGGCCGGCTCCGAGCAGCCGAGCCTGGTCGAGCAGCCCCGGTCCGAGGCCCTCGACCGCCGCGGCGCTCAGCGCGATCACGTAGGGGAGCGCCAGGATCGCCTGGGCGATGAACACCGCCCTCCGGGTCACGGTCAGATGCAGCCCCCCGAGCGGACCCTCCGGGACGAGAATCAGAAACAGCCACAGCCCCACCAGGACCGGAGGCAGGCCAAGGGTCGCGTTCGCAAGCGCCCGCAGCGTCCCCCGGCCCCTGAAGCGGCCGAGCCCGATCGTGAGCCCGATCGGCAAGCCGATCACCGCCGCCGTGGCCGTCGCGATCAGCGCCACTTGGACGGTGAACCAGATCACGCTCAGCAGGTAGGGATTGCCGTGCGCGATCAGCGGCACCGCGTCGCGGAACTCATTCCACAGCAGGCTCATCTCAGCTGACCGTGAAGCGCAGGTGGATGCCGCTGGTGCGCTGCTGGAGCACCGTCAGAACGGCGATCAGCAGCAGGATCAGCGCGGACAGGACGAGGCCGATTCCGACCGCGTACGGGTAATTGGAGTAGTCGTTGATCTGCGAGAGGATCGCGCTCGCCAACGTCTGATCGTAGTTCTGGATGTTGCCGCCGACGATAACCACCGCCCCGACCTCCGACAGCGCGGCCCCGAATGCGGCGATCACCGCTGCGAGGACCCCGATCTTCGCCTCGCGCAACGCGAGCAGCGAAAGCTGGGCTCGTCCGGCCCCGAACGCACGCGCCTGGGCGAGCAGCTCGGGCGGCAGTCCCTGGATCGCCGCGGGCGTCAGCGCCACGATGTACGGGAGCGCGAGGATCGTCTGCGCGATGTAGACGGCCTTCACCGTGTAGGCGAAGTGCAGCGAGCCGAATGCCCCGTTGGGCAGCAGGAGGAGCAGCACTCCGAGCCCGACGATGATCGGCGGCAGCGCCAGGCTCGCATTGGCGAGGATGTGCAGCGCGCGTCTGCCGCGAAACCGGCCCAGTCCGATCACCAGTCCGATCGGCAGTCCGATCACGAGCGCGATCGCCGTCGACACCACCGCGATCCGGATCGTCATCCATGTGACGCTCAGGACGTAGTCGTCACTGCTGAAGATCAGAGGGATCGCGGCCCGGATTTCGTGCCACAAGAAGCCCATCTCAGTGGTGGCTGCGGTGCGGGGGGTTCTGGACGTACACGAGCTGTCCGTTGGCCAGCCGGTAGACCACGCCCGCCTGAGTGCCGCGGCCAATCGTCCGGGTGCCCGGCCTCGGGAGCGGCGCGACCGTCTGGCCCGGCCGGATCCGGATCTGCTTTGGCTGCGACGCGTGCAGCCCATTGCGCGTGATCGTCGCGCCGAGGTGCAGCGACGAGAGGGCCGCGAGCAGGAACGCGACCGACAGCACAATCCCGAGATCGAACAGGTTTACGAGCCCGTCGAGCGGATCGCCGGCTCGATCGTCGCGGCTGCGGGAGTGTGGGGTGACCGAGATCATGTCGCGTCCGGGTCCGAGCGGGGATCGCTGACGACCGCGGCCAGGTACTGGAGATCGGAGAGGTCCTGACCGTAGATCCGATCGCGTGAGAGCGAGATCGCGAACGCGAGTGCACCGATCAGCAGCCCGACGACCGTGACGCTGAAGGCTACGCGAAGGTCGTGGCTGAGCTCTGCGGTGTTGCCGTTGGCCAGCCCCGTGAGCGCCGGCGAGAGCGGGATCAGGGTGCCCATCAGCCCCAGCGCCGGGCCGGCGCGGACGAGCATTCGCGTGCGTCCCAGCCTGCGCTGGGCATCGAAGTCGAAGTCAGCGAGCGCTTTGTTGAGCTCGTGATCGCCCCCGGGGGTGCGGGCGTGCTGGATGATGAACGCGCCCGTGCTCGCCATCGAGGGGCTCAGCGCGAGGCTGCCGACTGCGGCTGCCGCGGCGCCCCGATCGCCGCTCAGCAGCGCGACTCGCGCCCGCTCGGCTGCCGCCGACAGGGACGCGAAGCGTCGCCGCCGGCGCCCGAGCAACTCGACCGCGAAGCTGCCGAGCTCGTAGATCACGAGCGCGAGCGCGAGCAGGGCGAGGATCAACACTGGGACCTCGAGCGCACTCGAGACGTGGAAGATCACGTTGTCGATGCCGTGGCTGCTCAAGGCGTAGGGCGTGAGCACGTCGCCGATGGTTAGCACGACCGCCTCCGGCGGGCCAGTCAACGGCCCGCGCGCAGCGCACGCCAGCCACCCCGTCCACGCAGCTCGCGAGCCGCGCCGAGCGCCGCCAGGCCGATGACCGCCAGGACCCCGAGCACGACCGGCAGTAGCGACACCCTCGCCGCCTGGCGCACCTGTGGCGCGGCCGCGCGGGCGGCCGGCGTGGTGTGTACGAGCGGGCTGGTCGCCGGCGAGACCGCGGTGACGTCGCTGATCAGGCGTCCGCGGACAAGCGGCGCCGACGGACCGATCGTGACATCGGGCGAGCGCCGGGAGGTCTGCTGGCCCGGCCTCGTCGGCGGAGTCGTGGTCGTAGTCGTGCCCGACCCAGTCGATTGCGAACCGCCGTCGTGGGCGTTGCCCTGATTGCCGTTTTGCCCGCCTGCCGCACTCGGCGCGGTTGTGGCGCCCGCGTTGGTCTGCGATCCGTTCCTGGCACCCGCGTTCGCCCCCAATCCCTTGCCGCTACCCGCGCCCGCGCCCGGATGGGTGCCGTGGCTCCGGTTCGGCCCGATCGGAGCGCGCGACTTGGTGTGGTTGTTGCCTCCGGCATGGTTGTGCTGTCCGGAGCCCGTCTTCGAGGTGCGAGCCGTGACCTGGATCGTGGCGGTACCGCCATTGCCGACGCCGGGATCGTTCACCTGGACAGTGACGGGGTAGGTCCCGGCGGCGAACGCGTGTGTCGGCGTGGCGGCGTTTGAGCTGCCGCCGTCCCCGAAGCTCCAGCTCCAGGTCAGCGACGCCGCGGGCACGCTCGCCCCGTTCGCGTCACGGACCGTGGCCGCGAACCTCACCCTCATCGCGGTCGCACTCTCCGAGAGCGTGGTCTGGGAAGCGTTGACCGTGAGCGGCGGCCCGCTCTCATACACCGCGATTGCGATCGGCTCCCCCTGAACGGTGACCTGATCGCTCGCGTTCCTGTCTGAGCCGCCCTTCCACGGGCGCGTGTAAGTGTTCTGGTTCTCCGAGCCGTCGGTGGAGATCACCGGCAGCGCACCTGCTTCCTGCCACTGGCTGGAATCGGACAGCTCGGAGCCCGTGAGCGGCTCCTCGAGGCCCCGCGATGCCGGGCTCCTGACTACCTGGACATTTGTCACATCCGTCAGCGGCACCTGCAGTCCGCACGTGAGCACAGTCGACAGGGCCCAGGTCGAACCAAGTGGTAGCTGAAGGGGTTGCCCACCGGGATACAGGTAAATCGGGTCTGCTCCCGAGTAAGGAGTACACCCGTTAAGCGTTAACAGCGACGCCGTTCGGGTACTGATACTGCCCCTGGATCCCGGGTAGACCGTCGCGTTGACCACCGCCTGGTCGGCGGCAGCCGACGCCGCATCGCACGCCAACGTGATCAGCACCAGCGCGAGCGTAAACACGAACCGCCGCCCCGGGACAAGCCCAGGGCGGCGGTTCACCAAGCTAGAGAGCGCGGGTGAGCGCAACGGCTTACTTGACGTTGATCGTCTTCAGCTGCGTGTCGCTCGTGGACTGTCCCTTCTGCTTGTTCACCAGTCGCAGCACCCAGCGGAAACCCTTCTTGAGCTTGAAGTGCGCGGTAAACTTCGTTTTGCCGCTCTTGACCTTGACCGTGGTCTTCTTGCCGAACTTCGGTGGTCCGCCGGCGGTCTTCATCGCAAGCACCTGAATCGTCGCGCCGCTCTTGACGGCTCCGGGCTTGATCTTGCCCGAGACGGTCACCGATCCGCTCTTGGAGACCTTGACCGAATCGAAGCTCACGCTCGTCTTCGGCTTGCCGCCCACGGTCACCTTGACCGTACGCGGGTTGGCGGCAACGACCTGCTTGGGATCCTGGTATTTGGCCTTAACCAGCCACTTGCCGGAGGCCAGCTTTGGCGCCACCGCCCAGTTGGCGTCGTTCGATGCCAGCTTGTCGGTCGCGATCTTCTTGAACCCCTTCTTGGATCCCTGCTTAGCAGCCATGATCGTCACCGTCGCCTTGGCGTGTTCCGTGGACGGAAACACCGAGCCGAAGATCAGTGCCTGTCCGCCCTGGTTCCGCGCGGTCAACTGGGTCATTGCGCTATGCACCGTGATCTTGACAGGCGTCGTCGCGGCGGGTGAGAGCAGGTTGCCGAACGGCGGACTGAGGGCCGAATCGACGATCTGCGAGATCTGAGACGTGGACACCTGATACGAGCCGTTCGCGGGCGGTACGAAGCTGATGCTGTACTTGCCCTGGCTGTTCGTCTTGCCGGTCGCGACGGCAACCGGCACACCGCCGACTGTCATGGCGATCGAGACCGGCTGGCTCGAGAGCACCGGATATCCCGGTTGAGCGTCGGTCAGGGTCCCGCTCACCGTTACCTTCTTGCCGGACTTCGCAAAGAACGCGCTGGGAATCCGCGAGGTGGTGACGATCGGCGACGCCGTGGGTTTGAACGGCGCGCCGCCGGCCGCACTGGCCAGGTATTGCCCCACCTGCACCTGAACCGCCGGCGAGGTGATGTATGCGATGAAGTCCTTGGCCGCCGGCAGGTTGATCTGCTGGTTGGGCTTGGCGGGATTGATGATGTAACCGTGGAAGTAGTTGACCAACTCGTTGGCTCCGCCCGGGGCATTCGGGCTGTTGTCCCTGGAGACGACCTTCAGCGCCGGAATCGCACCGGCCAAATCGGTCCCCGACGCGAGGTAGTCATACGTGCCGCTGTCCGTGTAGACGTAGCAGGAGTTGGGGCCGCTCGGGAAGCCGTTACATGCATTAGCCGCCTGAACGTTCGGACCCTGTGTGAGTCCGGTCGCCACGTACCACGTCGGCAGCGCCGAGCCCTTGGGAAGAGCACCGCCGCCCGGGCACGGCTGCCCCGAACTGGTCACTCCATGTCCGGCCGCGATGGGCGTCTCGCCGCCGCCATTGGTCGAGTTGACCGTGCACAGGAGAAGCCCCGCGGGGCTAAGCCCCGAGCTGGAGACAATCGCCCAGATGCCGTGCTCTGACACCGTCGTGCCGGGCGTGCCGCCGCGGGAGATGAACATGGCCTTCGGGGTGCCGCCTCCGTTGATCCCGGCCGCAGCAACGCTCGCGAACGCCTGAGCGATGTTGTTGGTTCCCTTGGGGTCTACCCCGGCTGGGTCGGAGTTCGGTCCGGCGAGCACGAAGTCGTTGATCCACAGAGCATTGCCGAACTGGCCCGTGGGGTAGGAAAACCCGCCCGCAACGAACTGGTTCTCCAGTGAAGCGGCGTGAACGATCAGGTTGCTCGCTCCCGCGGCTCCTGACTCGGCTTGCGCGATCGCGTTGCCGGTGCCGGTGCCGATGTACTTGAAGGTGAATTGAGGGAAGGCCTTCTCGAAACCAGGCTGGATGACGTTGGGGATCAACCCCGAGTCGCTTACGTCGCTGGTGCCGATGACCGTCAACGTCGACGGGGTGTCAGCACGAGCTGAAGCTGTATGGATAACGAAGGCGCTCAGAAGCACCCCGACCGCGAGCAACAGTGCGCGGCGCAGTATCAAAAGTGGATGGCCGATTGACGGCAAGGAGGGAGGCATGGCGCGGCAGTCTAGCGGGTGCCCTAGCGCCGCATATGTATTTGTTCAATCCACCTATGCAAGATCGCACCGTTGTACGAGGCGCGAGACCGTCGGGTGCGTGCGCGAGGTTGGGTCAGGAAAGCTGAGCGGGCAGCCCGAAGCGCTCGAACACCGAGACGACCTTGGTCGGGTCGAGCGGCTCGTCCGGGTAGTGCTCGAACACTTCGCGTGCCTGCGGCTCGGCCGACCGAGCGATGAAGGCGGTCACGTCGCTGACCAGGTTTCCGCGGAGCGTCAGGATGTTGAGCGCAAACGGACGGTGGGTGTTCTCGTCGCCGTTGAACGCATAGAACCCGAGCGCGAGCTGCCCGTTGGCTTGCGCGGGCAGCGCGCGCCAGCGGTATGGGCCAGACATCGGAAAGCCTGCGGCCCAGAGCGCGATCCCTTCGCGGCTCTGATACCAGCTGGCAAGGGGCGGCATCGCGAACGTTGCATCCTCGGTCAGCATCGAGGCGAACGTCTCGACGTCGTCGCGCTCCCACGCGTCGACGTAGCGCGTGACGAGCTCCCGGACGCCGTCGTCGCCGAGTGCGCGCAGCGTCGCCTGCTGGCTGCGCTCGGGAACGCGCTCCTGGACCGACGCGCGCGCCCGCTGCAGGGCGCTGTTGACCGAAGCGACGGTCGTGTCAACCGTGTCGGCGACCTCCTTGGCGGAGAAGCCGAGCACCTCGCGCAGGAGCAGGACCGCACGCTGGTTCGCGGGCAGGTGCTGGAGCGCCGCGGTGAACGCCAGTTCGACGCTCTCGCGACGCTCATAGGTCGCCTCGGGCGCGGCGTAGCCGTCCTCGAGTCCGAGTATCTCATCCGGGTAGGGCTCGATCCAGACCGATTCCACGACCGGCTCGCCCGGAGGAGCGTGGGGATCGGACGCCGGCCCGTACTCGATCGGCAGCACGCGCTTGGGGCGCCGCGCGATCGCGTTCAGGCACGTGTTGGTCGCGATCGTGTACAGCCAGGAGCGCAACGAGCTGCGCCCTTCGAACCGCGCCAGACCGCGCCACGCTCGCAGCATCGCCTCCTGGAGCGCGTCCTCGGCGTCGTGGAGCGAGCCGAGCATCCGGTAACAGTGGGCGTGCAGCTCGCCGCGATAACCCTCGATCAAGTCGGCGAACGCGCGCTCGTCGCCGTCGCGGGCCGCATCGAGCAGCTGTCGCTCCTTGGCCCCGGCCGGTGTGGACGCGGTCGACATCCAGCCCGAGGTTAGAGATTTCGATCAGGGGCCGATTAGTTGCGGCGTAAGCGAGGGTCTACACCTGACAGGTGATCGGGCGCGTCCCATATGAGGTGGTCCATCTGGAGCTGCATACCGGCGATCTCGCCGGTGCGCGCGACTTCTACGAGAGCCTTTGCGGCTGGCGTCAGGAGCAGGTCCAGATCGACTCGCGCTCGTATCAGACGCTCGAGCTCAGCGATGGGCTCGGCGGCGGGATCGTCGAGTGCCCGGTCAGGCGCCCGATCTGGCTTCCCTACGTCGCGGTCCCGCAGATCGCGTGCGCGACCGAGCAGGCGCGGGAGTCCGGCGCCGACGTTCTGCTCGAGCCGCGCGAGGGTCCTGCCGGATGGCGCAGCGTCGTCAGCACGCCGGCCGGCGGCGAGCTCGCGTTCTGGCAGTCCAAGCGCAGCTAGCAGCTAGCGCTCCGACGCGCGCCCAGACACATGGCTCAGCGCCCCGCTGCCTGCGGGTCCAGACACACAGCTGAGCGCCCCGCCGCCTGCGCAGCGGGGCGCTTGCGCCCGAAGTACCGGCGAGGGTCTGGCTACGCCGGGCAGTCGGCGAGCGCCGGCCGGCGCTCGCGCACGGGCTCGGGAGATGCATCGGCTTGCGGCGCTGCATCGCTCCCGAGCACGACGGCACTCAGCACGGCCGCGACCAGCGCGAAGGCCGCCCCGATCAGATAGGCGAGGTGATAGCCGCCGAGCAGCGCGGTGAGATGGCCCTCGCCCGAGGCCAGCAGGTGAGTGGTCCGCGAGGCCGCGACGCTCGCGAGCGCGGCGAGGCCGACCGCCCCGCCCATCATGAAGGACGTGTTGACGATCCCCGACGCCAGGCCCGAGTCGCTCTGATCGACGTCACCCATGGCCGCGAGCAGCACCGGGTTGAACGCCAATCCGGCGCCGAGGCCGAGCAGGACCATGCTCGGGAGCACGTTCGCGACGAGACTTCCATCGACGGGCGCGCGGGCAAATAGCGCCAGGCCCAGCGCGGCGAGACCCAGGCCGGTCGCGAGCGGGGCCCTGATCCCGAACCGGGCGTACGCGCGGGACTCATCGGTCGTGCGCAGCCACCGCTTCACGGTCGATGCCAGCTCGTCCTCGCAACCTGGGCGCGCCAGCGAACCTATGGTTCGCTCACACGCCCCGGTCCTACCTGAGGCGCCCCTCCCGCCGCCGATCGACGGCCCCGGCTAGTCGATCAGCCGGCTCTCGAGCCGCCAGATTGACAGGCGCCACATCAGCGCCGCGAAGGCGAGCAGGACCGCGACGCTGATCAGATCACGCGCGGCGAAGATCCCGAACGATGCATCGCGCACGAGCGAGACGCAGTGGTACAGAGGGTTGAAGAGCGCGATCGTGTGCAGCACTGGCGGCAGGGCCGAGATCGGGAAGAAAGTCCCCGCGACCAGGAACATCGGCGTCAGGACGGCGCTCGTGACGTAATTGAAGTTGTCGATCGTCTTGGCGACTGCCGCGATCAGCACCCCGAACCCGGCGAACCCGAACCCGGTCAGAAAGCCGATGAACGGGACCAGCAGCATCCCCGGCTCGGGATTGAGCCCGAACGCGAGCCCAACGACCAGCGGGGCAAGTCCGTAGATCCCGGCCCGGATCGAGATCCACAGAATCTCGGCGGTGACCAGCTCCTCGACGTCCACCGGGGCCGCGAGCAGCGCGTCATAGGTGCGCTGGAACTGCCAGCGGATGAACGTGTTGAACATGCCCGGGAACGCCGACGAGAACAGGACCGCCGTCGCGACGACCCCGGTCGCGACGTACTCGACGTAGCGCACATGGCCGACGTGCGACACGAGCGAGCCGAAGCCGAGCCCGAACGCGAGCAGATAGATCGTCGGCTGCACGATCGACGAGAACGTGGTTGCCTTCCAGTAGCGGCGGAACAGCACCACGTCGCGGGTCATCACTCCTGCCAGCGCGGCCGGATCGAGACGGTGGCTGCGTTTGCCGATCGCCGTGCTGCTCATTCGATCTGCTGACCTGTCAGGGCGACGAATGCGTCCTCGAGATTCGCCGGGCGCCGCACGCCCTCAGGCGCCTCGCCGTTGAGCTCCTCGGCGCCGAGCAGCGCGACCGCAGGACCGCTGCGCCGGTGTCGCCACTCGCGCTCGGCGGCGAGCTTCTCGAGCTCGGCGAGCTCGGCCGGCGGCCCGTAGACCTCGAGCACCTCGCGTCCGGCGTGTGCCTGCACGAGCTCGGCCGGCGTGCCCTGGGCGATGATCCTTCCGGCGGACATCACGGCAACGGTGTCGGCCAGCCGCTCGGCCTCCTCGATGTAGTGCGTCGACATCAGTACGGTGACGCCGTCCGCGCGCAGGCCGTCGATCAGCGTCCACAGCTCCTGGCGAACCTGCGGGTCGAGCCCGACCGTCGGCTCGTCGAGCAGCACCAGGTTCGGACGGTGGATCAGCCCGCGGGCCACGAGCAGCCGACGTCGCATGCCGCCCGACAGGTTGCGCACGATCGTGTCGGCGCGGCCCTCGAGGTTGGCGATCCCGAGCGCCCGATCGACCGCGTCATTGCGCTCGGCGCGGGGAACGCGATACAGGCGCGCGAAGACGCTCAGGATCTGGCGGCAGGTGAGCTCGATGTCGAGGTTGTCGAGCTGCGGGACGACGCCCATCGACATCCGAGCCTGCTTTGACTCGCGCGGCAATTCATAGCCGAGCACTTCGATTGTGCCCTCGTCGGCGAGTGTCTGTGCCGTCAGCATCCGCATCGTCGTCGACTTGCCCGCGCCGTTGGGTCCGAGCAGCCCGAAGCAGACGCCGGTCTCAACGATCAGGTCGAGACCGTCGACGGCGCTGATCGCGCCGTAGCGCTTGACGACGCTCTTCAGTTCGATCGCAGCCGCGGGCTCGGGCATTCGCCCCAGCATAGGGCGCGCGGAGTACGTGGTCGGAGCGGATCAGTGGCGGCCGTTGCCGCCCACGTCGTCGCCCCCGGCGCCCGGCATCCGGAACAGGGAACCGAGCTTGGCGGCGAACATCACGTCGCCCGAGATCTTGATCCGGCCCTTGAAATACGCCTTCATCGGATCCGAGTTTCCCGTCACGAGCCGCAAGAACTCGACCCCATCGACCGTGATCGTCAGCCGCGGGTCAGGGCCGCCGGTGCCCTTGATCACGCGGCAGCGTCCGTCGTCGAGCTGGAGTTGGTAGACGTCGGTGCCGTCGTCCGGTCGGCCGGTGATGTTCCAGCGAATCGAAGACCTGACGCCGGCGGCCTGCGCGGGGTCGATCTGCTTGGGCATCTGCCAGAAGATCCCCTCCAGGATCGCCTTGCGCGCCGGCGAGCGCATCACTTGCTCGAGCCGCTCGGGCGACGAATCACGCACCAGCCGGCCGATTCCGTCGACCATCTGGGCGGGCGCATCGTTGGCAAGCCGCCTGACCGCGTCGAACGCTCGCTGAGGATCGAAACCGAACTCTTTCACGCGCTTAGACGGTACTAGGTGCCCGCTCGTTACTTATCGGCATTGGCCCGCCGGAGCGCCCTGGATACCATCGGGGCGCCGGGCGGTTAGCTCAGCTGGTAGAGCGCCTGCCTTACAAGCAGGAGGTCGCCTGTTCGAGCCAGGCACCGCCCATCGCGCACGCGGGCGCAGTCGGCTCGCGGCGGCCGTGGCTCGCGTAACGTTGCTGCGCGAAAGATGCTCGAGCTACTGGAGCTGGTCCTCCGCCGTCGCGGCGACCGCTCGGGGAGGGCGGCGGTCCCGCTCGTTGCGGCGCTTGGGTGCGGGCTCGTCCTCGCGCTGGCGGGTTGCAGCGGATCCTCCGGGACGGCTGTGGCCGCGTCACGGTCCCCGGGTTCGACCTACACGTTGATGCAGATGAACCTGTGCCTGTCCGGTCTGGCCGGGTGCTACCACAAGGTGGACTACCCGGCGGGGCTCGAGGAGGCAGTCACCCGGATCCGTGACGCGCGCCCCGAAGCGGTCACGTTCAACGAGGCCTGCAGCCGTGACGTCGCCCTGATCGCAAGACGGACCGGTTATCACCTGCGCTTCTCGAAGGTGATCTATTACGGCAAGCCCCTCCCGTGCATCAAGCCGGGCGGCCGCGGACTGTTCGGTGACGCAGTGTTGACCAGGGCAGCCATCCAGAGCAGCGACAGCCACCCGTTCAAGGCGCAATCCGGCCCCGAGCGGCGCGAGTGGCTGTGCGTCAGCACCCGCGTCGGCGTCGAGGTTTGCACCGCCCACCTTGCCTCCCACGAGGCCGTTGAGGTCGCCGCGAATGCGCCGCAGTGCGCCGAGCTCAGGGCGCTGCTGGCACGTCGCGCCGCCGCCGGGACCGTGATCTTCGGCGGCGACCTCAACCGGCACCCCTCCTGCGCGCCGCCGGGCTTCTGGACGCGCACCGACAGCTCTGCCCACCAGGACCCCGGGCTGCAGCAGGTCTACGGAACCGACGCGCTCCGCTCACCCTCGGCGCGGGTCGTGCCGGCGATCCACACCGATCACGACGTGCTGCTTGTCCGCTCATATCTCAGCGGACAGCGATGATCTGATCACGGGCACCGGGCGTGCCGGCACGCGCTCGGTAGAGCGCGGCGGGTCAGCCCAACAGGGCCTCTCGCTGCGCCGCCGAGGGCCACGGAGCCTCGCCCGCGGCCGCGTTTGAGTGCGCGTGCGCGATGCTCGACGTTGCCGGGATCGCGACGTGCACCCGTTCGTCGGCGAGCGTCCACTTCAACAGCTCGCCGCCGTCAAATCGTCTCGCCAGCGACCCGCCGCCGAGCGGCCGCATCGCGATCACGCCGAGGTCGAGCTCGTCGGCGAGCGGGAGAATGCGCCGCTCCGCCTCGCGCTCGAGCGGGTTGTACGGCACCTGGATCGCGTCGATCCGCCCGGTGCTCATGACCCGCTCGAGCTCGGCGAACGCGCCCGGCGCGTAGTGCGTCGCGCCGAGGAACCCGACCCTGCCCGCAGCGCGCTCGTCTTCGAGCCAATCGAGATGCTCGCGCCACGCAACGAGGTTGTGCACCTGCTCGAGGTCGACGTGGCCGCCGAAGAACTCGAGCTGGGCGTCGAACTGATGCCTCGCCTTGCGCATCGAGCTCGTCCAGATCTTGGTCGCGACGAGGGCGTCGCGGCGGCGGTCGCCGAGCGCCCTGCCGAGAACCCCCTCGGCGCGGCCGTACATCGGCGACGAGTCAAAGAACCGGGTGCCGCCCTGCCAGACGGCGTCGACGACGGCGCGCGCTTCGTTCTCGCGCCGGGAGCCCAGATCGAACGTCTGCCAGGTGCCGAGCCCGACGACCGGCACCTCCCACCCCGTGCGCCCGAACCGGCGGTGCTCCATCGGCGAGAAGCTATCTGATGACGCTCGGCACGAGCCGCGCGACCACGCGCGACCTCGCGCGCACGACGGTCAGCCGCGCCCGCGGTTCAGAGCGCCACCCAGCTCGTCCTCGATGTACACGCGGATGATCTGATCGAAGTTCTGCTCGGCCCGGAATCCAAGCGTGCGGGCGCGGCGCGCGTCAAAGGCGCGCGGCCAGCCCGCAACGATCCGGGTGATCGCTTCGTCGGGTTCGCTGCTGATCAGCGACGCTGCCGCGTCGCCCGCGATCCGCCGTAGCGCCTCGATCTGCATCGCGACCGTCGCCGAGACACCGGGCATCGTCACGCATCGCTGATGGCCGAGCAGCTCACTGTCCAGCGTCGCGGCGTGAACTAGAAACTGAACCGCCGAGCGCGGCGAAGCAAACCAGTGGCGCACGTCCGGCGAGACGGGCAGGACCGCGGCCGCACCGCGCAGTGGTTCGCGAATGATGTTCGAGAAGAAGCCCGACGCGGCCAGGTTCGGCTCACCCGGCCGCACACAGAGCGTCGGCAGCCGGATTGCCACGCCGTCGAGAAACCCGCGGCGCGTGTAATCCGAGAGCAACAGCTCGGCGATCGCCTTCTGCGTCCCGTAGCTGGTCGCTGGAGTGGCGGGGTGTTGGTCGCCGATCACGTCGGCAAGCGGTGGCCCGAATACCGCGATCGACGAACTGAACACAATGCGCGGGCAGTACTCATCACCGACGGCGCGGACGGCCTCGAACAACTCACGCGTCCGATCGAGATTCACGCGGTAACCCTTCGCAAAATCGGCTTCGGCTTCGCCGGAGACGACCGCGGCGAGATCGAAGATCACGTCGGGCAGTCCGGACAGCAGCTCGTGTGCAACCTCCGGCTGCGCGGCGTCGACAACGATCGCGTCGACGTCGAACGGGAACGGTCCGACGGGCGACGTTGGGACGACGTCAACGAGAGACAGCGCCGAAATCGGCTCCTCGCCAACGACCCCGTCGCGCGCCAGGCGCTCGACGAGCTTTTGTCCGAGCATCCCGGCGGCGCCGATCACAAGGACTCGCATCGAGTCACCGTACTGGGAGTACTCGCCGGTCGGCGCGATCCATCCGCCGCACTTCAGCGATCATCATCCGCCGAGCTTGGAACGCGAACGAAAGGTGGTTTTGATGGAAACCTGGGAGGCGATCACGTCTCGCCGCAACGTCCGCGAGTTCGCGGACCGCGAGATCGCGCCGGACGCGCTTGACCGGATCCTCGAGGCGGGGCGGCGCGCCCCCTCGTCGCGCAACTGGCAGCCGTGGGACTTCGTCGCGGTCACCGATCGCGCGCAGCTGCAAGAGCTCGCGACCGTGTGGCGCGGAGCGGCCCACGTGGCCGATTCGGCCGCGACGGTCGCACTCGTGGTGCAGGAGGCCGACGATCCGCACGGGCAGGCTCGAGCCGAATACGACCTAGGGCAGGCGACGATGGCGATGATGATCGCGGCCGCCGACCTGGGGATCGGGAGCGGGCACTCGGCCGTCGCCGACCAGGCGAAGGCGCGCGACGTGCTCGGGCTCGGAGCCGATCGCCGGGCCGCGTACCTGATCGACTTCGGCTATCCAGCCGGTCGCCCGTTGAAGCCGATCCTGCGACCGGACCGGCGCCCGTTTGACGAGGTCGTTCACCGGGGGCGCTGGTAGCGCGCCATCGAGCAGCGCGGGCGAGGATCGGAGCCGCCGGCGAACGGCCGCCGCCATAGAATCGCGCGGTGCGAACGCCCGCCCCGACGGCTCAGATGCGGTTGCGGCTCGCCAATGGACTGGCGGCGCTGCCGACCGCGGCCCTGCGCCCGATCGCCGGCGCGCCCGTGGTGCTCGACGGGCAGCGGCTCGACGACGAAATCCAGCTATGGCTGAAGCTGATCGAGCTCGCCGACGCGCCCGACCGCGACGCGATGACGGTGACCGAGATCCGCGCGATGGTCGCCGCGGAGGAACGCGTCACGCAGGGGCGAACGCTCGGCGGAGTCCGCGTCCAGGAGCTGACGATCGACGGCGCGGCGGGCCGGATCGGAGCCCGCCTGTACGTGCCCGATCAGACCGGGGCCCCGGCGTCCGACGGCGACGGTGATGCGCTGCTGGTCTTCTACCACGGCGGCGGGTTCGTCGTCTGCGATCTCGACACGCATGACAACCCATGCCGTTTTCTCGCGCTCCACGGCGGCGTCCGCGTGTTGTCGGTCGGCTACCGGATGGCCCCGGAGGATCGGTTTCCGGCCGCGTTTGACGACGCGGTCGCGGCCTTCCGGTTCGCGGTCGCCCACGCGGATGAGCTCGGTGCCGATCCGGCCCGGATCGCGGTCGGCGGAGACAGCGCCGGCGGCAATCTCGCGGCCGGCGTCGCTCAGGTTGCCGCCGCCGACGGCGGGCCGGCGCCCGCGCTCCAGGTGCTCTTGTACCCGTGGCTCGACCTGGCCGACAGGCGTCCTTCGTACGAGCTGTTCGGCGAGGGCTTTGACCTCAGCGACGCCGATCTCGACTGGTTCACGGGTCATTATCTGCCCGACGCAAGCGATGCTCGCGACCCACGCTGCTCGCCCGTGCTGGCGCAGGACCTCACGGGCGTGGCGCCGGCGTACATCGCCACCGCCGGCTTCGATCCGCTCCGCGACGAGGCGGAGGACTACGCGCAGCGGTTGCGCGACGCTGGTGTGACCGTCGCACTACGCCGGCACGCGGGACTGATCCACGGATGGGTGAACCTGATCGGGATCGGCCACTCCTGCCGGGAGGCAACGCTCGAACTGGCCGGCGCGGTCCGCCTCGGCCTGGCCCGCGGTTAGGTGCGCCGGGCGGATGGCGGATCTCCTGCGCTCATCGACCGAGTCCCCCACGCTCCGCGAACTGCTCGCCGGCGACCAGATGGTGCTGGCGCCGGGCTGCTATGACGCGCTGGGGGCGAGGCTGGTCGAGGAGGCCGGTTTCACGGCCGCGTACATGACCGGCTTCGGGACCGCGGCGTCGCTGCTCGGGCGGCCCGACGTCGGGCTGCTGACGATGCCCGAGATGGTCGACAACGCGCGTCGGATCGCGGCCGCCGTCGCGATCCCGGTGATCGCCGACGCCGACACCGGGTACGGCAACCCGATCAACGTGATCAGGACGGTGCGCGAGTACGAGGCCGCCGGCGTCGCGGCGATCCACATCGAAGACCAGGTGATGCCCAAGAAGTGCGGCCACATGTCCGGCAAGCATGTGATCGCGGCGAGCGAGATGGCGGCCAAGGTACGCGCCGCGGTCGCCGCGCGCAGTTCGGCGGACTTCCTGATCATCGCCCGCACCGATGCGCGGGCCGTCGAGGGGCTACCGGGCGCGCTCGAGCGAGCGCGGCGCTACCGCGACGCGGGCGCCGACGTCCTGTTCGTGGAGGCGCCGGAATCGGTCGCCGAGATCGAGCAGATCGCAAACGAGCTCGCCGGCGTGCCGCTCCTGTTCAACTACGCCGAGGGTGGTCGGACGCCGCCGGTCACCCATGCCGCGCTGCAGGCGCTCGGCTTCAAGATCGTCATCTTCCCGATCGGCACGCTGCTCGCAGCCACGGGGGCGATGCGGGCGCTGCTCGCGCAGATCCGCGAGCAGGGTTCGCCGATCGAGGCGCTGCCGATGCTGCTGCCCTTTGACCAGTTCCTCGACTTCATCGGCCTGCCCGAGATCCGCGAGCTCGAAGCCGAGTTCGGCGATTCGTGATCGCCGTCGGGGAGCTAACCCGATCCGATCCGCGTCAGCTCGGGCCCGCGTTCGCGCCGAGGCTGTTCAGCCACTCGCGCATCGACCGCCCGGCCGGCGTGACTTCGCCCTCCTCATAGCCGGTGGTCGCTCGGGCCAGCGTGACGCCGCTGAGTGTCGACCAGCCGTACTCGATCGCGGTGCCGGACTTGGCGAAGCGAGCGATCACCTGCCCTGGGGAGAGGATGCTGCCTGGCCGCGCGATGTCGGTGATCTGCTCGGCGACGTACTGCACGCGCCCGGCATCGGGGCCATCGAGTAGCTCGAAGTAGACGAGCGGCTGACCCGCGTACCAATCGGGAGTGATCGCGAGGACCTTGACGCGACCCGGCGCCAGGATCGGAGCGCCGATCGGCATGCTCGCGTCGACACCCTGGTCGGTGCGCTCCCAGGCGGAGACGAACTGGAGCGGGTTGACGTAGGTGGCGCTTGTCACGGGCGCCGCGATCACCTCGAGGTGCAGCAGGTGCTTGACCTGGGTCAGCGACGGCGCGTGGGCGTTCGGATCGCCAACCGGGGTGCCGTCGGCTCCCGCGCCGGCCTGCCCGGTCGCCTGGACGCCGGCCGTCGGCTGGATCGCCTGCGGGTGACTCCCAGGGACGGTCCCGGTTGCGGCGCTGGCCGTGCTGCTCGGGTGGCTCGCACTCGGGTCCGTCGAGGCCCCGCATCCGGCAACCGCGACGGCGACGCCGACGAGCGTGAGGCGACCGATCGTGAAGGCGCGTTTGAGGATCACTTTGGGTACGGCGACAAGCCTGAGAAAGAGGCTCGAAAACAAGCTAACAGCCCGTTACCGAGTGCGCGCGGCTTCGCCCCTGAGCTAGCTTTGAGACCCCGACCACGCGGAGCGCAGACGATGAACGACAAGATCAACCTGGCGGCCAAGCTCGCGCTGCTCGACGAGCCCTACAAGCCCGGGATCGTCGGATATCTGAACGACTACAAGCTCCAGATCGTCAAGGTCAAGGGTCCGTTCGTGTGGCACAAGCACGAGGCGACCGATGACTTCTTCCTCGTGATCCGCGGTCGCTTGACGATCCATCTGCGTGATCGCGACGTCGAGCTCGAACCGGGAGAACTGTTCGTCGTGCCGCGCGGCGTCGAGCACTGCCCCGACGCGGCCGAGGAGACCGAGGTGCTGCTGATCGAGCCCGACGGAACTCCCAACACGGGAGATGCCGGCGGCGAGCTGACGGCTGAGCCGAGGATGCTTTGACGACGTCCGGCTCGATCTTCACAGAGCCAGCGCGCAATCGTCGGGGCCGGATGCTCGCCGGCCTGCTCGCCGGGCCGGTCTACCGTCTGGCGCCTCGATAGCTGACGCCGCTGGCCCGCGGGCCGGGCTAATCGAACAACACCGCCCGGCCGCGCCCGCGGGCCTTGGCGCGGTACACGGCGGCGTCGGCGTTGGCGAGGACCGCCTCGGCGTCGCTGTGGCCGAGGGCGATCCCGATGCTGGCAGATAGCCCATACGGAATCCCATCGACGGTCAGCGGTAGCTCGATCGCCGCCTCGAGGCGCTTGCCGAGCGCCAGGACCACCGGTTCGTCAACGGCCTCGCAGACGACGACGAACTCATCGCCTCCGAGTCGCGCGACCGTGTCGCCTGGCCGGACGGCCGTCCGCAGGCGCCGCGCGAACTCGACCAGGACCGCGTCACCGGTGGCGTGGCCGTAGACATCGTTGACCTGCTTGAAGTTGTCGAGGTCGACGAACAGCACCCCGGTCGCGCGGCCGTCGCGTTCGGATTGCGCGAGCGCGTGCTCGAGGCGATCGCGCAGCAGGGTGCGGTTCGGCAGTCCCGTGAGCGGATCGTGCAACGCCTCGTGGCGCATGCGGTCCTCGCCGCGGCGCCGCGCCAGCGCGGTCGCGAGCGTGTTCGCGACCGCGCGCACGAGGCTCATCTCCTGGTCGGTGAGCTCGTCCTTTGCAAGCACCAGCAGGTCGTCGTCGTCACCGATCGGCAGCCGGATTCCCTCTTCGGGCGTCGCCCCGAACGAGGCGAGCGGCGCGCTGCCCGCGAGCCGGACCTGGGCCGCGGCGATCGGCAGCGTGGTCCGCATCAGCTCGACCGCCTCGACCGCGAGATCGGCGACGTCGGCACCGGCCAGCGCGCGCTCACCCATCGCCGCGACCGCCCGCAGGCGTACCTCGGCCGACCGCCGTTGCGAGATGTCGCGCCCGATCGCGAGCAGCAGTGGTCCAGCGGTCGTGTCGATCACGCCCCACGTCATCTCGCCGACGAACTCCGAGCCGTCGCGCCGCAGGCCCCAGGCCTCGGTCGAAAAGCGCAGGTGGTGCTCGCTCGAGAAGTACAGCTGCATGTTGTGCGTGTAGCGATCGCGGACGCGCTCGGGCCACAGCGTCTGGACCGGCTGTCCGAGCAGCTTCTCGCGTGGGTAACCGAACAGCTCCTCGGCGAGCGCGTTCATGAACACGATCTGCCCGTCGCGCGAGGCGGCGACGACTGCGTCGGGGAGACCTTCGAGGATTGCGGCGGGTGCTACCAGCAGCTCGTCGAGCGGCTCGTCGCCCCTACCCGGCGAAGCGTTTCCGACGTCCTGGGAGTACTCCATGACCCTCCTCGGGGTAAGCCAGGCTACACCTTGCCCGGTCCCGGCTCGCCCGGTGGGAGACCGATCGCCGACCCGCACGGCGTAGACGCAAGCGAGCACAAGTGGCAGAATCCTCGCGGGGCAGGCTGGGCATCGCGACGTTTCAAACGAGAGGGCAAAGCATGGCTGGCGTCAAGCTGTATCTGAAATCGCTGTCCGCACGCAGGCGCGCGATCGTCGCCTTGGCGGCCGGGTTGCTCGTCCTGTCAGCGGCGGTCGCCGGCGCTGCATCGGTAAGGCAGCTCGGGGTCGCCAAGCGGATGGTGAAGGGCAAGTCGATGACGATCGTTGTCGACGGCCGCGGCGTCACCGTCTACGAGCTCGGCGGGGAGAGCCTCGCCCACCTGCAGTGCATCAACAGGCAGTGTCTGAACACGTGGCCACCGGTCAAGGTGAGCTCGACGCACGCCCGCGTCAAGAAAGCGGCCGGCGTGCCGGGCAGGCTCACGATCATGACCCGGGTAAAGGGCAAGTTCTTCCAGGTGATGCTCGACAACCATCCGCTCTACTACTTCTCGGGTGACAAGGGCAAGGTCGGCTCGACCAAGGGCCAGGGCATCAACAGCTTCGGTGGCGCCTGGCACGTGGTGAAGGCAGGCTCGAGCTCGAACTCGGGGTCGAACTCGGGCTCTAAGTCCGGCTCGAAGGGCGGCTGACCGAGCGCGCCGCCGGCCCGACCGGCGTCAGGTGGCGGCGCTGCGGAGCCGACGACTTACGTTGGCGCTCGCGGCACGCATCGGGCGCTACGATTTAATCGATGCCGGGGAAGACTCAGTTGAGCGGCGTTGACATCCCTGCGCTCATCAACCTTGCCATTTTGCTGTTGGTGATCTTCTTCCCGTTGATCCTCAACCGGGGAGGCCCGCCGCCGGGCCAGTCGGACTCGGATTCCGATGACGGGTGGGGAAAGGGCCCGCGCCCGCCGCGCCCACCGCCCGACGATCCCCGTGGTGGGATCCCGCTCGATGACGCGGTCCCCGCACGCGTCCGGCTCCGCGGCCATGCCCGGCTCAGCGACGTGCTCCCTGCGCGCGAGCGACGACCGGCGCGCGAGCCCGACCGCAGGCCGGTGCGCCAACCGAGCCCGGGCTGGGGCACGCACCGCGACTGACGTTTGCTGGGCGCGGTCAGCCGTTCACAACTACTGGCTGGTCAGCCGGCCTGCGACCCGCCAGCCCCGCCGCGTCGCCGTCACCGCGAGCGCTCCGGCGAGTGCCATCGCGATCACCTGCGCGAGCAGCGAAGCGCCCGTGCTCAGCACCTGAAACGGCCCGTTCGCGGAGGCCGACAGCCCGGAGGCGTCGACCGCGAGCGCGATCGCGTAGACCGCCGCGGCCCCGGCGATCGCGACCATCGCAAATGACACGAACGTCGCGGAGCCGAGTGCGATCAGGAGCCGACCCGGCCGAGCCGGGCTTGCGAACAGGGCGGCGCGACATCCGACCGCACACGCGAGGCCGCAGCCGAGACCGATCACGCCCCAGAGCGTGAACGCGATGTCGTCGGCCGTCGTGGACGTCGGATGCCGGCCAGGGCGACCACCGGCGATCGCGATCAGGATCGCGGTCAGGCAGCCGAACAGGATCAGCGGCACGATCGGTGCGACGACGATCCCGAGCTCGTGCCGGTCGCGCGCGTGTCGGAAAGCCGCCCAGATCAACGGCAGCGCGCCGAGCACGACGACCGCCGAGGCGCTCACGGCGAGCGCTTGAACCGCGAGGTGCGCGACGTCCAGGAGCGGGTGCGCGTGTCCGGCCGCCGAGAACGGCGCGTCTTCGGTCGTCTTGTAGAAGGCGAAGCCGGCGGCGGCGAACACGACCCAGCATGCGAGCACACCGGCGGCGCTCGCACCCACGCGTTCGGCGGGTTCGACTGACGCCGCTACCGTCTCGGGCGGGTGAACGTGCGCTGCCAGCGCCCCGCGCACGAGGTCGATGATCCCGCGCGCTCCGGGTGGCGACTGCTCGAGCAGCGCGCGCATCTCGTCGCCGTAACGGCGCTGGAAGGCGAGCGGATACAGCCGTAGGGCGAGACGGGCGAGCTTGGCGGTCATGGCGAGACCTCGGCGGCCCGGAGCCGTTGCAGGCCGCGGGAGGCGACCGCCTCGAGGCTGTGCAGCTGCTCCTCGAGCGCGGCCTTGCCGGTGCTCGTCAGCCGGTACGGGTGGCGACGATCAGCGGCCGCTAGCGCTTCGATCAAGCCGCGGTCCTCGAGTCGCGACAGGGCGCCGTAGAGCGTTCCCGGGCCTAGCTTGACGCCCGCGAATTCCTCGACATCCGCGGTGATCGCATAACCGTGCTTGGGCCCACCGGCGAGGCTCGTGAGCACCAGCAGCCCTGGGTCATTAGATCGTTCTCCGATAGATCGCATAACGTAATAGTAGGCGCGATGTCAAGTGAGCCAGTGATCCAGTCGCGGGAGTTCTGCGTAGACCAATGGCAAAACCAACGCCTCACAAGGAGATGGCTATGTCAACAGAGCAACAGGCACCGGGGGTCGACCGGCGGCGGTTCCTTGGCAGGACCGCGACGGCGGGCGCCGGCGCTCTCGTTGGCGCATCCGCGCTACAGGCACTGATCCCGTCGTTTTCCGCCGCGGCGGCGAGCGGCCCCACGAGCGGCGACGTGGCGATCGTCGGCGCGGCGCAGATCGCCGAGGCGCTTGCGGTCACCACCTACACGAACATCATCGACAAGTCGCGGTTCTTCAGGCACCTACCCGACGACGACCAGGGCTACCTCAAGGCCGCCCGCCAGGAGGAGATGTCGCACTACGCGCTCGAGCAGAGCGTGACCGGTCAGCCGGCGGCATTTACGACCTTCTACTACCCCCACAAGATGTTCCATGACGCGCAGACGACGCTCAACGTGCTTGTCTCGCTCGAGGACGCGTTCATCGCCGCCTACCTGGTCGGCGTGCGCAACTTCAGCACCGCGGACCTGCGCGTGACTGCAGCGCGGATCATGGGCATCGAAAGCGATCACCGCACGCTCGCTCGTGTGCTCGGCGGTGACGTGACCAAGCACGACGGCGGCCCGATCGAGAAGATCACGGGCATCCAGGGCCACGCCGAGCGGGCCGATCCGCCGAACAACAACGGCTACGAGCGCACGCTGCTGTGGACTGATATCAGCCAGGCGGTCACCGCGTTGACGCCGTTCGTCGACAAGACCGCTGCCCAGAAGGCCGGCTTCAACACCGGCAAGGCGTACACGTTCAAGCCGTTCACCGCGCACCTGCCGAACTCGCTGGGGGCATTTCACTCGTTCGCCGGTTGAGCGGATGCGCCCAAGGTCTCGGGTTTAGCCCGAAGTGGGGGCTGACGGCCGGGACAGGGAAGGGGGCGCGAGGGGCTCGACGGCCGCGGCAAGTTTGGGGGCGCCGCGGCCGTCGGGACCACCGATTGACCGGCCAAGGCCGCGCCGCCGTGCTGCGCTAGCTTCAAAAGCCGGCATGGATGAGGCCCAACTCCTTGACGAGCAGCGGGCGTACTACCGGGCGCGCGCCCGCGAGTACGACCGCTGGTGGATGCGCGAGGGACGCTACGACCACGGTCTCGATGCCAACGCACGCTGGTTTGCGGAGGTCGCCGCGCTCGAGCGTGCACTGGAGGACTTCGGCCCGACCGGCGACGTCCTCGAGCTCGCCTGCGGAACCGGCCTCTGGACGCGGCGGCTGATCGGCGATGGCCGGCGACTGACCGCGGTCGACGCGGCGCCCGAGGTGCTCGAGATCAACCGCGAGCGCGTCGGCTCCGATCGGGTGCAGTACATCGAGGCCGACCTGTTCGAGTGGACGCCACCGCAGTCGGCGTTCGACGTCTGCTTCTTCTCCTTCTGGCTCTCGCACGTGCCCGAGAGCCGGTTCGCCGCCTTCTGGGACAAGGTCGGCGGAGCGCTGCGCCCCGGCGGGCGCGTGTTCTTGATCGACAGCGCGCGCAGCGAGACGTCCGGCGCCCGCGATCACGCTCTGTCAGGCGACGAGGAGCAGACGGCGACTCGGCGCCTCGACGACGGCAGCGAGTTTCAGATCGTCAAGCGCTTCGACGAGCCGCGCCGGCTCGAGCGGCGGCTCGCCGAGCTCGGCTGGAGCGTCCGGGCAAGCGCGACCGGCGAGTACTTCATCCACGCTACGGGGTCGCCAGCGCGTTGAGGAACTTCGCGATGATCGGTCCGTCGAGCGGCCCGCCGTTGACCCCGCCGCTGTCCTGAACGACGACCGCGAACGCGAGGTCGCCGTCGTAGCCCATCAGCCACGCGTCGGTTCGCAGCTTGCCACCGGTGTAGTACTGCGCGGTGCCAGTTTTGGCGTGCGTCGTGCTCGGCAGTCCCGTGCCGGCGGCGGTCCCGCTCGCGACCACGTCAGCCATCATCTGCCGCAGGTCGGAGGCGGCGTTGGACGGCAGCGGCTTGGGCGCGACGTGGTCATCGGGCGCGCCCGCGACCAGCCGCGGGGCACGGACCGAGCCGCTCGCGACCGCGGCCGCGACGCTCGCCATCCCCAGCGGCGAGAACACGACCTCCGCCTGTCCGATCGCGGTCGCCGCGAGCGACGTCTCGCTGTCGGGCTTGGGGATCTCGGCGGCGAATGCGGGCAGGCCCGGCTGCGGTGTCGCGTCGAGGCCGTACGTCCGCGCGACCGCGGCGAAGTCGACCGCCTTGAGGTGCTGGGTCGCGAGCGAGATGAAGGCCGTGTTGCACGACTCGGTGAAGGCCTGGCCGAGGGTCTGAACGGGAGCCTCTCCCTCGGCGTTGTGGAACACCTCGCCGTCGACGGTCAGCGTGGGGGCGCACGTGGCGGGTGATTCGGGCGACAGGCCGGCGCCGATCAGGGCGGTGCTGGTCAGCACCTTGAAGGTCGAGCCGGGCGGGTACTCGCCTTGCAGCGCCTGGTCATATCCGTAGCTGATCGGGTCGCTGACGACCGCGAGGACTTGTCCGGTCGAGGGGCGGATCGCGACCAGGGCCGCGTTGTGGTGCTCGCTCGCGAGTGCCGCCTCGGCGGCGCGCTGGACGGTCGGATCGATGCTCGTCACGACCGGCTTGCCCGGGTGACCCGGGAAGCTCTCCAACGTCGCGGTGGACGCGCCCGCGCGGTCGAGGACCACCACACGGGTCGTCGGGGTACCGGCCAGACGCCGCTCGTAGGCCTGCTCGAGTCCGGTCTGACCGACGACACTCGAAGCGTCGTACGGCGGCCCGAGGTGATGCAACTCCTCGGCTGTGATTGGGCCGACCGAGCCGACGACGTGCGCGCCGAGCTGCGCCGTCAACGCGCTGCGATCGCCGGCAAGCTCGAACTGCGTCCCCGGGACCGCATAGACATTGCCCGGCCCCGGCTGATCCTTGAGCTGCTCGAAGCGCGCCTTGGTGACCTGAAACACCGGGTCGAAATAGGTCGGGTGAGCCTTCGCCTGCGCGAGCGCCTGGTCGATCTCGGATTTGCTCGCGCCGGCCGCGATCAGGTCGGCAGCGACTGCGTGGGGGTCCTTGATCCGGCTGCCGACGACACCCACCGTCACGAGCCGTCGTTCGGTCGTGAGCCGGGCGCCGCGGGCGCCGACGATCGGTGCGCGCGCCGGCCAGTCACCGACGACCGCCAACCGGTCGCCGCCGTGCAGGGCGGGATTGATCGTCGCGGGCGACCAGGCGATCAGCCAGTGTCCGCTGTGGTCGGTCAGCTTGATCGTGGTCGCGGTGTCCCAATCACCGACCGAGCCAAGCGCGAAGCGCTCGCGAACGCGCGCGGTCGCGTGGGAGCCGGACTGCCTGATCGGACCGGCATCGAAGCTCACGGATTTGGCGCCCAGAGCGGACAGCGCATCCGCATTGACCAACTTGAAGTCCGACGGCGGAGCGAGCACCTGCGCCTTCATCGCGGCGTAGTGGCGCTGGCTCCAGGCGGTCAGATACCCGTGGAGCGTGTCGGAGGGCGTCGACGAGGAGCCGCCGCAAGCGGCGAGCGCGACGATCAGGATGAGGGCGAGTGACGCGCCACACGCCAGCTTGACCGGGCGGCGCGTCCGAGCGCGCGGGCCTGCGCAGAACACCCGCCCGAGCATAGAAGCTCGCTTGACAAACCTAAAAGGATTAGTTATTTTCCTAATTGTCATAGGAAAGCTCTTCGAGACGCACGTGGGAGATCCGAAATGAAGACCACCGCCGTCACCGACACACTCACTCAGCTCACCCGGCTCGGGTTCGTCAACGCCTATCTCGTCCGCGAGGACGACGGCTTCACGCTCGTCGACACGGCCATCTCGCGCAGCGGCGACGCGCTGATCGCGGCGGCCGCCCGGGCCGGCGCGCCGATCCGGCGGATCGCCCTGACCCACGGCCACGGGGACCACGTCGGCTCGGTGGACGAGCTCAAGGGCAAACTCGGCGACGAGGTCGAGGTGCTGATGCCCGAGCTCGACGCGCGGATCCACGCCGGGGAGAAGGTCGTCGAGGGCAAGCTGACCGGAAGCTGGCCCAAGCTCGAGACCGTTCCCGACGTCCGCTTGGCGCCCGGCGATCGGGTCGGGAGCCTCGAGGTCGTCGCGAGCCCCGGTCACACGCCCGGACACGTCGCGTTTCTCGACACGCGCGACGGGACGCTGATCGCGGGCGACGTGTACACCTCGTTCGGCAAGGTGGCGGTCACCAATCACTTCTACCTGCGCTTCCCGCTCGCGGCGATGGCGACCTTCGACAAGACGCGGGACCTGCAGTCGGCGCGTGACCTGCGCGCGCTCGACCCGGCGCTGTTGGTCGTCGGTCACGGGCCGGCAACGCGCTCACCCGGTAGCGCGATGGATGCGGCGATCGCACGGGCGAGCCGCTGATGCCGCGCGCCGGGCTCGACCGCGAGGCGGTCGTCGCGGCGGCGGCCGAGCTTGCCGACTCCGACTCTGACGGCCTGAACGCGGTCACGCTGACTGGGCTCGCCGAGCGGCTCGGGGTCCGCGCTCCGTCGCTGTACGCCCACATCGACGGGCTCGAGGATCTGCGGCGACGGCTCGGTGCCCGCGGAGCGCGGCAGCTGACCGCGACGGTCGTCGCCGCGACCTCGGGCCGCGCCGGACGGGATGCTCTGCGCGGCCTCGCGCACGCGTACCGGGAGTTCGCGCACGCGCACCCCGGCACCTACGCGGCGATGCAGCGCGCGCCCGAACTCCAATCCGGAGAACCGGCGACGGCCGCGCGCGAGCTCGTCGACGCGATCGTCGCGGCGCTGAGCGGTTACGGACTACGTGGCGATGACGCGATCCATGCGATCCGGGTCGTGCGCGCGGCGCTGCACGGGTTTGTCTCGCTCGAGCAGCTCGGTGGCTTTCGGATCCCGATCTCGCTCGACGAGACCTACGAGCGCCTGATCGCGATGCTCGACCGATCGCTGACCGATCCGGGGTAGCGTGCCGGCGCTCGAGACCGGTGCCCACGCGGGAGGCACGGGGCGATCCGGGTCTGCGATCAGGTCTTGATCGCGTCCGCGACCGTTGCGGCGAGCAGCGTCTGTCCGGCGAAGCTCGGGTGGATCCCGCAGTCGCCCGCGGTGGCGTCGAGCTCGGTAATCAGCCCGGCGAGGCACGGCTGGTTGCCGAACCGCATCGATGCGAGCTGAAACTCCCCGTAGCCGTCGGCGATCTCGACCCGGAACGGCTTTGCCGCCTTGTCCACGGTGGTGTTGATCAGCATCGACTCGGCGTTCGTCAGCGCCGAGGTGTAGTCGCGCGAGTAGTAGTTGACGATCACCAGCTGGCCCCGGTAGTGAGCCCGCTTGCGAAGCGACGAAAGGATCGTGCGCACGTTGTGGGCGATGCTGGCGAACAGCTCGTTGAGTTCCGCCTGGCTCGTGCAGTGGTCGGCCGTCGTCTGCTGACACAAAAGGCCGTCGTTGGCGCCGATCATCAGTGACACGAGCCGGACGTTGCGGTGCTTGCGCAGGAAGTTGACTGCGAAGCGCAGCTGGGAGCCGGTGTAGTGGACGTGCAGCGGGTAGCGCTTGCGATAGAACGCCTCGCAGCCCTCGTTCGGTGCTGCGGCCCTGATGAAGCTCGCCGACGTCTCCCCGGGGCAGGCGGCGTTGGTGACCTTCAGGCGCAGCTCTGAGCCGAGCTGCTCGGGATAGCCGTCAAACGTCGCGGCGTCCATGTAGTCGGGCGCCGGGACGACGCTCGGCTCCTGATAACCGAACGTGACCGAGTCACCGAGCGCGAGGTACGCCGACCCGCGTGTCACGGGGCTCGACGGCGTGAGCGCGGGCCGCTTCGCGCCGGCCGCCGTGGAGGCGAATAGCGCCCAGCCCAGGAGCGCAGCCGCGCACAGAGCAACTGCACGACGTGACCGAGTTGCGATCTCCACGGCCGGCGATCCTAGCCAGGTGGAGCGGTCGATGGTGCGGTTGCGGTCTAGGATCGAATTCTCAGATGAGTGACATCGCGATAACCGACCTGCCCGAGGAGGCTCGGTACGTACTCGACGTCGACGGGCGCCGGGCGGGCTTTGTCACCTATCGGCTCAGCGATGGCGAGATCGCGCTGCTGCACGCCGAGGTCGACCCCCCGATGCGCAGCCAGGGGCTTGCCTCGCGGTTGATCGAGTTCACGCTCGACGACGCTCGCTCGCGGGGCCTCGGGGTGCTGCCCTACTGTCCGTTCGTGCGCTACTTCATCGAGCAGCACGACGACTACCTCGAGCTCGTCCCGCGCGACGCTCGGGCCCAATTCGGCCTCTGAGCGGCGCGCTCAGTCCGCCGCGCCCGCACCGACCGTCGCCTGTTCGCAGTCGGCCGCCGCGCGCGGCGCGCCCGCGAGCTGACCTCCGGAACAGTCTTGGGCCTCGACGTCGGTCCGCCGTTCGGTGCGGAGCGCGAACCCTCCGATCCCCGCGATCAGGAGCAGCCCGCCGCCGATCCCGGCCGCGAGATGGAACGCGTCCTCCGACGCGTTGGCCGCGACGTCGGCTGCGAAGGTCCGTTGCGACGGTGGGATCGCGCTCGCTTTGATCACCCCGAACGTGCGCCGCTTGGCCTCCTGTACGGCCGCGGTGCTCGACGGGGGCAGCTTGTTGCCGAGGCCCTGCTCGAGCAGCGACGCGTAGTGAGAGGACACGACCGCGCCGACGGCGGCGACGGCGATCAGCCCGGCGGTCCGCGCGATCGCGTTGTTCACGGCGGACCCGATCCCGGCCTCTGACTCGTCGACGTCCCCGAGCACGGTCGCCGTCAACGGCGCGACCGTCAGCGCGAGCCCGAACGAGAACACGAGCAGCGCCGGCAGCACGTCAGTGACGATCGAGACCGAGGTTCCGAACCGCAGCATCAGCACGAATCCGAGCGCGACGGTGAATGGCCCGACCGTCAAGAAGAACCGGGGGCCGTAGCGATCGGCGAGCCGGCCCATCCGCCGCGAGAGCGCGAACATGACGATCGTCGGGATCAGGCCGGTGGCGCCCGCCTTGAGCGCGCTGTAGCCGGCGACCTGCTGCAGGTAGATCGTGGCGAAAAAGCCCCACAGTGCGATCCCGGCGTACATCGCGAAGGTCTGCGCGTTAGCGACCGAGAAGTTGCGCCGTGAGAACAGCTCGAGTGGGAGCATCGGCATGCGGGCGCGGCGCTCGTACACGATGAAGCTCGCGAACAGGATGAACCCGACGCCGAGCGCGCCCACGACGGCCGGGTCAGACCAGCCGAGCACCGGCTGCTCGATCAGCCCGAACGAGATCCCGGCCAGGCCGAACGCGGCGAGCGCCGCGCCGACCCAGTCAATCGGGGTGTCGCTGATGCTCGCGGCGCGGCCCGGCACCGCGATCCGCGACAGCGCGAGCGCGCCGACGACCAGCGGGAGGTTGATCAAAAAGATCCCGCGCCACGAGAACGAGTCGACGATCTGCCCACCGAGCACCGGCCCGATGAGGATCCCGATCCCGCCCCACGCGGTCCACGTTCCGATCGCCGTGCCGCGCTCGTTGCGGGGAAACACCGCGACGATGATCGCCAGCGCCGACGGCGTCAGCAGCGCGCCCGAGATTCCCTGCAGCGCTCGCGCGGCGATCAGGACGCCGACCGTCGGCGCCGCCGCGCACAGGACCGATCCGATCCCGAATCCGATCACGCCGGCATCGAACACGCGCCGCTCGCCGAGCCTGTCGGTCAGTGAGCCCGACAGCAAGATCAGCGCACTGAGCGTCAGCAGGTACGCGTTTGAGACCCATTGCTGGGCGGCAAAGCCGCCGCCGAGGTCGCGGCCGATCGCCGGCAGCGCGACGTTGACCGCGGTCGAGTCGACCGCGGCGATCGTCGACGCGAGGATCGCGGCTACGAGCGCGAGGTTCTTTTTCGAGCCCGCGCGCGCGTCGGTGACGGCGTCAGCCACACGGTCAGGATCGCAAAAGCGCCCCTCCGACCGGTGGCGGTGCTACGCGGGCAGGTCAGCGGTCGCGAGCCGCAGCAGCGTCCGGTAGGTGACGCCCTGGCCGGCGATCACGCACGTGTGGCCGTTGCGCAGCCACGTGATCAGCCGCGCCGGTCCGACCCGCTTGAGGGTGTACGGAATACCGTGAGAGGTGACGGTCAGCCCGCCCCTGACGGGAACCGGTGGTCCGGTCACGATCGTGTAGCCGACGCGGCGCGCGCCGTCCATGTCCCTGTAGTAGACGGTCAGCGCGCGACGGCCCGCGAGCGAGTCAGATCGTGCTCCGTTCGCCTCCCAGCCGACGGTCTCCCCCCAATACGGGAACGGGATCCCGGCGGACGACACATCGAGCGTCATCGCCCCCGCCTCGGTGGGCGCAGGCATCGTCGAGGCGGCGAGCGCAGCATGCGCCGCCTGCCCGAGCGTCGGATCCGAGCTCCCGCCGCCGATCGCGATCACGACCGCGGCCGCTACGGCGGCCACGGCGACGCCGATCGCGGCGGGGAATGCGAACCGCGGGGCGGCCCATCGACGGCGGCGCTTCTCGGGCTGCTCTTCTGGAATCTGACTCTCGAGCCAGCGGCGCAGCGAGTCAGGGGCCGGGACGTCGATCGCCCGCACGAGCGAAATCGCCCGTTGCTGCTCGGCGAGAGCGCCCGTCAGGGCAGGCGAACGCTGGAGCTCGGCCTGGAGCTCTGCCTGGCGCGCTGCGGGCAGAGACCCATCGGCCAGCCGCGCCAGTTCGGCCTCGGGAAACTGCGTGTCGTCGGTCATCTTGTTCTCCACTAAGCAAGACTCCGGTCCGGTCCCGTTCCTTCCCGCACCGTGGGCTGATCGCTCAGCTCGCGGACGATGCGCTGGCGCGCACGGTAGATACGGGTCGTGATCGTCGCCTCGGGCGTGTCGAGCGCTTCGGCCGCCTCTGCGTAGGAGAGGCCGAGGATGTCGACCGCCGCGATCGCGAGCCGGAAGTCCTCGGGCAGCCGGTCGATCGCCGCAAAGATCTCGCTCACCTCGGCCGCCCGTTCGGGTTGGACGGTAGCGCGCGGCTCGACGGCGGCGACGTCCTCGAGCGTCTGCGTCGCGCGCGGGCGCCTGGAGTTGCTGCGCAGCCGCGAGTAGAACGTGTTGCGCAGCGCGCTCATCAGATAGGCGCGGTCACCGCCCAGCTTGACGTTGCGCGGACGCGCGAGCACGCGCGCAAATGTCTCCTGAACGAGGTCCTCGGCATCCTCACGTGATCCGCACAGCGCCCAGGCTGCGCGATATAAGGCGTCGAGATGCTCGCCGAGTGAGGTCGGGTCCAGGCGCGGCAATGCAAGCTTAATCCTACGCGCCATCCGCGGCGGAGACCGACGGGAAGGAATCTTTGAACAGGCCGTCTGTAACCCTGAGCGCACGCTCATCAGGCCGGGAGCTCAATTCAACAGCTCTTCCAGGAGGTAACGATGTCCCGAAACAGGACCGCGCTGGCGTCGGCGGCAGTAGCCGCTGGCCTGGGCGCTTGGCCGGTCGCTCTCGCGGCGCAGCCCGCCGCGGCCACCGCGCGCACCACGGCGCACACGCGCCCGCAGGCCCACGCGGCGGCCGGGCCGGCGAAGATCTCACTGCGCAAGACGAAGCTCGGGATGATCCTCGTCAACGCCCGCGGATTCACGATCTACGCGTTCAGCAAGGACGGCAAGCGTCAGAACCGCTGCGCCGCAATCGAAGGCTGCACGTCGATCTGGCCGATGGTCAAGACCAGTGGCCGTCCGCGCGCGGGCAAGGGCGTCAAGCGTTCGCTGCTCGGGACGATCAAGGTCGGCAGGACGACCCAGGTCACCTACGCGGGCCATCCGCTCTACACCTACACCGGTGACGGCTTCAAGGGCTCGACCTCCTACGTCGGGACGCGCCAGCTGGGCGGAGTCTGGATGGCGCTGCGCGCGTCGGGCAAGACCGTCAGGTAAGGGCCGGGCTCGACCGTGAGGTAGGGCCCGCACAGCTCCGCGCTTGAGCCGCGGTGGTTGCGCACGCGCGCGACCGCCTCCGATCACCGCTAAATTCGCGGCGATGCGCGAGCCCGTCCGGTAAGAGAGAGGCGCGAGATCAAGCGGACCCTGTTCGAATCCGAGCACGTCGACTACCGGGAGTCGGTCCGTCGCTTCGTGGCCGAGGAGATCACCCCCAACCACGCCGCCTGGGAGCACGAGGGGATCGTGCCGCGCGGGCTGTTCGCGAAGGCGGCCGCCAAGGGCATGCTCGCGATGCAGGTGCCCGAAGCGTACGGCGGTCTCGGGACCGACGACTTTCGCTTCAACCAGATCGTCGTCGAGGAGGTAAGCGTCGCCGGCGACGCCGGCAGCGGGCTCGGGCTCACCCTTCACAACGACATCTGCCTGCCGTACTTCCTCAAACAGGCTGACGATCAGCAGAAGCGCCGCTGGCTGCCCGGGATCGCCGACGGGAGCCTGATCACGGCCGTCGCGATGACCGAGCCCGAGATCGGGTCTGACCTCGCCGGGCTGCGCACGACGGCGATCCGCGAAGACGACGTGTACGTCGTCAACGGCTCCAAGACTTTCATCACCAACGGGATCAACGCCGACCTGGTGATCGCCGCCGTCAAGACGGACCCCAGCGAGCGCCACGCGGGAATCTCGCTGCTGATCGTCGAGCGCGGGATGGAGGGGTTCGAGCGCGGGCGCAACCTCGAGAAGGTCGGGATGCACGCGCAGGACACCGCGGAGCTGTTCTTCAACGAGGTCCGCGTGCCGGTCGAGAACCGGCTCGGCGAGGAGGGCCAGGGGTTTCGCTACATGACCGCCAATCTCCCCCAGGAGCGGCTGAGCATCGCGATCGCCGGTGTGGCCGCGGCCCGCGGCGCGCTCGACGCGACCGTCGGCTACGTGCGCGAGCGGCGCGCGTTCGGCCAGCCGATCGGCTCGTTTCAAAACTCGCGCTTCGCGCTCGCCGAAATGGCGACCGAGGTGGAGCTCGCAACAGTCTTCTGCGACCAGGCGGTGACGGCGCTCAACGCCGGCGAACTGTCGGCGCGGGACGCGGCGATGGCGAAGTGGTGGTCGACCGAGCTCCAGGGCCGCGTGGTCGATCGCTGCGTCCAGCTCCACGGTGGCTACGGATACATGCTCGAATACCCGATCGCGCGCGCGTTCGTCGATGCGCGCGTGACCCGTATCTACGGCGGAACGACCGAGATCATGAAGGAGATCATCGGGCGCTCGCTGGGGGTCTGACCGATGCCGCCGCCGACCGGGGCCTGTACGCGGCCAGGCAGGCCGGGCGCGACTGCAGTCGCGATCTCGGCCTAGTCCGCGATGAGCTGCTCGAACTCGTCGAGCAGCATCTCGACCCGCCCGACTGGCTCAAAGCCGAGGCGCTCGAGGATCGGCGCGGACATCGCGCCGCCCTGCGTGACGAGCGCCGTCAGCCCGTGCCGCTGCGCCTCCTGCCAGCGCGCGTGGACGAGCGCCCGGTAGGCGCCGCGGCCGCGTGCCCGCGGCAGCGTCGCACCGCCGAACAGTGCCAGGCCATGCGACGTCGGCGCGCACGTCCCCGCAGACACGATCTCGTCGTCGAGCCAGACCGCGTGCGTCACTCTCGGTGCCGACTCCCATTCGGCGCGCAGCGCGGCACGCTCGTCGGCGATCCGATCCGGCGCCACGTTGAAGGCGACGAACTGGACCTCCTTGGCGGCCGCGTACTCCTCGACGGTCTCGACTCTGCGCGCCCGCAGACCAGCTGCCGGCGGCGGTGGAGCCGACCTCATGACGAGCGCGATTGCGACCGGGTCATCGTCGTAGACGAGACCGCGCTCGAGCAGCAGCTCGACCAATCCGGGCGGCGACGCCGCGCTGCCGACGTCCCATTGGGTTTGCCCGCGCCCGCGTTCGCGTAGCAGCGAACGCACCTCGGCCAGGACGTCGTCGGTCTCCTCGGCCCCGAAACGCTGGCGCTGCACCGTGTTCGCCTGCAGGCTGCGGTCCATGCACAGCGTGTAGCGGCCGGTGTCGATCCGTTCGATCCCGGGGCGCAGATCGACGAACGAGTTCGGGTACTCGGCGACTTCGCGCACCACGGCCCTACCCGGCCGCGACCAACGCCTCCTCGTCGGAGTAGCGCTCGCCGCGCTCGGCCATTCCGACCAACGAGGGCGGAGGCTCGAAGCGATCGCCGTACTTGGCGGCGAGCTCGCGCGCACGCGCGACGAACCCGGGCGGGCCGCCCGCATAGCCGTTGATGTACTGCAGTGCGCCGCCGGTCCAGCCGGGGAAGCCGATCCCGAGGATCGAGCCGATATTGGCGTCCGCGACCGATTCGATCACGCCCTCGTCTAGGCACTTGACCGCCTCGAGTGACTCGAGCATCAACATCCGCTCCTCGAGATCCTTGAGCGACATCGTCGAGGGATCGCCGACCGGCGGGAACTCCTCGCGCAGGCCGGGCCAGAGCCCGACGCGCTTGCCGTCGACGTACTCGTAGAAACCGGCGCCCTCGAGCCGTCCCGGGCGGCCCTGCTCGAGCATCCGGTCGATCACGGTCTCGGAAGGATGACCGACCCACGGGCCGCCGTCGCCCTGCGCGCCCGCCTTCGCCGCATCGCGGATCTTGCGCATCAGCTTCATGTTGAGCTCGTCGGAGAGCTGCAGGACCGGCGCCGGGTATCCGGCCTGCGACGATGCCTGCTCGATCGTCGGGGCGGGAATGCCCTCGGTCAGCATCGCGATCCCCTCGTTGATGAACGCGCCGATCACGCGGCTGGTGAAGAAGCCGCGGCTGTCGTTGACGACGATCGGGGTCTTCTTGATCAACTTCGCTAGATCGAGTGCCCGGTAGAGCGTCTCGTCGCTGGTCGCCTCGCCCTTGATGATCTCGAGCAGCGGCATCTTGTCGACGGGGCTGAAGAAGTGCAGACCGATGAAGTCGGCCGGCCGCGTGACGTTCTCCGCCAGCCCAGTGATCGGCAAGGTCGAGGTGTTAGATCCGAGCAGGGCGTCCGGCGCCAGGTGTAGCTCGATCTCTTTGAACACCTGCTCCTTGACCGCTGGATCCTCGAACACCGCCTCGATCACGAGCTGGGCGCCCTCGGCATCTGCCGGGTCAGCCGAGGGCGTGATCCGCGCCAGCAGCTGATCGCCCTGCTCCTGCGTCGAGCGGCCGCGCTCGATCGCCTTCGCGACGAGCTTCTCGGAGTAGCCCTTGCCCTTCTGCGCCGCCTCGAGTGAGACGTCCTTGAGGACCACGTCGATCCCTGCCTTGGCGCTCACGTAGGCGATCGCGGCGCCCATCATCCCAGCGCCGAGGACGACCATCTTGCTCGGCTTGAAGGTCTCGATCCCGTCCGGCCGACCGCGCGAGCCGGTCGCGCGCTGCATGTCGAAGAAGAACGCCTGGATCATGTTCTTGGCGACCTGGCCGGTGACCAGATCGACGAAGTAGCGGCCCTCGATCTCGATCGCGCTGTCGAAGTCGACCTGTGCGCCCTCGACCGCCGCGGCCATGATGTGGACCGGCGCCGGATAGTTCGCGCCCTTGATCTGCTTGCGCAGGTTGGCCGGGAAGGCGGGCAGGTTCTGCGCCAGTGAGCGGGTGCTCGGCGTGCCGCCGGGAATCTTGTAACCGTCGGTGTCCCACGGCTGCTTGGCGTCCGGGTTGGCTTCGATCCACTCCTTCGCGGCCCCAATCAGCTCTTCGGGGCTCGCCACGAGCTCGTCGACGATTCCGATCTCCTTGCCCTTCTGGGGGCGAACGCGCTGACCCTGAAGCAGGAGCGCCAGCAGCGCGTTGACGATCCCGAGCATCCGCACGGTGCGAACGACGCCGCCGGCGCCGGGGAGCAGTCCGAGCTGGACCTCCGGAAAGCCGAACTGGATGCTCGAGTCATCGACGACGATCCGGCGATGGCACGCGAGCATGATCTCGAGGCCGCCGCCAAGCGCGGTGCCGTTGACGGCCGCCACCACCGGCCGCCCGAGCGTCTCCAGCCGCCGCAGCACTGACTTGCCCTCGCGGACAAAGGTCGCGATCTCGTCCGACCGCTCCCTGGTCGCAGCGCGCAGATCGTTGAGGTCGCCGCCCGCGAAGAATGTCTTCTTGGCGGACGTGATGATCACGCCCGTGATCTCGTCGCGCTCTGCCTCGAGCCGGTCGACGGTCGCGCGCATCGACGCCGCGTAGGCGGCGTTCATCGTGTTGGTCGACTGGTTGGGGTCGTCGAGTGTCAGGATCACGACCCCGTCGTCGTCGCGCTCCCAGCGGATCGTGCTGCTTTCACTCATGCTCGTCTCTCAATCGATGTCGTGTGTTGCGCGGCGGCGGGTCTGCGAGGCGCCGTCAGACGCGCTCGACGACGGTGGCGATGCCCATCCCGCCGCCGACGCAAAGTGTCGCCAGGCCGTAACGCTTGTTCTGGCGCTCGAGCTCGTCGACGAGCGTGCCGAGGATCATCGCCCCGGTCGCGCCGAGCGGATGGCCCATTGCGATCGCGCCGCCGTTGACGTTGACCTTGTCCATGTCGAGGCCCATGTCGCGCACGAACCGCAGCACGACCGCGGCGAAGGCCTCGTTGATCTCGACCAGATCGAGGTCGTCGACCGTCAGGCCGGCCTTCGCGAGCGCCTTGCGGCTGGCGGGAGCGGGGCCGGTCAGCATGATCGTCGGATCGGCGCCGGAGACCGCGGTCGCGAGGATCTTCGCGCGCGCCCGGAGCCCGAGCTCCTCGCCGGTGCGCTCGTTCCCGATCACGACCAGCGAGGCGCCATCGACGATTCCCGAAGAGTTGCCCGGCGTGTGGACGTGGTTGATCTTCTCGACCCAGTGGTACTTCTGGAGCGCGACGGCGTCGAAACCGCCCATGTCGCCGATCGCGGCGAACGACGGCTTGAGCTGCCCGAGCGTCTCGACCGTCGTCCCGGGGCGGATGAACTCGTCCTGCTCGAGGACCACATGGTCGTTGATGTCGAGCACCGGGATAACCGAGTTCGAGAAGCGGCCCTCGGCCCGTGCGGCCGCGGCACGCTCCTGCGAGCGCGCGGCGTACACGTCGACATCGTCGCGGTCGAACTCCTCGATCGTCGCGATCAGGTCGGCGCTGATCCCCTGCGGGACGAACGACGTCTCGTAGTTGGTCTCGGGGTCCATCGCCCAGGCGCCGCCGTCGGAGCCCATCGGCACGCGCGACATCGACTCGACGCCACCGGCGAGCACGAGGTCCTCCCAGCCGGAGGCGACCTTCTGGGCCGCGATATTGACCGCCTCAAGCCCCGAGGCGCAGAAGCGGTTGAGCTGCACGCCCGAGACGGTGTCCGGAAGCCCCGCCTTGATGGCCGCCGTCTTGGCGATGTCGCCGCCCTGATCACCGAGCGGCGACACGCAGCCGAGCACGACATCGTCGAATCGCTGCGGATCCAGCTCCGCGTTGCGGCTGAGCACCTCGTGGATCAAGCCGACGACGAGATCGACGGGCTTGGTGGTGTGGAGCGATCCGTTGACCTTGCCCTTCCCCCGCGGCGTGCGGATCGCGTCAAACAGAAGCGGTTCAGTGGCTGGCATCGTTGGGCTCCTAGGTCCTCAAGCGCACACATGTTCGTAAAAACAACTACTTAGATACTAGTCACCGGTGGCCCGAGCGGCGCGTCCTCAGGTGCCCCTCACGGCCCGTCTAATCTCACTGATGGTGACCGCCGGCGAGATCCCGATTGACGCTCAGGCGCAGGACGGGGAAAGCGAGAATACCGTCAGGCCCCTGTCCGGGCGGACGGCTTGGGCACGCAACCTCGAGGCGCCGTTGCGCGACTTCCTGCGCACGCAGTCCGGGAGCGCCGTGATCCTGCTGGCCGGGACGATCATCGCCCTGCTTTGGGTCAACATCGACGCCTCCTCCTACGAGAAGGTCTGGACCACGACCCTGTCGATCCGGGTCGGGAGCGCCGCGATCACGATGGGCCTGCGCGAGTGGGTCAACAGCGGTCTGATGACGATCTTCTTCTTCGTCGTCGGACTTGAGGCGCGCCGCGAGTTCGACCTCGGCGAGCTACGCGACCGTCGCCGGCTGGCGCTACCCGTGCTCGCGGGACTGGGCGGGATGATCGTCCCGGTCGCGATCTATCTGGCGATCAACGGGTCAAGCGCCTCGCGCGGCGGCTGGGGAGCGGCGATGTCGACCGACACGGCGTTCGCGCTCGGGATGCTCGCGATCGTCGGCCGTCGCTTCCCGGAGAGCCTGCGGGCGTTCATCCTCACGGTGGCGGTGATGGACGACCTCGTCGCGCTGATCGTGATCGCGGTTGCGTTCACCTCCTCGGTCGAGGTGATGGCCCTGCTCGTGGCGCTGGCCGCGTTTGCGGTGATCCTCCTCGCCCGGCTCGGCCGGGTCCACAACGGTCTCGTCTACGCGTTTTTCGGAGTGACTGCGTGGGTCGCGATGCAGCGCTCGGGGATCGACCCCGTCGTCGTCGGCCTCGTGATGGGGTTGCTGACGATCGCCTATCCCGCTTCGCGCTCGGACCTCGAGGAGGCGACGGATCTCTTTCGCGTCTTTCGTGAGCAGCCGACTCCTGAGCTGGCGCAGTCGGCGCGTGCCGGAGTGCGCTCGGCCATTTCCCCAAACGAGCGCTACCAGCAGCTGTTCCATCCATTCTCGGCGTACGTGATCGTGCCGCTGTTCGCGCTCGCCAACGCCGGGATCGCGATCAACGGCTCGTTTCTCGGGCACGCATACGGCTCGCCGATCACGCTCGGGATCATCGCCGCCTACCTGATCGGCAAGCCGATTGGAATCTCCGGCGCGGCGGGACTTGTGACACGCGTGACGCACGGACGAATCCGGCCACCGGTCGGCTGGGGGTCGGTGATCGGCGGTGGCGCGATCGCGGGCGTCGGTTTCACCGTTTCGATCCTGATCGCCACGCTTGCCTTCCACGGATCCGAGCTCGCCGAGGCGAAGCTCGGCGTCTTGACGACCCTGGTCGGCGCGCCGCTGATGAGCTGGATCGTCCTGCGTGTGACCAAGAAGCTGCCGCGCGAGCGCGCGCTGCGCGCGATCGTCGGGAGTTCGGAGCTGATCGTCGACCTGGCGGTGCCCGTGGACAGCGAGCGCGACCATGTCCGCGGTCCTGACGAGGCGGCCGTGACGCTGCTCGAGTACGGGGACCTCGAGTGCCCCTACTGCGGCCAGGCCGAGGCCGTGATCCGCGAACTGCTGCTCGAGTTCGGCGGCGAGCTTCGCTACGTGTGGCGCCACCTGCCGCTCAATGACGTCCATCCGCACGCGCAGATCGCGGCCGAGGCAGCCGAGGCGGCCGCTGCCCAGGGGAGGTTCTGGGACATGCACGACTCGCTGTTGTCACACCAGGATCGGCTCATGGTCCGCGACCTTGTCGACGACGCCGGGGCGCTCGGTCTCGACGTCGACAAGTTTCGCGAGTACATCCGCAAGAGCAAGGCGGCGGCGAGGATCGCCGAAGACGTCGAGTCCGCGGATATGAGCGGCGTGTCGGGGACGCCGACGTTCTTCATCAACGGCCACCGCCACCAGGGCGCATATGACATCGAGACGCTCTCGGCGGCGGTCAAGCTCGCGCGCGCACGCGCGTTCGTCAGCGCCTGACGACGGCACTGATCGATCTCTTCGCCAGTTCGTAACCGGCTCTTCGCCAGTTCGTACGGCGCTCTTCGCCGCTCGGCGCAGCCTGAACATCATGAAACCAAAACGCTTGATTCCAATCTTCGTCACGGCGGCGTGCGCGCTCGGCGCCGTGCCGGCCGCTTCGGCGGCAACTGACGTACAACAGGCGACAAGCGCGAACTGGTCCGGTTATGTCGTCGGCAGCTCGTCGGGCTCACAGCACTTCTCGAGTGTCTCCGGCAGCTGGCTCCAGCCGGCCGCCAAGTGCGGGAGTTCGGATTCGGGCAGCTACTCGGCGTTCTGGATCGGACTTGGAGGATCGGGTCAGACCCAGACCGAGGCCCTCGAGCAGGACGGGACCGAGGTCGACTGCGCGGCTGACGGAACCGCGAGCTACTTCGCCTGGTATGAGCTTGTCCCGGCCGCGCCGGTCAAGGTCGACCTCGCGATCCACCCCGGTGACCACATCTCGAGCAAGGTCAGCGTCAACGGCCAGCAGGTCACGATGTACCTCGCTGACGAGACGACCGGGCAGTCGTTCACCAAGACCCTCCAGATGCCCAACACGCCCGATACGACGAGCGCGGAATGGATCGCCGAGGCCCCGTCGACCTGTGGCCAGGGCGTCAGCAACTGCACCCCGCTGCCGCTGACCGACTTCGGCAAGGTGCAGTTCTTCAACGCGTCGGCGACCTCGACCGACGGCCACACCGGAACGATCTCGGATCCGGAGTGGAACGCCGCCGCGGTGTCACTGAGTCCCGAGCAGGCGGCGGATGGCGGCTTCGGCGCACAGTTCGCGTCGACCTCGTCCGACAGCACCGCGGGCGCGACCCCGTCGGGTCTCACCTCCGACGGGTCCTCGTTCTCGGTGACGTGGGCCGACGAGTCGACCTCGACGCCGACCAGCGCCGGCTCGGGCTCAGGAGATGGGTCGGGGTACCCCTACGGGTACAGCGGCGGTGGCGGTGATCCCTACGGCTACAGCGGCGGTGGCGGTGATCCCTACGGCTACAGCGGCGGTGGCGGTGATCCGTACGGCTACAGCGGCGGTGGCGGTGGCTACGGCTACGGCGACGGCGGTGGCGGCTGGGAGATCGTCGTTCCCGGCATCGGGGTGATCGAGATCGGCTAGTCCGGTCAGCGCAAAGACGATCTGACGCACGCGCGGCGGTCGGGCTCTGTGGCTCGATCGCCGCGTCGGCGTTTAACGGGTCGCCGCGGGTATCAGTGACAACGCACTGGCGATCGCATTACTGTGCGACGGTCGAGTCGATCGACCCACTCGAGGAGGCGACGATCGTAGAGGTGGATCTGAAGGCCCTGGTCAGCGGCGGCGTGAAGCTCGCCGGGCGTGCCGGCGATGAGGCGTACTACGTCGCGCTGATGCTGCGCAGCGGCGTGGCCCGCCCGGAGCTGCCGCACCGCGTCGGGCAGATCGTGGTCGCGTTCGAGCGCTTCGGAATGCTCGCCGGCGCGGTCACGATCGGAGCGATCCGCCACGGTGACCGGGTCGCGATCCGCGACGAGCTCGGCGACGTGACGTATCGGGAGCTCGACGCGCGCACGAACGCGCTCGCCAACGCGTGGCGCGAGCACGGGCTCCGAGCGGGTGACGGGGTGGCGATCCTGGTTCGCAACCACCGCGGCTTTCTCGAGGCCGCGTTTGCGGCCGCCAAGTGCGGCGCGCGCGTCGTGCTCCTCAACACATCGTTCGCGGGACCGCAGATCCGCGAGGTCGCCGGGCGTGAGGGGACCGATCTGCTCGTCTACGACGACGAGTACTCGCGGGTGCTCGAGGGGATCGATCCGCCGCACGGGCGCTGGCGCGCATGGACCGAGCCCCCCGACGCCGAGGCGTCGGACACGCTCGAGGCGCTGATCGAGCGCGGCTCTCGCAGCGCGCCGCCGAAGCCTCGCAGCGGGCCAAAGCTCGTGATCCTGACGAGCGGCACGACCGGCACGCCGAAGGGTGCCCCGCGCAGCGAGCCGCGCTCGTTGGCGCTGCTCGGCGGCATGCTGAGCAAGGTGCCCTTCCGCGCCCGCGAGGTGACCGAGCTGTCCGTGCCGATGTTCCACGCGCTCGGGTTTGCGCACACGGTGCTCGGGCTCGCGCTCGGCTCGACGCTCGTCGTCCGGCGGCGGTTTGATCCCGAGGAGACGCTCGACAGCATCGAGCGCAACCGTGCGACGGCGCTGATCGTGGTTCCGGTGATGGTGCAACGGATACTCGACCTCGGCGACGACGTCGTCAGCGCGCACGACACCTCGTCGTTGCGGATCGTGTTCGTCGGCGGCTCGCAGTTCGGCGTCGAGCTCGCCAAGCGTGCGCTGCGGGCGTTCGGGCCGGTCGTCTACAACCTCTACGGATCTACCGAGGTCTCCTACGCGACGATCGCGACGCCCACCGATCTGCTCGAGGAGCCCGGTACCGTCGGCGGGGTCGTGCATGGGTCGATCGTCAAGATCCTCGACGACGCCGGCGAGGAGGTTCCGGCGGGCACGAGCGGCCGGATCTTCGTCGGCAATGCGGGCCAGTTCGAGGGCTACACCGGCGGTGGGAGCAAGGACCAGATCAACGGCCTGATGGCGTCCGGTGACGTCGGCCACTTCGACGACAAGGGACGTCTCTATATCGACGGCCGCGACGATGAGATGATCGTCTCGGGCGGGGAGAACGTCTTCCCGGGCGAAATCGAGGAGCTGCTCGCCGGGCACGAGGCAATCGAGGAGGTCGCCGCAGTCGGCGTCGACGACGAGCAGTTCGGCCAGCGGCTGAAGGCGTTCGTCGTCGTGCGCGACGGCAAGCAGCTCACCGCCGACCAGGTCAAAAACTACGTCAAGGACAACCTCGCCACTTACAAGACCCCGCGCGAGGTCGTGTTCGTCGATGAGCTTCCGCGCAACTCGACCGGCAAGGTGCTCAAGCGCGAGCTCGTCACCGCGGAGGGCGAGTAGGTGCCCGAGCACGGGCCACCCTTTCTGTCACTGCAGGCCGAGATCTACCTGCGTGGGCTGGCAGGTGAGACGCCCGCGCCTCCGATCTCGGTGGCCGAGCTCGCGCGCGAGGCGCAGCGCGGCGCCGAACCGACGGCGGCCGCGTACGTGTTCGGCGGAGCGGGCACCGAGGACACGATGCACGCCAACGAGGACGCGTTCCGCCGCTGGCGGATCGTGCCGCGGATGCTCCGTGACGTCTCGGTGCGCGACCTGTCGACGACCGTGCTCGGAACTGAGATGCCGGCGCCGGTCGCGCTCGCCCCGGTCGGCTCGCAGACGATCGTCCATCCCGACGGCGAGCTCGCCGTGGCACGGTCCGCCGCCGCCGTCGGCCTCCCAATGACGCTCAGCACCGTGTCTGGGTATCCGCTTGAAGAGGTCGCCGCCGCCGGCGCGGGGCCGAAGTGGTTTCAGCTCTATTGGCCGACCGACCGTGAGCTCGGCGCGAGCCTTCTATCGCGCGCCGAGCAGGCCGGCTATCAGGCGGTGCTGCTCACCGTTGACACGTTCCTGCCGGGCTGGAAGCCGCGCGACCTGCAGCTCGCCTACCAGCCGTACCTGCACGGCATCGGGATCGCCAACTACATCTCCGATCCGGTGTTCCGCAGTCTGCTCGCGCGCCCGCCCGAGGAGGACATGCAGGCCACCGTCGGTCAGTTCATCGGCCAGTTCTCGAATCCGAAGCTGACCTGGGCCGACCTCGAGTTCGTGCGCTCGCGCACGACGCTGCCGATCGCCCTGAAGGGGATCCTCCATCCCGACGACGCGCGGATGGCGCGCGAGCACGGGATCGACGCGGTGCTCGTCTCAAACCACGGCGGCCGGCAGGTGGACGGAGCGATCGCGTCACTCGATGCGCTCCCGCCGATCGTCGACGCGATCGGCGACGATCTCGAGGTCCTGCTCGACAGCGGCGTCCGCTCGGGTGCCGACATCGTCAAGGCGCTCGCGCTCGGGGCCGACGCCGTGCTCGTCGGGCGGCCATACATCTGGGGACTGGCGGTCGCGGGCGAGGCGGGCGTGCTCGCGGTGCTCCGCGCGCTGCTCGCCGAGCTCGACCTGACGATCGGACTGACGGGCCACACGAGCCCGGCGCAGCTGGACCCCGGTCTGCTCGTCCGCGACGGGCGCGCTCTCTAGACTCGCGCGATGTTGATTCTGCCCCAGGGGCACACCGAAACCGTTCAGCGGCCGCATCCCCTGCGCACGCGCGAGAAGGCGATGATCGGCGGCGTCCTGGGGCTGCTCGCGGCGCTCGCGATCGCGCTCGTGATCTCGTTCACGTCATCGGGCCACAAGTCCGGGCACGGCTGCATCTCGGTCAGCCTCGCCTACTCGGTCGGCGGCACCCAGACCTACCGCTGCGGGGCATCGGCGCGTGAGATGTGCGCACGCGTCAATCAGCCGGGCGGGAGCGTCGGCGCGACCGCTCGTGCCTTGACGAGCGCCTGTCGGAAGGCGGGCCTGCCGGTCGGGTGACGCGCGACTCGCTCGCTTGGAACGCTTTGCACCCGATGCGTGCTTTTGGTTGCGAGGCCCGCGCGCGACGGTGCATAAGATAGGCCCGACGATGAGCGACGCCACCGCCTTCCGAGCCCAGTTCCCGGTCCTGCAGCGGACCTCCTATCTCAACGCCGGCACCGAGGGCCCGCTCCCCAGCCGTGCCGCCGATGCGGTCCGCGAGCGGATCACGCTTGAGCTCGACGGCGGGCGCTGCGGCAAGGCGTACATGGAGTCCGTCCGCGACCTCGCGACCCGCTTGCGCGACGCCTATGCCGGCGTGCTCGGGTGCGACGCGGACAACGTCGCCCTGACCGGCTCGACGACGGACGGCGTCAACACCGTGCTCGCGGGGCTCGACCTGCGCCCGGGTGACCAGATCATCACCAGCGACGAGGAGCACCCGGGCCTGCTCGCGCCACTCGGCCGCGCCAAGCACCTGCACGGCGTAGACGTGCGAGTCGTCCCGTTCGCGGAGCTCCCCGGCGAGGTGACCGCGAACACCAAGCTGATCGCCACATCGCACGTCTCGTGGGTCAGCGGGCTCGTCGTCGACCACGAAGCACTGGCGCAGACCGGCGTGCCCGTGCTGCTCGACGCCGCGCAGGGCATCGGCGCCGTGCCGGTCGATCTCAAGGAGCTCGGCTGCGCGTTCTACGCCGCGTCCGGTCAGAAGTGGCTCTGCGGGCCGGAGGGAAGTGGGTGCCTGTACGTGCGCGAGGACCAGCTCGACCAGCTCACGGTCCCATGGCCGGGCTACAGCTCGCTGGCCGACGCGCGCAACGCGCTGTCGTCGGGGCCGGCCGACCACGCCGCGCGCTTTGACCACGGTTTCCCGCCCGGGATGCGCAGCGTCTGGGCACTGGCCTCGATCGGCGTGCTCGAGTCCGCCGGCTGGGACTGGGTCCACGCGCGCGCCGCCGACCTCGCGGCGGACTTCGCCGGCAAGCTCGCCGAGCGTGGGCTCGAGGTCGGGCCACGCGGCCGATCGACGCTCGTCTCGTGGCAGACCGCCGACGCCGATGACCAGGTAACCAGGCTCGCCGACGAGGGGTTCGTCGTGCGCAGCATCCCGTCGCACGAGTACGTCCGCGTCTCGGTCGGCGCCTGGTCATCCGAGGACGAGCTCGAGCGCCTCGCGCGACTCGCCGCGTAGCGCTCAGTCGAGGATCCGCTCGGGGCGCGTGTACACGTTGACGTTGCCGCGCCGGGCGAAGCCGCAGAGCGTCATTCCGCGGTCCGCGGCGAGCTCGATTGCGAGCGAGCTGGGTGCGCCGACGCCGATCAGGATCGGCGCTCCGGCGACTGCGGCCTTCTGAACGAGCTCGAACGACAGCCGTCCGCTGACGCACAGCACGCGACCGCCGAGCGGGATGAGCCCGTCGAGCAGCGCCCGCCCGATGACCTTGTCCATCGCGTTGTGGCGGCCGACGTCTTCGCGCGAGAACAGCAACGTCCCTTCGACGCTGAACAGCCCCGTCGCGTGAACGCCGCCCGTGCGCGTGAACGCCGGCTGGTCAAGCCGTGACGGAAGTGCTGCGGCGAGATCACGGGATAGCGCCGGGCCGTCGGGGAGCGGCGCGCTGACGACCGCCACCTCCTCGAGCGCGCCCTTGCCGCAGACCCCGCAGGACGAGGTGGTGTAGAAGCTGCGAGCGCCCGGGTCGCGAGTCAGGGGTCCCCGCACCTCGACAGTGTTGCCCGCGAAGTCCGCCGTCGGGCCGGCCGCTCGCACGCCGTCGATCAGACCCTCGCCGTATAGGAAGCCGAGCGCCAGCTCCTCGTCGTGGCCGGGGGTGCGCATCGTTACGACCAGGGGCGAGCCATCGACGCGGATCTCGAGCGGATCCTCGATCGCGACCTGGTCATCGACGCCGTCGTGCACGATCGTCGTGTACATGTCAGGCAAACCGTACGCTAGGTGCGGTTCGGCTCGCGTCTTTGCGCCGGTGACGAGACCGGCGCCTGGATTTACCGTGCGGACTCAGGCCAGCGCCGCGTCGGCGCGGAGCTCGATCTCGAACGGCTGTGACTCGCGCTCCAGCTCGCCCCGCGGGCCGACTCGGTAGGCGCCGGTGCGACGCAGCGGCGGGGAGTAGGCGTGGATCGTGACCGCTGGCTCGCCGCCCGCGTGCAGGACGCGATGGATCGCCACCGGCGCGACGGTGAACGTCGTCCCCGGCCCGAGCTCGCGTGACTGGGGCCGACCGCCGAGCGTCAGCCGATCCTCTCGGACGTAGCCCGAGACGACCGCGATCGCGGCAGCCGAATCATCATGATCGTGAAATCCGGTGTCCTGATCCTCGCTCCAGCAGATGACCCAAGCGTTGACCTCATCGTCATCCCAGATCTGCTCGTAGACCCGGACGTCATCGGCATGGTGCACGAGGTGGCTCCACCGCTGCGGCGAAGCGGCCAGGCCGGCAGCGAAATGGCGCAGTTGTTCGGTCGTGAGGCTCATTACTAGAAAGTCAATCAAATTTGTCAAGTTAAGGTGGGCCAGGGTGCCCCAGAGGCGATCGGGCGGGCGAATGTCGGTCAGCCCTTGCTCTCGGCGCGCAGCGCGTCAGTGATCGCGACGTCAGCGGCTTTGACCCGCGCGGACTCGGCGATCAACTGGCGTGTCGCCGTGCTCGCGGTCTTGGCGTCGTTGCGGATCGCCGCGCGCGAGATCCGGTCAAGGTCGACCGCGACGGCGCTGAGGCCGGCCGTCAGCTTGCGAACGATCGCCTTGTACGCCGCCGGTGGATCGAGCTGCGCGAGCTTAGCGGCTTGGGCGTGCGCGCGATTGCCGAGCCGCCCCAGCTTGGTCGCGAGCTGAGCATCGGTCCGCGACTCAGCGCCACCGAGGGCGTTCGCCAGCTCCTTGCCGAGCGCGCGGAACTGGACCCGGTCCTTGGAGAAGTCGGCCGCAAAGGTCGTCAGGTTCGACTGGCTCATGCCGCTCGACCCGCAACCCGCGACCGCGGTCGCCAGCAGCGCGGCGATGGCGAGGCGCCCCTTCACCGCGTGCGCGGACCATGTGCCATGGCGCACACTCTATGAAAGAGATCACGGCGTGGGCGCCTGCCAGAGTTCTGACACGCGATTGGCTAAGCGTGACGTTCACATACTGTCGCCGGTGACTGATTAGACTGCCGCGGGTGACGGGGCCCGGTTGGACGAGCCGCCACAGAGTAGGGGCAGGCGCGATGACGATCGCCCTGGCTGCGATCGCGCTGGCGGCGATCGGAGCATCGCCGGCGCTCGCGCGCCGAGCGGTGCGCTACCACGGCTACTCGCTCACGGTCCCGTCGTCGTGGCGGGTCATCAACCTCGCCCGCGCCCCTCGCACGTGCGTCCGGTTCAACCGCCACGTGCTGTATCTCGGGGTTCCGAGCGCGAATCAAAACTGTGCCGCGCACGAAGTCGGCCGGACCGCCGCGATCCTGCTCGAGCCGGTGCGCGCCGGCGCGGCGACCGCGCGAGGGCCGCTGGTGTCACCGGACGGCAGCGCCTCGAGCTTTGCGATCCGCTCGGCGGGGCTGGTCGCGACCGTGACCTGGTCCGGACAGCGGCGGCTGTTGTCAAAGATCGTTCGGCGCCGTCTGCGCGCCGGCTCGCGGCCGCTCCGGCGTCCGCCGACCGCGACGCGCGCCCGCGCCGGTGCCGGTGTCGGTGCTGGTGTCGGCGCGAAGCGCCTCGAGGTGCTCGGCACCGGGCTCGGGTTCGACGCCTGCAGCGCGCCCTCGAGCAACGCGATGTCGGCCTGGCGCAGGTCGCCGTATCAGGCGGTCGGGATCTACATCGGCGGCGTCAACGAGGGGTGCTCGCAGCCGAACCTGACCGCCGGATGGGTGAGCAGCGAGGTCGGCGCCGGCTGGCAACTGATTCCCACCTACGTCGGACTGCAGGGGAGCGGATCGTGCGGTGGGCGCTGCTCGACGATCAGCCCCAGCCACGCTCGCTCCCAGGGTGCGTCGGCCGCGCGCAACGCCGTCGCAAACGCGCAGGCGCTCGGGATCCCCGCCGGCAATCCGATCTACGACGACATGGAGGCCTATACCGTCAGCTCCTCGAACACTGCCGCGGTACTCGCTTTCCTGTCGGGGTGGACCGCCCAGCTGCACGGGCTGGGATACGTGTCAGGCGTCTACAGCAGTGCCGCCTCCGGGATCACCGCGCTCGTCCGGGCCGAGCGGACGAGCTACACCGAGCCCGACGACATCTGGATCGGCGATTGGAACGGCGCCAGGACGACCAGGGACTCCTACGTCCCCAGCTACGACTGGCCCAACGACCAGCGGCTGCACCAATACCGGGGCGGCCACGACGAGACCTACGGCGGCATGCGGATCAACATCGACAACGACTTTCTCTCAGGCGCCACCGCGGACACCTCGAGCCCGATCCCCGACAACACGTTCGTCGAGGTCAAGGGCACCGATAGCGTCTTCCAGATCGCCGGCGGCGCCCCGCTGTACGTCAGCGATTGGTCGGGATTCGGTGGTCCGCAGCCGATCGAGCTGATCACCCAGCGTCAGTTCTCCGAGCTTCCGCGCTATCCGGCCAACGGAACGTTTCTGACCACGACCACCGGGCTCGTCTATCGCGTCGCCGGGGGAGCGCCGATCCTGGTCACCGACTCGGACCTGTTTGGCGTCCAGCAGCCGTCGGTGACGGTCGACGAATGGGACCTGCTGAACATGACCAACCCGCTCGCGCACCTGCGTCCGATGCCGCTCAACGGCACGATCGTCAAGGGACTGCCGTCGAATACGTACTGGTCGTTCGCCGGCGGCCTGCGTCAGCCGGCGAAGGCGAACGCCGCGGCCGTCGCCGTCGACGACCAGGGTCTGGCCGCGTTCGGCGAGGTGACCAGCGCCGAGACTCCGGACGCCGAGATGACGCTCAGATGCGTCGTGCCGCGGCTCAAGCACCTCAGCCTGGTACGCGCTCGCGGCGCGCTCCGCCGTTCTCATTGCCGGGTCGGCGCCGTCCGCAGGCCCGCCGCGTGGCCCCCCAACCACTTGCTCCGGGTCGCGACCCAATCCGCCGCGCCCCGCACCAGGCACCGGGTCAACTTCCGAGTCAACCTCCGCCTTCGCTGACGGCCGTGGGCCTTGACGTGCATGCGAACATACGTTCGCATGACGAGTGACGGCAGCCCCTACGCGAGATTCCGGCGCGCGCTCGAAACGGGCAACGAACTGCTCGTGCTCAGCGCCGCGCGAGAGCTCCCGCAGGTGGCCCTCGAGGATGCGCTCCGGATCTGTCTGGTGCTGCGCGATGGCGATCCAGGCCGGTATGACCGTGCGGCCGTACGCTGGCTCGGTCGCTTCGCGCTCGAGGCGCGCGCGGTCACGATCCGCGATCTCCGCGCCGCCGCGGTAGCGCTCGATGCCCTGCCGACGCGTTCGGCCGAGGCGATGGAGCAGCTGCAGCGCCTGTGCGTCGCGTGCGGCGTGTCCTAGCGGCCTGAGCGTTTCCGGGAGCCCGCATACGCTCCCTCACATCTCCCTATCATGCGTCGCGGTACTGCAAAGGGAAAAACAGGAGAGCGCGATGCCATCGGTCGTTGGCTCGGATGAGCTGTACTCACTGCTCGCACGGGCGGGGGAGCCCCTGAGTGTGTCCGCCGGGGAAATGATCTTTGAGAAGGGCGATCGCGGGGACAAGATGTACGTCGTCAGTGACGGGACGGTGGCGCTCAAGAACGGTGAAGAGGTGGTCGAGACGGCCACGGGACCCGGGCTATTCGGCGAGATGGCGCTGATCGACGACGAGCCGCGCGCGCTGAGCGCGGTCGCCGACACCGACGTCGAGATGACCGAGATCCCCGCCCGCCACTTCTGGGTGCTCGTCCACGAGACGCCGTATTTCGCGCAGCTCGTGATGAGCGTGATGGCGGCTCGACTGCGCCGCGCCGGCGGCACGACCTAGGCGTCGCTCGCGTGATACGGGGGCGCAGCGCGCAATGACTGGCGGGCCCGATCTGGGAGCTGCTTTCGATCAGCACGTCGCAGCGGAGTTCGAGAGTAAGGACCTCGACGCGACGATGGAGCTAGCGTGACCTTCGGCCAGCGCGTCCAGCACCAAGTCGCACGAGTGCTCGCGGGCCTGCCGCCCAGCGTGCAGGTCCGCCTCTCGGGCAGGCCGCCCGTGCGCCTCGACGGGGACACGCTCGCGCCCGAGATGCAGCTCTCGCTGCGCGTGCTCGACCGGCGCGGCGAGACGCAGCCGGCGGCCGGCTCGCCGACCGAGGCCCGGCTTGCGCGCCGCCGCCTCGCCGCCGTGTACGCCGGCACGCCGGTGCAGGTGGGCTCGGTCGCTGACGTCGAGATCGACGCCGCCGTGCCGGTCCGGGGACGCCACTACGCGCCCGCCGAGATCGGCGGCCCGCATCCGATGCTCGTGTACTACCACGGCGGTGGGTTCACATATGGCGATCTCGATACCCACGACGGCGTCTGCCGGATGCTGTGCCGGCACGCCGGAGCCCACGTCCTTGCGGTCGACTACCGGCTCGCTCCCGAGCATCGCTTCCCGGCGGCGGTCCTGGACGCGCGTGCAGCACTTGCCTGGGCGCACGCGAACGCGGCCGCGCTCGGGGCCGATCCGCGACGGGTCGGGGTCGGCGGGGACAGCGCGGGCGGCAATCTGGCCGCGGTCGTCGCACAGCTCGCGGCGCATGACGGCGGGCCGCCGCCGGTGCTTCAGCTGCTGATCTACCCGGCTACGGACTTCACGACCCGGCGCCGATCGCGGGACCTGTTCGGCGAGGGATTTCTGCTCACCGATCCCGAGATGAACTGGTTTGAGACCAACTACCTCGGGCCGGAGCGCGCCGACGCGAGCGATCCACGCGCGTCACCGCTGCTCGCCGACGACCTGTCAAGGCTGGCGCCGGCGCTCGTCGTGACGGCCGCGTTTGACCCCCTGCGCGACGAGGGCGAGGAGTACGCGCGGGCGCTGCAGCGGGCGGGAACGCCGGCGACGCTGCGCCGGTTCCCCGGCTTCCTCCATGCGTTCATCGCCGCCGCCGGGGTCAGTCGCGGCTGCCGGGATGCGGTGCTCGAGATCGCGGGCGCCACCCGCGCGATGTTCGCCGCCGTGCCGTCAGGCGAGTCGGACGCCCTCGCCGTGGCGTCAGGCGCGTCTGACGCGCCGGAGTCCGAGGCGCAGCCAGCGACCGCATAGCGGCCTGCCGCGGTCTCATCTCAGGCGCCGGCGATGGCCGCGTGACCGATCCAGCCGTGGCCGCGGCGGTCGCCGCGCAAGCCTGCGCGGGCGGGCCTTGCGTTCGTTCGCTCGCTCTCGGTCCTCGCTCAGCCCGACCTCGAGGAACGCGAGGCTGGTCGCGAGCACGAGGCCGAGGCCGATCAGGATCAACGCCGCGATCGCGCCGACGTCGCCGTCGATCGCCAACGCGCACACGACGCCGGCGATCACGAGCGCGCCGGCCGACCCAAACGCCGCGATCCGCGAGCGCTTGCTCATCGCATGGCGCTCTCGGGCGGCGGATACGATCCGCCCACCACCGCTATCACAGGGGCTGGCGCGTTGCCAGGATGCATACGAAGACGAATGATGGCCGACATCGATCAGATCGGCTGCCGGAGTCGGCCGGCGCATGAGCACGCCTGACCCAGTCGCGATCGTCACCGGCGCCGGATCCGGGATCGGCCGTGCGGTCAGTCGCGCCCTGCTCGCGCGCGGCTACCGCGTCGCGCTCGCGGGCCGCCATCAAGAGACGCTGAGCGAGTCACTCGTCGACGTCGAGCACGTGGTGCAACCCGCGCTCGTGGTTGTCACCGATGTGACTGACTCTGCGAGTGTCACGCGGCTGTTTGACCGTGTGCGCGCCGAGTGGGGGCGGGTCGACCTGTTGTTCAACAACGCCGGCGTGTTCGGTATCCCGGCGCCGTTTGACGACGTCGCCCTCGACGACTTCGAGACCGTCGTCGACACCAACCTGACCGGCTGCTTTCTCTGCGCGCAGGAGGCGTTCCGCGCGATGAAGGCGCAGGAGCCGCAAGGTGGGCGGATCATCAACAACGGCTCGATCTCGGCGCACGTCCCACGCCCGTACGCCGTCGCCTACACCGCGACCAAGCACGCGATCACGGGTCTGACCCGAGCAATCTCGCTCGAGGGGCGCCCGTTCTCGATCGCGTGCGGACAGGTCGATATCGGCAACGCGGTCACCGACCTCAGCGCCGGCCTCGGCCGCGGCGCTCCACAGGCCGACGGGTCGGTCAAGGCCGAGCCGATGATGGACGTCGGCCACGCGGCCGACGCCGTCGTCTACATGGCCGGCCTGCCGCTCGATGCCAATGTCCAGTTCCTGACTGTGATGGCGACCAACATGCCGTTCATCGGGCGCGGCTAGCGTCGCGGTGTCCGCTAGCCGAGCTCGCGCGGTTTGACGAACCCCGTCAGCGTCGCTTCTTCGGGCGCGAGCGCGTGCCACGGCCCGCTGAACGTGAGCGTCGCGAGCGCGCCGGTGGGGAACTTGTGGCCGGCGAGCTCCGTGCCTCGCCGGGCGAGGGTAAGCGTCAGGTCCTCGAGCGCGGGGTTGTGTCCGATCAGCATCACCGATTCGAAATCGTCGGGGACACGGCGCAGGCGCTCGAGCAGCTGCGACGCCGACGCCCCGTAGAGCCCCGGCTCGATCATGACCTCGCCCGGCGGCTGCACGCGCTCGAGCGTCTCGCGTGTCCGGCGAGCCGAGGAGCAGAGCACGAGCGAGACCTCGGTCTCCTCGCTGCGCAGGTATTCGCCGATCCGTTTCGCCGCTTTGCGCCCACGCGGCGCGAGCGGGCGGTCGTGGTCGGCGAGCGACGGATCGTCCCAGCTCGACTTCGCGTGGCGCAACAGCAGCAGATGCTTGGTCTGACTCATCGCCCGTCGTCGCCGCGGCGCGACGCCCGCTGCTACTTGGCGGCGAGCACGTCGGCGGGGAGGATCTCGGGCGGCCCCGCGAGCAGCTCGTCGGCGTTGGCCATCAACGCCTTGGCGATCTCCCCGTTGATATGTGCCTGGCGCGCGTCCTCGCTGCCGAATGTGTCGAAGATCCAGAACGTCGTCGGCGACGTCCGCGCGGCATACCAGTCGACGGTCCCGGGCTCGGCCTGCGCGAGCGGCAGCGCGCCGGTCAACAGCGCGGCGAGTGCCTCGGCCTTTTCCGGCTTGGCCTCGATCCGCGCGACAAATGCGTACGGCGTATCCATGATTTCTCCCTGGTTGTCGATGGCTGGCACCGGCCAGCCTAGGTCATGCGCGACGCCCGGGGGCCGACGGCGATGTTGCCCGCGCGCCGTCAGGCGTACTGGACGCGAGCCACCAGCTCGCTCGCGTCCGCCTGGATCTGATCGGCGAGCTGGTCGACGTCCGGCAGCAGCGTGGGATCCGCCGTGAGCCCGAAGTTGAGCCGCCCGCCGAGCGAGACGACCGCGATCCGCAACGCATGGCGCTCGCGGATCTCGGCCAGCGAGTAGAGCTCGGTCACGCGGGCGCCGAGCACCCGAACCGGCCGTTTGGGCCCGCGAACGTTTGACACGTTGACCGCGAACGACCGCGGATTCACGAGCACGCGTTGGGCAAAGCGCCGCAGCTCCGGCACGTGCGCGAGCCCGTGCATCAGCGCATCGAGCTGCTCGGCGTCGTGGCACTCCTTGCGGACGCGAGTCTCGCGGCGGACGGCGCGCAGGCGCTCGAGCGGATCAGCGGGGTCGAGCGGAACGTCAAGACAGAAGAATGAGTCGCGGTTGCCGGGGTCGGCGGATCCGTTCGGAGACGGTGCGGTGCCGTGCAGGCTGACCGGAACCTTTACGCGCACCGAGCCGAGATGACCGTGGTGAAGCTCGAGCCAGCGGCGCAGCCCACCGGCCACGACCGTCAGGACGGCGTCATTGACCGTCGCCCCGTCGGTCGCGCGGGCGGCCCGGTGCATCGCATCGAGCGGCACCGACACCAGTGCCACGGACCGACGCCCATCGATGTGGCCGTCGAACGGCGAGCGCATCCAGAGGTGGGGCGCCTCGTGCACCGCGGCCCGTATGCGGCGCATGCGATGGTGGGCCGGATTCGCCACCGGAGTGGGCTTGATCACAAGCGGTGCCAAGGGGCTCGAGCGCCACGGTCTCGGTCCCGGACGCCTCATCCCACAGCGCCGACTCCGCGACCTTCATCATCGTCGAGCCGTCCGCGACCGCATGGTGAAAGGACCAGATCAGGGCGCTGCCACCCTGCGTCAAGCTCGGCACCACCTCGATTCGCCACAGCGGTCGCGAGCGGTCGAGCCGTCGCGCGAAGGCGCGGGCGGCGGCTGCCCTCAGCGCTGCCGCATCGAGCGGGTGCATCGTCGGCGACGATCACGTGCGCATCGAGATCGACCTCCGGCTCCTGCGCCCACCACAGCTCGCCGTCGACCTCCGTCAAGCGCAACCGCATCGGCAGAGCGTGGCCGAGGCGAGAGCCGATCGACTCCCTCAGGCGATTGGCGTCGATGCGGTCCTCGAGCAAGATCACCTTGCACGTGTGCCCGGCGACCGTTTCGGTCTCGAGCGCGAGGATGCTCAGATCCTCGTCTGACAGGCGCCGTACGGTCTGGGTGGCCACCTGTCCGGCGATCCGGCTAGCCCGCGGAGAGTGATGCAGCGCCCACCCGCTCGCGCAGGAACGGGATCACCTGCTCGGCGACGCGCGCCGGGTCTTCGAGAAACGGCCAGTGGCCGAGCCCCTCGAGCAGCCTAACGTCGGCAGACGGGAACGACTCGCGCTGGCGTTCGGCCTGCTTGAAGGGGATGTACGCGTCATCCGTTCCCCAGACGACGAGCGCCGGGCGGTCGAGTTCGCGCAACGGTTCGCGCAGGGCGCCCATCGCGGATGCTGGCGTCGCACGGTAGAGCTTCAGGATCGCGCGCTTCGTCGGCCAGCCGCTCGATGCTTCGTAGAGCCGGTCGATCGCCGGTGCCGGCAGCCTCGGGTTGTCGTGACGGATCACGGCGGTGAACCCCTTCTTGTTGGTCGTCGCCATGAACGCCTCGCCCACGCCCCGCGTGCGCCAGATCTTCGCCAGGCGATGCCACGAGTAATCGAGCAGCACGCCGGTGTTGATCAGCGTTGCGCTCGCGAACGCCTCCGGATGCTCGACGGCCCACATCAGGCCCCACGCGCCCCCGAAGTCATGCATCACGAGGTGTACGCGCTCGATCCCGAGCTGGCCGAGGATCCCGTTCAGATGCGCCGCGTAGCCGGGGCTCGTGTAGTCGAACTGCTCGGGCTTGTCGGCCGCCCCGTAGCCCGGGAAGTCCGGGGCGATCGCGCGCGCAAAATCGCCCGTTGTGGGCACGAGCTCCTGCCAGTCCTCCTTCGGGCCGGGATTGCCGTGCACGAACACGACCGCCTCCGACGCGCTGGCGTCGCCCGCCTGGAAGGTGGGGAGCGCACGCCGTTGACCGTCACGGTCACGGTCGTCATATCGCTCATGCGGCCACCTCCTCGGGCACCTCGGTCTCGCCGGCATCGCGATGCTCGGCGATCGGGACGTACTCTGGCTTGCGATTCAGGCGCCGGCGCCGCGTGTCGGTGACGATCAGCTCGCGGACCTCGCGCATGATCTCGCCGCGGCTGACCCCGGGCTCGTGCGTCGCCGTCCGCGCCGCCTTGACGAGCACCGGCAATGTGACGACCCCGGACGGCCGGCGGCGATGCTGGAAGACGTCCCCGAGATGCTGGATACGTCCCTCGCGTGCGAGCAGCCGCGTGCTCTGCACAAGCAGCTTGGGCGAACGCTTCGCGGCGCCGAAGTCTGACGCCAGCCAGTAGGTCTCGGCGGCGTCGTTGTCGCGCCACCGCGCCCAATCGTGGACCGCGGCATCGAGCGATTCCGGTGAGCCGTCAATCGAGCCGGCGATCACCGGCGCGAGTGCCTCGGCCTGCCTGAACGCGTCGGAGATTCCCTGCCCCGGCGCCGGATCCTTGAAGTGGCCGGCGTCGCCTACCAGCGCCCAGCCCGGGCCGGCCGACTCGCGGAAGAACGTCTCGAATTTGAGCAGCCCGAACATCTTCCCGACCCGCTGCGCGTCGCGGAGAACGTCGGCGACAGGCTCGCACGCCTGCATATGCGCCATGTACGCAGCTTCGCGGTCGGCACGAAACTCGGGCAGGAAGTGCAACGCCGGGAGCGCAATCACCAGATACAGCCCCGCATCGGCCGGCATCGCGATCACGAACCGCCCGTCCCAGCGGTGAAAGACGAGCGAGCCCTGGAGTTCGGAGTCGGCGTTCTCGAAGTACCCCCAATAGCCGAACCGCTCGCCTTGCACCACGTTGTACTTGCGTGCTCCGGCGAGCTCGCCGACGGTCGAATTGCGCCCGTCGGCTCCGACCACGACCTTGGCCATGAGCCTCTGGTCCTGTCCATTGGATCGCGTTCTGACTCCGGCTACGCGGCCGCCGTCGTAGACGAGTCCCGTGACGTTCGTCGACATCAGCGCCTGCGCCCCCGCGTCGATCGCCGCCTCGAGGAGGATCGGGTCGAGCACGAACCGCCGCACGCACATGGCGCCGCCCGTGTCTCCTGGCCGCTGATCGAGCTCAAACGTGGCCTGGAAATCCTCTTGACGCAGCCGCACTCTGGTGTACGGCTGCGCACCCGTCTCGAGCACGGCGTCGAGCACACCCAGCCGCCCCAGGAAGTTGATCGCGGCGGCTTGGAATATGTGCGTCGAAAGCGTGTCCTTCGGGAACGTAGCCCGCTCGACGATCGCCACTTTCAGGCCCTGTCGGGCGAGCAGCGTCGCGAGCGGCGCCCCCGCGCACCGCGCTCCAACAACGATTACGTCGAACCTGTCGTTCATCGGTCCCTCGCTTTCCCCGTATACGGTGCGATTGGGACGCACCTACCACCCACCCAAGCCAGGATAACCCAGGAGCCGCGGCGCCGGCCGTCGCCCGGCGGCGGACCCGCGCGCCCCGGCGCCTGATCAGCGGCGATGGTGGGTGACGTGCGCCACCGCACGCGCAAAGGTGCCGCCGCTCAGACCCCACGACGGGCTCGACCAGGCAAACGGGAGGATCTGCGCGAGTCGCAGCTTGGACAGGCCGACGAGCGCCTGGTACACGTAGCTCTTGACGTGCCTCGGGCTCGTCGAGGCCCACGTGTGGCGCGTCGACGTCCACCCGTACTCGTTGACGATCACCGGCGTCCTGCCGCGACCGAACGTGCGCATCTCGGAGAGCGCAAAGCGCGCCAGCCCGATCGTCGTCTTCGGAGTTACGCCGTACGCGTGCACCGCGACCGCGTCGATCGGCTTGCCCTCGAAGGCCTTCAGCAGCCGCGGCAGCGAACTCTGGGTCCATGCCAGGCCCCCGCTCATGACGCGCGCGTGGGGTTGACGCGATGGATCGCCGTCCGAACGGCCTCATACACCCGCGCGTAGTCCTGCAGGTTGACGTCCGGACCCCAGTTGTGGTTGTTATCGGGCTCGTTCCAGACCTCGACGGTCCTGACCGGGCGGTAGGGCAGGCTGCGGTGTGCTGCCCAGAACGAGCCGTGGGATCCGTAGCGCCGCATGAATGCGGTGGCGTACGCGGCGAAGGTGGAGTTCTTCGCCGGCGGAAGCGGAGTGACGAACCTCCCGCTCTTCAGGTGCAGCACGTGCGGCCGGTGCTCCTGGGCCCACTTCGGCGTGAACTCGAGTGTCGGCTCCCACGTCAGATGCGCCTGAGCCATCTCGGTCACGATCATGTCGTTGTAGCCCCAGTGATAGACGGCGCGACCGTGCACCGGAGGACGGGGCTCGGCGCCCGCCCAGTTCGAGTCCGAACGGCCCAGGCGGCCACCCGCCGCGTACAGCGCTTTCAATGAGCTCATCACGCGTGCTGCCGTCCACACTCCGCGGGCTTGGTTGAGGAAGTCGCCGCCGACGGCTGCTCCGTAGGTGGTCGCATTTGCAGTTGCGGGAACCGCCAGCGCGAGCACCAGCAGGAGAAATGACAGGCAGCGTTTCATGAGCCTCACGGTGGTCGGGGTGGTCAAAATCGCCGGGGTCTGCCGCCTGAATTCGCGCGCAGCCCCCGGACAAGAAACACGTGACCGCTTCGTTCGGTGCGGCCGCAATCAGGACTTCATGATCGTATCGGGCACGCGCGGCTGCGCCTTGAACCGCGGGCGATCGCACGCCCGTTGCTGGTGAACGATCGGCCTCGCGCGGTCAGATTTATGACATCCACGGCGACGACCGCCGGGCTGGAGCGGAGCTGCTCCACCATCGCCGGCGACAGGTCGATGCCGTGGACCCGAACGCCGCGGGCGTCGAACGGAAGCACGATCCGGCCGGTCCCGATCCCAGCTCGAGCACGGGGCCCGAACCGGCGAGACGATGGAGCAAGCCGACCGTCGCCGCGACCGTCGAGGGTCGAACATGCTCGCCTCTTCGGCGTCATGCCGCCGTGCGACCGACTCGCCGAAGTAGTCCTCGGGAGGCATGCCTCACGTGACCCGGGGCCGAGGTTCGAAATCAGCGGCGAGTGCGGCACGGCGCTCGAGTTGTCTGACGAGTGCCGCGGCGTCGCGCCACCGGCGGACCACGATCACGTCGGCGTCGCACGCGGCGAGCAACTCGAGGATGCGCGGCCGCTGACGCCGGCGAAACGAGCAGACCCAGCGGATGAACGGCAACGTGATCCGGTCATAGACGCCCGAGCTCGGGACGCAGCCGGCCCCGGAACCGCAGCCGGCGGCGGGCGATCCCCCACAGGCATGCCACCGTCGGTAGGTCAAGGAAGATCGTCGTGTCCGCAGCCGCGAGCCGCTCCTCGAGCACGCCGAGCTTCATCCCGTCGATCACCCATCGGTCACCGGCCACGAGCTCACGGTGGCATTCGCGCCACTGTTGCGGGGTGGACTCGACCCGTGTCCCGGCGACCTCGCGCCAGTAATGCCCGTCGATGTGGATCACTGGGAGCTCGAGCAGCTCGCCGAGCCGGCGCGAGAGCGTCGTCTTGCCTGACCCTCCACAGCCGATCACCGCAATCCGCTCCATTTCGCGAACGTACGCCCGGGACCGGACGTTGGCCCGTCGGCCGGATGCGATCGTCCGCTGGCGAGCATCGACGTCGAAGCCGAGAGCTCCGCTGACCACCAGCCGGGTCCGGGGGTGATGCGCGGGCGGTTACCAGATGTGAGCGTCGCGTTAGCCGCCCAGCGGCACGATGGGTGCGCCGCTTCAGGCCAAATCGGGTTCGTCAAACCCAAGGAGAGTTCTTATGCACAAGGGCAAATCGAGCGTCACGCCGTCGGCCTCGATGATTGTCGCCGTGGTCGCGCTGATCGCGGCGATCGGCGGAGTCGCCGTTGCGGCTCCCGGTGGTCCCCTCCAGGCGCACCCAGCAGGCACGCACCACCCGCTGCGGGGTCCACGCGGTTTCACGGGGCTGGTAGGACCACGAGGGCCGAAGGGTGACCAGGGACCGCGAGGACCAACAGGTGACCAGGGACCGCGAGGACCAACAGGTGACCGGGGACCGCAAGGACCGAACGGTGACCGGGGACCGCAAGGACCGAACGGCGACCAAGGACCGCAAGGGCCAATGGGACTGCCCGGTTCAGCAGGGCGGGACATCGTTGCCTCGAGTCCGTCCAACACCAACCTCTCGACAACGGGCGGTCCCGTGACCCCGGTCGTCGAAGTAAAGCTCCCGGTGTCGGCCAGCGGAACACATTTTGTGCTCAGCGCCCAAGGAGACCTTGTGAACTTCGGCCCGTCTGATTACACGCGTTGCAGCCTCGTGGTCAAGGGCACGCAGGTCGCGACCGTTTCGACGATCGTCGGGGATCCGTCTGCCAGTGGAGCCCAAGGCCCGGCGGCCTTTGTGAGCCCGTTCTCCCTCACGGGAGGCGTTAACGTGCCGGCCGCCGGCGCGACCGCAGTACTCGAGTGCTCGCACGACGACACCAACGGCGCAACCCCATCCGTCGACGTGGGCGCATCGGTCTGGGCACACCAGACCCAATCGCTCAAGATCGAAAGCTAGAGGTAGGCGGGATCCAGCGTCCTTCTACGGGAACCTTTGAAGCGGGAGCGACGGGACTCGAACCCGCGACCTCCGGCGTGACAGGCCTCGACGGCCTCCACGACCGTCGACGGCTGAGGACGCGAATCGCCTTAAATCGCGGCGGAGTCACGGCTCTCCGTCGATCCATCGCCAGCGCCCGTGGGCACGACCGCAAGAACGTTTCGCCCAGGATTGGGCGACGGCCCGAATGCCGGGCCCGCGCTGGCCAATCTGCCCTACGGAACGGCGGGAGTTCGAATGCAGGGGTGAGAGCTGCCCCGTGAATGGCCTACGGCAAGCGCTCGAAGTTCTCGTCATACGGTCGAGGTATCGATCGGTCAGGCGGTGCCAGGCCACGTTTCACGTGCGGCGAGGTCGAGTTCGAGCCATCTGTCGGCTGCGGAGCACGGCGCCGTGGTTGAGTACGGCGCGGTGGTTGTCGGTGAGGTGATGGGCGTCGTCGCGCCAAGACCGACGATGTCACTCAGGCGCCAGATCTGATCGGCGTATGCGTTCGATCGCGGCGAGAGCGTGCGGAGCGCGTCGAGATCGCCGTGGACGTCGGCGATCACGGCGACGCGCATCAGGACTTGATGTCGAGCAGGTCGAGGAACTGCCGCGGCGTGAGTACCGACACGTCGGGGCCGGGGAGATCGAGGAGGTGACGATCACCGGACACGAGGTAGTCCACGCCGGCGCCGCACGCGAGCGCGACGAGGTAATCATCGTCTGGGTCGGGCGAGACGCCGGGTAGCTCTGGAGGGTCCGCGACGATCGTGGCGTCGGTGCCGAGTCCGTCAATGAACTCGGTCGCGACGGCGGTGGTGATGTAGCGCCGGAACTTCGGGCGAGCGAGCACGTCGGCGAGTTCGTCCAGCAGCGAGGGGCTGGCGATCAGCTCGAAGCGCTCGTCGATCCAGGCGGTGAGGATCTGTCGTGGCGGCCCGGCCGGCGAGATCGCGGCCGAGACGAGCACGTTGGGGTCCAGCAGGGCGCGCACGCCCCGCTGTCAGCGCTTGGAAGCGCGCCGCTCACGGCGCATCGCTTGCAGCTCGCTGTTCGCAAGCTCCATGGCGGCGTCGGCGTCGAGCGCTTCGCCGGCCTCGCGTGCCTGCCGCTCCAACGCGGCAGCGACGCGTTCGCGGCCGCCGACGAGCTTCAGGTACCGCTCGTAGGAGAGCATGACGGCCTCGGGCCGGCGGTGCGCGCCGATCACGACCGGTTCGGCGTCACCGCCGGCTTGGCGGAAGCGCTCGAGCAGCGCCGGCAGTTGCGCGCGCGCTTCGCGGGTGGCCAGAACGTCATGCGGGTTACGAGCCATGGGGGAACGATAGCACGAACGTGTACACATATGTGAGCGCATCAGTGGGTCAGGGCGCCCAACGGCGGTACGCCTCGACCCAGTCCCAGGAGTCCAGGGCGGGGTCGGGGACCGGAAGCTCAAGGATCGGGATCGTCTGGCGGTGCCCGTCGCGTAGGCAGATCGCGACGATCTGGTCATCGGTCGTGACGTCGACGCGGGCGACAGTGACCGGCACGCCGAGCACCGTCGTCTGGAACGGGCAGCGCGAGGTGCTCCTCGATCATGGTGAACAGGCCGGTGACCTGTTCTGAGTCGTTGTAGCAGTCGACAGTGGCCTCCTCGATCAGCTCATCGAGCTCGGCAGCGCTGATCGCGGGCTGTCGTCGCCGGGGCAAACCGTCAGAGCAGCGTCCGTTGGGTGAGCTCGGCCGAAGGCGGCCATCTGCGGACGTTCGCGTTCGTGTCGAGGTGCGCCCTGTAGCGGGCTGCGTCGACTCCGTCGAGCTCGCAGAGCACGTCGAGCGCGGCCAGGCGCACGTTCGATTGCCCGCCCCGGAGGCCGCGGTCGACGAGCCCGCGACACTCGGCGACCTCAAGACCGTCGGCGGCGCCGAGCAGCCCGTGGATCACCGCATCACGGTGCCGTGGCGCGAGCAGGTCGGCGGCGCTGAGCAGCTGCTCGAGCCGGGCCGGGTTGGCGCGCAATGCGCGTCTGGCGACCCATCGGCTTAGCGGCGGCTCAAGGTGCGTGCGATGCCGGCCGAGGGTGTTTGGATCGACAACGCGGACGGTGCCGCAGCCGTCCTGAAGCTGGACGTCGAGCCCTTCGGGCGAGACCCACGCCAGCGGATAGGCGATCACATGCTCATGGGCGAGAAATCGCTCGGCGAGCTCATCCAGATCGGCGGCGTCGAGCAGCTCGCTGTGCTCGATCGCAGCGATCAGCCGGGCGGTGACCCGGTCCCAGCGCTGGCAGGTGCAGATCATCAACGCCACGAACGCGGGCGGCAACTCGCTGGTGCCGCTCACGTTGGCGAGCAGCTTGACCGCCTCCTGGTGGCGCGTGCTACGCCCCCATCTCCACGGCGAGGCCAACAGCCGCCGGCAGACGTCATCGGCATCACCCAGCGCGGGCAGATCCTCGAATGCCTCGTCACCACCTCCCAGCATTACGGGCAGCGTAGGCGCGCTCGCGGACGTCGCCGAGAGCCAGCCGTCACGGGCCGTGGTGTAAGCACCGCGCGGCCGGTAGCGGCCGGGTTTGCTGTCGACGGGCTCCGCCTTCGCTTCTTTCTTTGAGGCGAGGTCGACGTGCAGATAGATCTGCGTGGTCTGGACCTCCGCATCCGGCACCGAGCGGACTCGGTTGATGGCCACGATTGGCGCGGCCGAGCACCCGTGGTTCCGCGGGGGGAGGCTTCGATGTGATCACTTTGCTGGCTCCCGCAGCTCTCAGGTCATCGGTCCTTGATCCCCGGAGTCCGTTTGGGCCACAGGATTGGGCCACGAACGCCGGGCGACGGCCACTCGTCGCCACGCCGACTCGCGCGTTTGCAGGCACATCTTGAAGCGGGAGCGACGGGACTCGAACCCGCGACCTCCGGCGTGACAGGCCGGCGCTCTAACCAACTGAGCTACGCCCCCTGACGGGGACTCTCAGTATGCCAAGCCGTCTGGGTTATCGCAGTCGCGTCCGCAGCGAGCGTCGGAGCACGAGCGGCTTGCCCGCGACAATCCGCGCCCGGCACCGCGGACGAGCGCCACCGATACGCGAGGCACGACTCGGGGAGAGAAATGCATCCGAATTCGCAACTTTTCGACTCAGATTGGGTTTCAGTTTCCGCAAGCGGTGCTCCTGGGCAAGTACTCAACCCGGCCGTGGGTGCTGCCTAGTGAGGATCGACGGTGGGGACCCCTGGAAGCGGGTCCCCGCCGTATTTAAGGGGTGCTTCGGTCTGACCAGATGCGGTCCATGACCGCGAGGGAAAAGCGCTCATAGCGGTCCGGCGAGTAGCGCTCCGGATCGGTCAGCAGCATTCTCCCGGCCTCTTCGCTGAGACTACGGATCGTCCGTGCGCCGAGCTCGACGTCGAGGTCGGCCGGGATCCCGGAACGCTCGATCGCCCATCTGACCAGTGCCTCGATCCGGTGCAGGA
>CAVUUT010000023.1:0-353264 GCA_963744695.1 uncultured Solirubrobacterales bacterium | reverse complement strand
CCGGCGGCGAGCCCAGGTCGTAGATCCTGAATTTCCGCTCGATCAGCTCGGTGTCGGCGTCGGTCCACTCGCCCTCGACGCAGTCGATCCCGAGCGACTTGACCTTGCCGGCGACGTACAGGATCCCCGTCGTACATCGAGTCGCCGAGCCCGGGCCCGACGTTGCCGCACAGGATCTGGCGGCCGCGTTGCATCATGAAACCGGTCATCGAGCCGGCGTCGCCGAGCGTGATGATCGTGCCGCCCTTCTGGTTGATCCCGCTGCGGGCACCTACCCGGCCCTTGACCACCAGATCGCCGCCGCGCATCGCGGCGCCGGTCAGCGACCCGGCGTTGCCCTCGATCACGACGACGCCCGGCATCATGTTCTCGCACGCCGACCAGCCCACGCGGCCGGCGATGTGGACCTCAGGCCCGTCGATCATCCCGAGCGCGAAGTAGCCGAGGCTGCCCTCGAAGTTGATCTTGCAGCGGGTCAGGATGCCGGCGCCGAGCGAATGCCGGGCGCCGGGTTGAGCATCGTGACCTCGCGCGATACCCTGCTCGTAAGCAGCCAGCGCAGCTCCAGGTTGATCCGCCGCGTGGTCAGGTTCCGCGCGTCGAACGGCGCGCTTGGCCGTCGATCTCCGCCACCTTGGGCACGCGCGCGTCGAGCTCCACGAGCCCGCGAGCGTCGTAGAGGGGCTCTCGGCGCTGGCCGAGTCACCGTGTCCATACCATCACCGTGCTCTCGTAGGGGTCGTAGGTCTCGATCTCGCGGTCGATGATCGCGCGAATCGCCATCTCCTCGGAGGCCAGCGCGACCATGTCATCGCCCTCGTACAGGACGAGCGGCTTGGCCGCGAGCTCGTCCTTGGCGACGCCGAGCGCGTCCTCGGATACGCACATATAGGTGAACACGCCGTCGAGGTCCTCCAGGCTGCGGTGCATCGCGTCCTCCAGCGAGTCGCCGTTCTCCATCCGGTTCGCGAGGTAGACGGCGATGATCTCCGAGTCGCACATCGACGCGAACCGGTGCCCGTGCGACTCCAGCCGCCGTCGCCACTGGTGGTAGTTGGTCAGCTGGCCGTTGTGGACGACCGCGACGTCGGAGAACGGGTACGCCCAGTAGGGATGCGCGTTGGCGATGTCGACGTCGGACTCGGTCGCCATCCGCACGTGACCGATTCCATGCGATGCCGAAGTAATCGTCGAGCCCGTAGGCGGACGCCACGCCGCGCGCGTCGCCGAGGTCCTTGATGATCTCGAGCGAGTGCCCGAGCGACAGCACCTCGGCCTGCGGGACCGACTCGACGTAGTCGGCCAGCCGCTTGAGGTCGCCGTGGTAGTCGAGCGTCGCGCTGAAGGTGTAGTCGTTGACGTCCTCGGTCGACTTGACCGTCGCGCCGGCGCTCTTCAGCCGCGCCTCGGTCTCGCCCCGACGGCGACGAACATCGTTGGCGAAGTCGATGTCGCGCGGCGCGGTCGAGTCGGCGAGGTTGATCCGGATGGTCAACTCGTGACTCGGGGCGTGGTACAGCGCGTAGCCCGTCGAATCGGGCCCCCGATGCTTCATCGACTGCAGCATGCTCGTCAGATCGCGGCCGATGCGCTGGGCCCCGTTCCCGTTCTTGTAGATGATTCCGGCGATTCCACACATACGCGGTTCTCCTTCGCAGCTGCCCCAGCCGGGCCGCAGCCTCTAGCTAGGGCAGGACTTCCAGGTACTCGTCGCGCTCCCAGTCGGTGACCGCGGCGAGGTAGCGCTCCCACTCATCGCGCTTGTAGTGCTCGAACACCTTGTACAGACGGCCGGGCATCGCTGACCGGATCACGTCGTCCTTCGCGAGCGCTTGCAGCGCGGCGCCGAGACTGTCGGGGACCTTCTCGATCTTCTGTCCCTCCTGCAGCAGGTCATAGGTGTTGCCCTGCTGCGGCGGTCCCGGGTCGATCTCGCGGCGCACCCCATCGAGGCCCGCCCGCAGCAGCGTCGCCACGGTCAGGTACGGGTTGCACGACGAGTCGACGCCGCGGTACTCGAAGCGGCCGCCCGACGCGACGCGCACGGTCGTGGTCCGGTTCTGCCAGCCCCAGTTCTTGTAGATCGGGGCCCAGAAGCCGGTATCCCACATCCGGCAGTAGGAGTTGACGGTCGGGTTGCCGACGCACATCAGCGCTGGGAAGTGCTCGAGCATGCCGCCGAGGAAGTGGCGCGCGAACTGAGACAGCTGCGCCGGCCCGTCCGGGTCAAAGAAGACGTTGTTGCCGTCGTCATCCATCAACGTGAAATGGTGGTGGTGGCCGTTGGCCGAGACGCCGGTGAACGGCTTGGGCATGAAGCTCGGCAGCAGGCCATGCTTGCGCCCGACGGCGGCGCACACCTGGCGGTAGGTCGTGATGTTGTCGGCCGTCCGTACCGGACGGTCGAAGCGGAAGTTGAGCTCGAGCTGTCCGGGCGCGTCCTCGTGATCGCCGTAGCTCATGTCGAGGCCGAGCGCCTGGCCGTACTCGACCACGTCGAGGAGCACCGGACGGAGTTCCTCGAACTGGTGGATGTGGTAGCAGTACGGCTTGGTGACGCCCTCGGGAGGCTCGCCGGGCTCGGTGCGCTTGAGCCACATCATCTCGGGCTCGATTCCGATCAGGAACTGGTAACCGAGCTCCTGCTCGAACTCGTGCGCGATCTGCTTGAGGTTCTGGCGCGGGTCGGCGTCGAGCAGCTCCCCGGTCTCGGTGTCGTAGCAGTCGCAGTAGACGCGCGCGACGCGCTCGTCCCACGGCAGCACCGCGAACGTGTCGAGGTCGGCGACCGCCGCGAGCTCGGACTCCTCCGGGCCGAACCCGATGTAGTTTCCATACCGGTCGGTGAACAGGTTCGCGGTCGCGCCATAGACGAGCTGGTAACCCCGCTCGGCGACCTGTGGGAAGAAGGTCGAGACGACGCCCTTGCCCATCACCCGGCCCGTGATCGACACCTGCTGGAAGAACACGTACTTGATCCCCTCGGCCTCGATCTTGCGCGTCAGCTCCTCGATCTTGGCGGCGCGGCCAGGGGCGTTGCGGGCCTCTTCGAGCGTCGCCGGAGGCGGCTCGATCCGCGACGACGAAAGCACTGTCTCGACGTTTCCGCCGAACGCGGCCCTGCCGTTCACTGCTGTCGCCATCTCTGCTCTCCTCTCGTGCCGCCCTCGACCGCGGGCAGCGATGGTGCTAACGCTACCGACCTACGGTCAACTGGCCCCCGTGGAGGCCATCTGACTCAACCCTGACCCCGGTCCAGCCGTGCCGCGAGTGATCTGACTGGACAAATTGGTACACGCGCGGTTTATACCAAAGCGCCGACGGTGACCGCAAGACACAGACCTTGACCGCGAGCTGGCGGGTGCGATATCATGTTGCGTTCTGCCCAATGCCATTGCGCTCTGGGCAACATGTAGAATTGACCGCCTTCCTCGACCGGTCGGCGACCCCCGACACGCGCCACAATCCGACCCAGGAGCCTTCTCGATGAGCGACCGTCTTGCACCCTCCATCCCCACGCTTGTGATCGGCGCCGGCGTGCACGGGCTCTCGACCGCCTGGCACCTCGCCCGCGCGGGCGAGCAGGTGCTGGTCGTCGACAAGACCGACGTCGGCGCCGGCGCCTCGGGGATCGCGTGCGGGATCGTGCGCAACAACTACTTCCAGCCCGCGATGCAGGAGCTGATGGCGGCGTGCGTCGAGGTCTGGGAGTCCGATCCGGCGGCTTTCCATTACCACCCCGCGGGCTACATCGCGCTCGGCCCGCCGGCCCAGGAGGGCGACCTGACCGAAGTCCACGAGCGCCAGCAGCGGATCGGCTACCCGTCCGAACTGCACGTCGGCGAGGCCGAGGTGGAGCGTCACATGCGCTCGCTGTTTCACGACTGGCGCGCCCCGGGGCTGACCGTCTGCCTGCACGAGCACGCGGGCGGGTACGCGTTCAACCGCGAGTCGATGCTCGGGCTCGCCGACAAGGCGCGCGCGGCCGGCGCGCAGATCGTCACCGGCGTCGAGGTGACCGGGTTTGAGCTCGACGGCTCGGGCGCCTGCACGCGCGTGCGGACGAGCGCCGGCGATGTCGCGGTGGACCAGGTCGTCGTCGCGGTCGGCCCCTGGGTCGCGTCGCTGTGGTCGATGCTCGGACTCCCGAACCGGCTCGACGTGCGTCAGCCCGACGGCACGCTCGTCGCCGACCAGCCGATGTGGACCTACTGGTACCTGCAGGAGGGAGAGGTCGAGTTCGACCCGGCCATGTTCGTCACCGACGACGGCAAGTCGTCCCCCGTGCTGCACATCGACTCAGACCAACCGTTGCGCGCCGACGACGGCGAGCTGATCACCGACGAGCCGTGGGGCGTCTACTTCAAGCCCGACCGTGAGACGGTCCAGGGCGGCGCCCAGCCGCTCAAGCTCGGCAACACGTTCGAGGTCGACCCCTACCCGACCGGGACCGTCGACCCCGAGTTCCCGGAGCTGTGGTCCGCGGCGGTCTCGCACTGCCTCGCGCGCTTCGAGGGCGCGCGGGGGCGCTACCGCCAGACGCGCTCGGGCGGCGTCGGCGCGTTCACGGTCGACAACTTCCCGGTCTTTGACTACATGCGCCCGAACGTGTTCGTCGCCGCCGACTCCAATCACGGCTACAAGATGATCGCCGTCGGGCGCGAGATCGCGCGGGTGCTGGGCGGCGAGCACTCCTCGCTCCTGCACCCGTTCCGCTATGAACGGTTCGCGACGGGGGATCTGCACCCCGTTTCGCATAGCCCCTACCCCTGGAGCTGAGATTTTCGTGAACCTGGGCGGATGAGCGAACCTATGGTTCGCTGTCACGCCCCGGCCATGTCTGGCCCCCGAGCTGGCGCTCGAGCTCCGCGCACGCTTCCAACAGCGGTCCCCGCAAGGCGCGACGTGTCCCCGCGCGGAGCCGCGCCACCGGACCCTGCAGTCCTAGGATCGCGACAAGCTCTCCACCGCGCCCGAACACCGGCGCCGCGAGCGCGCCGAGGTCGACCTCGCGCTCGCCGATCGCCTCGGCATAGCCGCGCTCGCGCACCGCGTCGAGCTCGACCGCCAGCGCGGCGGGCTCGGTGATCGTCTTGCCGGTGCAGGCCGGGAGCGCGAGGCCGCCGACCCCGGACTGGTGCCAGCCCCGATCGAAGGCGAGCACGACCTTGCCGACCGCGGTCGCGTGCAGGATGCTCGGGCGCCCGACGTGGGCCATGCTGACGACGCTCGAGCCCGACGGGACGAAGTCGACCGTCACCGCCTCGCCGCCGCTCGGGACCGACAGGGTGGCGGTCTCTCCGGTCTGCGCCGCCAAGCGCCCGAGCAGCGGCCGCGCCCGCTGGCGCACGTCGAGCTGGCCCAGCACCCGGTCTGACAGCGCCACGAGCCGCAGCCCGAGCCGGTACGGGCCGCCGTAGGCGCCGCGCTCGACGAGTCCGGCCTCCTCGAGCGTCGCCGCAAGGCGCGACGCGGTGCTCGCGTTGACGCCGATCCGCCGCGCGAGCTCGTTGACCCCGAGTCCGGATTCGCTCTCGGCGAGCGCGTCGAGCACCGCGATCGCGCGCGCGACCGAGGCCACCGGACGTCGCGGGCTGCGGCCACCGTCTGGTTGCAAACCCCGCTACCGCTTCGCGCGACGCGAGGACGCGGGGCGCCCGCCGTTGCCCGAGTTCGTCCGGCGGTTGCCACGCTCGCCGACGACCCGGGCGGGGGTCGGCGATTCCAGCGAGCGCATCACCATCACCTCGATCCCGCCGGGAGCGAACAGATCACGCGAGTAGGCGACGCGATCGTCGCGGCCCGCGAAGATCAGCTCCTCGAGCTCGAGGCCGGCGGTCGTGCGGCGGATCCCGAGCATCTTGCCGGCCCGCTCGCGCGGCGTCAGCAGCGCCGGGATCACGCGCGTGCGCGCGAACGTGACCGGAATCCGCAGGGCGATCATCACGTCGAGCACCATCTGCCCCTCCTCGAGCGCGGATCGAAAGCGATCTTCGGGTCCGAGCTCGATCGACGGGTGCACGACATCGAACATCACCGCCACCGGCGAGCCGCCCGCCACGAGCGTGCGGGAGATCGCGGTCGCCTGGGCATCGGGCTCGAGCCCGAGCGCCTCCCCCGCCTCGCCGCCGACGGCACGATGCTCGATCTTCAGGTCCTTGGCCGACAGCTCGAGCCCGCGGCGCCGGGCGACCGAGGAGTACGGCTCGAGCCGCTCGAGCCGCTCTCCGAACGCGGCCGGGACCGCCATCCGGCCGACGAACGTGCCGCTCCCCTGGCGGCGCACGATCTCACCGCTCTCCTCGAGCCGTTGCAGGGCGCTGCGCAGGGTCCCGCGGGAGACCCCGAGCATCGCCGCGACCTCGTGTTCGGGCGGGAGCCTGTCACCCTGGCGGTAGCGCCCGGGCGCGAGCCAGTTGCGCAGCGCCCGCTCGGCACCGTCGACCAGCGACGGGCGGCTGCTCGTCGCTACCTGCCCTCGATCCTGCACTTGCGCAGTCTGGCCGCGCTGACCTGACGCTCCGCGTGGCACCTAAGCTCTTCCTTACGGCTTTGGGCCGCACATCGTATTGGCAGGCGCAAGCGCCGGCGGTTCAGCGAGATGTGCGCGCGGCGGGCGCGGCGGGCGTCACAGGGTCCCGCTCACGCGGGTGCACGTGCTCGTATCCGAAACGACCCTTCACGCACAGGTTGCCCAACGTCACGTCGTGATCGGCGGGCGAGCTGACCTTGACGATCTCGTCGTCCTGGACGTGGAGCGTCAAAGTGCAGCCGACGCCGCAGAATGCGCAGATCGTGTCGGTCTCCGTCTGACGTGACTCGTCCCACTCCCCCGCCTCGCGCAGCTCGTACTCGCTGCTGGGCATCAGCGCTCCGGTCGGGCAGACGCCGATGCAGTTGCCGCAGTACACGCACGCTGACTCGGGCAACTCCTTCGCATACTCGGTCGAGATGTGGGCGTCGAAGCCGCGCCCCGCGACCGTGATCGCGAACGTGTTCTGGTGCTGATCGCCGCACGCGTCGACGCACTTGTAACAGAGCACGCACTTGGAGTAGTCGCGCATGTAGAGGTCGTTGTCGATCTTCGGCGGCCCCGCGACCGTCGCCGCGGTCTGGCCGTCGGGGACCTTGTGGTGGCCGGGCCGATGATGGTCTCGATCGGGGTCGGGCGGCGCCGGCGGGCCGTAGCGCTCGGGCTTTACCTCGTAGCGCTCCAGGTAGACCTCGAAGCCCGGCGTCGTCGACAGATCGACCGACGAGGCGAGCAGCTCGAGCACCATTCGCCGGTTCAGGCGCACGCGCTCGGAGTCGGTCTTGATCACCATCCCCTCCTCGGCCCTTCGCGAGCACGCCGGCACCAGCGTCCGCGCGCCCTGCAGCTCGACCATGCAGACCCGGCAGGCATTGGCCGGCTCGAGCGTCTCCCCGTAGCACAGCGTGGGCGTGTCGATCTGCAGCGCCCGGCAGGCGTCCAGCAGCGTCGAGCCCTCGGGGACGCTTACGTCCTGATCGTCAACGGTGACCTGCACCATCCGCTCGTTGACCGGGCGATCCACCTTCAGTTCGATTGTGCGCGCGCTCAAGAAACCGTCTCCTGCTTGTCAAATGTACCCAGCTTCAGGATCGCCGAGTCGATCGCGGTCCAGGCCGTCTGCCCGAGTCCGCAGATCGAGGAGTCGCGCATGCACTGGCCGAGCTCGTTGAGCAGCGCGAGTTCGTCCTGCACGGTGCCGCGCGTGCGGCCCGACACGAGGCGTGCGAGCGCCTCCTCCTGACGGACCGTCCCGACTCGGCACGGCGTGCATTGGCCGCACGACTCGTCGCGGAAGAAGGCCGCGATCCGCATCAGCATCTTGCCCATGTCGACGGTCTCGTCGAACACGACGATCGCGCCGGAGCCGAGCGTCGCGTTCGCGGCACGGACGTCCTCGAGCGTCAGTGGCAGGCTGAGATCGTCGGGACCGACGAACACGCCCGCCGCTCCGCCGAGCAGCACCGCCTGCAGCTTCCTGCCGCCGCCGATCCCGCCCGCGCGCTCGATCATGTTGCCGAGCGTCTCGCCGAACGGGACCTCGTACACGCCCGGCTTCTCGACGTGCCCGGAGATCGAGAACAGCTTCGGCCCGGTCGAGCGGCTGGTTCCGATCTCCTGCGGTTCGAGCGCCAGCGTCAGGTAGATCAGCGAGCTCTCGGCGTACGCGGGCCCGCCCTGTGCGAGCACCGGCAGGATGTTGACGAGCGTCTCGACGTTGTTGACGACGGTCGGCTTGCCGAACACGCCCACCGCCACCGGGAACGGGGGCTTGGACCGCGGCTCGCCGCGAAAGCCCTCGATCGAGTTGAAGATCGCGGTCTCCTCGCCGCAGATGTAGGCGCCGGCGCCGCTGCGGATCTCGATCTCGAACGAGAACCCGTGGTCGAGGATGTTCTCCCCCAGGTAGCCGTGGTAGCGGGCGGTCTCGATCGCGTTGCGCAGAGCCCGGTGCGACTCGGGGTACTCGCCCCGGAGGTAGATGTAGCCGTACTCGGAACTCGTCACGTACGCGGCGATCGTCATCGACTCGATCAGCGAGAAGGGATCGCCCTCGAGGATCACGCGATCCTTGAACGTCCCCGGCTCGGATTCGTCGGCGTTGCAGATCAGGTAGTGGGGACGGACCGGCTGCTGGGCGACGGCCTCCCACTTGACCCCGGTCGGGAACGCCGCGCCGCCGCGCCCGACCAGGCCCGAATCCTTGAGCTCGCGAAGCACCGCCTGCGGTCCCATCTCGAGCGCGCGGCGCAGCGTCTCGTAGCCGCCGGTGGCGCGGTAGTCGTGCAGGCTGTAGGGGTCGACGACCCCGACCCGCGCCAGGAGCCGGAGCCCAGGCTCGCCCTGCTGCGGGACCGACGGCGACTCGGGTTTGGCCGCGTCCTCGCCCCGCAGCGCCTCGATCGCCTGCACCTCGGTTACCGGCGCCAGCACGCGCTGCACCGGCTCGTCGCCGGCCTGCACGAGCAGCGCCGCGGTGCCGCTGTCACACTGGCCGAGGCACGGGCTGCGCAGCCAGGTCGCGCCGTCGAGCTCCTCGTGCTCGGATCCGAAGTGCTCCTCGAGGCCCGCGATCAGCTCGTCGGCCCCGTGGCAACGGCAGGCGACGTCGTCGCACACGTGCAGGACCCGCGGCGGCAGTTCGTCCACGGACAGCAGTCCGTAGAAGGTCGCGACTCCGTAGGCATCGGCGGGCGGTACCGTCAGCCGCTCGCAGATGTAATTGAGCCCACCGGGGCTGATCCAGCCGACCCGCGCCTGCACGGCCTGCAGGGCAGGCAGCAGCAGGTGACGCAGATCGCGCGCCTGGTGGCCTCGGCGGGCAACTCGGCCATCCTCTTGCACGTGCGTTCCGCCGTCCCATCCCGATGACGGCTGCCCGAGCAGCTCATCGACCGCCGCCTTCTCGGCGTCGGTCGCGACGGCCAAAAGCAGCCGTAGGTCCATCAGACGGGTTCCCCCGCGCGGCTGCGCGCACCGCCGTTGGTCGCGGCCCCGTTGGTCGCGGCGCCGTTGCCGCTGACCTTCTCCACGCGGATCGCGGTCGCCTTGAACTCGGCCGTGCCCGACTTGGGATCGGTCGCGTCGATCGTCAACACGTTGGTCTCGACCTGCTCGGGGAAGTGGAACGTCATGAACGCGAGCCCGGGGCGCAGCGAGCGATCGATCCGGACCGGCGCCGTCACCGATCCCCGTCGCGAAGTGATCAGCGCGGTCTCGCCCTCGGTCAGCTCGAGCTCGACCGCGTCCTCGGGACACAGGTCGAGGCTCTCGCCCCGATGCAGCGGCGAGCGGTACATGTTGGACTGCGCGCCGGTGTTGTAGGACTCGAGCCGGCGCCCGGTCGTCAGGCGGATCGGGAACTCGTCGGTGAGCTCGTCGACCGGCGGCACGAACGGCGTCACGCTGAACGGCGCCGGTGGCCCCTCGATCGGGTCCTCCCACAGCCGGCCATGGAGAAACTGCGCGCCGGGATCGTCGAGCGTGCGGCACGGCCATTGCAGGCCGTCGTTTGCCTCGAGGCGCTCGTAGCTCATGCCGGCGTGCATCGGGCTCAACGAGCGCAGCTCGTCCCAGATCCGTTCGGCCTCGGGCGCCTCCCACGCCTGGTCGAGCCGTCGTGCGAGCTCGGTGATGATCCAGTTGTCGTCACGCGCGTCGCCCGGCGGATCGAGCGCCTTGCGCACGATCTGCACCCGCCGCTCGGAGTTCGTGACCGTCCCGCTCGACTCGACCCACGAGGCCGAGCCCGGCAGTACGACGTCGGCGAGCTCGGCGGTCTTGGTCAGGTAGATGTCCTGCACGATCAGGCAGTCGAGCTCGGTCAGGAGCTTGCGTGCCTTCGTCTGATCGGCCTCGGACTGCGCGGGGTTCTCGCCGATCACGAACAGCGTGCGCAGCTCACCGCGCTCCATCGCTTCGAACATATTTGACAAATGCCAGCCCTTGTGGGGGTCGATCTTCGAGCCCCACGCCGCGTCGAAGCGTGCCCGCGCCTCGTCGTTGGTCTCGATGTCCTGGAAGCCTGGAAGCTTGTCGGGGATCGCCCCCATGTCGCCGCCGCCCTGGACGTTGTTCTGACCGCGCAGCGGGCTCAGCCCCGAGCCGTACTTGCCGACCTTCCCGGTAAGCAGCGCGAGATGGATCAGCGCGAGCACGTTGTCGACCGCGTTGTGGTGCTCGGTGATCCCGAGCGTCCAGCAGATCACGGCGCGGTCGGCACGACCGTAGGAGTGGGCCAGCTCCTTGATCGCAGCCGCGGGCACACCGCTCAGGCGTTCACCCTCCTCGAGCGTGAACGGCTGCACCGAAGCCGCGAACTCCTCGTACCCGGTCGTCGCGCGTGCGACGAAGCGCGTGTCGATCAGCCCCGTCTCGATCAGCTCACGGGCGACCGCGCACGCAAGCGCGACATCGCCGCCGACATCGAGCCCCAGCCACAGGTCGGCCCATTTTGCCGACGAGGTCCGGCGCGGATCGACGACGACCAGCTTCGCCCCGTTGCGGAGCGCCTTGAGCACGTGGTGGAAGAAGATCGGGTGTGTCTCGCGGGCGTTGGAACCCCAGAGCACGATCAGATCGGTCTCCTCAACCTCTTTGTAGGACGTCGTTCCGCCGCCCGCACCGAATACCGTCGCCAGACCGACGACGCTAGGAGCGTGTCAAGTTCGGTTGCAGGAGTCGATGTTGTTGCTCAGCATCACCTGGCGCGCGAACTTTTGCGCCAGGAAGTTCATCTCGTTGGTCGATTTCGAGCACGAGAACATGCCGAACGAGCGGGTCGTGTTACCGCCTTCGCGCGCGCGCCTGAGATGGGCCGCCGCGAAGTCCAGCGCTTCGTCCCACGAAGCCGGTTCGAGGCTCCCGTTGCGGCGCACCAGAGGGGTGGTCAGTCGGGTACGAGCACGCATTTCCTACCTCCTATGAACAAATAGGTGCAGCGTTCACAATTTTACTGAGTCATCCGCTGTTTCCAGCGCCCGCGGCGAGCGCCCGTTCGCGCGCTGACGCCGCATCGCCCGCGAGCCGCCGCGCGTCTGCAAGCCGTTCATCGTCGCCGGCTTCGCGGAGGTTGATCTCGACCAGCCGCACAGCGGCGCGACACGCGGCTTCGGCGAGCATCGCCGCGGTCGTCGCGTCGCCCTCGAGGTGGCGACTCCCCTGCGCGACGCTGCGCGCGGCGAGCGCCGCGAGCTCGGCTCCGACCTGTGCGATCTCGAATGGAACCTGGGCCGCATTCGCGGACGCCCGCGCGATCCGCTGCTCGCGCCCGGGGTCATCGGCCCCGAGCCGTAAAGCCTCGAGCACCGGCTCGTATGACGTCAGGTCGCGCGTCGCCAGCACGAGTGCGCGCTCACGGAGCTCCCCGGCGCGATCGCCCGCATCCGCCAGCCGATCGCCCCCGAAACCGGCGGCCATCTGCACCAATCCCGCGGCGAACGCGCACGCGACGGCGCTCGTGCTCCCGCCGCCGGGCGCCGGCGTCGCCTCGGCCACCAGGTCCAGCAGCTCGCTCAGCGACAGCTCGGCGAGACCCTCGGCGGCGTCGGCGCGACTCAGAACAGACCTACCGTCCGGCCGTCCTCGTCGATGTCGATGTTGAGCGCCGCGGGCGTCTTGCCGAGCCCCGGCATCTGCATCACATCGCCGCACAGGGGGACGAGCCACCCCGCGCCGGTGTAGGCGCGGATGTCACGGACCGGAAGTGTGAAGTTCTCGGGCGCGTTGAGCAACTGCGGATCGGCCGACAGAGATAGATGGGTCTTCGCCATGCAGACCGGGAGATGGCCCAGGCCCTCGCGCGTGAACTGGCCGATCTTGGCGTCGGCCTCGGGGTAGTAGTAGACGTCCTTGGCGCCGTAGACGTGCTTCGCGATCGCCTCGATCTTGTCCTGGATCGGCTCGTCGTCCTGGTAGAGCTGGTGGAAGGTGTTGGGCTGCTCGCAGGCCTCGACGACCGCTTCCGCCAATTCGGCGGCGCCGGCGCCGCCCTTGGTGAATCCCTCGTTGGCCTCGGCCGCGAATGCGCCCGCCTCGATCGCGAGCCGCTTGACGAGCTCGACCTCCTCGTTGGTGTCACCGGGCCGCCGGTTGACCGCGACGACCGGCGGGACGCCGAACGTCTGGATCGTCTGCAGGTGGCGGCGGACATTGGCGAAGCCGACCTCGAGCGCCTGCAGGCTCGCCGCCCGGTCCACGCGCGGGTCGTCCTCGATCCCGCTGTGGTGCTTGATCGCGCGCACGGTCGTGACCAGCACCGCCGCCGCCGGCGTCAACTTGCCAAACCGGCAGACGATGTCGAAGAACTTCTCCATCCCCATGTCGGAGCCGAAGCCGGATTCGGTCACGACGTAGTCGCCGAGCTTCATCCCGATCAGGTCGGCGACCAGCGAGTTGTTGCCGTGCGCGATGTTGGCGAACGGCCCGCAATGCATCAGCACCGGCTGACCCTCGAGGGTCTGGACCAGATTCGGCTTGATCGCATCCTTGAGCAGGACGGTCATCGCGCCGGCCGCGCCGAGGTCCTCGGCCGAGATCGGCTTGGCGCCGTCGTAGGAGTAGGCGGCGGTGATGTTCGCTACCCGCCGGCGGAGGTCTTGGAGGTCGCGCGCGACGGCGAGGATCGCCATCACCTCCGATGCGGCCGTGATGTCAAACCCGGTCTCGCGCGGGTACCCGTTGGCGCGCCCGCCGAGGCCGACGGCGATCTGGCGCAGTGCACGGTCGTTCATGTCCACGGCGCGGCGCCAGCCGATCCGCAGCGCGTCAATCTTGTGCGGGTTGCCGTGCAGGATCGACGCGTCGATCATCGCCGCGAGCAGGTTGTTGGCGGCGCCGATCGCATGGATGTCGCCGGTGAAGTGCAGGTTGAGGTCCTCCATCGGGACCACCTGGGTCAGCCCGCCGCCGGCGGCGCCGCCCTTGATTCCGAAGACCGGGCCCAGCGACGCCTCGCGCAGGCACGCGACCGCGTTTCGTCCGATCACACCGAGGCCCTGGGTGAGCCCGACGAGCGTCGTCGTCTTGCCCTCGCCGGCCTTGGTCGGGGTCATGCCCGTGACGCAGATCAGCTTGCCGTCCGGTCGGTCCGCGAGGCGCTCGAGCACCGACAGCGAGACCTTCGCCTTGTAGCGCCCGTACGGCTCGATCTCGTCGGGCTCGAGCCCGGCCGCCGAAGCGATCGCGTCGATCGGCTCGAGTACTGCCTCCTGGGCGATCTCCAAGCTGCTCTTCATGGCGGGACCCTCTCTGATTTCAGTGGCTGACGGCGGCGGCGGCGAGCTCGGAGACGAGCTTGTCCTCATAGAAGCGCTCGAGCGCGAACGGCTCGATCAGCTCGGGCGTGCGTCCGGTCGCGACCAGCTCGGCGAGCGTCTTGCCCACGATCGGGGCGGCCTTGAAGCCGTACGTGCCCCAACCGGCGCTGATGTGGAAGTTGTCGACCTCGGTCTTGCCGAGGATCGGGCTGTAGTCGGGGCTCAGGTCACAGAGCCCGGCCCAGCTGCGGAGCAGGCGCGCCCGCTCGAGTTGAGGGAACAGCTCGAGCGCGTGGCGGGCGACGTCCTGGAGGAAGTTGAGCGTTCCCTGCATCCGGTACGTGGTCCAGGGCTCGATCTCGGCCCCCATCAGAAATTCGCCGCGGTCGGTCTGGCTGATGTAGATGTGCATCTGCGAGGAGACGATCACGACGTCGAGTAGCGGCTTCATCGCCTCGGTGACGCACGCCTGGAGGATGTGGGTCGTGATCGGCATCTTCACGCCCGCCATGTCCGAGATCAGCGTCGTCCAGCCGGCGGTGCAGTTGAGCACCTGGCCCGCGTTGATCGTGCCGCGGTCGGTGCGGACCTTCGTGATCTTGCCGTTCGAGCGTTCGAGTCCGATCACCTTCGTGTTCTGGTGGATCTCGGCCCCGCCCTGATCGGCGCTGCGCGCCAGCCCCCAGACGACGGCGTCGTGGCGGATGATGCCGCCCGGCGGGTGGTACAGAGCACCCATGATCGGATACACCGCGTTCGGGTTGTCGACCTGCATCGCCGGCGCCAGCTGCTTGATCTCATCGGGGTAGATCAGCCGTGAGTCGATCCCGTTGATGCGGTTGACCTCGGCCCGGTTGGCCATCACGAACATCGCCCGGTCAGAGTGCGCCAGGGTCAGGTGGCCGCACTGCGAGAACAGAAGATTGAAGTTGAGCTCCTGCGAGAGGCCCTCGTACAGCTTCACGCTCGCGTCGTAGAAGCGGGCGCCCTCCGGCGTCTTGTAGTTCGAACGCAGGATCGTCGTGTTGCGACCGGCGGCGCCCGAGCCGATGTAGCGCTGCTCGAGGATCGCGATGTCCTTGATCCCGTGCTCGCGGAGGTAGTGCGCGGTCGCGAGCCCGTGCGAGCCGCCGCCAATAATGACAACGTCGTAACTGTGTTTGAGCTCCTGCTGGCGGCGCCACATCCGCCGCTTGCGGAAGATGTCAAGCACGTGAGGCCTCCTGCGCGGGCTCGGGGCCCGGGAGCAGGGCGAGCGCGTCGAGTCCGATCGGTCGGCCTCCGAGGTGGTGCCCGGCGTCGGCCACCACCGACCAAACGTATTCGCCCGTCGCCCACCCGAACAGGTACAGGTAGCGATCCTCGGCCTCGCAGATCACGATTCCCGGCTGGCGGGCCACCGACCCCGGGCGCAGCGCGCCGACCGGGCTCACCTGAGGCCGCAGGTCGATCGCGCTGAAGCGCGCGAACACCTCACGCGAGAGCGGCCCGACGATCGTGATCGCGGCGAAGTTCGTCGTCACGTCGACGACGTTGACGCCCTCCGCGGCGTTCAGCCGTTCGCGGATCGACGGAGACGGATGTGCGCCGGCGACGAGCGCCCGGGTCTGGGTCAACCTGCACCACCAGGCGCCGTCCTGGCGTACGGCCGTCCCGAACGGAAGCGCGAAGCCCGCGGCCGCTTCGATCGCCTCGCCGGAGCCCTGCAGCTCGAGCTTTTCGATCTGCGACATGTCCGCCCACCCCACGGTCTCGCTCACGGGGGCGGCCCTGTAGTCGACGGCGACATTCCAGCCGTCACGGAGCTCGAAGCGGGCGCCGTCGTGCACCGCGTTCGCCTCCATCGGCGAGCGCGCGACCGGCGCCTGCTCGGAGCTCGCCTCCGGCGCGACGGGCGACAGGAAATCGAGGTTCAAGAGCGCAGCACCTCGCCGTCGGGGTCATAGAAGGGCTTGGTCTGAATCTCGGCCTGGGTCTGCTTGCCCTCGTCTGAAATCGTGATCTTGGCGCCGTCCTTCGCGACCGCGTTTGGCACCCAGGCCATCCCGATCGTCCGCCCGAGCACCGGCGAGTGGCGCGCGCTCGTGACCTGCCCGGCGGGCACTCCGTGCTCGTCGACCACGACTGCGCCCTCGGTCGGCACGTAGCCGTTGGCGAGCGAGAACCCGACCAGCTCGGTCGTCGGCACCGCCTCCTGGTAGTGCTCGAGTGCCCATTTGCCGATCCAGTCCTGCTCCTTGTCGAGCTTCACGATCCACGACATCGCGGCGCCGAACGGCGTCGACTCGGAGTCGGTGTCCTGGCCGACGAGGATGTGCATCTTCTGCAGGCGCAGGATCCGCTGCGGCTCGAGGCCGAACGGCCGCAGACCGTGCGGCTCGCCTGCCTTCATGAGTGCGTCCCAAAGATGCTCGCCGTAGGCCGCGGGGAAGTGGATCTCATAGCCCACCTCGCCGACGAACCCGATCCTCAGGATCAGGCACTGCACCCCCGCGATCAGGCCCTGCTTGCCGTCCAAATACGTGAACGCCTCGTTGGAGCAGTCCAGATCGGTGACGAGCGCCATGATCTCGCGCGCCTTCGGCCCGGCGAGGTTGACCGCCGCCAGTCCCTGGGTCAGGTCGGTCAGCTGGACGTCGAGGCCCCAGTCCGCGAGCCACCACCCGAACCACTCCTCGACGGCGCCCGCACCGCTCGAGGTGGTGGTCACGTAGAAGGTCTGGTCGTCGATCCGGCAGACCGTCCCGTCGTCGACGATCCGGCCCGCATCGGAGCTGATCACGCCGTAGCGGATCCGACCCGGCTTGAGGTTCGAGAACCTGTTCGGGTACAGCCGGTCGAGGAACTCGGCTGCGTCCGGGCCGCGGACCAGCAGCTTGCCGAGCGTCGAGACATCGATCAGTCCGGCCGCCTGGTTGACGGCCAGCGCCTCGCCCTCGGGGTCGCCGTAGTCGTATGCGCGCCGCCAGTCACCGGCCCACTTGACGCTCGCGCCGAGCTCACGGTGTCGCCCGTGAATCGACGAGCGCTTGGCGGGCTCGACGGGGCGGCCACCGAGGATCCCCATCGGGACCGAGACCCAGGGCGGCCGCGCCGTGGTCGTCCCGACCTGCTCGAGGCTCTGGCCGGTCTCCTGCGCCATCAGACGTACGGCCGGCAGCTGGCACATCCGCCCCTGGCAGGGACCCATCGTCACGGTCGTGTAGCGCTTTGACAGCTCGATCGAGTCGTACCCCTCCTCGATCGAGAGGTGCACGTCCTTGTCGGTCACGTCCTCGCACAGGCATGCGAAGCACTTGCCCCGGCCGGCGCCCGAGACCGGCGGCGCGACCGCGACGTCGGGGGTCCTGGCGCGGGCCGCGCCGACCCGATCGCCGAGTGTCTGCTCCCTCGCGCGGGACTCGTCGCTCCCGAGTCCGAGCGCGTGCGCCGCCCGCAGGCCGGCACGCTCGCCGGATTCCTGGACCGACTGGTCGTCCTCGACGCCGGCCACCTCGCCGGCCGCGAAGATGCCGTCGGGCGCAGCGGCGAGCCCGAAGTGAGCTCGCGCCGGGTCATATGCGCTGCGCGCGCCGGCCTGCAGCAGGAGCGAGGTCGCCGGGATCGCGCCGCCGGACACGAGCAGCAGGTCGCATCCGAACGCGTGCTCGTCGCCGCCGCGCACGGGAGCGATCACGGCCTCGGCCACGGCCTTGCGGCCCTTGGCCTCGACCACGGTATAGCCGCTGAACACGGGCACGCCCTCGCGCCGCAGCCCGCTCGCCGCGTCGCTGGCCTCGGGTCGCAGGTCGGCGACCGCCACGATCTCGACGCCGAGCTTGCGCAGCGCGCCGGCGGCGCGCAGGCCGCGGTCCGAGGTCGTCACGATCACCGCCCGCTGGCCGGGGCTGACGGCGTACATCGAGGCGAGCCGCCGGGCGCCGCCGGCGAGCATCACGCCCGGAAGGTCGTTGCCCGCGAACACCAGCGGCTGTTCGATCGTGCCCGTCGCGAAGATCTGCCGCTGCGCGCGCACCTGGTGCAGCGTGTCGTCCTGCCAGACCGGCACCAGCCCATCGAAGTAGCCCAGCGCCGACGCGCGCTCGAGGATCTCGACCCCGGCGGCGCGCGCCCGTTGGGCGAGCTCCGCGATCACTGTGCTGTCGGGCTCGATCAGCTGCTGGCCGCCGAGCTCGGGACCCTCGTCGACGAGCACCACGTCGGCTCCGAGCTCGGCCGCCGCGCTCGCGGCCCGCAGGCCCGCGATCCCGCCGCCGACGACAAGCACGTCGGCGTGGCGGCGGCGATACTCGGTCCGCCACTCGCGCTCCTCCTGCTCGTGGCGAAGCTTGCCGAGCCCGGCCACATTTCGCAGCACCTTTTCGTACACCGGCCACAGGCGCCGCGGGCGGATGAAGGTCTTGTAGTAGAAGCCCGGCGGAGTGAACGGGCCACCGATGACGTCGGTCGCCCGCATCGGGTCAAACTCGAGCGAAGCCGCATTGAGGTGCTCCACCTTGACCCCCTCGCGGACCGGCTCCGTGCACGCCCGCGCTCCGGGGGCGCCGTCGACGGCGACGATGCAGTTCGGGCACTGTCCCGCGCAGCACATCAGGCCGCGGCGGCGGTGGTACTTGAAGCTGCGCGAGAACGTGCGCTGACCGGCGGCGTACAGCGCCGACCCGATCGTGTCCCCTTCGTAGGCCTCGATCCGCTTGCCGTCAAACGTGAACGCGACCTTCTTGGAGCGGTCGATCCGCTCGCCCGGCTGCTGGCCGAGCCTGCTCACGACGCTGCCTCGCGCTGCGGGGGGCCCTCGCCGGGCAGCGCCGTCCACAGGACCTCGTTGGTCACCGTGTCACGCTCGGCGACGAACCACGCGCGGCAGCCGGAGCGGTGAAACCACCATTCGCGCTGGACGCCGGCGGCGTTGGTGCGGAAGTAGTTGTAGACGTTCAACTCGCGGAAGCTCGGACGCGACTTCGGACGCGGCGCTATCTCGCCGCCGAAACCGAAGTCAGTCACTTCGCGCACCCCGCAGTTGGGGCATTCCAGCACAAACGACACGACTTGAAGCTACGACCGGGTCTTGATCTTGTCCAATATCTTGTTTGAGCCAATTGATCTGATTTGCGTATCAGGAGCTTGAACCGTGGAACTGCGCCAGCTGCGTTACTTCATCGCCGTCGCCGAGGAGCTTCACTTCCGCCGTGCGGCGGCTCGCTTGCACATCTCCCAGCCGCCCCTGAGCCAGCAGATCGCGCGGCTCGAGGATGAGCTCGGAAGCCGGCTGTTGAACCGCACCCGCCGCCGCGTCGAGCTCACCGCGGCCGGCGAGGCATTCCTGCGAGACGCGCGCGCGATGCTCGACGAGCTCGAGGTCGCGGTCGCGACCGTCCGGCGGATCGAGACCGGCCAGGCGGGGCTCCTGCGCGTGAACTTCGTCGGCTCGGCGCTGCTGTCGATCGTGCCCGGGATCATCCAGAGCTTCCGCCGCGGCCGCCCGAGCGTCGAGATCGAGCTCCGCGAGCGTCCGACGCTCGAACAGCTGCGGGCGCTCGCCGCCGGGCTGCTCGACGTCGGACTCGTCCGTCCCCCAATCGATGCCGACGAATCGCTGGTGACCGAGGTCGTGATGCGCGAGCGCACCGTCGCCGCGATCCCGTCCGACCATCCGCTCGCCAAGCGCAGCCGGATCTCGCTGCGCAGCCTCGCCGGCGAGCCGCTGGTCCTGTTCCCGCGCGAGCAGGCGCCGGGCTTCCACGACCTGTTGACGGGGCGCCTCGCCGCGACCGGGCGCTCTCCCCACGTCGTCCAGTACGCCCCCGAGATGACGACGATCATCGGACTGGTCGCGGCCGGCATCGGCCTCTCCCCGGTGCCGGCCTCGGTCGCCAGACTCGGGCTCGAGGGCGTGACCTACCGGCCGCTCACGGGCGCGCCCGACACCGAGCTGCTCGCGGTCACCCGAGCGGGTGACGAGTCGCCGCTGGTGGCGGCGTTCCTCGCCGAAGCACGCGGCTGAGGGTCGCGCTCGCGCGCCTCGATCTGCTCGAGCTTGGCGAGCAGGTTCTCGGCCATCCGGATCGAGGCGGCGTCGATCAACCGGCCGTCGAGCGAGACCGCGCCCTTGCCCTGCGCCGCCGCCTCCTGCATCGCCGTCACGATCCGACGCGTCTTGTCGACGATCCGCTCGTTCGGGGTGAAGACCTCGTTCGCGAGTTCGATCTGGGACGGATGGATCGCCCACTTGCCCTCGTATCCGAGGACCGCGGCGCGGCGCGCCGACGCGAGGTAGCCCTCGCGGTCGGTGAAGTCGCCAAACGGCCCGTCGATCGGACGCAGCCCATATGCGCGGCAGGTCACCGCGATCCGCGACAGCGCGTAGTGCCACTGGTCACCGAGATGCAGCGCGCGCCCGCCGTCGGCCTCCGGGTCAGGGTCGCCGAGCATCCCGTAATCGGGATTGGTGCCGCCGATCGAGGTCGTGTGGCTCTGGATCGAGGCGGCGTAGTCGGCGACGCCGAACACCATCGCCTCCATCCGCTCGGGGCAGGCGCGCGCGATCTCCTCGCAGTTCACCATCCCGATCGCGGTCTCGATCAGGACGCAGAGAGCGATCCTGCCCTCGAGGCCGATCGCGTCCTCGATCTGGGTCAGCAGCGTCGCGACCAGGTGCACGTCGGCACCCGAGCCCGCCTTTGGGATCATGATCGAGTCCAGGTGCTGTCCCGCCTGCTCGACGACGTCGACGATGTCGCGGTAGCAGTAATGAGTATCCAACCCGTTGATCCGCAGCGAGACCGAGCAGCGCGACCAGTCAAGCTCGCGCAAAGCCTCGATCACGTTCACCCGGGCCTGCGCCTTGTCGTCCGGCGCGACCGCGTCCTCGAGGTCGAGCATCACGATGTCGGCACCGAGCGCGGGCGCCTTCTCGAGCATCCTGACGTTGCTCCCGGGAACGGCGAGCTCTGAGCGGTGCAGCCGTGTGGTGATCGGGCTCATGGCTGCGAAGTACAGCGGGTCGATGCTTGGAGCGCAAGACTTTTAGATGAATTTGTCCATTCGATACGCTGCCTCAGCTTTCTGGCGTTTTCAGAACTACTCCAACAGGTAGGCGCAGATGACCTCCACCCCCCCGCTTGACCCGCCCGAGCGTCTGCTCTGCGGCCCCGGCCCGAGCAATCCCGCTCCCGCCTCGCTGGCTGCGATGCAGCGGCCGCTCCTCGGCCACATGGATCCCGATCTGTTCGAGATCGAATCGGAGCTGATCTCGCTGCTGCGCGCCGCTTACCGCGCGAGCGGCGGGCTCGTGCTCCCGTTGCAGGCGACCGGCACCTCGGGAATGGAGTGCGGCCTCAACCACCTGCTCGAGCCGGGCGACACGGCGATCGTCGGCGTCAACGGCTTCTTCGGCCGGCGGATCGTCGAGATCGCCGAGCGCCAGGGCGCCGACGTCGTCAAGGTCGATGCCGACTGGGGCGATCACGTCTCCAACGATCGCCTGCTCGAGGCGCTCGATGCGCACCCCGACGCGCGCCTGCTCGTCGTCGTTCACGCCGAGACGTCGACCGGCGTCGAGCACCCGCTCGCCGAGCTCGGCGAGCGGCTGCGCGGTCGCGACGTGCTGCTGATGGCGGACTGCGTCACCTCGCTCGGCGGCGTCAGGCTCGACTTCGACGCCTGGGGCATCGACTTCGCGTACTCGTGCACGCAGAAGTGCCTCGGCGCGCCGCCCGGGATGTCGCCGATCGCGGTCTCCGATCGCGCCATGGAACGGATCCACGCGCGCACGCGGCCGGTCTCCTACTCGCTCGACCTCGAGCTGCTCGAGCGCTACTGGGTCAAGCGCCCCGCCGTGTATCACCACACGGTGCCGGTGCTCGGAATCTACGCGCTCTACGAGGCGCTGCGCGAGATCGCCTCCGAGGGACTCGAGGCCCGCTGGGAGCGTCACAATCGCGTCGCCGCCGACTTCCGGGACGAGCTCCGCGCGCGCGGCCTCGAGCTGCTCGCCGAGCCCGCGCACCAGCTCGCGCCGTTGAGCGCGGTCCGGATCCCCGACGGCGTCGACAGCAAGCGCGTCCAGACGCGGCTGCTGCGCGAGCACGGAATCGAGATCGGCGGCGGGCTCGGCCCGGCGGCGCCCGACATGTGGCGGATCGGGCTGATGGGCTACAACGCGCGCCGAGAGGTCGCCGACCGCGTCCTGCAGGCACTCGACGCCGTGTTCGCCGACGAGCCGGCGCTGTCCCGCAGCAACTAAACCTGCCGATCACTCCAAGAGTGACACAAGGCGGTGCTTGACCGCCTGACAGTGTCAGCGTAGGATCGCCGTGGGGTGGGGCCGGTGGGTGTCACGCTTGCGTGACAGGTCTGGATCGTGGGGTACGTTGCCGTCCGAGCGGCGGCGTGTTCGCTGCATCTCCAATGAAGCGGCGGGCCCAGCGCGGACGTATCGGCACAGGCCGCACAGCGGCACAGGGTCGTGCGCGGCACAACGGCATAAAGGAGGCACCATGAGTTTGGGACCGGACATCGGGGGCGACGTCGCCGAGAGACCACATGGCGAGATCATCAGCCACGGCGACATCATCAACCTCGACATCATTCTCGAGTTCCTCGAAATCCACGCCTTCGGTGACATTCCGACCGGCGACCTGCCGTTCGACGAGTTCGTCGACGCCGTGATGACGAACGAAGCGGTACGTGAGGCCGCCGCGCGAAAGATCGCCGAGGCGCAGGCCCAGGGCCGCGCGTTCCCGCTCCCGAGCGCGCGCGAGATCGCCGATGCCCGGGAGCGTGCCCTCGCTCGCCTCCAGTAGTAGCACCTGTGATGCTGACGATTGCGGTCGTCGGGCTCCTCGGGGCTTGGTTCGTGACGACCGCAATCGTCCAGTACCCGAACCCCGTCGGCCGTTGGCTGCGCGCACATGACCCAACCGGTCATCTCCTCCCCGGCTGGAACTTCTTCGCGCCCAAGCCGATCCAGGGAGACTTCGCGGTCTGGTACAGATCGTGGGGCGCGATGGTCGACGGGCTCGGCGAGGTCGTTGACGCGAGCTCAACGCAGTGGCGTGAGCTCGAGGGGATTGAGGAGCGCCGGCTGACCGACGGCGCGGTGAACCCAGGCCGTTACACGCGCAAAAGCATCTTCTCGTGCTGCATGGCGATCGTCAGGGCGATGAAACGGCTCGACGACGAAACGGCGCCCGAGATTGACCTTCCTCCTGACGCAGTGCTGATGAGCCTTCCGTACCTCCTGCTCACTGAGAAGGTGACCGACCGTTGCCGCAATTCCGTCGCCGTTCAGTTCCGGATTGACGTGATCGGCTATGACAACGGCCAGGCACAGTCACACACGGCGTTTCGCTCGGCCGTTCATCGGGTCGCGGCGAGGTCCGATCCAGCGGTGACTCATGTGGCTACACCCTGATCCCGATCACGCGCTGCGGATCGCCGTCCAGCTATGTGCGATCGGACAGCTCGTGGGGCTGCTCGAGTTGATGCTCGTCCGCGGCGAGCTCGCGCCGAGTGGCTTTCTCGACTGGACGATGATCGGCAATCTGAGCCCGCGGGCGCGGACACGGTTCGGAAGCGCGACCCGCCGGGCGTTTCGCCGGCTCTCGGACCGCGGATTCGCCGGCCTGCTGGCGATCGACGCGGCCACGGCGGTGGCGCTCGTGATCTGGCCGGCGTCCCCGATCTTGATCGCACTCGTGATCGCGTTGCAGGTGGTCGTCCTCAAGCGTCACCACATGACGATCGACGGATCCGACCAGATGATGTTCGTGGTGCTCGTGGCGTGCCTGCTCGGCCGGCTGGGCGCAGACGCGGTCAGCACTCGGGCGGCGGTTGCATTTCTCGCCGCGGAGTTGACCCTCGCCTACGTGGTCGCGGGATTTGCGAAGGCGGCGTCAAGCCATTGGCGCTCCGGCGTCGCGCTGTCGGTCATCGCGCAGACGCGGATGTACGGCCAGCCGCTCGTGGCCCGGCTGATGCGCGAGCACCCAACCGCGGGGCGCGCCGCCGAGCGGACCGTGGTCGCGTGGGAATCGATCTTCTTCGTGACCCTCACGGCGCCGCACCCGGTGGTCATCGGGCTGCTGCTGTTGGGGCTCAGCTTCCACATCGGCTGCGCGATCGTGATGGGCCTGAACCGCTTCGTGTGGGCGTTCGCGGCCAGCTATCCGGCGCTTCTGTGGACAAACCTCGCGATCCGGGGCCGGCTCGGCGCCACCACCGCGGACCGAATCACGATCGTCGCGGCCGCGCTCGGCGTGCTGGGGATCGTCGCGGCCCCCAGGGCCCTGCCGGCGCTGGCCGCGGTTGGCCGCCGGGCGTCGTGGCACGCCCCGAGCGGCGGCCGGCGGTCGGGGCGCGCGCTCTAGTCGGTCACCGCTTTACCCATACCTCGGCTGTCCGTCGGTGGGCTGACAGCGTCAGCGAGCGGCGGTAGTGCGTGCGCAATAGCCGTTCACTGTCGGAAACGAACGAATCCCACAGCTGCGCCGACGGGCGATCGTAGGCGTGAAACGGCGAACTGACTAAGACCAACTCTGGGAGATGGTTGCGCACGCAGGCGAGGGTCTGAGTCAGGTCGCTCGGCTCCGAGAACGGGTATTGCGCGAATTTCGGACAGGCCAGCTCGAGGTCTTGGTCAGCAAACTCGGCGTAACCCCCGTCAGAATTTCCCCCGAACCGCGCGTACGTGATTCCGGCAGCCGGGCGACGCACGATCGCCGCCCCCCTGTTGAGCGCAGTCGCCGCGGGGCTGTTGGGAACGCGCCACCAGGCCGATAGCGGCAACAGCCTCGCCCCAGGCGAGCCTCCCGATCGCACGAGCACGATGCCGCCGAATGCGAGACTGCAAACGGCGGCGGTCGCGACGATCAGTGCCACCCGCGAGGAGCGACCGATCGGGGCGGCTTGCAGCCGCGACACCAGAACGCAGGCGCCGAGCGTAGCTGGGAGCGCGATCATCTCGAGGCCGTGGGCCCAGAGCGCGGTCGCGGCAAGCGTGACCGTCACACCTGCCGCGGCGGACAGAAACAGGGCGTCAAGTGGCGCCATCTTTGTCGCTTGGGTTCGATCGCGAAGTCGCCGCCACAGAGGATCCGCGATCAAAATCACCGCCAGTGCCGCGACCACCAAGACAAATGGGAGACCGCGCTGCTTGGAGGCGAACAGTAAATGACCGACGACCTTCACGTGGCCGATCACCCCAGCTGGCTCACCTCGCCATGCGAGCGCCCGACTCGGATACCCCAACTGCGACTCGATCGTCGACACGTACCCGCTCAGTTCGCCGCGCACGGCGAGCACCGCGACCGACGCTCCTGCCGCCGTCACAAAACCAACGAGCAGGCGGCAAGTCTGTCTGATCACGGTGCCGTTGCGCTTCGCCCCGACGACCGGTACCACGATCAGGGAGAGGAACACCAGGCCGTAATCGAGCCGGAAGCACAACGCGATCGCGATCAGTGCCCCGGCGGCGAGCATGTTGCCGCGGAAGCCGAGCCAGGCGATCGTGGTCGCGAGCGCGAGCGTGGGTAGCTCGGAATAGCCCGCCAGATACCAGACGCCGGTGAGCAAGAGCGGGTACAGGACGCCTCCGACCACTCTTGTCCACGTCGAGGCCTTGGCTGCACCGAGCAGCAGCCACATCGAAACGGCCGCGATGAAGAGCCACACTACGTCGAGCAGAAATGGACCACGCCAGCCGGCGACACCGACCGCGAGCGCCTGCGCGTAGTAGAAGAACGGAGGCTTGTTATCCCAGACGCCCGTATAGAGGTGGGCGCCGTGGATCAGGCGCGAGGCCACAGTTAGGAAAATGCCGGCATCCGAGTTGATCGTCGGCCGTCCTCGAAGGAAGACAAGGGTTCCCACGTACAGCAGTGCAGCGGCTCCGAGGGCAGCCGCGCGCGCCGTCAGCGACCATGACCGCAACTGCCGCCCCGAACCCAGTTCGTAGGCGCTCGCATACGCGCTCTCGGGCCCTCGCAACGATTCACCGCCCGCCACTCATAACCCCCTGGTTCTTCCCTCACACCATCGCGGCGCGGATCGTAGCCCGCGCCACGAGGCCGAGCAACGGTCGCCATGGGTCACGCCGTCGCTGCTGCCGCCTGGGCGCGCGCGGCCTCGAGCGTGTTGCGCACGAGCATCGCGATCGTCATCGGACCGACGCCCCCTGGGACCGGGGTGATCACGCTCGCCACCTCGGCCGCGGGGGCGAACTCGACATCGCCCACGAGGCCCGCTTCGGTGCGGTTGATGCCGACGTCGATCACGGCGGCGCCGGGCTTGACCCAGCTCCCCTTGACCATCTCCGGGCGACCGACGGCCGCGATCAGAACGTCCGCGCGGCGGCACACCGCGTCGAGCTCGCGCGTGCGCGAGTGGCAGATGGTGACGGTCGCGTTCTCGGCCAGCAGCAGCGCCGCCACCGGCTTGCCGACCAGGTCCGAGCGCCCGACGATCACCGCCTCGGCTCCTTCGAGCGCGACGTCATGGCGGCGCAGGAGCTCGAGTACGCCGGCGGGCGTGCATGGCCGCAGGCCGGGAAGGCCCTTCGCGAGCAGTCCCGCCGAGACCGGCGTGAGCCCGTCGACATCCTTGCTCGCGTCGATCAGCGTCGTCAGGTGCGAGCCGTCGATCTGTTTCGGGGTCGGGAGCTGCAGCAGGATGCCCGACACTCGCGGATCGCCGTTGAGCTCCGTGATCAGCGCCTCGACCTCTGCCTGGGTCGAGTCGATCGGGAGGTCGTACGCGAAGCCCTCGATTCCGACTTCGGCGCACGCGCGCTGCTTGCCCGAGACGTACACGGCCGAAGCTGGGTCATCGCCGACGAGGATCGTCGCCAGACCTGGCCGCTGCCCGCCACCTGCGATCCACTGTTCGATCTCGGCCTTGACCTCGGACCGGACCTCTTGGGCGACGGCCTTGCCGTCGATCACTCTTGCGCTCATAGAACGAATTCGTACATCATTCTGGAGGTGGCTGCCAACCCGAACCCGACTGCAGCGGTGCTCGCCCGCGTGCCGCTGCGCTGTGCGCTGACCCCCGCCCGGGTGCTCGCCGCCCTGCGCGATCGCGAGCTTGCGTTCGCGCTCTGCGGCAGCTGGGCCGGCGGTGGCGCGATCATCGGCTGCGAGCCGCTCGATGTCGCCGGTGACGGCGACGATCCGTTCGCCGTGCTCGACGACCTCCCCCGCCTCTCGGCGCGCGACCATGGCCATCCCGACGCGGTCGGCGGCGGCTGGTTCGGATGGCTCGGCTACCGGCTCGGCGCGCGGATCGAGCGCCTGCCGGCCGGGCCACCGCGGCCGGTCGCGCTGCCGGAGTTCCATCTCGCCTATTACGACAACGTCTTGCGGCTTGACCCCGCCGGGCGATGGTGGTTCGAAGCGCTCGTCAGCGAACGCCGGCGAACCGCGTTGGACGCACGCCTGCGCTCGGTGCGCGAGACGCTCGAGGGTCGCACGCCGCCGCCCGCGCCGGCGGCGTACGCAGCGCCCGAGCCACTGCGCCTGACCGCCGCCGCCGCCGCGCATCACCTCGATGCGGTGCGCGACTGCCGCGCGCGGATCGCCGCCGGGGAGATCTTCCAGGCCAACATCTGCCTCCGGCTCGACGCGCGCTGGGACGGCTCGCCGCTCGATCTGCTCGCCCACGCGCTGCAGACGATCTCGCCGCCGTACGCGGCCGCGTTCGCAACCCCGCGCGGCGGGGTCGCGAGCCTTTCCCCGGAGCTCTTCCTCCGTCGCCGCGGCGCGCGCGCGACGACGGCCCCGATCAAGGGCACGATCGGGCGGGATCTCGACCCCGGCGCCGCCGCGGCCGCGCGCAAGGCCCTGCAGCGGTCGGCCAAGGACGCCGCCGAGCACGTGATGATCGTCGATCTGATGCGCAACGACCTCGGTCGCGTGTGCACGTACGGATCGGTGATCGCGCCGCCCGAGCCGACGGCCGAACCACACCCTGGCCTGTGGCACCTGGTCTCGCGCGTTCACGGCGAGCTGCGCCCCGAAGTCGGCAACGGCGAACTGCTGCGCGCGACGTTCCCCCCCGGCTCGGTCACCGGCGCGCCCAAGGTCCAGGCGCTGAAGGTGATCGCCGCGCTCGAACCCGCCGGCCGCGAGGTCTACACCGGCGCGATCGGCTTCGCGAGCCCGGTGGCCGGGCTCGAGCTCAACGTCGCGATCCGGACGCTCGAATGCGGTGACGGTCGCCTGTGGCTCGGCGCCGGAGGCGGGATCGTCGCCGACTCAGATCCCCGCTCCGAGCTCGAGGAGGCGCTCGCGAAGGCGCGCCCGATCGCGGCCGCGATCGGAAGCTCGGTGATCGTCGAGCGGCGATCGGATGCAGTCCGAGCGGCCTGACCCGAAGCTGGGCGTCTTCGAGACGCTGCTCGTGTTCGACGGGCGCGTGCAGGCGCCCGAGGCTCACCTCAATCGGCTCGGGCGCTCGATCGCGGAGCTCTACGAGCTCGAACTGCCCACCGATCTGCTCGGCTCCACGGTGCAGCGTGCCCGTGAGCTGACCGACGCGCACCGGCTGCGCATTGACGCGATCCCGGGCGGCGGGCGGCTCCGCGTCGAGTTCCGGGCGACGCCGCTGGCCGGCACCGAGGCGAGCACCGTCGTCTGCACGCCGGTGCAGGTGCCGGGCGGGATCGGCAGCCACAAGTGGTCTGATCGGCGGCTGCTCGACTCGCTCGCCGGGCCCGGTCTCGTCCCGCTGTTGGTCGACAGCGACGGTGACGTGCTCGAGGCGTCAGTCGCGAACGTGTGGCTGCTCGAGCGGGGCAAGCTCGTCACGCCGCCCGCCGACGGCCGCCTGCTGCCGGGGGTGACGCGGGCGATGCTGGTCGCGCTCGGTCCGTTGAGCGGGCTCGACGTCCGCGTCGAGCCGATCTCGCTCGAGCGGGCGAGGTCGGCGGCGCAGATCTTCTTGACCTCGTCGGTGCGCCACGCCGTCGCGGCGACGATCGAGACGCCGGCAGGCGGCGAGGGCGCGGGCACGCTCGGGGCCCAGAGCGCGGGGACGACGGCCACCCCGGGCACGCCGGCCACCCGTGCACCGGCGACGCTCGCGAGGATCCGCGATCTGCTCGGCGGCAGCTCGTGGGCCTGAACGCCGCCCCGAGCCGCGATCATTTGGAGCATGCCCTCTCCCGACGGGGCTTTGATCGACGAGGCCCGCGCGCGTAGGTTGCTGGTCGGGCCCGACTCGGTCTGCTGGCGCTACTGCTCAGACGTCCGGCTCAACTTCGCGATCCTGTTCTCGCTGCTGCTCCAGGTCGCCCATCCGACCGTCGGCGCGGGCGTACGTGACTTTTCGGAATTTGAGCAGCATCCGTACGAGCGCGTGCTGCGCAGCGTCGACTATGTGACGCTGCTCGTCTACGGCGGCGATGACGCGATCGCCGCCGGGCGGCGTCTGCGCGCGCTGCACAAGCGGTTCACGGGCGTGCGCGACGACGGGCGTCGCTACTCCGCGCTCGAGCCCGGAGCGTACGCCTGGGTCCACGCGACCCTGCTCAAGAGCTATGTCGCCGGCCACGCCCAGTTCGGCCGGCCGATGAGCCCGACCGAGGTCGAGCGCTTCTATGCCGAGTACTGCGGTCTTGGACGACTGATCGGCGTCCGCCCGCGCGACCTGCCGAGCACATGGTCGCGCTTCTGCGCCTACTTCGAGCGCGTCTCGGAGAGCGAACTCGAGCCCAACGAGTCGGTGCGGCGCGTCCTGCGTGCCGTCGACCTAGCGGGCCCGTCGATCCTGCCGCTCCCGGGACCGCTCTCGGCCGTGACGCGGATCCCGGTCCGGCGTGCGCTCTGGCTCGGCGGCGTCGGGCTGCTCGCGCCCGAGCTCAGGCAGCGGCTCGAGATCGGCTGGAACGTGGCCGACGAGTTGAGCTTCCGCGCGCTCGGCAGGCTGACACGCGCGATGACGCCGGTGATGCCCGAGCGTCTGCTGACCGCCGGCCCGGGCCAGCTGCGCGCACGCCGCGCCGCGATCGCGCGTGGCCCACTCGGGGACGGCGACGCGCGACGTCCGCTGGCGTCCGCGGCCTGACGGCCAGCTCCGTTGGGCCCAGTGGCTATATCGCGAGCGCGAGCACATTTCCTAGAGTGGCCGCGTGCTGATCCGTCACGCAGACCCACGCCGCGACGCCGCCGGATGTGCGCGCGTCTACGCCCCGGCCGTCGCCGACGGCGTCGCCTCGCTCGAGCGCGATCCTCCCAGCCCGGACGAGATGCGGGCGCGGATCGAGACCGTCGAGACTCGCTATCCGTGGCTCGTAGCGGAGATCGACGACGAGCTCGTCGGCTACGCCTACGCGACCGTCCACAACGAACGTTGGGCGTATCGGTGGTCAACCGACACGTCGGTCTACGTTACGGAGTCGCTGCGCCGCCGCGGGGTTGGGCGGGCGCTGTACGGCGCGCTGATGCCGCTCCTGGTCCACCAGGGGCTGTACATCGCCTGCGCCGGGATCACGCTTCCCAACCCCGCGAGCGTCGGCCTGCACGAGTCCGTCGGCTTCAAGCCGGTCGGCACCTACGAGCGCGTCGGCTTCAAGCGCGGGTCGTGGTGGGGCGTCGGCTGGTGGCTCATGCAGCTGCGCGACCAGCCGGATGGCCAGACCCCGGCGGAGCCGGGGCCACCGGCTCGGCTGTAGCGATGAACTCGCCGATCAGCTCGGCCACCCGCCCGGGCTGGTCGAACGGGCTGAACGCCCGGCTGTCGGCGATTCGCTCCAGCCGCGCACCCGGGATCATCGCCTGCAGCCGCTCGGCGTAACGGATCGGGAAGACCCGGTCGTCGGGCGCCCACGCGAGCAGGGTCGGCAACGGACGCTCGTGCAGCGCTCGCGCGGCGGCGAGCGTGTCGCGCTTGTTCACCGCCTTGACCGTCGCCGTCATGTCGGCCCGGATCTCGGGCCTCAGCACCGGCGCGGCCCACGACCCCGTCAGCTCATCCGGAATCGGCCGGTGCGTGAGCATCCCGAAGCCGAGGACGGAGCGGCGCCTGCGCGCCGACTGCATCCCGCGCGCCATCACCCCGTAGGCGCCCGGAACGTACGCGAACCACTGAAACGGGCGCAGGATCGGCGGAAAGAAATTCTCGAGGCAATCGCAGTTGGTCAGCACCAGCGCGCGCAGCCGTTCGGGGCGCTCGCTCGCGAGGATCTGCGAGATCGCCCCGCCCGTGTCGTTGCCGACGATCGTCACCCCGTCGAGCTCGCGCGCCTCGATGAAGTCAGCGATCAGGTGCGCGATCCCGCGCGGACTGCGATCGGCGCCCGGCGCTAGCGGCGTGACGTGCGAACCGAGTGGCCAATCCGGCGCGATGCACCTGTAGCTGGATGCGAGCTGGGGCGTGACATCTCCCCACAGCCGCCCGTCGACGAGCAACCCATGGACGAACACGATCGGCTCGCCCTGGCCTTCCTCGCGATAGTGGATTGTCCCCTGCTTTAGGTCGATGCTGGACTTCATCGTCCGCGACCTCCTCTATCGTCATTGGTTGTGATTCGTACAGCCTGTATCTAAATTACATACAGACTGCATGTCTGTCAACCGCCAAGCTGCTCGTTCTGCGGCCACGCGCGCGAAACTGGTCCGGGCCGCGCGTGCGCTCTTTGCCCGCCACGGTTACGCCGCCGTCGGCACCGAGCAGATCGTCCGTCGTGCCGGCGTCACGCGTGGAGCGCTGTATCACCACTTCGCGGCCAAGGAAGACCTGTTCCTGGCCGTCTACGAGGCCGTCGAGCACGATCTGACCACTCGCTTGATCGGCCTCGTTGGCGAGGCGGCGAGCCCAATGGAGGCGATGCGGATCGGGATCCGGACGTTTCTCGAGGCGTGCCGGACGCCCGAGATGCAGCGGATCGTGCTGGTCGACGGGCCGGCCGTGCTCGGCTGGGAGCGCTGGCGCGAGATCGCTCAGGAAAACGGCCTTGGGCTGACCGCGGGCGTCCTCACCGCCGCCATCGAGGCGGGCGAGATCGAGCCGATCGCGGTGATGCCGCTCGCGCACATGCTCGGGGGTGCGCTCGACGAGGCGGCGCTGCTGATCGTCAACGATCCCGACCAGACCGACACGGTCGCGGAAACCCTCGAGCGGCTGCTCGACGGGCTCCGGGCGCGCTGAACGACGTCGGCGGCCGCGCCCCGCGGGCGCTGAAGGCCGTCAGCGGCCGGGCTCCTCGAGGATCAAGGCGAGCGTCGGGCATGCGTTCGCGGCGCGGCGCGCGAGCGCCAGCAGCTCCCGCGCCACCTCCGGCTCGTCGATGATCGGATAGCCCCAGTCGTCGAGCCGGATCAGCTCGGGCAGCAGCTCGGCGCACAGGCCGTGCGCCTCGCACATGATCGGGTTGACGCGCAGCCTTGCGCTCATCGCCCCGCTCCTGCCCGCCCGGCGCACATCACCACAACCCCACCGCGTCCCCGCCCAGCGGCAGCCCGGCCGGCCGCGCGTTGCAGCGCCGCGCCTGATGAGCGTCGAGCTCATGCGCGAACACGTCGAGCGCGCTCTCGATGAAGCGGACGGCTCCGTCCGGGTGGTGGCAGGCGCCCCGGCCGCGAACCTCCGATGTCCACCGCAGCAGCCGATCGAGCTCGCGCGGGTGCGCGACGCCGTCAGCGAGCGCGATCACCGAGTCCGCGATCGCCGCCAACCCGTGCACGCAGGGGCCACACTGGCCGGCTGACTGGTCCGCGAGGTAGGCGATCACGCGCGCGCTCTCATGCAGGCCGCAGGCGCTCTCTCCGAGCGCGATCAGCACCGCCGAACCGAGCGCGCACCCGACCGACCGCAGGTCCTCGCGAGACAATCGAAGTCGGCTCGCTTGCGACGCCCGGACCCAGGTCCCGAAGTACCCGCCGACGAGCAGCGCCTGAAGCGGCTCGGTGGGCCCGCCGGCGGCGGCCAACAGATCGTTCATCGCCGTTCCGAACGCGAGCTCGTAGACCCCCGGGTCAGCGACCGCGCCTGAGATGGTGATCAGCGCCGAGCCTGGATCGGCGTCGCTGCCAAGCTCGCGAAACCACTCCGGTCCGAAGCGGGCGATGAGCGCCAGCTGGCTGAGTGTCTCAGGGTTCTGGATCAGACTCGGGCGCCCGCGTAGCCCACGTTCGTAGGGCCTGGGCGGACTGAAAGTCGGTTTCGCGATTCCGCGGGCGATGTAGTTCACGACCGCCGTCTCCTCGCCCGTCACGTAACCCTCGGGACCGGCGACCACCTCCAATGCGACTCCCTCGTCGCCCCGCGCGGCGATCGCACGCTCGAGCGCCCGCGCGACGGACGGCATCCCGTCTCCGACCTTGACGATCGCCCCGCGCGCGTTGACCGCCCGCGCCGCGAGCACCGCGCCGTCGAACACCAGGTGCGGCAGTCGCGTCAGCAGCAGACGGTCCTTTGCGCTCGCGGGCTCGGTCTCGGAGCCGTTGACGATCACGGTCGCCCCGCGGCGGCCTGAGGCGACCGCGCGCAGTTTGGTCGCCGTCGGGAAGTCGGCGCCGCCGCGCCCGCGCAGCCCGCTGCGCTGCACCAGCTCGATCAGATCCGCGCCCGAGATAGCCGGTAGGTGGCCGTGAACCGCGTGGTGCTCGCTCAGCGTCATCGTCGCCCCGCTCTCCCCGAGGCCCGCGAGCAGGCGTGGCAGTCCGGCAGGAGCTGCGGCCGTCATGCGTTTCCCACCGGATCCGCGACGGTGGCAGTCATCGGCGCACCGTCGGCGCTGCGATCAGGTGTCCGGTGACCGAGTTCGTCTGCGCGTTGACGTGCAGGCGGACGTCGAGGGTCAGGTCCGCGCCGGAGCCACCGCGAACGCGCGCGACCAGGTGCTCGCCCGCGAGCGAGCTGACACGTCCCTGCAGCACGGACGGGATCCCGTCGGCGATCAGGTCGACCTGGCTGCCTCGCAGCGAGAGGCCCCCGCCCTGGATCGGCGCGCCGCCGAGGCGCACGCGGAGGCGGCCGGTGGCGCCACCGCTGAGCCGCATGCGGAGATCGACGATCGACCCGAACGGCAGCCGCGCCTGCGTGACCGAGCCGGCCAGCGCGGCCGAGAAGCGCTTGCGCTTGACCGTCGGCGCGATGCCCACGCTGCGCACGGCCCCCGGGTGCGTCGGCGCGAGCAGTTTTGACGGGGTGCCCGCGCGCTGGGCCCATCCCTTCTCGAGTGGGCCGAGCACGGTGAACGCGAGCAGCGCGACCGGCGCGGCGATGCTGAGCGCGAACGCCGGCATGCGCAGCCGCGGCGGCGACGGCTCGGCAAACGCGATCCGCGCGCAGACGGAGATCACCACCGCCGCCACACAGGCAGCGGTGAGGGCGAGCATCCACCAGACCTTCGTGTCGGTCCCGGTGCCGAGCCCATGCAGGACGGCGATCGGCCAGCTCGCGTATGCGAGCCAGTGGACCGCCCGCCAGCGCTGATAGCCGAGCCGCCGTCTGACGAGGCTCGTGATCGCGATCGCGAGAAGCAGGTCGAACGCCACCGCGCCGAGCCCGAGCCAGAACGGCCGGTAGCCCGAGATGAACGGGACCACAGCGGCGGTCAGCGAGATCGGAGCGAAGCCGTCGAGCACGCTGGTGAGGATGTGGACGGCCAGCAGGACGATCGCGAGCAGCGACACGTCGCGATGCACGACATCGATCGCGAACCGTGGCCAGTTGTAGATCGTCACGCGCAGCGGACCCGCGATCCCGATCACGACGCTGAAGGTGAGCAGCACGAGCGCGACCGCACCCGTGCCTCGCGTCAGATACCAGTACGCGCTCGGACCGAGCGCGGCGGCTGTCACGGGGCTCACGCGGACGCCTCCGCGGCGTCCGCCACGGCGAGGTCATCGCCGTCCTCGGGCCATCCGCACAGGTGAAGCGCGACGCCGTCGTCGCCGACGAGGCGGCTCGGCAGCCGCATCGAAGTAAGCCACACGGCGGCGCGCGGGCCGCGCACGATCGCTGCGGTGCTCGCGATGTTTGCGTCCAGGCACGAGGCGGCGGTCACGCTCGCGGTCCGCCAGCCGCCGGTTGCCGGTAAGCCGGTCGCGGGGTCGAGCAGGTGGTGAACCACGGCTCCGCCGGCGCCACGCCACCTGCGCACCGTGGTGCTCGACGTCGCCAGGCCGCCGGAGTGCAGCGTGATCGTCTGCCCGAAGGCGCCCGCGTTGGCATGGTGGTCGTCGGTGACGCGCACCCGCCAACCCTCGGCCGGCGCCGGACCGGCGGTCGCGATGTCCCCGCCGAGGCCGACGAGCACGCCGCAGCCCGCGGCGTGCAGCGCGGCGACCGCCGCCTGGTCGGCGGCGAGAGCCTTCGCAGTCGCGCCGAGGTCGAGCGTGGCGCCGGGGGCGATGCTCACAGTCCCGGCCGCAGCGTCGACTCTGAGCCTCCGCCAGCCGCCGACCGGCGGGCGAGAGCCGGCCCGAGCCGCGCCGCGGCCGTCGAGGCCGGCTTTGAAGTCGCGGTCATAACCGAGGGCGATCATCACGGTGCCGAGCGTGGGGTCGACTGCGCCTTCGGTCAGCGCGGCGGCGCGCAGCGCGGCCTGCGTGGCCTCGATCATCAGCGGCGAGACCGGGGTCGCCCGGCCTGCGGCCCGATTGATCGCCGACAGCTCGGAGTCCTCACGAAAGCGCGAGCAGGCGCGGTCGAACGCAGCGACGGTCGATGCGACGGCATCGACCGCGGCGGGCAGTCGATCACCGTCGGATGCAACCACCACCGCCGTGCTTCCCAGTGCCGAAAAGCTGGCGGACGCGGTCAAGAGCCTCCGGATACGACCGGTGCCGACGGCTGCGGTGCGGGGGCGGGCGGCGTCGGCTGTGGGAGCGCCGCCGGCTTCGGCGGGGTGTTCGGTGGCCGCAGCCCGAGTTCGCCCGGCGTCGCCGGCGGCGGCATCCTCAGCGCTCCCGTTGGGCGCGAGGGCCGTGACGAAGCGGTCGTCTTCGCTCCAAGCGTGCGGCCCGGAACTGCGGCACTGACGGCAAGTGCGATTGCGGCCGTCAGCACTCCGGCGCCGGCGATCGCACACCGACGCGCCCGGCCGACCCGCTTCAGCGCCGCTTCGCGCTGCCTGACGGCTGCGGCCCGCTTGCTGTTGGTCACGCCTAGAACCTGCCGAGAGACGATCAGTGTTTGCTAAGAGACAAATGAGAATCCGGTCATTCAGTCCCGCCGCCCCGGTCGCGCTGGGGCAGGTGCACGGTGAATGCCGAGCCGTCGACCGACAGCGTGCCGCCGTGCTGCTTGACGATCGCCGCGACGATCGAGAGCCCGAGGCCGGACCCCGGACGGCCGGCCGCCTGCGGCGCGCGCCAGAACCGCTCGAACAGGTGCTCGCGCTGCTGCGGATCGGGTCCGGGGCCGGCGTCGCGCACGGTCAGCAGCGCCGACCCGTTGGCGGCGGTGACGCTCACCGTAACGTCGCCTTTCGGTGGGCCGTGGACGAGGCCGTTGTCGATCAGGTTTGCGACGACCCGCCGCAGCGCCTCGGGATCGCCGGCGACCGTCACGTGCTCGGCCGGCTCGAGGCGGATTCGCGGCTCGTCGTGCTCGCGGGCGACTCCGCGCACGAGCTCGTCGAGCGCCACCGGCTCGCCGGCGCCGACCGAATCGGTCGCCCCCGTTCGCTCGAGCACCAGCAGTGAGTCGACCAGTCGTGCGAGCCGGCTCGCGTCCTCGCGCAGATCCTCGAGCACGTCGGGCTCGGCGCCATGACGGGCGGCGTATTCGACGTTTCCGAGCAGCGCCGTGACCGGCGTGCGGAGCTCGTGCGAGGCGTCGGCGATGAACCGGCGCTCGCCCGCGCGGGACTCCTCGAGCGACGCGAGCATCCGGTTCAGAACGCCGGTCAGCTGACCGATCTCGTCGAGTGTCGCGGGCTCGGGCAGGCGTTGTGACGGATTCGCGGTGCGCTCGATCTCGCCCGCCGCCGACGCGAGCCGGCGCAGCGGGCGCAGGCCCCGGCGGGTCAGAAGCGCTGCGCCGAGTGACGCGAGCACGACGACGGCGACGCCGCTGAGCGCCACGGCGACGCCGAGGTCGCCGAGCGTCTTCGAGATGTCGCTCGTGTCGGAGGCGACAAGCACCGCGCCGCCCGACGCGGGTCCGCCGGCCTGTGCGATCGGCGCGGCGTACATCCGGAACGGCCGCCCGTTGAGCGTGATGTCGCGGACCCCGGTCCGCCCCTGACGCAGCGCCTGCGCGACGATCGAGTCCTCGGGCAGGATCTCGGCTCCGAGCGTCAACGACCGAGCGAGGATCCGCCCGTGGGCGTCGATCACCTCGACCGCGAGCTGACGTCCCGAGTCCGGGCTCTCGAACGCGCCCGGGTCGCGCAACACCGACGGCGCCGTCACGGCAAGCTCGGCCACCTCCTGCGCGCGCTCGCGCAGGGCCGCGTCGAGCGAGCCGCGCAGCTCGTGCCCGACCACGAGCACGGTCACGATCGCGAACACGACGACCGCGGCGAGGATCGAGACCGCGGTGGCGGCGGCGAGCCTGACGCGAAGGGTCCGGGGGTATCTCATCGCGGGTCACGCAGGGCGGGACTAGCGCTCACGCCCGCAGCACGAACCCCGAGCCCCTCAACGTCCGGATCAGCGGCGGCTCGCCGAGCTTGCGGCGCAGCCGGGTCACGTAGCGGTCGACGACATTGGACTCGGCCGCCCCGCCCCAGATCTCGTCGATCGCGCGCTCGCGCGTGATCGTGCGGCCGGGCTCGCGCAGCAGCAGCGCCAGCAGCGCCGACTCGCGACCGGTCAGCTCGATCGCCTTCGCGCCGCGGGTCGCCGACCGCGCCGTCGTATCGAGCACCAGATCGGCGTAGGAGAGGAGCTCGTCGGATTGCTTGCCGCGCCGGGTCAGCGCCCGCAGCCGCGCGATCAGCTCCTGGATCGCGAACGGCTTGATCAGGTAGTCGTCGGCGCCGGCCTCGAGCCCCGCGACTCGGTCGGCGACCGCGTCGCGCGCGGTCAGCATCAGGATCGGCGTCGGCAGGCCCTTGCTGCGCAGCCGCCGGCAGACCGAGAGACCGTCGATCCCGGGCATCGCGACGTCGAGCACGATCACGTCGGGCGCCGCGCGCTCGGCCGCGAGCAGCGCCGCGCCGCCGTCGGCGGCGACCGAGACGTCGAACCCCTCGGCGTTCAGCGAGCGGGCGAGCATGCGCAGCAGCGGCGGGTCGTCGTCGACGACCAGCACCCGCTCTCGCAGCTCCAGGGGCTCATCCACCAGCTACGTCGCGGCGGATGAAGACCAGGAATGCACCGAACAGCGCCGGCACGCCGTACAGCGCGCAGACCCAGGCGGCGCGGATGATCGGCGTCCAATCGATCGGCGTCCGCAGCAGCCCCTGCCAGGCGTTGAACTGGGTGCTGAGCAGGTACGGCCCCAGGCCGCCGAGGCCCGGCAGGATCCCGATCAGCTGGATCAGCAGCGAGACCATCAACGTGCCGACGACGGCCGCGGCGCTGTTGCGCGTGATCGTCGACAGCAGCAGCCCGATGCAGACGATCGCCGCGATCGGCATCAGGTAGACGAGCAGACTGACGTACACGAGCTCGAGCGCCTTCGGGGCCGAGACGACCGTCCCGGACAGGCTCTGCAGTGAGTTGAACCCCGACTGGATGCTGCCCGCGATCACGGCGACCGTGCCACACAGGAAGATCGCGACGAGCGCATACGTGCTCGCCGCGAGTGTCTTGCCCGCGAACACCTGCCAGCGCTCGAGCGATCGCGTGAGGATCGTCTTCAGGGTCCCGTTGTGGTCCTCGGAGGCGAAGATGTCGCCGGCCACGAGCGCCGTGATCAGCGGGAACAACCAGACGGCGCCGAACAGCAGGACCACGAGCGGCACCGCGAGGCCGCTGCGATCCAGATAGCTCGCGAACGCGAAGTCGCCGCGGCCCTGATGGTGGCGGAAGTGGATCGCCAGCACGAACAGGATCGGCACGAGCGCAGCCGCCCCGAGGCCGAGATAAGTGCGCTTCTGGAAGCGGAGCTTGAACAGCTCCCAGCGGTAGACGGTGGCGACGGTCGGCATCAGGTCGCGTGGGCCGGCTCGGGGGGATGGCGTTCGGGCTCGACGTCGTCGCCCTCGGTGAACGAGAAGAACAGGTCCTCGAGCGTGACGGTCTGCGGTGCGAGTGCCTTGATCAGGGCGCCGGCCTCGACCAGCGCCTGCGACAGGACCGTCACCGCGGGCTCGTCCGCGGTGAACGTGATCCGTTCATGGTCGTTCAGGCGCGCGTCGGTCACGCCCGGCTGGGCGCGGCAGATCCTCAGGGCGAGCTCGTCGTCGGTCGTCTCCAGCCGGTACGAGGTGTCCGCGCCGCGCTTTAGCGCCGCGATCTCCCCCTCGTAGACGATCCTCCCGGTGCGGACGATCGCGACCCGGTTGCAGACCTCCTCGACCTCGGTCAACAGGTGGCTCGAGAGCAGCACGGTCATTCCCTGATCGGCGAGCCGCCGGACGAGCAGGCGCATGTCGCGCATCCCGGCGGGGTCAAGACCGGTGGCAGGCTCGTCGAGCAGCAGCAGCTTCGGCTCGCGCAACAGCGCCGCGGCGATCCCGAGTCGCTGGCGCATGCCGTGCGAGTAGCCGCCGACGCGGTCCTTGGCGCGGTCAGAGAGCTCGACCGCATCGAGCGCTGCGGCGATCCGCTTTCTGGCATCGTCGCCGTCATAGGCGGCGAGCAGCTCGAGGTTGCGCCGCGCGTTGAGGTACGGGTAGAAGGTCGGCGCCTCGACGAAGCCCGCGACGCCGCGCAGCGCGGTTACGCTCTCCATCGGGTCACGGCCGAACAGACGGACGCTCCCGGCCGACGGGCGGATCAGCCCCAACATCATCCTCAGTGAGGTGGTCTTGCCGGCCCCGTTGGGACCGAGATAGCCGTAGACGTCGCCGGCGTTGACCGTCAGATCGACCCCGGCGACCGCGGTCAGGTCGCCGTAGTGCTTGACGAGCCCGCGCACCTGTACCGGTGGCGGGCCCGTCTGCGGCGCAGCGCCTTCGCTCACGGCAGCGGTCCGAGCTTCATAGTGCCCGCGCAGCCATGTCGGCGGCGGCCGAGGGCACCGAGCCGAGCACCGTGTAGCCGACGCCGTTGCGCGCGAACGTCACGACCGTCCCGAGTGGAGTGTCGAGCTCGTGCGCCGTCGTGCCGTTGATCGAGACGCTCGGCAGGCTCAGCGAGCCCATGCCCGCGCTCGGGCTGCTCGCGCCCGCTGACTGCGCATGCTCGATCACGGCGATCCCGCCGAGGCCCTTGCCGTAGGTGACCAGCGCAGCCGGCTCGCCGCCCATGTCGAGCAGCGCGACGCCGTGGCGCGGGAGGCCGACGAGCGTGTGCGGCGCGACCAGCTTGAACGGCAGCTTGCTCGCGACGGCCGCGACGCCGTGGACCCGCGTGTCGGCGCGCCTCGCGGCGAGCTTTGACCTCAGGTGCGCCCTCGTGCCCTGCTTGCTGTCCGAGGGGGTCGCGACCTTGACGACCTTGGATCCGGCCGGCGGCGAGATCTTGAACACCGATGCCGCGACCGCGCCGTAGCTGATGTTGGTCGCCTTTAGCTCGAGCACCGGGGTCGAGTTGCCACGCGCGTAGATCGCGAACCGCAGCGGTACGCCGTGGACCGAGTCCCATGCGAGCTGGAGCGACCCGAGCAGGCCGCCGTCGTGCTTGGGCGAGACGCGGACCGTGTAGGCCGGCTGTCCCGCGATGTCACCCGGAATCGCGCCCGACAGGTCCACTCGCTTGGCGAGCTTGTCGATCGCGGACTGGATCCGGGCGATCGTCGGAATCGCGTGGTGGGCGCTGGCACGCTTGGCGTGCTCGTGCGACGCCGGCAGCGTGCCCCTGTAGACGACGTTCTGGGCCGGATCGGAGATCCAGAACGACCTGTCGTTGACGACCATCTGGGCGTCCCCGTTGTCCGATTGCAGCTCGAGCCGGAAGCGGCCGCTGTCCGAGAGCCAGAGGCGGCCGGTCGCTCCCTGCAGGAGCGGGTCGGTCGGGCCGCCCTGGAAGTCCGAGGCGCCGATCAGGTTGTTGGTGAAGGTGATGTCGGCCGAGATCCCCTTCACGGGATGCGCGCGGGCCGCGGCGTGGAGCGCGGTCGCGAGCGGCTCGCGTTTGGGAACCGGTCCCGAGCCGGAGGCGGCGACGGCGATCGCCGTGCCGGCGGCGATCGCGACCACGAGGCCGACGATCACGGCCAGCAGCCGGCCGGTTGACGCTGTACGCAGGAATTTCATTTCAACAACACCGCCTTAGCTTGGGACGACTCCCAAGATCGCAGACGAGCTTGAAATTACTCTGACAGATGGTTATGAGCGCCAAATCAGCGCGGCGTGTGTTGTGCGCTATTGGCCGGGGAAGGGTGCGGCCACCTACGCCACACGATAGGTTCGCGTCTGCATGTGCCGACTGTTCGGGATGAGCGGAGGTGAGGAGCCGGTCCAGGCGACCTTCTGGCTGCTCGAGGCGCCCGATTCGCTCGCCGAGCAGAGCCGGCGCGAGCCCGACGGCACCGGGATTGGCTTCTACACGGCCGACGGCAAGCCGCAGGTCCTCAAGCAACCGCTCGCCGCCTACGAGGATCAGCAGTTCGCGCGCGAGGCGCGCTCGGTCACCTCGCGCACGTTCGTCGCGCACGTCCGCTACGCGTCGACCGGAGGGTTGGTGCTCAAGAACACGCACCCGTTCGAGCAGCACGGGCGGATCTTCGCCCACAACGGCGTAATCGGGGACCTCGGCGCGCTCGAGCACGAACTCGGGGATCAGATGGCGCTGGTCGGCGGCGACACCGATTCCGAGCGCTACTTCGCGCTGATCACGAGGGAGATCGAACGGACCGGCGACGTCGGCGAGGGGATCGCGAGCGCCGCGCGGTGGGTCGCCGCCAACCTGCCCGTGTTCGCGATCAACTGCATCGTGATCACCGATTCTGAGTTGTTTGCGCTGCGCTACCCCGACGTCCACGAGCTGCACGTGCTCGAGCGCGCGCCCGGCGGCCCGACCGGCGCGCGCCATCTCGAACACGCGAGCGCCCGCGGGAGCATCCGCGTCCGCTCGGGCGACATGGCGAGCCGTCCCGCGGTCGTGATCGCGACCGAGCGGATGGACGAGGACGCGGGCTGGCGCGAGATGGAGCCGGGCGAACTGCTCCACGTCGACGGATCGCTCAACGTCACCGGTCGCCGCGTGCTCACCGACCCGCCGGCACATCAGCTGACGCTCGCCGACCTCGACCCCAAGGCTGCGGCCTCGCAGAAGGCCTCGGCCGGCGCGTAAACCGGCCGCGGGGCCCGGCACCCCAGGGCGCCAACCGGCAGGCTGGGCGTGTAATCGGAATATATGGCCGATTAGGCGCCCAGGCCCCTACTCGACCCGGCCCTGAGCGGCCGGACAATCGCGCCAGCTACGATCGGCGTGGGAATGACCTCGACAAGCGAGCGGATCTCGTCGGGACCAAGCGCCGCTCCCGAGCCGGCGTCGCCGATGCCGCCCGGCCCGCGCCTGCCGCGCGTCGTCCAGACCGCCGGCTTCATGCTCGGCGGGGTCCGCTTCCTCGACTCATGCCGGCGCCGCTACGGCGACGCGGTCACGTTCAGCACCCTGTTCGACGAACGGTTCGTGATGATCTTCGACCCCGAGCTCGTCAAGCAGGTCTTCCAGGGGTCACACGCGCAGCTTCACGCCGGCGAGGCAAACGCGCTGCTCGGACCGATCGTCGGCGAGCGGTCGGTCCTGCTGCTCGACGGTGCCGAGCACCTGCGCCACCGCAAGCTGATGCTGCCGGCGTTCCACGGCCGCCAGATGCTCGCCCACACCGAGACGATGCGAGCGTCCGCCGATCTCGAGATCGACTCGTGGCCGGTCGGCGAGCCGTTCACCCTGCTGGCGAGCATGCAGTCGCTGACGCTGCGTGTGATCCTGCGGGCGGTGTTCGGCTACGAGCCCGGTCCCGCGGAGGCCGAGCTGCGTAGCCGGCTGCGGGCGATGATCGACCCGCTGGCGCGCCCGCGCGGGCTGATGATCGCCTCGGCGCTCGTCCGCCGCCGGCGCGATCCGAGTGCCGCGGCGCGGGCATTCGAGCAGCGCCGCAGGGACGTCGACGAGATCGTCTACGCGGAGATCGCCCGCCGCCGGCAGGAGCCCGACCTCGACCAGCGCGACGACGTCTTCTCGGCGCTGCTGCTGGCGCGCGACGAGGACGGCGAGCCGCTCACCAACCGCGAGGTCCGTGACGAGCTCCTGACGCTGCTGCTCGCCGGTCACGAGACGACCGCGAACGGGCTGGCGTGGACGTTTGACCTGCTGCTGCACGATCAGCGCGCGCTCGCGGTCGCGCGCGAGCGCGACGAGCGCTACCTCGATGCAGTCGTCAAGGAGGCGCTGCGGATCCGGCCGGTGATTCCGGCCGTCGGACGGGTCGTGCGCGAGGCGCCGTTCCGCCTCAACGGCTACGAGGTTCCGGTCGGGGTCGAGATCAACCCCTCGATCCGGACCATGCACCGCCGGCCCGACCTGTACCCAAACCCGACGGTGTTCTCGCCCGAGCGCTTTCTCGCTCCTGACGCGCCGGACACCTACACCTGGGTGCCGTTCGGGGGCGGCACGCGCCGCTGCCTGGGCGCGAGTTTCGCCCAGACCGAGATGCGGATCGTGCTCGAACGGGTCCTCGCACGCACGCATCTGAGGGCCGCCGAGGCGCAGCTCGCCAAGGGCCAGCTCCGTGCGATCACGCTGTCGCCGAAGGGCGGCGTTCGCGTGATCCAAGATCGCGAACCCGTCGCCGCATAGTGCTGCTCTACAACTCGGCCGTCTCGGGCAACTGTTACAAGGTCCGGCTGCTGTTCGCCAAGCTCGGGATCGAGTACGAGCGCCGTGAGGTTGACGTGTTTGACCGCTCCGGCCGCCGCGAGCTGCTCGGGGAGCTGAACCCCGCCCTGCGGGTGCCGACGTTGGTGCTCGACGACGGCCGCGCGCTCGGCGAATCCGGCGCGATTCTCTTTCACTTCGGCGAGGGCACTGAGTTTCTCCCGGAGGACGCCTTCGCGCGTGCCCAGGTGCTGCAGTGGATGTTCTTCGAGCAGTACAACCACGAGCCCAACATCGCCGTCGCCCGTTTCTGGGAGCTCGCCGGGATCCACCCGCCCGAGTCAGAGCTCGAGGCCAAGCGCAAGGGCGGGCAAGCAGCCCTGAAGGCGCTCGACGCCCGCCTCCAAAATCACGAATACCTCGTCGCCGAGCACTACTCGATCGCCGACATCGCGCTGTTCGCCTACACCCACGTCGCGCCCGAGGGCGGCTTCGAGCTCGAGCCCTACCCGGGGGTGCAGGCGTGGCTCGCGCGCGTCGCCGCGCAGCCGGACCACATCGCGATCACCGACTAGCCAGGGCAAGACGACTAAGCTGGCGACCCCATGCGAGACGCTCTGATCTGCGAACCGCTCCGGACCCCGGTCGGCCGCTTCGGGGGGATGTTCCGCGACGTGTCGGTGACGACGCTCGCGACGACCGTGATCGAGGAGATCATCGACCGGACGAAGATTCCGCGCGACCAGATCGACGACGTGCTGCTCGGCCAGGCGTACCCGAACGGCGAGGCGCCGGCGCTCGGGCGGATCGCGGCGCTCGATGCCGGCCTGCCGGTGGAGGTGCCCGGGCTGCAGATCGACAGGCGCTGTGGCTCGGGGCTCCAGGCCGTGATCGAGGCGAGCATGCAGGTCCAGACGGGGGTCGCCGATCTCGTGCTCGCGGGCGGGGCCGAGAGCATGAGCCAGACCGAGCTCTACTCGACGACGCTCCGGTGGGGCGCACGTTCGGGCGGCGCGATGCTCGAGGATCGCCTGGTCCGCGGCCGCGTCACCGCCGGCGGCGCCAATTACCCGGTCCCCGGCGGGATGATCGAGACGGCCGAGAACCTCCGACGCGAGTACTCGATCCCCCGCGACGAGCAGGACGAGCTCGCACTGCGGTCACACCAGCGGGCGGTCGCCGCCCAGGAGAGCGGCGTGTTCGCGCAGGAGATCGTCGCGGTCGAGGTGACCGATCGCAAGAGCGGGACGCGCTCGATCGACCGCGACGAGCACCCGCGTGCCGACGCCACGCTCGAGAGCCTCGGCGCGCTGCGCCCGATCTTGCGCAAGGACAAGGAGGCGACGGTGACCGCGGGCAATGCGAGCGGCCAGAACGACGGTGCCGCGGTCTGCATCGTCACCCATGCCGACCGCGCCGCCGAACTCGGCCTCAGGCCGCTGGCGAAGCTGGTCAGCTGGTCCGCCGCCGGCGTTCCGCCACGGACGATGGGGATCGGCCCCGTCCCCGCCACCGCGCGGGCGCTGGACCGCGCCGGGATGACGCTTGACCAGATGGAGCTGATCGAGCTCAACGAGGCGTTCGCCGCACAGGCGCTCGCGGTGCTGCGCGAGTGGCAGCTCCCGGACGGGCTCGAGCGGGTCAACGTCAACGGCTCGGGCATCTCGCTCGGCCACCCGATCGGCGCCACCGGCGCGAGGATCCTCGCGACCCTGCTGCGCGAGATGCAGCGCCGCGGCGCGCGCTACGGCCTGGAGACGATGTGCATCGGCGGCGGCCAGGGGCTGGCGGCGGTGTTCGAGAACGTGCAAGCCTAGTGTCGCTGGGCGGGCCGGAGGAGCAGACGCTGCGCGAGGTCGTCGAGACGCTCGCGCCGATCGAGCGCCGCGCCGGCAGCGACGGCGAGCGCCGAGCCGCCGAGTGGATCGCGGCGCGCCTGGAGCGGACGGGCTGCGAGACCGCGATCGAAGAGGAGCAGTTCCTCGACGGCTACGCGCGGACGATGAGCAAACTGACGAGCGCCGGCCTGCTCGCCGGCCTGACCGCATTGGCGATCCCGCCGGCGCGCAGGCTTGCGGGCGCGGCGGCGGCGGGCGCGACGCTCGCGATCGCCGATGACATCTCCAACGGGCCGCGGCTCTTTCGCCGCGCGACGACGAAGCCGCGCACGACGTGGAACGTCGTCGGCGTCTGCGGTGACCGGGCGGCATCGCGAACGCTGGTACTCCTGGCCCACCATGACGCCGCGACGACCGGCAGGATCTTCGATGATCGTCTGCAGTCGTGGGCGGGTGAGCGCTTCCCGGGGGTGATCGAGCGGATCGATACCTCGGTGCCGCTCTGGTGGGCGGTGATGAGCGCGCCGGCGCTGGCCGCCTTCGGCGCCACGACCGGCCGCCGCGGGCTGCTGGCAGCGGGGGTCGCGGCTTCGGCGCTTGCGACCGCGACGTTCGAGAACATCGCGCGCAGCCCGATCGTTCCCGGCGCCAACGACAACCTGACGGCGGTCGCGGCACTGGTGGCGATCGCCGAGCGCCTCGGGGCGCAGCCGCCCGAGGGGCTGCGGGTGCTGCTCGTCTCGTGCGGCGCCGAGGAGGTGCTCCAGGGCGGGATCCACGGCTTCGGGCGGCGCCACTTCCCGGCGCTGGACCGCGACCGCACCTGGTTTCTCAACCTCGAGACCCTCGGCTCGCCGAAGCTGATCATGCTCGAAGGAGAGGGCCCGGTGGTGATGGAGGACTACCACGACCGCAGCTTCCGCGACCTCGTCGCCCACGCGGCCGAGCGCGCGAGCGCGCCGCTTCGCCGAGGCCTGCGATCGCGCACCTCGACCGACTCGGTGATCCCGAGTCGCGCCGGGTACCCGATCGCCACGCTGACGTCGATGAACCGCGCCAAGGCGCTCTCGAACTACCACAAGCTGACTGACACGCCCGAGAACGTCGACTACCGCACCGTGCGGCACGCCGTTACGGTCACCGAGGCCGTCGCCCGCGAGCTTGCGGCCAACCCGTGGATCGGATGGTGATCTAGACACAAATGGCGGTCGTGTCAGAGCTCGAGCTTCCGTTCTTCGACCACACCGACCCGACGCTCGGCGGCGCGCGCTACCGGGAGGCGATGGCGGCCCTGCACGGCTACGACGGGTGGCTCGCGCAGTGCCCGTTCGGGTTCATGGTCCTCGACCGCGAGGCGTCCGAGTTCTTCCTGCGCACCAAGGAGGCGCTGTTCCCCGGTCTGACGATCGCGGAGCTGTTCCAGATCACCGAGGGGCCGCTGCACGAAGAGATCGTCCGCAACATCATCAACATCAACGGCGCCGACCACAGCCGGCTGCGGAGCCTGGTCAACCCAGCGCTCGCGCCGCGCGCGATCGACCGCTACCGGCCGGCGATGCGGTCATTTTTGGCGCAGCTGCTCGATTTGCTCCCGGCCGACGGCCACGTCGAGTTCATCGAGGGCTTCGCGAAGCCGTACCCGTCGATGGTGATCGCAGCCGTGATGGGCGCGCCGCTGAGCGACGCATCGAAGCTCTACGACTGGTCGAACTGGATCCAGCGCCAGTTCGACGCCAACAGCCTGACCAACGAACTCGACCGGATCGAGCGCGCCGTCGACGAGTTCTACGTCTGGGCCGACGCGCTGATCGCCGAGCGGCGCCAGTCGCCGGGCGATGACCTGATCACCGATCTGATCGCGGCGGAGGCCGAGGGCGAGCGCCTCGGGCACGATGAGCTTCGCAACCTCGTCCTCAACATCCTCGTCGGCGGCGTGGACACGAGCCAGAGCCAGCTCGCGCACGCGCTGCGCCTGCTCGCCGGCCATCCCGACCAGTGGGAGCTGCTCCGCGCCGACCCCCGCGAGCTCGCGCTCCCAGCGGTCAACGAGGCGCTGCGCTACGAGCCGATCACGCCGTTCACGGCCCGGATCACGACCGCCGAGCTCGAGCATCGCGGGGTGGTGTTCCCGGCCAACACGATCGTCCTGATCTCGGCCTGGCATGCCAACCGCGACGGCGTCGAGCCCGACGCGTTTGACATCACGGCCGATCGCCGCGGCCTGCGCACGCTCACGTTCGGGGCCGGGATCCACTACTGCGTCGGAGCCAACCTGGCGCGGGCCGAGATGCAGGAGGGGTTGGTCGCGATCGCCGAGCGCGCGAGCGCCGTGACCCTCGACGGCGACCCCGAGTACGGGACGCCGTCGGGGATCTACGGGCTCGAATCGCTGCCGCTGCGCTTCACGCGGTCGTGACCGCGCGCAGGTCGCCGCCGTTCGCCCTAGGCGGTCGTGACCGCGTGCTGCCCTGCTGCGGGCGCCGACGAGGCGGCGACCGTGCTGGCCTTCCAGAGCGCGTCGTCGCCGAGCGGCTGACGGACCGCGCTGCCGTCGGCGAGGAGCTCGAGCAGCGCTGCCTCGGCGGACGCGCGGTCCGGCTTGTCGTTGCCGGCGGTCATCAGCGCCGCGACCTCCGCGGTGGTCAGCCCGTGCTCGAAGTACTCGAGCAGCGGCCCCGGCGTCTCGGGCGGCGGCTCGCGGTGCAGCGTCGGGTCGAGGTTGGCGATCAGCACGTCGTAGGCCTCGACCGGCTGAAAGCCACCGGCGGTGAGGCTCGTCCCATTGGAGCTGAACACGATCGACGGCGCCGTGAAGCGGACCGGCCCGTCGCTCGTCGAGGTCTTGCCCTGCAGCTCGGCGGCCGAGCCCTGCGCCGAACGGGTCGACTCGCGGTTGCTCGTGTAGACCTCGCTGACCTCGGGCGAATCGAGCGCGGCGATCGCCTCGTCGGCGTCGACGCCGGGTACGCCCTCGAGCACCGAGCGCAGCTGCTCGTCGTCCTCGAGCACGAGCGGCGTGGTGAAGTTCGCGAGCTGGATCGCGCGGTAGACGTCGAACTCGGTGCCGGGGTTCTGGAGCTTGGCGGCGACGATCGCCCGGCAGGCGCGCGCCGTGGCGCTGACGCGTGGCTTGGGCGCGGCGGCGAACGGCATCCCGTAGCGGCGCCTGAAACTGAGCTGGCCGAGCGCCCCGCGCAGCGGCGTGTAGCCGCGGGCGACGTACTGCGAGGCGTCCTCGGTGAGGCCGATCACGATCAGCTCCCACCGCAGCTGATCGCGATAGCGCCACTCGATCACACGGATCGCTGGGCTCTCGGAATAGGCCCAGGGGCAGGCCGGGTCACTGTAAAGCGTGGCTTCGATCATCGATGCTCCCGCGTGCAGACGGCAAGGTTGATGCCTCAAGTATATGCGCTAGCTGCGCTCCGCGAGTCGGCGGGTCACCGGTGACAGTGGTGGCAGGCTCAATCGTCACGTCGACGAAGCCGGCTTGACGCAACTCGGCCTCGGCCTGCTCGGGATCGGCGAAGTGCAGATAGACGCGACCGCGGACGAATGCCGACAGCAGCATTCGGAAGCCGCGCACCTCGATCGTCTGGGCGCGGGCCAGATGCAGATCCGAGATGTAGCGACCGCGATCGAAGCTCGACAGGGCGGCGGCGATCCGCCCCCAGATCGCGCGCAGGTCGGGCGGCGCGATGTACGAGAGCAACCCCTCGGTGATGACGGCCAGGCCCGCGCGCGGCTCGAGCTCGGCGGTGAGCGCCGGGAGGCTCTCGGGCCCGGTGTCGTTGAGCGCGTCGAGCTCGCGCACCTGGTGGCGCTCGCCGAGCGATCCCGCGCGCCGCAGCGCGGCGCGCTTGCGAGCGGCCATCGCGGGCAGATCGGCCTCGACGTAAACGATCCGTTCGCCGTAGCGCCGCGCGAACCGCCACCCCCGCGGCGACAGCCCGGCCGCGATCTCGAGCACCTGCGTGATCTGCTCACGCTCGATCGCGCGCTCGAGCAGCAGATCGATCGCCCGGTGCCGCGCGAGCAGGTAGGTCTCGAGCGATGGCCTGCCGAGCGCCGCGCTCGCCATCATCAGTGGATGCAGCGACGTGAACAGCGCCCGCCCCTCGGTCGTCGTCAGCGCCGGGTGCGAGAGACCGTTGCGGTACCAGACGTAGCCCGTGTAATGGGCCGTCGGGCTGATCGAGTCCGAGTCGCTCACGGCTGACCACGCGTGCCGTCGATCAGGCTGATCGAGTCCGAGGCGCTCAATCGCCCGCCGCCGTCAGCAGGCGGTCAAGAAACGCGGCCTGCGCGGGGTTGATCTTCTCGCGCGCGCGATCGAGGTCGAACCACGCGGCGCGGTCGACCTCGGGGAACTCACTCGTCCGGCCCGACCGCGGCGGCCACTCGAGCGTGAACGTGTTGCTCTGGATTTGAGTCGTGTCGACATCACCGGCGAGCGCCCAGGCGTGGACCACCTTGCCGGATCTCTGGCGTATTTCTCCAAGATCGGCCGGCTCGCCGGCCGGTGCCGCGCTCCCGAGTTCCTCGGCGAACTCTCGGCGGGCGGCCTCGAGCGGGTCTTCGTCGGAGGAGTACTCGCCCTTCGGGATCGACCACGCGCCCGCGTCCCGGCGCGCCCAGAACGGCCCGCCGGGATGAACGAGCAGGACCTCGAGGCCGTCGCCGGTCTCGCGATGCAGGAGGATGCCGGCGCTGGTGCGCCGCGATGAGCGTGCCTGAGGCATCGGGGTCACTACGATGGTGACAGCCATTGCGCCGGCGGTCCGGCCCATCCAGGACGGACGGCTGTGTGCGCGGGGGCACGCGTTTTCGAGTTTCAGTCAAATGTCATAGTTGCGCGCTTCAATTAGAGCGAGGCATACGAAACCGCGCCGGGCACGAGACGCGGGTTGATACCGGAGGTAGATCGATTTGAGAAAGCTCGCTAGCTGGTGCTTCAGACACCGCGTGATCACGCTAGTTGGATGGATCGTCGCGCTCGTCGCGCTGAGCGCGATCCACGGGGCCGTCGGAAGTGCCTTTAGCGACAACTTCGAACTGCCGCACACGCAGAGCTTCGACGCGATCCGGCTGCTCGAGCACAACTCCCCGCGCGCATCGGGCGAGACCGATCATCTCGTGATTGCGGTCGACCACGGCAAGGTCACCGATCCCGCCGTCCGCGCGCGTGCCGAGGCGCTGTTCAAGAAGGTCGAGCAGGTGCCACACGTCTCGACCGTGGCCTCGCCGTACGCGCCCGGCGCCGGGCATCAGATCTCGCCGTCGGGCCAGGTCGCGTTCGCGAACGTGACCTTCGACGAGGCGGCGAACCACAACAAGATCACCACCAGTGACGCCGAGCACTTCGTCTCGACGATCACGTCGGCCTCGGGCGACGGGGTCCAGTTCCAGGTCGAGGGCAACATCGCCGAAAGTGCCAATCAGGACAACTCCTCGACGGGACTGATTTTCGGCTTCCTCGCCGCGGCCGTGGTGCTGTTCCTCGTGTTCGGCTCGATGGTCGCGACGCTGATGCCGCTGATCACGGCAGGCCTGTCGCTCGGGACGGGCGTGGCCGTGATCGGTCTGTTCTCGCACGTGTTCCACATGGCATCGTTCTCAAGCGAGCTGGCGCTCCTGATCGGCCTCGGTGTCGGCGTCGACTACGCGCTGTTCATCGTTACCCGCTACCGGCAAGCCGTTCTGCGGGGGGCATCGCGCGAACAGGCGACGCTCGAGTCGCTCGACACCTCCGGGCGCGCGGTGCTGTTCGCGGGCGTGATCGTGTGCATCGCGATGCTCGGCATGTTCGCGCTCGGGATCAGCTTCCTGTACGGCGTCGCGGTCGCGGCCACGATCGCCGTCGCGTTCACGGTTCTGGCGGCTCTGACGTTGCTGCCGGCGCTGCTGGGCCTGCTCGGGAAGTGGGTGCCCCGTCGCCGCGACCGCCGCGCATTGCGCGAGGGCAAGCACCGCGTCACCGACGAGTCGCGGCGCTGGACGCGGTGGGCGAGCGTGATCCAGAGGCGTCCGGCGGCGATCGCCGGGATCACGACGTTGATCATGGTCGTGCTCGCGATCCCGTTCTTCTCGATGCGGCTCGGCTCGGCCGACGCGGGCAGCGATCCCGCCAACTCGACCACGCGCAAGGCGTACGACCTGCTCGCCAAGGGCTTCGGTCCGGGCTACAACGGCCCGCTCCAGCTGGTCGCCGAGGTCAAGTCAGATACTCAGCAGGCGGCGTTCGCGCGCGTCGTCGAGAAGGTCGCGAGCACGCCCGGCGTCGTCGGGTCGACGAAGCCCTCGATCCTGGCAGGCGTCGACGGTCATGCGCCGGTCGCGATCGCCAACATCTATCCGAAGGGCTCGCCACAGGCGGTCTCCACGTCCGACCTGCTGCAGAAGGTGCGTGACACGGTCGTTCCGGCCGCCACGCACGGCACCGGGCTGCACGTGCTCGTCGGCGGGACGACGGCGATCTTCGCCGACTTCAGCCAGATCCTCTCGAACAAGCTGCCGCTGTTCATCGGGATCGTCGTGCTGCTGAGCTTCCTGTTGTTGGTGCTGGTGTTCCGCAGCCTGCTGATACCGCTGACAGCGGCCGTCATGAACGGGCTCTCGGCGGGCGCGGCGTTCGGCGTCGTCACGGCGGTGTTCCAGTTCGGCTGGGGAGCCAGCCTGCTTGGCATCGACGGAACGGGGCCGATCGAGGCGTTCCTGCCGGTGCTGATGTTCCCGATCCTGTTCGGCCTCTCGATGGATTACGAGGTGTTCCTGATCAGCCGCATCTACGAGGAGTGGCACCGCCGCGGGGACAACCGCGAAGCGGTCACGCACGGTCTCGCCGCGACCGGCCGCACGATCAGCGCCGCGGCGATAATCATGGTGCTCGTGTTCGGGGCGTTCGTGCTCGGTGGCCAACGGGTCATCGAACTGTTCGGGGTCGGGCTCGCCAGCGCCGTCCTGCTCGACGCGCTACTCGTCCGCTCGGCGATCGTGCCTGCGGTGATGATCCTGTTCGGAAAGCACAACTGGTGGCTACCGGCCTGGCTCGAGCGCATCCTGCCCCACATGCGGATCGAGGGTTCGGCTGGGCGGGCCGCCGCCGAGGAGCGTGCGGCGATCGATAGCGCTCCGGTGCCGGAGCCGGAGCCGGAGCCGGAGCCGGCACCAAGCTGAGCCGCTCGGGTCCCGCGCCCGCGACTCCGAGTCAAAAAGTGCCCCTAGCGGTCGCTTTCTGACCCGGAGTCGCACCCGGGCAGGCTTCGTCCGCCAGCCGTCCGTGCAGCCTTCGTCCCTCAGCCGTCCGTGCCGAGCCGGGCCGTCCAGTCGGCGACCGTCATCACGGCCGCCTGGCGCGGGAACACCTTCTCGGTCAGCACCCGGTGGACATCATCGTCGCGGTCGGCGCAGGCGTCGCTGAGCACGATCAGGTCGAAGTCGAGGTCGGCCGCCTGACGCAGCGTCGAGAGGACGACGCCGCTGGTCGCGATTCCGGTCAGGACGAGGGACTCAATCTGACCGGCGCGCAGGACGACCTCGAGGTCGCTGCCGGTGAACGCGCTCACGCGCCGCTTTGTGACGACCGTCTCGCCGTCCAGCGGCGCAACCGATTCGTGGATCGAGACCTCGCCCTCGACGAACTGGCCCGATTCGGCCAGGCCCGAGAACGCGCGGTTGCGCGCGCTGACCTCGGGATAGCCGGCGCGGAAGCCGACCTGCACGTAGATCACGCGCACTCCCAACGCCCGGGCGGCGGCGACCGCGGCCACGGTGCGCTCGAGCATCTGCGGATCGCCGAGCCGCTGCACGATGCCGTCCTGGACGTCCATCACCAGCAGCGCCGTGCGATCGGGTTCCACGGGGCGCGATCCTAGCGGCGCCGGCGGGCTATGCCGCCACCGCCTCGCGCCCTTCGATCTCGGCGCGTTCGGGGAGGTCCACCACCTGGGTCGCGATCCTGGCACGCAACTTCGTCGCCGCGACGATCGCGCCAGCGAGCGCAAACGCCGCCGCGACCGCGAACGCGAAGTCGAAACCATCGGTCATCGCACGCGCGGTACTGACGCCAAGTTCCCCGTTGGTCTGGCTGCTCGCGATCGTGCTCAGGATCGCGAGCCCGAGCGCGCCGCCCATCAGCCGCGACGTGTTCAGGACGCCGGAGCCGAGCCCACTCTGCGGGCCGACCACGTCCTGCATCGCGACGATCGTCGACGGCACCAGCGAGAAGCCCATGCCGAGCGCGATCAGCACCGAGCCACCGAGCACGCTGTCGAGGTAATTGCCGCCAGGGCCGATGCGCGTCAGCCATAGCATCCCGATCGTCATCGAAAGCATCCCGAGCGTGATCACGCGCCGCGCCCCAAAGCGGCCGACGACCCGCGGGGCGAGCGTCGAGCCGAGGAAGATCGACAGCGTCATCGGCAAGAAGCCGAGCCCTGCCTCGAGCGCGTCGTAGTGCAGCACCTGCTGGAGGTAGAGCGTGATGAAGAACCAGGCGGGGAAGTTCGCCGCGTACATCAACAGGACGATCAGATTCGCCGCGCGCAGCTGCTTGAATCCGAAGATCGAGAGCGGCACGAGTGGCGCCTTCGCGACCTTCGCCTCGACGAACGCGAACGCGCCCAGCAGCAGCAGGCCGAGAGCGAGCGGGCCGAGCACGCCGAGCGAGCCCCAGCCGAGCGTGTCGGTGCGCACGATCCCGTAGGTGATCCCGATCAGGCTCGCGGTGATCAGCGTCGCGCCGAGCGCGTCGAAGTTTCGCGGTCCACCGACGGGCCTGATCGCCGGAATCGCGAGCAACCCGAACGCGACGATGAAGGCGCCGAGCGGCACGTTGACGGCGAAGATCGCCTGCCAGCCGAGCGTCTGCGTCAGGATGCCGCCGAGCAGCGCGCCGGATGAGGCGCCGAGCGCGCCCATCGCGCCCCACAGGCCGAGGCCCCGGTTGCGCTCGGGACCCTGAGGCAGCGTGCTGGTGATGATCGCGAGCGTCGCCGGCGAGGTGACGGCCCCTGCCAGTCCCTGCACGGCCCGCGCGCCGATCATCAGCCCGCGCGACGTCGCGAGCGCGCAGGCGAGCGAACTGAGCGCGAACATCGCCGTGCCGACGAGGAACACCCGGCGGCGTCCGAGCAGGTCCGCCGAGCGCCCTCCGAGCATCAGCAGACCCGCGAATGTCAATGTGTAGGCGTTGACGACCCACTGCAGTCCGGTGGTCGAAAAGCCGAGCCCGTTGCGGATTGATGGCAGCGCGACGTTGACGATCGCGATGTCGAGAATGACCATGAATTGGGCTAGGCAGACGACCAGCAGGAGGGCGTTCGAGCTGCTCAGGCGTCGTCTCAGGAGGTTCAGAGTTGTGTCCATGGGTGTATGATGGGCTCATGCTTATCCAGGTACAAGAGAAGGAGTTATCCTGGTATTAGAAGCACCCCCCATCGACGTTGAAATCCCCGCCGAGACCCCCTTCGCCGACCTCGGAGTAAACGGTGAGCGGCGCCGCGCCGAGCTCGCCGACTTCCTGCGCAAGAAGCGCGCGAGTCTGAAGCCGGAGGAGGTCGGCCTGCCGAACGGCAGCCGCCGCCGCACGCCCGGGCTGCGGCGCGAGGAGGTCGCGCACCTCGCCGGGGTCGGCACGACCTGGTACACGTGGCTCGAGCAGGGACGGGACGTGCGCGCCTCGCTCGACGTGCTGGAGGCGATCTGCCGCGCGCTTAAGCTGACTCCAGCGGAGCGCACGCACCTCGTCCTGCTCGGTCGCGGCGAGGAGCCGCCCGCCTGCAAGAGCGACGAGCGCGTCTCACCGACGCTCAAGCGCCTGATCGAGAACCTCGGGATCAACCCCGCCTACGTGCTCGGCCGGCGCTGGGACTACCTGGCCTGGAACGACGCCGCGACGGCGCTGTTCGGTGACCTGGGCGCGGTGCCGAAGGCCGCGCGCAACCACCTCTGGCTCCACTTCATGGACGCCCGGCGGCGCGAGACGTTCCCCGACTGGGAGCGCGGCTCGCGGCTGATCGCGGCGAAGTTCCGCGCCGACAGCGCGCTTCACCTCGGCGACCCCGAATTCGAGCAGCTGATCGCGACCCTGCGCAAGAGCAGCCCCGAGTTCTGCAAGGTGTGGAAGAAGCACGAGGTCGCGCGCAGCGGCGAGGGACGGCGGACGATCAGGCATCCCGTGGTCGGCACGATGGTGTTCGAGCATGCCGTGTTCAATCCGCAGCAGGCGCCCGGGCAGCGGCTGATCCTCTACTCGCCGCTACCCGACGAGGGCACGCCGGAGAAGCTCGCGCAGATTCTCGGGCTGTAGCGCCAAAACGGTACGTTTGTACCACTCTTTGGTACATTTGTACCAGTAATGCCCTTGCCCACGACCCACAGCCAGCCCGCTCGCCCGCGCGGCGCCGCGCGGCGCGAGGCGCTGCTCGAGGCGGTGCTCACGATCGTCGGCGAGGTCGGCGCCGACGCCGTCACCCACCGGCGCGTGGCGGAGGTGGCCGACCTGCCGCTCGCCTCGACGACCTACTACTTCGAGTCCAAGGAGCACCTGCTGACGGCGGCGCTCGAACTCGCCGCCGAGCGCGACATCGCGCGCCTGCACGAGTTCGCCGTCGAGCCGGTCGTCGACGCCGACCCGATCGAGCTCGCGATCGCCGCGGTGCTCGACCCGACCGACGAGACCGTGCCGTCACGGCGGGGCTCGATGATCGCGAACTACGCGCTGCTGCTCGAAGCCGCCCGCCGTCCGGCGCTGCAGGCGGTCGCCCGGCGTTGGACCGAGGCGTACCTCGAGACGCTCGGACGTCTGCTGACCGCCGCCGGCTCGACCGACCCCGCCGGCGATGCCGAGCTGTTGATCGCCGCCGCTGACGGGTTGCTGATCGAGCAGCTGACCGCGGGCACTCGCGGTGACCTTGCGAGCCCCTTGCGCCGGCTTGCGCGAGCCCTGGTGCTCCGGTCATGACCGCTCTGATGAGTCGCCGCGCCGAGCGGGCGCTCGGCCCGGAGGGCCGGATCGTGCTGCTGATCAGCGTCCTGCTCGGCTTCGAGGCGACCCTGTACTCGGCAGTCGCGCCGCTCTTGCCGCACTACGCGCACGCGTTCGGTGCCTCCACGCCCGCGCTCGGCATTCTGGTCGCCGCCTACCCGGCAGGCCAGATTCCGGGCTCGCTGCTCGGCGGCTGGATCGCGACACGCGCGGGTGTACGCAGAACCACGGTCGTCGCGCTGCTGATGTTCACGGTCTCGATCGTTCCGTTCGGGTTCGCGACCGACCTCGCGACGCTCGACGCGCTGCGCTTCGTCCAAGGAGCTGCCTGCGGATGCATCTGGGCCGGTGGACTGACATGGGTGATCGCGCTCACCCCGCGCGAGCGCCGCAGCGGAGTGCTCGGCTCGGTGTTCGGGGTGGCGATCTTCGGGACCCTGCTGGGGCCGATCGTCGGGACGCTCGCGGTTGCGATCGGAACCGAGGTCGTGTTCGCGGGCGTCGGCGCGTTGGCACTGGCGTTGGTCGCATGGACGCTTCGCCATCCCGAGCCGCCGCGCCCGGAGCGCGAACAGCCCGCGCCGATCGGTGCCCTGCTGCGCCGGCGAAAAGTGCTCCTCTGCCTGTGGCTGTTCCTGCTCGAGGCGCTGATGGTCGGCGCAACCGGAACGCTGCTGCCGTTGCGCCTCTCGCACCTCGGCGCCTCCGGGGTCGCGATCGGGATCACGTTCGTGATCGCGTCGTTGTTCGCGACCGTGAGCTCGCCCGCGATCGGCCGCGTGGCCGATCGCCGCGGAGCGAGGGTGCCGACCTGCGTCGGATTGTTGGTCACGGCGCTGTTGGTCGCCGCGCTGCCGTTCCCCTCGTCGGCGCTCGTCCTCGCGGCGCTGACCGTCGCCACGCTCGGCGGCCCATCGATGGCGTTCGTCCTGCCCTCGATCTCCGCCGTCACCGACACGGCCGAGCGGATCGGCGTCGAGATGGCCCTCGCGACGGTGGTGCTCAATTTCGCATGGGCAATCGGCGAGCTGATCGGCGCTCCGACGGCGGCCGGCCTGTCGCACCTGACGAGCGACACCGTCGCGCTGCTGCTCGTCGCGATGCTCCTCCTCGCCACGCTCGTCGTCGTGCTGAGGACCGGGCTGATTCGCGACACGCCGCAGCCGACCGCCGCGGGTGAGTCCGCAGCCGAACAGGTCGCCGACGGCGATCGGGAAAGCGCCGGCTCGCGCGAACGGGTTCCGGTCGTCGGCCGCTGAGCGCGGCAGGTGCCCCGAGTAAAATCGCCCGCCCGCGGGCGGCGGCCCGCACAACCTTGGTCGATCACGCGCGAATGGCAGCGACACCAGAACCAGTGACCGCCGACCGGGCGCCGACCGGCCGGATCGGTGGCCATCTCGTCGCCGAGAGCCTGCACGCGCTCGGTGCCGAGGCTGCATTCGGCGTGCCCGGGGTCCACGCGCTCGCGATCTGGGAGGGGCTGCGCACGGGCCCGATCGAGGTCTACGGCGCTCGGACCGAACTTTGCGCCGGCTTTGCGGCCGACGGGTATGCGCGCAGCTCCGGACGCCCGGCGCCGCTGTTGCTCTCGACCGGGCCGGGAGCGTTGCACTCGCTGACCGCGCTGATGGAGGCCGCGAGCTCCCACGTCCCCGTGGTCGCGATCTCGAGCCAGATTCCGAGCGCGCTCGTGGGCCGTGGCCGCGGCTATCTCCACGAGCTTGCTGACCAGCTCGCCTCGTTTGCGCCGGTCGTAAAGCACGCCGTCCGTGCGCAGAGCGTCGACTCGATCCCGGAGCTGCTCGCGCAGGCGTGGCAGCTCGCCCTCACGCCGCCGACCGGGCCGGTCTACGTCGAGATCCCGGTCGACCTGCTCAAGGCCCCGGCGGACGCGCCCGCGCCCCGGGCACTGCAGGCCCCCGTGGTCCGGCAGCGGGCCGCCGTCGAGCAGGTACGCGCCGCCGCCGACAGGCTCGGTCAGGCGCGACGACCCGTGATCTGGGCCGGCGGTGGGGTCATCCGCGCCGGCGCGCAGCCGCAGGTGCGCGAGCTCGCCGAGCTGCTCGACGCGCCCGTCGCGACGACGTACATGGGCAAGGGCGCGCTCGCCGATGACCATCCGCTCGCCGCCGGGTGCGGCTGCGACGAGGCCGCTTTGCAGGAGCTGCTTGCCGACGCCGACGTCGTGCTGTGCGTCGGCACCGAGCTCGGCGCCGAGACGACCGCCCAGTACGAGCTCCGTTTCGGCGGCCATGTCATCCAGCTCGATGCGGCCCCGGAGCGGATCGGGACGACATACGCCGCGCAGGCACTGATCGGCGACGCGCGGGTGACGCTCCAGGCGCTGGTCGACGAGCTCGAGCGCGAAGCGCCCGACCGGGCCGACAGGGCCGACTGGGCCGCCCGCGTGACCGCGGTCCGGGCACGGATCCGCGCCGGGCTGCAGGCCCAGGGGCGCGAGACGGAGCTAGGACTCCTTGACACGATCGAGCGTGTCCTGCCCGACGATGCGATCACCGCCTGGGACATGACGATCCTCGCCTACTGGGCCGCACCCCACCTGGCGATCAAGGCCGGGCAGCAGTTCCATTACCCGCTCGGGTCAGGGACGCTCGGCTACGCCTGGCCCGCGGCGATCGGCGCGAGCATCGCCAACCCCGACCGCCCGGTGCTCGCCGTGGTCGGCGACGGCGGCCTCCAATACGCGCTCGGAGAACTCGGGGCCGCCGCCGCGCACCCGGTCGCGGCCAAGCTCCTGGTCGTCGACGACGGCGGCTACGGGATCCTGCGCGAGTACCAGCGCGACGAGTTCGGCGCCACGACCTCGGTCGACCTGCCCCACACCGACATCGAAGCGGTCGCGCGTGCGTGCGGCGTCCCGGTTGCGAGCACCACCCCCGACGCGCTCGAAGGCCACCTGCGCTGGGCGCTCGCGCAGCGCGGCCCGGCAGCGGTGGTGCTGCGGGCGCGGATCGCAGCGGCCGCGCCGACGCCATGACCGCGGCAGGATGAGCGCCGGATGACCGAGGCGCCCCCGTTCCCAGCCCTGCTGTCGCCCGTCTCGGTCGGGCCATTGCAGCTGCGAAACCGGGTCGTCTCGACTTCCCATCAGACGAGTCTCGTCCACGACCATCTCCCGACCGACGACCTGCTCGCCTACCACGAGGCGCGGGCTCGCGGCGGCGTCGGCGCGGTCTTCCTGGAGGCGACCGCGGTCCACCCGACCGGACTGCTGACCGCGCACACGATGGGTGGCTACCTGCCTGAGATCGTGCCGTCCTACCGGCGGCTCGGGGACGCCGTCCAGCCTCACGGCGCGCGGCTGTTCGTGCAGCTCTTCCACGGCGGCCGGGAGCTGATCGCAAGCGCTCCGCGGCCACCCGCCGTCGCCCCGTCCGCGGTACCCAGCCTGCGCTTCAAATCCGAGCCCCGGGCGCTGACGCTGACCGAGATCCGCGAGCTGATCGCCGGCTACGCCACGAGTGCTCGTCACGCGCGCGAAGGCGGCCTTGACGGAGTCGAGATCTCGATCGCGCACGGCTACCTCCCAGCCCAGTTTCTCTCGGGCCTCAGCAACCGGCGCGGCGACCGCTACGCCCCCTCGCCTGACGGCCGGCTGCGGTTCGTCCGCGAGCTGCTCGAGGCGGTTCGTGAAGCCGCGGGAGCGCAGCTCGCCGTCGGCGCGCGCCTAGCGGCCGATGAGCTGGTGGCCGGCGGACTCGGGGTGCGGGAGTGCATCGAGGTCGCCGGCTCGCTGCATCGCGACGGGTTGGTCGACTTCGCGTCGCTCGCGCTCGGGCACTCGGCGTTTCCCGCCGCTTCGACCTGGATCGCTCCGCCACCCCCGACGCCGCTAAACGCGATCGTCGCGCCGGCGACCGCGATCCGGGCGGCGCTCCCCGGGCTCGCGCTGATCGCCACCACGCGCGTCGTCGAGCTCGCCGATGCCGAGCGGATCGTCGCCGACGGCGGCGCGGACCTCGTTGGGATGACGCGCGCGCTGATCGCCGATCCTGAGCTGCTCGCCAAGACGGTCGCGGGCCGCGAGCGCGAGGTGATCGCCTGCGTCGGCTGTAACCAGGCGTGCATCGGCCACTATCACGCGGGCGTGCCGATCGGATGCGCGGTCAACCCGAGAACCGGCCGCGAATTGCGGCTCACGGACGCCGCTCGGAGCCGACGCGGCCGGCGCGTGCTCGTGATCGGCGCCGGACCGGCCGGCGCCGCCGCCGCGCTCGAGGCCGCGCGCGCCGGCGACGCGGTGACGTTGGTCGAGCGCGAGCACGCGATCGGGGGACAGCTGCGGCTCGCGGGTCTGGCGCCTGCCCACATCGAGCTGTGGGAGCGCTACCGCGGATCGACGCTCGGTCGCCTGCACGCGGCCGGCGTCGCGGTCGAGCACGGCGTCGACGGCGACGCCGAGCTCGCGGGTGGATTCGACCTCGTCGTGCTCGCGACCGGCGCGCGACCGTACGCGCCGAGCTTGCCCACCGAGCCGGCCTTCGCGGTCCGCCAGGCGTGGGAAGCGATCGCCGAGCCGGCCCAGATTCAAGGTCCCGCGCTCGTCGCGGATTGGGGCGGTGGCTGGGAGGGTCTCGACGCCGCCGAACGGCTGGCGCTCGAGGGCGTCGAGATCACGCTCGCGTGCGCGGCGCCGGTGCCCGGCGAGACGCTGCACCAGTACCAGCGCAACCTCTATCTCAAACGGCTCGACGAGCTCGGGGTGCCGATCCTGCACCAGATGGCGCTCTCGCACGATGGCGACCGCGTCGTCCTCTCGCATCTGTTCTCCGAGCGAGTCCAACCGCTACCGCAGACCGCGACGCTCGTGCTCGCTCAGGGCCGCGTGCCGGCCGACGAGCTGTGGGCGCGGCTCGAAGCTCACCCGGGAGCCGTCCGTGCGGGCGATGTGCTCGGCCCTCGGACGATGGAGGAAGCGGTGCTCGAGGGCACCGAGGCGGTGCGGAGTTGACCGAAACCCGCGTCCAACAGGTGGTGCTCGTCGATCCGGTCGGGACGCTCGCGCCGGTCCGGGCCGCGCTCGCCGAGGTGCCCGGGCTGGAACTCGTCCACGCCGAGCGCCTGCCCCGCGGAGCCGGCATCGTCGCGGTCCTCGTGCCGCCGGAGGTCCCGGTCGGCCCGGCGGAGCTGCGCGCGCTCCCCGGGCTGCGGATCGTCGCCGCGACCGCAACCGGCTATGACCACCTCGACCTCGAGGCGATCGCGGCAGCGGGCGTCTGGGCGACCTGCTGCGCCGGCTACTGCGACGAGGAGGTCGCCGAGCACGCGATCGCGTTCGCGCTTGACCTGCTGCGGGGGATCACGTTGCTCGACCGCTCGGTCCACGCGGGCGAGTGGGACTACGCTCGCGCCGCGCCCCGGCGCGTCGCCGGCGCGGTGCTCGGGATCGTCGGTCTCGGGCGCATCGGCCGCGAGGTCGCGCGGCGCGCGGTCGCGCTCGAGATGGAGGTGCTGGCGGCCGATCCGTTCGTATCGGAGTCCGCGCTGGCGGGCGTGCGGTGTACCGGGCTCGACGAGCTGCTGCGCGCGGCCGACGTCGTGACGCTGCACGCGCCGCTGAGCCCGGCGACCCGCGGCCTGATCGGCGCCGATCAGCTCGCGGCGATGCGCTCGGGCGGCTACCTGATCAACTGCGCCCGCGCCGAGCTCGTCGATCGCGACGCGCTCGGGGACGCACTTCGGTCGGGTCGCCTCGCCGGCTGCGCGCTCGACGTGCTGGTGCCCGAGCCCCCGGCCGCGGATCAGCCGGAGCTGAGCTGGCCGCGTACGCTGATCAACCCGCACGCCGCCTGGTACTCGCCGCAATCGGCTGCCGCTCCCTACCGCCGCGCGGGCGAGGCAGTCGCGGCCGTCCTGGGAGGGCGCGAGCCGCCCGATGCGATCGCCCGGCCGCAGACCAACCCCACAGAAGGGAATCGAGGATGACCGTTTATATGCACGAGCTCGAGGCCGGACGGGAGTTCATCTCGGACGGCCGCACCATCACCGAGACCGATCTCGTCGTCTTCTCGGGCATCTCCGGTGACTTCAGCCCGCTGCATATCGACGAGCAGTGGGTGATCGAGAACACCTCGTTTCGCGGGCGGATCGCTCACGGTCTGCTGATCACGTCGATCACGTCAGGGCTGCACACGCCGGTGCTGGCCGACGTCGAGGTGATCGCGTACCTCGAGTTCACCCGCACGCTCGCCGCGCCGGTCTACATCGGCGACACGATCCGCGCGTACTGGAAGGTCACCGAGGCGCGCCGCTCGAGGTCACGGCCCGAGCAGGGGATCGTGACGTTCGAGATCGAGGTACGAAACCAGGACGGCGCGGCGGTTCAGCGCGGGACCGACGTGTGGCTGGTCAGCGCCGACGGCGACGGTGCCGGACCGGACCCGCAGTGAAACCCGGCTAGTCGGCGTTGAGCACCTCGGCGAACGCCTCGAACACCATCCGGTGAAAGCGCGAGATGGCGCTCTCGCTGGCGGGCATCAGACGACCGTTGGGCACCATCTGCGAGCGCAGCCCGGGCTGCTGGAGCAGCACGACCTCCTGATCCTCCTCGAGCGTCGAGTTCCACATCTCGAGCCGCTCGTCGAGCGTCGTCTGGTCGTAGTCGGGATGCGTGAACATGTCGGCGACGAACACGCAGCTCTCGGGGCCGGTCGGGACGATTGTTCCCGGGAAGGCGACGTAGTCATCCTGGACGAGCGTCGTGACCGGCCACAGATACGTGTAGCGGAACTGGATCTGCTCGTCGCGCGGCGTTCCCGGATAGCGCTTGGCGCGGTCGTTGTAGCGGGTGAACTGCCCCAGGATGCGATCGCCGTCGACGTATTCGTACACGTCGGCGTCGTCGACGAAAGCGTCGCTGAAGCTGTGCGTGTGGACCGTCGGGCAGTGGTAGCACTCGCTCGCGTTCTCGACCCACACCTTCCAGTTGGCGGGAATCTCGTACGTGGTCCGGCCGTGGTACCTGTAGCCGCTGAAATCGAGGCCGCGCTCCAGTGCCAGTGGCTCGAACTCGGGATACGCCTCGAGCAACGGCACCGCGTCGGGGTCAGGGTTGACGAACACGAACTCGTTCCAGGTCTCCACCGAGACCGGGAGCAGACAGAACGCGGTCGGATCGAACTCGAGCTCGCGTTCGCTGCGCGGCGCCTTGTGCAGCGAGCCGTCGAGGTTGTACGTCCAGGCGTGGTAGCGGCACTGCAGCAGCTTGCGGTTGCAGTTCTCGGTCACGACCGGAAAGGCGCGGTGCCGGCAGACGTTGACGAACCCGCGCAGACCACCGTCGGCGTCGCGGGTGACGACGATCGGAACCGTGCCGGCGTGGCAGACGATGCAATCTCCGTGCTCGGCGAGCAGCTGCACCGGGCCGGCGTACTGCCAGGACTTCTTGAACACGTGCTCGAGCTCGAACGCGTAGATCTCCGGGTCGGAGTACCAGCGAGCGGGAAACGTCAGATCCTGGGCGAGCGCCTCCTCGACCTTGTCGAGATCCAGCCCGGCCGAATCAATGGCTCTGATTGACATTCTCCCTCGCTTTCCGCAGTCCCGTCCGCTTCAAATCACGCAAATGAACGTTCAGTGGCGGTAGTATTGCGCAAAGCATCGCTCATGTACACGCTCGGCCTTGTCATTTCAACAGCGACCCCGCGATGAGCCCGCGTCAGACGGCCGAGAACGTGAACGGATCGCCTCCCCTGGGTCAGCTCGACGAGCTCGACCGGGGGATCATCGCCCAGCTCCAGATGGACGGGCGCCGCTCGTACCGCGCGGTCGCGCGGGCGCTCGGAGTCGCCGAGGGCACGGTCCGAACTCGCGCGACCAGACTCCAGGAGGAGGGCATCCTGCGGATCCTGGCGCTGGCGAACCCGTTCCAGCTCGGCTACGCGGTCCAGGCGTCGGTGTTGATCAGGGTCACGCCGGCGGCTCACGAACAGGCAGCCGAGACGCTCGCGACCTGGCCCGAGGTGATGTACCTGAGCTCGTGCGCGGGGTCGGCCGATCTCTACATGCACGTCGTCTGCCGCGACCACGACGACCTGTGGCGATTGCTCGGCGAGCGGCTCGGCGCGATCGACGGCGTCCTCGGCACCGAGACGCTGATGGAGCTGCGGGTCCACAAGGCGAGATACGTGTATCCGAGCCTCAGCTCGAGCGTCGACGCAGAGAGTCAATAGGCACGAGCGAGTCGCGCACCGATCCCCGCTCGGGAATCGGCGCCCGCTCCCCGAGCCGTCCCGCTCGCACTCGTCGATAGGCGGCGTGGGCCTCACGCACGAACGCGCGCGGAGACCGCGTCAGCGCAAGTGTCCGGAGCCTGAGTCCGCGCGTGCGAAGGACGGGACTGCCGGCGATCCGCATCCCGATCAGCCTGGCCCAGACGGCCTGCTTCTTGCTGACCTGGTGGGGCTGGAAGCGGTCCATGTCACGGAAGCCGATCTCGCGATCGACGGTCAGCACGCCCGCGCGGACGCCCGCGTCGAACAGTTCGAGCCCGGCCGTGGTGCGCACCAGGATCGCGTTGAAGCCGGCGTCCTCGCCGCTGGGCTCGGCGCCGTCCCAGCAGTCGGCGGCGACGAGGTCGGCGCCCTCGCCGAGCGCGTCCGGGCAGATCTTGCACCGTGACTGCAGTCGCCAGGTGCCCTCGTCGTCCCACATCTCGTTGTAGGTCAGCTCGTGCACCTCGCCTGTGACGGTCTCGAGGTGGGTCGCTCCCGGGTTGCCGTGGCCGCGATAGCGAAAGAGCCGCAGTTCGCGCTCGTCGACGCCGAAGCGGGTCAGCACCCCGCGCGACTTGATCAACTCCGAGGCGCCGCCGCAGACCATCGCCAGCGCGTAGCGCAGGTGGGCATCGACGCGTCGATCGCGCCGTGCCAGGGCACGAATCGCGCTCACGTCGCATGGCTTTCCGACGAAGGCGAACGGGCGGCCCTGATCGAGCAACTCGGAGAAGTCGATCAGCGGCGCCGCCGGGCCGTAGCGCGAACCGGCCGCTTGCAACAGCTGCGCCCGGTCGACGCTCAGGTGGCGGCCCGAGCGCATCGGCTGCGTGGCCCGGGGCGCCACGTGGACGACGAACTCGACCTCGCCGCTGGCGAGGAGATGCTCGGCGAGGGCACTGAGGACGCCGCCGGAGGCGGCGACGTGGCGGAGCTCGGGGTCGGCCGCGTACGCGATCACGAGCCGCGCGGCCGGACCCCAGACACGGTCAACCGCAGCGCCGGCAGGAACGCGACCGAGGTCGGCGCTGTCGACGCGGACCCCTGGACAGACGTCGTTGATCAGCTCGAGTGTCGCCCGATCGAGCTCCGCGAGCGCGATCGGACGCTCGCGACCCTCGGTCGTCTCGACCATCGCCACCCGGTCGGCGCCGGCGAGGCTCTGACACAGCCCGCAGCCGATGCACAGTCCCGCCTCGACGATCTCCTGGACCGCGAGCGGCTTGCGGCGCGGGCCGCCGCCGACGAGACCGAGATCCATCGCGCCCGAATACTATGGCGACACGAACGCGCAGCCGAAAGTCGTTGTCGCGGGCGCCGGCTTCGCGGGGCTCGCCGCCGCCGTGCATCTGCACGATCTCGGCTTCGCGGTCGAGATCCTCGAAGCCCGCGACCGGCTCGGAGGCCGGACGTGGACGCGGCCGTTCGGCGACGGTGGACCGCGGATCGAGTACGGCGGCGCGTGGTTCATGCCCGAGCACCGCCGGGTCGCGCGCGAACTCGAGCGCGCCGGGAGCGCGATCCGCGAGAACGTGCCGAGCGTATGGCGGTGGCGCACCGACGACAGGATTCGCCTTGGGCTGCCGGTCGGGCGCGATGAATGGCCGCAGCTCGAGGCCGCCTTGCGCCGGCTCGCCGCCGACGCCGACTCGGTCGCCGACCGGGCGACCGACGAAGGCCCGCTGGCCGCCGCTGACGCGCGCGCCGTCGACACGACCGACGTCGGCTCGATCTCGTTCGCCGATTACCTCGAGCGGCTCGACACCTCCCGCTCGGTCCGGGACTTCCTGACCGGCTGGTGGGCCGTCACCGGTGGCAGCGAGCCGTCCACCGGCGCCGCGATCGACGGACTCGCCGCGATCGCCGACCACGGCGGCCTGCTCGGGGTCCCGGACTCGCTGCGACGCTCGCCGGCACTCGGGTGGGCGGCGATCGCCGAGTCGATGGCGCGCTACTGCGAGGCTCCGGTGCACTACGGAACAGAGCTCGTCGCGGTCGACGTGGGCGACGCCGTCACCCTCGAGTCCTCGGACGGACGGAGGATCGCTGCCGACGCTGCCGTCATCGCTGTGCCGCTCAACGTCCTTGACCGGATCAGCTTCGCACCCGCCCTGCCCGAACGGCTGGCCGCGAGTTTTGGGAAGAACTGCGGCCGGGCGCTGAAGGTGTGGCTGCGCGCCCGTGGCGTCCCGCCGGCATCGCTGGCGGCCGGACGAGGTCGGGGCCTCGACCTCCTGCTTGCCGACCGCGGTGTCGAAGGCGACCAGTTGCTGGTCGGCTTCGGGCCGGCGACGAAGCGCTTTGACCCGGCCGACGGACGCGACGTTCGGGCCGCGCTGGAGGCGTTCTATCCCGAGGCCGAGCTCGTCGGATTTGACAGTCACGACTGGAACGCGGACCCGTTCTCGCGCGGGACCTGGGCGACCGCGCCGGTCGGTGACATAGACGCTTTGAGCCACTGGCGGTTCGCGCCGGTCGGGCGCCTCGTGTTTGCCAGTTCGGACTTCGCGCCCGACGCCGCCGGATGGGTCGAAGGCGCGCTGGCGGCCGGCGAGGCGGCGGCGACGGCGATCGTGGACGCGTTCGCGGGCAAATCCGGCGGCGTGCGTTAAGACTGCGCGAATCCCGCTTGACACGGGCTTTGTCCAACTGATACATCAGCGCGGCCCCGTCTGAACGACCGTTCAGAACGGCCATGCAAAGCGACCCAACCGCGATCAAGATGGTGCGGGCGCGAGCCCGCCGGGAGATGCGAGCGCAGAGTCAACGCAAGCAGCCAGAGCGGCCCTTGGGGCCGGTTCGCCGGCCACAGATCCTCGCAGCGGCAATCGAGCTTCTGCAGGAGCAAGGGCTGTGGACGGTGCGCGTGTCCGACGTTGCCCGCCGCGCGCAGACGAGCCCGGGCACCGTGATCTACTACTTCGGGACCAAGCACCAGCTGTTCGAGCAGGCGATCGCCGACGCCGACGCCGCCTTCTACGCGAGCCTGTGGCCGGAGCTCGACGAGATCGAGCCCGGGATCGCGCGCCTCGCCTGCCTGATCCACCGCTCGAGCGCGAGCGATTGGGTCCTGTGGGTCGACCTGTGGGCGTACGCGCGCCGCCATGCGGACATGCTCGAGGCCTCTGTCGAGTTCCACCAGCACTGGTGCAGCACGATCGCGGACGTGATCCGCTACGGCCAGGAACGCGATGAGTTCACGGGTGGTGACGCCGCGGCGATCGCGGTCCGGTTTGCCGCGCTCACGAACGGGCTCGCGATTCGCGTCGTCCTCGACGACGGCGTCCAGACCCGCGAGCAGTACCTCGAGATGACGCTGCAGGCCGCCGCGCTCGAGCTCGGCTGCGACGTCGACGAGCTGCGCCGCGAGCTCGCCGCCCTGACCGAGGCCGATCAGGCCGAGCGGCGCGACAGCGAGACCGAGGAGGCCGCGTGATCTAGCTGTGCGTTCACCTCGAGATTGCACCGGCGCACACTGCTATCGGGGCCGGACCGATTTCCGACACAACATCCATGGCACCTTGGAGAGGGAGCTGACGTAATGAGCATGATGTCCCGTCGTACCTTGTTGGAGAACACCGCCAAAGGTGGGCTGGCGCTCGGCGCCGCAGGAATGCTGGCGTCATGCGGCAGCTCGTCATCGTCAAGCTCAACTGCGACCGCCGCCGGGCACACAAGCTCCTCGGGAGGGACCCCCAAACACGGAGGCAACCTGCACGCGGGGCTCACCGGAGGGTCGAGCTCTGACACGACAGACCCCAACACGATCGTCAACAACACGGACTACGCGCGCGCGGCAAACCTGTACGAAGGGCTCGTGTGGCTCGATGCCAACGCCCGCCAGTACAACCGGCTCGCGGAGGAGATGACGCCCAACAAGGACGCGACGGTGTGGACGATTCGCCTGCGCTCGGGAGTCACCTTCCACGACGGCAAGGATCTCACCGCCGATGACCTGATCTACTCGATCAATCGCGTGATCAACCCCAAGAGTCCGGGCGAGGCCGCGAACGCGCTACACGGGATCGACGCCAAGGGCATCAAGAAGCTCGACAAGCTCACGATCAGCGTGCCGTTCGCCAAGCCGTATTCCACCCTCCCCGAGAGCCTGGCCAACAACATCACGGTCTACGTCCTTCCGACCAACTTCAATCCCAAGAAGCCGATCGGGACGGGCCCGTTCAAGCTCGGCAGCTTCACCCCCGGCCAGCAGACGATTCTCTCCCGCAACGAGAACTACTGGAACGCGCCGCTGCCGTACCTAGACCAGGTGACGATGACCGACTACTCAGACGAGACCAGCCAGGTCAATGCGCTGCTGAGCGGCCAGGTGGACGTGATCAACCTGCTCTCCCAGGACGTGCTCGGCACCGTCACCGGGTCGGGCAAGAAGGCGGTCATCTCGCCCGGCGGTGGCTGGAACCCGTTCACGATGCGCGTCGACCAGGCGCCGTTCAACGATGTTCGCGTCAGGCAGGCGTTCCGCTTGGCCGTCGATCGCCCGAAGATGCTCGAGACGGTGTTCGGGGGCCACGGAACGATCGGCAATGACATCTTCGCGATCTGGGCGCCCGAGTACGACCACAGCATTCCCCAGCGCCAGTACGACCCCGAGCAGGCCAAGTCACTGCTCAAGGCCGCGGGCCACGAGAACCTCTCGATCCAGCTCGTCACCGGCGACATCGCGCAAGGGGTGATCAACATGGCCCAGGTCTACGCCCAGCAGGCCGCCTCGGCTGGGATCAATGCGAAGCTGCGCCAGGTGACCGTCACCGACTTCTACGGTCCCAACTATCTGAAGTGGGTCTTCGCCCAGGATTACTGGTACTACTCGGCCTACTTCCCGCAGGTAAACCAGGCGACGCTCCCCGGGTCACCGTTCAATGAGACCCACTTCAACAACCCGAAGTACATCAGCCTCTACAACCAGGGACTCGCGACGCTCGACGTGAGCAAGCGATCCGACATCGCCCACGAGATGCAGATGATCGACTACAACGAGGGTGGCTACATCATCCCGTTCTTCCCGGGCGTGATCGACGGATACTCCCCGAACGTCAACGGCATCGTCGAGTCGAAGACCGGGGCTTCGTTCAACAACTGGGACTTCGAGCACATCTGGAAGTCGTGATGCACCGCTCCGAGCGCCAACCGCCGATCGCCGGTCACAGGACCACAGCCCGATGAGTGCCGCCGCGGACGCACCGGTCGCGAGCGCCGGCCCCCCTGCGGCGCGCGGTTCATGGCGGGCGTGGAGTGGCCGTCATCCAGTTCTGTCGATGGTGATCGTCCGTATCGCCCTCGGTTTGCTGACCATCTTCGCGGTCTCGATCGTGATCTTCTTGGCGACGCAGGCGCTGCCGGGCAATGCGGCGTATGCGGTGCTGGGACACAGCGCGACGCCCCAGCGGCTGAAGGCGTTGGAGGATCAGCTGCATTTGAATCGGTCGTTGGCAGCGCAGTACGGAAGTTGGATCGGCGGAGTGCTGCATGGTGATTTCGGCACCTCGCTGGCCAACGGAGAGAAGGTCTCGCATTTGATCGGGCCGCGGCTGGTGAACTCGGCCGTGCTGGTGATCGGCGCCGGGATCGTCGGTACCTTGTTGGCGGGAATCTTGGGGCTGTTCGCCGCCGCGCGCCGGGACAAGCTCTTTGACCACATTTCATCGGTGATCGCGCTGGCGATCACGGCATTGCCGGAGTTCGTGGTCGCGATCGCGCTCGTGATCGTGTTCGCGGTCAACGCGCTCCACATCCTTCCGGCGGTGTCCGTGATCCCCCCGGGGACCTCGCCGCTGAGCAATCTGAAGCTGCTGGTGCTCCCGATTGCGACGCTCGCGCTAGTGATCGCCCCGTACATCTTCCGGATGGTGCGCGGGGCGATGATCGAGGCGCTCGAGTCAGATTACGTCGAGATGGCCGAGCTGAAGGGAATCTCGCGCAAACGGGTCCTGCTCGTGCACGCGCTGCCGAATTCGTTGCCGCCGGTGATCCAGGTGATCGGGCTGAACCTGTTGTATCTGGCAGGGGGGATCGTGGTGGTGGAGTACGTCTTCAACTACCCCGGGATCGGTGCCGCGTTGGTCGATGCTGTGTCTAACCGGGACATCCCGACGATCCAGTTCATCGTCCTGATCTTGGCCGCGTTCTACGTGTTCGTGAACATCACGACAGATGTCATAGCGCTGCTGGCCAGTCCGCGGCGGAGGGCACCACGATGAGCTCCGAGGCGGAGATCGGGACGATCAGCGCCCCCAGCAGGAGCGCGTCGATGGGGTCGCGCCGCGAGTGGCTGGTGATCCTCAAGCGCGCCGCCAAGAGCCGCCGCGGCGCGATCGGGCTGTCGGTCGCCGGGGTCGTGATCCTGATCGCGGTGATCGGCCCGTTGGTCGCGCCGCACTCGGCGACGGCGCCGGTGACGCCGTTTCCGTTCTCCAAGCCGTCGTCGGCGGCTCCGCTCGGGGGTGACGTGCTGGGGCGCGACGTCCTCAGCCGGGTCCTGCACGGGGGCCTGGTGTTGCTCGGGCTCGCCGCCGCCGCAACCGCGCTCGGGGTCGCGGCGGGGCTGATGCTCGGGATCGCGGCCGCTTACTACGGCCGCTGGACCGACGGGATCATCATGCGCACGGTCGACGTGTTCCTCGCGTTCCCGCAGCTCGTGTTCGCGCTGCTGTTGGTGAGCGTCGTCGGGCCCAAGCTCTGGTTGATCGTGATCGCGGTCGGGATCTCGCACACGCCGCAGGTCGCGAGGGTGATCCGCTCGGTCGCGCTCGACGTCTGCGAGCGCGACTACGTCAAGGCCGTCGAGTTGATGGACACGCCTGCGCGCAAGGTGATGTTCGGCGAGATCCTCCCCAACCTGCTGTCGGTCGTGATGGTCGAGCTCGGCCTGCGCTTCACCTACTCGATCATCATCATCGCCGGCCTGAGCTTCCTCGGTTTCGGGATCCAACCACCCGCGGCCAACTGGGGGCTGATGATCAACGAGAACCGCATCGGGCTCGTGGTCAATCCCTGGGCGGTCGTCGTCCCGGCGGCGCTGATCGCGATCCTCACGATCGGCCTGAACACGTTCACCGACGCGATCGCGCGCGCCTCGCTCGGGGTCGATCGCCCCGCCGAGGAGATGGTCGTCGCGACCGGGGTGATCCTCGACCGGAGCGCGTGATGGACCACCAGCTCAAGCAGGCTCCGGCCTCCAACCAGCTGCTCGCCGTCGATCGCTTGCGGGTCGTGGTCACCGGCTCTGAGACCGACGTGGTCGACGACGTTTCGTTCACGGTCAGCGCCGGCGAGGTGCTCGGGCTCGTGGGTGAGTCAGGGTCGGGCAAGACGACCGTCGCATTGGCCCTGATGGGCTACGCGCGGCGCGGGCTGACGATCGACTCGGGCAGCGTCAAGCTCGACGGCGACGAGGTGATCGGACGCGACAGCGGCGAGCTGCGGCGGATGCGGGGCGCGTCGGTGGCGTACGTCGCGCAGGACCCGACGAGCGCGCTGAACCCCGCGCTGAAGGTCGGCACCCAACTGCGCGAGATCTTCGCCGCCCACCCGCGCAGCCAGCAGGGCAACGGTGCTTCGGTGGACGAACGGATCGGTGAGCTGCTCGCCGAGGTCCGCCTCGACGGGGTCGCTTCGGCGCTTGAGTCATACCCCCATCAGCTGTCGGGCGGCCAACAACAGCGGGTGATGCTCGCGATGGCGTTCGCGTGCCGGCCCCAGCTGATCATCCTCGACGAGCCGACCACCGGCCTCGACGTCACGACCCAGCGCCACGTGCTCGACTCGATCCGTGGCCTGTGCCGGATCTACCGCGTCGGCGCCGTATACGTCAGCCACGATCTCGCCGTCGTCGCCGACATCGCGAACACGATCGGCGTTATGTACGCGGGGCGACTGGTCGAGCTCGGACCGGCCGAGCGAGCGTTCCGAGCTCCCGCGCATCCCTATACGCGGGGTCTTCTGCGCGCGATCCCGTCGCCCACGCGCGCGCACGTGCTCGAGGGAATGGACGGGCAGCCGCCGCGGCCGGGCGCGCGGCCGAACGGTTGCTTCTTCGCCGCGCGGTGCGAGTTCGCCCGCGACCAGTGCACGGTCGGGTTCCCACCGGCATACGAGCTCGACGGCGGCACGCACTGGGCGAGGTGCCTGCGCGCCGACGAGGTCAGCCAGCTGCCCGCGCTCGGGGAGCTGCCGCTGCGCGAGCACGCACCGGCCGTCGAGTCCGAGCGACCGCTGCTGCGCATCGAGGCGTTCGGTGCGAAGTACGGAGACAAGCCGGTCCTCGAGGACGTCTCGCTCGTCGTCCACCCGCAACGGTGCATGGCGGTAGTGGGCGAATCGGGAGCCGGCAAGACGACGCTCGCCCGTTGCATCGTCGGGCTTCACAGCAACTGGTCGGGCACGATCGAGTTCGACGGCAAGCCCCTCGCACATGATCACCGCAAACGCCCGCCGGACGCGGTCCGCTCGCTGCAGTACGTGTTCCAGAACCCGTACACGTCGCTCAATCCCCGCAAGACTGTCGGCCGGCTGATCGAGCAGCCGCTCAAGCAACTGTTCAAGCTGCCGGCGTCCGAACGCGAACGCCGTGTCGTCGCGGCGCTCCATGACTCCGCGCTGAACGAGGAGTACCTCAACCGCTATCCCGACCAGCTCTCGGGCGGCGAGCGCCAACGCGTCGCGATCGCCCGCGCGCTCGTCGTCGAGCCTAAGCTGCTCGTCTGCGACGAGGTCACCTCAGCGCTCGACGTCTCCGTGCAGGCAGCGATCGTCGAGCTGCTGCACCGGCTCAAACTCGAACGCGGGCTGACGCTCGTGCTGATCACGCACAACCTCGCGCTCGTCCGCAGCCTCGCCGACGACGTCGTGATCCTCCGCGACGGCCAGGTCGTCGAGCAGGGCCAGGAAGTGCTCGACAGCCCCAAATCCGAGTACGCGCTGCAGCTACTGGCCGACGTGCCAAGCCTGTCGCTGGTCTAGACCAGATGGAGGGCGGGCGCGACTTCAGGCCGCTGTTTGACCCGCGGTCGATCGCCGTCGTCGGCGCATCGGACGATCCGCGCAAGTGGGGCAACTGGCTCGCGCGCCGGGCGCTGCGCGCCGAGCACCGCCGTCGCGTCTACCTCGTCAACCGCGCGGGCAACGAGGTCCTCGCCCGACCGGCGCACCGCTCGCTGACAGACCTGCCGGGCGAAGCCGAGCTCGTCGTGGTGGCGGTTCCGGCGCCGGCGCTCGAGGCGACGGTCGAGGACGCTCTGGTCGCCGGAGCACGCGCGATCGTCGCGATCACCGCGGGGACCGCCGGCGACCCGCGCGAGGCCGTACTGGCGGCAAGGGTCCGGAGCGCGGGCGCCGTACTGCTCGGGCCCAACTGTCTCGGAGTGTTCGACTCGACCTCGGAGCTCGAGCTGGTCTCAAACGACCTCCCGGCCGGCACCGTCGGCCTGCTGTCCCAGAGCGGCAACCTCGCACTCGAAATCGGTCTCCTCGCCCGCGAGGCGGACCTCGGCTTCTCGCGCTTCGTGTCACTCGGCAACCAGGCCGACCTCGAGGCGGCCGACCTGATCGAAGCGCTCGCCGAACACGACGGCACCCGGGCGATCGCGCTGTACGTCGAGGACTTTCGCGACGGGCGAGCTTTCGTGCGCGCCGCGAGCGCCGCGCGCGCGCGCGGCAAGCCGGTCGTGCTGTTGGCACTCGACCGCACCGATGCGACCGCGCGCGCTGCCCGCTCGCACACGGGCGCGCTCGCGAGCGAGAGCGCGGCCGTCACGGCCGCGTGCCTGGCGGCCGGCGTCGAACGGGTGCGAACTCCGGGTGAGCTCGTCGACGTGGTCCAGGGTCTGGTCCGCGGCGCGCGGCCCACAGGCCGCCGCCTCGCGGTGTTGGCCGACGGCGGTGGCCACGGCGCGATTGCCGCATCGCTCGCCGCGAGCGCCGGCCTCGAGCTCCCCGAGCTCGGCTCGAACACCGTGGCCGCGCTCGAGGATGAGCTTCCCGTCACCGCGGCGTGCTCGAACCCGATCGACCTCGCCGGCGGCGCCGAGCAGGACATCCGGACGTTCGCGCGCGCGAGCCGGATCCTGCTCGAGTCGCCCGAGATCGACGCGCTCCTGATGACCGGGTATTTCGGCGGCTACGCCGAGTACAGCGAGGTGTTCGGCGATGCCGAGGTTGCGGTCGGCGAAGCGCTCGCGCGCGCCGCGTTTGCGGCCAGCCGGACGATGGTGGTCCAGACGATGTACCCCCGCACGCCCGGGGCCGAGGCGCTGCGCCGTGGCGGCGTCGCGACGTACGCGTCGATCGAGCAGGCGATCGCGGTGCTCGCCCGTCTGACGGCCTACCGCGAGTATGCCCCGCGGCCGATCCCGGAGCTGCCGTCGGCGGCGGCCCCGATCGAGGAGCACGGTTATGAGCAGGCGCGGGCGTTGCTCGCCGGCGCGGGCCTGCCGTTCGTCGCTGCGCGGACGGTCGTATCGCTCGCGCAGGCGCGCGCAGCCGGCGACGAACTTGGCTTCCCGGTCGTGCTCAAGGCGCTCGGGCCGCTGCACAAGTCCGACGTGGGCGGCGTGGCGCTTCACCTGAACAGCGACGCGGCGTTGAGCGCGGCCTTCTCTGAGCTCGACCAACGGCTGTCGCCGTCCCGGTTCTCGGTCGAGCGTATGGCTCCGCTTGGCGATGGCGTCGAGTTGTTGCTGGGCGTCCGCTGGGACGCGCGCTTCGGGCCGATCGCGCTCGCCGGCCTCGGCGGCATCTACACCGAGGTGATCGCCGATCTTGCCGTCGCCCTGGCACCGGTGAGCCCGGCGCAGTCGCTCGAGCTGCTCGCCGGTCTGCGCGCCTGGCCGCTCCTGCACGGCGCCCGCGGCCGGCCGCGCCTCGACGTGCACGCGGCGGCCGACGCGCTCGCAACATTGTCCGCCGTCGCTGCCGCGCACCCCGAGCTTCGCGAGCTCGAGATTAACCCACTGCTCGTCCTGAGCGACGGAGTGCTCGCGCTCGACGCGCGGGCCGTCGTCGCAACCGTTGGAGAGGAGATCGCCGCCCGATGAATGACCTTTTCGCGCTCACCGACGAGCAGCTCGAGATCCAGCGGCTGTGTAGGGATTTTGCCGCCCGCGAGATCCGTCCGATCTCGCTCGCCGTCGACGAGGCCGACGTCGTGGTCCCGTGGGAGGTCTGGCGCAAGGCCGCGAGCGTCGGGCTGACGTCTTTCATGCTGCCCGCCGAGTACGGCGGCGCGGGGATGACTGACTGCCTGACCTCGTGCATCGTCCAGGAGGAGCTCTCGCACGGCTGCGCCGGGATCGGCAACCTGATCACCTCCAACGGCTTCTTCGCCGAGCCGGTGCTGGCGCTCGGTGACGAGAATCAGAAGCAGCGCTGGCTCGCGCCGCTCGCCGGCGAGGATCCGCCGATGACCGCGCTCGCGATCACCGAGCCCGAAAGCGGCTCGGACGCAGCCTCGATCCGAACGCGGGCGCGCCGCGGCGACGGCGGCTACGTCCTCTCGGGCCAGAAGGCGTGGATCTCCAACGGCGGCGTCGCGCGCTACTACGTGATCTTTGCGACCGTCGAGCCCGGCAGCCGCCACCGCGGGATCACGGCGTTCCTCGTCCAAGATGACGATCCCGGCCTGCGCTGCGGCCCGACGATCCGCAAGATGGGCCAGCGCGCGATCCCCAACGCCGAGGTGTTCCTCGACGACGTCCACCTCCCCGAGGACCGCCGGCTCGGCGACGAGGGGCAGGGCTTCGTGGGGCTGATGGAGACCTTCGACCGCTCGCGCGTGACGCTCGCCGCCTCGGCGACCGGCCTCGCCCGCGCCGCGCTCGAGTTCGCCGTCGAGTACGCCAAGGGGCGCGCCCAGTTCGGCAAGCCGATCGCCGAGCATCAGGCGGTCGCATTCCGGCTCGCCGACATGGCGCTGCGCGTCGACGCCTCGCGGTTGCTGACGTGGCGCGCGGCACGGATGGTCGACGAGGGGCAGCGCGCGACGCGCGAAGCGGCGATGGCCAAGCTGCACGCGTCCGAGACCGCGATGTGGTGCACCTGGGCCGCGGTCCAGACGCTCGGCGGGTGGGGCTACTCGCGCGAGTATCCGGTCGAGAAGTGGATGCGCGACGCCAAGCTCGAGGAGATCGAGGAGGGCACCTCGGACATCCAGCGCCTGGTCATCTCGCGCGACCTGCTGCGTTAACCACCGCCGTTGGGGATCTTGCGCGCTATGCGCCAAAGATCGCCGTGGACCCCGCTTCTAACCCTCGACCGGCTCCTCGCTGACGTCGCGCGTGACCAGCGTCGCGTACAGGCCGCCGCGCTCGATCAGCTCCTCGTGTCGCCCGCGCTCGACGATCTCGCCCTTGTCGAGCACGACGATCTGATCGGCATCGCGGACCGTCGACAGGCGGTGGGCGATCGTGATCGTCGTGCGGCCCTCGGCGAGCCGCTCGAGCTCGGCCTGGACGGCGGACTCGGTCTGCGTGTCGAGCGAGCTCGTCGCCTCGTCGAACACCAGCACCGGCGGGTTGCGCAGCACGGTGCGCGCGATCGCCATCCGCTGCTTCTCGCCGCCCGAGAAGCGGTAGCCGCGCTCGCCGACGATCGTGTCGTAGCCGTCAGGCAGTGACGCGATCAGGTCGTGGATGTGGGCCGTGCGGGCGGCGTCCTCGATTTCTCGATCGCTCGCGTCGGGCTTGGCGAAGCGCAGGTTCTCGCGCACGCTGGCGTGGAACAGGTAGGTCTCCTGCGCGACGACGCCGACCGTCGCCGCCAACGAATCCAGCGAGGCGTTGCGCACGTCGACGCCGTCGATCGTCACCCGACCCTGCTGAGGCTCGTACAGCCGTGCGACGAGGTACCCGAGCGTCGTCTTGCCCGCGCCGGTTTCGCCGACGATCGCGGTCCGGGTGCCGGCCGGCACGACCATGTCGATGTCGTGGACCGTCCAGCGCCCGTCGCCGGCCGGGCCATTCGGGCCCGACGCCGCGGCGTAGCGGAACGAGACGTTCTCGAAGCGAACCTCCCCGAGCAGCTCGCTCGGGCGCAGCTGCACCGGGTGCTCGGCCTCGACGATGTCGACCGGCAGGTCGAGGTATTCGAAGATGCGGTCAAACAGCGCCAGCGACGCCTCCATGTCGGCGCCGACGCCGAGCAGCGACTGGATCGGAAACAGCAGCCGGGTCGAGAGGGTCGCGAACGCGACCGCGGTGCCGAGCGAGATCGAGTGGCCGCTGAAGCTCTGGCCGGCGAGGAAGTAGATGATCGCGGGCTGGATCGCGAACGTCATCTGAATCGTGGACATCACCCAGCGGCCGGCCATCCGCGAACGGACCTCGAGGTTGGCGATCTCGTGCGATTCGTCGGTGAAGCGGTCGGCGAGGTCCCCCCCGCGGCCCATCGTCTTGCCGAGCATGATCCCCGAGACCGACAGCGACTCGGCGACCAGCGCCGAGAGGTCGGCGAGCCGACGCTGCTGGACCATCGTGATCCGGCGCCGCACTTTGCCGACGCGACGCGTCAGCCAGACGAAGAGCGGCACGAAAATCAGCGAGATCAGCGCCAGCCGCCAGTCGAGCAGACACATCGCGACGGTCGCCGCGATCACCGTGGTCGCGTTCTGCGCGATCGTCGTCGCGGTCGTCGTGACGACGCTGTCCAGGCCGCCGATGTCGTTCGCGATCCGCGACTGCACTTCTCCGGTCCGCGTCCGCGTGAAGAACGCGAGTGACATCTTCTGGAGGTGCTTGTAGACCGCGGCGCGCAGGTCATGCATGACGCGCTGTCCGACGATGTTCGAGTGGTAGGTCTGAACGACGCTGAACGCGCTCGTCACGATCGCGATCGCGATCATCGCGATCGTCAACCAGGCCAGCAGCGTCGTGTCGTGCTGGCCGATGCCCTTGTCGAGCACGTCGCGCAGCAGGAACGGTTGGAGCATGCTCAGCCCCGCCGAGAACACGATCAGCGCGAGCACCGAGAAGAGCCGAACCCGGTAGGGCTTAAACAACGCCAGGATCCGGCGCGTGTCGCGCTCGCGGGTCGGGTCCATCAACGGCGGCGGCTTCTTGCGGTCCGATTTGCCGCCTCCGCGCAGGGAGCGCATCGAGCCGGGGGCCGAGGCACCATGCGACGCGGCAAAGCCACGGCCGAATTCGCCGCTCCCGCCGCTACTCATATTTCGTCGTCAACCGAAGTGTCATGTCGCTACCATCAAATGATATGAAGGGCGATGCCGATATCGCCAAGATCGGAGCGTTGGTCGCCGACCAGGCGCGGGCCCGCATCCTGCTGGCGCTCGGCGACGGGCGTGCCCTGTCAGCCAGCGTACTCGCCGACGAGGCCGGCGTCGTCGCCTCGACCGCGAGCGCGCACCTCTCAAAGCTCGTCGACGGCCGGCTGTTGACGGTCGAGCGCCACGGACGCCACCGCTACTTCGCGCTCGCCGGACCCGACGTCGCGGAGCTGATCGAGGCGCTCGCGCGGGTCGCGCCGCCGGCGCCGGTGCGCTCGCTGCGTCAGGGGACGCGGGCGCACGCCGTCCGCCGCGCGCGGACCTGTTACGACCACCTCGCCGGGATCCTCGGGACCCACCTGATGGCGGCGATGCTCGAGCGCGAGCTGCTAACCGGCGGCGATGGCGTCTTCGATCGCGACAGGGCACACAAGGATCGACTCTCGGCCCCCGGCTTTGACTACGACTACCAACTGACCCAGCACGGCGTCGACGAGCTCGAGGACTTCGGGATCGACTTCGCCGCGCTGCGGTCGCGGCCGCGGCCGTTGATCCGCTACTGCGTCGATTGGAGCGAGCAGCGCCACCACCTCGCCGGGTCGCTCGGCGCGGCGCTCGCCGACCGGATGTTCGAGCTGCGGTGGGTGACCCGTGCGCGGCGCGGGCGCGCGGTCCAGGTCAGCGCCGCGGGCCTCGAAGGGCTGCGCGAGCGCTTCGGGCTCGAGCTGGCCGCCGCCTAGCCTGCGCTCCGAGCCTCCGGACCTCCGGCCCGGGTAGAGTCCGGGCTCATGAACGACGACTGGCGCCTGCGGATCGACATGCACGACGAGGCGCATGTGCGCGAGCTGACGCGCGCGCTCGAGGAGCACCCCGAGGGCCCGAGTGACTCGGGCGCGGGCGACGACCGGGTGATCGTGACCCACGACGGGGCCGAGGTGTTCGCCTACGCTGCGACTCGTGAGCAGGCCGAGCACACCCGCGACACCGTGGGCAAGCTCGCCGGCGACCACGGCTGGCAGGCCGATTTCGAGCTCATGCACTGGCACCCGACCGCGGAGGAGTGGGAGGACCCCGACAAGCCGCTGCCCGAGAACGACGCGCAGCGCTCCGAGGAGCACCGCGAGCGGATCGCGCAGGAACAGGCCGCCTCGGCGGCAGACGGCTATCCCGACTACGAGGTCCGCATCCACTGCAAGTCGCACGGCGCGGCGAACGCGCTCGCCGAGAAGCTCGAGCAGGAGGGGATCCCGTTCACGCACCGCTGGAGCACCGTGCTCGTCGGGGCCGCGGACGAGGACAGCGCCGCCGCGCTCGCGACTCGCCTGCGCGCCGAGGTGCCCGAGGGCAGCGAGGTCACGGTCGACGGGAACCTGCGGGCGATCTACGACGAGCGTCCGGGCCGCCGCTTCTGGATGCTCGGCGGCCTCGGCGGTTAGCGAAGCTAGACGTCCGCGCGCGGCCCGAGCGCGACCGGCAGCGACTTGAGCTGGTTGAGGAAGCCCGACTCGACGAACGTCGGCTTGTCGGCGATCGCCATCTCCGGATAGCGCGCGAGCGTCTCCTCGAGCATCACCTTGAGCTCGAGCCGGGCGAGCGCGGTGCCGAGGCAGAAGTGTCGTCCGCCGGCGCCGAAGGCCTGGTGCTCGGGGTTGCGCCGCACGTCGAAGCGGTCGGGATCCTCGTAGCGGCTCCCGTCGCGGTTGGAGGACACGTACCACATCACGACCTTCTCGCCCTCGCGGATCGGCTGCCCGGCGAGCTCGGTATCGCACGTCGCGGTGCGGCGGAAGTGGGCGAAGGCCGGGTACATCCGCAGCGACTCCTCGACCGCGCTCGAGATCAGGCTCGGGTCGTCGAGCAGCGCTTGGCGCTGGTCAGGGTGGTCCATCAGGGCGCGCATGCCGCTGCAGTAGGTCGCTTTGGTGCTGTCGTTGCCGGCCGCCATGAGGAGGAAGAAACCCATCACGATCTCGTGCTCCTCGAGCTTGTTGCCGTCGATCTCGGCGTGGACGAGCACGCTCGTGAGGTCCTCGGTCGGGTGTTCGCGTCGCTCGGCGATCAACTTCGCGCAGCGGGCGAAGATCTCCGGGATCTCGTTTTCGACGATGCTCTGCATCCCGTCGGGCGCGATATCCGGGTCACCGGCACTGAGCGAGGTCTGCATCAGCCGCGCCCAGATCGCGTCGTCCTCCTCGGGGATCCCCATGAAGCTCCCGATCACGCGCGAGACTGCGGGCTGGGCGACCTCGCTCACGAGATCGCACGTTTCACGCCCGTCGAGACGGTCGAGAACGTTGGTCACGATCTCGCGGATCGCAGGCTCGTGGGCCGCGATCCGCCGCGGCGTGAAGGCGGTTTGGAACAGCATCTTGAGCCGGTCGTGCTTGGGCGGGTCCATGCCGATGAACATCGCCCGCATCAGCTCGATCGGGAATACGTCCGTGACCGCGGTGATGCCGCCGAGCTCCGAGGAGTAGGTCTTCCAGTCGCGGCTGACGGTGTGGATGTCGTCGGCGAGCGTGACCGACCAGTAGCCGGGCTCGTTCGGGTATTCGGTGATGCTCTCGGTCCAGTGCACGGGGCACTCGCTGCGCAGGCGCGTGAAGATCTCGTGCGGCGGCCCTTGCAGCCAGTACTCGCGATCGGTCAGCAGCAGCTTGTCGAGGTCGTACTCGCTCTCGCTGCCGATCGAGGTGCCGCGAAGCCCGCTTGATCCCATGGTCCCTCTCTCCTTAAGTCCGGCCTGCCGTCGCGCCATCTTACTGGCTGGCTAGCCAGCACGGAATGGTAAACCGGGATGTTTTTGATCGGGCCCGCGTGGCTCACTCGCGACCACCCGCGACGGCTCACCTCTGCCTGACCGCGGCGGCTCATTATCGTTGGACTGTCCCGAACCGAGAGAGGAGCCAGACCGTGAAGATCCGGGCAGCCGTGCTCGAGGAGTTCGCCCAGCCGCTGAACGTCACCGAAGTCGACCTCGCCGAGCCCCGCGCCGGCGAAGTACTCGTGCGGCTGCAGGCGTGCGGCGTCTGTCACACCGATATGTACACCGCGTCCGGGGTCGACCCGTCGGGCTACTCGCCGACCGTGCTCGGCCACGAGGGTGCCGGCGTCGTCGAACGCCTCGGTGAAGGCGTCACAAGCGTCTCGCCGGGTGACAGCGTCGTGACGCTGTTCTCGCCCCAGTGCCGCGAGTGCATCCACTGCCGCAGCCCGTACACGAACCTCTGTCTCGCGATCCGCGAGCAGCAGGGCAAGGGCTACCTGCCGGACGGCACGACGCGGCTGTCGCGCGACGGCGAGCCGATCCGCCACTTCATGGGCACGAGCACGTTCGCCGAGTACACGGTGATGCCCGAGATCGCGCTCGCGAAGGTCTCGCCCGAGGCCGAGCCCGACCATTCGTGCCTGTTCGCGTGCGGCCTCTCGACCGGGCTCGGCGCGGCGATCAACACAGCCGGCGTGCGCGAGGGCTCGACCTGCGTCGTGTTCGGCGCCGGGATGGTCGGCCTCGGCGCGGTCGCCGGATGTCGCCTGCAGGGCGCCGAGCGGATCATCTGCGTCGATTTGTCGCAGCAACGGCTCGAGCTCGCGCGCGGCCAGGGCGCGACCGAGACGTGGGTCGGCGGGCCGGACACCGTCCAGCGCGTGCTCGACGAGACCGGCGGCTTCGGCGCCGATTACACGTTCGAGGCCACGGGCCTGGTCGGGGTCATGCGCCAGGCGGTCGAGGCCGCGCGGATGGGCTGGGGGCTGTGCACGGTCGCCGGCGTCGCGGGCAAGGGCGAGACGCTCGACATCATCCCCCGCCTGCTGATCACCGGGCGGCGCGTGTGTGGCTCGTCCTTCGGCGGCGTCAAGGGACGCGACCAGGTCCCCGAGCTCGTGCAGCTCTACCTCGACGGCAAGCTCGACCTCGAGCCCTTCATCTCCCACACGATCACGCTCGACGACGTCAACCGCGGCTTTGAGCTGATGGAGGCCCAGGACGGGATTCGCAGCGTGATCTCGTTCGCCTGACCGGCGCGGGCGGCGCTGGCCCGCGCCGCAAGCCGCAGCGCGGGCCAGCCACTCACATGCCGGGGCAGTGCTTGGAGCCGCGCCCGCCCGGGGGCGGCATGCGGGCGCCGGGACCTGGCCGCGCGCCTTTCTGCGACCCGGTCGGTGGAGCGGGCGCGCTGCCCGCGCCCGAGCCCGAGGGCGACGGGGCACTCGAACTCGTGCTCGAGTGCGAGCTCGACGTCGTGGCGGCGTTCGCGAACGCGGCGCCGCCCCCGACGAGCGCCCCGGTTACGGCGAGCGTCGTCAGCAGGGGTTTGATCCGATGGCTCAAGGTGATTCACCTCCTTTGGCTGGCCTGGATCGCAACGATCGCCAGCGAGCGTCGGAAAACCGTAGGAGCGCGATAAGAGTTTCAGCGCCGAGAGATCACGCTTGACGACTGACGACGGGTGCTACATGGTCAGACGGTGCTACCTGGTCAGACGGGTGTGGCCTGGGTCTCGCCGTCTCCCCCGCTGCCACCGGAGAACAGGGTGCGGTCGAGGGTCAGCCGCGTGATCACCGGCGCACGCCAGGGTTCCCGGCCGCTTTCGGGATCCGGCGCTCCGTCTGATGATGCGCCCGAGCGCGAGTGGGGACGACTGCGTTGCTTGTACCGCATCGGTAGCTCCTCGTACACGGAAGTTGTGACTGGTTAGCCGGGGGGGCTGCTCTGGCTCTCGCCGTCTCCCCCGCTGCCAAAGTTGAACAGGGTGCGGTCGAGGGTCAGCCGCGTGATCACCGGCGCACGCCACGGCTCCCGGCCGCTTTCGGGATCCGCCGGTGCCCCATCTGACGATGCGCCCGAACGCGACTCAAGACGACTGCGTTGCATGTACCCCATCGGCATCTCCTCGTAGACGGAAGTTGTGACTGGTTAGCCGCCGGTGGTCCCGCTGTCGCCGTCTGACCCGCTGCCGCCGTCGAACAGGGTGCGGTCGAGGGTCAGCCGCGTGATCACCGGCGCACGCCACGGCTCCCGGCCGCTTTCGGGATCCGCCGGCGCCCCATCTGACGATGCGCCCGAACGCGACTCAAGACGACTGCGTTGCATGTACCCCATCGGCATCTCCTCGTAGACGGCAGAGACCCGTCTGGTCCCCGACGCGCGCAGCTTACTCGCCCTTACGGATCGACTCAAGCGGACTCGACGTGGGATCGACCGCGCCTGACCCGGGGAGCTCGCCGCGCGTGACGGCGTTGGCGAACAGACCCGCCATGATGCCCCGCGTCACGATTGAGACCGCCATGCGATGAGTCTCGCTGGTGTCCTCGCGCTGGATCGCCTGCCAGCAGTCACGCATGTGCCCGACGTCGACGTAGGCGGTCGCGGCGCCGGCGGCGAGTTCATCGAGCGCCTCGTCGACCTCTCCGGCACAACTTCGGAGCCGGGCGACGAGGTCGGCCGCCTGCAGGCCCTTGCGGCGGTTGAGCCGGACCTCGTCGGGCACCCGGCCGCGCATCGCTTCTCGGATCAGCCACCTCGGCGCGCCGTCGCCGGGAGCCCGGAACACGGCGTCGGGGACCGACAGCGTGAATTCCAGGACCCGGACGTCGGCGGTGGGATCGCGGACGTCGAGCCCGAACCAGCCTCCACGCGCTGCGGCTCCCGAGCCGAGAATCGAGCGTCCGGGGTTCAGGATCGACAGTCGCTGGTCGCGCGCCGTCCGGGTCACCATCGCCGGATCCGCAACGCGGCGATCGGCCAATCGCAGCCGCCGGGCAAATTCCGGGGCGATCGCGGTGACTCGATACCAGTCAGGATCGAGTTGATGCTGGGCCCATTTCCGCCACACGACAGCCGGGGCTACGCGGCGGCCACGCTCCCGCAGCCAGCGCCGAAGGCCGAGCGTACGCAGCTGCGTGGGTAGAGGCGCAGACAGCGGATCGCCGGGCCAGGAGATGCCGGCATTGCCCGCCGCACCGGTCAGCAGCACCGCGGATCCGGCCGCTCGCACCTGCCGTTGCAGATCGAGCATCCAGAACATGTTCGAGGCCGCGTGCACGGGCTGGCCGTAGACCTCGAGCCCCCAGCGGATCCCCTTGATCGGACTCGTCGCCGAGGCAGGCACCGAAACGACCTCGATGTTGCCCGCGAACCGCGCGATCGCCCGCGCCAACGGCAACTCGTCGCCGAACCGGGACTGATCGTCGCGCGCGGCGCCAACCGGCACCGATGTGAACGCGGTCAGCGTCTGCCCGCGCTCACGCATCATCGCCGCCGCCGTCGCCGCGACTGCGCTTGAGTCAAGTCCGCCGCTCAGTGTCACGCTCACCGGCCCGGTGCCGCGCAGCCGGGTCCGTACCGCCTCGTCGAAGACCTCACGCAGTTCAGTCACGTAGTCGATGCGACTGGACCGGTGGACCTCGCGCTGATCCTCGAGTCGCCAGTAGCAGTCGGTCCTAACCCGTCCCGGGGACACGTCGAGCACGTGCGCCGGCGCCAAGCGGCGGACCGCCGACGACGGGGTGCGCTCTCCGTGGTATGCGCGCCACGAGATCAGATACTGGGCGAGATACAGCTCGTCGAGTGCCACCGGCGTCGCCCCCAGGGCCAGCACCGCGTGCAGCGACGAGGAAAAGGCGGCGATCGTGTCGTCGCAGTGGTAATAGAGCGCCGTCTGACCGAACTGGTCGCGAGCGAGGAACAGGCGCCGCTGAGCTGGGTGCCAGGCGGCAAACGACCAATCGCCGAGCAGTCGCCGTGGCGCGTCCCGGCCCCAGCGGCGGTACGCGGCCATCATCACGCCGCCGTCACCCACACCGCGCCCGCGGTCGGGCAGCCCCATTTCGGCGACGAGCGCATCTCGGTTGTCAAGCCGTCCCGCCGCCGTGAACGCGAATCCCGCCTCGTCGTCGGCGATCGGCAGGTGCTCGAAACCGGACTCCGGCAACGAGAACCGCCGGGCCTGGCCGAGCGCCGCCCCGCCGTCGCTCCACTCGCCGAACCCGTCCGGCCCCCACCGGGGCATCGCCGCGCGCATCGTCGCCAGCGCGTCCCGGACCGGCGCTCCGTCGCGTCTGACGAGGCCGAAGATCCCGCTCATTCGCCGCCCGACGCCGACCGCGCGAAGTCGCGTTCGATCATGTCGGCCAGCTCCGTCACGGTCCATTCGCCGCGCGGGCGCCGCAAGCGGTAGTGCGGGATCGTCGAGGCCACCGCCGCCGCGAGCTTCAGGTACGCGCCTCGGTCGAGCAGCGCGTGTGCGACGCGGCCCTGATAGACGAGCCTGCCGACCGCGTCGAAGCGGTCAAAGCCCTCGTCGGCAGTGATCTCGGTGGCGCCTTCGTTGTGGAGCGCCAGCCGCCAGATGGACCTGACCGGGACGGGTCCGGACTCGCACCGGCTCCCCGCCGCCGGCGAGTTGGCTCCCGACCACTCGAGCTGCTCGATCGCGTCCGGCCACAAGCGGACCTCGCCGCCGGTGGCCCCGACCGTCACCGCCCCGCTGCCATCCACCGTCACCGGCGCCAGCTCGTCGCCCAGCATCGCCCAGCCGCGGGCCAGCAGCGCGGCCAGCAGCGTCGACTTCCCGGTCGCCGAATCACCGGCGAGGACCACCGCCTGGCCGTCGCGAACCGCGGTGGCCGCGTGCCAGGCGACGATTCCGCGCTGGAAAAGGAGGGCGGCCAGCGGGGTCATACGGGCAATCCGCGCCACTTCGGCCGGATCGGACCCGGGCGCGGGATCGATGGTCAGCTCCGAGCCCTCGGCGGCCAGGTAGCGGCCGACCCCGGGGACCTCGAGCCAGAATCGTCCCGCCGCCGCCGCCCACAGGACGCCTCCCGCCGTAGCCCCGTCCAGCGATGGTGGGACATCACCGAAGACCACCGCGACGTCACCGAGGCAGTCGGGCAGCACAACCGCCGCTGCCGTGCTCTTAGACACGGCGGGTCGCGAAGCTGGCCACAGGCGTGAAGCGGTCCCGCTCGGCGCCACCGGTGAGCACGAGTTCGCCGCAGCGCAGCCAGGCGTGCGCGCTCAGGCCCTCCGGCGTGTCGTTGTCCCTCGCGACGCCGAGGTAGAGCGTGCCCTCGATCCGGTGGCGGCGCAGCAGCACCGCCGCGGCGAGCCCCTGCACCAGGCACGTGCTCTCCCACGGGGTATGGGTGGCTGCCGCGCGCACTGCCCACCCGATCGTCGCCGCGCGGGCCACCGCCTCCGGGGCGACCGATTCCGCCGCCTCCCCCTGATGCAGTCCGATGGCGCGCGCAACATTCCTAAATGGCAGGCGGATCGCGATGCGCATCAACCCCAGCATCAGCCCGGCCCGCACCAGCAGGCGCCGCTGCTCGGCCGGCCGCCTGCGAAATCTAGCCAGCGCCGCCGTCATCGATCCGGACGATCCCTTCACCGTCGAGCTCCTGCAAGAACGCCACCACGTCGGCGGCGATCGTCTCTCGCGGCCCGTCGAACTCCGAGCACAGAACACCGATCAGCTCCTCGATGCGCCGCGGGCGGTCCAGCAGGTCCCAGATCTTGCGGCCCACCTCGTCGAGCGCAATGTAGCTGTCGGTCGACCGGTTGAGGAACACGATCTCGCGATCGACCGGCGCCGACATCATCTCGTCGTTACGGGACACGATCGCGTCTTTGTCGATCACAACGCCTCCTCGAGGTAACCAAACCGGGTCATCGCCTCGCCGTGCGCCTCCAGCAGCCGGTCGGCCAGCGCCGACGGCAGCTCGTCGCGCCACGCTCCCACCTCGCCGCGGCGGAAGAACGGTTCACTGGACTTGAGGGGACGCTCGCGAAAGCCCTGGGCTCGCTCCTGGCGCTGCAGCTCGCTGAAGTCCGAGAAGTCGACCGCCGTGCGCACCCGCGCGGGATCACAGGCCAGCCCGCACGCGCCCAGTACGCCGGTCAGCGCGCGCTCGGGATCGGCCTGGAGGTCCTCGTAGCGGACCACGTGGCTGGGCAGCGCGGATCGCTCCAGCCACGAGCGTGGGTGGTCGCTCCAGGAGCCTAGGAACTGCCGCAGTTGGTCAGGAAGCCGGGCGCCGCCTGCGGTGTAGCGGTACTCGGGATCGCACATCCAGTCCACCACCTGGTCGGGCTCGACGTGCCAGTGCGCGGCGGCCGATACGGCCACGTCCAGGGGGTTGCGTACGACGTATACGACCGCTCGGGTCACGTCCGGAGGAAACATCGGCTCGCCCGGGACAGGCTCGCTCCACGCGTCGTGGACCTTCATGAACAAATCGTCGGCTGAGTCGGTGGCCAGCCGCCTGTAGACCGAGGGACGGAGGCGGTCCACCAGCGAGTCATCGAGGGCGGATGCCTCGATCCCAGACCACTCGTCGAACGGGCGGCGCGCGCTGGCCATCCCGGAAACCATCAACTGATTGATGTCGACCGGCGCCTGCGCCTCACTCAAGTAGTTGGCTAGCAGCACGCGGACCCAGGTGTTGCCGGACTTCGGGTATGAGGCCAGCCACACGATCGCGCTCATATCAGCCCCCGCGCTCCGCGCCGGGCACGGGCCTCGAGGATGATGTCGGCCACCTCGGGGACCGTCCATCCGTCCACCGGACGCCGCAGCCGGTACACATCCACGGCCCACATGAACGCCTGGACAAGCGGGAAGGCGCCCCGATGTTCGCCGGGCAGCATCGGCCCGTAGATGCACCGCTGTACGGCGTCGAACTTCTCCAGTCCGGCCAGCGCCACCAGGCGCGCGTCGGGCCCGTCGTGCGTCGACAGCACGTACACGGCCGACAGCCGGCCGGGGTGGCACGCCATGCTCTCGCCGGTGGCCAGCGCGGACTTCGTCGGTCGCCATGACCGGTCCAGCCCGGGGTGAAACCGGTAGCCGAGACCGTCGACCGCCGCCTCCGTCAGGCTCACTCGCCCGACGCCGGGTCGCACCTCGAGGTGCCCGTCCGCCGTCAGGTCAAGCGCGGTGATGTCGTCGGCCAGCATCGCGCAACCGCGTTGCAGCAGCGCCGCCAGGGTCGTCGATTTACCCGCCCCCGACTCGCCCGCGATCGCCACCACGCCCCGGGGCGTCACCGCCGCGTTGGCATGGAGGACGAGCAGACCGCGCTGCCGGAGCAACACCGGGAGCACGTCCTCGGTGAAGCACCGGGCCACGACGTCCTCCTCGGCACCGGGGTTGCGCTCGACGATGACAGACCCGTCGCGCACCAGGAAGCGGCCCGCGCGGCGTCCGCCCCGAAGCAGAAACCGCCCGGGCGCGATGTCCCAGCGCCGGTCGCTGGCCACCGGCCCATCGAGCGCGCGCGCGACGGTCCCTTCTCTCACCACGACCTCGGCGGGAGTCCCGGGCTCGGCGGCAGTCAGGCCGCGGCACCGGAACGGAACCTCGAAGGTGATCCCGTAGGCCGTGTATCGATAGACGCCGGGCCCCCGTGAGCCAATCCTGGCCATCGATCGGTGAGCATACCTCCGATCGGCACGATGCCCCGGTTACCGGTCGGGTCGGACAGAGGCGCCCGTCCGCTTCTCACTGGGCATTACCCCGCGGGTAATCGACGCGCGCCCCCAGCGCTGGGACCGTGTCGACCATGAGCACAGACACCTACACACACTCCCAGGCCGCGACCACGGCCGGGCTCCTCTCCCGGGCGCGCGCCAGCCGGTGGGCGCCGCTCCCGATCGTCCTCGCCGGCACCTTCATGGTCGTTTTGGACTTCTTCATCGTCAACGTCGCGCTGCCTTCGATCCAGTCGAGCCTGAGCGCGTCGAGCGGCGCAATCGAGTGGATCGTCGCCGGGTACGGCCTGACGACGGCGATCCTGCTGATCACCGCCGCACGGCTCGGCGACCGCTACGGCCGCCGCCGCGTGTTCTCGATCGGGCTGGCGCTGTTCACGCTCAGCTCCGCGGTCTGCGGCCTCGCCGACACCGCTTCGGTACTGGTGGTCGCGCGCCTCATGCAGGGGTCGGCCGCGGCCCTGCTGATGGCCAACGTGCTGTCGATCATCGGCGTCCTGTACCAGGGCGTCGACCGTGCCAAGGCGCTGTCGGCCTACGGCATGGTGATGGGCCTTGCGGCCGTCTCGGGTCAGCTGATCGGCGGCGCGCTCGTGCAGGCCAACCCGGCCGGGCTCGGCTGGCGCAGCTGCTTCTTGATCAACGTCCCCGTCGGCGCGCTCGCCCTCGCGCTCGCCCCCCGGGTGGTCCCCGAGTCGCGCACCCCGCGCGCGGGACGTCCTGATCTGCTCGGCATGCTGCTCGTGACCTGCGGCCTGACGGCGATCGTCTTGCCGCTGGTCGAAGGCCGTCAGCACGGCTGGCCGCTGTGGACCTGGATCTCGCTCGCGCTCGCGCCCGTGATCCTCGCCGGCTTCTGGACCTATGAGCGGCGGCTCGAGCGTCGCGGCGGAACACCACTGCTGAGCCTCGCGCTGTTCGAGACCTGCAGCTTCACCGCCGGGCTCGTCGCACAGCTCGTGTTCTGGTGCGGACAGGCGTCGTTCTTCTTGATCCTCGCCCTCTACCTCCAGCTCGGCCGCGGGCTGAGCGCCCTGCAGTCCGGGCTCGTGTTCACGATCCTCGCGGTCTCCTACCTCGCCGCGTCGCTGCGGGCTCCGGCACTGACCCAGCGTCACGGCAGGCGCGTCCTCGCCGTCGGCGCGACGACGCTCGCGATCGGGCACGCGGTACTGCTGGCGGCCGTCGCCGTGGTCGGCGTCGGCGGCTCGATCATGATCCTCGTGCCCGGGCTGCTGCTCGTCGGAGCCGGGATGGGGCTCGGGATCACGCCGCTGGCGACGATCATCATGGCCAACATGAAGCCCGAACAGGCGGGCGCGACGTCGGGCGTCCTCTCGACGGCCCAGAACGTCGGCAACGCACTCGGCGTGGCGCTGATCGGAGTCGTCTTCTTCGGCGCCCTGAACCACGGTTACGCGACAGCGTTCGAGCTCAGCCTGGCGATCCTCGTGGGCACACTCGCGGTGGTCGCGCTGCTGACGAGGCTGCTCCCGGCGCCGGTACGCTCGTAATGGTGACCACGGTCGAAAACCGCATCGGGCCATTGCTCCGTGATTGGCGCCAGCGGCGGCGGCTCAGCCAGCTCGATCTCGCGCTCGACGCCGGGGTCTCGACGAGGCATCTGAGCTTCGTCGAGACCGGCCGGTCGCGTCCGAGCCCGGAGATGGTGCTGACGCTCGCAGATCAGCTCGAGGTGCCGCTGCGGGAGCGAAACCAGCTCCTGCTGGCGGCCGGCTACGCCCCCCAATTCCCCGGTCGCTCGCTCGATGATCCCGAGCTCGCCCATATCCGGGACGCGCTCGGCAAGCTGCTCGCCGGCCACGAGCCGTACCCGGCGTTCGCGGTCGATCGCCGCTGGAACATGCAGATGTCAAACAGCGCGCTCGGCCCGCTGCTCGACGGGGTCGCCGAAGAGCTGCTGGTCCCGCCGGTCAACTGCCTGCGGGTCGCCCTGCACCCTGACGGGCTCGCGCCGCGGATCCTCAACCTCGCCGACTGGCGCGGGCATCTGCTCAAGCGGCTCGGCCGCGAGCTCCAGCTGACCGGCGATCCCGAGCTCGAGGAGCTCCACGAGGAGCTGCTCGGCTACCCCGGGCCGGTGTCGGACACGGCGCCGGACGCGACCGCGATCATGGTCGAGCTGCACCTCGCGGCGCCTGGCGGCGGCGAACTCGCGTTCTTCAGCACGATCACGACGTTCGGGACGGCCTCAGACGTGACAGTGTCGGAATTGTCGGTCGAGGCGTTCTTCCCGGCCGACGCCCACACGGCGCAGCGCCTGCGCGGCGCCGAATAACTCGAGCGCCGCCCTGCGGGTATGAGGCCTAGGTGGGTGGCCCGGTCCCCTCGCCCCCGTCGGTGACGCTGCCCGGGTTCACGAGCGTCTTGTCAAAGGACAGGCGCGTCATTACCGGCGGCCGCCAGGATGGCCGCGATGCGTCGCCGCCTCCCGCCGCCTTTGGCACTTCCTGGGGCTGGCTTTGCGAGTGTTGCTTGCGCATGGCGCCTAGTCTTACAGGTCTGCGGTCGCAGGTTGGAATTTCTAGCTCCGCTGTAGGTGAGCGATGAGTGGGGTGTTCGGGATTGTGGGTCGAGACGGCGGCCCGGTCGGCCATGAAGCGCTGGGCCGGCTGCGCCAGACGGTCGCCGCTCATGCGCAGCCGGCGGCGACATTGGCACCGGTTGATGGCGCAGGTGATCTGCAGTTCTGCGGCGCGGGGCGCCTTGACGCCCGCGCCGCGCTCGTGCACGAGCTCCGCCTCGAACGGGACGTGGGCCGATCGCTCGCTGATCCGGAGCTGCTGCTGGCTGCTTATCTTCGGTGGGGCGAGGACGCGCCGCGCCATCTGCTTGGCGACTGGAGCCTCGCGGCGTGGCACCCCGAGCAGCGGCGGTTGTTCATGGCCCGCGACCCGCTCGGCTACGGCTCGCTGCTGTACCGCCTGGACCGGGGCATGATCGCGTTTGCGCCGACGCTGGCGGCGTTGCTGGGGCTGGCACCGGTTGTGCCCCAGCTCGATGAGCTGTATCTGGCCCAGTACCTGATTTCGTGGCCGGCCTACCACGGTCAGGGCACGATCTTCGCGGGCGTACATCGGCTGCCGCCGGCACACGCGCTAACGGTCACCACCGACGGCGTGGACGTGCGCTGCTACCGGCGGCTGGACCACGTTTCAGAGCTGCGGCTCCCGCGACGTGAGGATTACGTTGAGGCACTCCGGGACGTGTTCGACGAGGCGGTGCGCGAGCGCCTACCGGAGAGCGGGCCTGTCGCCGCCACCTTGAGCGGAGGCTTGGACTCCAGCTCGGTCACCGTCACCGCGGCGCGGGCGCTACGCGTCCATGGCCGGAGGGTGCTCGCTCTCACCTCGGTGCCGGTCTGCGATACGAGCCGCTACACACGCTCGCGCTTGGGCGACGAGTCGCCGTTCGCCCGGGCGGTGGCCGCGGCGGCCGAAAACATCGACCTGCAGACCGTGGAGGCCACGCGACTGAGTCCGATCGCGGCCATTCGTCTTGGGCTTGAGGTGTTCGGATCCCCGGTTCACGCAGCGGCGAATCTGTTCTGGCTGCTGGAGTTGTATGCCGAGGCCGGGCGGGCGGGAGCGCGGGTGCTGCTGACCGGACAGATCGGCAACGCGTCGATCTCATGGAGCGGGGATCCTCTGTCGCAGCCGCCGCGCTACCAACTCGATCGCTTCGGCGCACGACGGGCGGCCTGGCTGCACCTGCGCCGGTTGGCGCCGCGGCAGGTGCGCAGCGCGGTCGCCCGTAATCGCTTCGCGCGCGAAGCGAGTCCGTACGAGCGATCGGCGGTCTCACCCGCCTTCGCCCGCCGCCTGCAACTGATGGAGCGCCGCCTGGATGACCCCGAGGCGTTCCCGCGCACGCCGCTGGCCGAGCGCCTGAGCGTCCTCAGGCCGGGGCGCACACTGATCGGCGACTTCTGGACGGCGATGGCCAGCCGCTACGGGCCCCCGGCGAGTGACCCCACGACTGATGTGCGGGTCGTGGAGCTCACCCTTTCGGTGCCCGATCGGGTGTTCATCGATCCCCGCACCGGTACCGACCGCTGGCTCATCCGCGAGGCGATGCGGGGACGGCTTCCCGACGAGGTGCGCTGCAACCAGGCCCGGGGGTGTCAGGCCGCCGACCTGGTCCCCCGCCTACGCGCCTGCGCGGATGAGGTCGAACAGGCGCTGTCCGAGGTGGCAGACGGACCGGCCGCCGCCTACGTCGACGTCGCCAACATGCGCGCGGTCTGGAACATGGTCCAGAACGAGGACACCCCGTTGGCCTTCATCCGCGCCATCACGGTGTTGACCCGGGGCCTCATGGCCGGCCTACACGTCAACGCACTGACCGCGGGCCGGATCCCGGGGCAGCCCCATCCCGACCGAATCCAACACAGGTCATAGGGTCGGTAGATCGCATCGAGTGCCGAGGCCGTTGACGTAAGGCCCGCGTGCACCTCTGCGCCGGACCGCGGTCGGCCTAACTCTCGACCGGGCGCCGCCGGGCAGCGGACTCCAGCGCCGGGTTCGGCCATCCGCGGTCGGCCGGGTTCACGGTTACGCCCGGCGGCACGATCTCGTCGATCCTGTCCAGCACCTCGTCGGACAAGCTGACGTCGGCCGCGGGGAGCTGGGACTCGAGCTGCTCCATCGTCCGCGGCCCGATGATCGGCGCCGTCACCGCCGGATGGCGCATCACGAACGCGAGCGCCATCTCGATCAGCGTCATGCCCGACTCGTCGGCGAGCGCCCCGAGCGCGTCGGCCGCCTCGAGCTTGCGCTGGTTGCCCTCGAGTGACATGTCGTAGCGGGCCGGGATCCGATCGGCGCGGCGCGACTGCGGGAGCTCGGCTCCCTTGCGGTACAGGCCGGTGAGCCAGCCGCCGGCGAGCGGGCTCCACGGGATCACGCCCATCCCGTAGCGCCGGCAGGTCGGCAGCACGTCACCCTCGATCGCCCGCACCAGCAACGAATATGGCGGCTGCTCGCAGACGAACCGCTCGCGGCCGCGCCTCTGCGCGACCCACTGGGCCTCGACGATCTGGGACGCGGGGAACGTCGACGAGCCGATGTAGCGCACCTTGCCGGCGTGGATCAGATCCGACAGCACGCCGAGCGTCTCGTCGATGTCGGTGTCGGCTTCGGGGCGGTGGATCTGGTAGAGGTCGATCCAGTCGGTCTTCAGGTCGGCGCAGCGCTGTTCTCGATCTCGCTGGACGATCCAGCGGCGGGAGTTGCCGAACTCGTTTGGGTCATCGCCCATCGGGCCGTGGACCTTGGTCGCGAGCACGATCTTGTCGCGCTTGCCGCCGGCGAGCGCCTTGCCGACGATCTCCTCGGATTCGCCCCGTGAGTAGACGTCGGCGGTGTCGATGAAGTTGATCCCCGCGTCGAGCGCGCGGTGGATGATCCGGACGCCCTCGTCGTGGTCGGGGTTACCCCAGCCGCCGAACATCATCGCGCCGAGGCAGAGCGGGCTGACCTTCGTTCCTGTGTTTCCCAGCGTGCGGTAGTTCATCCCTGCAACCTACCGGGCCGTGCGATCCGGGCCGAATCGGCGCTCGCGCTACGTTCACACGATGAGCTCTTCTGACAGACACTTCGGCCTCACCGGGCTCGCGACGATGGGCGCGAACCTGGCGCGCAACGTCGCCCATCACGAGATCCCCGTCGCGGTCCACAACCGAACCGCGAGCCGGACCGAGAAATTCATGGACGAACACGGCTCGGAGGGGCCGCTCACCGCACATGAGTCGGTGCACGGACTGGGTCGGGGCGCTGGAGCGGCCGCGCGTGCTGATGAGCATGGTCCAGGCCGGCGCCGCGACCGATGCCGTGATCGACGAGATCACCCCGCACCTGGACCGCGGCGACATCGTGATCGACGGCGGCAACGCCAACTTCCGCGACACGCAGCGCCGCCACGCCAAGCTCGCCGAGCGTGGGATCCACTTCCTCGGCGTCGGCGTCTCGGGCGGCGAGGAGGGCGCGCTCAACGGGCCGAGCATCATGCCCGGCGGCGACCGCGAGCCCTACGACGAGTCGGTCAAGCCGATCTTCGAGGCGATCGCCGCGTCGGTCGACGGCACGCCGTGCTGCACCTACGTCGGCCCCGACGGCGCGGGCCACTACGTGAAGATGGTCCACAACGGGATCGAGTACGCCGACATGCAGCTGATCGCCGAGAGCTATGACCTGCTCCGCTACGGCGCCGGCCTCGACGTCGACGCGATCGCTGATCGGTTCCGCGCCTGGAACGAGGGCGAGCTCGAGTCGTTCTTGATCGAGATCACCGCTCGCGTGCTGTCCAAGACCGACGCCGCGACCGGCCGAGCCGCTCGTCGACGTGATCCTCGACGCCGCCGAGCAGAAGGGCACCGGCCGCTGGACCGCGCAGAACGCGCTCGAGCTCGGCGTGCCGCTGACCGGGATCACCGAGGCCGTGTTCGCGCGCACGCTCAGCGCGCTCAAGCAGCAGCGCGTGGCGGCCGCCGAGAGGCTTGCCGGTCCGGCGCCGAGCGGCGCCAGCGCGCCGCGACCTGGCCGACGACCTCGAGCACGCGCTCTATGCCTCGAAGATCGTCTCCTACGCGCAGGGCTTTGCCCAGATGGCGGCGGCCGCCGACTCCGAGGGCTGGACGATCGACCTCGGCTCGATGGCGACGATCTGGCGCGGCGGGTGCATCATCCGCGCGCGCTTCCTCGATCGGATCCGCGAGGCCTACGACGCAGGAGCCCTAGCTGGCCAACCTGATGCTCGCCGAGTTCTTCGCCGCCGCACTCGCCGACGCCCAGGAACCATGGCGGCGGGTCGTCGGCCGCGCCGCCGAGTTCGGGATCCCGACCCCGGCGTTCTCATCCTCGCTCGCCTACTACGACGGCTATCCGCCGCGCCCGTGGCCCGGCGAGCCTGATCCAGGGACTCCGGGACCTGTTCGGCGCCCACACCTACCACCGCGTCGACCGCGACGGCGCCTTCCACACGCTGTGGGGCGAGGACGGTCGCGAGGTCGAGGTCTGACCGCCGCCTCGCCACGGCGAGCGCTCGCTTGCGGTTGAGCCGAATTGGGCTAGTACGCGTGAGCGCCCGTATCGGCGACCGGCTCGCCGTCGGCGGTTGGGCGGTTGATGATGCCGCCGAACACTCGTGCGAGCACCGCAACGGTCGCGAACGAGAGGCAGAAGACGGCGCCCATCACGGTGACAATGCCGAGCAGCTCGACGCCGAGCTGATGAATCGCATGACCGCCGCCGCCGAAGAACAGCCCGTTGGGGAGCTTGGGGAAGCCCGAGCCGGCCGCGAATTGCCGCTGGGCGAAAAACGCGATCATCACGATCCCGAAGAGGCCGCCGACGAGATGTCCTGGGAAGAGCCCGGCTGGGTCCGAAAACCAGCGCAAGCGGCCGACCACCCGTTCGCCGATCAAAAACAGCGGCCCGCCGCAAAGCCCGAGGATAATCGCGCTCGCCGGGCTTACAAACCCCGCCAGCGGCGTGATGATGATCAACCCCATGATCACACCGTTGACCGCGTAGAGGATTTGCAGCTCCGGCTGCTGCCTGGACAGGACGTAGGCGCACAACATGGTCGAGCACAGGCACGTCGCCGCCGCGAGGAACGTCGTGATCACGACGATCATCGCCTCGTTGTTGAATGCGAGCACGCTCCCGGGGTTGAATCCAAACCATCCGACCCAGAGCAGCAGGACCGCGAGCGTGAGCCAGCCCGGGCTGAGCTTGATTGCCGCCTGAGGGCTGCTCCGCAGACCGAGCCGCCGCTCCTCGCGCCAGATCTGCAAGACGATCGCGAGGCCCGCGGCCCCGGCCGCGCCGTGAACCACCAGCCCGCCCGCGAAATCGACCATTCCCTTCCGCGCCAGCCAGCCCGTCGGATTCCAGATCCACGCCGCTGGGATGTTCCAGATCAAGACGAAGTAGACGATCGAATAGCAGACGAACGCCTTCAGCTTCATCTTGCGCAGTACGACGAGCGCGACCAGCGCCAGCGTCACTGCGGCGAACGCCGCCTCAAAGAGAAAATAGGTGGCCGCTGTCAGGCCGGTGTTGAAGAACCCCGCGCGCATCGACCACCAGACGCTGCTCGTCGCCGACAGTGCATGTGTCGAGAAGCCACCTAGAAAGAAGCCCGGGGAATAGAACGGGCGCCCGATCACGCCCCCCACGGTCGGCGCAAACGCCGTATTGAAACCGACGATCGCCATCACGAGGAGCGCCAAGCCGGTTATCAGAATCGTCTTGAGCAGGCTGAAGTGCAGCCCCTCACCCAGCTCACCGATCTCCAAGAAGCCGACCGAGATCGTCATCGTGAAGACGAGCAGCGCAGCGATCAGGACCCAGAGATTGTTCGTCGTCTGGACCATGCGGTCGCCTTCGCTGCCTCTAGGAACCTATGGATTGCCCAAGGACAATCGCCCTCAAGGCGATTGCCCCGGGATCCAGTTGGTCCCGGCGAGCGGCACCCGCGCCATCGCCGACGCCTCGAGCGTCAGTGCGACGAGATCCTCGGGCTCGAGGTTGAGCAGGTGCGATTTGCCGCACGCGCGCGCCAGGGTCTGGGCCTCCAGCGTCAGCGTCCGCAGGTAGTTCGCAAGCCGCCGGCCCCCCTCGACCGGGTCAAGCCGCGCCTCGAGCTCCGGCTCCTGGGTCGAGATCCCGGCCGGGTCGAGGCCCGCCTGGTAGTCGTCGTAGAACCCGGCCGCCGAGCCGAGCTGGGCATAGGCGGCGTCGTGCTCCGGCGCGTTGTCGCCGAGCGCGATCAGCGCCGCGACTCCGATCGAGACGGCGTCGGCGCCGAGCGCGAGCGCCTTGGCGACGTCGGCGCCGGTGCGAATCCCGCCCGACACGATCAGCTGCACCCGGCGGTGCATCCCGAGCTCGACCAGCGACTCGACCGCCTGCGGGATCGCGGCCAGGATCGGGATCCCGACGTGCTCGATGAACACGTCCTGGGTGGCGGCGGTGCCGCCCTGCATCCCGTCGAGCACGATCGCATCGGCGCCGGCCTTGACCGCGAGCGCGACGTCGAAGAACGTCCGGGTCGCGCCGACCTTGACGTAGATCGGGATCCGCCAGTCGGTTATCTCTCTTAGCTCCTCGATCTTGATCTCGAGATCGTCCGGGCCGGTCCAGTCCGGGTGCCGGCAGGCGCTGCGCTGGTCGATCCCCCTGGGCAGATCGCGCATCTCGGCGACGCGGTCGGAGATCTTGTGGCCGAGGAGCATCCCGCCGCCGCCCGGCTTGGCGCCCTGCCCGACGACGACCTCGATCGCATCAGCGCGGCGCAGGTCGTCCGGGTTCATCCCGTAGCGCGACGGGAGCAGCTGGTAGACGAGCTTGGTCGAGTGGCCGCGCTCCTCCTCGGTCATGCCGCCGTCGCCGGTCGTCGTCGAGGTCCCGACCTCGGTCGCGCCGCGCCCGAGCGCCTCCTTGGCGTTGCCCGACAGCGCCCCGAAACTCATCCCCGCGATTGTGATCGGGATCTCGAGCTTGATCGGCTCGCGCGCGAACCGGGTTCCGATCGTGACGTCGGTCGCGCAGCGCTCGCGGTAGCCCTCGAGCGGGTAGCGCGAGACGCTGGCGCCGAGGAACAGGAGATCGTCGAAGTGCGGCACGCGGCGCTTGGCGCCGAAGCCGCGGATGTCGTACATGCCCTCGCGCGCCGCCCGCTGGATCTCGGCGATCGCGTTGCGGTCGAAGGTCGCCGACTCGTGCAGCCCGGGGTGCCAGCCGACGCCGACCCCCGACCCGTTCGACGAGGCGCTCACCTCAGTAGGCCCCGAGGTTGTCGACCTTGAAGTTGTAGAGCTGGCGGGCCGAGCCGTAGCGGCGGAAGTCCGCCACGTCGGCGTCGACCTGACCTCGCGCGAGCAGCGCGCGCAGCTCCTCGACGTGCTCGTCGCGCATCTCCTTCTCGACGCAGTCGGCGCCGAGCCCGGCGACCGAGCCGCCGACGTACAGATGCGCCTCGTAGAGCGAATCGCCGAGCGCCTCGCCCGCGTCGCCGCAGACGACCAGACACCCCTTCTGGGCCATGAACGCGCTCATGTGACCGACCGAACCGTGGACGACCACGTCGGCCCCCTTCAACGAGATCCCGCACCGGGCCGACGCGTCGCCATGGATCACGAGCAGGCCGCCGCGCGCAGTCGCCCCCGCCGATTGGCTCGCGCTCCCCTCGACGACCACCGTCCCGGACATCATGTTCTCGGCGACGCCGACACCACAGTTGCCCTCGATCCGGACCGCCGCGCGCTTGTTCATCCCCGCGCAGTAGTAGCCGACGTGGCCCTCGATCTCGACCTCGTACTCGGCGTCGAGGCCGGCCGCGATGCTGTGCCTGCCGCCCGGGTTGAGCACCCGCACGCGGCCGACGTGGTCGGCGAGGTGCAGGCGCTGGTTGAGCTCGCGCACCGTGTCGCTCGCGAGGTCGAATGACAGCGCGGTACCGGGCAGGACCTCGGGCGCCGCCATCATGCGACCTCGACCGTTCCCCAGCTGTACACGTGTCCCGGCTCGGGCTCCCAGCTGACCGCGTCCTGCGCACCGGGGAGCACGGCGATCGCGCGGTACTCGGATGCCATCGCGACCCAGTCATCGGTCTCCGCCATCACGGCGGGCTTGCACGCGATCGGATCGCGCAGCACCGCGAATCCGTCCGCTGTCCCGACCGCGAACGTGTAGAAGCCGTCCAGGTCGTCCATGCAGCCGTCGAGCGCCTGCTCGAGCGTCGCGCCCTCGCGCATTCTCCAGGTCAGGTACCCGGCCGCGACCTCGCTGTCGTTGTCGGTCTGAAAGCGGATCCCCTCGCGCTGCAGCGAGCGCCGTAGGCGGTTGTGGTTCGAGAGCGAGCCGTTGTGGACGAGGCACAGGTCCAGCCCGGTGGAGAACGGGTGCGAATGCTCGGTCGTGACCCGGCTCTCGGTCGCCATCCGGGTGTGGCCGAGCGCGTGGCTGCCCGCGATTGAGGCGATCGAGAACTCGCGGATGAACTCGGCCGGCAGGCCCGCGTGCTTGTAGATCTCGATCGTCGCGCCCGCGCTCATCAGCGTCAGCTCCGGATGGTGCGCGCGCAGCCACGCCTGCACCTCGTCGGCGTCGGCCGCGACGACGAACACCGCGTGCGTCGCGCGTACGCCGCTCAGCGAGGCGTCCGCGAACGTGCTCTTCGAGCTCGCCGGCGAGCGCCTTCCAGCCCGGCTCGGCGGCCGGCGAATGAAGCGACAGCTTGCACGAGCCGGTCGGTGCCGGATCGCGATAGAAGGCGACGCCGGCGCTGTCGGGACCCCGGGAGGAGAGCTGCACGAGCATCTCCGACAGCCGTGCGCCAAGCTCTGCATAAAGCGCGTCATTCTTGATGTAGAGACCCGCGATGCCACACATGCTCTGCAATGTAGACCGCGGCGAACGGCGCGGAAATGGCTGCTGTGGGCACAGTTTCGGCGTCCAATGTGGTGGCGGGCAATACTGTTTTGCGACTCCTTAGCGCGGGGTCGGCGCCGACGCCGCCACCCGCTTCTGCGTCCGTTTGACGACCGTGAGCGCCTCGCGGAGGTCGGTGCGGGCGATCGGACCGAGTTCGCCTGGGTCGATCAGATTGTCTGCCGCCAACCCGGCGGCGATCAGGTCGGCGTGGTGGGCGAAGCGCACGCCGGCGATCACCTCATATGCCTCGCGCAGAGCGCTGCCGTCTTCCCGTGACAGCCCGCCGGCGCTGGTCACTGCCTCGATTCGATCCAGCGTCGGCGAGATCGTGATTCCGGCCGCGAGCGCGAAATAACGGACGAGGTTGACGAGCGGGATGATCGCGTTGTGCTTGAGGTCGATCCGGCCCGGATGCTCGCCGCCGCGGTCGGTCGCGAGGTGGCCGCGGAAACCGAGCGCGACCTGATAGCCGGTCGCGTACCGTGCGAGCAGCCGCATGAACTGGGCGTGCTCGCGCGCACGGCGAATTCGTGACGTGAACTCGGCCGCGACCGCCAATCCGCCCGCGGCGACGCGGAAGTCGAACGCGACCGTCGCGCGGATCAGATGCGACTCGTCGGGCTGCTCAAAACATTCGTCGAAGGTCCGCAGCCAGGCGGCTTTCGACATCCGCCAGAGCCGCTTGCCGGCCAGCACGCCATTGTTGTCGAGGCCGATCCCGCACCGCTCGAGTCCGCCGTTCACGTCTGAGCCGAGGCGTTCGAAGTAGACGTCCGCGTCATCCTCGGTCGCGCTGTCCCCATACGCGAGGGCGTTGTCCTGGTCGGAGGCGAGCGTGAACTCCCGCCGCGCGGCGCTGCCGAGGTCGAGCCATGCCCATGGCAGCGGTGCCGGTCCGTGCCGCCAGATCGAGAATTCGATCAGCCGGGCGACGACCGCATCGTGCTGCAGCGTCAGTACGCGTCCCAAATCGCGCGACGGGACGCCCGCACGCGAGAGCGCGAGGAACAGCTTCGGCAGGTGGGCCGCGGCGCGGACAAGCGCAGCCTCGTCCGGCGCGCCCAACAGCGTGTGCCGCAGCCCGGTTGGACCGTGCGCGTCGAGTCCGAGCAGATCGGCGGCCGACAGGACGCCGCAGACCGTCCCCACATCGATCGACCGCCATATGCTCGACCCCCGCGGCGAGCATGTCGACGGTCGCCTCGATCGCCAGCTGCCGCGCCGGAACCGTGGGGACGGGCGCACGCGCAATCGTGCTGACCGGCGCGTCGCCCGACACGCGGTCGGACGCAACCTTGTCGCGGACATCGGCGTCGGTGACGATTCCCAGCCGCTCGCCCTCGAGCGGGATCAGCAGCGCCGTGACGCCGTCCTTCCCGAGCCGCTCGACCGCCTCGCGAACCGACACGTCGGGCTCGCAGAAGGTCGCCGGGCGCATGATCGCGGCGACCGGCGTGGTCCCCACCTCGTGCAGGCCGTGCACGGTCTGGCCGGTGCCGGTCAACCTCCGTCGCATCGACTGCGCGACGTAGGCCGCGCCGGCCTCGGTGCCGAGCAGGCGGCGTCCCGCGGCAGCGTCAAACAGCGCGCACGTGGACGGCTCTCGAGCGCGGACGGTGAACGCCGGGGCCATCCCGGTCAACAGCGACGGATGGCCGAAGCATTCCCCCGGCTCGAGCACCTCGATCACCTCGCCGTCGTGGACCAGGCCCATCGAGCCGGTCACGATCACCCACAGCCCCACGGTCGGGAGCCCGTCTTCGACGAGCACATCGTCACCCGCCTGGAACGCGTGCTCGGTCACGTCCGATGAGAGAGCGCTCAGGAGCTCTGGGTCGATCGCGTCAAACGGCTGATACCTGCTCAGAAATGTGTCCAGGCTGTCCATGTTCGGTGGACCAATTGTGTGCGCCACACGTATGGGAGGCGTCCGGCTAACGTGTCAGCCTAATTGCTTCTCGCACACCCTATGAGGAGGGGTTATGGCTGACGAGTCTGGCGCGGAACAAGACGTACTCGTCTATGAGTCTTCCGGGCTGCCAAAGACCGGCAACTGGTGGAGCGCATTCGTCATCGGCCTCGCGGGGACGATCCTCGTAACGGGAATCGCGCCGGTGATGGTGACCGAACTCGGCGCCGCGTCGATCCCGGTCATCTTCGTCATCACGATCAGCGGCTGGCTGCTCTGCCTGTTCCTCGCCGAGCTGTCGGCGATGATGCCCGACCGCACCGGAGGCTCACCGTCTTACGCCTACCCGGCGTACAAGGATCGCTGGCCGCGGCTCGCCGAGCATGTCAACGGTTTCACGGCCTGGGCGTACTGGCTGGGCTGGTTCCCGGTCGCGCCGCTGAACATGATCCTCGCGTCGTTCTACATCGTCGACCGTTTCCACCTCTCGACGGCCGGGTTCACGCCGATCCACACCCCGATCGCCTGGTGGACATTGGCGATCTCCGTCGTGGGGATCATGCTGCTGTTCATCCCCGCGTACCGCGGGCTGCGGTTCGGGACCGGCTTCGCGACGACGCTGGCGCTCCTGTCGATGATTCCGCTGACCTTCATCGCGATCTCGTGGATCTTCAACCCGTCGGCGGTCGACTTCAACAATCTCGCCGGCTTCCACCAGATCAACGGCGGCGCCTTCACCGGGACGCTGTACGGGCACGGGTGGCTGACGTTGTACATCGCGTTCTCGTTCCTGCTGACCTGGAACGTGATCGCGATGGAGGCGGCCGCGTGCTACATCGGCGAGACCAAGAACCCGGACCAGGACGCGAAGATCGCGATGAACCTCGAGGGCGGCTACGGGGTGTTCATCTACATGTTGATCCCGATCGCGTTCGTGATCGTGCTCGGCAACACCGCGCTGCGCAATGCGGCGCTGGTTGACCCGAAGACGATCTTCGTCCATTACGCCGCCAAGGTGTTCGGGACCGGCGCGGGATCGAGCATCCTGACCTGGCTGATCGCCTGGATGCTGATTCTCGCCCTGATCCTCTCGGCGCTGAACGCGATCACCGGGACGGCGCGCTCGCTGCATCAGATGGCGACCGACGGCCAGTTCCCGCGCTTCTTCCATCACACCAACGAGCACGGCGTTCCCGACCGGGCGATGATCTTCAACGTCGTCTGCTCGATCTGCGTCGTGTTCATGGGCGGCGCGGTCGAGATCTACACGTTCTCAAACGTCGGCTACCTCGCCTCGTTCATCCCCGTGCTCATCGGCTACTACCTGCTGCGCAAGCACCGTCCCAACCTCCGGAGGCCGTTCAGGCTGCCCGAGTGGATGAAGTACGTCGCGCTCGTGATCGCTGCCGTGTACACGATCATCTACTTCTACGGCGGTCCGACATATGCCGCCTGCACGTGCAACGCGGCTGGGCGCAAGACGCTCCCGTACTACTTCATCGGGATCGTGGTCGTACTCGCGTACCTCCCGCTGTACTGGTATCGCAAACATTACGAGGACAAGCGACACCAGGAGGCTCCGCCGCCGGCTGCTGTGGCCGCACCCCCGATGGCCGGCGCGTCGGACCCGTGAGCGCCGCGGCTAGGGCGCCGCAGGATCCGCAGGACTGGGACGGCGCCCGCTTCGGGCGGATTCTGCTCGCGACTGAGGGGCGTCCAATCCCGGAAGCCGCAGTCCGACGCGTAATCGAGCTCGCCGACCCACACGGGGCGAGCGTGCGGGTGTTGTCGATCGCCCGCGTCCACGGGACCTCGTTCGGGATGCCGACCCCGGGTTTGCTGCCCAGCCGCGACGAGTGGAGACAACAGCAGGAGATCGTCACCAAGGCAATCAAAAGGCTCAAACGCAAGGGTCTCGAGGCCGACGGTCACGTGGTCGGCACGCGCAAGTCAACTAAGAAGATCTGCGAAGAGGCGACGATGGAGGAGTGCGAGGCAATCGTGATGGCGGCCGACCCAGACCGCCACCGCTTGGTCGCCGACGCGCTGTGGTCACAGGAGCCCCAGCGGGTTCGCCGCAAGGCCAAGGTCCCCGTATTCCTGGTGCCCGACGACGGAGATTAGCCGGCGTCGGGGCGCCCGTGCAGGCGCGCGAGCTTGATCGCGAGTTCGAGCGACAAGAGGTCGTCCTCGTCGAGGTCGAGGCCGGTCAGCTGCTCAATCCGTCCCAACCGCTGGCGCAGCGTGTTCGGGTGCACGAACAGGGCCCGGGCGCTCTCGATCACGCTGCGCCGTTCCGATAAGTAACGCTCGAGCGTGTCGAGCAGCGCGGTCCGTCGCCTGCGGTCGTACTCGATCAGGAGATCGACCGCGGCGCGCATGCGGTCACGGGGCGCGTCGTCGGCGCCGATCTGCACCAGGTAGCGGTAGGCGCCGACCTGGGAGTAGGCGATCGCGCCGCCGTCGCCCATCAGCGCGCGGGCGATCGTCGCGGCATCCAGCGCCTCGCGGTACGCGCGTGACGCGTCCGCCGGAGTCTCACGCAGCTCGCTGACGCCGATCGCCGTTCCGGTCCGCTGGCCGAGCTCACGGCATGCGTGCAGGAGGCCGTCGATCGTCTGCTGGCGGGCCTGCCCGAAGGCGAGCAACGCCCGCACCGGTCCGGGTCCGGCCTCGATCGCGGACCGTGGCACGAGCTCCGCGAGTCCACGACCGAGCGATTCGGCGGCGGCACGCCACTCGCCCGAGGACTGCTCACGCCCGCCGGCCGGCTCGGCGCAGACCATCAGATACGGAGATGTCAGATCGCAGCGAATCTCGGCCGCCTTACTGGCCGCCAGCGAGCTCGCGCCCGCCGCGAGCAGCTCGAACAGGTTCTTGATGATGTTGGCGCTCGTCAGCCCCTCGATCAGCTCGGCGCGTTTGATCCCGACGGCGGCGAGATGCGCGACCGCGTGTGCGACGTAGGTGGCCTCGTCGCCGAAGGCGCGCTCCGAATACGCGCCGGCGCAGAGGAGCCCGACGCGGTCGCCGCCGGCCACGAGCGGGACGACGAGCAGGTCGCCGATCTCCGCCGACGGCCACAGCGCCTTTGCCGCCGGAACCCCGCCGCGCCCCTCGAGCGCAGTCAGCATCAGGTCCGCGGCCGAGGTCGCCGACGGTGACGGGAGCGAGGCCGGAACCGACGCCAGCAGCTCCATCGAGTCGCTGTCGGAGCTCAGCCGCAGCAGCTGGCAGATGTCGGCGCCGAGCAGCCGCAGCGAGCCGCCGACGAGCACCTCGCCGAGCTCCGCCGCGCCGGTCACGTCGGCGACCCGCTGGGCGATCTCTGCAAGGCCGGTCAGCGCCCCAACCCGGCGCCGCTCCTGGTCATACAGCTGGGCGTTCTCGATCGCGCCCGAGACCAGCGATGCGATGTGAACGAGCAGCTTCAGGATTCCTTCGCCGAACTCGTGTGGAGCCTCCGTGTGCAGGACGATCACGCCGATCGTCTCGCCCGCGCGAGACAGGATCGGGACCGCCACCATCGATTGGAAGCGCTGCTCTTGGAGCAGCGGGACGTATTTCATCCGCGGGTCGTCCATCGCGCGCTCGCGGATGAACTCCGGCGTGCGATGACGGGCGACCCAGCCGGCGAGTCCCTCGTTGACCGAGAACTGGACCTTGTCGACGGCCTCGCGGAACACCGGCGAGGCGGCGCGCATCGTCAGCTGCGAGCCCTCGAGCAGGTACATGAAGCACGCGTGACAGCCGGTCGCATCGGTCGCGAGGTCGACCACGCCCTGGAGCATCGGCGTGACCTCGAGCGACGAGGACACGAGGTTGATGACGCCGTACAGTGTCCGGTTCTCCTCGCGGAGCGCTTGAACTTCCTCTGTGACCGGCTCCAGCCGGTCGGTCCTGAGCGACATCTCGGCAGCTCTCCTATGTGCACGATGCACATTGCTGACACCGACAAATGGGGTGCCTGCAGCCATTGTGCCTGACCTGTCGCGCGGGATATACCTGGGCTCATGCCCAATCCACCCAAAAACGAAGATGACGTTCGCCGGATCGTCAAGAGCCAGGGGATCGAATTCCTGTTTGCTCAGTTCGTCGACATGCACGGCAAACCGAGCGCGAAGTTGGTGCCCGCGCACCACCTCGACGACCTCTTGAGCGAAGGAGCCGGGTTTGCCGGGTTCGCCGCGGGCGACCTCGGCCAGGGCCCGCACGATCCCGACATGATCGCGATGCCCGACGTGACCTCGCTCACGATTCTCCCGTGGCAACCGAACGTTGCGCGGTTCGCGTGCGACGTCACGGTCGAGGGCGAGGAATGGCCGTTCTGCCCACGGACGATCCTGCGCCACGCGGTAAAGCGCGCCGCGGACCAGGGCTACGAGCTGAAGATCGGCGCCGAGCTCGAGTACTTCCTGATCCGCCGGACCGCTGACGGCGGGATCGAGGTCGCCGACCCGCTCGACACGCTCGACCTGCCCTGTTACGACATGCGGGCCCTGACTCGAAACCTCGACTTCGTGTCCGAGGTCTCCAAGGCGGTCACGACGCTCGGGTGGGACAACTACGCCACCGATCACGAGGACGCCAACGGCCAGTTCGAGCAGAACTTCCAGTTCGCCGACGCGCTCACGACCTGCGATCGCGCGATCTTCTATCGCTATATGGTCGAGTCGCTGGCCCAGCAGCGCGGCCTGATGGCGACCTTCATGCCCAAGCCGTTCGCGCATCTGACCGGCAACGGCTGCCACTTCCACGTCAGCCTCTGGAAGGGCCGCCGCAACCTGTTCGATCGCGCGCCGAGCAAGGACCCGCGGGGGCTCGGGCTGTCGGAGCTCGCCTACAGCTTCATCGCTGGGCTGAAGGCCAACGCGAAGGCGTACATCGCGGTGACGGCGCCGACCGTCAACTCGTACAAGCGGCTCGTCGTCGGCGCGCCGACGAGCGGCGCGACCTGGGCGCCCGCATACATCAGCTACGGATACAACAACCGGACGCAGATGCTGCGCGTCCCGGCTGCGGGCCGGATCGAGGACCGGACGGTCGACGGCTCGTGCAACCCGTACCTCGCCGCGACCGCGATGCTGACCGCGGGTCTGGACGGCGTCGAACGCGGTCTGGACCCCGGCGAGCCCAACTCGCAGAACCTGTACACGCTCAGCGCCGAGGACCGCAAGGCGCAGGGGATCGACCTGCTGCCCGCCAACCTGCTCGACGCGACGCGCGAGCTCGCCGGCAACGACGCGCTCAGGGCCGGCTTCGGAACGACCCGTGACGGGGACTACATCGACTACTTCATCGACGTCAAGCAGCGCGAGGTCCAGGCCGCCCACGAGCAGATCACGCAGTGGGAGCTCGACCGCTACCTGCAGCTGTACTGAGCGGCGGGCGGTCGCACGGCTAGCGGGCTCGACTACATACGGTCAGGCCGCTAGCCGGGGCCGAACCGCCGTGCGGCGGCACGGAGAGTCTGTTCGGCGTCGCACAGCGAGCCGACCGTCTGTGGCCGCGTTGCATCGAGGTGGCTGGCGAGCGCGATGAACGCCTTCGCGGTCGTGAGCGCGTCGCCGAGCGCATGGTGGGGGTCCTCGGCCGGCTGGCCGAGCACCGAGGCGAGGCGGGCGAGTGACAGCCCGTTCGGGGCCACCCCGTCGCGCGCCCGCAGCCAGGCGCGGCCGAGCGCCTCGGTGTCGGCGTCACGCGGGAGACGGACACGGCTCCGGCGCAGCGCGCGGCCGAGGAAGGTCTCCTCGACGACCGCCGTGTGGAACACCGGCACCCGTCCGGCGAGCACGTCGAGCAGGCCGTCGATCGCCTCGCTGAGCGGCGGCGCGTCGGCCAGATCGGCGGAGCGCAGCTTGTGGATCAGGACGGCTGGCGTCTTCGGCGGCCGGTCGGGACGGGCGAGCGTGTAGAGCGCGTCACCGAGGATCAGCTGTCCATCGACGATCGGCACCGCGCCGATCGCGACGATCTCGTCCGAGCGGGCGTCGAGCCCAGTCAGCTCGAGGTCGACGGCGCACCATGCGGCGTCGCGCCATGGCGTGTCCGGCGCCGGCTGGGGCGTGCTCTTGAAGCGTTGCGCGGCGCCCTGGGGTTTGGCCAGCAGCCTCACGGCCGCAGCTCCCTGGTGACGGCGCCGACTGCGCGGAACACGTCCCGAAGGTAGCTCCGGGTCAGCGGGCTCACGGCCACGGGGTCGAGCAGATCGTCGGGCCGCTCGCCCGCCTCGAGCTGCTCGAGCTGATGGACAATCCGCAGCTCGAGCGCGAGCTCGAACGCCTCCGACAGCGTCGAGGCCTGGGCGTCGGCAAGGACGCCGTCGGCCGCCGCCGCCCGCAGCCGATCCGGCGTCGAGACCTCCTCGCTCCCGGCGACCGTCGCGGCCCAGCGGGCGATCGCCGCGATCGGGATGATCGCCGAGAGTCGCAGGTCGAGCCGGTCGCTGCGGCGGCCATCGAGGCGCAGGACGGTGTCGGCGTCGAAGCCCGTCGGGGTGCTGTCGGTGAAGGCGAGCGCGGCGAGCGCGTCGAGCAGCTCATCGCGCTCAGGCCCGTCGGCGATCGGCAAGCGGCTCGGCCGGCGTGCCCCACAGCGCGCGACGGTCGGCGAGCACCGACAGCGCAAGCTCGTCCCGTGCCGCGGCCCGCGTCCAGCCGGCGGCGTTGTCGGCGACGACCGGCTCGTCGACCCCGAAACGCGCGAGCGCCGGCCCGAGGCTCTCGAGCCATGCCCGGGGCGGCGGCCCGTCGTCGCTGAACACGAGCGCACCGCGTCGGTTCGACGCGAGCGTCAGCTCGCGCCGCGCCTGACTGCCGACGGCGACCCAGACGATCCCTCGCTCGGACACGCCGTTGCCGGGCAGCGTCAGCTCGATCGCCCGGCACGTGAGCGAGTCGACCAGTGCGGAGAGCACGCGCGCCAGTTCGATCGGCGCGATGTTCGAGCGATGCAGGTCGAGCATCAGGCCGGGGAGGCGCTCGGCCACGGTTCCGAGCTCGTCGAGGTTCTTCGCGCGGCCGATCGCGCGCCGTGCTCCGAACCACGAACGGGGCTGCGCGGCGAACAGGTCGGCGGCCTCGAGCACGCCGATCAGGCGACCGCGCTCGGAGATCACCGGCGCGTGACGGATCCCGCGCTCGAGCATGTCGTAGAGCACCTCGGCGCTCAGACGCTCGGGCGAGACGACCCACGCCGGCGCCGTCATCGCCGAATCGATCCGAGCGCCCCGCGTCCGCCCGGCGGCCAGGACTCGCGTCCGCAGGTCGCGGTCGGTGACGATCCCGATCCCGCCGTCCTCGAGCTCGACGATCGCCGAATTGGCGCCGACGGCCGTCATCCGCTCGGCGACGATGCCGATGCTCTCCGACGGCTTGCAGGTGACTGTCGGGCTCCGGATCAGCCGCGCCACCGGCTCACCGCCGTCGCTGGCGCCGACCTGAAGCTCGCGCCGGCGCGCGCTGTCGAGCAGCGGGCGGGCGACCGCGACCGGAATCCGGTAGCAGAGCGTGTCCTCGGCCGCGCGCGCCTCGAAGCCGGGCGGCAGCCCGGAGAGCATCGACGAGTGACCGAATGTGTCCCCGGGACCGAGCAGGTCGAGCAGGTGGCCGTTGTGCGAGATGTCAACACCGCCGCTATGAATTACACGCAGGAACGTGACCGGCCCCTCGTCCTCGGACAGGATCACCGCGCCGGCGAGATGGAACTCGATCGTCGCCTGTGCAGCTACTTCAGAGAGCTCCTCGGCCGCGAGCGCATCGAACGGCGGCCGCTGGGCGAGGAACCGTGCTATTTCGCTCAGACCCGCGTCCAGCTCGCCCTCCGTTGATCAAATAGGTCCATAACTGAACGGTAGTCCCCGCGGGCGTTTGGGGGCTCCGCGTGGGCGCTCGCCGTCGCTCAGGTGAACAGGCCGAGCCGCTGCGCGCGCTGGACGGCCTCGGTTCGGTTGCGCACCCCGAGCTTGCGGTAGACCGCGCTCGAGTGCTCCTTGACCGTGTGTCTCGATAAGTGGAGCGCCTCGCCGATCTCGGGGTTCGTCTTGCCCGACGCCATCAGCTCGAGCACCTCGCGCTCGCGGTCAGATAACCCCATCGCCCCCTGGCGCTCGTGGTGCTCGAACACCGTCTTGCCGAGACCGACGAGCCGCACCGCACCGGCGATCCTGCGCGCAGGCCAGTCCTTGTAGGCGAACCCCGACGCGCCTGCGGCCCGCGCCGCCCGCGGCGAGATCTCCCCTGCCCCCGAGAACAGCAGCACGCGCGTCGACGGCTGCGCGGCGCGGATCCGCTCGCAGACCTCGGCGCCGGACTCCTCGCCGATGAACAGGTCCACGAGCGCGACGTGCGGCTCGTAGCGAACCGCGAGCGCGAGCGCCTCGCTGGCCGAGTGCGCACTCAGGCAGCGCTCGACCCACGGCTGCTGCGTGAGCATCAGCCGAAAGCCCCAGTGGACGACATCGTGGTCGTCGACGACCAGCACGCTGAGGCGCTCGGGGCTGCGCTCCTCGTCAGCCACGGCGCTCGCCCTCGTTGCCGTGAGGACGGTCCCGGTCAGGCATCGCCCTCGCCCCGCGGCACGACGAGCCGCACCTGCCATCGGCCCTGCTCGCGCTCGCCGAACTCGACCACTCCCCCGCTCTGCAGCGCCTCGAGCGCCGCCAGCCGCAACCCCATCCCGGTCTGCCCGCGCGAGCCGCTGACGCCGTCGTTTACGACCTCGAGCACGAACGCCCCGTCGGCGTCACGCACCCGCACGTCCATGCGCGTCGGGGCGGCGTGCTTGTGGGCGTTGCGGACCGCCTCGCGCAGGACCGACTGCGCGAGCGGCTCGAGCGCCGTCGGCACGGGGCTTGACTGCACGAGCGTGAGCCCGAGGTCCGGGTGGGCGTGTGACAGGCGCTCGACCTCGGCGGTGAGCGTCGTCTGGGTCGCGCGTGGAGCGCGCCCGAGGGGCCGTTGCAGCGCGGCCCGCAGTTCGCTGAGCGCCGCCTGCGTCTCGCTCGCGCACCGAGCGCGGGCCTCGGCCGGCAGCTCGCCGTCGCCGTCGAGCGCCATCGAGACGCCGAACAGGCGCTGGATCACGCCTTCGTGGATCTCCCGCGCGAGGTCGATCCGGTGCTCGAGCTGGCGCGCGGTCTCGTATTGGACCGCGAAGATCCGCGCCACCGAGGCGAGCGCCGCTGCCTTGCCGAGCGTCCACAGCAGGTTGCGGTCTGACTCGTCAAGCGGCGGGCTGGACATCAGCCGGTCGGCGAGGATCACCCCGATCGCGACGCCGCTCGCCGACATCGGCGCGCACACGAGCCTGACCGGCTCGGAGACGAGCGCCAGATACTCGTCGGGAACCTGACCGCTGACGTCGCCGACCGCTTCGACGACCTGGTCCTCGCGCAGGGCGCGCGCCGCGATCGGCGCCGACTCGACGGTCACGTGCGCGTCTGCGAACTGGGCAACGTCCATCCCGTGGGCGCCCGCCGCGCGCACGCGGCGCATCGTCCCGTCGTAGCGGAAGATGATCGCCCGGCGCATCCGCGCCAGCCGGCAGACCGCCTCGCACAGCCGGTCATAGAACGAGTCCGAGCTCTCGGACCCCGGATCGGACTGCGACAGGACCTCGACGAACAGCTCGAGCGCGTCGATGCCGACGCCCCTCGTGGGGTCCGTGGACGCTCCTGTGGTCACGACCGGCGGCGCGCTAAGAAGTGTGCGCGTGGGCCATCAGCCCGAGGCGCAGCGCCTGATCGGGCGTCAAATAGACCCGCCACTGCTCCTCGCACGTCGGGCATCGGCATTGCACCGAGGGATCGTAGCCCTGCAGCACGGCGTGCCATCGGACGTCCTCGCTGTGCAGGCAGACGGGGCATGCGAGCGACGCGGTCACGAGCACGTCAGGATCGTTGGGCGCAAAACGCGCGATGTCGGCGAGCGCTTCGATCGTCTCAGCTTGCCCCCGCCGCGGGGCACGGGCAATCGCGCGGCACCGACAACCCCCCGGGTGGGGGGAATCGGACCGCCTCAGGTCGCGGCCACCTCGACCGGCGCCCTTCTGAACGCGAACGCATCGACCCGCGTGATCGGGCGCTTTCCCCAGCGGCTGCGCGTCGCGAAGTCGAGCAACCGCTCCATGTAGTCATGTAGCGGCGAAACGCTGATCCCGAGCGGCTCGAGCCGCGCCTGCGTCACGTCTTGGTCGAACACTGCACCGCCCGAGAAATAAGGGAAGTACACGCGGCCGGCGTCCATCGCCGAGGCCTGGGCGGCGCTGGACTTCAGCGCGGCGAACTCGGCCGGCGGCAGCACCTGCGGCAGCGGCCGGCGGAAGTAGCGGCTTGCAAGCTGGGCGATCTCGGCGAACGTGCTCGCGTTCGCGCCGGCAGTCAGGTGGTAGGTCTCGCCGATCCCTCCGTCGGCCTCGCACAGCGAGTAGATCGCATCGGCGACGTAGTCGACCGAGACCACGTCCACCAGCGCCGAGGGATCAGCGGGGACGGCCGTGAACAGCCCCCGGGCGAACGCTCGGAGCGGCCAGTAGAGGACGTTGAAGGCCGACGTCCAACCGTTTCGGCGGTCACCGACGACGATGCTCGGGCGTAGGATCGTGGACGGGAGCCCGGTGTGAGAGCGCACCAGTTGTTCGGATTCGAACTTCGAGCGCTCGTAGCTGTTGTTGAACTCCTGGCCGACGTCGAGGTCACATTCGGCGAAGCGTCCCTCATGGGTCCCGGCCACATACGCGGTCGAGATGTGGGCGTAGCGCTGCAGTCCATCGGACGCACGCGCGGCCTCGGCGAACTCGAGAATCCGCCGTGTGCCCTCGAGGTTGATCGCGCGAGCCTCGGCCAGAGGCATCGCAAACGACACCGAAGCGGCGCTGTGGACGATCGTCGAGACGTCTCGCGCGAGCCGGTCGCGGAGCGCCGGCGCGAGTCCGAGGCCCGGCTTCTCCAGGTCAGCCGCGAACGCGTGCACGCGCCCGCGGTGTCGGCTGGCGGCCCTCGCGCCGAACAGGTCCTCGAGCACCGCCTCGATGCGGGCTCTGGCCGCCTCGTCGTCGGCCGCGCGCACGAGCGTCACGATCCGGCGGTCACTGCGTTCGACGTAGCGCTCCAGCACCTCCATGCCGACGAACCCGGTCGCTCCGGTCACCAGCACATCGCCGCGCTGGGCACTCATCGGGCGCCATCCATCGAGGCGAACGCCCACGCGAGCCGCGCGCGCGTCTCCGAAGAGCTGATCAGCTCGTCGACGTAACCCGAACTGGCGGCGACCTGGGGCCGGAGCTGCTGGTGGGCATACTGGCCCGCCAGACGATCGCGTTCGGCGTCGGGGTCCTCGGCGGCCGCGAGCTCGCGGCGGTGAATGATCCCGACGGCCGGGCGGGCGCCCATCACGCCGATCTCAGCCTCGGGCCACGCGAACACGTAGTCGGCGCCCAGGTCCTTGGAGTTCATCGTGATGAAGGCGCCGCCGAAAGCCTTTCGCAGGATCACCGTGATCCGCGGGACGGTTGCCTCGGCGAACGCGTGGACCAGCGCCGCCCCGTGGCGGATCACGCCGGCCGACTCCTGGCGCGTGCCGGGCATGTAGCCGGGCGTATCGACGAGCACGAGCAGCGGGATCCCGAACTTGTTGCACTTGGACACGAAGCGCGCGCCCTTCTCCGAGCTCGCGACGTCGAGCACGCCGCCGAGGTAGCGCGGCTGGTTGGCGATCACGCCCACGGGGCGCCCTTCGAGTCGCGCCATCGCGGTGACGATGTTGCGCGCCCAACCCGCCGAGATCTCAAGCAGCTCGCCGTCATCGACCACTGCATGGATAACGCTCCGGACGTCGTAGACCTTGCGCGCCTCGCGGGGCACATCGGCCCCCGGGTCGTGGCCACCGGCCGGCCGTGGCTCGGCGCGCGGCGGCGCGAAGTCACGGTGGCTCGGCAGGTAGGACAGCAGCTCGCGTGCGAGCGCCGCCGAGTCGAAGTCATCGCGGGCGACGAAGTGGCAGACGCCGTTTCGCTCGTGCACGCGCGTGCCGCCGAGCCGCGCGGCGTCGACCTCCTCGCCGAGCGCGTCACGGACGACGGCCGGGCCGGTCAGGAACATGCTCGACTGCTCGGTCATCACGACCCAGTCGGTCAGCGCGGGCGAGTACGCCCCGCCGCCGGCCGACAGCCCGCTCACGACCGAGATCTGCGGCACGCGGCCCGAGAGCGCGACGGTGCGGTGAAAGATCCGGCCGTACCCCCCAGCGCCGCGATCCCTTCCTGCATCCGCGCGCCGCCCGAGGAGACGAACCCGACCACCGGAGCCCGGCCGCGGTCGGCGAGCTCGAGCACGCGCGTGATCGTGTTGGCGTGCGCCTCGCCGAGCGAGCCGCCGGCGAACGACGCATCCTGCGCGTAACAGAACACGGGCCTGCCCGCGACCATTCCCGAGCCGCCGAGCACGCCGTCGCCGTTGCGGGCCCTCTCGCCCATCGCGAGCGACGTGACCTCGGAGCGGATCAGCTGCAAGGTGCCGCGGTCGCAGAGGAGCTCGAGTCGCTCCAGGGGCGTGACCGTGGCATCGGTTCGCTGTACGAGCGCGAGGCTCATCGGCCCCCCGCTGGTGCACGCGCCCGATGCTCATCGGCCCCCCCGCTGGTGCGCGCCCGACGCTCATCGGCCCCCCCGCTGGTGCGCGCGCCCGAAGCTCATCGGACACCCCACTCGATCACCGTGGCACCCCAGGTGAAGCCCGCGCCGAATGCTCCGAGCAGGACCTGGTCACCGGGCTCGAGCAGCCCTTCGCGCTCGCTGAACGCGAGCGCCAGCGGCAGTGTCGCGGCAGAGGTGTTGCCGTACTCGGCGATGCAATCGACCACGCGCTCGGGGGGCAGGCCGAGCCGCTCCCCGACCGCCGACAGGATCCGGCCGTTGGCCTGGTGGTAGACGAACAGGTCGATCTCGTCGAGCTGGACCGCAGCCGCCTGGGCGGCCTGCAGCGTCGCGAGCGTCAGCCTGGCGACCGCCTCACGGAACGTCTCGTGGCCGCTCATCCGGATCACGGCCTCATCGCGCGTCGCGCGGATGTGCTGCGCGCCGCCCCCGTCGGCGCCGAGCACGATCGGGCCGATCTGGCCGCCGTGCTGCGCCTGCTGGAGAACGACCGCGCCCGCCCCGTCGGCAAACACGGCCGCCGTCGAGCGGTCGTCCGGATCGGTGATCCGCGACATCAGGTCGGCGCCGATCGCGAGCGCCACGCGGGCGCGCCCGGCCTCGATCTGCGCGGCGGTGACTGCCAGCGCCGAGAGGAAGCCGGTGCACGCGGAGCCGACGTCGAAGGCGCCCGCCCTGGTGGCCCCGATCTCGTGCGCGACCAGCGGCGCGGCGGCCGGCATCAGCTCATCGGAGGTGGTGGTGGCGACGACGACGAGATCGACATCGAGCGGATCGATCCCCGCGCGCGCGAGCGCCTGGCGCGCCGCGTGGGCGGCATGCGCGTCGAGGCGCTCGTCCGGTTGCGCTATCCGGCGCGAGCGGATCCCGGTGCGGCGGAAGACCCAATCGGCCTGGACTCCGAGCCTGGCGCCGACCTCGGCACTCGAGACGACGTTCGCGGGAAGGCTGACGCCGACCGATGCGATCGCTGCGCCCCCACGGTGCAGGGTCGCGAACTGCGCCGCCGGTCTGGGGTCTTCAGTTGTTGGCGTGCGCTCTGCTTGAAGTGCGGAGATCACTCAGTCAAAACTGCGCTACCTGACCCCCTTAGGCTACGTGTTCGGCCTTAGAACCCGACAATCGGGGGGGTCGAGCAACGGCGCTCTCAGATCCCCACTTCGACTCGCCGGACGCCCAGAGGAGAGAGGCGTCCAGCGAGTCTCGCGAGATCCGGCGCTGCAACCGCGAGTTGCCTCCCGGTGCCGGTCCGCGGAGGGGATAACGAAGCTCGCCGTGACGCCCGAGGAGGAGAAGAGGCGTCAGGCGAGCGACGTACCGATTTATCGCAAGGCTCGGCCGGAGCGGGGTAACCGGCATGTGGCGCTCATGTTGCCCCCTTGTGAATCTCGTCCTTGCGTGCATCGCGTGCCCTGCATGCCTCGCGTGCCTCGCGTGCCCTGCGCGCATGCGGGCGGCGCGAGGCGGGCCGGGCCTGAGGTGTGGCGCCAGCCCTGGACCCGCCGTCGGCGCGGCCCCGCTCTGGGACCGGCCGTAGGTTGCAAACCGCCGTATATGCGAGCAAACCACCTACACCCGGCAGCCGTAGGTCGCAAACCGCCGTATATGCGAGCAAACCACCTACACCCGGCAGCCGTAGGTCGCAAACCGCCGTATATGCGAGCAAACCACCTACACCCGGCAGCCGTAGGTCGCAAACCGCCGTATGGGCGAGCAAGCCACCTACGGCTGCGAGCTCTAGGTCCAGAACCGTTATCTGCCGCGGTAACCCGCCGTCATCTGCCGCGGTAACCCGCCCGCAGGTCAGGCGGGGCCGGCGGCGAGCTCGTCGATCAGCGCCGCCAAGCGGACCAGCAGGTCGGGCGCGAGCTCGCGCTCGGTCTGCGGCAGCCCGTCGAAGAACGCCTGCTGACGCCCACGCAGCCAGCTCTCCTGATCGTTGAGCGTCTCCCGACCGAGGTCGGTGAGCCTGACCGTGACCCCGCGGCGGTCGTCCTGCGATCGCGAGCGGCTGACGATCGCCCGGCGCTCGAGCGCGTCGAGGATCCGGGTGGCGGTCGAGGGCGTGATTCCGGCCTCGCTCGCGAGCTCGCGAACCCGCGCGGCCTCGCGTCCGGAGAGCGCCTGCAGGAGCGCGTACTGGGACAGGGTCAGCGTCTCGTCCCGGGTCTGCGGCTGCGCGCCGCGGGCGCGACGGACCGCCTGTGCGAACGCGTCGAACGAGACCAGGAAGTCCTCGACGCACCCCGGCTCGAGTTCGCTGCGATCGATCGCCATTGCCCTAGCGTAGCAACGATTGGCATGCTAATCTTTGGCATGCTAACGAAGCTCGAAACGGGGTGACTCCCATGTTTCACAACATCCTTGTTTGCGTTGACGGCTCGGTTCACTCAGATCACGCCCTGGATGAGGCGATCGACCTGGCGACGGTCGGGAACGCGCGCCTGACGATCCTCTCCTCGATCCCGCGGCCGCCCTCTTGGGCCTGCACGCCGGTGACCGCGCCCGCCGTGCAGCCGCTTGCCAACGAACTCCGCGAGGAGGCCAAGGCCACGCTGCGCAGCGCGGTCGACCGCGTCCCGCAATCGATGCCGGTGACCACGATCCTCAGCGAGAAGCCGATCCGCGAGGCGCTCATGGAGCAGTTGCGCGCCGGCACTTATGACCTGCTCGTGATGGGTTCGCGAGGCCGCGGCGCGTTGAGCTCGTCAGTGCTGGGAAGCGTCAGCCATTACGCGCTCAACCACGCCGGCGTGCCGGTGCTGATCATCCATGCCGTCGAAGCTCGGACCGACGAGAAGGGCGCCGAGGCCGCGCCGGCGTCGACGGAGATCGACGCGGCCGACGTAAAGGCACCGGCCAGGACCGCGACGTCCGTCGCCTGACAGCTCAGTCCGGCGCGGCGACGAGCCGCTCAAAGAGCGCGTCGAGCGTCTGCGCCGGGTCCTCGCAGAGGCCCGTGTGGACCTCGGACGGCTGCACGATCGTGCTCGACGGCGCCGACAGCCAGCCGAACCGCTCGGACTGATCGAGCGCCGCGATCGGCCCCGCCCCGGCGTCCCCCTCGGCGATTCGCACGAGCGCGGCCAGGTGCTCGGCGACCTCATCGGCATCGACCGATGGCGCCAGGACGTTCAGGCGCGCCGGGTCGAGCTCGACCCGGGCGCCGAGAAAACCGCGCTGGCGGCAGAAGAGCACGACGCCGACGTTGAGGCTCTCGCCGCGTTCGACGCTTGGGACGACCCGCAGGATCAGGTACGTGAACGGGCTAGCGTCCGCTGCGGCCACGCTCGGCCTCCTCGCCGCTGCGGGCACGCTCGGCCTCGTCGACGAAGCCAGCGGCGGCGAGCCGCCCGAGCAGGTACTCGACGTACACGCCGGGAGCGTCGGCGCCGGCAAACCACTCGTCCGGCACCAGCGCGACTGCGCCCTCGATCGCGCCCTCACCGATCCGCGCTCGCATCCGCGCGTCGGCAGCGACGATCGAGCCGGCCCGCGCGAGCAACACGTGATCGGCGATCTGCGGGAACGGGCGCGGCGCGTGGACGACCGGATCGAGCCCGCCGTGCTGGAGATAGAGCGCGGCGCCGTGGTCGATCATCCACAGCCGCTCGTGCCACAGCAGCAGATTCGGGTTGCGGGCCGTGCGGTCGACGTTCGTCGACAGCGCGTCGAGCCAGACGACGTCGGCCGCCAGCTCCGGCGTCGGCTGCCACACACCCGCCGGAGAGTAGGGCAGCGCCCCAGGCAGGAAGTCGACCCCGAGATTGACGCCCTCGCTCGCGTTGATCAGGTCCTGGATCTCGGGGTCGGGCTCGGCCGCGCCGAGCCGAGCGTCGATCTGGATCGTGACCAGCTCGGGGACCAGCAGCCCCGCGCCGCGGGCGAGCTCCCCGATGATCACCTCCGCGATCAACGCCCGCAGGCCCTGGCCCGCACCGCGGAACTTGGCGACGTAGAGACCGTCGTCGTCGCCCTCCACGAGGCCGGGCAGCGACCCGCCCTCGCGCAGTGGCGTCACGTACCGGGTCGCGACCACCTCCCTCAGACCACCGATGACGAGCGACATGGGCTGCTTTTCTAGCAACCGGCGCTGCTGACTTGCCCGCTCCCGGAGATCGGCTATCCGTAGGACTTCGTCGCCGACGTCCCCAAGTAGCGCCGCGGGCCGCTGGCGGCCGGTGACTAAGATCGCGAGGCGGTGCTCCTCTCCGTTCTCGATCAGTCCCCGATCGCCGAAGGCTCCACCGGGGCGCAGGCGCTCCACAACACGCTCGACCTCGCGCGGCTGACCGACGCGCTCGGATATCACCGCTACTGGGTCGCCGAGCACCATGGCGGCCCGATGCTCGCCGGGCCGAGCCCCGAGGTACTGATCGGCCCGATCGCCGCCGCGACCGAAGCGATCCGGGTCGGGAGCGGCGGTGTGATGCTGCCCCACTACAGCCCGCTCAAGGTGGCCGAGTCGTTCACGATCCTCGCGGCGCTGTACCCGGGCCGGATCGACCTCGGCCTCGGACGTGCCGCGGGCACGGACCCGCTGACGACGTTCGCGCTCCAGCGCGACCGCCGCCAGGCCGCCCCCGACGACTTCCCTCAGCAGCTGGCCGAACTGCTCGCCTACTTCGAGGACGCGCTCCCCGCCGACCATCCGTTCCACCATCTCGCACGGTCGCTCCCGGGACGGCCCGAGTTGCCCGTCCCCTGGCTGCTCGGCTCCTCGCCGCAGAGCGCGATCTGGGCCGGCGAGCTCGGCCTACGCTATGCCTTCGCGGACTTCATCAACCCCAACGGCGCCGAGATCGCAAAGCTCTATCGCGAGCGTTTCGAACCCGTTCGCGACCTCCAGGCATCCCGGACCGCGGTCGCCGCCTGGGTGTTGTGCGCACCGACCGACGAGGAGGCCCAGGAGCTCGCGTCGAGCAGCCGGATGACGTTCACGCTCCTGCGCCGCGGTCAGCTGATCCCGGTGCCGCCCCCGAAGAAGGCGCTCTCCTTCCTCGCCCGTGAGGGCAGATCGCCCGCCGACGACGCGCCTGGCCGCCGCGCGATCATCGGCTCGCCGGAGAAGGTCCGGACTCGACTCGAGACGCTCGCGAGCGACTACGGTGCCGACGAGGTGATCGTCGTCACGATCACCTACGACCACGCGGTCCGGCGGCGCTCATATGAGCTGCTGGCCGAGGTCATGGACCTCGAGCCGCGCACCCTCTCGACGACCGCGGCCTGATCGCCTGCGCGGCGATGTCGCTCGTCTACCGCGTCATGTACAGACTCGGCTTCACGCCGTGGGACACCGGCGAGGTCGCGGCTGAGCTCCGAGCGCTCGTCGAGGGACCCGATCCGCCTGCCGCCGGGGCGCGCGCTCGACATCGGGTGCGGAACCGGGACGCAGTCCGTCTACCTGGCCGACAACGGTTGGCGGGTAACTGGCGTGGACGCCGTCGAGCAACCGGTTCGCCGGGCGCGCGATCGGGCCGCGGCCGCCGGGGTGAGCGTCGAGTGGATCAAGGCCGACGTCGCGCTGCTTGCCGAACTCGGGCTGGCGCCCGGGTTCACGCTCTTCTTTGACCGCGGCTGCTACCACGGGCTCAACGACGGGCAGCGCAGCGCGTATGCGGCCGCGGTCACCGACCTCGCGGCCCCCGGTGCGACGCTGCTGCTGATGGCGTTCGCGCGCAACCGCGTACCGCTCGGCCCGGCCGGCGCCGACGGGTCCGAGATCCGCGACCGGTTCGCGGCTTGGCGCCTCGCACCGCCCCAGAGCGACATCGGGCCGGACCCGGGCGGGCCGCTGCGTGACGTGGCGCGCACCTGGTACCGCGCCGTTCGGCAGTAGCGCTTGCTGCTGTTCCCCGGTAGGGCGGTGCCGTATCGTCTGAAGCGAGCGATGAGGCTCGCTCTGACCGCGGGAACGCCGCTGATGGCCCCTACGACAACGTCAAACGACGAAGCGTGGAGGTCACATGATGGACCCTTTGGAACTCGCGGCGATCCTTGCGGGTGCCGTGCTGCTCGCGAGCGTCATGTCGGTCGAGCTCGGCGTGTCCGTTGCTCTCGTCGAGCTCGTGCTGGGCGTGCTGCTCGGCAATGTCCTGCACCTTGACCCAGACGCGGGCTGGCTTGTGTTCATCGCCAGCTTCGCGTCCGTCGTGCTCACCTTCCTCACGCCGACGGTCTGGTTCCCAGTGTTCCTCGCCGTCTCGGTCACCGTGATCATCCTGCTCCCGAAGCTCTCGCCGTGGTTCTTCGGACGCTACGGCGATCGCGTCATCGAGCCCGAGATCAAGCTCGTGTTCCTGCTGCTGTTCCTGTTCACCGTCCTGGGAGAGAAGGCGAATAGCCAGGCGGTCCTGCCCGCGTTCGTGCTCGGACTCGTGATGAGCCGTCATTACGCGCGCCATCCGGGACCGCAGCGCCGGCTGCGCGTCGTCGCGTTCGCCTTCCTGACGCCGTTCTTCTTCCTCCGAGGCGGGATGAACGTCAGTCTCGGCGCCGTGTTCGCCAACCTCGGCCTGCTCGCGGCATTGGCCGGCGCGAAGCTCGTACCCAAGTTCGGTCTCGTGCTTGCGCTGGTAAGGCGCTATGTGCCCGAACACGCAACGTTCGCCACCCTGCTGATGAGCACCGGGCTGACGTTTGGCACGATCAGCGCCCTGTACGGGCTTCAAGCGCAGATCATCGATCGGACGCAGTTCTCGCTGCTGATCACCGTCGTCGTGCTCTCGGCGATCATCCCGACGGCGATCGCGCAGCGCTGGTTCAGCCCCAACGTCGACGCGGAACGCGCCGGGGACGCGCGGCGGAGCGTCGCCCGGGTCGGCCCCGGCGCCGCTGAGCCCCAACCGGCCCCGGAGGCGGTGTCGTGATGGGTCTGGTGACGATCCAGTGACGGTGCTCGTCCCAATCCCAGGTGGCGACGACCTGCGTCTCGAGCATCTGGTGCTCGACGTCAACGGCACGTTGTCAGACCGCGGCGAGCCGATCGTCGCGCCGCTGACCGCGCTTGACGTGCTGGGTAAGAAGCTCGCACTGCATGTCCTTTCTGCCGACACGTTCGATACCGCGGCGGCGCTGGCCGCCGGTGTGCACGCGCAGTACCGTCAGGTCGAGCGCGGGCAGGACAAGCGCGAGTACGTCGAAGCGCTTGGTGCCCACGCCTGTGTCGCGATCGGCAACGGACGTAACGACGCGATGATGCTGGCGGCCGCGGCGCTCGGGATCGCGGTCATCGGGCCCGAGGGCACGCATCGGTCGGCGCTCGACGCGGCCGACGTCGTCGCGCTGTCGATCGATGAGACACTCGGCCTGCTCGCCGAGCCCGAGACGTTGACGGCGACGCTGCGGCCGTGAGCGGAGCGGCCGGCTACGCGACGAACTGCATCCCGAGCGCGTCACGCAGGGCAGCGATGTCGGTCCGATCGGCCGATTCGCGTAGGCCGTGCATCAGCCGCAGCGCCCAGAACATCGACTCGGCCGCCTTGCCCTCGAGCGGCAGCGGCCCGGGGACGTTTCCGACGAGCGCCTCCTCGGTGAAGTCCGCGAGCGCGAGTGCGCCGTCGGTCCACCCGGGGTTGCCGCTCAGTCGCTGACCGAGGGCGACATCGTCGGCGAGCTTGCCGTTCGCGTAGTTGCGAAGACTCTCGGCGAGCAGTGTTGCCTGATCGTCGGTCAACCTGTAAACGTGCGTCGCGAACTCGAACGCGATCACCGCATCAGTATCTGGGGTGGCGCGGACGGACCCGCGCCGAGGAGCGCCACCGCGATCCGGATAGGATCGCGGTCTGATGTCGAGGTGGGTCTACGACTTCGCCGACGGATCGAAGGACATGCGGGACCTGCTCGGTGGCAAGGGCGCGAACGTCGCCGAGATGACCCGGGTGCTCGGTGCTGACCGCGTCCCCGCGGGGTTCACGATCACGACCGAGGCGTGCGTGGCGTACATGCGCGCCGAGCGCACCGAGCCCGACGGGATGGCGGAGCAGGTCGCCGCTGCCCTCGACCGCCTCGAGCGCCGAGCCGGCAAGGGCCTCGGCGACGGCGATGACCCGCTGCTCGTATCCGTCCGCTCCGGTGCCCGCGAGTCGATGCCGGGGATGCTCGACACGGTCCTCAACCTCGGCCTCAACGACGAGTCGGTGCTCGGGCTCGCGCGCGTCACCGACAACGAGCGCTTCGCCTGGGACTCCTACCGGCGCTTCGTGCAGATGTTCGGCAACGTCTCGCGCGGGATCGAGGGCCAGCGTTTCGAGGACGCGATCCAGCGGGCCAAGGACGCACGCGGCGTCAGCGAGGACACCGACCTCGACGTCGAGGCGCTGACCGAGCTCACGGCGACCTTCAAGTCGATCTACCGCGACCACACCGGCGAGGACTTCCCGCAAGACCCCACCGAGCAGCTGCGGCTCGCGATCCGGGCCGTGTTCGACTCGTGGGTCGGTGAGCGCGCCGTCTCCTACCGGCGCCTGAACCGGATCCCCGATGATTGGGGCACGGCGGTCAACGTCCAGCAGATGGTGTTCGGCAACAAGGGCGACACCTCGGGCTCGGGGGTCGCGTTCTCCCGCGACGAGGTGACCGGCGCGCCCGAGCCGAGTGGCGACTTCCTCCCCAACGCGCAGGGCGAGGACGTCGTCTCGGGCGTCCGCACGCCCCGCGACATCTCCGACATGGAGCAGTGGCTCCCTGCCGCGCACGCTCAGCTGATGGAGATCCTGCGCACGCTCGAGCGCCACTACGAGGACATGCAGGACACGGAGTTCACGGTCGAGGACGGGCGGCTGTACATGCTCCAGACCCGCAACGCCAAGCGTCCGGCCCAGGCCGCCGTGCGGTTCGCGGTCGACGCGGTCTCGGAGGGGCTGCTGACCCGCGCGCAGGCGCTGATGACGATCGACCCCGGCGCGCTCGATGCGCTCCTTCACCCGACGTTCGACCCCGAGGCCGACTTCGACGTGCTCGCGACGGGCGTCAACGCATCGCCCGGGGCCGCCAAGGGGACGGTCGTGTTCACCGCCGCCGACGCCGTGGCGGCCGCCGACGAGGGCCGCGACGTGATCCTCGTCCGCCCGTTCACCGACGCCGAGGACGTGGCCGGATTCCACGCCGCCAAGGGCATCCTCACCTCCGAGGGCGGCAAGGCCTCGCATGCCGCACTCGTCGCGCGCGGCATGGGCCGCCCGGCCGTCGTCGGCGCGGATGCGATCGCAGTCGACCTGGTCGCGAAGACGATCACGGTCGACGGGACCGAGCTGCACGAGGGCGACTGGATCGCGATCGACGGGACCAAGGGCCTCGTGACGGTGCAGGACGTGCCGCTCGTCGAGGCGACCGTCGATCCAAACTTCGAACAGGTCCTCGAGTGGGCCGACGAGCTGCGCGCGCTCGGCGTCCGGACCAACGCCGACACGCCGTTCGACGCGCGGCGCGCGCGTGAGCTAGGCGCGGAGGGGATCGGGCTGTGCCGGACCGAGCATATGTTCATGGCCGAGGATCGCCAGCCGAAGATGCGCACGATGATCATGGCCGACACGCGCGAGGCGCGCCGGGCGGCGCTCGGCGAGCTGCTCCCGCTCCAGCAGGAGGACTTCGAGGGCCTGTTCGCGGCGATGGCGGGGCTGCCGGTGACGATCCGCCTGCTCGACCCGCCGCTGCACGAGTTCCTGCCCAACCTCCCGGACCTCGCCGCGCAGGTCGAGCACGCTCGGATGGAGCAGTCGGCCGACCTGCCCGAGCTCGAGCGCCTGATGGCCCGCGTGCAGGACATCTCCGAGGAGAACCCGATGCTTGGCACGCGCGGCTGCCGGCTCGGGATCCTGTACCCCGAGATCTATGAGATGCAGGTCCACGCGATCCTGCGCGCGGCCAAGCTCGCTCCGCAGCCGCCGCACCCCGAGATCATGATCCCGCTCGTCGATTACGAGCACGAGATCGAGCTGATGCGCGAGCTTGTCGCCCGCGTCGGCGACGAGGAGGGTCTGCGGGCGGGCGCCGATTACACCGTCGGGACGATGATCGAGCTCCCGCGGGCGTGCTTCGTCGCCGACCGGATCGCCCGCTTCGCCGACTTCTTCTCGTTCGGCACCAATGACCTGACCCAGACCGCGCTCGGCTTCTCCCGTGACGACGTCGAGTCGAAGTTCGTCCCCGTCTACCTCGAACGCAAGATCATCGACCGCAGCCCGTTCGAGACGATCGACAAGCCCGGCGTCGGCTGGCTCGTGCGGCTCGCGGCGTGGGTCGGGCGCGAGTCCAAGCCCGGCCTGAAGCTCGGGATCTGCGGCGAGCACGGCGGCGATCCCGAATCGATCGCGTTCTTCCACGACGCCGGGCTCGACTACGTCTCGTGCTCGCCGTTCCGGGTTCCGGTCGCGCGGATCGCGGCCGCCCAGGCGGCGATCGCGAGTCCGCGCGACGGCTGGGACTAGCCGCCACCGGGGCGCCCGGGCCGCCACCGGGGTGCCCGGGGACAGCCGGGCCCAGCCAGCGCGCGCCGCGGCGCGCTCCCACGCCCCCCGTGCAAAGCGTGGAAAATCCGTCGCTCCCGAATGGATTTTCCACGTCCGTCCCGCCCAGCGCGCGTTCTGTGGAAAATCCGCCAGGCGAAGTCGGATTTTCCACGAAACGCACGGTTCGTCGTGACGGTTCGGCACCCACGAGAGGCGCGCAACCGAACACGCACACGCAGCGCGCAACCGCACACGCACAGGCACACCGGCGCACACGCACACGCACAGCCGGCGCGGCCGGCCCGGACACGACGTCCAGGCCGACCGCGACCGTTGCCCGGGGGCGGGGGCTGGCTTCGAGTGACGTCAGGCGGCGAGGACCGGCTCGACGACCGGGGCCGGCTGGGCCGACTTGCCGTGGTACAGCAGCCCGGCGATCACGCCGGCAAGCGCGAAGATCACCGCCGAGATGGCGAACGCGGTCGTGTAGCCGTGCACGGCGGCCTGCGCGATCAGCGCCGGCGTGGGGCGCGAGCCGGTCGTCAAGAAGCTCGTCGCCGCGCTGGCGGCGATCGTCGACAGCAGCGCCGTGCCGAGCGAACCGCCGATCTGCTGCGAGGCGTTGACGGTCGCCGAGGCGACGCCCGCGTCGCGGGGCTCCACGCCGAGCGTGGCGCTGTTGATCGCGGTCGAGAACACGAGCCCGAGTCCGAGGCCCATCAGCACGAGCGCCGGCAGGATCGCGGTCACGTAGCTCGAGGCGACGCCGAGGCCGGTGAGGATCAGCATCGCGCCGGCGCCGCACGCCATCCCGGCGACGACGAGCGTCCGCGGCCCGAGGCGGCCGCGCAGCTTGGTGGTCGCCGTGATCGCGGTGACCATCACGACGGCGGTCAGGGGCAGGAACGCGAGCCCCGTCTCGACCGGCGAGTACCCGCGGGTCTGCTGCAGGTAGTAGGTCAAAAACAGGAACACGCCGAACATCGCCGCGAACGCCAGCCCGACGGAGATGTACGAGGCGCCGCGGTTGCGGTCGAGCACCACCCGCAGCGGCAGCAGCGGGTTGCGCACGCGCCGCTCGATCGCGACGAACACGGCCGAGCAGGACGCCGCCGGCGGCGAGTGCGGCGAGCGTCAGCGGATTGCCCCAGCTCGTCGTCTCGGCGTGGTTGAAGCCGTACACGAGCGCGAACAGGCCGCCGAATACGGTCAGCGCGCCAGGGATATCGATCTTCGGCTTGGTCGCCGGCGCCTGGTTGTGCAGCAGCACGACAGCGCCCCGAGATCGCGACCACGGCGAACAGGAGGTTGACGTACATGCAGAAGCGCCAGCTGAGGTACTGGGTCAGGATGCCGCCGAGCAGCAGCCCGAACGACGCGCCGCTGCCGGCGATCGCGCCGTAGACGCCGAACGCCTTGTTGCGCTCGGAGGTCTCGGTGAAGGTCGTCGTCAGCAGTGACAGCGCCGCCGGTGCCAGCAGGGCCCCGAACGCCCCCTGGAGCGTGCGGGCCGCGGTCAGCATCGCGAACGATTGCGACGCGCCGCCGATGCCCGACGCGATCGCGAAGCCCGCCAGGCCGGCGATGAACGTCCATTTGCGGCCGAACACGTCACTGAGCTTGCCGCCGAGCAGCAGCAGGCTGCCGAACGCGAGCGAGTACGCGGTGATGATCCACTGGCGGTTGTCGTTTGAGAAGTGCAGCGCCTTCTGGGCCGAGGGCAGCGCGATGTTGACGATCGTGGCGTCGAGCACGACCATCAGCTGCGCGATGCCGAGGATCGCGAGGATCGTCCAGCGGCGGGCGTGATGAGGGTTGTTCTCGGTCATGTGGTGCTCCCGGGTGATCGTGAAAGTGGAGACTGATCTATCCAAGTGGATGCACAGCATCCGTTTTCTGATTGACACACCGTAGCAAAAAAGTGGATACTGTCAATCCGCTTTATTAGAGTCCTGTCATCACGGTGATCTCCGAAGACCCAAAGCCCCTCCGCGTCGACGCCGAACGAAACCGGCAGCGGATCCTCGACGCCGCGGGCGAGCTGTTCGCGCAGCGCGGCCTCGGCGTCACGCTGAATGACATCGCCCACCACGCCGGGGTCGGCGTCGGGACCGTCTACCGGCGTTTCCCGGACAAGAACAAGTTGATCGATGACCTGTTCGAGCAGCGGGTCCAGGATCTGGTGGGCTTCATGGCTGAGGCGGTCGCCGATCCCGATCCGTGGCACGGGATCAGCGTCTTCCTCGAGCGGGCGCTCGAACTGCAGGCCTCCGATCGAGGCTTGAAGGAGTTGATCACCGGGATGCCCGATGGGCTCGAGCGGGTCTCGCGGATCCGCGATCGCCTGTTCCCGCTCGGTTCCGAGGTCGTCCGGCGCGCGCACGAGTCCGGGCAACTGCGGCAGGACATCGAGGCGCAGGACCTGCCGGTCGTTCAGCTGATGCTGACGACGCTGATCGACGCCGCGCGTGACGTCGACCCAGACCTTTGGCGGCGCTACCTGAAGATCATCCTCCGTGGCTTCAGCGCCCAGCCCGAACGCGAACCACCGCTCGACCAGCCGCCGGTCAGCGTCGAAGACGTCGCCCGCGTGATGTCGGCGCTTGGCCTCGGCCGCCGCTGACGTCGCCCTCGGGCCGAGCATCGGTCGGCGGTCGCCCGGCGCGCCGAACGGGTACCGTGCCGCACGTGCTCGCCGCCTTTGCCGCCGCCATCAACCGCGACGAACCGCTCGCCGGTCTCCGCGTCGGCGAGCGCCCCGAGCCCGAGACGCCAGACGGCTGGACGGTCGTCAACGTCAAGAGCGCGTCACTCAACCACCACGACCTCTGGTCGCTGCGCGGCGTCGGCCTCGGCGAGAACAGCCTGCCGATGATCCTCGGCTGCGACGCCGCCGGCACTGACGAGGACGGAAACGCGGTCGTCGTCCACGCCGTGATCACGAGCGACTCGTGGCGCGGCGACGACACGCTCGACCCGCGCCGCTCGCTGCTCTCCGAGCGCTACCAGGGCGCGCTCGCCGAGCGGGTCGCGGTGCCGAGGCGAAACGTCCTCCCCAAGCCGCCCGAGCTGTCGTTCGAGCACGCCGCCTGCCTGCCGACCGCCTGGCTGACCGCGTACCGGATGCTCTTCACTCGCGGCGACGTCAAGCCCGGCATGACCGTGCTCGTTCAGGGCGCGACCGGGGGCGTCGCGACGGCGCTTGTCGTGCTCGGCAGCGCCACCGGGGCCCGGGTGTGGGTGACGAGCCGCTCGCAGGACAAGCGCGAGCAGGCACTCAAGCTCGGCGCCGAGCAGGCGTTCGAGGCCGGTGCCCGGCTGCCCGAGCGCGTCGATCTCGTGATGGAGACCGTCGGCGAGGCGACCTGGGCGCATTCGGTGCGCGCGCTGAAGCCCGGCGGCACGCTCGTGGTCAGCGGCGCGACCTCGGGCGCGGCGCCTCCGGCCGAGCTCAACCGCCTGTTCTTCCTGCAGCTCTCGGTCGTCGGCTCGACGATGGGCACCCGCGACGAACTCGAGCGTCTGATCCGTTTCTGCCTCGAGCGCGACATCCGGCCGACGATCCATGCGTCGATGCCGCTGACCCAGGCGCGCGAAGGCTTTCAGGCGATGCTCGAGGGCGACGTCGTCGGCAAGATCGTGTTCACGGTCTAACCGGCCAGGTCCGCGCGGCAGACTCGGCACTCGCGGCAGATTCGGCACGCGCGGCAGACACGCCGCGTGCAGCGGACTCAAGGCTGCTCAGAAGACGATCAGCGCCCGGCCACGCAGGCCACCGGCGTCCATCGCACGCTGCGCGTCCGCCGCGCGCTCGGGCGGATACTCACCCGCCACACGCAGCGCGAGCGTGCCGTCGGAGGCAAGCGCGCGCAGCTCGTCGAGCCAGTCGGTCCGCTCGAGCACGGTTCTGACCAGCACCGGGTGCACTTCAATCCGGCGCTCGGCAGGGCTGTCGTCCCACCCTCGCACGACGGCGATCGCGCCGCCGTCACGGATCGCGCCCAGCACGCCGTGGCGCAGCAGCGCCGTGTCGTAGACGGCCGCGACTCCGTCGGGCACGACCTCCCGGGCCGCGTCGACCAGCCCGGCACCGCGCGGTAGCACCTGATCGGCGCCGAAGCCTCGCACGAGCTCCTCGTCGTCACCGCGCGCGTCCGCGAGCACGCGGAGCCCGCGGTGCTTGGCGATCCCGATCACATAGGAGGCCAGCAGCCCCGCGCCGCCGGTGACGAGCAGCGTCTCGCCGTCGCCGAGGCCGAGCAGCTCGAGCCCGAGGATCGCCGTCAGGCCGTTCATCGGCAGTGTCGCCGCCCGCTCGAGCGTGGCGCCGTCGGGCACCGCGGCCGTCGAGGCAGCCGGCGCGACCAGCAACTCGGCCTGAGCGCCGCCCTCGGGCCTGCGCGGCGTGACCGCGGCCATCACGCGCTCGCCGACCCGGAAACGGTCGATGCCGGGGCCGACGCTCTCGATCGTGCCGGCGGCGTCCATCCCGGGCGTCCACGGTGGCGGGAGGTCTCCCGCGCCCGCTGCGCGCAACCCGATGTCGGTCGGATTCACCGCCGCCGCGCGGACCGCGATCCTGACTTCGCCCTCGCTCGGCTCGCGGACGGGGCGATCGATCACCTCGAGGACCTCGGGGCCTCCCGGCTTGCTGATCGCGACCGCGCGCACGCCCGTCACCCTAATGGCTCCGAGCGCCCCGCCGCGTCGAGCTCGAGGTCGAGCTCCGTGTAGACCCCGAGCCCCCCGAGCGCGGCGTTGGCTTCCTCGAGGCTCGCCGCATCGGCGACCGCTTGGGCGAGGCGCCCGGCGACCTCGTAGGTCACTCCGACATCGAGATAGAAGGTGAGCGACGCGACCGTGCTCAGTTGCAGCGTTCGTGCGCCGCCCCGGATCGTGACCTCGCCACGGACACCGCGAAAGGCGCGCACCGCCTGCGCGCTGGCCTCGGTCGGGACGAGCTCGATGCAGCGCTCGAGCCGCTCGGCAACCGCGTCGGTGAGGCCGCGCGCACCCGCAAGACCGCCCGCGGCGGCGACGTCGGCGAGCCGCGCGAGCACCTCGTCGGGCGTCAGCTCGGCGTCGCACCCGATCCCGAACACGCCGAGCAGGACCGGCGTTGCGCCGCCGGCCAGTCGCGACGCCGCCGCGAGCAGCATCGCGTCACACAGAGGGCTGCGCAGGCCGGGCTCGTCGCCGTAGGCGAGCACGTCGCCACCGACGTCGACCAGCACCAGCAGGTCGCGCTCGAGGCGCACGATCGCGGCAGCGAGCGCGTCGGCGATCGCCGCCGGGCCGTCCTCGATCGTGACCAGCACCGTCGGCCGATCCAGGAAGGCGGCCATCCGAGACTCGGCGAAGTACATCTCGCGGCCGCGCGCGCGGGTCCGGGGCCCGGCGAGCAGGATCCCGGGCGCGAGCAGCTCGCCGCCCTCGATCTCATCGACGCGTCGTGGCCCCGGGCGCGGGTCGATCGGTCGCCGCTCCCAGCTGATGCCGCCGACCAGCGGGTCGGCGCCGTCATACAGGCGTGCAAGCTCGGCGGTGGCCAGCGCGCCGACGACGTCGCCGCCGCCCCCCATCCCGATCACGAGTGGACGGCGCGCCCCGCGCAGGACCGCCTCGGCGTCAGCCACCGAACCCGTTCCTGACCAACAACGACGCGTGCAGCTCGCCGCCGGGGTCGACGATCCAGCGCCGATCGCCGTCGGTCAGCACTCGTTTGGGCCCCGCCTGCGAAGGAGTGCGATATTCGAGCTCGACGTCGAGCCGTGATGGATCCCGTCCGGCGAGCAACTCCTCCTCGAACGGTCCCCAGTAGGCCGCGTTGTTGACGTGGTCGGCGATGTCGCATTCGGTCAGCCGGAACGTCCACGGGGCGCCGCCGGCGTTCGAGGTCGGCACCGGATGACGAAGTCGGGCGCTGACCTTGCGGTCGCGAGCCGCGCTGCCGTAGATGGCGAGCTCCTCCTCGCTGAGCACCATCGGCCGCCAATCGGCGGGATCGAGATGGACCCAGAGCGAGACGGCCTCGACGACGGCGCCGCGCTCGCCTGACGGGACCACGTCAGTGCGCCGTTCGGCCCACATTCGGCCGAGGCCGCTACAGAACGTCGTCAACTCGAACTGCTCGCCGAACCGCGGGAAGCGGTGGACGCGCAGCCTCGTGCGGCGCACGACCCAGACCGCCGCCTGCGCCAGGCCGGCGTCGGCGACGTCGGCGTAGGCGACGTCCTGAAGCCAGCACGCGAGCGCGTCGAGTCGCACCCGCCCCGACGGCGCGCAGTCGGCAAAGCCCGGGCTGCGTGTTTGCATGAAAGCGCGCCCCTCGGGATTACGGGGCGCGAGCTCGTCGAACTGGTGCTCCACGTAGCTCACCCTACGAAGGACCTGTCTCGCCCTGTGCGCGCGTCTGAGCGAGCGAACCGCCGCCGGTCACGTCGTGCGCATCGCGCTCAGCACCCACGCGATGAATACCCCCTGGACCGGCAGCCGCGCGTACAGCGCGGTCGCGCCGCCGGGCACCTTCGGGAACTGATCGGGGTGCAGCGCCATGTGGACGTTGGCCGGGAACACGGCGAGCAGCGTCGCGATCAGCCACCAGCCGGCGACTCGCCTCTGCTCGGGGCGCATCAGCCCGACACCGCCGACGATCTCGGCGACGCCGCTGACGTAGACGACCGCGGTTGGCGCCGGCACGTACGGCGGCACGATCCGGCGGTATGCCCTCGGGATCACGAAATGCATCACTCCGGCCCCGACGAAGAACGGTCCGGCGAGCTTTGCGATCGTGCGCACGGGCGGCACGGTATCCGATGAGTTCGGCGCGCGAGCCAAACTCGTCAGACGCCGGGGCCGAACCCGTGATCGCTATAGGCTGGCGGTCCACCGAACGCGAGGAGGACTCGGGGTGCCGCCCAAGATCCCGCTACCAACCGACGACGAGCTCGACCCCAGGCAGCGCGAGCTGCTCGGCAATCTTCCGCCGCTGAACGTGTTCCGGATGGTGGCGGGCGCACGCCGCGCGGTGCGGCCGTTTCTGGGGCTGGGCGCCGCGGTGCTGAACGGGCCGCTCGACGCCCGGCGGCGTGAGCTCGCCGTGCTCCGAGTCGCGCACGCGACCGACGCCCGTTACGAATGGATGCAGCACGAGCAACTCGGGCGCAACGTCGGTCTGACCGATGCCGAGATCGAGGCGATCGCCACCGAGGAACCGGTCTCGAGCCTCGACGAGGAGGGCAACCTGATCTGTCGCGTCGCCGACGAGGTCAGCCGCGACGTGCGCCTGTCGGACGAGGCGCTCGAGCGGATCGTCGACCGCTATGGCCCGCGCGAGGCCAGCGAGCTGATCCTGCTCGTCAGCTACTACAACATGGTCAGCCGGTTTCTCGAGTCGACCCGAGTCGAGCTCGAGGACCATCCATTGCTCGCCGATCGGACGCCGAGCTCGATCGCCGGGGGCGCGAGCAACGAGCGGGCTGGCGGATGAGGCTCGACGGGAAGGTCGGAATCGTCGTCGGGGCGGGTCAGTCACCCGGCGAGACGATCGGCAACGGCCGCGCGGCGTCGATCGCCTTCGCGCGGGAGGGAGCCAGGCTGCTGCTCGCCGACCGCGATCTCGACGCGGCCCGCGAGACCGCGAGGATGATCGCCGACGACGGGGGCAACGCCGAATGCGTGGCCGCCGACTGGACCAGCGCGGCGGACTGCAAGTCGATCGCCGCGACGTGCGTCGAGGCGTGGGGCAGGATCGACTTTCTGCACAACAACGTCGGCGTCGGTACCGACGACGCCGCTCCCCTGAAGCTGACCGAAGCGGGTTTTGACCGGATCATCGACGTGAACCTCAAGGGCTGCCTGCTGTCGTGCCAGGCCGTGGTCCCGGTGATGCGCGAGCAGGGCGCGGGGTCGGTCGTCAACATCTCGTCGATCGCGGCGCTGGCGGCCTCGGTGCCGCTGACGGCGTACAAGATCTCGAAGGCCGCGATCAACGCGCTCGGCCACTCGCTGGCGATGGAGAACGCCCGCCACGGAGTCCGCGTGAACACGATCATGCCCGGGCTCCTGGACACGCCGATGGCGATCGACGCCTGGGCGGCGAGGCTGCAGACCCCACGCGAGGAGATCCGCGCCCAGCGCGACGCCCTCGTCCCGCTCAAAGGCAAGATGGGCACGGCCTGGGATGTCGCGTGGGCGAGTGTCTTCCTGCACTCCGACGAGGCCCGGTTCATCACGGCGGCGGTGCTGCCCGTGGACGGCGGTCAGCTCGGCCGAATCGGATAACCAGGCACGTGACCGCGCACCGTGGCAACGCCCTGATCGCGACGCCGTTTGACTTTGACTGCACCGCGGCGGAGGTGATTGACGGCGTGATGGCGATCCAAGAGCTGACGCTCACCGATCGTGGCTACGAGATGCAGTTCGCGACCAACCATCTCGGCCACTTCGCGCTTGCGATTGGCCTGCGCGACGCCCTCGCGGCAGCGGGTCATGCCCGCGTTGTCTCGGTCAGCTCGAGCGGCCACCTGCGGTCGCCGGTCGTGTTCGACGATCTGCACTATCGCTTTCGCTCGTATGACCCGTTCGGCGCCTACGGACAGTCCAAGACCGCCAACGTCCTGTTCGCGGTCGAGGCGACCCGGCGTTGGGCCGGGGACGGGATCACGGCGAACGCGGTGCACCCAGGCGGGATCGCGACCCGGCTGCAGCGCCATGTCGGCGGCGCCGAGTACATCGAGCGCGCGCTCGAGCGCTTCCGCGACGCCGGAGCCGCGCTGAAGACGCCCGAGCAGGGTGCCGCGACCTCGGTCCTACTGGCCACCTCGCCACAGCTCGAGGGGATCGGCGGACGCTACTTCGAGGACTGCAACCAGGCGCCGACGATCCGCCGCAACGGCGAGGCCGGCCTCGGCGGCGTGGCCTTCTACGCGCTCGACGAATCCAACGCCGGACGGCTCTGGGACGTCTCACTCGAGCTGATCGCGTAAGGACCGCGGGTCGACGCCTGGCGCCTGTCAAGATGGAACGCGTGGCCGTCGACGAACTGGATGCCCGCTGGATCGCGCTCGACGGTGCAGTGAATGCCCGCGTCGTCGTGGCCGGCGTACTGCTGCGCTCGGACAACCTCCAGGGGCTCAGCGAGCGCGATGTGCGCGTCCTCGTCGTCGAGCACGGGCTCGAGCTGGTGCTCGACCTGCGAACGCCGTACGAGGTGGCGAGCGAGGGGCCGGGGCCGATCACAAGCGAGCCGGCGGTGCGCGTCGAGCACCGGTCGCTGTTTCCGGACTCGGGGAACACCGACCTCGACGCCGCGACGGTCGTGCCGTACTGGCCGCCCCCGGCTGACGCGTGGCCCGACGAGCCGCCGGTCGTCAGGGCCTACATGAGCTATATGCGCCACCGGCCGGATTCGATCGTCGGCGCGATCCGCGCGATCGCGAGGTCCGACGGCGCGGTCCTCGTCCACTGCGCCGCGGGCAAGGACCGAACCGGCGTGGTCGTCGGCCTCGCACTCGATGCGGCGGGAATCAGCCCGGCGGTGATCGTCGGTGACTACCTCGCGACCGGTGACCGGATCGACGCGGTCATCGCGCGGCTCGTGAGCTCGCCGACCTACCGCAGGGAGCTCACGGGCGATGACCCGCGCCGCCACGCTCCGGTGGCCGAGACGATGGAGCGCGTGCTCGAGCTGGTCGACACGCACCACGGCGGCTCGCGCGCGTGGCTCTCGGCGAACGGGCTCAGCGACGACGATCTCGAGCTGCTCCGTCGGCGCTTGGCGCCGGCCGGGCGCGGATCGTCGGCGGTCTAGAACCGGGTCGGCGGCGGTCGAGCGCAACGCCCGGCCGGTGCACCCGCCGGGCGCCCCGACAGTGCGAGGCTCGTCCGAGCGCGCGAACAGAATAGGCCGATGCCGACGAGCCTCGCGGGGCTGCTCTACGGGACGATCTCGGTCGCGGCGCTGCTCGCGGCCGAGAGCGCGCGGACCGAGACCTATCCGAAGACCGTGGGCGCGGTGGGGATCATGATGATCCTGTACTGGATCGCGCACTCCTACTCGGAGTTCGCCGCCGAGCGGATGCAGGAGCACGAACCGTTCACGTACGCGGGGCTGCTCTCCAACGCGGCACGCGAGCTGACGGTTCTGATCGGTGCAGCCGTCCCGTTCACGGTCTTGCTGATCTGCTGGGTCGCAGGCGCGTCGCTGACGCTCGCGGTCGCCGCGGCGAGCTGGGCCTCGGCCGCGATCGTGATCGCGACCGAGGTTGTGATCGGCCTTCGAGCCCAGCTGACGGGGCGCGAGATGATTCGGCAGACCGTGGTCGGGGCGTTTCTCGGACTCCTGATCGTCGCGACACGCGTGCTCCTGCACTAGCCCGCAGTACTGGCGCGGGAGTCGCCCGCTGTACTGGGCCGAGGCGTCAGCCCGCGAGCGTGACGTCGAGCGCGTGCGGCTCCGCGCCGCGCAGCACCTTGAGCTCGAGCGAGCCGTCGGCTGCGCGGACCGCGCGCTCGAGGTCGCCCACCGACCGGACCGGCGTCGATCCAGCTTCCGTGATCAGGTCACCGCGTGCCACGCCCGCCGCCAGGGCAGCGCTGTCGCGACCGACGCGCAACACGAGCACCCCGTGCTCGTCGGACAGGCCGACTGCGCGCCGCATCCGCTTTGCGACCGCCGCCGTGGCGACCGCGACGCCGAGTCGCGGGGCGACCCGCTCATCGGGCTCGAAGAACCCGAGCCAGGCTCCGAGCTGCTCGGCGAGCGCCGGCGCCGCGCCATCGGGCAGCCCCTCGACGAGGCGCTGCGCCCGCTCGGCGTAGGCAGGCCGCGCCGACTGCACGAGCGCGCGGCCCCGGTCGGTCAGCTTGACCGTGACGCTGCGGCGATTTTCGGGATCGGGCTCGCGCTCGATCATCCGCGCGTGCTCGAGGCGCCCGAGGCGAACCGAGACGGTTCCCGAGGTGCGGCGCACGCGGGTGACGAGCTCACGCTGGTTGAGCGTCTGCCCGTCAGCGCGGTCGAGCGCGTCGAGTACGAGGAAGCTCGGGCGCGTGAGCCCGTGCTCGGCGAGCGCCTCCTCGAGCTCGCCCTCGAGGTGGGCGGCGACGCTGATCGTTGTGTCGGCCAGTTGGCCGTAGTTCAAATCCGTAGACATACTTCGCTCCAAATGCTTGAGTCGAAACGTTTGTGTACAATTATTGCATGCCGAGCAAGAACGGAACCATTTCGGGGCTGGAGCGGGCGGCGATCGACACCGAGACGGCACTCGACGCGTACTCGCGGACCGTGATCGCCGTCGCCGACGCGCTCAGCGAGAGCGTCGCCAACCTCCAGGTGACGCGACGCACCCGGCGCGGCCCGGCCCGCGGCGCGGGCAGCGGCGTCGTGATCTCCCCGGACGGCTTTCTGATCACCTCCGCGCATGTGGTCGAGGGATCGCGACGGGGCGTCGCGAGCTTCAGTGACGGCCGCGAGACGAATGTCTCGGTGATCGGCGCTGACCCGCTGTCGGATCTCGCCGTGCTGCGCGCGGATGCGGGCGACTTCGCGTCGGCCCCGCTCGGCGACGCCGACGCCCTGCGCGTCGGCCAGCTCGTGGTCGCGATCGGCAACCCGCAGGGGTTCGCGAGCTCGGTCACGGCGGGAGTCGTGAGCGGACTCGGGCGCTCGCTGCCGGTCGGCGCCCGTGGCGGCCCGCGACGGATCGTCGAGAACGTGATCCAGACCGATGCGGCGCTGAACCCGGGCAACTCGGGCGGCGTGCTCGCCGACGGCACGGCGCGCGTCGTCGGCATCAACACGGCCGTGGCCGGGATCGGGCTCGGGCTCGCCGTCCCGATCAACGACGCCACGCGCGCGATCGTCTCGACGCTGATTCGCGACGGGCGCGTCCGGCGCGCCCACCTCGGCGCCGCCGTCGCCCCGCGCCAGCTACCGCCTTCGGCGGCCGAGCGGCTCGGTCAGCGTGGAGGGGTTGCACTCCTCCAGGTGCTCCCCGAAAGCCCCGCCGAGCGCGGCGGGATGAGGCGCGACGACGTCCTCGTCGAGCTCGATGGCGAGCCCGTCGACGACGCGACTGCGCTCCAGCGACTGATGGTGCACGAGCGGATCGGGCGCGCGGTCAAGGCGCGCGTGCTCCGCGGCGGCGTCGAGAAGACGCTCGACCTCGTGCTCGACGAGCTCGAGAGCTGAGCGGCCGCGCTCGACGAGCGCCCTTATCAGTAGTAGTCCTCGACCCAGACCTGCCAGCGCGCCGTGTCATCGCCGGGCGAGACCGTCAGGTCGTAGACGCCGGCGCCGGCGTCGAAGGTGCGCGTCTGCCGGCCCCCGTCATTGAGGCCGAACGAGTCGACGGTCGAACCGCTGCGGACGTTGTCGACCTCGGCCTGCGGACCCGAGCAGAAGAAGATGAACGTGCAGGTTCCCTGAAATCCCATCGTGTAGACGATCCGCCAGCGCGTGCCGCGGACGCGGAACTGGGCGCTGGTCGAATGGCCGCTGCCGGTCAGCGACGTGATCGGACGCCACTGCGGAACCTCGGCCACATAGACCGACACCCGCCCGGGCGGCGCCAGCTTTCTTCCCGGCGCCGGAGACTGGCTCGTGATCTCGCCGGCCGGGACGCCGGGAGCCGCGATCACGGTCGCGCGGGCCTTGAGCCCGATCTGTGCCAGCTGCGCCTGCGCGTCGCTGAGCTGTTCGCCGGCGAGCTCGGGGACTTTGACCGGCGGTGGGCCGGCGCTCAGCCACACGCGAACGGTCGAGCTCTCGGTCACGCTCACCTTCGGGCGCGGACGTTGGGCGATCGTCTGACCCTTCGGGGCGCCGTTGTAACGCGACTTGAAATCGGCCTGCAACCCGAGCCGGCTCGCCCTCGCCTGTGCCCGCGCGCGGGTCATTCCGACGAGCCTCGGAACCTTCACGTGCGCGGTCGATCCGATCACGAGCGCCGCGGTGATCATCGCGCCGAGCAGCAGGAAGGCGCCGGTGAGCGCGGCGATGCTGCGCCGGCGCGCGGCCGGGTTGAGGTTCCGACGCGGGTTGAGCTTGGGGGCGCGGCGGGTCGGCTCGTCGCGACCGTCCGAGCCGCGCGGACGCGCGCCGGGCGGGCGGCGCGGCGGGGGCGAGCCGGGCGGGCGTGCCGCGGCCGGACCGGAGGCGGGCACGCCCCGGGGCGGGGCATCGTCGAGCTTCGAGGTCGTCGGCCCGCCGGTCGTCACGAGCGCCGGCGGCTGCTCGCCGACCGAGCGGCGCCGCGCCGCGCTCGCGCGCCCGCGCAGGGCACCGGCGCGGCGGCTGCCGGACTGGGATGCGAGCGCGCGGGCGAGCGCGTTCGCCATCGCGGCGCCGTCCGCGTAGCGCTTGCCGGGCTCCTTGGCCAGCGCCCGGGCGACGATCTCGTCGAGCTTGGAGGGGGTGCGCGACGGGAGCTTCGGCGGACGATCGTGGAGATGGCGGAGCGCGAGCTCGACGGCGCTGTGCTCGGCGAACGGCGGCTGGCCCGCGAGCATCTCGTACAGGACGACCCCGACGCTGTAGATGTCGGTCGCGGGCGTCGCGCGGCGGCCGCGCGCCTGCTCGGGGGCCATGTAGCGGGGCGTACCGACGATCGTGGCGCTCGCGCCGTCGGTGCTGCCCTCAGCGAGCCGGGCGACGCCGAAGTCGCCTACCTTCACCCGCCCCTCGGACGAGATCAGGATGTTGGCGGGCTTGACGTCACGGTGGATCACGCGCTCGGCGTGGGCCTGCGCGAGTGCCTTGCACAGCTGCTCGGCGATCCCCGCCGCCTCCCACGGAGCGATCGGGCCGCGCTTGAGCCTGGCGGCGAGGCTCTCACCGTCGACGAGCTCGGAGACGTAGAAGAGGCCCTCGTCGGCCTTGCCGACGTCGAAGATCTGGACGATGCCCGGGTGACTGATGCGCGCGAGCAGCCGCGCCTCGCGCTCGAAATTGGGTGCCCAATCGGGATCCTCGGCCCACCACGGCTTGATCATCTTGATCGCGACCGTCCGCTCCAGCCGGCGATCCCAGCCGCTGTACACGCGCCCGAACGCCCCCTCGCCGATCACGGCGTGGAGTTCGTAGCGGTCGTCCAGGGCGCGGCCTGAAAGGTCGGGAGCGATTGGCATCAGTCGGTTGCGTCGGGCCCTGACGGGCGCCGACGTCGATTCTTGGCTGACCGCTGGAGCCGGCTCAGCGGACGATCAGAACGACCACAAGGATAATCACCACGATCACCAACCCGGCGCCGGCAAGCGGCCACGGCCGCTGCCAGTACTCCGGTTTGGCCCGATCGCGCGAGTATCTGCCCTCGGGCGGGGTCCCGACCCAGTCGTCGTCATCCCAGGGAGCCACGGGCTATTGATACCCCGATTCGAGTTTCTCGGCAACCACTCGGTGTGGCCGCCGGGCGGTGTCGCGGCTTCCGACACCGCCCGGCAGGTTCGGCCTGGCCCCTGGAGCCAGGGCCGAGATCAGCCCGATCCGGCGTGCAGTGAGCGCGCTGCGATCGCCTTGAAGCGACTCAGCGGCACCGCGGCGCGCCTAGCCTGCGCGATCGCACTTGCGCTGCTCTCTGAAGCGCAGTTCGCGGTCGCGAAAAAGCCACCGTCGTTCGCGGCGTCGACGTCAGCAATGACCACGCCCCAACCGAGCGTGCCGTCGCTTTCCATCACCGGGGATGTGAACAGCACCGCGTCGACGAACGCCGAGAGATTCGAGTCCTCGAAGAATCCGCCTGAGACCGGCACCGCGCCCGATGGGCATTCCGCGACTTCGCTTCCTATCTGTTGACAGGTCCCGTCGCCGCAGACGAGCGATTCCTCTGACTCCGAGCCCGTGAGCGTGATCTGTGAGCCCGGCGTTCCGGGCGGTCCCTGTGCACCGGCGTCGCCCTTGGGTCCCGGCTGACCGGTGTTGCCCTGCGGACCGATTGGCCCTGGGTTGCCCTGCGGCCCGCGGGACCCCTGAGGTCCCTGCGATCCTTGGAGTCCCTGGGGCCCCTGGAGTCCCTGTGGCCCCCGCTGGTCCCAACTCAGCGACTTCTCGCCCTTGTGGCATCGCGGACCGCTGACGATCCTCAGCCGGCCCGACGACTTGAGGTAGCAGCCGTGGACAACCGGGGTGCTGGCGGACGTCAGGCCCATCGCTGCGCCGACACCGATTGCCAGCACCAGCACCGCCGCGAGCGGCGCGATCGCCCCTAAGCGTCCCGGCTTGAACGTGCGCCGAACGCCAGGGTCGCGTGTCCCGAGATTCGCGCCCTTCATGTTGAACCTCCTTGTGAGGTGGAATGGGCGCGTGCGTGGGCAACTCCGCCGCTCCGGCGAAGCCGACAGGCCGGAGGTGTCCGGACGCGCCCGCTTGTGCATTCGGAACGGTCGCGCGCTGGCGTAACCGCAAGCTCACATTCGATAACTGCGGCCACACGGGCCGGTCACCGACGCCCGGGTCACGGACGCCGGAGCCCTGTGGCCCTCGCCGGTGTGGGTGGAGGGAGCCCTCACATGCTCCCTCCACCCCGGGGTCCGGAAAGCCCCCGACGAGCTCTCCGCACCGGGCGGATGCGCGAGGCCGGTAGTCGCCTCGCCGCACCCGAGCGGGTGAACGCAACCCCTGGTAGGCCTCGCGTCCCCCGAGCGGGTCAAGGGAGCCCCTGTCGGCCTCCCTTGACCCAAGTGGTCAGCGGTCCTCGCGGGTGCCGAACACGTACCAGGTCGCGAGGACTGCGTCGCGATAGGCACGCGCGCCGGCGATCCGCTCGCGGGCCGGCCGGCGCCGGACGACTCGCTCACGACCGTGCCCGGGCGGCCGTTGAGACGGACCGGCACGGCTCTCGCGGGGAACCTGTCTGAGGGCCGTCTCTCGCGCTAGATGATCACGCGCTATGTGCATGGTGTGTCCTCCCAAAGGACTGGGTCGATTTTTGTCACTGCTTTACTGACCCGCGCAGCCCTGCGTGTGACACCAGGTGTCACGCTTGCGGGTAACGGGATGTACTTCTTGTGGGGCTGGCTATCGGTTGAAACTGACCATCGACATCACCTCTGCTTCAAGCTTTGGGCACAAAAAAAGGCGACCCGTTCGGGTCGCCCTCGCGTAGGGTGTATGCGCCGCGCGCTCCAGCGCGCTTAGCTCCTAACGAGGGCAAACTCCTTGCCGACCTGGCGATCCGAGCCGAGCCAAAACATCGACGCGCACGCCGACGGAATTGCGTCGGTCGCGAGGTTGGCGTTGATGTAGGTCGAGAAGATCATCGAAGTTGACACTCCTTGAGGCATCGCCAGAGTAACTGGTGCAGTAGATAATTTCAAGAGCGGCGAAGGAAAGAATTCGGACCGGCGTGCACTCGGGGCGCACGGTTGGGGGCGAACTCCTGAACGCTGGTGACTCAGACGAACGACTCAGGCGCGCAACCGGGCGCCCGGACGGGGCGACCTCGCAAGCTGAGAAAATCGCCTCCCGATGCTGCATATCCACCGAGCCGAGCGCGCCGACGGCCTCGCCGATGCACTCGCCGCGCTGTGCGCCGAGCCGCTCGAGGACCCGTTCGCCGCCGAGGTCGTCGCGGTCCCGACGCGCGGCATGGAGCGCTGGCTGACGCAGCGGATGTCGACCGTGCTCGGCGCCTCGCGGCGGGCGCGCCGACGGGATCTGCGCCGGACGTCCAGTTCCCGTTCCCCACCGGCCTGATCGCCGACGCGGTCGCGCGCGCATCGGGGATCGACCCGCTCCAGGACCCGTGGCTGCCCGAGCGCGCCGACGTGGCCGCTGCTCGACGTCGTCGAGCAATCGCATCGACGAGCCGTGGCTGGAGAGCCTCGCCACGTACCTCGGTCGCGGGACCGCGGCGCGACGACCCGGTCCGCCACGCCCGACGGCTGAGCGTCGTCCGCCACCTCGCACGCCTGTTTGACCGCTACGCGCTGCACCGCCCCGAGATGCTCGACGCGTGGGCAGCCGGCCGCGATCCCGACGCGGTCGGAGACGCCACTCCCCGAGCAGCCGTCTGGCAGGCGGAGCTCTGGCGCCGGCTGCGCGCCCGGATCGGCATGCCGGGCCCGGCCGAGCGCCGCGCGCAGGGCGTGCGAGCGGCTGCGCGAGGACCGCGCGCTGGTCGAGCTGCCGGATCGCTTCTCGCTGTTCGGGCTGACGCGGCTGCCCGCCGGCCAGCTGCAGGTGCTGCGCGCGCTGGCGCGCGCAGCGCGACGTGCACCTGTTCCTGCTGCACCCGTCGCCGTCGCTGTGGGACAAGGTCGCCGGCCGGCCGGCGCCGACGCGAGCCGTGATCCGCCGCGCCGACGATCCGACCGCCGGGCTCGCCGCCAACCGGCTGCTGGCCTCCTGGGGACGTGACTCGCGCGAGATGCAGCTCGTGCTCGCGGCGGACGGCGCGGAGGCGTCGAGCACCGACACGCGTCACGGCGCGCTCACCGGCCGCCGGCCACGCTGCTCGGCCGGATCCAGGACGACATCCGCGCCGACCGACGCGGCGCCGGGCGCGCCGCTGCCGGGCAAGCGCGATCGACGCCCGCTGCTCGACCCCGACGACCGCAGTCGATCGAGATCCACTCCTGCCACGGCCGCGCGCGCCAGGTCGAGGTGATCCGCGACGCGATCCTGCACGCGCTCGCCGAGGACGAGACGCCTCGAGCCGCGCGACGTGATCGTCATGTGCCCGGACATCGAGACGTTCGCGCCGCTGATCCAGGCCACGTTCGGCGCCGGCGAGGCGGCACGCCGGACGACGGCGACGACGCCGATGACGGCGGACCGCCGGCGACCGGCCGCACGCGATCGACCTGCGGGTCCGGCTCGCCGACCGCTCGCTGCGCCAGACCAACCCGGTGCTCGGCGTCGTCTCGGAGCTGCTCGAGCTCGCCCAGCAGCGGCTGACCGCCTCGCAGGTGCTCGACCTCGCCGACCGCGGCGCCGGTCCGCCGGCGCTTCGGCTTCGACGACGATGACCTCACGCGGCTGCAGGACTGGATCTCGCAGGCCGGGATCCGCTGGGGCCTCGACGCGCCGCACCGCGCGCGGTTCAAGCTCGAGAGCGTCGCGCAGCGGCACCTGGCAGGCGGGCCTGCGACCGCCTGCTGCTCGGCGTGACGATGACCGAGGACGGCCAGCGGCTGTTCGACGGCGTGCTGCCGCTCGACGATGTCGACAGCCGCTCGATCGATCTCGCGGGCCGCTTCGCCGAGCTGATCGCGCGCCTGACGCGACGCGATCGACGCGCTCGGCGAGAGCAAGCCGCTCGCCGAGTGGGCCGGCGCGATCGGCGCCGCGGCCGACGCGCTGACCGCGACCGCGCCGCGCGACGGCTGGCAGCGCGCCGAGCTGCAGCGGGTGCTCGACGAGATCGTCGCCGAGGCCGAGGGCGGCACGGCCGCGGCCGAGCGCACGGCGCCGAGCTCGCGCCTGCCGAGATCCGCGCGCTACCTCTTCGAGCGCCTGCAGGGCCGGCCGACGCGGGCCAACTTCCGCACCGGGCATCTGACCGTCTGCACGCTGATGCCGATGCGGTCGGTCCCCCACCGCGTCGTCTGCCTGCTCGGACTCGACGACGGCGCGTTCCCGCGCAAGGCGCCGCGCGACGGCGACGACCTGATGCTCGACGACCCGCAGATCGGCGAGCGCGACCCGCGCAGCGAGGACCGCCAGCTGCTGCTCGACGCGCTGCTGGCCGCGACCGAGCGGCTGATCATCACCTACACCGGCAACGACGAGCGCACCAACACGCCGCGCCCGCCGGCGGTGCCGGTCGGCGAGCTGCTCGACACGATCGACGCGACCGTCGCGCTGCGAGGACGGTCCCGCGCGCGACGCAGGTGCGTCGTCCGCCACCCGCTGCAGCCGTTCGATCCGCGCAACTTCGACGCGCGGCGCGCTCGTGCGCGGCCGGACCTGGAGCTTTGACCCGGTCACGCTCGACGGCGCGCGGGCGCTGATCGGCCCGCGCGCGACGCCGGCGACCGTTTCTGCCGACGCCGCTGCCGCCGCGCGCCGGGCGCGTGATCGAGCTCGACGACCTGGTCGCGGTTCGTCGAGCACCCGGTGCGCGCGTTCCTGCGCCAGCGGCTCGGGATCAGCCTCCGCGGCGGCGTCGACGAGATCGAGGACGCGCTGCCGGTCGAGCTCGACGGGCTCGAGCGCTGGGGCGTCGGCCAGCGGCTGCTCGAGGCGCTGCTGCGCCGGCGTCGACGGCGGACGCCGCGATCAAGGCCGAGATCGCGCGCGGCATGCTGCCGCCCGAGGTGCTCGGCAAGCCGGTGATCGACGCGGTCGTACCCGATCGCGAGCGCGATCGCGGCGCAGGCGGGCGAGCTCGTCGCGGACGCGCGCGGCGGCGACCCGCTCGACGTCCGCGTCGCGCTCGCGGACGGCCGGCTGCTCAACGGCACGGTGTCGGGCATCAGCGGCGACGTGCTGCTGGCACGACCTACTCGCGCGTGTCGGCCAAGCACCGGCTGGCCGCCTGGGTGCGGCTGCTCGCGGTCGCCGCGACCCACCCCGAGCGCGAGCTCTCGGCGGCGACCGTCGGCCGCGCCGGCGGCGGCGACGACGTGCGCGTGGCCGTCGTCGCGGCCGCTGGCCGAGCGACCCGCAGCGACGCGCCGAGGCGATCGCGATCGCGCAGCTGGCGACACTGATCGACCTCTACGACCGCGGCATGCGCGAGCCGCTGCCGATCTTCTGCGCGACGTCGGCCGCGTATGCCGCGGCGGCCGCGGCCGGGCTCGGACCCGGTGCGAGGCGGCGCGAGCAGGAGTGGCACGAGCGACTGGCGGTTTCGAGCGCGAGGACGCCGAGCTCGAGCACCAGCTCGTGCTCGGCGGCGTCTGGACGCTTCGCCGAGCTGCTCGAGATCGCGCCGCGATCGGACGAGGCAGGCGACGGCTGGGCGTCGGCCGAGCGCTCGCGCTTCGGCCGGCTGGCGCGCCGGCTGTGGGACGGCCTGCTCGCGCGCGAGGAGGTGAGCGCGCGGTGACCGACCGGCGGAGCTCCAGCCGGCCGAATTCGACGTCTGCGGGCCGCTGCCCGAGCGGGGTGACCGTGCTCGAGGCGAGCGCCGGCACCGGCAAGACGTACACGATCGCGTCGCTGGCCGCGCGCTACGTGGCCGAGCGGGATCCCGCTCGAGCGGCTGCTGCTCGTCACGTTCACGCGGATCGCGACCGGCGAGCTGCGCGAGCGCGTGCGCGAGCGGCTGGTCGAGCGTCGAGCGCGGGCTGACCCGCGCGCTCGACGGGGTGCTTGGCGAAGAGGACGACCTGCTCGCGCTGCTCGCCGAGGGGCCACCCGAGCACGTGGCCGAGCGCCGCGACCGGCTCGCGCTCGCGGTCGCGAGCTTCGACGCGGCGACGATCGCCACCACGCACGGCTTCTGTCAGGAGATGCTCGGCGGGCTCGGGATCGCCGGCGACCTCGAGCCCGACGTGACGTTCGTCGAGGACCTCTCGGACCTCGCCTCCGAGGTCGTCGACGACCTCTACGTGCGCCGGTTCAGCCGCGACAGCGGCGCCGCCGGCGTTCGGGCGCGCCGAGGCGGCCGCGATCGCGCGCGCGGCGATCGACAACCCAGCCGCGACGATCGTCGCCGGCGAATCGGAGACGGCGCAGATGCGTGGGCGGCTCGCGAACGCCGCGCGCGCGGGAATTCGAGAGCCGCAAGCGCGCGCTGGCGGTGATGACCTACGACGACCTCGTGATGCGCCTGCAGTCGACGCTCGCCGGTTCCGGCGGGGCCGCCGCGGCCCAGCAACTGCGGCGCGCGCTACGAGGTCGTGCTCGTCGACGAGTTCCAGGACACCGACCCGGCGCAGTGGGAGATCATGCGCCTCGCGTTCGCCGACACCGGCGTCACGCTGGTGCTGATCGCCGACCCCAAGCAGGCGATCTACGCGTTCCGCGGCGCCGACGTGTACGCCTACCTCGACGCCGCCGACGCGGCCGGAGCCGCGGCGACGCTGCCGATCAACTGGCGCAGCGATCAGGGGCTGATCGACGCCCATGACGCGCTGCTGTCCGGCGTCAAGTTCGGCCACGAGGGGATCGCCTACCGCCAGGTCCGCGCCGCCGAGGCCCACAGGCGCTCGCGCCTGACCGGGGCGCCGGTCAGCGCGCCGATGCGGATCCGCGTCGCGCTGCGCGAGGACCCGGCGATCTCGCTGACCGCAGGACGGCTTCGCGCGCAAGCCGAGCGCCGCGAGCACATCGTCGCCGACCTCGCCGCCGACGTCGTCGCGCTGCTGCACTCGCGCGCCTGCGTGGCCGAGCACGGCGCCAATCGCACGACCGAGGTCCGGCCCGACCATCTGGCGGTGCTCGTCCGCACCAATCGCCAGGCGGCGCTGGTCCGCGACGCGCTCGGCGACGCCGGCGTGCCGGCGGTGATCAACGGCGCCGGCAGCGTGTTCGCGACCGAACCGGCGCGCGACTGGCTGGCGCTGCTCGAGGCGCTCGAGCGCCCGGCGTCGATGACCCGCGCCCATGCCGCCGCGCTGACGCCGTTCCTCGGCTGGTCGGCCGAGCAGCTCGCGGCCGCCGACGACGACGACGGCTGGGCCTGGGAGGAGGTCCACCGCCGGCTGCACGACTGGGCGCGGGTCCTGCGCGGCGCGGGCGTCGCGTCGCTGCTCGAGACGATCACGGCCGCGCGAGGCGCTGCCGGCGCGGGATGCTCGCGAGGTCAGACGGCGAGCGCCAGCTGACCGACCTGCGCCACATCGGCCAGCTGCTGCACGCGCGCCTCGACCGAGAGCAGCTCGGCGCGACGGCGCTGACCGCGTGGCTGCGCACCCGGATCGCCGAAGCCGACCAGGACACCGGCGACGAGGAGCGCAGCCGCCGGCTCGAGTCCGACGCCGAGGCGGTCCAGGTGCTGACGATCCACCGCAGCAAGGGGCTCGAGTTCCCGATCGTCTACCTGCCGTTCCTGTGGGAGCCGGGCTGGATCCCGGACAAGCCCCAGCCGCCGGTCTTCTTTCACGATCCCGCAGGCCGACGACGCGCGCACGATCGACGTGTCGCTCGAGGGCGCCGACTTCGCGCGCCACCGCGAGCAGCACGTCGAGCGAGCAGCGCGGCGAGGATCTGCGGCTCGCGTACGTTGCGCTGACCCGCGCCCGCCACCAGGTCGTGCTCTGGTGGGCCGGCTCGTGGGACACCCGCAATTCTCCGCTGGCGCGGCTGCTGTTCGCCCGCGACGAGCGGGGTGACGTCGCCGCCGAGCGGGTCCTCGACCCCGACCGACGCCGCGATGCTCGCGCGCCTGCGCAAGCTCGCCGAAGCCGCTCCGGGTGCGATCAGCGTCGAGTCGAGCCGCCGCGACCCGGCGGGCTCGTGGCAGCAGCCGCTCGCCGCGCCGCCGGAGCTGGCCGCGTCGAGCTTTGATCGCGCGCTCGATCTGCGCTGGCGGCGGACCTCGTACACCGACATCACCGCCGCGGCCCACGAGGCCTGGGTCACGAGCGAGCCCGAGGAGCCGCTGATCGCCGACGAGCCGCCGGCCGCCGAGACCGCCGGTCGCTCGCCGACGGAGCCGGCCGGCACCGATGCGACCGGCTGCGTTGCCGCTCGCCGCGATGCCGGTCGGAGCGCGAGGTCGGGACGTTCGTGCACCGAGTGCTCGAGGCGACCGACTTCGCCGCCCCCGATCTCGAGGGCGAGCTCGGCGGCCGGATCGACGAGGTGCGCTCGCGGCGCGCGGTCGAGATCGGCGACCCGCGGCCGTGATCGCCGGGCTCGCGGCCGCGATCGAGACGCCGCTCGGCCCCGTGCTCGACGGCCTGCGCCTGCGCGACTTCGCCCGCGCCGATCGGCTCGACGAGCTCGGCTTCGAGCTGCCGCTGGCGGGCGGCGACCGGCCGCACGGGACGGCCGAGCTGTCGCGGATCGCGGCCGTGCTGAGCGAATTCCTGCCCGACGACGATCCGCTCGCCGGATACGCGCGCCGGCTCGCCGACGCCGACCTGCGCCAGAGCGTCCGCGGCTATCTGACCGGCAGCCTCGACCTCGTCGTCCGGCTGCCGGGGGAGCGCTTTGCGGTGCTCGACTACAAGACCAACTGGCTCGGGGACCTCGATCGTCCGCTGACGGCCGTGCAGTACCGCCCGGCCGTGCTCGCCGCCGAGATGCAGCGCCACCACTACGCGCTCCAGGCGCTGCTGTACCTGGTCGCGCTGCACCGCTACCTGCGCTGGCGGCTCCCGGGACGCGACCCCGACGCGCCCCTCGCCGGCGTCGCGTACCTGTTCCTGCGCGGGATGACCGGCGCCGACGTGCCGGTGCACGACGGCGGCCCGGGCGGCGTGTTCGGGTGGCGCCCGCCGGCCGGGCTGATCGCGGCGCTGAGCGACGTGCTCGACGCCGCGGAGGCGGAGCGATGAGCGCCGCACCCACGATCGTCACCGCCGGAGCGCAGCGATGAGCACGACCGCCCAGATCGACGGTGACCCGTTTGAGCCGCGATACGTCAAGCACGCCGCGGGCCTGCTGCGCGAGTTCAACCTCGCCGGCGTGCTGTCGGCGGCCGACGTCCACGTCGCGCGCCAGCTTGGGTCGATCGCCGGCGAGCGCGACGCGGCGGTCCTGCTCGCGGTCGCGCTCGCGGTTCGTGCGCCGCGGATCGGGCACGTGCTCGTGGACCTCGCTTCAATCCGCGAGACGGCGGCGGTCGACACCGATGAGCCGGTCGACCTCGGCTCGCTGCCGTGGCCGGAGCCCGACAGGTGGATCACCGCGGTCGCAGATTCGCCGCTCGTCGCGACGGACGCTGTCGACGCCACGACCGTGCGGCCGCTGCGGCTCGAGGGCTCGTGGCTGTACCTCGACCGTTACTGGACCGAGGAGGTACAGGTCGCCCACGCGCTGGTGACGATGGGAGCGACGCCGGCCGCGGGCGTCGAGCTCGAGGTCCTCGCGGATGGGGTCGCGCGCCTGTTCGCGGACGATCCCGGCGGGCGCCAGAGCCTCGCGGCGGCGTCGGCGGTCCTGCAGCGGTTCGCGGTCGTCGCCGGCGGCCCGGGCACCGGCAAGACGACGACCGTCGCGCGGATCGTCGCGCTGCTCTGCGAGCAGTCGCTCGCCGGCGGACACGGCCTGCCGCTGATCGCGCTCGCGGCCCCGACCGGCAAGGCGGCGGCGCGGCTGCAGGAGGCCGTCGGCGCCGAGGCGCTCAGGCTCGAGGTCGACGAGCGGATCCGCGCCCCGCTGCTCGACCTCGAGGCGACGACGATGCACCGCCTGCTCGGCTGGCGGCCCGGCAGCAACAGCCGCTTTCGCCACGACCGCAACCAGCGGCTCCCCCACGACGTCGTGATCGTCGACGAGACCTCGATGGTCTCGCTGTCGCTGATGGCGCGCCTGATCGAGGCCCTGCGCGGCACCGCGCGACTGGTCCTGGTCGGCGACCCGGGCCAGCTGGCGTCGATCGAGGCGGGCGCCGTGCTCGGCGACATCGTCGGCCCCGCGAGCGAGCGTCCGCAGCTCGGCGGCGGCGCGGCTCGGCGGCTGTCGCGCGCGACAGGCAGCCAGATCGAATCCCCCGGGGCCGCGCCGGACGGGTTCGGCGATGGAATCGTCGTGCTCGAGCGCGTGCACCGCTTCGGCGGCGGGATCGCCGAGCTCGCGGTCGCGATCCGGCGCGGCGACGCCGACGCCGTCGTCGAGCTGCTCGCCGACCCGCCGGACGACGTCCGTTGGATCGAGGCCGATGTCGCCGACGAGGCCGCGCTCGCGCCCGTGCGCGACGGGGCGCTGGCCTCGGCGACCACCGTCGTGCATGCCGCGCTCGCCGGCGAGGCCCCCGCCGCGCTCGAGGCGCTGACCAGCTTCAGGATCCTGTGCGCGCACCGCCGCGGGCCGTACGGGGTCGCGAGCTGGACGGCGCGTCTCGAGGGCTGGCTGCAGGATGCGATCGCCGGCTTTGCCGCCGACGAGCGCTGGTACGTCGGGCGGCCGCTGCTGGTGACCGAGAACGACTACGAGCTGCGCCTCAACAACGGCGACACCGGTGTCATCGTTCGCGCCGACGGTCGCGTCGTGGCGGCATTCGAACGCGGTGGCGAGCTCGTGCACTACAGCCCGACCCGGCTGGGCGCGATCGAGACGGTCTATGCGATGACGATCCACAAGAGCCAGGGGTCGCAATTCGAGGCGGCCGCGGTCCTGCTCCCCGAGCCCGGGTCCCGGATCCTGACCCGCGAGCTGCTCTACACGGCCGCGACCCGCGCCCGGCGGCAGCTGATCCTGGTCGGGACCGAGGAGTCGCTGCGCGCGGCGGTCGACCGCCCGGTCGCGCGCGCCTCCGGCCTGCGGTGGCGGTTGTGGGAGCCGCGGTCTTAGCCGCCGCCGCGCGAGAAGAGGATCGTGATCCGCGCGGAAGTCCGGACCCGTCCGCGGCGTCTGCACGGATATGATCGATCCAGGTGGCTCCGCCGGAGCGCCGAGCCGATGCAGGAGGGAGATGCGCAGAGCGCACAGCAGGAGTGGCGCGGCCCACGCGGAGCGGAGAGGGAGGCCGACATAGCGCTCCCGACCTCCCGCAAGCGACACGCGCTGGCGCTGTTTGAGGGGCTGCCAAGCTCCTATGACCGAATGGGCGCCGTGCTCAGCTTCGGTCAGGACCCCCGCTGGCGCCGCGAGCTCGTCCGGCTCGTCGACCCGCAGCCGGGCGCGCGGATCCTCGATGTCGCGACCGGCACCGGGCTCGTCACCGAAGCGCTCGCGCGCCATTCACAGTGCGAGATCGTCGCGGTCGACCAGAGTGGGCCGATGCTCGCCGCCGCGCGCGCCCGGCTGGATCGCCACCCCGAGCTCGCCGCTCGCGTCACCCTCGTCCAGGGCGAGGCCGAGCGACTCCCGTTCGAGGATGCGGAATTCGACGCGCTGACGTTCACGTATCTGCTGCGATACGTCGACGACCGCCCGGCGACGATGCGCGAGCTCGCGCGGGTAGTGAAGCCCGGCGGGCGCATCGGAATGGTCGAATTCGGCGTCCCGCTACGGCCGCGGCTGCGCGCGCTATGGCGCGTGCACACCCGCGTCGCGCTGCCACTGTTGGGCCGCATCGTGTCCCCGGCGTGGGAGGAGGTCGGCCGCTTTCTGGGACCGAACATCGAGCAGCTGTACGCCGATGAGCCCAACCTCGGCGGGCTGTGGACGCGGGCCGGGATCGCCGACGTGGCGATCGAGCGGATGAGCTTCGGCGCCGGCGTCGTGATGTCAGGTATGCGCAATGGCCAGCCGGCCTCCTGAGCTCGAACGCCCGGCGTTCTACGCGCTCGCGAGCGGCGGCTGGCGAGACCTCGTGACGCTGCTGCACCCCCCGTACACGGTCTGGCACCTGAGCTACGTCGCGCTCGGCGCCGCCGCGGCGCCCACCGTGTACGCGAACCGGCTCGTGGCGACGCTCGGTGCGTTCGCGCTCGCAGTCGGGCTGAGCGCGCACGCGCTCGACGAGCTCAACGGCCACCCGCTGCAGACCAAGCTCTCGCGGGCGACCCTGATCGGGCTGGCGACGGTCGGGCTCGCCGGCGCGGTGGCGATCGGTGTGGCCGGCGCGTTCATCGTTTCGCCGCTCGTGATTCCGCTCGTGCTGGTCGGCGCGTTCCTCGTGCCCGCCTACAACCTCGAGCTCGCGGGCGGACGCTTTCACACCGACCTCTGGTTCGCGCTCGCGTGGGGCGGCTTCCCGGCGTTCACCGGTTACTTCGCGCAGACGCTTTCGATCACCCCGGCGGGCGTGCTCGTCGCCGCCGCGTGCTGCCTGTTGAGCGCCGCCCAGCGACGGCTGAGCACCCCGGTTCGCGAGCTGCGCCGGCGCACCGCGTCGGTGACCGGCGAGCAGACGCTCGCCGACGGCCGCACGGTGCAAGTGACCAAAGCGACGATCGCGGCCCCGCTCGAGGGTGCGCTCTCGTCGCTGTGGCTCGCTCTCGCGCTGCTCGCCGCCGGGCTGCTCGCCGTCAAGCTCTGAGCTGCCCGGCCTCTACAGGTTGACCGAGGCCATCCCGGCTTCGTCGTAGCGGTCGCCCGCCGGGCGCGGCACCTCGGCCTCGATCCGCCCGAGATCCTCGTCGGTCAGCTCGACGTCGACCGCGCCGGCGTTCTGCTCGAGGTAGGTGCGGCGCTTGGTGCCGGGGATCGGGACCAGATCCTCGCCCTGGGCGAGCACCCAGGCGAGTGCGAGCTGCGCCGGGGTCACGCCCTTCTCCTGCGCGATCTCGGCCACCTTGGCGGCGAGCTTGAGGTTCGCGTCGAGGTTCTCGCCGGTGAAGCGCGGACCGTTGCGGCGGAAGTCGTTCTCGTCGAGCTCGTCCGGGGAGGTGAACCGCCCGGACAGAAAGCCGCGGCCGAGCGGTGAATACGGCACGAATCCGATCCCCAGCTCGTGGCAGGTCGGCAGCACCTCGGCCTCGGGATCGCGCGTCCAGAGCGAGTACTCGGTCTGCACCGCCGTGATCGGATGGACGGCGTGGGCCCGCCGGATCGTCTCGGGGGCGGCCTCGCTCAATCCGATGTGGAGCACCTTGCCCTGGTTGACGAGCTCGGCCATCGCGCCGACGGTTTCTTCGATCTCGACCTTCGGATCGACCCGATGCTGGTAGAAGAGGTCAACGTGGTCGGTGCCAAGGCGCTCGAGGGAGCCCTCGATCGACCTCTGGACGTGATCGGCCGAGCCGTCGAGCGGACCGGTCGTCGACATGTCGCCCGGCGCGGCGTTGTCCATCCGCCGCGCGAACTTGGTCGCGATCACGTACTCGTCGCGGTGGCCCTTGATCGCGCGGCCGACGAGCTCCTCGTTGGTCAGCGGGCCATAGAGCTGCGCCGTGTCGAGGAAATTGATCCCCAACTCGAGCGCGCGCCGAATCGTCGCCTCGGCCTCGGCCTCGTCCGACGAGCCGTAAAAGGCTGACATCCCCATGCATCCGAGCCCGAGGGCCGAGACCTCGAGCGATCCGAGCTTGCGTGTCTGCATTCCTGCTCTCCCGTCTGATAGCTGTCGCAGTCGCGGGGCGCGGCTCGGAGCGCGAGCGCACCCGTCGCTCTCACCGATAGCAGGTCTCGGCGCTGCGGTTTTACGATTGCGCTCGACGCGGGGGGCGGTGGCGCGGAATCGATCGCATATGCTGCTCCGTCCGATGCGACCAGCGGGGGTCAAATCCGCCAGACGCACCCGGGGGTGGGATGGCCGAGTCCGCCGCTAGCGTCGAACCGCGCCGCGTACTGCTGGTCGAGGACGACGACGGCGACGCGATGATCGTCTCCGAGCTGCTCGTCGAGGCCTGGCCCGTCCTGCAGATCGACCGTGCGAGCGAGCTCGGCGAGGCCGAGCGCAGGCTGGGCGGGGCCGATTGCGTGTTGCTCGACCTGGGCCTCCCTGACGCGCTCGGAATCGAGGCCGTCCGCCGGCTGCGCGAGGCCGATCCCGAGATGCCGGTCGTCGTCCTGACCGGCGACACCGACGAGCACCGCGGAATCCAGGCACTCGGCGCCGGGGCCCAGGACTACCTGATCAAGGGCACGATCAGCGGCGCGAGCCTCGCGCGCGCGATCCGTCACTCGGTGCAGCGCAAGCTCGCCGAGCGCTTCGAGCGCGAGCTGGCGGTACTCCGGGTCCAAAGCGCCGAGAACGCGCGCGTGCAGCGAGGCCTTGTCCCCCATCCACTCGTCGACGACCCGCACATCTCGATCGTGAGCGCCTACCGCCCGGGCAACCGGCGCCAGATTCTCGGCGGCGATTTCTTCGACGCGGTGCAAAGCGATAACTCGCTGCACGTCGTGATCGGCGATGTCTGTGGCCATGGTCCCGACGAGGCGGCGCTCGGGGTCGAGCTGCGGATCGCGTGGCGGACGCTGATCCTGGCCGGCGTGCCGCAGCTCGCGCTGCTCGAAACGCTCGACCGGCTCGTCGTCCAGGAGCGCCACCGCGACCACATCTTCGCGACCGTCGCCAGCCTCAGCATCGATCTCGAGCGCGGCCGTGCGATCACCGTGCTCGCCGGTCATCCGGCGCCGATCGCGCTCGGCGGCGATCGTCCGAGGCTGCTGACCGACCGGCCGGGCGGCCCCCCGCTCGGGCTCGACGGGATGCCACCGCTGGTCTCGAGCGAGGTCCAGATCGGCGACCGCTGGACGCTGCTGCTCTACTCCGACGGGATCTACGAGGGCCACGTGAGCGGTCAGCAGGACCGCCTCGGGATCGACGGCTTTGTCGATGTGCTGCGCGACGATCAGGCGGTGGCGCCCGGCGAGTTCGATCCCGAGCGGCTGATCGACCGCGTCGAGGAGCTCAACGGAGGCCCGCTCGACGACGACGTCGCGCTGCTCGCGCTCAAGCGCGGTGCCGGCCGCGACTGAACGGCCCGCGACCGGCCTCGCGCGTCTGCGCGTCGCGCAGGTACTCGGGTTCGCGACGCTGCTGCCGCTCGTCGTCGTCGGTGTCGCGCTCGTGCTCGGGATCATCGCGCTCTCGCACCAATCCTCGGTCCGCGACGAACTCGTCGACCGCGTGCAGCCGGCAGCGCTCGAGGCACAGTCGCTCGAGACCGGGCTCGTAAACCAGGAGACGGGAGTTCGCGGCTATGAGCTGGCCGCGATGCCGGGCTTTCTGGCGCCCTATCACCTGGGCCGCGAGCAGGAGAAGCAGGCGCTGGTCCGGCTCCTGCGATCGCCGGTCGTCGGCACCCGGGGCGCGCTGGCGCGGGTGGTCACGAGCGTCACCCGATGGCAACGCCGGGTCGCGTTGCCCGCGATCGCGAACGTCAAGCCAGGTCACCCACACGCCACCGCAACCGTCGACGCCGAGCTCGGCAAGCACCTGTTTGACGACGTCCGCAAGTCGCTCGCGGTCCTCCAGCTGGACATCGCGCGGCGACAGTCGCACGTCAAGTCCGAGCTCGACAGCGCCGCGCGGACTTCGGTGATCACGTTGATCGCGATCGCGGTGGCGCTCGTCGCGAGCGTGGTCGCGACCGCGCTGACGCTCCGGCGGACCGTCACCAAGCCGCTCGCGGAGCTGACCGAGTCGTCGAAGGTCGTAGCCGAGGGTGAGCTCTCGCACGCGTTGCTCGTCGAGGGCCCGCGCGAGATCGCGCAGCTCGGGCGCGACGTCGAGGCGATGCGTGAACGCCTCGTCCGCGAGCTCGAAGCGTCGCAGGCGGCCCGGGCGCAGCTCGGCGCGACCGCGGCCGAGCTCGAACGCTCGAATGCCGAGCTCGAGCAGTTCGCGTACGTCGCTTCGCACGACCTCCAGGAGCCGCTGCGCAAGGTCACGAGCTTCTGCCAGATGCTCCAGGACCGCTACGGCGGCCAGCTCGACGAACGCGCCGATCAGTACATCGAGTTCGCCGTCGACGGGGCTCGGCGAATGCAGCAGCTGATCAACGATCTGCTCGCCTTCTCGCGCGTCGGGCGCGTCCACCGTCCGCACGAGCTCGTCGACCTCAACGCGCTGGCCGGCTCCGCGCTCACGGATCTCGGCGAGGCCGTCGCCGCGGCGCAGGCCGAGGTCGTGATCGACGATCTGCCCAGCCTCTCGGTCGAGGCGCCGCTGATGCGGATCGTGTTCCAGAATCTGATCGGCAACGCGATCAAGTTCCACGACGAGTCGGCGCCGCAGATCCGGATCGCAGCGACGCGGCGCGAGGACGACTGGCTGTTTGAATGCACCGATAACGGGATCGGGATCGAGCCCGAGTATGCCGAGCGGGTGTTCGTGATCTTCCAGCGCCTGCACGCCCGCGACCGCTACGAGGGCACGGGCATCGGGCTCGCGATGTGCCGCAAGATCGTCGAGTACCACGGCGGCGAGATCTGGCTCGACACCGCGTACACGGGTGGCGCCCGGTTCTGGTTCACGCTCCCGTCCGACGAGCACTCTGACACGATGGTGGCGTGACCCCCGGAGAGCCGATCGTGGTGCTGCTCGTCGAGGACGATCCCGGCGATGTGGTCCTCGTCCGCGAAGCGTTCGACTTCAACAAGGTCCGCAACGAGCTGCGGGTCGCCAGCGACGGCGTGTACGCGCTCGAGCAGCTGCGCGATCCGGAGCAGTCGCTGCCGGACCTGATCCTGCTCGATCTCAACCTGCCGCGGATGGACGGCCGCGAGCTGCTCGAGAAGGTTCGCGAAGACCCGCGGCTGACGCGGATACCCGTCGTCGTGCTGACGACGTCCGAGGCCGAGGCCGACGTCCTGCGCAGCTACGAGCTGCACGCAAATGCGTACGTGACGAAGCCCGTGGACCTCAACCGCTTTCTCAAAGTCGTACGGGAGATCGACAACTTCTTCGTCACGGTTGTCAAGCTGCCGAGCCGCACGCAGTCCGAGTAGCCGCACGATGACCCCCGGCGCCGGCGAAGCCGTTGAGCTCGAGGTCGGTGCCCGGACCGTCCGGATCTCGAGCCCCGACCGGGTCTACTTCTCGGCGCGCGGCGAGACCAAGCTCGAGCTCGCTCGCTACTACATCAATGTCGGCGACGGGATCGTGCGCGCGCTGCGGGAGCGGCCGTGCATGCTGCACCGCTTCCCGAGCGGCGTCGACGGTGACAAGGTCCACCAGAAGCGGATCCCCTCCGGGGCGCCCGACTGGCTGCAAACCGTCCGCGTCACCTTCCCGAGATACGGGCGCCACGCCGACGAGCTGTGCGTGACCGAGCTGGCGAGCGTGATCTGGGCGGTGCAGATGTCGACGGTCGAGTTTCACCCGTGGAACTCGCGCCGCGCCGACGTCGAGCGCCCGGACGAGTGGCGGATCGACATCGACCCGATGCCGAAGTGCCCGTTCGACGCCGTGCGCCGCGTGGCGGCGGTCGCCCACGAGGTGCTCGACGAACTCGGGATCGTCGGCTGGCCGAAGACCTCGGGCGGCTCGGGAATCCACATCTACGTGCGGATCGAGCCGCGCTGGGGCTTCGGTGACGTGCGCCGCGCCGCGCTCGCGTTCGCGCGCGAAGTCGAGCGCCGTGCGCCCGATGACGCGACCACGACCTGGTGGCGCAAGGACCGCCCGCCCGACAAGGCGTTCGTCGACTACAACCAAAACGCCCGCGACCATACGATCGCGAGCGCCTACTCGGTCCGCGGCGTCGTCGAGGGGACGGTCTCGACCCCGATCGCCTGGGACGAGCTCGCGGACGTCGACCCGCGCGAGCTGACGATCGCGACCGTGCCCGACCGCTACGCCCGGCTCGGCGACCTCCACGCGAGGATCGACGACCACGCGTTCTCGCTCGAGCAGCTGCTGGAGTGGGCCGAGCGCGAGGAGCTGGCGGACCCGGGCGACGACTGAGCGGCTACTCCGAGGCCGTCCAGCCGCTCCAGCGCCGCACGTCGACCGCGAGCACAGCGCCGGTCGCGCGCTGCTGCGGGTAGCGCTCGCGGAGCAACGGGATGGCGCGCCCAGCCTCAGAGTCTTCGAGTGCGAGCACGCGCCCGCGGCCGTCGGCGCGCACCCACCACAGTTGACTCCAGTCGTCGTCGTAGTGGTCGACCAGCAGCGCGACGGCGGGGTTCTCACGAACGTTCTCGAGCCGGCGCAGGGCCGTCGTCGTGCGTTTGGGCTTGGCGTCGGTGACCGTGTAGATGCGGTCGCCCGTGACCGCGAACACGACCGGCACCAGGTGCGGCTTGCCGGCGTGGTCGGCGGTCGCAAGCCGTGCGACGCGCGCGGCCGCAAACCGTTCCCGTGCCTCCGCCGGGGTCATGCCGAAGCGATCGCTCGGAACCGTTTGCGGCCATAAGCAGTAAAGCGTTCCAAGCGACGCCTATGCCCTCGCCGGTGAAGTCCGCGATCGCCGCCTCCCAGCGCGCCAGGTCGCCTTCGACGACCGCCAGGCCGCCCGACGGCACCCAGTGCAGGACGCGGCTGGCGCCGAGCTCGTGCATCTTCTCGATCGCCGCGGCCTCGGGCGGCAGGCCCATGATCTGGACGTCGATCGGGCGATCGGCGCGCGAGCGCAGCTCGGCGACCCGTTCGGCGAGTCCGTCGGTGCGGTAGTTGGGAAACCACGCGTCGCCGAACGCGAGCACGCGGTCGAGCACCGTCGGCCCGAGGCCGCCGACCAGGATCGGGGGATGCGGGCGCTGCACGGGCTTGGGCCATGACCAGATCCGTTCGAAGTTGACGAACTCGCCGGAGTAGCTGGCCTCGTCCTGCGTCCAAATCGCCTTCATCGCCTCGACGCGCTCGCGCAGCAGGCGCATTCGGGTGCGGGGATCGGTGCCGTGGTTGGTCATCTCCTCGCGGTTCCAGCCGGCGCCGATCCCGAAATCGAACCGTCCGCCCGACAGGTGGTCCAGTGACGCGACCTCCTTGGCGGTTGTGATCGGGTCGCGCTCGACCACGAGGCAGATGCCGCTGCCGATTCGCAGCGTCGATGTGGCCTGCGCCGCCGCCGTCAGCGCGACGAACAGGTCATAGGTGTGGCTGTACTTGCGCGGCAGCTCGCCGCCGCCCGAGTACGGGGTCTCGCGGCTCGCCGGGATGTGGGTGTGCTCGGCGAAGACCAGCGACTGCTGGCCGTGGTCCTGCGCGAGGCGCGCGACCGCGCCGGGGCCGGCCGCGTCGTGGGTGGGGAAATATCCGATTCCGAAGTCCATGGCCCCGAGACTACCCGGGGCGCAGGCGGGCGGCCTTACGTCGGCCTGCTCGCCGGCGAGCCCCGAGGCGGACCGGCCGTCAGGCCCGATGGGTGACTGTGAACTTCACTCTGACCGTGCCCGACTTGCCGTTCGCATTCCGGGCGGTGACCGCGGCCGTGTACTTGCCCCTGGCCAGTCCTCGGAGCTTGAGCTTGAAGCCGTTGGCTCCCGCCTTGCCCGAGAAGGTCAGCGTACGTTTGGTGATCCTGGTCGTGCATCTCTTGCCGCTCTTGGCGCGGCGCTTGCACGCGCCCTTGACCTTGCGCCCCTTGACGGTCTTGGTGATCAGCACCCTGATCCGGGCTGCCTGCGACACGGTCAGCTTCAGCTTGGTTCCCTTCCTGGCCGCGAACCGCTTTGAGCCGAGCCTTACGGCCGACAGCGCCGGCGGGTGCGGCTTGGGTGTGGGACCGGGAGACACGACCGGTGGGCCGGGGGGCACGACCATCGAACCAGGGGCCACGACCGTCCTTGCCATCGTCGCCCCGCACGCGGACGCGGCCGGATTATCAGACGGATCGCCGCCGTAGCCGGCATACCACCAGTAGTCGCCAGGCGTGGCCGCGGTGAATCCTGCCGATGGGTGATAGCTGCCGTTGCCGGACACAGTCGCCGAACCGACATTCGTCCCGCCCGACGTGCACGAGCCAGGCGGCGAGGGTTGTGGGCCGAACACCTTGAAGGTGACCGTCCCGATCGGCGCAGTCGCTGCTGCCAGCGTGGCGGAGACCGAGGCGGCAGCGATCGGACTGCCCGCCGCCGCGCTCGCCGGGGCGCTCGCCGAAAGGGTCGGGCTGACCGGCGCGGCGCTCAAAAGCAGACCCTGGATGCCAGAGCTGGCGTGGTAATCGCCGACCGCGGTGCAGCTGCCCGCCGAGGCGCAGGACAGCGAGTTGAGGCTCACACTTTGGCTCGCAGCGGCGTTGGCGGGCAGCGGCGCCTCGACGCCGGGCGCCCACGTTCCCGAGCTCTCGCTCAGCAGCAGACCCTGGGTGTGGTTCGAGCTGTCGGAGTACTGGCCGGCCGCGGCGCAGTTCCCCGCCGAGGGGCACGACACCGAGATGAGGACCACGTTCGGGACCGTGCCCGCGTTGGCAGGCAGGCCCGCCTCCACGCCGATCCCCCACACGCCCGCCGTCTCGGTCAACAGCAGGCCCTCAGGTTTGCCCGAGCTGTCGAAATAGTGCCCAATCGCGGCGCAGTTCCCCGCCGAGGAGCACGAGACCGAGTTGATGATGACCATCGGATCCACGGCGGCGTTGGCGGGCACCGGCGCCTGCACCCCGGTCGCCCACGCGCCCGCCGTCTGGGTCAGCAGCAGACCTTGGGTGTGGCCCGAGCTGTCGGTGTACTCGCCGGCCGCGGCGCAGTTCCCCACCGAGGCGCACGACACCGAGCCGACAGAGAAGCGGACGCTGCCGGTCTGCGTGCCCGCGTCGGCGGGAAGCGACGCCTTCACCCCGGTCGCCCACACGCCCGCGGTTTCGGTCAACAGCAGGCCCTGAGAGTCGTTCGAGCTGTCGGTGTAAGTGCCGACCGCGGTGCAGTTACCCACCGAGGCGCAGGACACCGTGAGGCCGACGTTCGGGATCGCGCCCGCGTCAGCGGGCAGCGAAGCCTCGACGCCGGGCGCCCACACGCCCGCCGTCTCGGTCAACAGCAGGCCCTGAAAGCTCCCCGAGCCATCCACGTAACCGCCGACTGCGCTGCAGTCGCCCGCCGAAGCGCACGACACCGAGGTAAAGAAGACAAACGGCTGCGAGGGGGCGTCGGCGGGCAGCGACGCTTGCACCCCGGTAGCCCACACGCCAGAGCTCTCGGTCCACAGCGCTCCCTGACGGTTATTCGAGCTGTCGCGGTAGTTGCCGACCGCGCTGCAGTCACCCGCCGAAGCGCACGACACCGAGTCGATCTCCGTGGCCGGGCTCGGACCGGCGTTGGCAGGCAATGGCGCCTCGATGCCGGCCGCCCACGCGCCCGAGGTCTGGCTCTGTAACAGACCCTCGGCGTGCCCTGAGCTGTCGAAGTACCGGCCGACGGCGGCGCAGTTCCCCGCCGAGGAGCACGACACCGCGTTGAGCGCGACGCTCGGGGTCGGGCTTGCGTTGGCGGGCAGGCCCGCCTCTACGCCGGTGGTCCAGTTCGCGTTCGCGGATGCCAACGCGCCAGGCGGGTGCCCGGCCACGACCAACAAGAGTCCGCAAGCAACCAGGGCGCCCAACCGCACCCGCACGCGCAGTGCAACAGCTCCCACCACCGACATCACCGTTCCTCTCCCCTGCGATTTCCCTGTGTTAAGAGTCCCAGACCGGCCCGAAGGCGGGGATCCCGCGTTGTTCGAGGCCGTGGACGACCTGCCAGGTGAGCGTTTTGTTTGAGACGCAGATTACGGCTTCGGCGCCGGAGGTGATGTAGGCGCGGTAGGCGAGGCGGAGCATGTCGGGGCGTCCGAGCTCGTCGGTGTTCCAGATGATCGCTTCGGGCTGCGCGGTGAGGATCTCGTCGACGAGCGCGGCGCCGTAGGTCTCGGTCGGATCGCGGGTTGCCCAGACGAGCTGTGAGGGCGTCTCGGCGGCGAGCAGGTGCCCCAGCGCGGGCCCGATGCCGCTGCCCGTCGTGACGATCACGACCTTGGAGAAGAGTTTCTTGACGTTGATCACGCCGACCGTCGGGATCCCGCGAACCCAGACATACTCGGGTGGATCGTCGATCAACTCGGCGGTCCAGTCCCCGGCGCGCGAGACGGTCATCCGGTAGCCGTGTTCGCCGGATCCGATCGCGGCCGGGACATTCGCGAACGGGTGCCACCCGTACAGCGGGCGGCGGCTGATCGCGCGGGTCGTGCCGACGGCCGGCTCCAGGTCCTGGTCAAGATGCAGGATCGCGACGTGCGAGGAGGGGCGCTCGACCGTCAAAGGAACCTTGCGCAAAAGCAGCCATGGCCATACGGCGCCGCAGGTGGTCACCACCAGGATCCAGAACGTCGGCGCGCTAAGCAGCGCCGAGGCGGCCGAACCGTGCGCGCGACTCGTCGCAAACACGATCGTGTTGACCCACACGAGCACCAGCACCGTCCAGCCGAAGAACCGGTGCGTCGCCTCAAACCTGTCGTGGCGCTTGGTCCGCGAGTTCGGGCGGGCCATGAACACCATCACGACGATCAGGCTCGCGACGACCGCCGAGACCGCGAGGTCCGCGACGTCGACGCCGCCCTTCCCGGCGACCAAGCCGTCGATCAGCATCGCGACGAACGCGACATACCAGACCGTCCCGGCCACCGCGAACCCGACGTGCAGCCCACCGAAGTGGTAGTACTTGCCAAGCGACCAACGGACCCTGATCGGCCACGTCACCGGCGGCCTTGTCGAGAGCCAGCCGAGGAAGTTGATCACGTACTGCTGGCGAAAGACGATCGCCAAAGCGATGTTCGCCTGCGCGATCACCGCGACCGTGCCCAGCGCCGACCCGAACTGATCCCAGCGGCCGATGCCGTAGGCAGCGAGCACCGCGTTCGCTGCCAAAACGAGCGCGATCAGCCGGTTGTAATGCATCGCCCACGGCGCCTTCAAAAACCGCCGCAGCCGGCCCGTCCAAGCCGGCAACGGCGCCCGATCAGCACGCGGCACACCCCGCACGTTGCGATCGACCACCACCTGCGCGAGATCCCGCGCGGTCGGCTCCGACGCGTCCACCAGCCCCTGAAACTGGACGCGACGCAAGCTCAGGACCCTGACCTCGCTCACCGCCCGCACCGTCGCCGTCCGCGTTCCCGCCTCCAACAACAACCCGACCTCCCCGAAAAACTCGCCAGCCCCCATCGACAGCACATGCACGTCACCGACCGGGCCCGCCTGCGTCCCCTCGACCTGCCCCGACTCGATCATGAAGAACCGATCAGCCAAATCGCCCTCGCGCACGATCACCTCACCAGGCCGGAACCGCGCCTCCTCCAGCCCCTCTGCCATCTCGGCGAACAGCGGACCCGGGAGACGCGGGAACGCCGCGGCGAGACGGCGGGCGTGCCGTGATTGGGCTCGGCCACCCCGGGGCGCGCGTCGCGCGCGGCGAGGAGCGTCTCCGTCGCCGTTGACCGAGCTCGACGCTGGGTTCCGCTCGGTGCTCGAAACATCCGCGTGGTCGATCAACAATTGCTCCTCCCCGTCCCGTCGAGGCCTTGGCTGTGTCTCGATGGTCCGCCCCGGGCGGAGCGGTGTCATCGGCCAGGTGGCCGATGGAGGGGGATGATTTGACGCAGCCGGCGTCGGCGGCCGGCGCTATCTACGCTGCCGCGGTACGTGGACCTGGGTCATGTTCGGCGACCCAGCTGGCGAGCTGCACGCGCGACTCAAGCCCGAGCTTTGTCAGAACGTGCGATACGTGCGTCTTGACCGTCGCCACCGACACAAACAGCTGGTCTGCGATCGCGGGGTTCGACAGCCCGGTCGCCGCGAGTCTTGCCACCTCGAGCTCGCGGGCGCTCAGCTCACCCGCAACGTGCGCATCTTCAACCGGCGCGACAGGCGGATCGACGGCGGTCGCTTCCTCGAGCGCAGCCGCGGTCACCTGCTCCCAGCGCAGCGCGTGGCCTCGCTCCCAGCAGCGGCGGTACTGAGCTTCACCGAGGCTGGCGCGGACGGCCTCCTTGCAGACATTGTTGTGGACATCCCAGTAGGGAAACAGCGGGCTAACACCAAGCTCCGTCGATAGAGCAGCACTCGCGCCGAGCAGCAGCGCCGCTCGGTCCGGCCGTCCAGAGGATCCCGCCACCCATGCCAAGCCCTCGACGCTCGAGAGCATGCCCCATCCGTGACCGAGCAGATGCTGGGCCCGGACTGCGTCCCTGAGGCGTGACTCACCGGCCGTCGAATCCCCCAACTGCCAGTCCAGCGTGCCGAGCAGGCCATTCAACATGCCGTAGGCCACCGTGTCTCCGCCGCGCTGACTGGCGTCCAATCCCTCGTTGGCCAACTCCCTTGCCTCGGCTAGCTGGCGGGCAGTGGCCACCGCGGACGCGAGGTAGTACAAGCAGAACGCGAGGGCGACTGGGTCGTCTGCCTGTGCTACCCGTTCGTGTACATGAGTGAGTGCGTCGATAGCCGGCCCGATCTCGCCCCGCACCCCGAGAAGCATTCCGAGTCCGCAAACGGCATATGTCCACTCCCGCTCGAGCTCGGACTGCTCGCAGAGCAGCCGTACCTCGTCAAAACCTGAGCGCGCGGCGGCGAAATCGCCGGTGAGCATGGAAAACAGTGCCGACGCCCACATGGCCATCGCCCGGGTCGGAGTCGGTTCCGGCGCCAACTCCAGGAAAGCTCCCAGAAAGGCCTCGAGGCGTCGGCTGCCTGCCCGGTAGCGACCGCGGACCACCCAATAGAGCCACAGATCGGTCGCTATCCGAAGCCCTGTCTCCGCGTCGGACGGCGAGCCGGCGCAGAAGTCGAGCGCCGCCTCGACGTTCGCCCACTCTTTGTCAAGGGTCTGAAACATCTCGACCTGATTACGACCTCCCCACCACGGAACATCCCCGCCGGCGATGAGCTCCGCGTACCAGCCCGCGTGCCTTCGCGCCAGGTCTACGTCCTCGTCGGCCTCGGCCAGACGCTGGGCACCGTAGAGGCGCAGCGTTTCCAACAGCCGGTAGCGCCCCCGGCGACCGCCGTGCCCGATCGTCAGAATCGACTTGGCTACCAGGCTCGCGACCAGGTCAAGGATTTGCTCACGCTCGAGCCCCGCTCCGGAGCAGACGTCCTCGGCGGCCTGCAGACCAAAGCTGCCCGCGAACACGCTCAACCGCCGCCACAAGACCCGCTCTTCCTCGGACAGAAGCTCGTGGCTCCAGTCGACCGTCGCGCGCAGCGTCTGCCGGCGCTCAGGCCCCGCCCGATGAGCCGCGGCCAAGAGCCGTAGCCGATCATCCAGACGGTCGCGCAGATCATCGGCGCTCATCGACGCCAGCCTCACGGCCGCTAACTCGATCGCCAATGGCAGCCCGTCCAAATGCCGACAGATGTCGCTCACCGCGCGGCAGTTCTCCTCGGTCAGTGCAAAATCCGGAGCCATCGCAACCGCCCGGTCGACGAGCAAGCCGACCGCTTCCACCTCGGCCAGCGCGGCGAGAGAGAGCTGCCCCCCATCGTCAGGAACGTCGAGCGCCGACAGAGCAACGACGGCCTCACCGGGGACGTCGAGCCGCTCGCGGCTGGTGCAAAGAATCCGCACCTGTTCACACTCAGACACCACGGCGGTGACCAACGTCCGACAAGCGTCGACCAGGTGCTCACAGTTATCGAGCACCAGCAACGCCCGCCGCTCCGCCAAATGGGCCGCCAACGCGTCGTTGATTTCATCGCTGGGGCGCTCATACACATCGATCGCCCGAGCAAGCGCATACGGGAGAAGATCCGGGGTGTCCACTTCGGCCAGCTCGACCAACCACACGCCGTCCGGAAAATGCCGCCCCAGGCCGTGCGCCGCACGCAGCGCAAGGCGACTCTTGCCGATCCCACCCGGCCCCGTCAGCGTGATCACATGCGCCGTCGACACCAGCCTCCGCACGCCCGAAAGCTCCCGCTCGCGCCCGACGAAGCTGCTCAGCTCCACCGGAAGGTTCCCGGCCGTCGAGTCTGTCAGCGAGCTGGCCATGCGCCAGCGCAACGTGGGCAGCCCACGGCCTCCAGCTCCCCAGCCGGCTCAACCGATCCGCTGGCAACTCGGCAGCGAACGCTCACATCCCCGGCCAAGGTCTTGCGCCCCGCCCCGAGGTCCATCGATGCTTGTCCCGTAAAAAATGATGCTAACACCCGCCACGGCACGGAGTGGCGGGCGTTCGTACTCAGGACGGAGCGAGCTCCGTCACTTCGCCAGCATCGCCGTCGACACGCACCCGAGCCCCGTCGCGAATGCGGTCGGTCGCGTCACGGGTACCGACTACGCCGGGGATCCCGTACTCGCGAGCGACGATCGCCGAGTGCGATAACAGACCACCGGCGTCGGTCACGATCGCCCCGAGCAGCGGCAGCAGGATGTTGAACGCCTCGGTCGTCGACTCGGTCAGCAACACGTCGCCCTCGATGATCCGGTCGAACTCCGTCGGTCCGGCCACCCGGCGCACCACACCCTCGTAGATCCCTCCGCTGGCCGGTAGCCCGCGCACCGTGCTCTCCTCGTGCGGCGCCTGGGAGGAGGCGAACACTGAATCCAATGCGATCCCCGCCGCTTTCATCATTCGGCTCAGGGCCGGCGGCAAGGCGGACATATCGGGAGGCGGAGGCGGCGACGCGCCAAGAAAGGGCGGCGCTTCCTTGGCGCTGTATGTACTGCGCCATTCTGCTCTGGCCGCGAGCTCGTCCGCGGATGGCCCATCACCGGTCAAGACCAGTGAACACATTTCCTGAAAGCCAGCGTCGATGAGGTGTTCTGGCTCGTGGACATGCCCGGATGCGGCAACTCGCTCGCCGGCTCCCAGCACAGCGCGTCGCATGATGCCCGACGCCCAGATGTCTGAGAACACCCCACGCTCGTCGCGGATCCGGTACATCAGCCGGGCCTCTCCGAGCAGCTCGTCGAACTCGACACGGTGCTCCTCGGGTACCTTTGCGCGGACCTCGGCGATCTTGGCCTGGACCCCGGCGACTGCGCCGTCCGATTCCCGGCCGGCGACCGCGACGCGAATCGCCCGCACCAGCACGTCCGGGAGCTCAAGTGCGTACCGACCGGAGATGTCGAATCCGTCGAGCAGGCGATACCCCGTGAGGTCGAGATACGCCGAGACCGCGCGCCCGGCGTCACTGTCGAGCGAGCGCAGCGCAGTCAACGTTTCGCCCGGGTCACCGGTTGAATCGAGTAGCCCCCGGGCGACAGGATCGTCTTGGAACGCCGTCACCATCTGTTCGAGTTCGGACGAAGCTCCGGCCGACACCGGCGCAACCCCCCTGGTCATACTCAGCAGCTCGGAGGGCGGCACATCCGTCCACTCGCCGGCGTGGGCGAGGAGGTCTCCGATCGGGATGATCGCGGCGCCGGTGTGGCGCATGTGCTGGTAGATCATGTTGCTGTGGTGGTCACGGCAGCGGGTCAGATACGCGACCAGCTCTTCGTCGGAGAGCGAGTCCGGATCGACCGACTGCAGCTCCCGATGGGTCCTGATCGACGTCGGCTTGAACTTCTCATCCCAAGCGCGCAGCTGGTCGCGCCACAGTTTGCGCTCGAACACCGCCTGCGCCCGCGCCGACCGTTCCGGGAACTCCTCGTCCGCGATCGGCGGCGTCGAGTTGTACGCGAACCCGTTGACGTATGCGACATTCAGGCCGGCGAGCAACAGCCCGTAATAACGGGCGAACTCGTGCGTACCGCGCGCGAACGGCTCGGGATGCATCTCGGCCCAATAGTGGGTGACGGGACGCGGAAAATGAACCGGGTCCTGTTCCCAAGAGCCCGGGCCGGGCGGCTCGAATGAAAGCTCAGTGGCTGACTCTGGATAGCTCACTCCGTCGATCCCCTCTTTCGATTTGATGCTGCCTCAGGATCCGCGTCCACCGGCGCGGCGTCATCGGCCAGGTGGCCGATCGAAAGGGATGATTCGTCCGTCGAACAGCGGGCGTGGCGCCCCGCGCGGTGAGAGCTTGAGAGTCATCCCCCCGGATCGGCCACCCGGCCGATGACATGACGCGGATGGAAGAGCACCATCCGGCGCCAACAGATGAGCACCCTCTTGACAGCCGCCGACGCGGTGCCTAGGTTCGAGGCAATGGTGCCGGCTCAAACACGAGCGGCCGGCAGCGGAATGCAGATCGGTCCTCCGGGGCAACACACCAGCCACATCAGCGAAGCCCATCCCGATCGGGTCGAGGTCCGCGGACGCGACCTGACGTCGGATCTGATGGGGCGGCTCACGTTCACCGAGTACTTCCATCTGCTGCTGACCGGGACCGAGCCGACCGAGGACCAGCGCTTCTTCCTCGACGTGCTGCTGGTCGCGATCGCCGAGCACGGGATGATGCCGACCAACGTCGCGGCCCGGATGACGCTCGCCGCCGACCCGGGATCGCTCCAGGGCGCGGTCGCGGCGGGGATCCTCGGCTGCGGGCCGGTGATCCTCGGCACCGCCCAGGACTGCGCCCTGCTCCTCGAGCGCGCGCAGGTGGAGGTCGAGCGCAACGGAGCAGACGCCGAGGCCGTCGCAACAGAGATTGTGGAGGCGATCCGGGACTCGGGGCAGAAGATGCCGGGCTTCGGCCACCCGATCCACCGCCCCGTCGACCCGCGCGCCGAGCGGATTCTCGAGCTCGCCGACGCCCGCGGCGTCAGCGGCCCGTACGTCAAGATGGCGCGCGACATGCGGGGCGCCGTCGAGCAGGCGTGGGGCCGGCCGCTGCCGATGAACGTGTCGATGCCAATCGCGGCGGTGATGCTCGACCTCGGATTCGCCGCCGCCGCCGTCAAGGCGGTTCCGATTCTCGCGCGGACCGCCGGGCTGCTCGCGCATCTGGCCGAGGAGCAGGAGCTGCCGGTCGGCTTCCTGATGGCCGCCGCGGCGGAGGAGTCCGTCGACTACGAACGCCAGGGCGAGGACGGACCGTCCCGATGATGATTCTCGACCCCGAGATCGAGACCCGCCCCTGGTCCGAGCAACTAAAGGCTGACGACGCGCAGTACCGCGCCCAGCTCGAGTACCTACTCCAACGCTCGCCGTTCTACCGCCAAAAGCTCGCAGCCGCGGGGCTAAAAGACGCCGGTGATGCCGGCGGACTCGAGCAGATCGCGCAGCTCCCGTTCACCGACAAGCACGAACTGCGCGAGACGACCTCGCCCGAGAACCCGATCGGGGCACACCTGTGCGCGACCGCGGACGAGATCGTCCGCATCTACTCGACCAGCGGCACGACCGGGACGCCGAGCTACATCCCGCTGACGGCCTCCGACGTCGAGAACTGGGTCACCGGGTCCTCGCGCAGCTACGCAGCGTCGGGAATCGCCGCCGGCCAGCGGATCGTGTCGAGCTACAACGCCGGGCCGTTCGTCGCCGGCGCCGCGCTCGCGTCGTTCGAGCGGCTGGGGCTGTGCCACATCCCGGTCGGCACCGGCAACACCGAACGGCTGTTGTCCGCGATCGAGCTGCTCAAACCGCAGGCCGCGGTCCTCACCCCGTCCTACGCCGCGTATCTGGTCGAATCGGCCGCCGACCGCGGCATCGATATGCGCGGCTCGACCGTCGAGCGCGTGCTCGTCGCGGGCGAGCCCGGCGGCGGCGAACCGGCGTTCCGCGAGACACTCGAGTGGGGTTGGAACGCGCAGGTCACCGAGGCGATGGGGATCGGCGACATCGGCGTCTCGCTGTGGGGCGAGTGCGAGCATCGCGACGGGATGCACCTCGGAGCGCGCGGGATTGTTCATCCGGAGCTCATCGATCCGGAGACGGGCGCCGCTCACCCGCTCGAGGACGGCGCCGGCGGCGAGCTCGTGCTCACCCACCTGCGCCACCGCGGGGCGCCGCTGCTGCGCTTTCGTACTCGGGATCACGTCGTCGTCGCGGCGTCCCCTTGTCCGTGCGGGCGCACGAGCCCGCGCATCAGGTGCGTCGGGCGCACCGACGACATGCTGATCGTGCGCGGCGTCAACGTCTTCCCATCAGCCGTCCGCGAGGTCGTCAACTCCTTCGCTCCCAGCGTCAGCGGCCACATCCTCGTTCGACCCCGCGCGCCCGGCGTCAAGCAGGATCCGCCGCTGCCCGTTAGCGTCGAGCTAGCGCAGGGCGCGACCGCGAACGCGACACTGGCGGACGAGATCGGAGCGCGGCTACGGAGCACGCTCGTCGTGCAGGCGCGCGTTGAGCTCGTGCCGTGGGGAAGCCTGGACCGCAGCGAATACAAATCGAAACTCGTCGAGAGGTGAAGCCCGTGCAGAAGCTTCAGAGTCAGGGCGTCCATCACATAACGATCGTCGGCGCCGACCGCCAGACGTCGATCGACTTCTGGGAGGGCGTGCTCGGGATGCCGTTCGTGTTCGAGCAGCCCAACCTCGACAACGAGTCAGAGAGCCACCTCTACTTCGATCCCGGCGACGGCCGGCTGATCACCGTGTTCACCAACGAGGAGCGCCAGTTTGACCCGGCCCGGACAGCTACCGACCCAGGCTGCGTCCACCACCTGGCGTTCGCCGTCTCGCAGGCGACCTTCAAACAGGCCGTCGACCGTCTCGACGAACGCAAGATCCACCACAGCGGCGTCAAGGATCGCGGCTTCATGGACTCGATCTACTTCGAGGATCCGCTCGGGCTGTTGATCGAGCTCGCGTCGTACCGCTTTGAGCCACCCGAGGGATTCACGCACGCCGAGGTGCTGCTCGAGGCCCACTACCTCCGCATCGAGCGCGGCGATTACAACATCGCCCCGGTCCATCTTGCAGACGCGATCGAGGCGCTCGTCAAGCGCTCACGCAAGTCGCTCTCGGATGACCGATCGCCGAAGCAGCCCTACAAGCAACACGTCTCCTAGCCACGAATCGGAGGAATCAGATGGCCACACACACACTGAGCGTCCTGAAGCCGAGCGTCAACAACCTGACCGTGAGGATCTTCGTACGGGCCGCGGGGCTCGAGTACGAGGAGATCGACGTGTGGGGTAAGAAGGGCACGCCCGAATTTTTGTCAAAGAACCCTGCCGACCTGACGCCGCTGCTCGAAGAGGATGGACTCGAGCGCGGCTCGATGTGGGAGAGCTGCGCGATCATGCAGTACCTGTGCAACAAGCACGGCCTGGATCAGTTCTATCCGACCGATCCGGCCAAGCGCGCGATGGTCGACAGCGCGATGTTCTACATGGTCGGAACCATGTATCCGCTCGTTGGACGGGCGACGTACCCGACGCTGGGCTTTCCGCAGTACCCGGGCGAGGTCGGCTGCTCCGACGCCGACGAGGCGGTCAAGGCGCAGGCCCAGCGCGACGCGGTCGAGGCGCTCGCAGTGCCGCTCGATGCCTACCACAAGTTCTTCTTCGCGGGCCAGCCGTTCATCGGCGGCGATCACCCGTCGATCGCCGACATCCGGCTCTCGGCGACGCTCGAGTTCCTGGACGCGATCGACTACGACCTCCCGTCGTGGGCGACCGAGTTCATGCAACGGATGGAGTCGGCGCTCGGCGACGCCTACTCCGAGCCGGCAGCCGACGTGCGCGGCTTCGTGGCTTCGGTCAAGGCGCCGGCGGCCTCGAGTTGACGAGGCGGAAGTTCTGGGGCTGGGGTCAGGAGGACGAGGGCCTCAGCCCGGCGGAGGTGACCGAACTCGGCCGGACCTTCGCCGCGCGCTTCGGCGGCGACGGGATCCGGGTCATCGACGCGCCGACCGTCGACGAACTCGAGCTCGCCCCCGCGCGCCTCAGCGCCCCGTCGTCGCTCGCCGACCTTGTCAGCGACGACCCGTATCAGCGCGCCGCGCACACCTACGGCAAGTCGATCCGCGATCTGATCCGCGCGCTGCGCCGCAATTTCGATAACGCGCCCGACGTGGTCGCATTTCCACGCGACGAGCGCGACGTGCTCGCGATCCTCGAGTGGTGCAGCGACGTGGGTGCCGCGGCGATCCCGTACGGGGGCGGATCGAGCGTCGTCGGCGGCGTCGAGGCCGACGTCGGTGACGGGTACTGCGGCGCGGTCAGCGTCGATATGCGCAACCTGGCCGGCGTACTCGAGGTCGACGCCGTCTCGCGCGCCGCGCGGATCGCAGCCGGGACCGAGGGCCCGGCGCTCGAGGCGCAGTTGCGCCCGCACGGCCTCACCCTCCGTCACTTCCCGCAGTCGTTTGAGCACTCGACCCTCGGCGGGTGGATCGCGACGCGGGCCGGCGGTCACTTCGCGACGCTGCACACTCACATCGACGAGTTCGTCGAGGCGGTCCGCGTCGTGGCGCCGAGCGGGCTGCTCGAGACCCGGCGGCTGCCGGCCTCCGGCGCCGGTCCCTCGCCCGAGCGGCTCTTCTGCGGCTCGGAGGGGACTCTCGGCGTGATCTGCGAAGCGTGGATGCGGCTGCAACCGCGCCCGCGGTACCGAGCGGGAGCCTCGGTCTACTTCGAGAGCTTCGCCGACGCGGTGCAGGCAACCCGAGGCGTCGCGCAGTCGGGGCTGAACCCGAGCAACTGCCGGTTGCTCGGTCACGACGAGGCGCTGCTGTCGGGCAGCGGCGATGGCTCGCACGCGATCCTCGTGCTCGGGTTCGAATCCGGCGACCACCCGCTCGAGCCGTGGATCGCCCGCGCGCTCGAGATCTGCTCCGAACATCGCGGTCAAGCGCGCGATGCCGAAGGTGACGCGGCCGCGGTCTGGCGCGCGGCATTCCTGCGCGGCCCCCACCTTCGCGACGCGTTCGCCCGGCTCGGGTTCCTGCACGAGACATTCGAGACAGCCATCACCTGGGATCGGTTCGACGATTTCCATGAGCGCGTGCTCGGCGCGGCCGCGCGCACGGTCAACGAGGTCTGTGGCGCCGGCGCGGTCTCATGCCGGTTCGCATACGTGTACCCCGACGGCGTGGCTCCCTACTATTCGGTGTATGGGCCCGGTCGCGCCGGCCAGGAGCTCGAGCAGTGGGACGAGATCAAGCGGGCGGCGTCCGAGGCGATAATTGCCAATGGGGGCACAATCACACATCACCACGCGGTCGGGCGCGATCATCGTGCCGCATACCTGCGCGAGATACCGGAGCGATTCGCCGGCGCGCTGCGTGCGACCAAGGCCGAGCTCGACCCCGCCGGGATCATGAATCCCGGGGTCCTGCTCGAGCCGACTCAAGGCGTGAACATCGAACCGAGAGGGGACTGACGATGACCGCTGCGCACTCAGACACCAAGGTGTTTCGCACCGAGCTCAATCCAGTCGACTTCCTGGTCCGAGCCGCCTACATGTATCCCGAGCGGGTCGCGGTCATCGACGGCGAGCAGCGCTTCACCTACGCCGAGCTCGCCGAGCGCTCGTGGCGCCTTGCGAACGCGCTCCAGGCCGCGGGCCTGAAGAAGGGCGATCGTGTCGCGACGCTCCTGTTCAACTCGGGGCCGATGCTCGAGGCACACTTCGCGGTCCCGGCAGCGGCCGGGATCCTGGTCGCGGTCAACAACCGGCTCAGCGGTCCCGAGGTCGGCTACATCCTCAAGCACAGCGGCGCCCGGTACCTGCTCGTCGACTCAGAGCTCGAGCCGGTGATCGCCGATCAGGAACTCGGCGACCTCAAGCTGATCCGCTACACGCCCGGTGGCGGCCCCGGCGACGAGTACGAGTCGCTGCTCGCGAGCGCCTCGCCCGAGATGCCTCCGAGCCAGCTCGAGCACGAGGAAGAGACGATCTCGATCAACTACACCTCGGGCACGACGGGGCGCCCGAAAGGGGTGAAGTACACGTACCGCGGTGCATACCTGAACGCGCTCAACGAGGTGATCCTGACCGGGATGGGCACCGACTCGGTGTACCTGTGGACGCTGCCGATGTTCCACTGCAACGGCTGGTGCTTCCCGTGGGCGGTCACCTCGGTCGCGGCCTGCCATGTGCCGCTGCGCGCGCTCGACGCCGAACGGATCTGGGAGCTGATCGACACCGAAGGCGTTACCCACTACAACGGCGCCCCGACCGTCCAGCTGATGGTCATCAACCATCAGCGCGCGCACAGGCTCGACAAGCCCGTGACGGTGATGGTCGCCGCCGCTCCCCCGTCCCCGACGCTGTTCGCGCGGATGAGCGAGCTCGGCTTCCGGATCGTCCACGTCTACGGCCTGACCGAGACCTACGGGCCGATCACGGTCTGCCCCGACCAGCCGGCGTGGCGCGACCTGCCGCTGGACGAGCGCGCGAAGCTGCTCGCGCGCCAGGGCCAGGCCTACATCTCGTCAGACCTGATCCGGGTCGTCGATGAGCAGATGAACGACGTCGAGACCGATGGCCAGACGATGGGCGAAGTCGTGATGCGCGGCAACAACGTGATGAGCGGCTACCTCGATGACGAGGCCGCGACCGCGAAGGCGTTCGCGGGCGGCTGGTTTCACTCCGGCGATCTCGGGGTCTGGCACCCCGATGGCAACATCGAGCTGCGCGACCGCGGCAAGGACATCATCATCTCGGGCGGCGAGAACATCTCGAGCATCGAGGTCGAGCAGACGATCGCCGCCCACCCCGCGGTCCTCGAGTGCGCGGTGATCGGGATCCCGCACGAGCACTGGGGCGAGCGGCCGAAGGCGTTTGTCACGCTCAACGAGGGTGCGTCGGCGAGCGGCGACGAGATCATCGCCTTCTGCCGCGACCGGCTCGCGCATTTCAAGTGCCCGGACGCGGTCGACTTCGGACCGCTGCCCAAGACCTCGACCGGCAAGGTGCAGAAGTTCGTCCTGCGCGACCACGAGTGGGCCGGGCGCGAGACGCGGATCGGCGCGGCCTGAGGATCCCTACGGGGTGAAGCGCTCCGGGTCGACCCCCGGGAGTGGGACCGGAGGACCGAGGAACGCCTCGAGCGCAAGCCACACCGCCGCATGGGTCAGCGGCCCGAGCCGCAGGAGGCCGCCGTCACCGTCCTTGCGGAACCTCGAATGCAGGCCGTGCGCCGTCAGCCGCTGCGCCTGGTGGCGCGCCCGCTGCACCCCGGTCTGGCCGTGGTAGTGCGCATCGATCCCGTAGCGACCTCCTTCGACAGGCCACACCGAGAGGCGGTCAGGAGCCCAGGTCGGGCCGGTCTCGGCCGGCAGCGCCGACTGGTTTACGAGGTCGACGCTCGGCCCGTCTTGATCGACGTTCGCATGCGTGGACCAGGTCCGGTCATCGATCGGCCCGGACCGCTCGCGGCCGAGCCTACGCCGGCCGGGCACTGGTCACCATCACGGTCACCGGGCCCAGGATAAACCGAGCTCAGCGCTGCGCGAGCAGCTCGAGCGTCTGCTCGATGTCCGCCTCGGTCGTGCGCGGGTTGATCGTGCACAGCCGCAGCGCCGGACGGCCCTGCAGGTTCGTGCTGGTCACGGTCGCGAACCCGTCGACGGCGATCGCGGCCGCGCGGGCGGCGTGCTCGGCCGGATTCCAGCCCGCGTGGGTGAAGGTCACGATCCCGAGCTGGGCTGGCGTGACGATCTCCCAGAAGGGGTCGGCTTCGATCACCCGCTGGGCGTGTTCGGCGAGGCCGATCGTGCGCTCGATCGCGGCGCGCAGGCGCTCGGCGCCGTAGACGCGCAGCAGCAGCCAGAGCTTCAGGCCGCGCGAGCGACGCGTCAGCTCGGGGCTTCGGTCCCCGAAGTTGACCGCGGTCGTATTCGTGCGCACGTCGGCGAGGTACTCGGGGCGCATGCTGAACGCGTTCGCGAGCACCCCCGGCCGGCGCATGAACAGGCAGCCGACGTCGTAGGGGAGAAACAGCCACTTGTGGGGGTCGAGCACGAGCGAGTCGGCGAGCTCGAGGCCCTCGAGCGCGTCCCGGCCGGCCGGGCACAGCGCACCCGGCGCGCCGTAGGCGCCGTCGACGTGCAGCCACGCGCCCTCGGCCGCCGCGAGCTCGGCGAGGCCGGGGAGATCGTCGACCGCGCCGGTGTTGGTCGTGCCCGCGGTCGCGAGGATGAAGCGCGGCTCGCGCCCGTGGCGGCGATCCTCGGCGATCGCCGCGCGGACCGCGGCGGCGGTCATCCGCAGGCGCTCGTCGGTCGGGACCACGCGAATCTCGTCGGCGGCGAATCCGATCGTGATCAGCCCGCGACGGATCGAGGCATGCGTCTGATCGGTCACGTATGCGACGCCCGGCCCGAGCTCGTTACGCGCCGCCGCGACCCCGGTCAGGCTCGAGAGCGAGCCGCCGCTGAGCAGGACCCCCTCGGTGCCGTCCGGCAGCCCGAGGAGCTGGCGCAGCCAGTCGAGCGCGACGAGCTCGACCGTGGTCGGGCCCGACGAGCCCTCCCACGAGGCGGCGATCACGTTGAACCCGGTGCCGAGCCACTCGCCCAGCACGCCGGCATACGACGATGCGCCAGGGACGCGCGCGAAGTAACGCGGATGGTCCCCGTGCTGCATGTTCTCGAGCGCGACGTCGACCAGCGTCTGCATCGCCGCGAGCGGGTCCCCCGGCGTCTGCGGGACCGGGCCGCCGAGCGCCGCCTGGAGCTCCTCCGGCGAGCCGGTCCGGATCGCGGGCCCATCGCCGTTTTGCTCGAAGTGCTCGACGACCCGGTCGACGACCCAGTAACCGAGGCGTCGCATCTCGTCGGTCTCGAGTCCGAGCGCATCGGTCGGCGCGTGCCGGCGTGCGGTGTCGCTCGTGTCGGTCACGATCTCTCAGACATAGTCCTGGCGAGCAGCCTAGGCCCTCAAGCGCGGGAGTGCACCGCGACGCCGGCGATGCTCATCAGTTGGCGCGCGATCTCGTGCTTGGGCTCCTCGGGGTGCTCGAGCCACCAGTTCGCGAGCGACTCTCCCGCACCGACGAACGCATGCGCGAACGCGTCGCTCGTGAACGGCCCGGCGAGCAGCCGCGCGACGCGCTCGCGCAGCGCCACGACCTGCGCGGCGACGGGGCCGCCCTGCGTGCTCGCCTCGCGGTACAGCACCCGCCACCCGACGCGGTGTTCGTCGACGTAGGTCAGGAACGCGAGGACGCCGGCATGGAGGCGCTCCTCGGGCGCCGCGTCGGGGTCGCCCGCGTCGATCATCAGCTGCACGAGCTCGTTGCCGGCGCGCTCGATGTAGGCGGCGTACAGACCCTCCTTGGAGCCGAAGTAGTTGTAGAGCATCGGCTTGGAGATCCCGGCCGCCGCGGCGATCTCGTCCATCGAGGCGCGGTGAAAGCCGGCCGACGCGAACGCCTCGCCGGCGACGTCGAGCATCGCCGCCTCGCGCTCGGCGCGTGGCATCCGCCGGCGCGGAGCGTTGCGCTTGTGGCGTGGCGCACTTGGTCGCATACTGTGAGATATCTTACTATTAGGTAACCTTACCCCTGGGTAACCTCCGCCCCCAGAAGTCACCGATGGCGACCGAAGGAATGCGGATGAGTCACAGCTTCATCGATCAGATGCTCGACAAGGCGAGATCGGGCGAGATGCGATCCCCAGTCGGCGAGCTGCTCGGGATGCACTTAGTCGAGTACGGACGCGGCGAGGCGGTCTACGAGATGGCCGCGCGCGAACAGCTCGGCAGCTCGCTGGGTGTGATCCGAGGCGGGATCGCGACCGCGCTGGCGGACACGGCGATGGCCGCCGCGAGCACGTCGCTGCTCGACGACGTTGAGGTCCGCCACACGACGATCACGATGATCGACCTGTTCTCGCGATTCATCAAGCCGGTCAGCGCCACCGAGGTCGAAACGCTCAGAGCCGAGGCCAAGGTCGTACAAACGGGCGCGCGGCTCGTGTGGGCCGAGGCGGACGTGCTCGCCGACGGCGACCTCGTGGGCCGGTTTGCGGCGACCGCGATCCGCGTGTCGCTTCACCCCGATCCGCGGTCATGAGCTTCTCGCTGGGCCTCACCCCCGAGCAGTCAGAGCTGCGCGCGCGCACGCACGCATTCGCGCGCGACGTGATCCGCCCGGTCGCGCCCGAGTACGACCGCGCCCAGGAGTTCCCCTGGCCGGTGCTCGAACAGGCCGCCGAGCACGGCCTCTACGGCTGGGAGCTGTACGCGCAGCTGTCGGTCGATCCGACCGGGCTCTCGCTTCCGATCCTGATGGAGGAGCTTTTCTGGGGCTGCGCCGGGATCGGGCTCTCGATCGTGATGCCGGCGCTCGCGCTCGCGGCGATCCGCCAGGCGGCGACCGACGAGCAGCTCGTCCGCTGGGCGCCGGAGTGCTTCGGGACGCCGGGCGACATCAAGCTCGCCGCGCTCGCCGTGACCGAGCCCAGCGGCGGCAGCGACATCCGCTCGATCCAGACGCGTGCGCGCCCCGACGGCGGCGACTGGGTGATCGACGGCCAGAAGGTATTCATCGGCAACGGCGGGATCGCCGACGTCCACGTCGTCGTCGCGACCGTCGACCCCGAGGCCGGCCACCGCGGCCAGGGCGTGTTCATCGTCCCGAAGGCGACGCCCGGGCTGACGATGCTGCGCAAGCTCGACAAGCTCGGCTGCCGCGCCTCGCACACCGGCGAGATCGTGTTCGAGAACTGCCGCGTCCCAGGCGAGCATCTGCTCGGAGGGCCCGAGCGGCTCAACGAGCGGATCGCGAAGGGTCGCGCGGCCGAGCAGGGTCGCGCGCCCCTGGAGCCGGCGCAGGAGGGCGGCCCCGCCGCCGCGATCGGGCGCCGCAGCTCGGCGGCGCTCGGCGCGTTTGAGCGGACCCGGCCGATGGTCGCAGCGCAGGCGATCGGGATCGCGCGCGCGGCACTCGAGTTCGCCCGCGACTACGCCGTCCAGCGCGAGGCGTTCGGCCAGCCGATCATCGAGAACCAGGGCGTCGCGTTCCCGCTCGCTGACCTCGCCGCCGACATCGATGCCGCCCGCCTGCTGACGTGGCGCGCCGCCTGGATGGCGGCCCAGCGGATGCCATTCGAGAACGCCGAGGGCTCGATGTCGAAGCTCAACGCGTCCGAGGTGGCGGTCCGGGCGTGCGAACAGGCGATCCAGACGATGGGCGGCTGGGGCTACATCAAGGACTTCCCGGTCGAGAAGTGGTACCGCGACGCGAAGCTGTACACGATCTTCGAGGGCACGAGCGAGATCCAGCGGCTCGTGATCGGGCGGGCGCTCCGCGCGCAGGCCAATACTGAGCCCCTCGATCAGCGGATGCAGACGCCGCGCTGAGCGGCGGTGCCGGGGCGAGGAGTAGCCTGTCGTTCGTCGTGCGTGCTGCCTGCAGGAGCGGCTGTACTGAATGGCGAACAGATCCGCGATGTGAAGGCCATTTCGGCCGAATCGCCGGGTGGTACGTTTCGCACCGCCTTCGCTGCAATTGCGACGTAGTACTGGAGGGAGACCGTGGCCGAGTCGTCCGCTGAACCGTCTGCCGCTGCTGCGAGCACGACGCCGAAGCTGTTCGTCCGCCAGTCCTCGGGGCTGGTCCGCAACGTCAGCGTCACGAACGCGCTGTTCTTCAATGTGGCGGCGTTCGTCGGCGTCGGGCTGACGCTGTATCCGATCTTCTACTCGCTCGCCGACGTCCCCGTCTGGCGTCTGGGCCCGTTCTCGGCCTACGGCTGGGCGGCGATCATCGCCGGGTTGTTCTGCGTCCTGCTGGCGCTGATCTTCTCGTCGCTGACGTCGGTGATGCCGCGGTCCGGCGGCGACTACGTGTTCTCGAGCCGGATCCTGCACCCGTTCCTGGGGTGGCTGGAGTCGTGGACGCTCGTGATCGCGTCGGTCCTGATCATCGCGTTCGAGGTCCCGCTGGTGCTGCGTAACCTGCAGATCTCGGCGCGGATCGTCGGGATCGGCGCCGGCGGCTTTCACGGCGCCAACTCGTGGTTCACGGACTCGACCGGGTCGATCACCGGGACGCCCGGATTCATCGGGGCGATCATCGTGCTGCTGCTGATCGCCGTCGTCGCGCTGCTGCCGACGCGCAGCTTCCACAAGGTCGTCACGGCGCTCGCCGGGTTCGGCGTCGCGTGCTTCATCGGGATGTTCGTGTTCGGCCTGCTGTTCACCCACCGCGGCAGCTTCATCCACAACCTGCCGCACTACACCGGCGGCGTCACGTCGGCCCACATCGCCGCGAGTGGCAGGGCGGCGGGGTTGATCCCGGCCTCCAACGGCAGCTTCATCAGCAACATCTTCTCGACCACGGTCTTTCCGCTGATGCTGTCGGTGCTGCTGTTCCAGTTCATCGGCTTTCAGTACTCGGCGTATATCGCGGGTGAGGTGCGCGGCAACGTGCGCCGCGGCGTCCTGATCGCGCTGATCGGGGCGCTCGTGATCGGCGTGCTCGCCAACTCGGTGTACGTCGACGCGATCTCGAGCCACTTCGGCTTTAACACCAACGTCGCCTGGGGCGGCAGCTACTGGGGCTTCAACACGAGCCTGTCGGCGCTCCCGTTGGGCCAGCCGAACTCGATGCCGCTGCTGGCGGTGGTCGCGAACAAGAGCCTGTGGCCGCTGTGGACCCTGATCAGCCTCGGCGGGGTCGTGTTCCCGTTCCTGCTGTGTCCGGTCTACATCAACTTCATCAGCCGCATGCAGCTCGCGTGGAGCCTCGACCGCCAGATGCCCGAGTGGTTCGGGCGCGTGAGCGAGCGGCTCCGTGCCCCGCTGAACGCGATCCTCGCGACGATCGGCCTGACGGCCCTGTTCCTCTTCTTCCAGAGCTACAAGGACCTGCCGACGTTCCTCGCGACGACCGGTCACAAGCTCAACCTCGCCGGCACGGCGTGGTTCTCGATCGTGATGGCGATCCTGACCTGGTGCCTACCCGGCTTCAACGCGATCCTCGTGCGCTGGCGCCGGCCCGACCTGATCCGCAACGCCCCATTCGGCAACAAGCTCGTGTGGATCGGCCTCGCGTGGCTCGTGTTCCCGCTCTGGATCTACATCTTCGCGGTCTTCAAACCGATCATCAACGCGCTCAAGGGCGGCGGTGCGCTCACCTACCTCGAGACGAACGGGATCATCGACGCCGGGATCTTCTACTTACTGGGGATCATCATCTACTTCATCATGCGCTTCAGAACGCGCAAGGCCGGGGTGGATCAGAAGATGCTGTTCACCGAGCTGCCGCCCGACTAGGAGGCACGGCAATCGCGACCCGGATCTACATCGCGAGCGACTTCCACGCCGCCGAGAAGGCGTGGCGCAAGTACCTCAACGCGATCACGATGAACGTCTACAAGGCGGACGTCGCGCTGCTCGCCGGTGACCTGACCGGCAAGGCGATCGTGCCGATCGTCCAGCGCGACGGCCGCTATGAGACCGAGCTGTTCGGCGTGCACCGCACGGCGCGGGGCGACGAAGAGCTGACTCAGCTCGAGCGCGACATCGCCGACGTCGGCTACTACTCGTTCGTGACCACCAGCGAGGAGGCCGAGCAGCTCGCCGGCGACGAGGCGAGCCGCGACGAGCTGTTGCACCGGCTGATGAATGAGCGGGTCGAGGCGTGGCTGACGCTGGCGACCGAGCGTCTCAGCGACGGCAGCGCGCCGCTCTACCTGATCCCGGGAAACGACGACGACTTCGCGATCGACCAGGTCCTCGACCGGCCCGGGTGGGCGACAGTCAACGCCGACGGCAAGGTGCTCGAGATCCCCGGCGGTCTGCAGCTGCTCGCGTCCGGGTGGTCCAACCACACCCCGTGGCAGACCCCGCGCGAGGAGACCGAGGACGAGCTCTACGCCCGCCTCGATGCGCTCGCCAAGCAGGTCTCAGACCCACGCCGGGCGGTGTTCATGATCCACGTCCCGCCGTATGACTCGGGGCTCGACACGGCGCCGCTGCTCGACGAGAACCTGCGCCCGACCATATCCGCGGGCGACGTCCTGCGCGGCCCGGTCGGATCGACCGCCGTGCGGCGGATCATCGAGGAGTACCAGCCGCTGGTCTCGATCCACGGCCACATCCACGAGTCCGGCGGCGAGCGCAAGATCGGCAAGACGCTGTCCATCAACCCGGGCAGCGAGGCCAACCACGGGATCCTGCGCGGATACCTGATCGACGTCGGCCGCAAGGGGATCGACCTCGCCCAGCGGGTAGAGGGCTAGGCGGGGCCACAGAAGCGCATCGCAGAGACCGCGAGCCCCTGCGCGCACGCGACCAGCCCGTCGATCGGGACGAACTCATCGATCACGTGTGCGACGCTGGCGCCGTCGGCGTCGAATCCGGGCGGCCCGTAGCCAATCGACGGGAAGCCGGCCAGTTCGGTGAGCGTGGCGCCGTCGTACCAGGAGTCGAGCCCCGACAGCGATCCCGGATGTCCCGCGTCGCTGGTCGCGTGCAGCACGGTGTCGACGATCGGATCCGAGGTCGGGATCTCGAACGGCATCACGCCGTTGGGCCACCACTTGATCACCGGCGGATTGGCCGCCAGCCAATCGTCCTTGGCGGTCTCGCGGGTGATCCACTGCTCGACCTCGGCGCGCACCTCGGCTCCCCAGCCGCTTGCATCCGCCTGTGCCGGCAGATACATGACCGCGATCGTCAGGTCGCACGTGGCGGGGTAGGTGACCGGCCACTCGCCGCTTCGCGCCATCGTCGGCAGCAGCGCCGGGCGGGACAAGTAGGGATGATCGAGCCCGTCGCGCGCGGCCCACTCGCCGCGTAGCGAGGCGATCGCGTCGAGCACGAAGCCGGCCTTCTCGATCGCATTGACCGCACCGCCCTGGCGCCAGTCGGGCTGGCTGACCTCGGCGTGTCCCGGACGCCCCGGCACCGTGACGACCCCGTACTCCGAGCCGCGGCACGCGACCCAGACATCAAAGCCCGTCGGCTCGGTCACGATCCCTGCGTCGGCGCGCAGGCCGCGCTCCACGAGCGCCGTCCCTCCCGCGCCCGACGACTCCTCGTCGGTGTTGGTAGCGACGAGCAGGTCGCCGTTCAGGCGCACGCCAAGCGCCGCGAGCGACTCGAGCGCGAACACCATCGCCGCGACGCCCCCCTTCATGTCGCACGCCCCGCGCCCGTACAGCTTCCCGTCGCGCTGCTGTGCGACGAACGGATCGCTCGTCCACGCGCGACGGGGCTCGGCCGAGACGACGTCGATGTGGCCGTTGAAGACCAGCGACCGCCCGCCACCGGCGCCGCGCTGTCTGGCGATCAGCTGCGGGCGCCCGGCGAAGTCGAGCCCGGGCGGGACCAGCGGCTTGCCCTGCATCGCGTCGGTCTCGGGTTCCCACACATCGACCTCTGCCCCGGCCTCGCCCAGCCGCCTCGCGAGGTGCTCCTGGAGCGCGCGCTCGTCACGCGCCGGATCGCCGACGTCCCGCGCGGTCGTGTCGAATCCGATCAGGTCGGACGCCAGCGCGACCAACTTCTCGCCCTCGGCCGCGATCGCCTCGCACACGTGTCGCTCGGCCTCGGTCAAGGGCACGCGCCGCACCCTAACAGCCTGTACCGTACGTAGCTGATGACGGAAACCGTCGACGAGACAAGCCTGCTGGACGACGCGCAGGAGCTTGTCGACCTAGCGGGTGAGCGTGGGATCGCGCTGCGGTTGGTCGGCGGCCTCGCGATCCGCTTGCTGACTCCTGAGCTGCCGCCGCGCACGCGGATGGGCCAGGACCTCGACTTCGCGGCGCGCGGATCCGAGCGCCGCGCGCTGACCGACCTGCTCGCCGAGCAGGGTTACGCGCCCGACCGCAATTTCAACGCGCTGTACGGCAACAAGCAGTTGTACTTCGCCAACCCCGAGTCCGGGCTCGCGATCGACGTGCTCGTCGACAAGGTCGCGATGTGCCACACATTCTCATTCGCCGACCGCCTGACGCGGATGCGCTACACGCTCGATCCGCTCGACTTGTTGCTCTCGAAGCTCCAGATCGTCGAGCTCAATGAGAAGGACGCCGACGACTGCCTGCGGCTGCTCGTCACCTTCGGACTCGGCGACTCCGATGACCCGGGGACGATGGACCTGCGGATCTACCGTGACCTGCTCGGCGGCGACTGGGGCTGGTGGCGGACCGTGACACTCAACCTCGACCGCATCTCGTCGTTGCTCAGCGGCGGCGAGCGCGCGGCGATCAGCGGCGGGCGGCTCGACGCCCGCGCACAGCTCGAGACGCTCAAACAGGCGGCCGAGGATGCGCCCAAGAGCCGGGGCTGGAAGATGCGGGCCCGGATCGGCGAGCGCAAGCGCTGGTATGAGACGCCCGAGGAGACGCCCCACCACTGAGCGTGGGCGGGGCCGGGACGCCGATCAGGCGTCCCGACCCTCCCCCGTCACTTATTGCGCGTCATCGAACGCGGTCGACAGCAGCTAAATCCTCCGGCAAGCGCACGAGGATCACGACCCAGGAGAAGAGGTAGATGCGAGCTCGTGACTACGGGATCAAGATCGGTCACGGAACGCCCGGGCCGCTGAACGCGATCACCGACGTGGCCGGGGTGCGCGTCGGTCACACGACGCTGATCGAGGGGGAGGGACCGCTCCAGGTGGGCAGCGGGCCGGTTCGCACGGGGGTGACGATCATCCTGGCGCCGGATCCGATCTTCGAACAGCCGCTGTTCGCCGGGTGCCACCGGCTGAATGGGAACGGAGAGCTGACCGGACTCGAGCTGATCCGCGAAACGGGGCTGCTGACGACGCCGATCGGGCTCACCAACACCCACAGCGTCGGCGTGGTCCGCGACGCGATCATCGCCTACGAGTTCGCCGAGCGCGGGCGCGACGCGAGCTTCTTCTGGGCCCTCCCGATCGTCGGCGAGACCTGGGACGGCATGCTCAACGACACCAACGGCTTTCACGTCCGCGCCGAGCACGTCGCCGATGCGTTCCGGGCCGCATCCGGCGGACCCGTCACCGAGGGCGCGGTCGGCGGCGGGACCGGGATGATCTGCCACGACTTCAAGGGCGGCATCGGGACGGCGTCACGCGTGTGCCTGCCGGACGAGGGCCCGTTCACCGTAGGAGTGCTGGTGCAGGCCAACCACGGCCGCCGGGCGCGCTTCGCCGTCAACGGGGCGCCGGTCGGCCGCGTGATCGGCTTCGACGAGATCCCCGAGCCGGTCGATCCCGGGTTCGCCGCGCCGAGCTCGGGCTCTGGCTCGGGCTCTGGCTCGGGCTCGGGCTCGGGTGCGGGCTCGATCATCGTCGTCGTCGCCACTGACGCGCCGCTGCTGCCCCAGCAGTGCGACCGGCTCGCCCAGCGCGCCGGCCTCGGCGTGGCGCGGACGGGCGGCGTCGGCGAGCACCTCAGCGGCGATCTGTTCTTCTGCTTCGCGACCGGCAACCGGGGCATGACCGATGGCTCGCCGGGCCAATCGCCACCCGTCACGGTCCCGATCTCGATGCTGTCCGACGGCTACATCACGGCCCTTTTCGACGCCGTCGTCGAAGCGACCGAGGAGGCGATCGTCAACGCGATCCTCGGTGCCGAGACGATCGTCGGCCGCGACGGGATCACAGCGCACGCGCTGCCCGGCGAGCGGCTCGTGCAGGCGCTGGAGCGCTACGGGCTCGAAGGCTGATCGGGCGACAGCGGTCCGGGCTCGGAGGCCGACCGGGCGACCGTCCGACGGGGCCGGGTCGCCCGCCGGCTGGCCACGATGTCGACGTCGCGCCGCGCACCCGCGCCAGCCCGGCCCAGGCGCCTCGCACCTGTAGGTGGGAGGATTCGTGTACACGACCGGACGGAGGTAGCCCGAGATGGCCCTGACTCACGCTGATCCCGACGAGCTCCTGCACAGCGCGCACGAGCACCTGCTGTTGCACTTCACCCGCAACGGCGAGCTCGGCCCGCAGGGCGAGAACCTCCTGGTGCTCGATCGCGGCGAGGGCCCGTACGTGTTCGACGTCGAGGGCAAGCGCTACTTTGACGCGCTCTCGAGCCTGTTCTGTGCCCAGCTCGGCTACTCCTACGGCGAGGAGATGGCGACCGCGTCGAGCGCGCAGCTGACGCGGCTGCCGTTCGGCACCAACTGGGGAACCGCGCACCCGCCCGCGATCGCGCTCGCCGACCGCGTCGCGCAGATCGCCCCGACCGACATCAACCACGTGTTCTTCACCTCCGGCGGCTCGGAGTCGGTCGAGGCGGCGTGGAAGATCGTGCGCCACTACCACCTCAGCCGCGGCGAGCCGCAGCGGACCAAGGCGATCGCGCGCGACCGCGCCTACCACGGGGTCACGCTCGGAGCGCTGTCATTCACGGGCGTGCCCGGGATGAAGGAGCCGTTCGGACCGCCCGCGATCCCCGTCCGCCACGTCTCCTGGACGAACCAGTTCCGGCCGCTCGACGGGCTCCGGGGCGAGCAGCTGACCGCCGCGCTGCTGGCGGAGATCGAGCAGGTGATCGCCGAGGAGGGTCCGGACACGATCGCGGCGATCATCGCCGAGCCGGTCCAGAACGCCGGCGGCTGTCTGACGCCGCCGCCGGGCTACTGGCAGGGTCTGCGCGAGATCTGCGACCGCCACGGGATGCTGCTGATCGCCGACGAGGTGATCTGCGGCTTTGGGCGGTTGGGCGAGTGGTTCGGCTCGCAGCGCCTCGCCGCCGAGCCCGACATCATCACGGTCGCCAAGGGGCTGACCTCGGCGTACCTGCCGATGGGCGCCGTGCTGGTTGCGGACAGGGTCGCCGCGCCTCTGTACGACGCCGGCAACACACTGCTGCACGGAATCACGTTCGGAGGCCACCCGGTCGCCGCGGCGGTAGCGCTCAAGAACCTTGAGATCTTCGAGCGCGACGGGGTGCTCGAGAACGTCCGGACGCTCGAGCCGCACCTGCGCCAGCGCCTCGAGGAGGAGCTGCTGGACCTGCCGATCGTCGTCGACGTCCGCGGCGCCGGCTTCTTCTGGGCGTTCGAGCTCGCGGCGGGATCAGCCGACGCGCGCTTTGACGCCGATCAGCGTGAGCGCCTGCTGCGCGGCTTCATCCCACGCCGGCTGCGCGAGGCCGGGCTGATCGCGCGCGCGGACGATCGCGGCGACGCCGTGCTCCAGATCGCGCCACCGTTGATCGCCGACGCCGCCCAGCTCGATGAGATGGCGAGGCTGCTGCGCGAGGTGCTCGCCGATGCCGGCGCCTTCATGGAGCTGTGAGCGTCAGCTGAAGCTCGACAGCACCATCGAGGCGCGCACGACCGTGCTCCGCTCGCTGAGCGTGACCCGCACGCCGAGCTGGTTGCCCTTCGCCCGCGCGAGCATCGCCCTGCCGGCCGCGGTCAGCCTGAAGCTCAGATAACGGGCCTCGTTGGCGCCGGTCCTCTCCGAGCCCGTGCTGGCGATCGTCTGACCGCGCGCGGTGATCCTGGTCTTGACCGGGCATGGCGCCGCGCCGGTGCAGCTCGCGAGGATCCCGCCCGAGCCGTTGCGGAACACGAACGCGCGCGAGCCGATCGCCCGCAGCGGTGACTTGACCGCGGTCGAGCTGTGGCGCGGCCCCGCCCCGCTGGTCACGAACGGGACCAGCTTCATGCTCGAGGACGCGCTCGCGTTGGAGATGTCGCGCGCCCGCACCGTGACCGGCAGCCGGTGACCGTGGGCTCGCGCGAGCATCGTGCGGGCGGTCGATGACATCTGGAAGTAGACCAGGCCGGCGCTCGTCGTCAGGCGCTCGCGTCCGGTCTGGACCAGCGCCCGGCGGCCCGCGCTGATCGTCAGCGCGAGATGACAGGCGCTGCCGGTGAAGCATCCGGCCGGCACGCCGACCAGGCCTCGGGCGGGAACGAACACGCTGTGGCCGTAGAGCGCGAGGTGCGGACTCGTGCTGACCGTCTGCGAGCTGGCCAGCACCTGTCCGCCCGAGCCGAGCGCCTGCACCGCGTAGAACGGGAACGCGCTGTGGAGCGTGATCGTGGTCGTCGAGCCACGGTTGCGTGTGCGCGCGATCGCCGCGAGCGCGGCCGGGTTTGACCCGCCGAGCGTCCGCCACGCGGTCACTCCGTCGCCCCCGGGCCAGCTCGCCGACAGGGTGATCGTTCCGTCACTTGCCGGTGAAACCCTCAGCGACGGCGGCGGCAGTGCGACAGGGGCACCAGGGGGACCAGGTGTGCCGAAGGCAGTCGCCCCGTTGAGATAGTCGTTGTCGATGTCGAGCTGGACGCCGCCGAAGGTCTCGTCGTTGTCACCCTCGTACTGGTGCAGCCGCTGACCGGCGGCCCAGTCGGCGGCCGGGACGTTGGGGTCGCTGGTGTTCTTGGCCCCGTTCCAGCGGGCGATCCAGATGTCGTCGGGCTCCTGGTAGGTGGTCCCGTACTCGTTGGCGAGATCGACGATCCCCGAGTCGGCGCTGCTGTAGACCCCGGATCCGTATCCCTCGGCATGCAGCTCGGTCGTCCACGCCGACAGGAACGCGAGCACCGCCGCGGATCGGCTGCCGCCGTTCGAGTAGGCCTCCATGTCGTCGTAGATCGGGTTTCCGGGACCGATCCCGATCGCCTGAGCGTTTGTGACCGCGTCCATCGCCGCCGCCGTTCCCTGGCTCGTCGCCTGGCCGGTGGAACTGGAGATCGGCGCGCAGCCGCAGGAATTGCCGGGCGCCTGCAGCCCGACGTAGATCGGCATCAGGTGCCAGCCGGCGGTCCATTCGTGCTCGACCCACGTCGCGGTCAGGTTTCCCTGCGAGCAGGCCATGTTCGCGCCGCCGATGTAGACCCCGATCGCGCGATACGGGGACGCGCGCCAGGCGGTCATCTGGGAGGAGCTTGGCGCCGTGCACGCGTCGAACCCGAGGCCGGTGAACAGGGTGCCGGTCGCGCCCGGGGCGGTCGCGGACTTGGCCATTGGGCGAAAGTCGAGCGCGCTCGCCAGCCTTGCGGTCGTCGCGCTCGGGCGCGAGGCGCTAGCGAGGGCGTGGCGTTGCACGACGGCGTGGCGGTGCAGATTGCCCCCGAGGGCGCGCTTGATGACGCCGGGATGCGCGTTCCAGGTCGCGGTCACCTCGAGCTGATGGGCCGCAACCGCAAGCTCCGTCTCGGACCCGCGGGCGGGCTGCGCCGCCCCGGCGCTAACCGGGGCGAGCAGGTCCCCGCGCCCGGCCGCGGCCGGCGCGGCGAGGATCGCCTCGGTGCGGCCGGCGGCGTTCGCCGGGCAGGCCTGCCGCGTGCCCGGCGGACCGAGATAGACCGCGTGACGGTTGAAGCGCACGCACACCGTCGAGCGTCGCGAGAGATGGAAGACGGGCCACGACGCCGGGACGTGCATCGTATAGCCGCGGTAGCGGACGCTTTTGGTGGCCGGCCGTGCGGCGGCGGGACCGGCGAGGATCGTGAGCGCCGCCGCGAGCACGGCCGCGAGCGCGGCCGCAAACGTGAGCGCACACCCAACGAACACCCGGCCAACCCCGGTGAAAGCCTGCCTGTAGTGCTGGCCCCTTCGCGACACAATCATGTGCACTGACCGTCCTAACCCGCCACCCCACGTGGAGTAGCGGTCGGGTCAGAACGTCGTTCGACGCCGAGCGCCGGCCGCCTGCGTCGGCGGCGACGCGACCGTCGAAGTGTAAGGGCGATCCCCTAGGCCGGGGTCTGCGTGATCTCGGGCGCCTCGCGACGGTCCTGCTCGACCTCGGCCGCGCGGCTCGCCGCGTGCCCCTCGATCCGGATCCGCGGCAGCCGCGAGTCGAGCCACGGCGGCAGCCACCAGGTCGCCGGGCCGAGCAGCTCGAGCACCGCCGGCAGCAGCACGCACCGGACCACGAGCGCGTCGAGGAACACGGCGACCGCGAGGCCGAAGCCGAACTCCTTGACCGCGCGCTCGTCCCCGAGCATGAAGGAGAGGAAGACGCAGACCATGATCGCCGCCGCGGCGGTGATCACGCGCCCGGTGAACGCGATCCCGTCGGTGACCGCCCGCGTCGCATCGCGGTGGCGGACCCATTCCTCGCGGATCCGGGAGACCAGGAACACCTCGTAATCCATCGAGAGGCCGAACACGACCGCGAACATCAGCACCGGTATCCACGGCTCGACGGGGCCCGGGCTGATCCCGAGCACGCCCGACAACCATCCGTGCTGGAACACGAGCACGGTGACGCCGAGCGCGCCGCCGATGCTGAGCAGGTTCATCAGCGCCCGCCTGGAGCGGGATCACGAGCGAGCGGAAGATCACGAACAGCAGCAGCGCCGAGAGCACGACGACGATCCCGATGAACAGCGGCAGCTTGTTCGCGAGCACGTTGGAGAAGTCGATCGAGCCGGCCGTGAACCCGCCGACGAGCGCGTTGACGCCGAGCCTCTGGTTGAGCGGCGGCAGCACGTCGTCGCGGAGGTGGTTGACGAGATCGGTCGTCGCGGCGGCCTGCGGCGCCGAGCTCGGATAGGCCTCGAACACGGCGACGCGTGCCCGACGGCGAGACGCTGCGGCGGCGTCACCGTGACCACGCCCGGGCGTGCGCGCGACGGCCGCCCGCAGCGGCGCCACGGCCTGTGCTGGGCTCTTGCCGTGCAACTCGACCGCGATCAGCAGCGGCCCGTTGAAGCCCGGGCCCGAAGCCATCGGAGAGCAGGTTGAAGGCCTTGTAGGTGCTCGTGTTCGACGGGTCGTTGCCGGCGTCGGACGCATCGAGGCGCATCGACAGCGCCGGCACCACGCAGATCAGCATCACCGCGAGCGCGCCGGCGGCGAGCGGCCACGGATGGGCCTGCACGGTGCGCGCTCCACCGGCGCCACGATGACTCGCGCGGCGGCGGCCCCGCGCGCCTCGCGGCGGCGCTCGGACCGGCTCGGGCGCGCCACCTTGGCGCCGAAGCGCGACAGCATCGCGGGCAGCACGGTCAGCGAGGCGGACAGGACCAGCAGCACCGCCAGCACCGACGCGATCGCCAGGCCGTACAGGAAGCTGACGCCGGTCGCGAACATCCCCAGCAGGGCGATGATCACGGTCGTGCCGGCGAGCAGGATCGCGCGGCCGGAGGTGTCCATCGCCTCGACGACCGACTGCTCCACGTCGCCGAGCGCGGACGTAGTTCTCCTTGAAGCGCGTGACGATGAACAGCGCGTAGTCGACGCCGACGCCGAGCCCGATCATGATCGCGAGCTCCGGGCGCGACGTTCGACATGTCGGTCACGTGGGTCGCGATCCCGACCAGCGCGATGCCCGTGATCAGCCCCAGGCCGGCGGTGATCAGCGGCATCCCGGCGGCGATCAGCGAGCCGAACGTCAGCAGCAGGATGACCAGCGCCGCGACCACGCCGACCGCGGTCGCGGGACCGATGTTGAAGCCCTCGGCGTTCTCGATCACCTGCCCGCCGGCGGCGAGCTTCAGCCCCGGCACGTGGATCGTCGTTGATCGCGTCGAGCACCGGCTGACCGGTCTTGTCGGGCAGCAGGTTGGCGCGCTTGTCGTAGTTGATCGTCGCGAACGCGGTCTGGCCGATCGCGCGAGACCGCGACCCGCCGGCGGCGCTGTATGGGCTGATCACGCTGTCGACATGCGGCATCGAGTCGCACCCGGGCCAGCAGCGGCTCGATCGCGGCGCGCACGGCCGGCGCGTCGACGGTCCCGCTGCGAGGTATGGAAGACGATCGTGTCGATGTCACCGCTCTGGGCCTTGAACTGGCTGTTGAGCAGATCGGTGACGTGCTGGGCCTCGGTTCCCGGGAGGCTGAAGTCGGTGGCGTACTGGCGTCCGACGGCCGGATGCGATCACGGTCGTCAGAATTGCGATCGCAACCCAACCGCCGATGACCCACCGTCGATGGGCGATGCACCATCTGGCCAAGCCGATCATCGCTTCACTGTAACTAGTAGACCCCGTGGCTCACGTGACCTTTCAGCGGATTTGACCCGATGGTGAAAAAGACGACCCGTTCTGTCCGTGATGGAGAAACGCCCGCTCGGCAGCTCGGAGCTCGAGGTCTCGCGTCTCTCGCTCGGCTCGTGGCGAACGTTCGAGCGGATCCCGCGCGACGGGCGCTCGCGGTGATGGGCGCCGCCCGCGAGCACGGCCTCAACTTCCTCGACGACGCGCGCTACGACGACGAGACCGGGACCGCGCCGATCCCGACCGGCTACTCCGAGGTCCTGTTCGGCGAGCTGTTCCGGGCCGCCGGCTGGGATCGCGCGGCGACGGTCGTCTCCAACAAGCTGTGGTGGGAGTTCTGGCCCGAGCAGAGCGCCGCGGCCGAGCTCGACGGCTCGCTGTCGCGGATGGGCTTTGACTACGTGGACCTGATCTACGCCAACCCGCCGCCGGACGGGCTGCGCGATCGACGAGCTGGTCGCGGCGATCGGCGAGCTCGTGGCATCCGGGCAAGGCTCGCGCGTGGGGTGATCGTCAACTGGGAGGCGGGACCGTTGATCGAGGCGATCCGGTCCGCCACGCGCCAGGGGGTGCAAGCAGCCCTGCGCTGCCCAGCTTCCCTACAGCCTGGTCGCGCGCGAGTGGGTCGAGAGCATCGAGATGCGCGCGGCGCTCGAAGCGTCGGGCGCGGGGGTCGTGGCCTCGTTCGTGATGGCGGGCGGGGTGCTGACCGGCAAATACGACGCCGGCGGCTCGGGCCGCGCCGACGCCGAGCTCGGGACGCCCCGGTTCGCGGCGGCGCGCGAGCAGGGACGGCGCCTGCGGGCGCTCGCCCCCGAGATCGGCTGCAGCCCGGCGGCGCTCGCGATCGCGTTCGCGCTCGCCAACCCGGCCGTCGCCAGCGTGCTGTTCGGCGCCACCTCGCCGGAGCAGCTCGCCGACAACGTGGCGGCGCTCGAGGTCAGCCCGGCCGCGGTGCAGCGACTGCTTGCCGGCTGACGGGGCGCCGCCGGCGGCGGTGCTGCGGCTGCTCGCCGGCTGACGCTCTACGCTGGGGGCAGCGCCAGCCAGCGTCGATCAGAAATCGCGCGATCGAGACGCCCGGCGGCAGCAGCAGCTCGGGGTGCGTCCCCTCGACTCCGGCCTGGACCTCATCGCGGGTGAACCACCGGACCGCGTCGAGCTCGCCGTCAGTCGCCCGCGGCTCGCCGCCGTCTGACTGGGCCTCGAACCCGAGCATCAGCGAGCTCGGGAAGGGCCATGGCTGCGAGCTGACGAACCTCGGATCGCGCGCGACGATCCCCGACTCCTCGGCGACCTCGCGCACGACCGCCTCCTCGGCCGCCTCGCCGGGCGCGACAAAGCCCGCCAGCACCGAGAAGCGGCGCGCCGGCCAGCCCGCGCGGTGACCGAGCAGCAACCGGTCGTCGTGTTCGACGGTCATGATCACGACCGGATCGGTGCGCGGGAAATGCACCGCCCCGCAGTGCGGGCAGCGCCGCGAGTAGCCGGCCTCGCGGACCATGGTCTCGGTGCCGCAGTTGGCGCAGAAGCGGTGCCGGCGGTGCCAGTTGAGCAGCGCGGTCAGATAAGCGGCCAGTCCCGCCTCGGGCCGTGACACCACGGCGCCCGCGTCGCGCAGTGATGCGATCCGGCCGCCCCCGGTGAGCGCGGCCCGTTCGGCGTCGGTGAGCGCGTCGAGGTCGGTCCCAAACAGCGCGGCGCCGTTGTCGAGCCCGAGCAGGATCGCCTCGCGGCCAGAATCGACCCCGACGCGCAGGAGTGCCGGCTGGGCGCCGTCACGGAGCAACACACCCTCGCCGGAGGCGGCGACGGTGCGCGCGGCCGGGTCCGCCCGGAGCTCCGCGACGCGGTCCGGGTCCTCGCGCGCGTCCATCGCCCGATCGAGGGTCATCCCCGTGAACGTGGGCGTATCTGCGTAATCGGAGATCGACATCGGCTTCCTAAGCCTAGGCAGATCGCGGGCGACCGATGCTAGGTTGGAGCGATGGCCGCTGTCGGCGTCTCCACTCCCCGTCGAGATTCCGAGCCCAAGGTTCGCGGCACCACGCGGTTCGCCGCCGACCTCCCGGTCACGGGCCTGCTGCACGCGCGGCTCGTGATGGCCCACGAGGCGCACGCGAAGATCGCCTCGATCGCCGTCGACGAGGCGCTCGCGCTGCCCGGCGTGGTCGCGGTCCTGACGGCCGCGGACCTCCCGCTCGTCGACGATGGACCGGGCCGGCTGTACGAGCCGCTCGCGCGCGAGGAGGTCGTCTACGCCGGCCAGCCGGTGGCGCTCGTGGTCGCCGAGAGCGAGGCCGATGGCCGAGGATGCGGCGGAGCTCGTCGAGGTCGAGCTCGAGCCGCTCGAGCCCGTGATCGACCTCGAGGCCGCGGCGCGGCCCGGATCGCCGCGCGCGCGCGTAACCGCCGCCGCCGCGGGTGACGGCTCCGACATCGGCGACGCCCACGCGTCCGTCGCGGCCGGCGGCGTCGGCGACGCCGAGGAGCTGTCCGACAACGTGCTCGACTCGGCGCGGCTGACGCAGGGCGACGTCGACGCCGCGCTCGCCGCCAGCCACGTCGTCGTCAGCGGCCGCTTCCAGACGCCGTGGATGTACCAGGGCTACCTCGAGACGCAGACCGGGACCGCGTGGCTCGAGCCCGACGGCGAGCTCGTGATCAGCTCCGCGACCCAGGCGCCGTTCGCGACGCGCGACTCGCTCGCGAAGCTGTTCGGCCTGCCCGGCCGACCGGATCCGGGTCCGCGCGACGACGCTCGGCGGCGCGTTCGGCGGCAAGATGCTGATCGTCGAGCCGCTGGTCGCGTCCGCAGCGCTCGCGCTGCGGCGGCCGGTCCGGCTCGCGATGACCCGCAGCGAGGACATGTCGGCGACCAACCCCGCCGGCGCCGAGGTGCTGACACTCGAGCTCGGCGCCGACGCCGACGGGATTCTGACCGCGATCCGCTCGCGTGTCTTCGTCGACCGCGGCGCGACCGACGACTTCGGCGTCGAGTCGATCGCCGCGATGCTGACCGCCGGCCCATACCGCTGGCGCGCGCACGAGCTGACCGCGCTCGGCGTCGCGACCAACCGGATGACGTTCGGCGCCTACCGGGCGCCCGACCGCGCCGCCGGCCGCGTTCGCGGTCGAGTCCCTGATCGACGAGCTCGCGCACAGGCTCGAGCTCGACCCGCTCGAGCTGCGCCTGCGCAACGTCGTCGGTCGAGGGCGATCTGGCGCCGTCGGGCCAGCCGTTCCCGGTCTTCGGCGCGCGCGAGTGCCTCGAGCGCATCCGCGAGCACCCGCTCTGGGCGCGGCGCGACGAGCTGCCCGAGGGCGAGGGGATCGGCGTCTCGGTCGGCTGGTGGCCGGGCGGGTACGAGCCCGCCGCGGCGGCCTGCCGGCTCGACGCCGACGGCCGTCTGACCGTGATCACCGGCGCCGCCGACATGACCGGCGTCGAGACCGGCGTTCGCGACGATCGCCGCCGACGCGTTCGGGGTCGATCCCGAGCGCGTGCGCGTCGTCCACGCCGACACCGCGAGCGCGCCGTACGCGGGCACGAGCGGCGGCAGCAAGGTCACCTACACGGTCGGCCGCGCGGTCGAGCGCGCCGCGTCCGAGGCTCGCGAGCGGCTGCTCGAGGTCGCCGCCGAGGAGCTCGAGATCGCGCCCGAGGACCTCGAGATCGTCGATGGGACCGTGCGACCGCAGGGCGTCCCGGCGCGGGCGATCTCGATCGACGAGCTCGCGTCGAAGATCCTCACCTTCGGAAGCCCGCACCCACCGGTCGAGGGCCACGGGCGCGTCTCGCTGTCGCAGGCGCCGCAGTCGGCGGCCCACCTCTCGCACGTCCGCGTCGACCCGAACACGGGCGCCGTCACCGTGCTCGGGCACGTCATCGCCCAGGACGTCGGCCGAGCGCTGAACCCGGCGCTGGTCGAGGGCCAGATGTGCGGCGGCACCGCTCAGGGCCTCGGCTGGGCGCTGCTCGAGGAGCTGTCGCACGACAGCCACGGCCAGCTGACGACCGGCACGTTCGTCGACTACGCGCTGCCGACCGCCGCGTTCACGCCCTGGATCGACACCGAGATCGTCGAGGTTCCGGCGCCCGAGGGTCCGTTCGGCGCCAAGGGCGTCGGCGAGGCGCCCGTCGTCGGGGTCCCCGGGGCGGTGGCGAACGCGATCGCGGCGGCGACCGCCGGCGCCCGCGTGAGACGGCTGCCGATGACCCCCGAGCGGGTCTGGCACGCGCTCGCCGAGCGCGACTCGTAGTCGCTCGCCTCCGCGTGTAATTGAATTACGCACAGCTTCGCGCGGAAGAGCTATGCAAGCAGCGTCGCCCGCGAGGTGACTCGGCTGTTTGTTGAGATAGTCGCGCTTCGGGGTGCGACGGCTGGGTGGACCCCGTGGGGTGACCGGGTGACTAGGGGGAGTGTCGTGATCGACAGGCGGACGTCTGTACCTCGGTCGACGCCCACCTCCGTCTAGCCATCGACTGTCTAGGAGCGCACGTGAGCCCAGATACGCCTGAAGCACCTGAGAATGCCGCCGAGCTGCCGGAGACAGCCGGCGCCGTCGAGAACGAGACCTCGTTCCGCGCGGTCCCCGACCAAGCGACGCTGCACGGCAGCCTCGGTCCGCTCGCGAACCTTCCCGGTCGCTGGTCGGGCACCGGCTTCAACCTGATCGCGCGGCCCGATCACCAGGGCCACAACGACATCTTCCTCGAGCTCAACCTGACCAGGGAATCGCTGGTCTTCAACACGATCGGGAGCCCGATTCCGAACCGCGGCAGTGAGCAGGATGACATCACGCTATTTGGGGTGCACTACCTGCAGACGATCAGCGACCGCACCACGAACGGCGCGCTCCACCTCGAGCCCGGGATCTGGATCAACATCCCGAAGACGACCAAGCCGGCCGAGGGCCCGACGATCGCCCGCCTCGCGACGATCCCGCACGGGGACGCCGCCAACATCCAGGGCACCGCGACCTCGGTCGGCGGGCCGCCGACGATCCATCCGACAAACACGGTGCCGTTCTCGATCGGCTCGCCAATACCGGGACCCGGGACGCCGAACGGCTTTCCGGAATACAACCTGAGTCATCCCAATCCGTTCCGGACCCATCCGGTTCCGGCCGGGATCACGCAGGCGATGATCGATAACCCGGCCGTGGTCCTGACCGACGCAATCGCACACCAGACGATCAGCCATACCGAGGTGCTCTCGATCTCGACCCATCCCCACGGCGGAGTCCAGAACATCCCCTTCGTCGTCCACAACGCGAACGCCGTCTCGGTGCAGGCGGTGTTCTGGATCGAGACCGTCAAGCCGCACACGGGCCCGACCCACATGCAGCTGCAGTACAGGCAGACGGTGCTGCTCAACTTCCTCGGGTTAAGCTGGCCGCACGTGACGGTGGCGACGCTCAAGAAGACGTTCTGAGTCAAGTCCGATGAGTCGTCACTGCAAGCGGAGATGGCTGCTGCTGGCCGCGGGTGCAGTCGCGGCGGCGCTGGTGGCTCCGGATGCGGCGTGGGCGGCGAGCACGCACGCCGCCCAGTCGGCGAGCCATCAGAGCAACGCGGCAGTCCGCTGGGGCTTGCTGATCGGGATCGGCGGCGCGACGGCGCTGACCGTGCTGGCCGCGTTGCTCGGCCCGGGACGGGCGCTCGTGATCGGTGCCGACAACCGCCTCTCCACGTCCAAGACGATTGCGACCGGGTGGACCGTCGTCGTCGGCGGCGCGCTGGTCGGGATGATCTACGCCCAGCTGCTCGACCACCCGCAGGCGCTCGACGCGACCAACGCGTCAGGCGTGATCGGGCAGTACGCGCTGCTGTTCGGCGGCCCGCTCGGCGCCGCGGTCGCCGCCAAGGGCATCGTCACGAACCAGGTCGCCAATGACCCGACGGCCAAAACGCCCTCGACCTCGACCTCGGTCTCGGTCGCCGATCTGGTGCTCGATGACTCGGGCAACACCGATCTCGGCGACTTCCAGTACGTGCTGTTCAACCTCGCCGCGCTGCTGTTCGTGCTCGGCAACCTGCTCGTCCACCCGAGCGACGGGCTGCCGCACCTGCCCGGAGTCCTGCTCGGGCTGACGAGCGTCTCGGCGGCCGGCTACGTCGGCAAGAAGGCGATCACGCCGCAGGCCGCCGTGAAGGGCTCGATCGAGCCCAACCATGGGACGGGCGGCACCGAGGTCGAGGTCGAACTGAAGGGGATCAGCCCCAAACCGCAGCCCGGTATACCGATGTGGCTGCGGTTTGATGACGAGGACGGAGCCGTGAGCAAGGCGGCCGTCGACCGCCAGGGGGTCGTGACCCTGCGCGGGATGGCGGCCCAGCCGACCGAGCAACCGCGCAAGCCGGTGAAGGTGACGGTCGTCACCGACAACGGGACGGTGATCGACGCGGGCGAGTTCACCTTCGACTGAAGCGGCCGGGACGCTCGGGTCGCGGTGGGCGTTTCAGGTGCCCGCCGCGGCTCGCGCCGTCCCGACCCCTGCGGGTATGCTCGCGCCGTGGCGGCGACCGAGGTCCAGGCACTGCTTGCCGAGCTGCAGGAGTGGGCTGATGCTCAGGGTGCGGTCGCCCAGACGCACCGCTACGGGCCCAGGCCCGAGCACGTGGCCGACCTGCTGCCGGCCGCGGACACCGGGCTCGATCGCGTCGCCGTGCTCCTGCACGGGGGCTTCTGGCGTGCACCGTTCAAACGCTCGATCATGTCCGCGCTCGCGATCGACCTCGCAGCACGGGGATGGGCGACCTGGAACGTCGAGTACCGCCGCGGCGGCAGCGGCGGCGGAGCGGTCGAGTCGCTCGATGACGTGGGCGCGGCGATCGCCGCGCTCGAGGGCTTGGACGCGCGACTCGGCGCCGCCGGCGTGCTCGTGATCGGCCACTCGGCCGGTGGGCAACTGGCGCTCTGTGCCGCGTGCATCCCAGCGGTTTCGGCCGTGATCTCGCTCGCCGGGGTGTGCGACCTTGTCGCGGCGGCGGACGCGGAAATCGGCGACGGTGCCGTGGTCGAGTTCATCGGCGCGGCGCCCGAAGAACGCCCGGACGTATACGCGATCGCCGACCCGATGCAGCGCCTGCCGACCGGCGTCGACGTGCTGCTCGCGCACGGTGACGCCGATGATCGCGTGCCGGTTGGACTCAGCCGCGACTACGCCGCCGCCGCCCGGGCGGCGGGCGACAGCTGTGAGCTGCTCGAGCTCCCGGGGGTCGACCACTTCGCGGTCATCGATCCGCGCTCGGACGCGTGGTCGCAGATCGCGAGCCGGCTACCGAGTTGGTCATGAGCGAGACGAGCGCCGGTCCCTTGGGCCCGCACCCGGTGATCGTCATCGGCGGCGGGATCGGCGGCCTGGCGACCGCGCTGACCCTGCATCGCGCCGGGATCGACTGCCGCGTATATGAGCAGTCATCGCAGATCCGCGAGCTGGGGGTCGGGATCAACACGCTGCCGCACGCGATCGGCGAGCTCGCCGACCTGGGGCTGCTCGAGACGCTCGACGCGGCCGGTCTGCGCACCTACGAGCTGATCTACATGAACCGCTTCGGCCAGGAGGTATGGCGCGAGCTGCGCGGGACGCATGCCGGCCATCCGGTCCCGCAGTTCTCGATCCACCGTGGTGCGCTACAGGGAGTGCTCCGCGACGCGGTCGTCGAGCGGCTCGGGCCCGAGGTGATCTGCACGAGCCGGCGGCTGGTCGATTTCGACCAGGACTCCGACGGCGTGACGGTCGCCTTCAGCGACCAATCCGGGAGCGAGATCGAGTCTGTCCGCGGCTCGGCGCTGATCGGCGCCGACGGGATCCACTCGACGGTCCGCGAGGCGCTGCACCCGGACGAGGGGCCGCCGCGCTGGAACGGGACGATGCTCTGGCGGGGAGCGACGGACTGGCCCGCGTTCCTGACCGGGCGCTCGATGATCATCGCCGGCGGGATGGAGGCGAAGGTCGTGCTCTACCCGATCGCGGCGGGCGACACCCCGGACCGGCGCTTGACCAACTGGGCCGTGATGGCACGGATCGGCGAGGAGGGCACGCCGCCGCCCCGGCGCGAGGACTGGTCGCGGCCCGGCCGCCTCGACGAGCTGCTGCCGCACGTCGAGCGGTTCGCGGTCCAGGAGGTCGACGTGCCGGCGTTGATCCGCTCGACTGAGGTGTTCTACGAGTACCCCGTGTGCGATCGCGATCCCGTGTCGCGGTGGTCATTCGGCCGGGTGACGCTGCTCGGCGATGCGGCCCACGCGATGTATCCGGTCGGGTCCAACGGCGCGAGCCAGGCGATCCTCGACGCGTGCGTGCTCGCGGACGAGCTGATCGCGAACGCCGGAGTCAGCGAGGCGCTCGCCAATTACGAACACCAGCGCCTCAGAGCGACATCTGAGATCGTTCACTCCAACCGCAGTGGAGGCCCCGAGGGCGTGATCGACGCCGTCGAGGCGCTGGCCCCGGACGGCTTCGACGACGTCGAGCAGGTCCTGCCGCACTCCGAGCGCGAGGCGATCGTGCGCGGCTACGCCACGAAGGCCGGCTTCGCCGTCCCAACGACAGACACAACGACAAGGAGCACGACCATGACCGACGGCTTTCCGGATGTGCTCGGTGCCGCGTCCACGCTCGACGACATCGAGTGGAACATCCTCGGCCAGACCTACCGGCCCAAGCTGCGGACCGAGCGATGTTTCGCATGGCACGCGACCCTTCCGCCCGACACCTTCGTGCCACCACACGTCCACCCTACCCAGGATGAGTACGTCTTCATGCTCGACGGCACGATGACGCTCGTGACCGGTGACGGGGACCACACGGCGGGCGCCGGAGATCTGATCCGCCTTCCGCAGGGGACGCCGCACGGCCTCTACAACCGCTCGGGTCAGACGCTCACCTGCATCTTCTGGGTCACCCCGACCGCGAGCCTCTATGACCTGTTCGTCGCGATCGATGCGATGCCTGACCAGAACCCCGAGGAAGTCGTCGCGCTGGCGGCGCGCCACGACGTCAACTTCCTGCCGCCGCCCGAGTAGGCCGCCGGGGAGCCGTCGCGGCGATTGAGCGTTTGAGGCCCGCCGCGCACGGGAAAGCTCCACCTCCGATCGCGAGGAGACTCGGTGCCAGCGCGTCCCGGGCGCGTCCGCGTATCTGCGTGGAGCGCCAGACGCATGGTCGAGGTGCGCTCGCCGCTAAACGAAAGGACCCATCAGATGAGGCGTGTTCACGCATTCGTATTTGCGGGAGCGTTAGCCCTCGCGGTGTTGGCGGTACCGATCGCCACGGCGAGCGCGTCCGGCTTTGGAAAGGAGAGCGCCGGCTCGCTGTGTACGAGCCGGTTCTCGACCTGCGCTGACCCGTTCGAGGAGGTGAACGGCACCTACGTCGGCCACGACGAGCCGTCGGTCGAGTTCAAGTCCAACGCCCCTGGATCGGGCAACAACATGACCTATGTGATCACGCTGCCGAAAGACCCCGCGCAGCAGCCCAACGCGACCGGGATCGGCGGAACCACGTGGAACTTCGAACTCCGGCCGACGTTCTGGTTCGGGGTCGCGCTCTGCGACAGCCAGTCGGCGCCCGAGTTCACGCACGTGTGCCACGGCGATACCGACGCCAACAACCTCACGAGCACCAACCCCAATTCGCCGAATTATCTGGGCAAGCACCCGGGAACCGCGTTCCTCGAGCTGCAGTTCTACGGGCCGGGGTATGTGCCGCAGTTCGAAGGATTCGGCTGCACCGCGACCCAGTACTGCGCGGCGATGACGATTGACAGCTTCACGACGGATCTCAACAACGGGGTCCCGAATACGTCGGCGTGCAACAACTTCGTCCTCGGCGGTGCCGAGCCGACCAACTGGGCCTACATAACGACGAGTGGCGTCTCGCAGGCGCCCGCCAACCCGCTGGCCACCGGAACCGTCGACAACCCGAACTTCGCCGCGGTCAACCCGGACCCGATGAAGGACCTGCTGATGAGCCCAGGGGACCGGATCCGGATCCACATGCACGACACGCCGGCCGGCTATCAGGCCGACCTGACCGACCTGACCACCGGCGGGAGCGGTTCGATGACCGCATCGACCAAAAACGGGTTCGGCCACATCCTGTACACGCCCAACGCGACCGCGTGCCACGAGGCCCCGTACGCGTTCCACGCCGCCTACTCGACGGCCAACGTGCGCGGCAACGTCTGGACCGCCCACACCTACAACGTCGCGATGTCCGATGAGATCGGCCATTTCGAGAACTGCCTGGCGATCGACGCCGCGGGTAACTGCACCCAAGCGGCGGGCCAGGACGGCAAGCTCGACGAGGATGACATCGAGTGTGTCCCGGGCGCCGATTCGACGCTGGTCAAGATCGACGGGTGCTTCTTCGACGATGAGGACTTCGACGGGCAGTCCTACCAGAAGGACTGGCCGGGAACCAATCCCAATCCAGCGGTCGACGCGATGCTGCATCCGACGCCGTTGTTGTTCACGAGCCCGACGACGGCGGGGAAGCAGTATTCGACGATCGCTTTCGAGACCGACCTCCCGGCGATCGAGCAGAAGGGCGCGCAGTTCAAGCCCCCGTTCTGCAACGCGAAGACGGGTTCCAATTGCGTCAACCCGCCGCGCGGCGCGGCGTTCTACCCGTTCTACTCGACCGGATTCAAGCACGGGACCTGCGTCTGGCAGGAGGGCGGTGACTTCATCCCCTCAACCACGAACGACTTCGGTGGCAGCTCATCGACCGAGTTCGGCGGCCTGCTGAAGACGGTCTTCCCGAGCACCGGGTTCACGACCGAGAGCACGATCGAGAACTTCAACAGCGGCGACATGGCCAACCCATGTCCCTCCAGTTGACGGTCTCGGGTTAGCAGGAGTTACCAGCCAGGGAGCGGGGCCGCGGCCCCGCTCCTTGCCCCTTGGCCCGCCTAGCCGATCGACATCCGCTCGATCGACAGGTACAGGTGCGCGGCCCACGAGAGCGGATCGCTCGCGAACCGGCGCTGGAGCGCGTCATGGTCGAGCGCGTCATCGAGCCCGGCCATGATCATCGACTGGTCGAGCACGAGGCGGCGGTGGCCGATCGACCCATTGCTGGGGTTGACCGCGTCGTAGAAACCGCCGTCGCTGGTGTAGATCCCGGGGTACAGCGTGCGCAGCGCCTGCAGGTTGGCGTACGCCTGCTGGGGCAGGACCGGGAGCGCGATCGCCGACGCGTGCGGACTGACCGTCGTCTCGGTGGCGCAGGCGTTGCACAGCGCCAGGCCCTTGCCAGCGCCGAACGCGAGCCCCTCGACGCCGAAGCCACCGTAGCCACCGGTGTCGTCAGCGGTGCTCGACGGCGAAATGCCCCACACCGGATAGTGCAGGACCTGGGTGGCGTACTTGATCTGGACCTGCGGCCAGCGCAGATCGTCAAGGCCCAGGCTGTGCCGTCCCCAGGTCGTCTCGGGGACGACGAGGTTGGCCATCAGCCCCTCGAACATCCCGCCGGCATAGGTAGGAACGAACGTGAGGTTGGTGCCCGGGTAGGTGTAGTGGCCTTCCCAGACGTTGAACTTCTTGCCCGACTGCGGGTCGGTGTAGGTATGCCAGTACCCCTCCGGCGGCCACTGGCCCTGGTTGGAGAAGTCCGGGTCGGTCGAGCACTGCTGGGGAGGCAGCGTCCGCCACGTCCGCCACCACACGTCGCCGGGCATTTGGTGCTTGCCCATCCCCATGTACATGGCGATCCGGGGGTCGGTGTAGAGCGTGTCGACGTGGTACTGAGCCGGTCCCACGCCCACGTAATAGCCCCCGTACATGGTCCCGGTGTGCCCGATGCTCAGCGCGGCGTTGACGTTGCAGCTCGTCTCGGCCCGGTTGTCATAGAAGATCGAGAAGTCCATCGGGTCAAGCAGGCTGTCGGCCAGCCCCGCGAGCTCCGGGAACGCCTCCCGAACCTCGATCAGCCCGGAGGCGTACCAGCCGTTGTCGACCGCCGAGACAAACGAGCAGTTGTCGGTCGTTCCGCCCACTTGGGCGCAGGTGCGCTGTTGGGGGTTGAACAGCACATTGCCGTTGTCGGTGTCGTACCACTGGAACAGGAAGCCGTCGTACCGGTTCAGGCCCGAAACCTCGTCCAGCGTCGCCGTGAGCAGCGAATCGGCTTTGGAGCGATCGATCAGGCCGAGATCGTGGGCCGAGACCACTGCCCACATGTAGACCCCGATGTTGGCCGCCGACGTGTAGTTCCCGCGCGTCGTCCCGGGCCCGAGGTTGTCGAGCGGCAGGTGCGTCTTGGGATCGACGTCGGCGCCGTAGAACTTCCACGTGTCGGCGGCGATGCCATGCAGCACCGCCCGCTGATGCGCGCTCAGGTGACCCTGATCCGCGAGTCCCTGAGCTGGGAGCGCGAGCATTAATGCCGTCGCGCAGGCAGTTATCAGCAGGCGGAGCCGCATAGCCGTACCTCCACTAGGAGACGTTGAACGACGCCTCGTTCGTACTCGAGTTCGCCACGTCCGAGGTGTCGCCCACCCAGACGTTGAACGGACCGGGTTCGACCACGAACTGTCCCTGCTCGTTGTAGAAGCCGAGGTTCTGGCGGTTGAGCGTGAACGTCACCGTCTTACTGTGCCCGGGTTGCAGCTGCACGCGCTCGAAGCCCTCCAACTTCTTCACCGGTTGCAGGATGCTCGTGTAGTTCTCATGCAGGTAAAGCTGCACGACGTCGGCACCCGCGACCGAGCCGGTGTTGGTGATCTTCGAGGTCACCGTTTCGGTTCCGTTTCGTCCGATCGTCCCCGCGGACACCTGTGGCGGCGAGATCGAGAACGTCGTGTACGAGAGCCCGTAGCCGAACGGGAACAGCGGCGCGTTCGGCGCGTCCAGATACCTCGAGGTGAACTTGTTGTTGGGGTCAAACGGCCTGCCGGTCGGGAGCTCGTTGTACGAGATCGGGATCTGTCCGACATTGACGGGGAACGACATCGGCAGCTTGCCGCTGGGGTCGTTGGCGCCGAACAGCGTGTCGGCGACCGCATCGCCGCCCTCGGTCCCCGGGTACCACGCCTCGAGCACTGCCCGCGCGTTTGCCGCGAGCCAGTCGATCGTCAGCGGACGGCCATTCATCAGCACGACGACGTACGGTTTGCCGGTCGCCGCGATGTCCTGGACGAGCTTGAGCTGATCGCCCGGGAGGCCGAGGTCCGTGCGCGACGAGGCCTCGCCGCTGTCCGCTGAGGGCTCGCCGACTACGACAACCGTGACGGCGGACTTATTGGCGGCGTCCACGGCGGCGCCGAAGCCCGAGGTGTCGGTGCAGGCGGTGTCGCACCCCTCGGCGTACTTGACCGTTGCGCCGCTGGGGAGGAAGTTCTGGATCCCCTGACGGACCGTGACGATCTTGTCGACCGAGCTGAAGTCGTTCGGGTTGAGGTCGTACCCGATTGGGACGTCGGGGCCGAGCTGGTCGAGCGCGTCGTCGGCGAGCGGGCCGACGACGGCCACCGATGAGGTGGCCTTATTCAGCGGCAGCGCGTTGTCGTGGTTCTCGAGCAGCACCATCGACTCGTCGGCCGACTTCTTTGCAGCGTCGAGGTTGTGCTGCGTCAGCTCGGACTTCCCGACGCGCGACGGGGCGGTGATCGGGGTGCTGAACATCCCCGCCAGGTACTTGAGCGTCAGCACGTGCCGGACCGCGGTGTTGAGCTGCGACATCGTGATCTGGCCGTCGGCGAGCAGCTGCGGCCCGTTGTTCTCGTAGGTCGAGAACTGGCTGGTCGGGCCGACCTGCACCGCCATCTCGATGTCGAGCCCGGCGGTCAGCGCGAGCCGCGCCGCGTCGGCTCCGTTGGAGGCGAAGCCGAAAGCCTCGAGCTCCTGGACCGCCTGATAGTCACTGATCGTCGTGCCCTTGAAGCCCCACTCGTGACGGAGGATGGTCGTCAGCATGTAGGGGTTGGCCGTGTTCGGGACGCCGTCGAGCGAGTTGAACGAGGCCATCACGGTCGCCGCACCGGCGTCGACCGCCGCCTTGTAGGGCGGCAGGTAGTCGTTGAAGAGCTGCTGGGTCGACATGTCGACCGTGTTGTACTCACGGCCCGCGACCGGGGCACCGTAGGCGCCGAAGTGCTTGATCGTCGCTGCCATCTTGTTGGGCGCCGCGAAGTTGTCGCCCTGGTAGCCCTCGACCTTCGCCGCCGCGATCGCCGAACCGAGGAACGGGTCCTCGCCGGCGCCCTCGACGACCCGGCCCCAGCGCGCATCACGGCTGATGTCGACCATCGGGTTGAAGGTCCACTTGATCCCGTCAGCGGTCGCCTCCGACGCCGACACCGACTCGTCGTTCTTGACCAGCGATGGGTCCCAGCTGGCGGCCTCGCCGAGCGGGACGGGGAACATCGTCTTGTAGCCATGGATTACGTCGAGTCCGAAGATCAGCGGGATGTGCAGCCTTGACTGCAGCGCCGCCCGCTGGACCTGGTTGATGTTGGTGACGCCGACGAGATCGAGCACGGAGCCGATACGACCGTTCTCGGCCTCGCTGATCAGGTCACCGGGCGTGCCGTTGGGCCCGTCCGGTGCCGCCTGCTCGAGCTGGCCAAACTTCTCGTCGAGCGTCATCTTCGAGAGCAGCGCGCTGACGTCGCTGTTGATCTGAGCCGGGCTGAGATGCGGGGTGGCCTCCTGGTTGGATTGCTGGTTGCTCGAGCTCTGCGCAGCCGACTTCTGGGCCGACTGCTGAGCGCCTGACTGCCCGGCCGGGCGTGGGGCGCTGGACGCTTGCTTGGCCGTCTGCTGACCGGTCGTCTGCGTAGTCGCAGCCGCCTTTGCACGAACCGTGTGCGCCGACGGCGCCGTGGCGAAAACGCCGCTCGCGATCGTCACCACCAGTGCCGTCAGCAACGCCAAACCCGCGCCGAATCCAATCCGACGTCGCGGTCTGTCACTGACCGCGCGTACCACCCGATCTGCCATCTCGATACCTCCGATTAAAGTCCCGTAACGATTGGCGCTACCCGGGTCGCCACGGTCACAAACCTCCAGTCGTATACCGAGTTGTTTTGACACAGTGACCCCAAGCCGCTCAATCCCCTCGCGCTCGGTCCACGGTTAGAGTTGCGCCAGGCCGGGCATCTTGAGATGCACGTGAAGGGTCGCCTGCTGATCGCCGCCCTGGCCGCGGCCACGCTCGCCGCGAGCTTCGCGGTTCCGGCGGCGGCGAGCGCGACGGTCGCGCCGGGGTCGCCCGGGAGCGAGAGCTACTTCGATCTCGCTCGCAAGGACTGCGTCGGCACGGCGCGCAACACGACGTCGAAGGTCTGGTTCACGGTCGCCGATGGCGTCCTGTCGGACACCTACTGGCCAACGGTCGACGCGACCAACGTCCATACGCTCCAGTACCTCGTCACCGACGGCCATTCGTTCACCGACCTCCAGACCCGCGATATGACCTACAAGGTGCTCGACGACCCGACCGGGATGGCGTGCACGGTCATCGCCAGCGACGCGGCCCACCATTACAAGATCAAGACGACCTTCCTGACCGACCCCGCGCGCGATGCGGTGCTGATGCGCACCCGGTTTGAGGGACCGGCGCACGATCAGCTGTACGTGCGGCTCGATCCCCTCGCCGGGGGGACCGGCGGCGGGGGCATGCAGAACGCCGGCGGCAACACGGCCGCCCTCGCGAGCGTCGGCGGTGGGCCCGTGCCGGTCGCATCCAATACCAACACGACCACGAACGCGGCCAACCGCACTTATGCGGTGCCGACGTTCGAGGCGCTCGAGGCGTCGGACGGCTTCTCGAGCGCCAGTGTCGGCTATGCGGGCACCGACAGCGACGGCCTGAACATGCTGGACGCCAACCACGAGCTGACGTCGTTTCACTCCGCGCGCGACGGGCACGTCGCGCTCACCGCGGGGGTCCGGCTGGGACACGGCCACAGCGTCGAGCTGGCGCTCGGGTTCGGCACCACCAAGTCCGAGGCGCTGCGCGTCGCCGGCGCCTCGCTCCGGCAGCGCTTCGATCGCGTGCAGGCGATGTACGAATCGCAGTGGCAGCGCTACGACGGCGGACTGCGGCGACCGTCCGCGAGCCTCGGCCGGGCCGCAGTGCGCGAGTACTACGAGTCGGTCAACGTGGTCAAGGCGAGCGAGGACAAGACGTTCCCCGGGGCGATCGCCGCCGGCCTCGGATCACCTTGGGGCCAGTCAGTGCCGGCCGGCACGCTCGTCAACGGCGAGCCGATGTACTTCGGCTCCTATCGCGAGACGTTCGCCCGTGACCTGTATGAGGAGTTCACGGGCCTACTCGTCGCCGGCGACGTGGCGACCGCTCGGGCTGCGACCAGGTTCCTGTTTGACCGCCAGCAGCAACCGGATGGCTCGATGCCACGCAACTCGCTGACCAACGGCAAGCCGGCGCCCGACACCGGGGGTCTGCAACTCGACGAGACCTCGTATCCGATCCTGATGGACTGGCAGTCGGGCCTCGCGGGCGACGCGACCCTGTATCTCAAGCACGTCATCCCGGCGGCGGACTTCCTCGTCGCCCACGGCCCGTCGGACGGCGTCGAACGCTGGGAGGAGCAGACCGGCTACTCGCCCTCGACGATCGCCGCCGAGATCGCGGGCCTGACCGCCGCCGCGCAGATCGCAAAGGTCAACGGCGACGACGTTCGCGCAAGGGTCTACCAGGCGACGGCCGATGACTTCGCCCGCAACATCAAGACGTGGACGGTGACCACCAACGGGACTTACATCAGCTCGAGCGTGCCGAGCTATTTCATCCGCATCGCGAAGGCCGCCGACCCCAACTCGGGCGACCAGTACAGCCTCGGCAACGGCAGCATCACAGTGGACCAGCGATCGGTGATCGACGCCGGTTTCCTCGACCTTGTCAGGCTCGGCGTTCTGCCGCCGAGCGACCCAGTCGTCCGTTCGTCGCTGGCGGTCGTCGACGACACGATCATGCGCAACACGCCGAGCGGACCCGGCTTCTATCGCTACGGCACGAGCGGCGCGGGATCGGAGGACGGCTACGGCGATTGCTTCCAACCCGATCCGACGAGCTGCTCGCCGACCGGCGCGCCGTGGGCCCCGACCGACACCGGGTCGGGTCACCTGTGGCCGGTGCTCGACGGCGAACGCGGCGAGTACGACGTCGCCGACGGCCAGCCCGCCGCGGCCCGGACGCTGTTGACCGCGATGCGCAACATGACCTCCGGCCAGGGACTCGAGCCCGAGCAGGTGTGGGAGGACGCGGCCGTCCCTGCGTCGCCATTTGGCAGCAACCCTGCGACGGCATCGATCGGCTTCGAGCCCGGGCACCCGGCCGGCTCGGCGAGCCCACTCGGCTGGGCCCAAGCACAGTACGCCCGCCTGGCTCTCGACGTTAGTGCCGGCCACAACCTCGAGACGCCGCAGATCGTCAGCGACCGATACGCCGCCCACGGCGACATGCCGGGCACGGTACCCCTGACGGTCACGTCACCATCGTCGGGCGCTCGCATCGATACCGCGACCGTGGCCGTGACCGGGAACACAGCGCCCGGCGCCCGGGTCGACGCCGAGGCCAGCGGCGCGGCCGGAGGCACCGCGGCGATCGCATCGACGAAGGCGGACTCGAACGGCGACTGGACGCTGTTAGTCCCGTCGACCTTCGGGCCGACCACGATCACCGTGACCGCGACTCTCGGCAACAGGACCGCCTATATCCAGCTGTCGGTGACCGAGGTCGTGCTGCCCGGCACGACCGTCCTGTCGGTCACCGATCCTATGGGCGATGACAACGGCCCCGGCACCTATCAATACCCGACCGACGCCGACTTTCACGCGGGCGCCTTCGACCTGACCGGGATGACGGTCTCAGAGACCGACAGCGACGTCTACATCCAGGTCAGCCTCGCGAACCTCGACCCGACCTTTGCAGCCGCGTTCGGCGCCCAGCTGCTCGACGTCTACGTCCGCAACCCGGCGGCGGCGAGCTTCTCGACCGCGGCCGCATTCGCGTCCCGCAACTACACAATCGCCGCGTCCGACGCGTGGAGCGAGCGTGTCGAAGCGCAGGGCTTCGCACCAGTCGTGTGGGATAACACCGCGGGCAACTCGCTCGGATCGGCCCCGCTCGTCGTCGATCAGACGAGCAAGACGGCGACCGTCGTCCTGCCGCGCTCGGCGTTCGGCGACGTGGGCTCCGGGTGGGTGTTCACGGTCACGCTCACGGGCCAGGACGGGTTCAGCTCCGACCAGGCGCGCGCGTTCACGGCGACGCCCGGGGACTTCTCGTTCGGCGTCTGCGCGTCCGGCGCGATCAGCCCGATCTGCTCGGTCAACCCGAACAGCGTCCCCAAGGTCATGGACACGATCCCGCCGGCGAGCGTCTCGCAGGACACCGAGCTCGACCCGACGCAGGGGACGGCTGCGCTTCAGGGCGTGACGGTCGGGCCCTAGTCAGCCCAGACCTCGGGCTCGTGACCGCTGCGCCAGACGCCGCGCGGCATCACGCCCGGGTGAAACGGCATCAAAAAATTGCCCTCGGCGTCGAGCGCGATCAATCCGCCGTGACCCCCGAGCGCCGCAACCTCGACGAGCGCCAGGTACGCGGCCCTGTCGAGCGGCTCGCCGTCCGCGACGCGTAGCGCCAGAACGCGTGCCGCGCCGGCGCGAATGAACGCTTCGCCGTCACCGGTGCAGGAGATCGCGACGTGGTCGTCAGCCCACGTTCCCGCCCCGATCAAGGGCGAATCGCCGACGCGCCCCGGCAGCTGCCCGCGCATCCCGCCGGTCGAGGTCGCGGCCGCGAGCATGCCCTCCGCGTCGAGGCACACGGCGCCCACCGTGCCGCGCTCAAAGCGCGGCGGTTCGGTGTCGAGCCGGCGCCGCTGACGCTCGGTGATGAAGTACGACGGGTCGCGCTGCTCGGCGCCCGCGGCCGCGGCGAACTCATCCCCCGCGGCGCCGGCGAGCAGCACGTGCGGGCTGCGATCGAGGACGGCACGGGCGGCGGCGATCGGATACCTCGTCCGCCTGATCCCGGCGACCGCGCCAGCGCCGCGATCGGCGCCGCGCATGATCGCCGCCGACAGCTCGGCAGAGCCATCGCTGCATAGCGCCGCGCCACGGCCGGCGTTGAAGAACTCGACCTCGTCCTCCATGAACATGACGGCGGCCTGTGCCCCGTCAACCGCGCTGCCGCCGCGCTCGAGCACCGCTCGCGCCCGATCGACCGTGCTCAGTAGCGCCGCGGTGTACTCGTCTTGGCGTTCATCGATCTCGGGCCGGCGCGCGCCGGCGCCGGCATGGATGACGACCACCGGTCGTCGCGGTGAGCCCACGCTCACAGCGCGCGGCCCTCATCGTGTGAGCCCGCGCTCACGGCGCGGCCCTGATCGGATGCGCTACACGCGGGGCGTCCCGGCCGGCCGGTCATCGCCCGGCAATCTATTGGCGCGGCGCCGGCTGCGCCCCGCGGGTCGATACGCTGCGAGCGTGTCGGCGCTGGATCCGAGGACGTGCTGCGGGTGAGCGGGCCAGGCTGGGGCCTTGACGGCAGGACGGCGATCGTCACCGGGGCAGGCTCGGGGATCGGCCAGGCGACCGCGACCGCGCTCGATCGGGCCGGCGCGACCGTGATCGCGGCCGACCTCGATCCGGACGCCGCCGAGCGGACCGCCGCCGGCGGCCGCCAGTCGCACGCCGACAGCGTCGACGTCCGTGACGAGCAGTCGGTGATCGCCCTGATCGACCACGCCTGCCAGATCGGCGGTCGGCTCGACATCCTCGTCAACGTCGCCGGGATCGGGTCGACGGCGCCTGCCACCGAGACGCCGCTCGACGTGTGGGAGAACGTGTTCGCCGTCAACGCGAGGGGGACGTTTCTCTGCTGCAAGCACGCGCTCGGACCGATGATCGCGCAGGGCGAAGGGGTGATCGTCAACATGGCGTCGGTCGCGGGACTCGTCGGGCTGCGCAATCGCGCCGCCTACTGCGCGTCGAAGGGCGCGGTGCTCGCGTTCACGCGCGCGCTCGCCGTCGATCACGCGCGCGATGGCGTTCGGGTCAACTGCGTCTGCCCCGGCACCGTCGACACGCCGTGGGTCAAGCGCCTCGTCGGCGACGCCGGCGAATCACTCGACGAGCTGCGCGCCAGGCAGCCGATGGGGCGGCTCGGCACGCCGGAAGAGGTCGCGCAGGCGGTCCTCTACCTCGTCTCCGACGCGGGCCGGTTCTTCACCGGGAGCTCGCTCGTGATCGACGGTGGACTGACCGCCGCTTAGCGCGTGGTGCCGCGAGCGCACGGGCCGCGCGTGCAACGCTTACGCGCATCGTGAGCGATCTGCCTCCAGGGCAACGTTTTGTCCGCGTAGCCCACGCCGATGGGCGCGTGCGTGCCGCGGCTGTGACCGGCGACGAGCTCGCGATCCTCGACACCGACGACGTGCTCGCGCTGGTGGCGGGGGCCAGGTCCGGCACGGTCACCGAGCGGCTGACCGTCGAGGACCCGGAGTCGTTGCAGCCACCCGCGCCATGGCGATTGCTGACCCCAGTCACGGCGCCCGAGACGTGGGCCGCCGGCGTCACGTATGAGCGCAGCCGCGACGCGCGCGTGCACGAGAGCCACGTCGCGGACGTCTACGACCTCGTCTACGACGCGCCCCGGCCGGAGCTCTTCTTCAAGGATGCCGGCGGGCGACGGACGGTCGCGCCCGGCGAGCCGATCTCGATCCGGACCGACGCGGTCTGGAGCGTCCCCGAGCCCGAGCTCGCGGTCGTGCTCGGCGCGGCCGGGGAACCGCTCGCGGTCACGATCGGCAATGACGTCTCCGCGCGCGACATCGAGGGCGCCAACCCGCTGTACCTGCCCCAGGCGAAGATCTTCGCGGGCGGGTGCGCGCTCGGCCCGGCGGTGCTCGTGCCGACCGACTGGACGGCGCCGTTTGAGATCGAGCTGCGGATCCTCAGCGCCGATCGGATGCTGCTGTTCGGCGCAGCTACGTCGACTGCTCGGATGCGGCGCACGATCCCCGAGCTGCTCGAGTTCCTCGTGCGCGACAACCCGCTGCCGGCGGGCAGCGTGCTCCTGACCGGGACCGGGATCGTGCCGCCCGACGACTTCACGCTCGCCCCCGGCCAGACGGTGGAGATCGCGATCGCCGGGATCGGCACGCTGCGCAACCCGGTCGCCCTGGCTACGTGAACGCGCGCGCCTGACCCCTAGGGCGAGGCTCTGTACGCGCGCGGCTCACACACTGTCAGTGCCCGGGCGCGACAGTGTCATGCGCTCCGGTAGGTGCAATACCTATCAAGGATTGCCCAGAGTGCACCAACGATGTCAGGTGCAAGACCTACCTAGGACTGCCCAGAGTCAACCATCGATTGTCGCCTGTATGTCCCGTTTAGACCCTCGCCCCGCATCGCCGCCGCGGCGGCGCCTCTCCGTTTGACCTGGAGCTTCTCGAGGACCGAATGGACATGGTTCTTGACGGTCGCCAGCTCGATCTGCAGCTCGCGCGCTATCTCCTTGTTTGAAAGACCCTGATCGATCAGAGCGACGATCTCGCGCTCGCGTTGCGTGAGCTGGTCAGAGCGAGCGCCGGGACGACGTCCATCCGCGAGCACCGCCAAGCGCCGAACGAGTGCGGCGGTCGCGCGCGGCGAGCATCGGGCACCGCCACGTGCGACGGTCTCGACCGTCGCTATCAGCCCATCCAGCGACGTTTCCGTCGTGACGAACCCCGCCACACCCGCTTCCGCCCAGGCAACCACGCTCTCATCGGTGTCATCGACCGCCAGCGCGACCAGACGCACCTCAGGTAGCGTCGCGCGAAGCTGCCGTGCGCTCGCCAAGCCAGGGCCGATGCCAATGTCAAGCAGTGCCACGGCAGGGCGGGGGTCGAGCTGCGTCATCTGTGCCATGCCGTCGCCGGGGCTCCCGGCGGTCCCGACGATCCGGAAGCGCGCGTCAGCATCCAGCGCGCTCGCCAAGCCCTGCCGATACAGCCGCACCCCCGCCACGATGAACACATCTACCGCCACTGTAGATGACGCTACCTCTCCCCGACCGATCCCCTGGATACTCGCGCAGCCCACTTGTGGCCACAGCTCCATTGTTACCAACTGTGTGGCTGCGTTGGAAATTTTTTTGATGCTCGTGGCCGAAGAACCAGGCCGATAGATCTAGATCCACCGTGGCTCGTCACCTCTGAGGATCCAGGACCCCGACCGGATCGCATTTGAATCCTGTCGTCCATTCACGGCGACGGTTCGCGTTGGGAGACTCACCTCGGCAAGAGGAGGAAGTCATTGAGGAGATCAGGATCGTCCTCGCCGGGCTGCCAGCACTCGCTGCGGATCTGGTCGAGCGAGTCGTTGCTCAGCAACCGGACATGGCAGTTGTCGGACGTCTGGAATCGGCAGCGGGACTGTTGGAGTTCGCGCGAATGACCGCGCCCGACGTGGTGATGGTCGGCATGGCGGAGTCCGAGCTGCCGCGCGAGTGCGTCGCGCTGTTCGCCGATAACTGCGCGGTCACGGTGCTGGGCTTCCAACAGCACCGCGGCCTGGCACATCTATACCAGGTCCGCCCGCAGCGTCTCGAGCTCGGCGAGGTCGCGCCGCAGGAGCTCGTGCGCCACATACGGTCTGCGGTCCGGCAACCCTCGGAGCTCACGACGTGGCGAGCTATCCCGCAATCGCAGCGATGAGCGAAGCGGTCCTCGGACTGCTCCGCACCGCCTCGATCGGCGGCGAGTTCGACGGCGTCCAGTTCGCCCATTACGGGTCGGCGAACTTCCAGTCGCCGATGTCGGTTGGCCTGTCGCTGTACCTATACCGACTGTCGGTCAGCCTGACGCGCAACCTGGCCTGGCGCGTCAGCGCCGACGGGGTCCGTTCCCGGCCGCCGATCCCCCTCGACGCCCACTTCCTGCTCACAGCGTGGGCCGACGATCCGATCAAGCAGCAACGGATGCTCGGGTTCGCGATCCGCACGCTCGAGGACACGCCAATCCTGCCGGCGGGCGTCCTCAACCAGCACTCCCCCGAGCCCGACGTGTTCCGCCCCGACGAGACCGTTGAGCTCGTGTTCGAGGCGGTCTCGGTCCAGGATGCCTCATATATCTGGGAGGTCGCCCAGACCAAGGAGCAGCCGTCGGCCACCTACGTCGCACGGATGATCGAGATCGAGTCCACCGTGGCAGCCGACGACGCGCCGCCGGTCGAGACCCGGCAGTTCGCAGTCAGCACGGGAGCCGAAGGATGAGCTTCGTCGGGGAGGTCGAGATCATCAACCGGACCGCCGCGCTCGGAGTGAGGTTCTGGGACAACGTCACGGGACGGGCCATCGGTGAGGGGCTTGACGTGACCGAGCCGACCAGCGGTCGTCGTGCGGTACGGAGCCCGAGCAGCGTCTACGTCTTCCAGGACCTGCCGGGTCTACGGGCGGTGACGTTCGGCGTCGCCGAGGCAGCGTTCTGGAGCTCGCCGCCCGCGAGCGCCAGGTTCACGTTCGAGGTCACCGACCGCGACCAACGCTTCATCCCGTTCACGTTCACCACCGAGCTCCCTCAGCGCGGCCTGTTCGTGCCTCCCTGCGTCGCGACCAGCTCGCCGCCGGGTGTCGGCGACAGCGTGCCGCTGTTCTCCGCCCCGGGGCGGCCGACCCAGCCGGGATTCGCAAGCGTGCGCGCCGATCTGTGGGACGTCGTCGCGGATGCGCCGGCGACCGGAGCCGTGCTCGAGATCTCCCGGGTAGGAGCCAACACGTGGTCCGGGGTCTCTGACGTGCGCGGATCGGTGGTCGTGCAGTGCCCGTATCCCGAGCCGCGCTGGCAGGGCGCCTCACCGCCACCGGGGAGCGCCGCCCTCTCGCAGCAGAGCTGGACCGTCGACGCGTCCGTCCTCTACTCGCCGGCGACCGCGAGCCCGCCATCGTCGGACGTGCAGGCCAGCGGCGCGCAGGCCAAGTCTGCGCCGGACCTGTGTGCGGTCCTGACGCAGCCCGCCGGCACGCTGCTCGCGAGCGACTCGCCCAGCACGGCCCTTCCGTCGCAGACCCTCTTGTTCGGCCGGGAGCTGATCCTGCGCAGCGCCGGCCGCTCCGTGCTCCTCGTCCTGCCCACCTGAAGGAGAACCGATGCCTGAGTACCTGGCCCCCGGTGTCTATGTCGAAGAGGTTTCCTACCGAAGTAACTCGATCGAGGGCGTCGGAACGACCACGACGGGCTTCGTCGGGCCGACCCGATACGGACCGCTGTACGACCCGCCCGACATCCTGACGAGCCTGTCGGATTTCGAGCTCGTCTACGGCGACGGCGAGCAGCTCGAGTTCGAAGACATCGGCCAGACCGACAACTACATGTGGCAGGCAGTGCGAGCGTTCTTCATGGAGGGAGGAAGCCTGCTGTACGTCAAGCGCGTCTACACGGGAGACGTCGGGGAGGGCACGGCCACCGGCACGATCGGCGGCGGAATCCCGCTGTCGGCGCGCTACCCGGGGCTCGCCGGCGAGATGCAGGTCAGTTTCGCGCTGCAGGCGGGCCAGAGCATCCTCGCCTCGCAGAAGGACCCGGTCACCGGCACGCCGGTACCGGTCGTGCGCGGGCTGGTCGAGAACGACGTGGTGCTCGTCGCCCAGGACGTCGGCACGAGTCCGCCGGCAGGCGTGCTCGGCAACCTCGGCAGCCCACCGACGCTCGGCAGCCCGCCCGCCGAGCAGCCATTCCTGATCGGCGACACCGCATACACGTTCGCATCGGCACAGCTGGTGCTCGACGCGACCACCGGCAACCAGGAATGGCAGTTCGTGCCGGTCACGAGTCCCGCAGAGCCGACGATCGCGCTGTCGTCGTTGTCGCCCGCCGCGTCTCCGGGCTCGAGCGGGGACACGGTCCAGATCGTCACGCTTACGGTCTCGGTCACGCCCGACACGACCGGTGCACTGCCGCTGGTGTGGTCAGGGCTCCCGCTCGACCCGCAGCACCAGCTCGCGGGCGCGCCGGACTCAGTCGCGGCGGTGTTCGCCGCGGTTCTTTCCGGCGGCGGCGATCCGACGCCCATCGTTGTCGATCTGGCCGCCTACTCGGACGGGCTGGCGGTCCTTTACGCACTTGGGGAGTCGATCGACCTGATCGGCCTCACGGACCCGACCACGCCGACCGGTGCGCTGACGACGACGACGATGCTGCAGGGCGGCAACGACGGCAACGAGCCGACCGACGCCGATTATGAGGGCACGATCCGCGACGATGACTCCAAGACCGGGCTGGTGGCGTTCGAGGACCTCGACGACATCTCGATCGTCGCGGCGCCAGGTGCCACGGCCACGTATGAGGTCAACGACCTCCAACGGGCAAGGGCGCACGCGATCATCAACGGGCTGATCACCCACGCGACCAACATGAAGTACCGGATCGCGGTGATCGACTCGGGCAAGAACCAGACCGTCTCACAGGTCCGAGCGATGCGTGCACAGTTCGATACGAACTACGCCGCCTTCTACTACCCGTGGGTGACGATCCAGGATCCGATCACCAACGCTCCCAACAACATGCCGCCGAGTGGCTTCGTCGCTGGGATCTATGCCCGCAATGACGTCAATCGAGCGGTCTACAAGGCGCCCGCGAACGAGGTCGTGAACCTCGCGATCGGGTTTGAGCGCCCGATCAACAAGGCCCAGCAGGAGGTCCTCAATCCCGAGGGGATCAACTGCTTCCGGTTCTTCGAGGACCGCGGCTACCGCCTGTGGGGCGCCCGGCTGATGAGCTCGGATCCCGAGTGGCTGTACGTCAACCTGCGGCGCTACTTCGCGTTCCTCGAGCACTCGATCGACCACAGCACCCAGTGGGCGGTCTTCGAACCCAACGGCCCGCGGTTGTGGGCCAACATCCAGGGAACGATCGACGACTTCCTGTTCGAGCAGTGGCAGGAGGGCGCGCTACTCGGAGACAAGCCCGCGAACGCGTACTTCGTCCGCTGCGACCGCTCGACGATGACGCAGAACGACCTCGACAACGGACGCCTCGTGTGCCTGATCGGCGTCGCCGTGGTCCGCCCCGCCGAGTTCGTGATCTTCCGCATCGGCCAGTGGACCGCGGACTCCAGCAAGTAGCGGCGAAAGCGAAAGGACAGCGAGATGGCAGTCATGCGTGACCGACCTTACGTCCAGTTCAACTTCCTCGTCGACCTGGGCAGCGGGGTCACCGCCGGACCCCAGGCCGGCTTTCAGGAGTGCAGCAACATCGGCATGGAGGTCACCGTCGCCGAGTACCGGACCGGCAACATGGTCGAGAACTCGGTCCAGAAGATCACCGGGATCAACAAGGCGACCGACGTGACCCTGAAGCGCGGCGTGATCGGGTCACTGGACCTCTACCAGTGGCTCGACCAGATCCGCAACGGCAACCAGGCGGCGCTGCGCACGGTCACGATCCAGCTCCAGAGCGAGGATCACACCGACCGTCGTGCAGACATGGAAGCTGCTCCGCGCCCGGATCATCAAGCACGTCAGCGGGCCGATGAACGCCAAGGGCACCGACGTCGCGATGGAGGAGCTCACCGTCGCCTACGAGCGGCTGACGATGAGCTGATCGCAGGTGTCGCAGGCCGCCACCACCTTACCCGCCGCCAGGCTCCCGGGGATCACGTTCGAGGTCGTCCCGCCGCCGCCGGCCGAGATCCTGCCGCGGATGGATATCGCCGGGTTCGTCGGCTTCGCGAGCTCGGGCCCGATCGGGGTTCCCGTTGCCGTCCAAGACGCGGCCCAGTTCGCGACCGTGTTCGGAGCAGATGCCCCGATCGCCTGGGATCCGGTGCACGGCGAACAGGGCTACGGGCTGCTCGGGCCGGCGGTACGGGCGTTCTTTCGCAACGGCGGGCAGCGCTGCTGGGTCGTGCGCGTTGCCGACGCGAGCCTCGCGCGACGCGATGGCTTCGAGCTGCCGGGCGTGGTGACAGCCGCCCCGGACGGGATGCTCTCGTTCGCGCTCCTGCAGGCATCCTCGTGCGGCAGCTGGGCAGACGGCGCCGCAGTGACATCGGCGATGCAGAGCGCGCCGCTGGCGGTGCAGCGGTTCTCGCCTGATCCCTTGTCGCTGACGGTCACGGTGCCGCCCGGCTCCGAGCTGAGTCCCGGTGACGTGGTCCGAGTCCAGTTCCCTGACGCGCAGACGACCCTTTACGCGGCGGTCGCCACGATCACGGCCGCCGCCCTGTCCCCGCCGACGGCTGGTACGTCTGTCGAGGCCGACCTCGGCCACCAACTGTGGGTGTCGCGCGCCGGTCCGCTCCCGACCGACCCGATCGAGATCTCGTTTCTCGGCTCCGATGGCTCCCCCGCGACCGTGGTTGCGAGCGTGTCGGTCGACTCGCCGTCGGATGGGCTCACGCGCCTTGAGTTCGACGTCCCGCAGGCACAGGCTCCGCCTCCGGGAGCGCTCGCCCTCGGGCCGGCGCCGACGGGAGAAGGCGGCCGGCTGATCTTCGATGTGTCCGGGACGATCGCGTCCCACGACGGGATCGTCGCGATCGTCTGCGCGGCGATGGTTGCCGGACAGGCGCCGGGCCAGCCCGTAACTGGGCCTCCGGACGGGCTAGGCGAGCAGCTGACGCTGAGCCTCACAGTAAGCGGCACCGCCGCTGCGCCGATCACCCTTGGCGGGCTCGGCCTGGCCCCGGGGGCCGCGATGTATGTCGGTGAGCTCCTGACCGACGAGCAGCGCTACGCGGCCGACGGCGGCCAACCACCGGCTGCTCAGCAGAGCTTTCCGCTCGCGGGGCCCGACGCGGCGCCGAACTCGGCACCCGCCTGGTATGTCCCCATCGGCGCGACGATCGTCCCGAGCCCGCCACTTGGCGCGATGTTCGAACCGCGGTCGGCGCTCGAACGCGACGGCCTGGCCAGCTTCGGAGCCCGACTGTTCGTCGACGAGGGCCTCACGGGCGAGCCCCCCTCGACGCTGTTGCAGACCGCGTCATGGATCGCGGAGCAAAGCCCCGATCCTCGCCCGCTCCAGGGCATGCATGCGCTCCTGTTCAACGACGAGGTGACCCTGCTCGCGATCCCCGACGCCGCTCAGCGGGGATGGACGCCGGCGACCGCACCCCCAGCCACGCCACCGGCATCCCCGGCGCCCGTCCCGGCGCCGGACTGGGCTCACTTCCTACCGTGCTCGACGCGAGTGCTCGCGGCGCCGCAGTTCCCGGCGCAGGCAAGCCCGCCGCTCGAGCCGACCGGAGGCGTGATCCATCTGACGTGGACGACGACCGACGCACCCGACGCGCAGTACGAGCTGCAGCAATCCGGCGATCCCGACTTCCGCGACGCCGAGCAGCTGTATGTCGGCCCTGGGAACGAGTTCGATCTGAGCCGGCCGCCGGCGGGCTCGAACGTCTACCTGCGTGTGAGGGCGACCGCGGGACGCCTGCTGAGTGCCTGGTCGGACGGGATCCTGCTCGAGCTGGCCCGCGATGAGCGGTGGTTTCTGAACGACCCCACGACCGATTACTCATCCGAGGCGCTGATCGACGTCCAGATCGCGGCGCTGCGACTGTGCGCAGCGCGGGGAGACGTGCTCGCGCTGCTGGCGATGCCCGAGCACTACCGGGTCTCGGACGCGATCGCGCACGTGGGCGCCTTGAAGGCGGGCAGCGATTCCGTCCCGGGGCCGGGCCTGGATCCGATCCTCGGCTTCGGCGCGCTCTACCACCCGTGGCTGTACTGCTCAGACGCCAGCGACCCGACGTCGCTTCGCCGCACACCCCCTGACGGCGGCGCGACCGGGATCGCGGCCGGGCGCGCGATCGCACGCGGGGCATGGATCGCGCCGGCCAACGTGGCGCTCGAGGATGTGCTCGCCCTCGACAGCCCGATCGCCGACGGCGACTTCCAGGCGCTCGCCGACGCGCACGTCAACTTCGTCCGCGACGACCCGGGCGGCTTTCTCTGGCTCGCCGCGGACACGCTGTCAGACGATCCCGACCTGCGGCCGATCTCCGTTCGCCGGCTGCTCGCGATCCTGCGGCGCACGGCCGAGCGCTACGGCTACGCCCACGTGTTCGAGCCCAACAACGACGTCTCGCGGCGGACCGCGCGCCGCAGCTTCCAGACGCTGCTGGGCTTCATGTACTCGGCGGGCGCGTTCGCAGGCGCCACCGCCGATGAGGGATTCCAGGTCTCGACGCCGGTGATGGCGGGCGACCTCGACGACGGCCGGCTGATCGTCGAACTGCGGGTCGCCCCATCGCAGCCGCTTGCCTTCCTCACCGTCCGGCTCGTGCAGACAGGCACGGGCGCCCTCCAGGTCCTGACGCGCTGATCATGGCCAACGATCTCGCCGCGATGCCGTTCACCGCGTTCAACTTCTCGGTCGAGATCTCGGTCGCCGACGGCGCGCCGCTGTGCGACGCCGCGTTCGCCGAGTGTGACGGGCTCGAGATGAGCCAGGAACTGAAGACGATCCGAGAAGGCGGCAACAACGGGATCCAGGTCCGGTTCGGCGGGCCGACGACCTACGGGACGCTGACACTGAAGCGCGGGATCACGACCACGTTCGACCTCTGGAACTGGTTCGAGCAATCGATCGCGGACTCCTCGGTGACCGCCCACGCCGAGGTCGTGCTGTACGCGCAAAACGGCACGACTCAGGTCGCGTCCTTCGTCCTGACGGGATGCCGCCCGCTCAAGCTCAAGGCGCCGCCGCTCAACGCCAAGGACGGGATGGTGGCCGTCGAAGAACTGCAGGTCGCGTACCAGTCACTCAAACTGCAACCGCCGACGGGGGGTTAGGTCGATGCCCGACGCGATGAACCTCGCCAAGGCGGAGCTGCGTCAGCTCGACTCGACGTTCCAGAACGAGATCGAGCGCGACACATGGTGCACGGTCCAGTTCAACCCGGAGTCGCTCAAGGTCACGTTCAACAACCAGCTCGTCAAGCCGCCGGGCGCCGGCGATCAGCGCGGCTCGGCCGCGGCGCAATTCGTCGGCTCGAGCACGACCAAGCTCGCGCTGACGCTGTGGTTCGACGTCGGCTCGCCGCAGGGGTCGGGACCCGCGGTCGACGATGTGCGCAAGCTGACCCAGAAGGTGGCGTTCTTCATCACCCCGCAGCCCGCCCAGGGCCGCAGGAACGTGCTGCTGCCGCCGGCGGTTCGCTTCGTCTGGGGATCGTTCAAGTTCGACGGGCTGATGGACTCGCTCGAGGAGACGCTCGACTTCTTCTCGCCGCAGGGAAAGCCCCTGCGGTCGAGCCTCTCGATGACGCTCTCCCAGCAGGCGATCGAGTTCGCCTTCCAGGACGTCAGCGGCGCGGGCGCCGGGAGCACGTCGGCCCAGTCGACGCCGGGCACGACACCGCTAGCCCAGGCGCCGGCAGGGTCGACGGTCCAGGGGCTGGCCGACGCCGCGGGGGCCGGCGACTGGCAGTCGATTGCGGCCGCCAACGGGATCGAGAACCCGCGGCTGCTGACGCCCGGCACGCTGGTCGACCTCAGCCTGCAGGCGCCGACGATCGGAGCCGGGCTCGGCCTGCAGGGAGCGCTCGAGGTCGCCCCGCCGCAGTTGTCGGTGAGCGCGCCGCAAGTCGGGATCGGCGGAGCGCTGGGGAGCTGAGATGGCAGTCCAGATTCAGGACGTGGAAGTCGTCGCGCAGCCGCCGTCTCAGGCCGGGCCAGCGGCCGCGCAACCCCAGCCACAACCACAGCAACGTTCGACCGGACCACACCCCGAGCTCCAGCTAGAGATGGAGCGTGCAGCTCGGGTCCGCCGGTCCCGCGACCTTCGTCTCCACGCCGACTGATGCCCGACGACGGCCCACTGCAGTCATCTCGCCCGACGATCGCCGTCGACGGCCGGCAGTCGGCCACGCTCACCGGCGGCCAACTCCGGGCGCGCGTGCGCGAGGACGTGCACGGGCTGTATGACTGCGAGCTCGAGATCGGCAACTGGGGGCCTGACGGGGGCGAGGAGCCGACGTTTTTGTACTTCAACCGTCAGCTGCTCGATTTCGGCAAGCAGCTGACGCTGAACGTCTCCGACCAGCCGATCTTCAGCGGCCGGATCACCGGGATCGAGGCCCGCTTCCCCGAGGGCGGCGCCCCGTCGTTGACGGTGCTCGCCGAAGATCGCTTCCAGGACCTGCGGATGACGCGGCGGACGCGGACGTTCATGAACATCTCCGATGCCGGCGTCGCGTCCCAGATTGCGGGCGACTACGGGCTGACGCCCGACATCGGCGTCACCGGGCCCACGCACAAGGTCCTCGCCCAGCTCAACCAGTCAGACCTCGCTTTCCTGCGCGAGCGGGCGCGAGCGCTGGATGCGGAGCTGTGGATCAAAGGTTCGACGCTCAGCATGCAGCCGCGGACCAAGCGAGTCGCACAGCCGCTCACCCTCACTTACGGCAAGGAGCTGCGCGAGTTTCGCGTGCTCGCCGACCTCGCGACGCAGGCCACGAGCGTCGAGGTGACCGGATGGGACGTGTCGGGGAAGAGCGCAATCGACGAACGCGCCGACGACAGCGTCCTCGGCGGCGAGCTCGGCAGCGGCGACAGCGGACCGAGCGTGCTGCGGTCGGCATTCGGCGAGCGCAAGGACACTCTCGCGAGCGCCGTGCCGCAGACCGGGGCCGAGGCGCAGGCGCGCGCCAGCGCGCTGCTCAAGCGCCGCGCCCGGCGGTTCATCGTCGGGATCGGCACCGCTCAGACACAACCCGGCCTGCGGGTCGGCGCAACGGTCTCGCTCGCCGGGCTGGGACCGCTGTTCACCGGGAGCTTCTACGTCTCGGCCGTGACCCACATGTTCGACGGCGCGGGCGGACTGCGGACCGAGCTGACGGTAGAGCGGCCAGGATTGGGGAAGCCGTCGTGAACGGCCACGAGCATGACCTTCGGAGACGGGCGTGAGCGGGCTGTCCGAGCTGCTCACCGACCATGACGTCGGCCAAGCGCCGCCGACCGCGCGTTGGCCCGGCGTCTACCCCGCACTCGTGACCGACATCGTTGACCCGGATGCGCAGGGCCGCGTGCAGGTCTCGCTGCCGTGGTCCCCCGACGGCGGCGGCTCGAGTTACGCGGCCTGGGCGCGACTCGCGACCCTGGCCGGCGGGCCAAATCGAGGCAGCTGGTTCGTCCCCGAGCACGGCGACGAGGTGCTGGTCGCGTTTGAGGCCGGCGACCCGCGGCGCCCGTACGTGCTCGGGGGACTGTGGAACGGGTCCGACGCGCCGCCGCAATCGATGGACAGCGCCGGCAACAACTACAAGAAGATGCTCAAGACCCGCAACGGGGTCACCGTCACGCTCGACGACACCGACGGCAGCGAGCAACTGGTGCTCGAGACCCCGGGCGGCCAGCAGCTGACGCTCGCCGACGGGCCGGGCTCGATCACGCTCCAGGACGCGAACGGTAACTCGATCAAGCTTGACCCCAGCGGGGTCACCGTCACCGCCGCCGCCAAGCTGACCGTCAACGCCGCGACGGCCGAGATTTCGGCCGCGACGCTGACCGTCAACGCCGGCATGTCGACCTTCAGCGGCGTCGTCCAGGCCGACACGGTGATCACCAACTCGGTCATTTCGACCTCCTACACGCCGGGCGCGGGGAACATCTGGTGAGCCAGCACACCGTCCAATGGGTGAGCGCGTCGCCGCTGTGGTCAAACACGCTCAACGGCGGCTTCGACACGGCGACGCTCGGTCAGAAGATGCGCGCCCCGGCGCTGTTGCGCTTCGAGCAGGACAAGTTCATGGACGAGCTGGCCCAGACGCTCCTCCAGAACCCCGACGGGCTCGAGGGCAACGTCGCGTCGGCCGCGACCGCGGTCACCTACCGCCTCGCGGCACCGGGAGAAAGCCAGCCCCCGCAGCCGACCAAGCTCAAGCTCTTCCAGGCCGCCCACGGTCACTTCTATCTGGTCGCCGCCTCGTTGACCTGCCGACTGCCGGGACTGCCCGATCACGACGTCAGCCCGTCCGCCAAGGAGAAGGTCGCGTTTGTGCTGCGCCGGATCGACGACGACGGAACCGAGTGGGGCTGGTGCAGCGATTCGGCCGCTCCGCCGGCCAACGCGTGGGCACAGCTCGATCCGTCCGCGGTGGGCACTGTCGCCAGCGGCGAGGACCTGATGCCGCTGTTCCCGGTCTGCTACCAGTCGGGCGATAAGCAGCGGCGCATCTACGTCGGCCTGGTCCCGACATCGAGCGGCGGCACGTTCAAGGCCACCGGCACGCTCTCGCCGCTTGCCGCTCCGGGGGACGGCTCGGGAGCGCCTCCGTCTGACCCCAGGCCGACGGCGCTCACGACCAAGGTGACGGACCCGCTCCGGGCGCTTGCCGCCGCGCTCACCACCGCCCCGTCCGATGTCACCGCGGCCAAGCGGGCGGCGATCGAACAGGCCGAGACCGACCAGCTCGTGCAGGCATCTCGCTTTCTGTTGGTCGATTTCGCCGAGTTCCTCGTAACCAACATGCCCGACTTCTGGAGCGCACTGACGGACAAGCAGCGCCCGGGCGACGCCGGCGCCAGCGGCGCTGTATGACGCGCTGGTCGGCAACCGTGCGGACCCGAGCGCCTCGACCAGCTGGCGCGACGCGCTGATCGCGGCCTGGAGCACCGCCGCGATCCTGTATGGCGACGCGGCCGGGACGCTGCCCGCACCGCTGAACCTGGCCGGATCGTCGCCGAGCGGCGACCAGCTTGACGCGCTCGTCGCGGGGGCGCTGCCCGAGCCGGCGCCGACGGCCTCGGCCGGGGGGGTGACCTCGATCCAGGGTGACTCGGTCGACCCGCCCCAAGTGCCGAAGCTCGACCCGCAGGGTCAAACGCAGTACTGGATCCGGTGCGTCTACCAGCGGCCGGAGTGCGGGCCGCTGCAACCCGACGTGGTCGGCGACCCGAGCGAGCGGTTTCAGATCGCCGGCTTCTTCGATCTCGACGCACCGTCGCGGTCGATCCAGATCTCGCTTCCGATCGACACCGGCATCGCCGACCTCCGCAAGCTCAAGAAGAACGTCAGCTTCCTGCTCTCGAACCAGCTGCGCGCCCAGATGAACCGCGTCACGAACCTCAATGACGCGCTCAAGGGCCAGTTCGCGGACGGCGGGAGCTTCGACGTCGGGCTGATCTGCTCGTTCTCGATCCCGATCATCACGATCTGCGCGCTGCTGGTCCTGATGATCTTCATTCAGCTGCTGAACATCGTCTTCTGGTGGCTGCCGTTCCTGCGGATCTGCTTCCCGATCGCGCTCAAATCAGGGAGCTCGTCGTGATCGACGCCGGACAGATGCTCGGACGCGGGATCTCGTTCCCACCGCGGGTCGGCTCCGACGGCCGGCATCGCGTGGTCGGAGGGCGACGACAACATCCGGGACGCGATCAAGGTGATCCTCCAGACCGATCGCAACGAGCGGCTGCGGCTGCCGCAGTTTGGCGCCGGGCTCGGACTGCTGCTGTTCGAGCCCAACACCGTCGCGACCCAGCGCCAGGTGCAGGAGCGGATCCTCAACGCGCTCTCCGGCTGGGAGCCGCGGATCGCGGTCCAGTCCGTCGACGTCGACGCCGACCCCGACGATCCGCAGGCCGCGATCGCCACGATCCAGTACAAGCTCGTCGCCACGCAGGTCAGCCAGCAGGTGACCGTCTCGGTGGAGCTCGGCGGATGAGCGCGCTCGCCTCCGCACCTGCCCCCGTCGCTCCACCCGTGCTCGACTCGCGCACCTACCAGGACCTCGTCGACGAGGCGCTCGCCCGGATCCCGATCCACAACCCCGAGTGGACCAACTTCAACGAGAGCGATCCCGGCGTCACGCTGCTCGAGCTGTTCGCGTTTCTGACCGACAGCCTCCTGTACCGCGCCAACCAGATCCCGGAGCGCAACCGGCTCGCGTTCCTGTCGCTGCTCGGGATCCCGCTCAAGGCCGCGACCGCCGCGCAGGGGATCGTCACGCTCTCCAACGACAGCGGGCAGCTCCAGACCGTCACCCTGAGCGGCGACCTCGAGGTGCTCGCCGGTCAGATCCCGTTCCGCACGAAGATGGGGCTCGACCTGCTGCCGGTCGAGGGCCAGGTCTACTACAAGCAGCCGGTCTCGAACCCGCCCCAGCAGCTGATCGACTACTACCGGGCGCTGTATGCGTCATACACCGGACCGGCGCCCGACCTGACGACGCTGACGCTGTATGACACCGCGCAGCTGTCTCCCGAGCAGTCGAGCGGGGTCGATCTGACGTCGACGGCGGACGGCTCGCTGTGGATCGCGTTGCTACTGCGCAAGGTCGACGGCACCGGGGATCAGGCGCTCGCGAGCGCCCGGGCCGCGCTCGCGGGCAAGACGCTCAGCCTCGGGATCGTGCCCGTTCAGGATGACCCCGACGCCACGCTTTCGCCCCTCGGGCGCTCGGCCCAGGACGCCCAGGCGCGGCTCGACTACCAGCTCCCCCAGGTAGCGGCCGACGGCTCGCTCGGGACGGGCGCAAACCGCGTCCCCAACTACGTGTCGCTCGATGCGGTCGCGAGCGCAAACGTCCTCGACGAGCCCGGCATCGTGCAGCTCACGCTCCCCGACGAGGCGGGCCTGGGCTACTGGACCGACATCGACCCGCTCGAGGCGGGAGCGGGCGCGCTGCCGCCGGCGCTCGAGGACACCAATCTGGCTTCGCGGCTGATCACGTGGCTACGGATCACCGCTCCAAACGGAGGTCAGGCGACACTGCTGTGGGCCGGGATCAACGCCGCCTCGGTCACCCAGCAGACGCTCGTCGTCGACGAGGTGCTGCCCAACGGGACCGGCACACCGAGCCAGGCTCTGCAGCTCGCCAGCGTGCCGGTCGTGCCCGGGACGGTGACGATCTCTGTCGGCGGAGCCGCCTGGACGGAGGTCGACGACCTCTTCTCGGCCAGCCCGGAGGTGCCCGTCCCGGACCTGCGGCTGCCTCCGGGAGCCGCCGCTCCGCCACAGACGACGGCGACCGTCTATACGGTCGATCCGGCCAGCGGCACGGTGACGTTCGGCGACGGCATGCACGGATCGCGGCCGGCGCTCGGCGCCACGATCCGCGCCGACTACGCCTACGGCGCCGGCCAGGGGGGCAACGTGGGGCCGGGGTCGATCTCGAGTGGTCCCTCGCTGCCGCCGGGAGCGAAGGTCACCAACCCGGTTCGCACCTGGGGTGGCGCCGATGCCGAGAGCGTCAGCGACGGCGAGACCCAGATCCCGCGCTACCTCCAGTACCGCGACCGCGTGGTCAGCGCCGACGACTTCGACGCCGTTGTCCGCCGGACCCCCGGGGTCTCGGTCGGGCGGGTCGACGTGATCCCCGCGTTCAACCCCGAGCTGTCGCCGAATTCTCCTGGTGATGCGGCGGGAGCTGTGACGCTGATGCTGATCCCGCAGCTCGACCCCGACCACCCCGGCGCGCCGCAGCCCGACCAGCCGTTTCTCGATGCGGTCTGTGACTACATCGACCCGCGTCGGCTGGTCACGACCGAGGTGTTCCTACGAGGGCCGACCTACAAGCCGATTTGGCTGTCGGTTGGGTTCGAGGCGGTGTCCGGGCTCAGCGTCGCGACCGTGCGTGACGCGATCAAGGCCGCGCTGCTGGCGTTCCTGGCCCCGCTCCCTGACCCCGACAACGGCTCGGCGTTCCCGCACGCCGACACGGGTTGGCCGCTGCTCAAGCCCGTCGTCCCGCTCGAGCTGCTCGCGGTCGCGAGCCGCGTCCCCGGCGTCGACCTCGTACAGCCCGTGCTGGTCAGCACCGGTGGCTCGGGCGACGGCAGCGACCCGATCGGAATGAACGGGCTCGAGCTGCCGCAGGTGGTGGGGCTCTCGGTTCTGTCCGGAGAGCCGCTCCAGGGTCTCGGCCCGCCGAGTGCCCCGCCAAACGTGCTTCCCGTCCCCGTGATCCCGGACACGTGCTGATGGACGTCAACGGAACCCGCTTTGCGCTGCTGCTCGGGTGCGCCGACTGGGCGCAGTGCACCGACGAGAATGGCGGCTCGCTGGGCTTGCCCTGCGATCCGACAAGCCCCCCGCTCGAGAGTAACAGCCCACCGGTCGATCCGGCTGTCGCCTGGGACTCGACTCGTAGCGAGCTGACGTTGGAGCCGATTCCGTTCGAGTTCGTCAGCGCCCCGACCGACCGGCCACCGCAGCTCAGCGATCGACGCGGCGCCGGCGCCGACACGTTCGGGAGCTTCTACTGGATCGACTCGTCAGCCCGGACGGTGCTGGTCCAATCGTCGGGCACGGGGCTGACCTCGACGTTCTGGCCTGGGCCTGCGGCCGCGGCTCCCGATCCGCCCCCGGGCGCCTTCACCGTCACGGCCCCAATGCCGCAACCCCAGGGCTCGCTGCTCTCGGGCGCTGCGGTCACCGAGGACAACTTCCTTGTCCTCGGTGTGGTCGACGCGCCCGGCCTGCTCGTGTTCGATCTGCAGTCCGGCGGCCCACCGGCACAGTTGCCGTGGCCCGCCGGGGTCGACTTCTCGCCGTTCGACATGGCCGCGCGACCGGGCGGCGGCGTGTTCGTGCTCGATCGCGACAACGGGCTGGTGTGGGAGCTCGACCGACATTTTCACGTCGTGACCGCGGCGATCCAATCGCCGCCTGCCGAGGCTCCGGGGGGCTTCACGCCGGAACAGGGATCGCCGCCCCCGCAACGGTCGCCCGCCGGGCGGCCGATAACAGCCGGCGATGCGACGACGGTCGGCCAAGACGCGCTCGCGATTGAGGCCGACCCCAACGGCGGATTCCTGATCCTCGAGCAGGGCGGCGCCGGGGGCTCCAGCGTCGCTCGATATGCCGGCGGGGCCGCCGCGGGTGCCGCGGTCGCGGCCGCCGGCGTGGCAGGTTACGACTTGGCGCTGACCGGCGGCCAAGTGCTCGTCGTCGACGCCGACGGCAACCAGAGCCACGCGTTCGTGTTGACCGAGACCGGCGGAGCGCCGAGCCTCGAGCACCTCGTCACGTTCTATCCAATGCGCGAGTTCGGCGGCAAGGGACTGATGGCCGCGGGCGACCAGGCCTACTACGACTTCGACGACCGTTGGATCCCGCTCGTCGCGCAGGCGCGGCCACGGCATGTCGAGCAGGCGACGATCGTCACGCCCGCGTTCGACAGCGGCATCCCTGGATGCGTCTGGCATCGGCTGATGCTCGACGCGCGCGTGCCGCAGGCGACGGGTGTGGCCGTGTGGAGCAAGGCCGCCGACGACAAGCAGAAGCTCGGCGCCGCGGCGTGGCTCCCCGAGCCCGACCCGCAGCCACGGCGCACCGGCTGCGAGCTGCCGTTCGTCGACGAGGGGCCGTACAGCACCCACGAATTGCTGCTCCAGAATCCACGCGGCCGCCACCTGATGCTCAAGCTCGAGTTGCTCGGCGACGGCCGCTCGACGCCGGCCCTCCGTGCGCTGCGCGCCTGGTATCCGCGCTTCTCGTATCTGCGTGAATACCTGCCCCGCGTCTACCGGCAGGACCCCGACTCGGCGTCGTTCATGGATCGCTACCTCGCCAACGTCGAGGGCTTCTACACCGCGATCGAGGACAAGATCGCCGCCGCACAGGTGCTGCTCGGCGTCGACACGGCGCCCGCCGATGCGCTCGACTGGCTCGCCGGCTGGTTCGCGCTGACGCTCGACCCGCAATGGGATGAGAACCGCCGTCGCGTCTTCCTCCGCAACGCGAGCCGATTCTTTCAGGCGCGGGGCACGATGCGTGGCGTCGAGATCGCGCTGAGGTTCGCGCTCGAGCCGTGCATCGACGACACGATCTTCGACTCGGTTGACCCGACGACCCCGGCGACGGCTCGGATCGTCGAGGCGTACCGGACGCGCAAGACGCCCGGAGTCGTATTCGGCGATCCGACCGACCAGGGGATCCCGCGCGTCGTGGTGACGACGCCGAACTGGATGCCCGGCCAGGGCCGCGACGTGCTGCAGGCCGGCTGGGCCGCGTTCGTCGCGCAGCAGGGCCTCGACGGCCCCGGCCAATATCCGATCGCCGACCCGGGCGGCGACGCGAGCACGCCGTGGAGTGAATTCTCGACTGCGGCGGTCGGCTTCGTTCCCGTCACGCCCGACCCGGCCACCTGGAGTGTGTTCCTGTCGCGGCGCTACCCGGGAATCGCCGCCCTCGCCACCGCCTACGGGCTGACCGGAGCCGCTGTTCCGGCTGACTTCGCGGGCGTCCCGGTACCGACCTCGCTGCCCGCCGACGGCGCACCGCTGCTCGACTGGTTCCAGTTTGAGTCGGTCGTGATCCCGATGGCGAACAAGGCCCACACGTTCACGGTGCTGCTGCCCTGGCCTCTGCACGTGACCGACAGCGAGGGCCTCGAGCTCGACAACACGCAGCTGCGCGATCTCGCGACCCGCGTCGTGAACCTCCAGAAGCCGGCCCACACGACGTTCGCGGTCAAGTTCTTCTGGGCGGCGTTCAGGATCGGCGATGCCCGGATCGGCGACGACACGCTGCTGGCGAGCGGCAGCCGCGTGCCCGAACTGGTGACGCAGGCCGTGCTCGGGACCGACTATCTCGGCGAGACCTTCTTGGGCGGCCCGGCCGCGACTGACCAGATCCGCCGGATCGCTTCGCCGGCACCGGCCACCTCGGACGACGCGGAGGAGACGCAATGACGACCTTCACTTCAGTCTCACTGCCCCAGATTGCACCGCCCGATCCGAGCAAGCACGTCGACTACCAGATGGGGATGGTCCTCGGCGTCGACGACTTCGTGCAGGAGTTCGCCTACAGCTCGGGGCGCGACAAGCGGATCGTGCGTGACCTGATCGGCTACGGGGTCGTCTCGGGGCTCCGGGTGACGATCGACGTCGGCACCGCAACCGGACCGCAGGTGCAGGTCGCGCCCGGTGAACTGGTGACGCCGTCCGGGCCAGTTCGTCTGCATCTCGCCGGCTCAGTGCGCCAACCTCAACGCCTGGCTGCAGGCCAATCTCGATCAGATCGAGCAGTTCGCATCGCCGCCGCCGTCATCGCTCCGGCTCGCGGTCGTCGCCTCGTACGCGCAGTGCCTCACCGACACGGTCCCGATCCCGGGCGAGCCGTGCCGCAGCGACGACGAGCTCCAGCAGCCGTCGCGAATACAGGACAGCTTCACGCTCGACCTGCAGCTTTCGCCAGCCGCCGCAGAGCGAGGACGATGCGATCGCCGACTTCGTTCGCTGGGTTCGCAGGATCCCGGTCGTCGACGCTCCGCCGGGAGATATCGACGCCTTCCTCGAGGAGCTGCGCCTGCTGATGGCGCTCGGGGCCTCGTCGCCCCCGTCGCCCCCGGCGCTGCTCGACTTCCTGTACGCGTCGCCGCCGCCCTCGCTGGAGATCCCGCGGTCGGCCGCCGGAGAGTATCTCGCGGCGCTGTTCTCGTTCTGGGTCACGGACCTGCGTGCGCGCGTGCGCTCGGACCCGGCCGCCGGCGAGTGCGGCTGCAGCGGCGGCCCGGGGCCGCTTGACAGCGCCGCCGACTCGCTGTGCCTGGCCGAGCTCACCGTCCCTGTGGTGGTCGATGCGCCAACGGGCTCGTTGATCGTCGCCGACACCCCACCGGTCACCGTCAGTGCGGGCGAGCGCTCGCGCCCGACGCTGCTCCACGCCAAGCTCTTACAGGAGTGGCTGCTGAGCGCGGCCGAGTCCGCCGAGAAGGCTCCCGCCGTCGTGTCGGGGCGCTTCCTCGCCGACGGCACGACGGTCGGCGCGCGCGGGGGCCTGACCGCGAACCCACTGCCGCTCGCGAGCCCGCCGGGCGGCGGCGCGACGCTGTTCCTACTGACGTTCTCAGACTATTCACCAAGCGCGGAGTACGTCGTGACAGGTCAGCCGGTAGCCGCCGCCGTGGACGCCGAGGCGAGCACGTTCGAGGTGATCGGAGACGATGACCCGGACATCGCCCCCGAGCTTGGGTCCCCGCCCGAGGAGGGCGTCGTCGTGCGGGTCCGAAACGGAGCAAGCGGCGTCGTGTCGAACGGCTTCATGGTTCGGATCGAGGAGCTCTGAGCTGACCGTGGCCACCCAGGCGATCGACAGCCCGGTACTCAGCGGCTCGGCGCTGCGCTCGATCAACTTCTTCAACGGGCGGTTGCTGACCGGCGATGACCTCGCCGCCGAGCAGTCCTCGCTCCAGGCCAGGCTGCAGCGGCTCGCCCAGCTCGGCGGCGACGGGATCGCCTACGGCCTCGAGGTGCAGGAGACCGCCGGCAGCTCGACGCCCGAGAACCCGATCGTGACGGTCGCAGCCGGGCTCGCGGCGAGCCGCTCGGGGCTCGCGCTCGAGCTCACGGCCTCGGTCGATCTCGCGCTCGCACGCGGTGCGCCGGGTGCCGACAGCGAGCCGGGCGGGCTGTTCGCCGACTGCCAGCCGTTCGCGCTGGGGACCTACACGGCCGGCGCCGGCGTCTACCTGCTCACGATCGGCCCCGCGGAGCAGAGCGAGGGGCTCGCCCCGGTCAACGGGCTCGGCAATCAGGTCGCCCCCTGCAACATCGCCGATTACATCGAGACGGTCCAGTTCAGGCTGATCCGGCTCGCGCTCGACGCGGACACGCTCGCCGACCAGCAGCACTTGCGCAACCTGGTCGCCTACCAGTGCTTCGCGCCAGACGCACTGGCGGCGGCGACGGCCAGTCCCTTCGGCTCGCCGCTCGATAGCTACGGCCTCGTCGACGAGCTGCGCGCGCAGATCGTCTCCGATGACGAGGTCCCTCTGGCGTTGATCGGGTGGTCAGCCGACCAGGGGATCGGTTTCGTCGACCTGTGGTCCGTGCGTCGCCGGCTCACGCGCCGCGGTGCGGAGGGCGACTTCGGCGTCTTCGCCGGCGATCGTCGGCAGGCCGAGGCGGAAGCGATGTTCCTGCAGTTCCAGGCCGAGATCGCCGACCTCAACGGCTTCAACGCCACCTCGGTTCGTGCGCAGGACTGGTTCGTCCGGCTCCCGCCCGTAGGACTGCTGCCCCTCGCGACGTCCGCCTCGGCAATGGGCTTTGACACCGTCACCTTCCTCGATGGTCTCAAGTACCGAGATCCGGTATTCCTTGAGGGAGCACGGCTCGAGTACCTGGTCAGAGCGGCGGCGGAGTTTGCACCGATTGATCTCTCGTCGGATGAGCCCGTTCGGCTGTATCTCGTCCGGGAGAACCAGACCGCCCTGCCAGACGTGGTGCCCTATCTCGTTCTCGTGAGTGGACACGCGCCGTATTGCGGCGATGCGCGATTCGACCTCGCACTCTGGGGTTACGCCAACTACGCCGAGCGCTGATCGCGAAAGGAGCCTTATGACTCAGACACAACTCGTCCACGTCAATCCCGGTGATCGGATCACGGCCGACTACATCAACTCCCTGGTCGACGAGATCAACAGCCTCCAGCAGCAGGTTGACGCGATCGGCACGACCACAATCGGCAACGCGCCCGTGATCATCGGACTGCAGCCGTCAGGTCAGGTTGCGGTCGGCGCCGAACTCGATGTCATCGGACGAAACTTCGGTGTCCCGGCGATCCAGAACGAGGTGACGCTCGACGGGACTGCGGTGACCGGCTTCTTGCCTGGCTGCTCGGACACTCTTCTCAAGCTCGCCGTTCCCCAGATCTCGGGGGTCCCGAAGGACGCTCAGCTGGTCGTCCAGACCTCGGTCGGCTCAGCCACACACACGGTGCATGTGGTCGCAGCGACTCAGGTCCCTGAAGGTCAGCCGACGATCACCAACGCAACGGCGGCGCTCGGAACGATCACCACCGGCAGTACCTACACGTTCTCGTTCCTGGTCGACGCCTCGACGGTTTCGATCACCGAGACCTACACGATCGGCGTCACATACGCGAACACGGCGCCTGCATCGGTCCCGGCGTCGGCGTGGACCGCTGGGACAACCCTCATCGGCGCGAGCAATCAGCAGGTGACAGTGACGCCCGGTACCCCGGTGACAATCGGCGTCCAGGTAACGGTGCCGGCAAATGCCACCGCGGCCGATCTGACGTTTGCGCTCACGTCAGTAAACAACCCGGCCGGATCCAGCGCGACCCCGACCGCCGTGCCGATCCGCGTCGGACAGGCCCCACCCCAGAGCGATGCCCGGATCCACCTGAGCATCGGTGCGATTGGACCGGCTTTTCCGTTCAAGGAGGTACCGATCAACGGCGTACAGGGCATCGAGGTCAAGTTTCCGGCGGCCGCGGGTAGCGGAACGCTCGCCCAGGTCCCAATCGACGTGTCGTATGACGTTGCCGGAACGATCGCGTACACGGTCTCGATCGAGAATCCCGATACGACGATCTGGACGGTCGGCGCGGCGACGCCAAACCCGTTCCAGTACGTCGCCGGGGGCAGCGGCCAGGTCCATTTCCCGCTCACTCTGTTGGCGACTACGGGGGGGAGCGAGGGTCGCTTTCTCAACTTCGTCGCGACCCGCCAGGACACGGACGGCATCGGACAGATCTCGAACTTCCTCCGCTTCCCGATCCAGGGTTTTGTGAGCTGATTTGAGCACTACTGACGAGGAGAGAGCATGAGTACGCAGCTGGCATTCCCACCCCACCAGGGACTTCCATTCCAGACCAATCCTCCGACTATCGACGGCTACATCGAGCCAGATCCCGGTATCCCGATCCGGCAGCTCGAGGCCGGCTATGTCGGTGGAAGCCGCTACACGTTCGCGGACACGTCCGGGGCCAACTCGACCGGCGCGGCTACCGTCGCCTTTCAAGGGATCCGCCACGCGACCGAGGACCTGATCTACCTGGGCTTCATCGTCCGGTTCGACTTCTCCTTCGACGAGGACGATCGGATCGTCGTCTGCCTCCGGCCGTCCGCGACGGCGCCCGGTAACGAACGACGGATCGACATCCGGCCCAACTTCCAGTGCCTGGGCGCCGGGCCGACGACGCCCCACGATGGAAACGACATCACCACGGGCGGACTGACGGTCACGACCAACCGGCTTCCTCGATTTACACCTGACTTCTATACGCCGACGGGAGGGCACCCCGCCTGGCAAGCGCAGGCGACGCTCCCGAGCAACCTCGACGTCCGTGTTCGGAGCTCGCAGATCGGCAGCGGGTCGAACACCACAGCGATCTACTGGAGCATCGAGCTTCAGCTGCCGACGAAGACCACCGGCCCGCAGGGAGGAGGATCGAATTGGATTGACCTTCAGACGGACTTCGGGCTCTACTTCAATGCGATCCGCGTGTGCTCGAGCCAGCCCGGCTGCCCGGGCGGATCGTGCAGCGGGATGTCGCTGAACGGAGACTTCTGCGCCCAATTCCCATGGCCCGACCCGAGTTTTCTGATCACCGACCCACCGACGTTCGACATCGCCGACTGGAAGATTCCATCGGGAACCACGCTCGGGGTGACGACGTCGTATTACGGAGAGGGAATTCTGGCTTCGGCCGGGCCGAGCCCGGCGAAGGGCGTTCATTTCCGCAACGAGGTCCAGGGGATCGGCATCCTCTCCGGCGGAACCATCGGGACCAGCGTCGACATGGGGAACGGCGTGACGAACACGATCGTGGCGCGCGTCTTCAACGACGACTCGTCGGTCGCCAATGGGGTCTCGGCCGAGTTCCGGCTCGCGGACTTCGGCCTTGGCCCCTACGGAAACAGCGCGCTCTGGGACCGGATCAACATCGATCACAACCCGACCAACCAGCCCGGTGGCGGGAACCCGACGCCGCCGCAAAACATCCCGACCGGCAGCGTCGACGTCGACCTGACGGCGAACTGGACGATCAACAACGCCGACCGCACGAAGTACGGCCCGCTGTGGCATGACCAGTGCCTATGGGCGCTGCTCGACTCCGGTCCCGGAGCGAGCATCGCCGAGAACAGCATGCGCCGCAACCTGGCGCTGATCAACCTCTCCAAGGCCAAACATCCACTGACCGTCAGTGGCCGCGGCCATCCGCACCCGCCCGGCGGCGCGGCGAAGCACGACTTCATGCTGCACGTGGTCGACGTCAAGTACCCGCAACCGACGTTCGACGAGGGGCCGCAGGTGGCGGCACCCGAGGCGGAGCGTTTCGGGTTCGTGCCGCCACAGCTGAATCTCGAGACGACCCTCACCGGCGAGATCTCAGCCGTGGAGAACACGGTGACCTGGCTTCACGTCGTCAACGGATACCGATGCACGGGTAAGCGGCTCACGCTCGGCAAGAAGCGCTTCACGATCTGGACGCTCGCCGGCGCCTGCGCGTTCGTCGCCCAGCACCAGCTCGAGGAGGGAGAGACCTTCGATGACGCGGGCTACGCCTGGGAGTTCGACGGCGGCGGCATCAAAAGGCGGGGCAGGGACGTCTATTACCTCCAGGTCCCGCATGACGGCGACGTCGCTCTCACTGCCCAGCTCGAGGCAGGCGGAGGGGTCAAGCCCGGTGACCCGACGCCCGTCGACAAGAATCCGATCGGGCCACGGGTTCCCGGCACCGTCCAGGAGGGCGCGACCGGCGAGCTCGTGCGCCAGCTCCAATTCCTGCTCTCGGTCGAGGGCTACGGAATCGGCGCCGGGGAGATCGACGGCAACTTCGGAGCTCGAACAAAGACGGTTGTCGAGGCGTTCCAGGGCGCCCAGGGGCTGCAGGTCGACGGCGTCGTTGGCCCATCGACGTGGACTGTCCTGCTCGCGCTTGACCCGGTCGCGACCGAGCCGTTCCCGCCGACGTTGCAAGCGGGCGCGAGCGGCCTCCAGGTTGCCGCCCTCCAGCAGGCTCTGAACGGCGCCAGGCGGTGGTTTGCCGTGTCGACGCCACAACTGGCCGTTGACTCAGACTTCGGCTCTGCCACGACCGCGATGGTGCAGGCGCTGCAGGGGTGGGCGAGCCTCAACAGCGACGGAAGCTCTGGTTATCAGACGTGGGCTGCCAACGTAGGGCCCAGCCTGTGGGACGTCGCGGGCGTGAATGCAACCGCGCAGACCCACGCGATCCCGCCGACCGTCCAGGAGGGATCGCACGGCGACGCGGCCCAGAACGCGCAGTTCCTGCTGTCCGCGGAGGGGTATGGCCTCGCGCCGGCTGGGGTCGACGGGACCTTTGGTGCCGGTTCCCGCGCCGCCGCCGAGCGCCTGCAGCGCGCACACCACGCGACGGTCGACGGCGTCGTCGGGCCGGCCACGTGGAAGATCCTGCTCGGCAACGCCCCGATCAAGCAGCATCCGTTCCCGGCGACGATCCAGCATGGGGCCAAAGGGCCACTTGTCCCGTTGCTGCAGCAGGCGCTCAATGTCGCGAGGCCACGCTTCGCGGCGACGACCGCGCCGCTGACCGTTGACGGTGACTATGGACCGGCGACCGTCGCGATGGTCAGGGCGTTCCAGGACTGGGGCGCGGTGATCGTCGACGGAATCGTCGGGCCGCGGACGTGGTCGGTCGCAGTCGGCGGGAGCCTCTGGAGCCAGTGATCTCCAGGCAATCGGTCGCCCGCACGGCTTAGGCGATGAGCGTCACCGCCACGCGGCTGCAGCGGGTCCGTGTCCGCTGTGACGGGCTCGATCCCACCACAGCTCGGCTCCGCCTCGATCAGCTGTTCGCGTCCGCCGAGCTGCGGCCGCCAGGGCTGCCGCCGGCCGCGGTGCTGTGCGTCCGGCGGCTGAGCGACCCGCGCCCCGGCACGCTCGCGCTGGGTGGCGGTCAGGTTCGGCCGCCACCCGAGTGGGAGCGAGCGTTCGTCGCCGCGCTCGAGTGGATGATGCGATCAGCAGCCCGGCCGGCCCACGGACCGGTTCCGGCCGGCGCCGAGGCCGTCCTGTTCGCCGACCGCGCCGAGCTGCTCGCCTGCCTCGCGCGCGACACCTGCGACGGCACGGCGTGGGTCAACTGGTGGTGGTACGGCATGTTCCATACGGCCGGGCGGATCCGTGCCGATGACGTCGTACAGAGATTGCTCCAGGAGCCCGAGCACGTCCCGGCCGCGCTCGAGCTGCTCGCGGCGTGGGGCGCGGCTGTCCCCTTTGCGCGGACCGTTGCTCCGGCGGGTGCGTTGCACCTCGCCGCGCGCGTGGCCGGCGCGTTCGCCGCACCGGAGTTGCGCGCCGCGCTCGTTGCGCCGCTTCCTGCCCTCGCGGACTCGAGCCCAGTTCCCGCGGGCGCACGCGAGCAGGCGCTCCCCGACGAGCGGCTCGCGCCAGAGGCGATCGCTCCGTCTCTGCTCGCGGAGCAGGCGCTGATGGTCGGCGTCGTGCTCGCGCTGCGCCGCGCGCCTGCGGTCGCTCGCGGTCGCGCGTTCGCCGAGCAGGTACTGCAGTGGCGAGCCGCTGCTGCAGTCGGTGACGCGGTCCCTGGGCCGGAGGTTGCTGCGGTCGCCGCGCCGGAGCCTGCGCTTGCCGCAGAGCGGCAACCAAGCCCGCCGCAGCCGGACCTCACGCCGCGTCGCCCATCGGGAGCTGCCGCTGGCACGGCCACCCCCGAGCCCGAACGAGTGGCAGATCAATCTCGTGACGTGGGAAAGCCGACGGTCGTCGTCGAGAAAGGTGACAGCACGTCCCGGCTCACTAGACCCGTCGACCGTGTCGCTGCCGGTACACCGATCCCGCGAGCCACGACCACTCGTGCAGCGCCGGCGCGGCCCGCAGTCACGCACGAGCCTGACAGACGACCACCCCCGAGGGTCGATGAAGCCCCACCCAAGCCCTCGCACCGTGCGATCACAACACCACGACCCGACGACCGCTCGTCCGCGGCGACCGCCCCCCCTTTGCGCGCGCCCACGGAGTCCAAGGTCGCGCCAATCACGCGCGCGCCACCGGCCCCGGGCGAAGCCGCTCTCGTCGACACGGGCGACCTCGCGCTCGAGGTCCAGACCGAGCTCGGCGGCATTTTCTACGTGCTCAACCTCGCGCTGGCGCTGGAGCTGTACGGCGACTTCACGGCACCGCTCGAACCCGGGATCGGGCTGAACCCGTGGGAGCTCGTCGACCTGCTCGGTACATGCCTGCTCGGCAATCGCCCCAATGACCCGATCTGGGCGCTCCTGGACTCGCTCGCCGGGCGAGACCGCGGCGAGCCACGCGGCCGCGGCTTCCGCCCGTCACCGGCCTGGCGCGTCCCGCCGAAATGGCTCGAGCCATTCGCGCACGACGGGGCCTGGCGCTGGTCGGCCGCTGCCGGCGTGCTGCGGATCGTCCACCCGGCTGGCTTCGCGGTCGCGGCCGTACCCCGAACGACGGCCGCCCCCGAAGTTCAGCTGCGCCGCGAGCTCAGACGGCTTCGTCCGCTGATGCCTGTCGCGGTGCGCACGTCGCTGCCCCGCGAACCGAGCCGCCCGCTCGCTCGGTGGATCGCGCGGCTCGGAGGGTACGCAGACGCCCGGCTGCGTCTGGCCCTGGCGCTCGGCGTTGATGCCCGCGTCGGACCCGTCCTGCTCGAGCATCACGCGCGTGTGTTCGTCAGCCCGAGCCACGTCGACGTTGTCCTCAAGCTCGCCGATCTCCCGTTGGCGGTCCGGATCGCGGGCCTTGACCGCAACCCGGGGTGGATCCCCGCGGCCGGCCGCCACGTTGCGCTGCACTTCGAATGACCGAATCGATCACAATCGAGGCGCTTCCCCGCACCGCCGAGTCCCACTTCCGGTTGTACATCTACGGCGCGGTGCTCCATCTCCGGGCGCGGCTTCCCGAACCCGACGACGACAACGGACTTGGCTTCCTGCGCGGCTATTACGAGGCGTTGGACGACGCCGGATTCGCGACCCGGGGACCCAAAGCCGATGCTCGCTGGCGCGACGCGGTGCTGCGCTGGGAGGGGAGCGCGCCCGGACACCTTCCGCTCCGTGCGCTGCGCGAATCATCCGGATTGGGGGATCTGGCGCTGACGCTGCTGTTCACGGCCGGCCTCGTCGAAGAGGACCTCCGCTTCGGGATGCTGTTCGAAGCCCTGTGCGGGATCGCGGGGGTGCAGCGGCCGACGTTCGGACTGCTCGGGAGCTGGAGCGCAGACGGCGGCGCGCGCGAGGCGCTCGGACGGTTGCTCGAGCTTGGACTGCTCGCCACGACTGACCCCGACGCCCCGAGGCCGCTACAGGGCCTCCAGGTGCCGGCGACCCTCTGGGACGCGATCCGCGGTGCTGAACCGGCCGCCGCGTGGGCGCGGCATCGGCCCGTCCAGCAGCTGCCACACCTGCACGAGCTCGTGCTCAGCGAGCCCGACCGCCAGGCGCTGGCCCGCGTCCCAGCACTGCTCGCGCGCTCACCGTCGCGGACGGTGATCATCCGCGGGCCGCAGGCCAGCGGCCGCCGCACGCTGCTGGCAGCGATCGCCCGCGCCGCGGGCCGCGGCCTGCTCGAGGTAAGCGACGCGTCGATCCCGCTCGCCGGTCCACTGGCCACGCTGCTCGGCGCGATGGCAGTGATCGAGCTCGACCTCGCCCCCGGCGAAGTGACCCGGCTCCCGGCGTGGATGGCGACGGGCGGCCCGGCCGGCGTGATCGCGGGGCGAACGGGCGGCATCCGCACGGCCGGATCGGCGCTCACGTTGACGACCGAGATCCCAGGCGCCGACCTGCGAGAGGCGCTGTGGACGCGGGCGCTCGGTGACACGGCCGGCGCCCGGGCGCTTGCGTCGAGCCTGCGGATCCCGAGCGGAACGATCATCAAGACGGCCGAACTCGCACGGATACAGGCGAGGCTCGCCGGAAGAGACGTCCCGGCCGTGGGCGACGTGACGGGCGCGATGCGACTGATGCACGATGGCCTGGAGACGCTCGCGCGGCGTGTCCCGGTTGCCGGAGATTGGGGCGACCTTGCGGTCGGCGACGAAACCCATCGCGAGCTCGAACTCCTCGAGACCCGCTGCCGGCTGCGAGAGCCGCTGCTCGCCGCGGTCAGCGATGCGCTCTCCAATCAGCTCAATGCGGGCGTCAGGGTGCTGCTGAGCGGACCGAGCGGGACCGGCAAGACGCTTGCGGCACGGTTGCTCGCGTCGGTGCTTGGCAAGGAGCTGTACGCGCTCGACCTCTCGGCGGTGGTCAACAAGTACCTCGGCGAGACCGAGAAGAACCTCGAGGCGGTGTTCGCCCGTGCCGAGCAGCTCGACGTGATCCTGCTGCTCGACGAAGGCGACGCACTGCTCACGCGGCGTACCGACGTTCAGACGTCGAACGACCGGTACGCCAACCTCGAGACCAACTTCCTGCTCCAGCGGCTCGAGACCTACGAAGGGATCCTGCTGGTCACCAGCAACGCGGCTGATCGGATCGATCCAGCATTCAAGCGGCGCCTCGACGTCGTGGTCGAGTTCCGGGCCCCGGAGCCGCTCGAGCGGTGGCAGATCTGGCAGCTCCACCTCCCCCCAGGTCACGTCGTCGGCGGCCCGCTACTCGAGGACGTCGCCTCGAGGTGCGCCCTGTCGGGCGGCCAGATCCGCAACGCCGCGCTCCACGCGGCACTGCTCGCGCTCCAGGATGGCGGCGAGGTCGGCGATGTCGAGCTCGACCAGGCAATCCGCCGCGAATACCGCAAGGCCGGGCTCGTGTGCCCGCTGCGGGCACCCGAGGTGATCGGTGGCTGAGCCCGCACGCGCCCCGACGAGACCGTCCTCACCCTCGCCGTCCGCCACCCCTGCGCGGGCTGCGCGCAAGCCCGCGCCCGCGCCCCCGGCGACGATGTCGCTCCCGGTCGCGAGCGCCGGCGCGCCACTCGCAGGTCAGGTGGCAGGTCCGATCTCGGCCAGCCTGGGCGTCGACGTATCACCGATTCGTCTGCACTCGGACTCGACCTCGGCGACCGCGTCCACCGCGCTCGGCGCGCGGGCCTTCACGGTCGGCAACCACATCTTCCTCGGCGGGCGGGAGCGCCAGACCGACCTGCCGCTGATCGCCCACGAGGTCGCCCACGTGGTCCAGCAGCAGCACGCGCCGCGGGTCCAGCTGTGGGGCCTAGCCGGCAGTGACGGCTTCGAGCGCGAGGCCCACGGCGCGGCCGCGGCGGTCGCCGCCCGCCGGCCGTTCTCGGTCATCGAGCGGACACCTCCCAGAGTTCAGCGGCTCGGAATCAGCGATGCGCTGGACTATTTCGCCGACAACGCCAACCTGATCCCAGGGCTTCCGGATGTTCACGATCATCCTCGGGGTCAACCCGATCAACATGAGCCGGGTCGAGCGCAGCGCCGGCCAACATCCTGCGCGCGATCATCGAGTTCCTCCCCGGCGGCGGCTTGATCACCCAGGCGCTCGACAAGTACGGCGTGTTCGACAAGGTCGGCGCCTGGGTCGAGCAGCAGATCGACACGCTCGGCCTGACCGGTCGGCGATCAAGGCAGGCGATCAACGAGTTCCTGGACAGCCTCGAGCTGGACGCGACATCTTCCACCTCGGCGACGTCTGGGATCGCGCCAAGCGGATCTTCACCGGTCCCGATCGACCGGATCAAGGACTTCGGAATGTCGCTCGTCGAGCGGGATCCTGAAGTTCGTCAAGGACGCGATCCTGCATGCCGCTGGCCAGGCTCGCCCAGGGCACGCGGGGCTGGGATCTGCTGATCGCCGTGCTCGGCAAGAACCCGATCACCGGCGAGCCGGTCCACGCAACGCCGACAACGCTGATCGGCGGCTTCCTGAAACTGATCGGCCAGGAAGAGATCTGGGAAAACATGAAGCAGCCCGAGCGCCCTCGGACGCGCCTGGGCCTGGTTCCAGAACGCGATGAAGCGCCTGCTCGGGCTTCGTCGCCCAGATCCCGACGCTGTTCATCACCGCCTTCAAGTCGCTCGAGCTGACCGACATCATCGTCCTGCCGCGGCGCGTTCGCGAAGGTCGCCTCGGTGTTCGGCAGCTTCCTCGGCAACTTCATCTCCTGGGCCGGCAACGCGCTCTGGAGCCTGCTCAAGATCATCTTCGACGTCGTCAGCCCGGCCGCGCTGGGTTACATCAAGAAGACCGGCGCGGCGCTGCAGAGCATCCTGCGCAACCCGCTGCCGTTCATGGGCAACCTCGTCAGGGCGGCCAAGCTAGGGCTTCCTGAACTTCGCCGCCAACTTCCTCGAACACCTCAAGGACGGGGCTGATCGACTGGCTCACCGGCTCGCTTCCGGGCGTCTACATCCCGAAGGCGTTCACGCTCGCGGAGATCGTCAAGTTCGTCTTCTCGCGTGCTCGGCATCTCATGGGCAGAACGTCCGAGCAAAGCTGGTCAAGGCGATCCCCGAACCCGTGGTCACGCGTATTGGAGACGACTTCGACATCGTCGTCCAAGCTCGTCACAGAAGGGCCCGCGGCGGCCTGGGAGCAGATCAAGGAGTCGCTGTCGAATTCACCGACATGGTGATCGGCGGGATCACCGACTTCGTCGTCGACACCGTCGTGCGCAAGGCGATCCCGCAGCTGATCTCGCTGTTCATCCCGGGCGCCGGGTTCATCACCGCGATCATCAAGATCTACGACACCGTGATGGTCTTCGTCCAGAAGATCTCGAAGATCATCCAGGTCGTCACCGCGTTCATCGATTCGATCGTTCGGATCGCCGCGGGGGACATCACCTCCGCCGCCAACAAGGTCGAGTCCGTACTCGCCGGCCTGCTGTCGCTCGCGATCAACTTCCTGGCGGGGTTCGTCGGGCTCGGACGGGTCGCCGACAAGGTCATGGGTGTGCTGCGGCGGGTGCAGGGGATCGTCGACAGAGCGCTCGACAAGCTCGTCGAGTGGATCGTCAGGACCGCGAGGTCGCTCTTCGCGAGGGCGTTCGGCAGGGCGGACAGGGGCGCTGCCCCGACCCAGATGACGAGCGAACAGAAGCTGACCGCGGCAATCGAGGAAGGGTCCAGGCTCGCCGCCGCACCCGACGCAACGCCCGAGTCGGTGCGCGCCGCCCTGCCCGCGATCCGGGCCAGGTACCGACTGACGGTGCTGACGCTCGTGATTGACAGCGAGAGCGACGAGGAGCTCGAGGCCCACATTCACGCCGAGATCAACCCGACGCGCAACGCCCCCCACCGGAGGATCCCCAAGAGCGCGAGGACGACGAAGATCGGGGACATCGACATCCCTCGCGAGGAGATGCGATGGCTGAGGGCGACCAAGGTCACGATCGCAAAAAAGTGGCGGGCCGCCGCGGCGGCCGCCGGCGAGAGCACGAGATCAGTCCTCGCCTCGGGCAGGCTCGTCGGGCGAAAGTACGGTCGACGCCACATCGTCTCGTTCGCCGACATGCGCGATCACTTCGCCGCGGGGTTCCACAAGAACATGACCGTCGCGCAGGCGGTCGCGATCCTCGCCAGGTTCGGCATCGAAGCGAGTTACACGAAGCGGTCGGTGCGTTCGAAGATCATGACCCTCGTCAGGCGCGCATACAACTGGCCACAGAACTTGCGCATCGGGCTGCAGCAGGAGAACGCCTCCCTCGGACGCGAGGTCGACGTCGCGATGCTCGAGCGCCACGGCGGCAGCGTGCAGAAGATGATCGACGATCACGTCAGAGCCTTCCTGCTCGAGTTCGCGATCCCGGGGGTTCCCTTTGGCGTCACGCAACGACAGGCCGTCATCGAGTGGGAGGTGACCGAAGAGTAATGACGACCGAAGTGCCGGACCGCTTTCGATCCACCGCGCAGGCAATCGACACGGTGTGCGCCGAATTCGGAGCCGACGGCAGCTTGCATAAGTTTTCGGACGGGCGCTGGATCCGCGACTTGGACATCGCGTGGACCACCCCGGTGCAGCACGTCGCGTTCATCCTGGACACCGAGGCCCGGCTGCTGGTCGCATACGTGATCCTCGACCTACCGCACACACCGGCCGCCCGAGAGCCGCTGGCACAGGCGGTGGCGCGAGCGAACTATGGACTGCTTCCGGGCTGCTTCGAGATCGATCTCGACCGAGGGCAGACCCGGTACCGGTCGGTGGTTGCAGCTGGCGGCGAGGGCGTCACGACCCGCGAAGTCGCCCAACTGCTTGCCGATGCCCTGGAGATGGTCGCGGCCTACGCCCCCGCCTTCGACGCCGTGGTGGGCGGGGACGACCCTGCGCTGGCGATCGACCGGGTCGAGCTCGAAGGTTGACGCCGTGACACTCCCACGATGATCTCGCTCGAACAGATCAGGCCACTGCAGTACAGCGTCGGCTACGGCAGCCTCGGCGTGGGTGGACGCCTCGGCTACGAGAACAAGACCGTCGCCGTTGGCGGCACTCACTATGCACAGGCCCTGAGCACGCACCCGCCCGCCCGAGTTCTCTACCACCTCGGCGGCAAGGCGACCACGTTTCGCGCCCGAGTCGCGCTCAACGACGACGTCCGCTCTCACGGCTCGTACGCCGACTTCACAGTTTTCGCTGACGGGCGGGAGGCCGCGTCGGCGACTGGGGTGTCAGCCGGCGCACCGGCGCGCAGATTGGAATGTGACCTCACCGGTATCGAGCTGCTCGAGCTCGTCGTGACGACCGCCAACTGGAGCTTCAGTCACGCCGTCTGGCTGGAGCCGGAGATCGACGCCGCGCCGGCTCCGGTCATGCGCGGCAAGCTCGCCGACCCACTTGGTCGGGCCGAGATCGAGCTTCCACCACAACTCGATCCGGTGAAGCGGTGCGTGGCGACCGTCGCATCTCCCGGCTGGGAGCAGTTGCTCGATGACATGCTCGGGTCGATCGTTGCCAACGGCGACTGCCCCGATGCACTGCTGGTCGTGTTCCTGGTCGGTTCGAGCCCGCAGTGCGAAGCCGTCGTCGCGAAATACCGCGCCGTGCCCGTGCGATGCCGCCCCCTGGTACCGACCGACATGGCGACGAAGTCAGTTCTCTACTCGGTCGCCAGCGTCATCGACGCCGACGCCTATGTCTGCCTGGACGCCGACATGCTCATCCTGGATCGGCTCGAGCCGATGTTCGCCGCGATCGAGGCGGCGCCCGACGGAAGCGTGCTCGCGTGTCGCGAGGGCAACGGCCGGGTCTACACCGATATCGCCGATGCGATCAGCCGAGTCTACGGTGGCACGCCACAAGATCTGGCCGAGATTCTCGGCAGCGACGCGACCGCCATCGGGTCCTATCCGTTGGCCGTCAACGACGGGACCTTCGCGGGCTCACGTGCAGGATTGCTCGCTCTCGACGCGGCGATCCGCTCGATGCCGGGCGCGATCCGATGGGTTGACTCGCATCAGGGCGTCCGTTGGCGAAACCAGCTGATCTTCAACCTCGCGCTTGCGGTTCGGCGCAGCGGCATCGAACTCGACCAGCGGTGCAACCTGCAGCTCAATTCCTCCGATGTCGAAATCGAGACTGTCGCCGGCCGGCCGCGCGTGATGTGGAACGGGAAGCCGGTGCGGGTGCTCCACGCAAACGGCTGGGGCCGGAGCAAGTGCCCGGAGCTAAGGGGGCTTTACTCCAGCGTCTCGGACCCACTGGTCGGCCGCGGTGACGGAGACATGTATGCCGCCTTCGTGTCAGCGCTCCGAGCTTGGCTCGGGCGCTACGGCCTGAGCGCGCTGGCATCGTCCGACGGGCACACCGTTGATGAAACGGCTCGGGTCAGCGACCCGTCCGTGTTCCCCGATCTCGCCCTGCTCCACTATCTGATTCGCGCGGGCGGCTTTGCGACAGTTCTGGAGACTGGCACCGGACAGGGCGTTGCGAGCGCGTGCCTGGCATCGGCGGTGAGCCATCGCTCGGGGGCACGCGTCGTGTCGTTGGACGCAGGCGATTCTCGAGGCCGCGTCGAGCTGTGGGACGCGCTCCCCGAAGCCATGCGCGAGTGCATCGAACAGCGATCGGTCGATCCGATCGTGGGGCTCCGTCAGGCACTGACGGACGGCGATCGCTACGACGCGGCGTTGCTCGGCTCGGCAGTGACGAAGAAGCAACTCGCGATCGAGCTCGACCTCGCGCGCAAGCTCGTCAAGCGCAACGGCCCGATCCTGATTGTGGAGAGCAACGCCGTCGAGGATCTTGGCCGAACGCTGCGAGCGCGCCAGCGGACCGGACAGGCCTTGGTTCGGCTGCGATCCGCCACCAGCGGTCGTCGGTCGGCTGGGTTCGGCTTGGCGGTGTTCGAGAACCGGAGCCGATCGTGAGCGTCACCGTCGGCGTTCACGTCCATGCCGAGCCCGAGCGCCTGGCGAGCACGCTGCGGGCGCTCGAAGGGCCGTCGGCTCACCGGGTCGACGTGCTCGCGATCGGCGACGACCCCGATCCTGCGACCCGCGCCGCGCTTGACCGCCTCGATCTCGCGCACGGGCAGACCGCCGGTCCGCACGGCACTGCTGCGTGCTTCAACGTCCTCGCCGCCAACGCGACCAGCGACGTGCTCGTGCTGCTCGAGGCGGGCGCCGTGCCCGCCCCGGCGGCAATCGACAGGCTCGCCGACGTGTTGCTCGCCCACCCGAGCCACGGAATCGCCGGTCCGACGACCAACGAGGCATGGAACGAGCAGCGGGCGGTGCGGTGGGCACGAGGGACGCCGGCCGAGGTCGCGCGGACCGGCGGCTGGGTCACCGCCCGGTTCGGCGACGCGACGCGATCGCTGGCACCCCTGCACAGCGCGTCGGACTTCTGTTACGCGGTCCGCCGCGAGGTCGTCGAGGCGATCGGCGGCGCCGACGAGGGCTACGGGTTCGGGCCCTGCTGGGAGATGGAGTACAGCATCCGTGCCGTGCGCGCCGGCTTTGACGACCTCTGGGTCTGCGGCGCCTACGTCTACCGCGCCCCGTTCACGGCGCGGCGCCGGACCGAGGAAGCGCGTCGCTTCCAAGCCAGCCGCCGCCGCTATCAGGACAGCGTCTGCGCCCTGCGCCTGCTCGCCAAGCGCTCCGGGTATGAGGCTCACTGCCGCGGCGAGGAATGCGAGCAGTTTGCCCCGGCCGCGTTGCTGCGGATGCGCCGCCCGCTCCCGCCACGAGCGACCGCGGTGCCCGCGCGCGGCTCGCAGCCCGCGCTGACTCGGCCGAGCGCTCGACTCGACCGGCTCGTGAGCTGCGTGATGCCGACACGCAACCGGGCCGAGTTCGCGCTGCACGCGATCGCGCTGTTCCAGGCGCAGGACTACGGACCCCGGGAGCTGATCATCGTCGACGACGGCGACGATGACCTCGCGTCGAAGCTGCCCGACGACGCGCGGGTCCGGTACGTGCGATCACCGTCGGGCGAGAGCATCGGCGCGAAGCGCAACCGCGCCTGCTCCCAGGCTCGCGGTGCGTTCATCGCCCAGTGGGACGACGACGATTGGTATGGCCCGCGCCGGCTCTCGACCCAGTTGGCGCCGCTGCTCGACGGCCGCGCCGACGTCACGGGACTGCGGGCGACCGTCTTCATGGAGCTCGACCCATGGCGCTTCTGGACAGTCACCGATCAGCTGCACCGGCGGCTGTTCACCGAGGACATCCACGGCGGCACGCTCGTGTTCGCGCGGCGGGTGTGGGAACGGCTGGCGCAGTACCCGCCTCGCTCACTCGCCGAGGACGCAGCATTCTTGTCGCGCGCGCACGCGCGCGGCGCCCGTGTCAGCCGCCTCGACGGCTCGGACCTGTTCGTCTACGTCCGCCACGGCGCCAATGCGTGGCGCTTTGGCTGCGGGGAATTTCTCGATCGGTCCGGGTGGAGCACCGTCCCGGAGCCGCGGCTGCCTGACGAGGATCGCGCCTTCTACGCGGCGCGCTCCAACGGTGCGCCATCGCCGCCAGATCAGCCACTGGTGAGCTGCATCATGCCCACTGCTGACCGCCGCCACTGGGTCCCGTGCGCGATCGAGTACTTCCGGCGCCAGGACTACCCCAACCGTGAGCTCGTCGTGCTCGATGACGGAGACGATCGCGTGGCGGACCTGGCGTGTGGCGACCCGCGGATACGCTACGTCGCACTCGACGAGCGTCTTGTCCTCGGTGACAAGCGCAACCGTGCCTGCGAGCTCGCGCGCGGTGAGCTGATCGTCCACTGGGACGACGACGACTGGCAGGCGTCCTCCCGTCTCGGTTACCAGGTTCGATCGATGGAGGCGAGCGGCGCGGGCCTGTGCGGGACGCGCCGGACTCTGTATTTCGATCCGACGGCGATGAGAGCCTGGCTGCACTGCTACCCCGAGGGCCTGCGTGACTGGGTGGCCGGCAATTCGCTCTGCTACCGCCGCTCGCTCTGGGAGCGCAACCCGTTCCCGTCGGTCGCCGTCGGCGAGGACACCCGCTTTGTCTGGGATCGGCGCGCCGGCAGGCCGCTGGCACTCGATGATTACCGCTTCTTCACCGCGATCATCCACCCGGGCAATTCGAGCCGCAAGGTGACCGAGGGCAGCTATTGGAAGCCGAGGCCGCTCGAAGAGGTTCGCTCACTGCTCGGGCCCGACTGGACGCGCTACGGAGGCGGATGATGGCGAGCTCGCTCGGCGAATTGGTCGGCGCGCGTTCCAATCAGTACGGGGAGCTCGAACGGGCCTACGCGGAGGCGACCGGCGGCGAGCTCGTCACCGACCCGTTCGCCTCGGTGCAGCACGGACCGACCAGGCTGACCCGCTCGGCGAGCGTCCTGATCGGCGCCCATAACTCCATCGGCTCGCTCGTACCGGCGCTCGTCGCGCTCGAGCAGTCGACCTTCAACGGCCGGCGCCCGGGGCTGCTCGAGGTGATCGTCGTCGACGATGGATCTACGGACGAGACTCGTTCGACGCTGCTCGAGCTGGAGCTCGATCTGAACTGGCGCTACGTCCGCAAGCGCCGCGGCGGCCTCAGCACCGCACACAACACCGGGCTCGCGTTCGCCGAGGGCGACGTGATCGTCTTCTGCGACGCCGACATCGTCCCGCTTCCCGGAGCGCTCGAGGAGCTGATCAAGCGCCACCAAGTGCTCGACGGACTGACGGCGCTCGGGTTCCGGTTTGACATCGACCCGACCGATGACCGCCTCCAACGCCCCCGGCTCGCGGGGGCGCTGAACGAGGCCGTGCCCGCGTTCTGGCGCGACTTCCGGCTCACGTTCCCGGGCTGGCCGGCCAACATCTGCCGCGACACCGACCATCTCCGCGAGCTCGGCCGCGGCAGGCACGTGCGGATGGCCAACGGAGCGCGCTATGACCTCCCGGCGATGGTCGTCGGCGCGTTCTTCAGCATCGAACGCGCCGCACTGCTGGCGATCGGCGGCAGCGACGAGCGGCTCGTCGGCTGGGGCTGCGAGGACTCGCTGATCGGCGCGCGATCGCTTGCGCTCGGCAACGCCGTCGTGCCGGTCTACTCCGCGGTCGCGTGGCACGTCTCGCATCCGCGCCGCGACGAGGCGGAGGTGGGTCAGTTCCGCCGCAACCTGGCGACGCTGAACGCGATCTACTCGGCGCCGTTCGAGCCGGCTGCGCCCGACCTGAAGGCGTTCCGCGACCGAGCCACGGAGGTCGTCGAGCGCGCCCCCGCGCGTCGTCGTCGCGGGCGCAGGGCGAAGGTGCCCGTCCCGCTCGACGACATTGATCGCGCGCAGGGCTATGAGGGTCTCGGGCGGTATGACGATGCGCTCGCCTCGTATCGGAAGGCGCCCGAGTCCGCACAGCGAGCGCTCGGCGAAGCCCGCTGTCACCGTGCGCTCGGTGACCGCGAGCGCGCGCTCGAAGGCGCCGAGGCGGCCGTCGCGCTCGCCCCCGAAGACGGCAAAGCGGCCTTGGTCCACGTGCTGGCGCTCGCCGACGCGGGTGGCTTCGGAGAGGCGCGGCTCGCCCTCGAGCGGCTCCGGTCCGGCCCGGACCCGCCGTTCGAGGTGCGCTGGGCGCTCGACGGCGGCGCCGAAGAGCACAAGCTCCGCGGCAACGAACACGCCCGCCAGGGGCTGCACCGGATCGCCGCGACCGACTTCGAGCTCGCGGTGATCGTTGACCCGGCCCACGTGTGGGCGCATTTCGACCGCGCGCACTCACTTGCGCAGCAGGGGCTCACGGACCAGGCGCTCGCGTCGATCCGCCGAGCCGATGATCTGCTGCACCCGCGCGACGGTAATCGCACCTGGGTGCACGGTGCGCTCGCGACACTCCATTCACAGCTCGGCCACACGGTCACGGCGCGATCGGAGGCCGACCGCGCGCTCGCGCTGTATCCGGGCAACGAGGAGGCCCGTGAGGTCCAAGCGCAGCTGCGTTAGCCCCAGTCGAGCGTCTCATGGCCGAGCCACAGCGCGATCGATCGATGGTCGCGGGACGGTCGTGGACGCCGGCACCCGGCCCGAGAACCCGGGACACTGGCCGAGATCTCAGCTGATCGTCTCGGTCCGGGTCTGGTCGCCGAGATCGTTGCGGTAACGGACGTCGATGTGGTCGCTCGAGAGGTCGAGCGCCGCGAACCCGAAGCGCTGCCAGTGATCGCCGCCTTGCTCGAGAAAGTCGCGCTCCTCCCACAGACCCGGCGGCGGATATGGGGCATTGACGGCGTGCTCCATCAGGACCGGAACACCGCCGTGGCCGATGCAGCGAGGGATCTTGACGCCACCGGAGGCGTTAAAGCCCATGCAACGGTGCTCGTGTCCCCACAGCCAGGCGGTCACCTGCCCGCTGTCGAGGACCGGCTTGAGTTTCTTGGGCAGGACGATCCCGAGGTCATCCGTGTCATAAGCCGAGACCAGCTGGTGATGGCTCAACAGCACCAGCTTGCGGCCGGCGTCCCGCGCCTGTTGACAGGCCGTGGCCGCAAAATCCTTCTGGGGGTCCTGCAGCACGCCCTTGTGGCCCTGGGCGAGCACGTCGGGATCCCACGCCGTGTCAAGCGCGACGAACTGCCACGACGGCGCGACCAGCTGGAAGAAGCTCGTCGTCTCCCCGTCGGGTGACCGCTGCCCTTTGAATCGCGGATCGGCCAACAGTCGGTCGAAGTAACCGTAGCCCCCGCCGTACATGTCGTGGTTACCGTTCAACGACCACGAGGTGACCCCCGCGTCGGCCTGCTCGCCGGTGACCGGCCACAGACCACTGTCCAGGACGTGGCGCTGCACTTCCTGTGGCGTGCCCGAGTAGTAGACATCGCCGAGATGCACGACGTGCGCCTGGCGCCCTGCCGCGAGGGCCTCGGCGACCTCCTCGGCGATGAACCCGGCGACCGCCTTTGCACGCGGGAGTCCGGTCCCCCAGTCGCCGACGATCAGCACGCGCGCGCTGTCAGCGATCTTGTGTTCGGCGGGCGCCTGATTGAAGGCGTGGTTGCCGTCCGCGAGCCGATCGAGCATCGACCCCGCCACGTCGATGATCCAGTCGGGATCGTCCGGAGAGAAACGGCCCGGATGCAAAAGCGACTCGACCGTGTGGACAATCGTCCCCAGAGGACCTCGATGCTCCGGCTCCGCGTCCTTGACGCCATCGGCGCGCATTTTCTCCTCAATCGTGCTCTGAAGGAGACTGTGGATTGGGTCGCGGGCGAGATATGGCACCCGCGCGTTCGTACGGCCCCCGGACGACGCGAGGTCACCCGTCACATCGGGGATCCTGGAACTGAGCGCGCGCGCCGGGTCCCCATCGCCGCCAACGACGGGTGCAGCCTTCGTGACCGCATCGTGCAGCTTCGGCGTGTCGAGCTGCTCACGAACTGCACTGACATAACGCTGAAGCTCTCCGCGATCGAAAGCCTGCTTGAGCACGTCGTCACCCCTTAGTTAATCGCGCGCTGTGAAGCCTTGGATCGACGCCCGCCGATCCGTCACACACTTCAACCCCGCTCCGCCGCTGGGATCAAAATTGCCCGGCCGGATGGTGCCTCCTCTGACGTTCAGCGTAACCGGATCCGGTCATCGAAGTCAAGCTCGCCCGCGGTCCGGAGTGACCATCAATACGTGCCCCTTTCGCCACCCCCGAGCCCGATGTTGCGCACCTCTGACGGCACACGGGCCAACACCTGCGCCGCGCCTGGCCGAATTGTGTAAATGGGAGGCTTTACCAGCTTTTGTCGCATTGCCTACGCCGCCGGCAAGGTCGCACGCGCGATCGCCGAGTCGCTCTCGCGGCGCGTCGAATAGTCTCGCGCCATGAAGGCGGTCGTCGTCGAGCGGCCCAACCGGGTCGCCTACACGGACATCGACGAACCGGCCGTCGGTCCCGAGGACGTGCTCGTGCGCAGTCACGAGGCGGGACTGTGTCGGACCGACATCGAGATGATGACCGGCGTCTTCACCGACCCGCGGTGGGTGCAGTTCCCAGTGATCCCGGGCCACGAGTGGTCGGGCACGGTGGTCGAGGTCGGGGCGAATGTCGACGTCGCGCGCGCGGGCGACCGCGTCGTCTGCGAGGGGATGATCGGATGCGGCCGCTGCCGCCGGTGTCGCAGCGGCCAGACGCAGTGGTGCGAGCGGATCCAGGCACTCGGGTTCACGCGCCCGGGCGGCTACGCGGAGCTCGTCGCGGTTCCGGCGCGGGTGGTGCACGTGCTGCCCGAGCACGTGTCGTTCGACGCCGGAGTGCTCGTCGAGCCCGCATCGGTCGTGCTCAACGCGCTCGACAAGGGACGGCCGCGTCCGGGCGAGGCAGTCGGCGTGATCGGCGTCGGCACGCTCGGGTCGCTCGCGATCGCCCTGGCGTCGCTGTACTCGCCGGCGACGATCGTCGCGTACGGAATTCGCGACGAGGAGCTCCAGCTCGCCAAGGAGCTCGGCGCAGATCAGGTCGCGCTCGCCGGTGAAGGGAGGCCGGCGCCGTGGGCGGAGGAGCTCGACCTGGTCGTCGAAACCGCCGGCGCTCCGGCCGCGATCGAGCTCGCCACGCGGCTCTGCCGTCCCGGCGGGAGGGCCGTGCTGCTCGGGCTCGCGGGCGAGCGCCAGCCATTGACGCTCGAGGCGGACCTGCTCACCGGCAAGGACATGGCCCTGATCGGCAGCATCGCCTACCCCGCGGCGGTCTGGTCCCGGGTCGTCGAGTTGCTCGCCGGTCGCGTGCTGGAGCTCGACCGGATCGTGACCCACCGCTTCGGAATCGGCGACTTCGAGGAGGCGATCGCACTGATGGATCACCGGCGCGGGATCGTCGCCAAGGTAGTGCTCGAGCATGCCTGATACCGAGTCTGCGAAGGAAAGGAACAAGATGCCGACGATGCGAAATGGTGGTTACGAGCACGGCGACGGGCGGCGCAGCTCGCAGTGGTTTGACCGCCACGACCTCGACGGGTTTCTGCACCGCTCGTGGCTGAAGTCGACCGGCGTCAGCGACGAGACGTTCCGCGGCCGACCCGTGATCGGGATCTGCAACTCGTGGTCCGAGCTGACCAACTGCAACATCCACCTGCGCGGGCTCGCCGAGGCGGTCAAGCGCGGAGTGCTCCAGGCGGGCGGGTTTCCGCGGGAGTTTCCGGTGATGTCGCTCGGGGAGTCGCTGATGAAGCCGACGACGATGCTGTACCGAAACCTGATGGCGATGGACGTCGAGGAGTCGATCCGCGCCTACCCGCTCGACGGCGTCGTGCTGCTGACCGGGTGTGACAAGACCAACCCCGCGTCGATCCTCGGCGCGTGCTCGGCGAACATCCCGTCGATCGTCGTGACCGGGGGACCGATGCTCAACGGTCACTGGCGCGGCAGGGAGCTCGGCTCCTGTTCGGACTGCTGGTTCTACAACGAGGAGCGGCGCGGCGGACGGATCACCGAGACCGAGTTTGTGGAGATAGAGAACGCGATGTCGCGCTCGAACGGGCACTGCATGACGATGGGGACCGCGTCGACGATGGCCTGCATGACCGAAGCGCTCGGCCTGACGCTGCCCGGTGCCGCTGCGATCCCCGCCGTCGACTCGCGTCGCGCCCAGGTGGCCGAGGCGGCTGGGCGTCAGATCGTCGCGCTCGTGGAGCGCGACATCCGCCCCTCGGACATCGTCACCCCCGATGCGTTCGAGAACGCGATCCGCACCCTGCACGCGATCTCGGGCTCGACCAACGCGATCATCCACCTGATCGCGTACGCGGGCCGGGTCGGCGTCGACCTGCCGCTGTCGCTGTTTGACGAGCTCTCGGGCACGACGCCGTGGCTCGTCAACCTCAAGCCCGCGGGCGAGCGCCTGATGGAGGACTTCTATTACGCGGGCGGGTTGCCCGCGGTGCTCGAGCAGATCCGCGACCTGCTGCATCTCGACGCGATGACGGTGACCGGCCGGACGCTGGGCGAGAACCTTGACGCGGTCCCGACCGAGATCATCGACGAGACCGTGATCAGCCCGCGCGCCGATCCGCTGCACGAGACCGGGTCGCTGGTCGTGCTGCGCGGCAACCTCTGTCCCGACGGTGCCGTGCTCAAGGTCTCGGCCGCCGATCAGCGGCTGCTCGCCCACGAGGGCACGGCGATCGTGTTCGAGGACATCCACGACCTCGCCGCACGGATCGATCAGCCCGAGCTCGAGGTCGACGCCGACTCGGTGCTGGTGCTCCAGAACGCCGGCCCGGTCGGCGCGCCCGGCATGCCGGAGTGGGGCCAGCTGCCGATCCCGGCCAAGCTCCTCGAGCGCGGCGTCTCGGACCTGCTGCGGATCTCCGACGCCCGGATGAGCGGCACCTCGTACGGGACCGTCGTGCTCCACGTCGCGCCCGAGTCGGCGATCGGAGGACCGCTGGCCCTCGTCCAGAGCGGTGACCGGATCCGGCTCGACGTCGCCACCCGAACGCTCGAGCTGGCGGTCGACGACGCCGAGCTCGAGCGCCGCCGCGCCGCGTGGACGCCCCCGCCGCGCAAGGACGAGCGCGGCTACCGGCAGCTGTATGCGGATCACGTCCTGCAGGCCAACGAGGGCTGCGACCTCGACTTCCTGCGCGGTCGCGCGCCGGTGGTGACCGCCCCGATGACCCACATCTAGGCCCCAAGCGAGATGAACGACTTTGACTTCAGCGAGACCACCGCCCTGATCACAGGGGGCGCGGGCGACATCGGCGCGGCCGTGGCACGGCGGTTGCGCAGCGGCGGCGCGCGCGTCGCGACGCTGGACCTGCGGGCGGCCGAGGTCGACGGCGCGCTCGCGATCGAGGGTGACGTCAGCCGCTCGGAGGATGTGACCGCGGCCGTCGCGCGCGTCGAGGCCGAGCTCGGCCCGCTGACGGTCGCCGTCTGCGCGGCCGGGATAAGTGGCGCGTCGCTGCGGACTGTCGACGTCGGCGACGACGAGTGGCGCCGGGTGTTCTCGATCAACTGCGACGGCGTGTTCTTTGCCAACCGGGCCGCGGCCAGGGTGATGGTGCCGCGCGGCTACGGGCGGATCGTCAACATCGCCTCGATCGCGGGCAAGGACGGCAACCCGATGGCGGCGGCCTACTCGGCGTCGAAGGCCGCCGTGATCGCGATGACGAAGTCGATCGGCAAGGACCTGGCCGAGACCGGCGTGCTCGTCAACTGCGTCGCCCCCGCCGTAATCGAGACCCGAATGCTCGCCGACATGAGCGACGAGCACGTCGCTTACATGATCGAGCGGATCCCGATGAAGCGGATCGGAAAGCCCGATGAGGTGGCCGCCCTGATCGCGTTTCTCGCCTCCGATCAGTGCAGCTTCTCGACCGGCGCCGTGTTCGATCTCTCGGGCGGCCGGGCTACGTACTAGCGGCTCGGAAGGGACGGTCGGCCCCACTGATCAGGTCCCGCGCGTGAGATCGGCGACGTCCGGTCCGTGCCGCGGCTTCGCAACGCAGATCGGTGTTAAGCATTCGGCCGTCGCGCCGATACCGTAGAGATGACCATGAAATGGCTGGGTTCGCAGTCCCTGTTCGCCGCCGGGCTGTTCGTGATGCCTCATACAAAGATCAGCGGACGCCCGCCCGGGCTCGTGAGCCTCGGGCTCGTGGCCGTCGTGATCCTGCTGCCGCTGGCGCTGTTTCGTCTCGGCGGCTCAAATCAGACCCCGCCCGAGCAGGAGGGCGGCGACGGCTGGGGCAACGGCCCCGATCCGCCCCCGCCTCCCCCCTCGCGCCCACCGGGCGGCATCCCGCTCGACGACGCGACCCCAGCGCGGACACGGCTCCGCGGCGCGGGCCGACTGGCTCACCACAGGCCGGCGCGTGACCGCCGACCAGCGCGCGAGCCATCGCCCCAGCCCCAGCGAGTAACGCTCGAGCGCACCTAAGGCGGGGGCGTAAGGCCTTAGGCGCCCGAAGTAAGGGGTCTAAGGCCCCAAGATGCTCCGTTTGCCCGATGTGAAAAGGGCGGCTTACGCGCATCATGACCGGTGTCGAAAAGGGAGCCAAGATGACACCGATCACCGCCATAGCCGCCAACGAACACCTCAGCGATCTCCGCAGAGTAGCCGACGCCCGGCGCCTCGCGAAGGCCGCGACGACCCCGGAAACCACGCCGGCAAAGTCGCCTAAGGCGATCCTTCTGCACTTCGCGCGGCCCGACGACTCGGGCCTCGTGCGGCGCCTTGCCCAGCTCGATGACGCCAAGCCGCTCGAGGGCCAGATCCTGATCGCGTTTGTCGCCGGCGAGGCCGTCGCCGCGCTGTCGCTGACCGACGGGCGCGTCGTCGCCAACCCGTTCGTTCCGACCGCCGACGTAGTCACTCTCCTGCGTCTGCGCGAGGAGCACCTCCGCAGCGAGCGGAGTCACCGCACCTGGCGCGCGATCCTGCGCCCGCGCGTCGCGGCCTAGTCGTCCTCTCAGGGAGAGGAAGGCGCCCGGGCACGAACTGGCGGCGTGCCCGGGCGCCAGCCTCGCTCGCTCATCGCAGTTCGCGGCGGTACTATTGGCAGTCGGTACGCATCGGGCGGAGGGGGAGCCGATGGTAGATCGGGAGGCAGGAGGCACGGGGCCGGGGATCGACACCCCCGCGACGCTGTCCGCGATCCCGTACGTATTCATCAGCTATCGCCGTGACGATGTGCCAGACGCCACGGACCGACTTGCCGCATCGTTGTTTGACCGGTTTGGCCGGGATCACGTTTTCGTCGACGTGGACAGCATTGAAATCGGTTCTGACTTCAGTCAGGTCGTGTCGCACTGGATCGCGCAGTGCGATGTGCTGCTCGCCGTGATCGGCCGGGATTGGTTGGCCGCAAGCGATGATCAAGGCCAGCGGCGGCTTGATAATGCCCGGGATTACGTCCGGCTTGAGATCGAGGCCGGGCTCGACCGCGACACACGCGTGGTGCCGGTGCTCATCCATGGGGCGGCTCTCCCGAAAGCGCCGGAGCTACCCGCGAGCCTCGTCCCGCTGCTTGACCGGCAAGCCGTCGAGCTCTCGCGCCCGCACTGGGAGCTTGACGTCGGGCAGCTCGTCACGGCGATCGAGAGGGTCGCTGCCCAGCGAGTGGCCAGAGAGGCAGCCGAGCAGCGCCGAGCCGATGAGGCAGCCGAGCAGCGCCGGGCCGATCAGGCAGCCGAGCAGCGCCGAGCCGATGACGCTGCCGCAGCGGCAGCGGAATCTCGCCGCGACGCCGAACAAGACGATCGAGCAACAGCCGAGCGCGACGCGAATGCCGGCGAGCGAGCTGAGCCTGACGACGCGATCGCGGCGCCGGATGACCGTGAGACGACCCGGAGCGAAGCTCCGCCGGATCAGACCCCGCAGCCGGTTTGGCGATCGCCGAAGGTCCTCGGAGCCGCCGCGGTCGCGATCGTTGCGGCACTGATAGCGGTGATCATCCTGGCGTCCGGGTCCTCGTCAAGCGCGCCCGGATGGACGCGCGTAGCCGGCTTGCCCACGCCTATGGAGGGCTCCGGCGTCGCGACGTACCGAGGGGAGGTCTGGATCGCCGGCGGCTGCTCGAACCCGACCGGCGGCGGCTGCGGACACACCCACGATGTGAAGCTCGTCTATCACTACAACCCTCAGACCGGGGTCTGGCAGCCGGGACCGTCACTTCCCGAGGCACTCAACCATCCGGCGATGGTCTCCGACGGTTCGCACCTGTACGTGCTCGGGGGGTTCGGGGCCGACGGCCAAGCCGTGGCGAACGTGTACCGGCTCGACAGCCCGACCGGGACCTGGCAGCCCGCGCATTCGCTGCCGGGCCCCCGTGGTGCCGGTGCCGCGGCCTGGGACGGCACGCGAATCGTCTTCGCCGGTGGCGCCGAGGGCGGCGGTGTACCTGTGCGAGGCGATGTCTGGGCGCTCACCGCAAATCAGTGGACCACGATCGGTCAGCTCCAGCAGCCGCGAAAGCATCTCGCCGGCGCGAGCGACGGCAGCGGCACGGCTTGGTTCGTGGGCGGAAAGAACGCCGCCGGGAACGCCTCGCCGCTCGTCGACGTTGTCAGCGCCCACCGGGTGAGGGCCGGCGAGCCCGTAACCGCCGTGACCGGCAACGCTGCGGTCGCCGTAGGCTCGGGCTTCTGCACGATGACCGGGATGACCGACGCCGGCGTGACCGGTGCGGTTCAGTGCCAGCCCAGCCGCTCATTGCCGGCGCTCGCTCCGCCGCGAGACTACGTGGGCGCGGCGGTGCTGGACGGCAAGATCTACGTCGTGGGTGGCTTCGACAGCGGTCACAAGGGTGGCCTGCGCACGGTCGAGTCCGTCGACACCGGCGACGCTCAGTGACCACATCCCTCACGGGCGCCGTCGCGGGCCCGTGATCAGCCGGGCATCTGGGGCTCGGCTGCGGGCGCGTCTACGTCGCGCACCCGGTCGCGCTGACTCTCCTGCTGTTGCCTGATCGATTCGTTCATCTGCTCCACCCAACCCCCAAGCTCGGTAGTGAGCACGTCCTCGGCTTTGTCGACGAGGCGTCTGAACGCGGCCCGGGTGCGAGCGTCGGGACGGAGCGCGCTCCACCCGTCGCGGAGGGTTTCGAGCCGACCGGCGGCCTGGTTGTAGGCAACGATCGTGCTGTCGACCTGCAGCGAACCGAGGAAGGAGAAGCCCGCGACGGCGATCGTCGTGGTCAGTCCGATCCACGCCTCCACCCCGGCCGCGGCGAGAATCGCTCCCGCGCCTCCGGCCGAGATCGCGATCAGCTGCAGCTGGCTACGCCGTCGATCGAGCCGCCGCGTTCGGCCGTGGTAGTAGTCGAGCTGCGCACCGACCCGCGTTTTGATGTAGCGATCGGGATCGACGGGCGTGATGCCGTCATCTGACGCAGCGCCGTACATCTTCGGCGGCAACGGCCCCGTGTACGGCGTCAGCGGTCCTGAGCTTGCGTCGGTGCGGATCAGAGCGGCGACAACGGCGTCGACTCGCGTCGCGAGCGTGGCGGCGCGATTCGCGCCGGCCTGGTAAGGGCTTGCACGGGCGCGGTATCGATAGATCTCCGACTTCAGCGATTCGGCCGCGCCTCGGAGCATCACCCACCGTTTCCCCGCCGACCTTCGGTTCGCGATCGCGATCACAACCGAACCCGCGATCGGCAGCGCGATCACGACCCAGTGCAGGACGGGGCTCTTGACGGAGGACTGGATCAGCGCCAGCAAGGTGGCGAGGATTCCGACGATCAGGATCGCCGCCTGAAAGCGCTCGAATGACCTGCGCAGGCTGTTGGCGAGCTGGTCGTAGGTGGCGAACTTCTGCCAGGCCGCCTTCACCGTCTCATCACTGTGGAGCTCCCAGGCAAGCCGGTTCGCAAGCGCCGTCGGTGCGCCCCCGGCCGCGACTCGCACATCGCCCTGCGCGATCACGTCGCGAAGGGCGGGGTCGACGATCTCGGACACCGGCGGCTGGGCGCGGTATCGAAACCGTGCTGGCAACGCCGGCGCGAGGCGACGGAGACGGCGCTCGCGGTGGCGATGCCAGAGCGCGGCGAGCTCGTCGGCGGCACCGCCGGTTCCGGTTAGCACGAAGATCGGCCAGCCGTTGCGCGCTCCCTCGCTGACCTCCGCACGCGTCACCTCTCCCCCGCCGGCGACCACCATCGCGAGTGGCCCGCCACCCGCCAGCGCGGAGGCGAGCTCGACGAGCAGCGGCGTTTCGCAACCCCAGGCTCCACAGTCGGCGAGCACGATGTGGGAGTGGTGTGGCTCGAGCCTCGCGTCGTTTTCCGGCTCTCCCGGAAGCGCGACCAATCCCGCCGGGGCGACGCCGATCAGAACCGGCATCTCATCATTCGCTGATCGGGCGCCACCGACGACCCGCATCACGCCCGCGTCGGTCCCGCCGTCGATTACGGCCGCGCCTGTCAGCCTCGCCGCGGTCGTGACGACCGGAGCGAGCGTTCGCTCGGTGCACGCCAGCTGCTCTCCCTTCAGATCCGATGCGCCGCCACACACGACGAGCACCGGACGAGACACGGTGACGGACACGCCCGCGGCCGCCAGCAGCCCCTGCGGCCGATCGCCGTTGCGAGCCCTAACGACCACCGCTCGGTTGCCGTTGGGAAACTCGATCTCCCGGTACCCGACGCTCACAGCACTCCCCCAGTGCAGCTTACGGTTGTCTCACGGGCAGCTGGCGCCCGAGCATCACGCGATACAGCTTCGACTACAGGCGCCCAACTGGCAAGCTCGGCAAGCCTGCGACCGAGGTCAGCTTGGCCATATCGGTCGGAATCCGCAGGGTTGAGGAGGAATTGGTGCTCTGTGCACCCGGAGCAGGCGGCGCAGCTCGTGCCACCGGGCGTCGCGAGCGATTGCTAGACATGGCCGATGCAGCTCCGTGCGCCTCGGCCGTCAGATGCACCGGATGTTTTCGCCGTCGTGGCGGCCCGCGACCGCGCCGACATCGGCGAGGTTGACTACACGCTCGACGACCTGCGCGAAGAATGGGGCGCGAGCGAGATCGATCTCGCCGCCGACACCTGCCTCGTCGAGCTCGACGGCTCGATCGCCGCCTACGCGATCGTGCACCCGCGCGGCACGCGCGTCGCCGTCGCGCCCGTGTTCGAGGGCCGGGGCATCGGGGCCGAGCTCCTGCGGTGGGTCGAGGCCCGCGAGCGCGAACGGGCCGGCCGGCCGCACCGACAATGGATCGCTCAGACCAACCGACACGCGACGAGGCTGCTGCTCGATGCCGGTTACACGCTCGCGCGCAGCTACTGGCGCATGTCGCTCGCGCTCGGGGACGCGCAACCGCCGTGCGCCCCGCCCGGGCTCGTGTTGCGATCGCTCGACGTCGACCGTGACGCGGTCGGCATCCACGCCGTCGACGCGCTGAGCTTCGCGGCGACCGCCGACTACGAGCCGATGGCGCTGGAAGTCTTCTGCGAGCGCCATCTCCACCCCCACGACCTCGATCCGGAGCTCAGCCGCATCGCCGAGCGTGACGGCACGGTCGTCGGCTTCCTGCTCGCGCGGCGGTGGACGGAGGAAGGGATCGGCTTCGTCGACGTGCTCGGCGTTCACCCTGACCACCAGCGTCAAGGTGTGGGGAGTGCGCTGTTGCGCGCGGCGTTCGCGCGCTTCGCGGCCGCCGGCCTCGATCGCGGCGAGCTCGGCGTCGCATCCGACAATCCCGACGCACGCAGGCTCTACGACCGCCTCGGCATGAGGCCGAGATTTCAATCCGACACCTACGAGCGCGAGCTCATGCCCCGTGGACAACCGCCAGATCGCTGACCGGCTCGATGCGTTCGCGGCGCTGCTCGAGCTCTCGGAGGCGAACCGGTACACGACCCGCGCCTACCGCCGTGCGGCCGAGACGGTCCGCGGCGCTGCCGTGCCCGTCGACGACCTCGTGCGGGCCGGGCGCGTCCGCGAGCTGCGCGGGATCGGCACGGGCATCGAGGCGCGCCTCACAGAACTCGTCGAGACCGGGAAGATCGCCGAGCTCGAGGAGCTCGAGCGCGAGCTGGCCCCCGATCTGGTCGGGCTCGGGCGCTACCTGGGGCTCAGCGCGAAACGCTCGGTGCAGGTCGCGCGGGCGCTCAACGTCCGCACTGCCGACGAGCTGCGCGCGGCGGCCGCGGCCGGCGAGCTGCGCGATGTCCCGGGGATCGGACCGTCGATCGAGGCACAACTGCGCGATCAGCTCACCCGCGAGCCGGAGCCCGAGTCACGGCCGGGATTGGTGCTCAACCGCGCCTGGGAGCTCGTCCATGCGATCGCCGGCGCGCTCGGCGGTCACCCCGCGGGGGACGTGCGCCGCTTCCGTGACTCGTGCCGGCACCTCGCGGTCGTCTGCGCTGCGCCCAGTCCCGCACCGTTGCTCGACCAATTCGCCGCGCTGCCACAGATCGTCGCGATCGTCGAGCGCGGCGGGCGGCGCGCCGTCGGGGTGACGATGGACGGGGCGCCGGTCGAGCTCGTGGCCGCCGCACCGGACGCGTTCGGGACCGAGCTGCTGCGTGCGACGGGATCGCCGGCCTACGTGCAGGCGCTCGAGCCGCTCCCCAAGGCCGCCGACGAGCAAGGCGTATATGCCGCGCTGGAGCTTGCATGGTGCCCGCCCGAACTCCGCGAGGAACCGTTTCGCGGCACGCCGCCGGCGCTGCTCGCCGTGGGCGACATCCGCGGCGATCTCCATTCCCACACCACCTGGTCCGATGGCAGGATGAGCGTCGAGGAGATGGGCCGTGCCGCCGCGGCGCGCGGCTATCAGTACCTCGCGATCTGTGACCACACGCCCGCCGTCGGCGCCGTCCGCGGCCTCACGCCCGATGACGTCCGCCGTCAGGGCGAGGAGATCGCCGCCGCGAACGAGGCGCTGGCGCCGTTTCGCATCCTGCGCGGGATCGAGTGCGACATCCTGCCCGACGGGCGGCTCGACCTTCCCGACGACGTGCTCGCCGGGCTCGAGTGGGTGCAGGCGAGCGTCCACGGCGGCCAGCGGATGGCCAAGGCCGAGATGACCCGGCGCGTGACCGAGGCTCTGCGCAACCCGTCCGTGCGCTGCCTCAGCCATCCCAAGGGGCGCTACATCAACCGCCGTCCGGAGAACGCGCTCGACCTCGAGCGCGTGTTCGAGGTCGCGCTCGAGGAGGACGTCGCGCTCGAGGTCAACGGCCTCCCCGACCGGCTCGACCTGAGCGGCGAGCACGTCCGCGAGGCACTGGGCGCGGGGGTGCGGATCGTCTGCTCGACCGACGCGCACTCTGTGCGCGGCCTGAGCAACATGGCGCTCGCGGTCGCGACCGCTCGGCGCGGGTGGGCGACCGCCGCCGATGTTCTCAACACGCGATCGCTGGACGCGATCCTCGCCTGAGCTACGGCGGAGCCGAGCCGGTCCCCTGAGGCGCGGTACCGTTGCCCTGCGCCGCGGCAACACCCCCCCGCACGATGCCCTTGCCCTGGCTCGTCGTCCCGGTGCCCTGGCTTGTGGTACTGGTGCCCTGGCTCGTCGTACCGGTGCCCTGGCTCGTCGTCCCGGTGCCCTGGCTCGTCGTACCGGTGCCCTGACTCGTGGTTTCCGTGCCCTGCCCCGTGGTACCGGTCCCACCGGACGGGGCCGTGACTGTCCACTCAAAACCGGCCTTGTTGTTGGCGCCGGTGTGGTCGTTGGCACCGACGGTCACGTCGTAGCGGCCGGTCTTGCTCGGTCTGCCGGCGATCCGCCCCGTTGACGAGCTGATCGCAAGCCCCGGCGGCAAGCCCCCGGCCGCATACGTCAGCTTCGCGTTCGCAGAGTCCGTTGCCCTGATCTGCAGGGCCACTGTGCCGTTTACGACGGTGTGCTGGGGACCCGGGCTCGTAACCGTCACGACGTTGTGGTCATGTGGGCCGCCCCCGTTCTGCGCCGGCGTCGTGTGATGCGAGGCGGCCGTCGCGCTGACGACACCGGCCACGATCAGCGCGCCGACGAGCAACAGCAGGAACGGGTTGCGCCAGATTCTCCGTCGTGCCCGAGCGAGCCGGCGAGCGACGGCGAGGTTGCGCTCGGTGACCGCCGCTCCGGGCCGATCATCGAGCTCGCGCCGTAGCGCGAGCGCGCGCTGTAGGAGCACCGTCCCCGCCCCGAGATCGCCGAGCGCCAGCGCGCGGGTACCCAACTGGTGCACCGCCCAGGCCTCCCCGGCCCGATCTCCGCTCTCGACGGCCGCCGATCTGACGAGCTCGAGACACTCGCGCCAAGCGTCGAACCGGCGCCCGACCGCGAACGCCGAATCGATCGCGCGCCCCAGCTCGATCGCTTCGCGCAGGCGACCGTTTGCCACCGCCCAGCGAAGAAGTGCCAGCAGCGCGGCGCCTTCGATCAGCTGGACCTGGGGCTCGTCGTGCGTTGCGTGGGCCCAGCGCACGAAATGTTCGAGGGCCCGATCGCCGGCGGTCGCGAGGTCGAGCGACCGTGCCGCGTCGGCCGCAGTCAGCCCCAGGCTGTAGCGGGGGCTGTGCGCATCCAGGTCGCGGCTCGCGAGCGCGCGGTCGATCAGCTCGTCGGCATCCGGCGCGTTGATGAGCGCCTTGAGGTGCTCACGTCCGACGGGCTCGTCGGCGAACAGCGCCAGCGTCGCGAGCATCCGCCGCCGCGCGGCGTCGGCGTCGTCGAGCCGTGAGGCAGCGAGCGCGTCGCGCGCATCGGCGCCGGCGATCTGATCGGCGATCTGCGCGAGCGAGTGCCCCTCGGCGCGCACCGGGGCGACAGCTTCGCGGAGCCTCAACGGGTGCCCGGCGAGCGCGGCACAGATTCGCTGCGCCGGGTCGAGTTCACCTGACTCGAGCGGACGGCCGATTTCGCTCTCGATCAGCGCGAGCGCGAACTCCGGCTCGAGCCCATGGACCGCGAGTGGCGTTCCCCCGCCCCAGATCACGCGCTCGCGCGACACGACCACGGTCGCGCAGCGAAGCAGCGCGAGCTGGAGCTGCTGGGCCGCCTCGCGGTCCATGTCGACCGAATCGAGGATCACCAGCCCGCTGACCTGCGCGAGATCACGCCGCAGCTCGGCCGTGGACGATCTGCTCGGCGGGTTGCGTTCGTAGAAGGCATCGAAGACCGCCTGCAGCACGTCGTCGAGACCTCCGGCCGCGTGAACGTAGATGGCCTGCGCTGCGATCCGCGTCTGCTCCTGGCCCAGCGCGCGTAGCAGCGCGTAGGTCTTGCCGATTCCCTCGTCGCCGTGGATGTTGAGCGTGTTCCGGGGGTTCACGTCGCTGCTCGTGATCGCGCGGGCCTCCGTGTCGCGATCGATGCTGTCGGCGGGCTGCTCGGGGATGTTTCGCAGCGGCGCCCGCCGCAGCTCCTTGGTCGGGCGCACGAGGCGCGAGAGCTTTTCGATCAGCGCGCCGTGCTCGGAGCCGAGCAGCAGTCTGACGTCGACGTTGTCGCCGGTGACGATGACGCTGCCTGTTACGTCGCCTGCCACCGCGACGCCGCGGCCCCCGGCTGTGACGGCCGGCGAGCCCCGGGGCGGCTCAGACGACACGAGTTACTCCGGCGTGACCGTGTTGTCGTCGCCCGTGATGATCACGCCGCGCACGTCGCCGCCAACCGCGACGTTGCGCTCGCCGGCGGCGACGACCCCGGCCGCGGCCGCGTCGCTGAGCAGCGCTTGGACCTCGCGGCTCAGCTCAGGATCGTCGGCGAGCAGCTTCTCGAGCTGGAGTTCGAGCGCTCCGCGAGCGCGGTCGTCATCGGGCCGCCGGGCCACGTCCTCAGCCGCCTCGAGCGCGGCGGGCTTGGCCTCTACGTGCGGGCGCAGCTTCGCCCACAGGCGCTTGGCGTGCTCGACCAGCTCTTCACCGGCGCTCTGGCCGACCCCGCTCGCGGCCGCATTGATCGCACCGAGAAAGCCACCGAGACACGGCGCGAGCAAGGACACGAGCAGCGCGACGTCCATCTAGCCGCTCTTCTTCCCCCATGCGGAACGCAATACGCGCAGCGCGTTGCCGCCGCAGATCTTGTCCCCGTCAGCGTCGCCGTACCGCGCGCGCAGCGCGTCCTGGAGCGCGCGCATGCGGCCCATGTGCTCGAGGCCGGGGAGCGCCGGCTTGATGTAGCCGTCGAGATCTGACCCGATCCCGATGTGGTCATAGCTCCCGGTCAGCGCGCGGAGCTTGTCGATGTGCCGGCAGAGCGCGTCGACGGACCCTTCGAACGTCTTGGCGACCGAGTGCAGCCCGCTGGTGATGTAGTGCTCGCAGAGGATGCAGCCCAGGACGCCGCCGCGCTGGGCGATCGCGGTGACCGTGGCGTCATCGAACGAGTACTCCAGCCCGCCGAACCGATACGCCATGTGGGTCGCGATCACCGGGATCTGCTTGTCCGGATCGCGCGCGTCGAGCTGTGCGAGCACGTCCCTGATCGACTGCGCCCGCATGTGCGTGAGATCGATCAGGATCCCGTTGTCGACCAGCGCGTCGATCACCTCGTGCCCGATCGCCGTCAGGCCCAGTTCCGGGCCCTGCGGGAAGACGCGGTTGTAGAGCCAGTCCGGGAGGAACGGGAGCGCCGGGGCGTTGGTGGCCACGTCACGGAAGAACAGATGCGCGACGGTCACGTACGCGACCCCGAGCCCGGCGAGCGTCGCGGCGTTGCGCTGGATCTCATCGCGCTCGCGCCCGAGCGCAAAGCCCCCTTCGATCGCGTGGATCAGGATCGGGACCTCGGCGCCGAGCAACCCGTCGAGCTCGGCGGCCGTGTGCGCGATCACGACGTCTGCGGGGTGCGCTTTGGCATGGTCCTCGACCACGCGGTGCTGGTCGACGATGTCGTCGAAGTAGCTCGCCTGCGGCGGGCTGCCGTAGCTCTGGGTCAAGTCCATCTCGTCGAACGGCTGGTAGAGCATCGAGAGCGCGACGCCGACGTCCCCGTCACGCATCAGCGCCTCGTTGACGCTGGGCGTGTCCCCCGGTCCTTGGTAATTGGCAAAGCGCGAGATCACGTCAACCACGCGACTCTGCCACCGCTGACGCCACCAGTTTCTCGCGCGCTCATGCGTGCGCTGCTGCTGATCGTCGAGCAGGTGCATCGGGTAGTGGGCGTGAAGATCGACGAGCATTCAGAGCAGCACGATTGGCCCGACGACTGATGCCTGTGTCAGTTCACCAGCGGTGTGCGTCCCCATCCCAGGTCCCCGGCGGCCAACGTTCACTTGCGCCTCCTCAGCCGATCGTACTGCCAAGTGCGCTGACAAGTCAACGGATCTGACGAGCGCGTGCGAGCGGCAATTTGCCGTGTATGCACGAGCTTTAGTGAGGGTTACACAGAGTTGACGGGAAACTGCGCGAGAAGAGGGGCCCGAGCGTCCGCCCGGGCCCCTCTCTTGGGACTCGCTCTGTGGTTTGGGCTAGTGGATGCGCACCGAGCGCGTCCATGCGGCGACGCTGCCGCCGGCGTCGACCGACACGCGGGTCGTGTACCGGCCGCGCGTAGCGTTATGGCGCAGCCGCAGCGTGAGCTTGACGCGGTGCTGATGCATCCGCCGGGCCACGTTGCGGACCAACCTCTTGCCGTGGAACAGCCGCGCCCGGACCATCGCGGGCGCCTTGGACTTGCTGCTGGTCGAGCAGCTCACGGTGATCGCGAAGCCACGTGCCGACTGGTGGCAGCTGAACTTCACCGAGCTAACCGCGGCCTTTTCGGCGGCCGCGCCGAGCGAGCTCGACGAGCTAGGACTGCTCGCCGGGGCAGAGCCCGACTTCGATCCGCCACCACCAGAGCTCGAGTTGGCGCTTGTCGTGGGGATCGTCTGCGTGATCTCACCCGTATTCGGGTTCATGATGATCGCCGGAGCGAGCGTCGCGTTCGGGCTGAAGTCGAACGCGTTCATCAGCGTCCCCGCCGAGGCGTCCGCCGACTCGTTGCCGATCCGCCCGAGGCTCCAGTTGTCCTCGATGAACTTCGGGATCGACGCCTGCTCAGTAAACGTGTTGTCGACGAAGTTCTGCCTCGCGTACGGCGAGATGACCAACATCGGCGTGCGCGGACCGACGCCGCAGCGGTCGTTCTGGGCCGGCGGCATGGTCAACGAACCACACTGGCCCGGACCCGTGAGGGTGTCGTTCGCGTCCATCGACTGGCGGATGATCGGCCCCATCTGGTGGTCGTACCAACCATCGGAGTCGTCGTAGTCGATCACGATCGCCGTGCTGTTCCAGTCAGGCGACTGCTCGATTGCGTTGATCGTGTTGACCAGGAACCGCTGCTCGTCGAGCGGGTCCGAGTTACCGGCGTGCGCGTTCTCGTATGCCGGCGGCTTCAGGAACGAGACCTGCGGCATGTTGCCCTTGGCCAGCGCCTGGAAGAACCACGACAGGTCGTACTGGTGGTTGACGGCCTTGCTGAGCGGAGTACCGGCCGGATCGCTGACGCCAATATCCTTGACGGAGGCCGGCGAGTTGTGGTCCGGGTTCGCCGTCGACTGGTAGTACTGGAACGGCTCGTGGTGCTCGACGTAGTCGGCCTGCACCGCACCGGCGATGTTCGCGTGCGAGGTCCCGCAGATCGCCCGGTCACCGGTGCCGAACGACGACGGCGTGAAGCCGCCCTGGAACCATCCCCACGTCATGCCGGCGGTGTTCATCAGATCGCCGATGTTGGTTCCGGTCAACGACGCGGTGACGCCGCCCGGGCTGCCGTCCGGATTGAGCGGCGTGCTCGAGTTCGAGCACTGATCGAAGAACGGTTCCGCATCGCCGATCAGCGTGCCGTTCGCGATGTTGCTCGTCGTCCCGCCGTGCGCAACGGCGCCGTTCGTGTTGCCGCTGATCAGGTTGATCGCGCCCGGCGTCGAGGGCCCGAACTGGGTGTTGTAGGAGTTGTCGTTGAGCGTGAAGTGCTGCGCGAGGTTCCACAGCGCGGTGACCGTGTTGCCGTCGTAGTAGTCCATGACGATCCCGGGCGGCCCGTAGTTCGACGAGTCCGGGAAGTTGTGCTGGGTGCAGCCGCCGCCGGTCGTGTCCTGCACGAACATGTCCATCAGACCGTGATCAAAGGCCGACTGCTCGGCGGAGTAGCCGTGGTTCTGATCGCAGGTGACGGCCTGGTCGGGGCCGAGGCGCTGCGGCAGGTTCTCGTTCGGGTTCGCCGTCTGGAGGGCGTCATTGAGCCCGTTGACGGTCGGGGTCCCCGGCAGAGGCTGGAACTGCGGCTCACCCGGAGGGTTGAGTGCCGTTGGGTAAGTCCCGAAGTAGTGGTCGAACGAGATGTTCTCGTCGAAGATGACCACGACATGCTTGATCGGCGTGTTCGGAGCGGGCAGGTTGCCGCCCGAGGGACTCGCCGAAGAAACGGACAGCCCGAGCACCGCGGCTCCAACCGCCGCCGCGCCCGCCACTGCCGCGAAGATCCGCTTCTTGCGCGTAGCCAACAAAGGCTCCTTTGCTGATAGGGCGGCCAGTAGGTAGGAGGTCGGGTGCCGCGGCCGCCGCGCGGCAACGCCAAGCGGCATCCTCTTTCCGGGCCGCGACGGCCGTGTGAACCGGCAGTCATTCAGAAGTGACCATCTTGTAGTCGCCGCTCAGACTCGGTTGCGCCCGGGTTGGGCCACTTCTTGGTAACAACCGCCAGCGTCGGCGTCACTACCTTGCAGCCGGTCGCGCATTGAGGCGACAACGCCCCCGATGGAAGGCTCACCGAACGGTAACTCCAACGATCGGCACGGTCGCACGCGCTCGCCGCGCGCGCGCCGGGCGATCCAGATCGCTGCCGGCCTGATCGGCTTGGCGGCTATCGCGCTGGTGGCCGCGGCGCTGATTCCGGGCGGCGGCGGCCACGGCGCTAACAGCGACAAGCCGTTCGGGGTCGCTCGCGTCGCCGGTCACGTGAATCCCACCAACCAGCTGCCCGAGCACATCACCAAGGTTGTGGGCACCAATGTCCCGGCCAAGAAGTTCGGCACCGAGGTAGCCGCCCAGGAGGACCAGGGGGTCACTCCGAACGGACAACCCACCGGGGATCTCGTGCCGCTCCCGGAGCACGTCTTCGCGATCCCGATCGCCCGCTTCCGCCGCTACGCCGAGCGCTGGGCGGTGCAGCTCGGGCGCGAGCTACCGCCGCTTCGTGACGCCCTGGCCGGCGGCTCGCGCCCGGCGGCAAAGCAAGCGTGGAGCGTCGCCTGGTCTGACTACCTCCATCTCGGCGCCGTCTACGGCCTGCTCCCGGCCGCACTCGACCGGGCCATGGACGGCCTGCCCGAGGCGATCTCGCACGACGCACACGCCCACTTCACGGGGCTGCATCGGATCGAGATGGGGCTGTGGACGGGAGCGGCGCCAAAGTCACTGGTCAAGTGGGTCGCGCTGCTACAGCGCGATGACATCAAGCTCGAGCACGTGCTGCCGCGGGTCCCGATCGACACGCTCGATTTCACTCTGCGAGCGCATGAGATCCTCGAGGACGCCCAGCGTGACTTCCTCAGCGGCACCGACGTCCCCTGGAGCGGCGCGGGCGTGCTCGCCACCGCCGCCGGGATCGCCGCCACCAAGGAACTGGTCCGGGTCCTGGGCCCGCTGCTGCAAGGGCGCGACAACACCTACGTCGAGGTCCAGAACTGGCTTTTGCAGCTGCAGCAGGTGTTTGACAAGGTCCGCGCCCAGCACGACGGAACCTGGCCAACGCTGACGCAGCTCACCTCCGTCCAGCGCGAGCAGGTCAACGGCACGGTGGCCGGCGCGCTCGGAGCGCTCGAGGACATTCCCGGCACGCTCGAGACGGCGCCGATCCCCGTGTTCCCCAAGATCCCAAAGGCCTCCGGATGAAACCGCTCGACCGTCGCCGCTTCCTGACCCGCTCCGTTGGACTCGTCGGCGCCGGGGGTGTCGGCGCCGCGCTCGGCGCCGGCCTGACCGAGCAGGCGTCGGCGACTCAGGCTCCGATGACACCGGAGGCCGAGGCCGAACAGGTCAACAAGCGCTCGCTCAACACCCGCCTTTCGTTCGATGGTTCCCATCAGGCCGGGATCCTCGATCCGCACCAGAACGAGGCCACGGTGATCGCGCTCGACAGCATCGCGCCCAACGCGGCGGTCCTGTTCGAGGGGCTCGAGGCGATCTCGGCCCAGGCACGCCGCCTGACGCAGGGCAGCGCGGTCGGCGTCCAGGAGATCGACGATCCGCCCCCCGACTCGGGGATTCTTGGCGCGATCGACAGTCCCGACTCGCTCACGGTCACGGTCGCGTTCGGCTCGACGCTGTTTGACGGCCGATACGGACTGGCCTCAAAGCGCCCTCGGTACCTGCGCACGATGCCGACGTTCACCCACGACACGATCGATCCCACCCGCGCGGGCGGCGACGTGCTGCTGCAGATCTGCGCGACGCATCGCGACACCGTCGTTCACACGATGCGCGAGATCCTGCGCGCGGTCGCCGGGAAGCTGGTCGTGCGCTGGACGCTCGACGGCTTCCAGAGTGCCAAGCGTGGCCCGACCGAGAAGAGCAACGCCCGCAACCTGTTCGCTTTCCGCGACGGGACCTCGAACCCGCACGTCGATGACCCGGCCGAAATGGATCGCGTGATCTGGGTCGGGCCCGGCGGCGGTGAGCCTTCCTGGACCACCGACGGCACCTACATGATCGTGCGCACGATCCGTATGCACGTCGAGTTCTGGGATCGCGTCGGGATGCTCGAGCAAGAGCAGATGATCGGCCGCTACCGCGTGACCGGCGCACCGCTGGGCGGGACCACCGAGTTCCAGGACCCCGACTACCCGAGCGACCCCGACGGCAAGCGGATCCCGCTCAACGCCCACATCCGCCTCGCCAACCCACGCACGCCGCAGACCGCCGACCAGCGGATCCTTCGCCGCGGCTACAACTACCACCGCGGGATCGACGAGGCCGGCGATCTCGACCAGGGGCTGCTGTTCATCGCCTTCAACCAGAACCCGCCACGACAGTTCGTCAAGATCCAGAACCGGCTCGAGCAGGAGCCGATGATCGACTACATCACCCCGGTCGGGGGCGGCTACTTCTTCGCTCCGCCCGGGCCGCGCAGCATCAGTGACTGGGTCGGCTCGGGGCTCGCCTCGGCATAGCCGGCGCTAGCGCGCGGGCCAATCGCTCTGGGAGACCTGCGCCAGCGCGAGCGCGAGCGCTTGTGTGCCCTTCTGGCCGAGGCCCTGAGCGCGCGCGGCGATATAGAGCTGCTCGGCGAGCGCCGTCCCGGGCAGTGACAGATTCATGCGCGTGGCCTCCTCGAGCGCAATCCCGAGGTCCTTGATGAAGTGCTCGATCCGGAACCCCGGCTCGAAGTCGCCGCTCAGGATCCGCGGCCCGTAATTTGAGAGCGACCACGAGCCCGCGGCACCCCCCTTGATCGTGTCGATCGCGCGCTCGACGTCGAGCCCGGCGCGGTGGGCGTAGAGCAGCGCCTCGCAGAGGCCGATCATCCCCGATGCGATCGCGATCTGGTTCATCATCTTGGCGTGCTGACCGGCGCCCGCGTCGCCCTGGTGCGCGATCGTCTTGCCGAGCACCTCGAACAGCGGCAGCGCTCGGTCAAAAGCGCCCGGGTCGCCGCCGACCATGATCACGAGCGTCGCGTTGCGCGCCCCGACGTCGCCCCCGGAGACGGGAGCATCGAGTGTCTCGATTTCCCGCGCCTTCGCGGCCGCGTGGATCTCGACCGCGAGCGACGGCTCGCTCGTGGTCATGTCGATCAGGAGCGAGCCCGGCTTCATCGTCTCGAGTAGCCGCCCTTCGCCGAGCACGGTCTCGCGCACGTCAGCGGGATAGCCGATCATCGTGAACACGACGTCGGCCTCAGCCGCGACGTCGCTCGGGCTCTCGCGCCAGCGCGCGCCCTTCTCGATCACCGGGTCCGCACGCGCTCGGGTCCGGTTGAACGCGTCCACCGGGTAGCCGGCGTCGATCAGGTGGCCGGCCATCGGGGCGCCCATCACACCCGTCCCGATCCAGCCGATCCGGGGCTGACCGTTCACGCCTCGGTCCAGCTCATCGGCCGGCGGTCGGTCAGGTCGTTCATCGCGGCGATCCTACACGCGAGCGTCGGGTCAGTAGCCGTCGCGGACGACGTTGAGCAGCGGCTCGCCGGCAGCGTAGCGGCGCAGCTGCTCGCCGGCGAGCTGCCACGCCGAGCGCTCGGCGCCGATCGTGTCGCCCGCGCTGTGGGGGCTGATGATCACGCTCGGCAGCGCCCAAAGGGGATGCTCTGCAGGTAGCGGTTCGGGCTCGACGACGTCCAGCGCGGCGCGGATCCGGCCGGTGCGAAGCTCGTCGATGAGGCTGGCGGTGTCGACGGTCGCGCCCCGGCCGGCGTTGACGAGCAGCGCCCCGTCGTGCATCAGCGACAGCATCTCCGCGTCGATCAGCCCGCGGGTCTCGTGAGTCAGCGGAAGCAGGTCGATGATCACATCGGCTTCGGGCAGGAGCGTCGAGAGCTCCGCGACCGAGTGGACTCCCTCACGCGCTTGACGCGCGATCCGGACAAAGCTCGTGCCGAACGGCCGCAACCGCTCCTCGACCGCGCGCCCGATCGAGCCGTAGCCGAGGATCAACACGCGGGCGCCGGTGACGTCGAGCAGGTCCTCGATGTGCTGCCAGTTGCGCTTTGCGACGAGCTCGGCGCACGTGCGCGCCCGCTTGTGGTCGGCGAGGATCGCGGCGACGACCCACTCCGCCATTGCGCCGTCGCGCGCGCCGCGCGCGTCGCACAGGGTCACGCCGTCGGGAATCCGTCCGATGATCCAGTCGACGCCGGCCGAACGCGTCTGGACCAAGCGCAGCGCCGGCAGCGCGCCAAGGTCGAGCCCGTCGCCGCCCCCGGGAATCACCACCTCGACGCGGTCACGTGCCCGCGCCCACGCCTCGCTGTTGGCGTCCGGGTACCTCTCGACGGTCCAGCCCTCGGGCGGCGGCCCGATCGCCTCGCGCCCAGGCGCGTCGTGGACCCAGCAGATCACCGCTCGCTCACGATCGCTCGTCACCTCAGCTCGTGGCGCCAGAGTCCGGGCTCGCGGCGGTGTCGAGTACCGCCTCGACGATCCCCTGATAGCCGGTGCAACGGCACAGGTTGCCCGCGAGCGCGACCCGAACCTCCTCCTCGCTTGGGTCCGGCGAGCGTTGCAGCAGCGCGGTGGCCGAGATCAGCATCCCGGGAGTGCAGAAGCCGCACTGAACTCCGCCGTGCTCCAGGAACGCCCGTTGCAGCGGGCTGAGCTCGCCCGGCGGCGCGAGCCCCTCGACGGTCGTTATCTCCCTCCCCTCGGCCTGCAGGGCCAGGTACGAGCACGAGTTCACGGGGTCGCCGTCGAGCAGCATCATGCACGCGCCGCACTCCGAGTCATCGCACCCCTCCTTGCTTCCGGTGAGGCCAAGCTCGTCGCGCACCGCTCGCAGCAGGCTGAGATGCGGCTCGATCTCGACCGGATACGCGACCCCGTTCACGCTCAGCGTCGCCGCGACCCTCACGGCATGCCCCCGTGGAGTGCGGGGCTCGCGGGGATCGATATCTGCTCGCCGTGAGCGCGCCGCGCAGCGGCCTCGATCGCGCGGCGCGTGATCACGGCCGCCATCGCATTGCGGTATTCGATCGAGGCGCGCAGATCCGCGATCGGCCGCGACGCCTCGACCGCCGCCTGCGCCGCCGCGCGCGCGGCCTCGGGGCCGGCGTCGGTGCCGATCAGGGCGGCCTCGGCTTCGGGGACGCGGCGGATCGTCGGGGCGACCGCGGTGATCGCCACCCGCGCGTGCGTCACCCTTTCGCCTCCGAATGCGAGCACCGCAGTTGCGCCGACGACCGCGATCTCCATCTGGCGGCGGTACTCGAGCCGCACGTAACAGCTCCCGGCGCCGGCGGGCGCGAACGGCACCTCGACCGCCTCGAGCAGCTCGCCCGGCACCGCGGTCGTCTCGCCGGGGCCGGCGAACAGGTCGGCGATCGCGACCACGCGCGCGCCCGATGCCGAGCGCAGCGTGGCCGACGCGTCGAAGCAGACCAGCGGACCGCCGGTCTCCATCGCCGGCGATGCGTTCATCACGTTGCCGCCGATCGTCCCGACCGCGCGCGTCGCGTGCGAGCCGACGATCGCGGACGCGTCCGCGAGCGCGGTCAGCCGGTCGCGAATCGTCGCATCGGCGCTTATTTCACCGTGGGTCGTGAGCGCCCCGAGGCGCAGCCCGGCGCCGGTCTGATCGATCTGATGGAGCTCGGCGAGCCGATGGATCGCGACCAGCCGCTCGGGCAGCGGTGCCTTCCCCTGGCGCGCGCCGACGACGAGGTCGGTGCCGCCGGCGACCGCTCGCGCCCCGCCAGCCAGGGCGTCGACTGCCTCACCGACCGACGTCGCGACGTTCAGCTGCGCGCTCAATGTGACGCCTGCCAGACCCGCTCGGGGGTCATCGGCAGGCTCCGAACACGCCGCCCGGTGGCACGCGCGATCGCGTTTGCGACCGCTCCAGGCGTCGGCACGCACGGCGGCTCGCCCATCCCCTTGGACCCGTTCGGGCCGCCGTCGAGCGCCGGGTTCTCGACGAACGCGATCTCGATCGGCGGCGCGTCAGCCGACGTCACGAGCTTGTAATCGAGCAGGTGCGGGTTCAGCTGGCGGCCATCGCGGTCGAGCTGCATCCCCTCCGACAGCGCCTGTCCGATCCCCATCACCACGCCTCCGAGAACCTGCCCCCGGGCCCCAATCGGGTTGAGGATCACCCCGGAGTCGTGGACCGCGGCGGCGCGCAGCACGCGCACGACGCCGGTCTCGGGGTCGACGCGGACGTGCATCGCGTGGGTGATCAGCTGCGGCTCGAGGAACGACTCCATCCCGAGCCGACCGAGGCAGCCACTGTCGGGCGAGCAGTCGGGCTGCTCGGGCACCGCGCCCGAGCCCTTGCCGAGGATCGCCTCACCGCCGCCCGCGAGCTCGGCGATCGAGACGGCCTTCTGCGGCGCGCCCTTAACTCTCACCATGCCGCGCCCAAGCTCGAGGTCCACCGGATCGATCTCGAGCTTCTCGGCCGCGAGCTCGCGCAGTCTATCGGCCACTTCGCGGGCCGCCTCGGTCACCGCGCGCCCGTTGTTGAACGTCGTCTGTGACCCCGACGAGCCCATGTCCCAGGGTCCGGCGTCGGTGTCCTGGTAGAGGACCGAGAAGTCCTCCGGGCGCATCCCGAGCACCTGGGCGGCGAGCAGCGGCAGACCCATCACGGCGCCGCTGCCGTTCTCCTGAGCACCGGTCACGATCGTGCCGGTGCCGTCGCCGTTGAGCTTGACATAGGCGCCCGACGGGGACCCGAACGACGGCCACCACCCACAGGCGAACCCGATCCCCTCGTTCTCGGGGAGCTCCTGCCCGTAGCCGATCAGCTCGGCCGCGCGCTCGAGCGTCTGCTTGATCCCGAGCGCTCCGAACACCTGTCGCGTCGGGCTCTCGTCACCCTCCGCGATCAGCGTCCGGCGCCGGAGCTCGACCGGGTCGAGGCCGAGCGCGGCGGCGAGCTCGTCCATGTGCTGCTCGAGCGCCCAGCACGTCTGCGGCGCGGTCGGCGCGCGGATCGAGCCCGACGGCTGGTTGTTGGTGTAGACGAGCATCGAGTCGACGTCGACGTGCTCGATCACGTATGGGCCGCACGCGTGCATCGCCGCCATCTGGGCGAAGAAACCGCCCTCGCCGCAGTACGCGCCACCGTCAAGCACGAGCCTCGCCCTGCGCGCGACCAGCGTCCCGTCACGCTTGGCGCCGGTCTCGAGCTCGATCGCGATGCTCTCGCGGCGATGGTCGGGAGCGATGAACTCCTCCTCGCGCGAGAACACGAGCTTCACCGGCCGGCCGGTCGCCCGCGCGAGCGCGGCGACGTGCGCCTCGTAGTGAAAATCGCACTTGGAGCCAAAGCCGCCGCCGAGCAGCGGCACGATGATCCGGACATTTGACTCGGGGATGCTGAGGGTTTCCGCGACGCCGCTGCGGGCCGCGAACGGGGTCTGCGAGGAGGTCCAGACCGTGACCCGGTCCCCCTGCCACTGCGCGACCACGGCCCGTGGCTCGATCGGGACCCCGTGCGAACCGTCGGCGAGGTAGCGGCCCTTGACGACCACTTCGGCGCGAGCCATCGCGGCGTCCGCATCACCCTTGACGATCGTCGAGCGCCCCAGGACGTTGCCGTCGCGGTTGAGGTTCTCATCGGCCTCGTACTCGTGCCACTGCTCGTGGACGAGCGGCGCCTCGCTCGCGAGCGCCCGCTCAGGGTCGGTCAGCGGCGCCTGCGGCTCGTAGTCGATCTCGATCAGCTCTGCCGCACGGTCGGCGAGCTCCGGCGTCGTCGCGGCGACGGCGGCGACGACATCTGCTTCGAAGCGGACCTCCTCCCTGGCGAACAGCCTGCGGTCCTTGACCAGCTGGCCGTAGAGCACGTCGGGCACGTCCTCGTGCGTGAGCACGGCGAGCACCCCGGGGAGCGCCGTTGCCTTCGACGCGTCGATCCGCAGGATCCGCGCGCGCGGATGATCGGCGTACCGAAACCGCGCGTGCAGCTGCCCGGGGAGCGTGACGTCCGCCGTGTAGCGCCCCGTGCCCGTGACCTTCTCCTTGCCGTCGGGCCGAATGAACGTCTGCTCTTGCACCGTCGCTGCCACGCGCCCCTTCCTCGTCTGGGTGATCCGAGCGCAACAGTCTGGCAGGGCAAGTCGCCGTGCGGAAGCCTCCCGGCTCTCGCGCTCGACGTGATCGACGCGCCCTCGGCTTGCGCGCCGCGCGACCGCAGCGGCGAGGGCGCTACGCGCCCGTCAGGTCTCGATGTTGAGCGGCCACTGGAAGCGCTGCGGGTCGTCGGGCTGGTAGATGTCGATGAACGTCGCGAGTAGGTGAGCAGCGTTCGGGTGCTCAGCCGCGCGCGCGGGCTCGGGATGTCGGTGCGCTGCAGGCAGTGGGGGAAATTGGCCACCGTTTCGCGCGTGCGCCCCGCGTCAGCCGGGCCCGTGTCGCGTGCAGCGCCGCGCGGTGATGGCGGTGATTGCCGTGACCTTCCCAATGCTCGAGCGTGCGTCAACATCCTCGCGTGGATGGAGATGCGTTGCGCGATCTATGCCTGACGTTCCGCGGCTCGGAGGAGACGTTCCCGTTCGGATTTGAGACCTCGGTCTTCAAGGTCGCCGGCAAGATGTTCGCCCTGTCGCGGCTGGGCCTGGATCCCCTCAGCGTCAGCCTCAAATGCGAGCCGCTGCTCGCCGAGCAACTGCGGGCCGCGCACCCGGCGATCAGCGCCGGCTATCACCTCAACAAGCGCCACTGGAACACCGTCGTGCTCGACGGGTCGCTCCCCGATCAGATCGTCGCCGACATGATCGAGGACTCCTACGACCTCGTCGTCAGCAAGCTCCCTCAGGTCCGGCAGCGCGGGCTCGGATGGCGCGGCGGGCAGGCGTCCTGCGCGTAACTTCCATCCGTGGGGCGCACCTACGACGGAACCCCGAGTGCCGTCAGCAGCTTCGGGACTTCCCTGCCCTGGACAGTCTGCTCGCCGACGCGAACCTCGTTGGCGAGCTTCTTGATCGTCTTGGCCAACGGCACGTCCGCCCTGGTCGCGAACCGATCCAGCAGCTTCTGCATCGCCACCGAGTCCGAGGCGTCGGTTCTGGTCGCGCTCGCGATCGCCGCGAGTGCTTGAGTCGTCCCCGGTGGCGTCGTCTGCCCACTGGACGCGACCACCGCCTGCGCGTCGCCGCACAGATCGCTGATTTGCATCGAATAGATCGCGTGCGCCGCGGCGAGGTAGCGCTTCACGATGAGTCTCGAGCTCCGGCTCGACCACGGCAGCCGCGACACATTGTTGGCGAACTTGGTGAACGCCGACCGATTTGCCGTATCCGCCGCGATCCCGACGTCGAGCCCGGCCTCGCTGCCGAGGTCGGTGACGGCCTCGAAGTTGACCGATGTGTCTGACGCGAGCGGCCCGAGCACCTTCGGACAAGTAGCCGAGATCGAGGCGACATACGAATCCGCAGCCTTGGTCGACGCGGGAATCCGCGCATCGATCGTGGTCAGAAGCTGCCGGTAGCCCGCCAGCGTCGCTCGGTCTGCCTTGACATCGGCCGGCTTGGCCGATGCCGCCGCCGGGGCGCAACAGAGCACGACCATCGCGATCAGCGCCGGGCGAGCTCGCTTCATGTCTGCAAGCTTGCCGACGCCCGATAACGGAACGCTCACACGTGGTAACGATTCGTGACCTGGCTCGCCAGATGGTCGCGGTCGGGTGCTCGGTCATTCTGGGTCGGGGTCGTCGTCGCCGGCGGCGGGGGTCAGGCCGCGGTTCTGCAGCCAGAGCTCGAAGAGCGGATCGGTGAGCCTCGGTTTGTCGCCCTGGTGGATGACGTCTGCGTTGGCGATCAGGCTCTCGAGGGCCTTGCCGATGCTCGAGCGCTTGATGCCAACGGCGGCCGCGGTCTCTTCGCTGTGCAGCGGGGTGGTCGCGACGGCGAGCGCGCGCGCGACGCGCCGCTCGTTGTTGGTCAGCGCGCGCCAGATCGCTCGCATCAGTGGGGCGGTGTCGCGTGCGGCATCGTCGAGCGCCGAGATCCAGGTTCCCTCGTCCGCGGTCGCGCGCTGCGGCGTCCGTTCCCATAGGTAGTGCGCGAGCATCATGCTTCGCTGCGGGTGCCCGCGCGTGAACTCAAGCAGCGGCGCGAGCGCAGGTCCGGCGTCGCGGCCGGTGTTCTGGAACCGGCCGACGAGGTAGTCGCCGACGTCGTCGAGCCCGAGCGGATCGAGGCTTCTCGGGACGGCCTGGTCGAGCAGGGGCCGCCTGGGGTCGGCGAACAGCTGTTGCATCACGCCCGGGGCGGAGCCCGCGAACGCGTAGGTCGCGGCGTCGGTCTGGTGCTGGATCACGCTGCGGATCTTCCCGTCGGCGCCGGTGATCGCGAGGACGTCCTGGATCTCGTCAAACGCGATCAGGCTCGTCGTGCCGTCGCGATCGAACAGTGAGGCCGGCAGCTCGAGCAGGCGAAGCAGCACCGATTCGGCGTCGACGTTGGGGTTTCGCTGCAACGTCGCGGTGAAGCCACCCCCGCCGAGGGACAGGCCGATGTTCCAGCTGCGCAGCACGTTCTCGACGTGCCGGCGGATCGGTCCTTTCAGGCGCTCGTAGGCGCGCTCGATCCGAACGACGATCTCCGCGATCGAGAGGACGTCCTGGAGGTCGACGAGGACCGTCGCCATCCCCTGACGTTCCGCGCTCTCGAGCACGCGCCGCAGCAGGGTCGTCTTGCCATACCGGCGGGGGCCGACGAGCCGAAACGAGTGCCGGCCGTTCGCGAGCGCGAGCAGATCGTCGGCCTCGTCGTCTCGGTCGATCATCTCGTCGGGCGCGAGTGGCCCGGAGAAGCGGAACGGGTTCAGATCTCGCGCCGGGGTCACGGTGATTGACGATATCAATCGCGTGGAGTCCCGGTAGGCGAACTCGCATAGTTTTAGTATGCGGCTCAGTATGCTGAGGGCATGCAGCAATGCCTCGTGGCCGACCGCCGACGCTCAGGCAGCTGCGCGTGCCATGGCCGCTGGTGTTCGCCAGGGCCTCGGTCGAGCCGGACGGGCGGCCCTCGGGCTCGTGGAGGGCCATGCCTCCGTTGCCGGGTGCGCCGTCGCCATCGGCAGAGCGCTCACGGATGGCACGACGTGCCCGCGCCGGCCTACCCGTTCCCCTGCGGCTCGCGAGCGCCGCGGATGAGCAAAGTCATCGGACGTCTGGTGTATGCCTGCCATACCCGTCAAGACAGGCGCGGGCCATCGATCCTTCCAGACGACGCGATGCAAAATTCGCGATCGCCGACTGACGAGCGGTGCGCGCCGCTGGGCCAGTCTGTGAAGATGGGGGCGGAGGATGCGCGCGCCGATCAACTCACACGTGACAGCTCGCCTCACCCGATTCGCTCTTGGGAATCGCGCCGAACGGGTTGGTCGATGAACAAACGGAGGCGACCTTCGCGCGCGGAGGAGGTGCGCGAGGGCCTCCTCGAGGATCTGATCGGGGGCAAGCTCGAGCCCGGCGCCAAGCTCCAGAACGAGACCGAGCTCGCGGAGCGGTTTGGCGTCAGTCGCGCGACGGTTCGCGACGGGGTTCTCGGCCTGATCGAGGCCGGTTATCTGGCCCGGCGCCATGGATCCGGGACCTACGTCACGCTCTCTTCGCCCACGCGCCATCCGCTCGAGACGACGATGAGCTACACGGCGATGATCCGCGACTCGGGCCACGAACCGGCCGAGAATGTGATCAGCAATCGCGTACGCGCGGCCGACGAGCCCGAGCGAACCCAACTCGGGCTCCAGGGTGGCGAGTCCCTGATCGAGGTCGAGCGAGTCCGCCTCGCCGATCGGCGCCCGGTGATCTACTCGCGCGACTGCATTCCGCTCGAGTTGCTCGGCGAGTTCTCAGATGACGCGTTTCACGACTCGCTGTACGAGATCCTCGAACAGGCCGGCCATCGAGTGGCGCGCGCGAGCGCACAGTTGATCCCGACACTCGCAAGCGCAAGGATCGCGAAGCTGCTCGCGGTCAAACGCGGCAGGCCGCTGCTACACATCGACCAGGTTGACTACGACGAGCGCGGTCGCGCCGTGATGCTCTCCCATGAGTGGCACGTCGGCGACGCGTTCGAGCTGATCATCAATCGCCGGGCTTGATCGGCGGCTGACTCGAGACCCGCGCGTCTGCGCGGCACGAGGCGCTCGTCTGAGGGAGCCGCGGGCCAGGGTTCGGGGGAGGATTCAGGGAATCTCCCGATACCCGACTCGCGCCTGACACATCAAGCTGAGGTCATGGCGAAGTTCGTCCTCATGCACAGACACGAGCCGGCGGAGTGCGCGATCGCGGTAGCGGCCTGGAAAGGCTTCGTCAGTCCGCTTCGCCACGGACGTCCGCTGGGGTCATGCGCGAAGGGTGGACACCGGCTGTGGTGGACGGTTGAGGCCGACGACGAACAGGCGGCGCTCGCGCTGCTTCCTCACTACGTCGCCCAACGAACCGTCGCGGAGGAGGTTCGGGAGGTGCCACTCCCATGATCGGACCGGGGAGGCCGCCCGAGGGCGCGGCCCAGCCCCATCTCCTCGATCGGGACGCACTGTCCGATCACCTCGACCAGTTGTTCCGTGCGGCCTGGGCGCTGTGCGGATCGCGCCACGACGCCGAGGACCTCGTCCAGGAGACGTTCCTCAACGTCCTCAAGCGGCCACGGCTGATCCACGGGGACACCGACATCGGCTACCTGATGAAGGCGCTCAAGAACACGCATGCCGGTTGGTATCGCCGCACCGCCCGGCGACGTGCCGACCGCGAACTGCTTGAGGACGATGCGCCTGCGATCTCCGAGGCCGGCACGAGCGCGCGCGAGATCATGGAGGCGATCGCGAGTGCGCCCGCTCCATACCGCGACGCGGTGATCGCGGTCGATCTGCTCGGCCTTTCCTACCGCGAGGCGGCGGCGTCCCTGAGTACCGTCGAAGCGACGGTTACATCGCGCGTCCACCGCGGCCGCACGCACGTCGCGCGCGTGCTGACCGGCGAGGCGAGGATCAGCTGCTAGCGCCATAGTCCTGAGCAGCTGTCGGCCAGCCCGCGCGACCCGCCGAGCATCGCGCGAGCCCGCGTTCAGTCGGGATCGCGAGCACTCAGGGCCGACACGTCTCCCGAGCGCCCGGGTCGCTCGGCGGCGACCATCGCCGCCAACGCCGCGCGAGAGCGTATGCCGAGCTTGTCGTAGATCCGGGCCAGGTGGCTCTCGACTGTCTTTTCGGTCACGAACAGCGCGGTCGCGACGTCTCGGTTTCGCTTGCCCGCGGCGACGAGCGACGCGACCTCTTGCTCGCGCGGGCTGAGTCCGGGCGTAGCGGTGCCGCCCGCGACGGCGCGGCTGCGCCGCGGTCTGCGACGGCCGAGACGGCGCAGTTCTTTTGCGGCGGCGTCGGCATCGCGTAACGCGCCAGATGCGAACAGCGTCCGCTCGGCGGCCTCGAGCTCGGCGATCCCCTGCTTGGTCTCTCCGCCACGCCCGAGCGCCGTCCCGATCAGCGCCCGGGCGCGGGCGCCGAGCAGCGGGTTGCCGCCGGTCTGCGCCAGCGCAGCTGCCTCGCGGGCGGCGCCAAGCGCAGCGTCAGCGTCACCCTGGGCGAGCAGCACGCCCGCGCGCGCATTGAGCGCCGTCGCCGTCCGCTGCGGCAGCGCCGTCGCTCTGGCGCGCGCCTCGGCCGTCGCCGCCGACTTGGCCGCGGCGTCGAGATCGCCAAGCGCACGCTGTGCGCCGATCAGCAACTCCCAGCCCTGGCCGCCGCGAAGGTCGAGCAGCCGTTGGTCGGGCCCGGCTTCAAATGCGGTCAGCTCCACCCGTGCGGCTTCGGAGTCGCCTGCCGCGTGCAGCGCGGCTGCCAGATGGAGCCGTGACAGGCTCGAGAAGAATGTCTCGGGCCCCCGTGCCGAGCGCACCACGGCCTCGCGCGCGCTCGCGAGCGCGCGCGCCGTGTCACCCGCGCACGAACAAACCATCGCATCGGCCCACAGGGCCCAGATCGCGAACTGGTCGTTCCCGGTCAGAACGGCGGCGTCGGTCGCGGTTTCCGCGACCGCCATCGCCTCGCTGATGCGCCCCTGCATAAAGAGCGCGTTCGTCTGCAGCACGAGCTGACCCGGGATGTAGGGGCCCTGGCCGGTCATCTGCGCCAACCGCAGCCCCCGGCGTGCACACTCGAGCGCGTAATCGACCTGCTCGAGCAGGGCCGCGGCCTGCGCGAGGTAGCCACAGGCGTCGATGTGCTCGGCCACCTCTTGATCGGAGAGCGTGGCGTACGCCGCCTTTGCCTGGTTGAGCTCCGCCAGTCCCTCGTCGGGACGGTTCAGGGATGTGCTCGCGACGCTGCAGAGCGCCGCCGCCCAGCTCGCGAACAGGTTCTCGCCGCGGCCACGAGCGCGGGTCGACACGTCGCGAGCGACGTCGTACATCTGCGCAAATTGGCCGCGCCAGTAGTGATCGAGCGCGAGTTCGAGCGTCAGCTCGAGAGCTGCCGAGCTGTCCGGCGGCACGGCTTCGAGCATCTCGGTCACGAGTGCACGCGACTCGAGCGGCCGGCCGCTCATGCGCTTGGCGAACGCGATCTTCGCAACGAGCTCGGCGCGTTCGGCGACGCGCTCGGGCACAACGAGCGAGCTGGCCTCGTCGAGCACCGCGAGCGCATGGTCGTAGGCACCCGCGAACGTCAGCGCGCTCGCCGCTTCGGCGAGCAGCGACAACCGCCGCTCGCCGCCGTCCTGCGCCGGCAGGAGCCGGGTCGCCGCGAGCAGCCATCGCCCCGCCGTCTCGGGCGCGCGCTGGGCGGAGTCGCGACCGGCCCGCAACAGCAGGGCGATCGCCTGCTCGTCGCCCGGGACCGCGAAGTTCTCGACATGGTGCGCACGCGCGGTGGGCGGTGCATGCGCCGCCGCCAACGCCGCCGAGGCCCGTGTGTGCGCCCCGATCCGCCAGCCACGCGGCATCCCGCCATAGACAGCGCTGCGGACGATCGGATGGCGAAAGCGGAAACGTCTCGGCGCCTCCGTCGGTCGGATGAAGTCGAGCCGCAGGAGCTCGTCGAGCTCGCCGAGGACGGCCGACACGTCCCGCTCGGCGATCGCGGCGACGAGCTCGGGCTCAAATGGATCGCCTGCGACCGCGGCCGCCTGGAGCGCGACCCGGGCGGGGTCCGCGACCGTGATCAGCTCCTCCTCGATCGCCGCGATCACCGCACGCGGCACCGCCTCACGCAACGGTTCGGAACCGGGCATCTCCTGAATCCGGCGAGTGTGGCTCGAGCGTGCGAGCTGCTCTATGTAGAACGGGTTGCCACCGCTTTCGCGATACAGCGTCGCGCGCGCTGAGCGATCCACGTCTCGCCCGATCAATCGCTGCGCTTCTTTCGAGCTCAGCGGCGCGAGTTCGAGCCGGCTGCCGAGGCCTGCGCGCGCGCTGCCCTCGAGCGCTGCGAGAAGCCGGGCGGGAGCGTGGCGGTAGGCGACCGCCATCAGCAGCGGTCCGCGGAACCGGCGCAGGAGGTGGGTCATCACCTCGACCGACGCGGCGTCGGCCCAGTGGACATCGTCGAGCGCCAGCAGCATCGGTTCCCGGCTCGTCAGCCGCTCGAGCACGCTTCGGATCGCGTAATGCACGCGGTAGCGCTCGGCGCCTTCGCCCGGTCCTCGGGCATCGGCCCGGTCGGGCCGTGGCAGCGACGGGAAGACCGACGCGAGCTCGCACAACACGTCCTCGTCGAGCGCCCGGAGCCGCGCTGGCTCCAACGCGGCGAGGTAGTCGTTGAGCGCATCGACGATCAGCCCGAACGGGATGTCGCGCTCGAATTCGGCTGCGCGCCCGTCCAGCACCAGGTAGCCGCGCGCTGCCCCGCGGCGGCAGAGCTCTGCCAGCAGCCGGGACTTGCCGATCCCCGGCTCGCCGATGATCTGGACGAACCACGGCTCCTTTTCCGCGAGCCGATCGAGTGCCAAATCGAGTTCTGCAAGCTCGCGGGTACGCCCCACTAGCCCATGCACATCGCCTGCGTCCATCGCGACTCCCCCCCGGGGTCAGACGCAGCGTACTTGGTGGGGGCCGATCGTGCACGACTGATTTGGCTCACAGCCGATCCCGCGCACCTCGCGCAGCTCGGGGACTTCGTCGCGACGACGAACGCTGGAAGGATCGGCGTCCGTCTGCGTCTATGGCGTTACGAGCAAAGCATCAGACGTCTGATGACTTAGCTCATGGCTAGGGATCGCTCGACTGCCGGGGTGGCGGTCGATCCATGCCTGCCGAGGCTCTGATCAATAACGAGAGAGGTGACGATGTCGATTTACGCTCAACACGCCCGACGCAGAGTTCTCCAGGTATGCGCCGTTGTCGGCGCCGGCTTCGGTGGGACGCTTGCCCTCGGGGCCACTCCCGCTCTGGCTGCCTACCAGGCTCAAGTGCAGAACGGGACGCTGCAGATCACGGGCAACGGGGCGAGCGACAAGCTCGCGCTGCGGCTCGCGCCCGGCTCATCCAACATCCTCCAGGTCGACGTGGGCGAGGATGGCACCGCCGACTTCAGCGTCGACCGCAGTACGTTCACCGCGATCGACGTGCAGGGCGGCGGTGGCAATGATGAGATCCGCATCGATCAAAGCAACGGCACGTTCACGGACGATCCAGTCACGCTCGACGGCGGGTCCGGCGATGACACGCTGGTCGGCGGCGACGGTAACGACGTCCTGATCGGCGGCAGCGGCGACGACCATGTCGACGGCGGTCGCGGCAACGACACCGCGCTGCTCGGCAGCGGCGACGACACGTTCACGTGGAACCCCGGCGAGGGCAGCGACATCGTCGAGGGCCAGAGCGGCCGCGACGCGATGCAGTTCAACGGCTCCAACGCCAACGAACAGATGGACGTCTCAGCCAACGGCTCACGGGTCCGGTTCTTCCGCGACGTCGGCAACGTGACGATGGACCTCGACGGGATCGAGGACCTCAACGTCAACGCCCTCGGCGGCGCCGACACGATCACGGTCAACGATCTCACCGGCACCGACCTCAAGGCCGCCAACATCGACGTCAGCGCGACCGGCAACGGCGCCGGCAACGACGACGGCCAGCCAGACACGGTCATCGCCAACGGCACCGCCGGCCGCGACAACGTCGCGGTCAACTCCAACGCCGGCGACGTCCTCGTCTCCGGCCTGCACACCCAAGTCCAAGTCGCAGGCAGCAACGCGACCCAGGACAACGTGGACGTCCAGACGCTCGCCGGCGACGACGCGGTTGACGCGGGCGTGGGGATCTCGGGCCCGGCGGCCGTGAATGTCGACGGTGGCGAAGGCTCGGACACCGTGACCTACAGCGGCACCCGATCCGCCGACACGATCGGGATCGCGCCGGACGGCACCGCCGTCAGTACCTTCACGACCACAGGCTCGTCCGTCGACGCGACGGCGGTCGAGAATCTCGTCGTTCGCGGCCGCGGCGGCGACGACGTCATCGTGGGCCAGAACGGTATCGCGGGCCTCACCACGCTGACGATCCGCGGCGGGCGTGGAGATGACACGCTGGTCGGCGGCGACGGTAACGACGTCCTGATCGGCGGCAGCGGCGACGACCATGTCGACGGCGGTCGCGGCAACGACACCGCGCTGCTCGGCAGCGGCGACGACACGTTCACGTGGAACCCCGGCGAGGGCAGCGACATCGTCGAGGGCCAGAGCGGCCGCGACGCGATGCAGTTCAACGGCTCCAACGCCAACGAACAGATGGACGTCTCAGCCAACGGCTCACGGGTCCGGTTCTTCCGCGACGTCGGCAACGTGACGATGGACCTCGACGGGATCGAGGACCTCAACGTCAACGCCCTCGGCGGCGCCGACACGATCACGGTCAACGATCTCACCGGCACCGACCTCAAGGCCGCCAACATCGACGTCAGCGCGACCGGCAACGGCGCCGGCAACGACGACGGCCAGCCAGACACGGTCATCGCCAACGGCACCGCCGGCCGCGACAACGTCGCGGTCAACTCCAACGCCGGCGACGTCCTCGTCTCCGGCCTGCACACCCAAGTCCAAGTCGCAGGCAGCAACGCGACCCAGGACAGCCTCGATGTCAACACGCTCGCAGGCAGAGACCGCGTCACGGTCGCACCGGGGGTCAACCAACTGATCACTCCGGTGATCAATCTGGGCCCCGACCAGTAGCAGAGGGGAGCGTCGCAGAGGGCGTCGCCGCACAGAAGCGGCGGCGCCCTTCCCCTGTTCGGCGGCATTTTGGCCAGAACCGCCGCGTGGACGAGGAACGGCCGAGCCTCAGCCTGAACCGGTGCCAGTCGGGGCCGGCGCTGGCTGGCCCTGGAAGTGGCGCTGGCGCAATCGATAGGACCCATCTTTACGCCGCTTGCAGACGAAGCCGTACTCGCCGTAGGCGTGGTTGTACGTGGGCCGGCATCGCCTTCCGACCGCGAGGCACTCGATCCGCCCGCCGATCCGGGCGCGCGTACACCGGGCACCTGGCGGATCAGAGCGCGCGTCTGGGCGCGCCGCACTCGCCGCACACGCGCCGAGCGCCGTCGCTATCACCGCCGCCGTCAGAACCGAGGCGAGTCGGCAAGGGATCCAGATCATCTACGGCCTCCGCGAAAATAATCCCCGCCTGCGGGCCGGGTCTGTTAGGATACCAACCTAACGGGGGAGCCCGGCGGCTGCCGGGACCGGACTACTGGGGGTTGCGTATGCGGGGGCGCGTGTTGCTGTTCGTTGTCGTCATGCTGGGCGTACTGACGGCTGCCGGGACCGCGAGTGCCAAGCGGCACCACAGGTTCCAGGGCAAGCCCTCCGGCGTCTTAGTCAAGAAGGGCACGGTGTCGATTCCTCGTGGACGTCCAGCCGCGCAGCTGGGTCCACGAGGGCTCGCGCCGCTCGTCGTGAGCTGTCCCCAGCCGCAGCCCGACCCGGCCTGCAACCTGACCTATCACAACGGTCCGGTCGAGCACACCAATACGACCCACATCGTCTACTGGCTACCGACCGGGTTCTCGTTCCAAGCCAACTACCAGAGCGTGCTCGAGCGCTACATGACCGACGTCGCGGCTGACAGCGGCCGCGTCAGCAACCCGTATGCGATCGCCACGCAGTACTCGGACACGACCAACGGCAACATCCTCTACAGCTCGACCTACGCCGGAACGGTGACCGATACGGATGCCTTCCCGGCGCCGAACAGCGGCTGTGCGCTGCAGGGCACCGCCACCGTCTGTGTGACCCAGACGCAGGAGACCAAGGAGCTCGACGCGTTCATCAAGGCAAACAGCCTGCCGCGCTCGATCAACGACATCTACTTCCTCGTTCTGCCCCAGAACGTGCAGACGTGTTTCGACGACTTCTCCGATTGCGGACCATACGGAGGTGTCACCGACAGCATGGGCAATACCAGCGAGTACTGCGCCTACCACTCCTCGTTCGACGCGGGCAACGGCCTGACAATCTGGGCGAACATGCCCGACGGGGCCGACGGCGGCTGCAACGTCGTCCCGAATGCCCCGAACAACAGCGCGGCCGACACGCTGATCGACTCGCTCAGCCACGAGCACAACGAGACGATCACCAATCCAGTCAGCGGAGGTTGGTTTGACGTCGATAACACCGGAGAGGAAGCCGACAAGTGCAACTTCAGCTTCGGGCCGAGCCTCGGCAGCACGACGAATGGCAGCTACGACGTCCTGATCAACCACAACCCGTACGAGATCCAATCCGAGTGGGACAACTCGATCACCGGGTGCGGGATGACGTTCGGAGCCGTCGATCCGACGGCGGCGTTCAGCTCCTCGCCGCCGTCGCCCAAGGCGCTCGACAGCGTCAGCTTCGATGGGAGCGGCTCGCATTCCAACGACACGGGCGGCTACATCATCAAGTACAGCTGGGACTTCGGTGACGGCGGCACCAGCGAGAGCACGACGTCGTCGTCGGCGACCCACTCCTACGCGTCGTCCGGGACCTACCCGGTCGAGCTGACGGTCACCGACGACGCGGGCAAGACCGCGTCGGTGAGCAACGATGTGACGGTCGTAACGCGCCCGACCACCACCACGTACACGGGCGCGACGACCGGCGACTACCACGACCCGGTGACGCTGTCCGGGAACCTCATCGACAACGGCACCTCGACCGGCGTCGCCAACCGGCAGATCAAGTTCACCGTCGGGGCGAAGAGCTGCACGGGCACGACCGACTCGAGCGGCGCCGCGAGCTGCTCGGTGACGCTCGGCGACATCGCCGGGCCCTACACGGCCAAGGCCGACTTCACCGGCGACTCCGCGTACACGGCAAGCAGCGACAGCGCGTCGTTCACCGTCACGCCTGAGGAAACGACGATGACCTACACCGGCCCAGTCGTGATCCTCGCCAGCGCTTCGGGCGCGACCCTGACCGCGACGCTGGTGGAGGACGGTGCCAACGACACCGACGGCGATGGGGGCTCAGCCGCCCCGGATCCGCCACAGTCCGTCACTCTCTCGCTCGGATCGCAGTCATGCATGGGCTCGACCGACAGCTCGGGCAACGTCAGCTGCACGATCGCGCCCGTGAACGCAGCGCTCGGCTCGCAGACGGTGGGCGCCTCGTTCGTCGGCAATGGCTACTACCAGCCATCCAGCGCCAGCACGACCGCGATCGTGTTCGCGTTCCCGAGCCGTGGCGCGTTCTTGCTCGGCGACCGGACCGTGGCCGCGGCGACGCCGACCACGACCGTGACCTGGTGGTCAAACAGCTGGTCGTCGCTGAACTCGCTCAGCGGCGGCCCGGCGCCGCCGGCGGGCAAGGGATTCGCGAACACCGTCAGCCTCCCGACCTCGACGCCGCCCGCCAAGTGCGGCGGTAACTGGAGCACGAGCGGCGGCAACAGCCCGCCGCCGACCACGGGCGTCCCCTCCTATATGGGCGTGCTCGTCACGAGCAAGGCCACCAAGAACGGCAGCACGATCGCGGGCAACACGGTTCACATCGTCGTCGTCAAGACGAGCCCCGGCTACGGGCCTGACCCGTCGCGCCAGGGCAAGGGCGTGATCGTCGCGACGTACTGCTGATCGTCGAAGTGGGTGGGGCGCTACCGCAGCGCCCCACCCTCACCACCGCTGGGCGGCGCGTCATCTGAGACGCGTTGGCCAAATTGGTGCACGGTGCGCCGCCGGCTTGTCGATCGTGGAGATGCCTACTGCGGGAAGGATCGCTACCGGTCCGCGTCTCGGTAGGTATGGACCATAACAGTCAGACGTCTGACGTCTTACAACAAGCTACGCCTGGATCCGAGCCGTCCGACCCGCTGGTGCTGCGCGACGGCACGCTGCTTTCGCTGCGGCCAGTCACCGGTGGCGACCGCGATCGTGTGGCGACCCTATTTGCCCGGCTCAGTCCCGAGTCGCGTCGGCGGCGATTCTTCTCGCCGAAACCCGAACTGTCGTCTCGCGAGCTCGCATACCTGACCGATATCGATCACGTCCACCACGAAGCCTTCGCCGCCGTCGACCCGCGCGACGGCTCGATCGTCGGGTTGGCTCGCTACGTCCATTACACCGATCGCCGGAAGGTCGCGGAGCTGGCGGTCGAGGTCGCCGACGACCTTCAGAGGATGGGCATTGGCACCGCGCTCGTAGGGCGCACGATCGAGCGCGCCCGCGCGCACGGCTTCGCGCTCATGACCGCCACGACCCAGTGGGAGAACCGGCCGGCACGTGCGCTCTTGCGACGGTGCGGGTTCCGCGCTCGCGCGAGCCGCGGCAGCGAAATCGAGCTCGAGCTTGAGCTCGACACCCCGCGCGATCAAACCGACTTCCGGCGGCGCCCTCGCCCGGGCACCGCCGACCAACCCACGAGTCAAAGGACACTGAGATGATTTCCACGCCGCTCCAGATGGCCGTGGCGGAGGCGAAGGTCGATGATCTGCGCCGCGCCGCGGCCGATCGCCACCGCCTGCAGCGCCGAGCCCAGCCCGGTCGGCCTGACGCCGCCGACAGGAGCGTGATGCTTCGATTCGGCACGCCCGCCGATCGGTCCTCGCTCGCACGGCTGGCGGCGCTCGACAGCGCCAAGCCTCCGGCGCAGCCCGTCTTGCTCGCCGAAGTCGACGGTCGGCTCGTCGCGGCGCTGGCACTCGCAGACGACACCGTCGTCGCCGACCCGTTTCATCACACGGCGGATCTGATCGAGCTCCTCCGAGCACGGGCCGGCCAGCTCCACGGCAAGACACCGAGTAGGCGCCGCGCCCGCGCGCGTCGGTGGTCGCGAGTGCGAGCCGTGGCCTGGCGCTAGACGTGGATGCGGCGGGGCCCGGGATACCCGCGCGGCGGCGGCCGGCGTGGCACACTGGGCGCCACCGCAATGCCCTCAGATAAACGTCGACGGGGCACTTTTGAACCGAACAGGGGGAGCGCGCGTGTCTGGATTTGAGCTCACACCGACAGCATCGGGCGAGCAGATCGCCGAGGTCGGTGATCTGAAGCTCTGTTACGAGACGTTCGGGGCCGCAGACGCGACGCCGTTGCTGCTGGTCATGGGCCTGGGCTCGCAGATGATCCTCTGGGACGAGGAGTTCTGTGAGCGGCTGGCGATGGAGGGCTTCTGGGTGATCCGCTTCGACAACCGCGATGTCGGCCGATCGTCGATCCTGCGCGACGCGCCGGTGCCCAAGCAGTGGCAGCTGGTGATCCGTGACGCCGGCGCCGCCTCCTACTCGCTGGACGAGATGGCCGCCGACGCGATCGGACTGCTGGATCACCTCGCGATCTCCGCGGCGCACATCGTCGGCGTTTCGATGGGCGGCATGATCGCCCAGCTGATGGCGCTCCGATACCCGGATCGCGTCCTGTCGCTCGTTTCGATCATGTCCACCACGGGCAATCGGCGCGTCGGGCAGCCACAGCGCCGCGTCGCGCTGCGAATGTTGCGCGCGGCACCGAGCGACCGCGACGGGTACATCGAATCCCATCTCGAGACCTACCGGATCATCGGCTCCAAGACAGTCGCCTTCGATGAGGAGCACAAGCGCGCGCGAGCCGGGCGCTGCTTTGAGCGCGGCATCCATCCTGCCGGCAGCGCCCGCCAGCTCGCGGCGATCGTCACCGCACCCGACCGAAGCGACCTCCTCGCGCGCTTGCGCCTCCCGACCACGGTCATTCACGGTGACGCCGACCCGCTGGTCAACGTCTCCGGTGGTCGCGCAACGGCGACGGCGGTCCCGGACGCCAAGCTCGTGATCATCCCGGGCATGGGTCATGACCTCCCGCGGGAGTTCTGGCCGCAGGTAATCGGGGCGATCACCGACAACGCTGCGTCTGTCGTCACGTGAGCCGGCGGCGCGGCTAGCGCAGCGGTTCGCCCCACTCGGTCTGTTCGCGAAGCTGGCGCTTGAGGACCTTGCCGCCGGGGTTGCGCGGCAGCGGTTGGTCGCGCAGCGCGACGTACTGCGGCACCTTGAAGTCGGCGATTCGCTCCTTGACGTGCGCGATCACGACGTCCACGTCGAAGCCATCGCCGGCGACGATCACGGCGCCGACCTTCTCCCCCATCATCTCGTCGGGCACGGGGATGACGGCGACTTCGGAGACTCCGGGCGCGCCGGCCAGCGCGGACTCGACCTCGATCGAGTAGACGTTCTCCCCACCCCGATTGATCATGTCCTTGGCGCGGTCGACGATGTAGAGCAGGCCGTCGTCGCCGATCCGCGCGAGGTCGCCGGTGTGCAGCCAACCGTCGACGAATGTCTCGGCGGTCGCCTCGGGCTTTTGCCAGTAGCCCGAGACGACGTTCTCGCCGCGCACCAGCAGTTCACCGACCCCGGTATCCGGATTGGGCTCGTCGAGCGCGATGTCGACGACCGGCATCGCGAAGCCGACCGAGTCCGCGTGCTCGACGGCCTCCTCGTGCGGGAGAAACGACGTGATCGAGGACGTCTCGGTCAACCCGAAGCCGTTTCCGACGCGCGCCTGCGGGAACGCCTCCATGATCTTGTGCACGGCGTCGGCGGCGATCGGCGCGCCACCGTAGGAGACCCACCGCACGTGGCTCAGGTCGGTCGCGGCGAACATCGGATGGCGCGTCAGCGCGTGATAGATCGCGGGCACCGAGGTCAGCATCTCGATCCGGTACTCGCTGACGGTGCGCAGGAACCCCTCGAGGTCGAGCGCGTTGGGAAGGATGAACGTCGTCGCGCCGAGCTCGTTGGCGACGAGCAGCTGGCTGTTGCAGCCGGTGACGTGAAACAACGGCACGTTGATCAGCGTCGCCAGTTCGGGACCCTCGGACCTGTCGACGCCGACGCACCGAACGGCGTTCTCGGTATTGGCGAGAAAGTTGGCGTGCGAGGTCATCGCGCCCTTCGGAAACCCGGTCGTGCCGCTCGTGTAGAAGATCGCGGCGAGCTCGGGCGGGGCCAGATCGGCGCTCACGTGCGGCTCGCCGTCCGGCAGCGGCACACCGGGCGTGAACACGTGGGCGGCGCCCGAGTCCGCGACGACATAGTCGACCTCGGGCTCGGTGAACCGCGTGTTGACCGGCACGGTGACAAGTCCCGCGAGCTGAGCGCCCCAGAACGCCAGCACCCAATCCAATCCGTTCGGGAGCAGGATCGCGACGCGGTCCCCGGTCTGATGGCCCGCGCGCCGCAGCCCCCCGGCGACGCGACGCCGCTCGCTCCCACAGCTGCGCGAACGTCAGGCCGCGGCCGCCGACCTCGACGATCGCCTCCTGATCGGGGTGGCGCTCGACGGTCGTTTGGAGCATTTCGACCAGCGACGACGGGCGGCCGCCGTAGCGCGACACGCCGTCGCCTCCGCGCTGCACCCCGCTGGTGTCAAACGGGTTGCGGCCCCGGGCTGCCGGTTGCACTGCCACTGCGATCTCCTCTCACGCGCCGTTGGCGGGACGGACCCTACCGCCCGGCGCTCGACGCCACGTATTTCGATCCGGCTGCTTCCGCGGTTCACCAGTCCTCCCTCCCAGCCCGACCGGGCCTTCTCTGTCTCGGACCAACGCCGTGGACGTCGTAACCCGGAGGTGCCAGCGACCCCCACCGGCAAGCTCGGGTAGATCCAGGGGATCGGAGACGGTCAATCCGTGTCGTGCGGCACTAAAAAGACGTTGTCGGCGATCAGCGCCGTCGCTTCGGAGACCAGGCGTGCTGCTGTGTTGATGTCCTTGTCCGTGAACCTACGCGCCAAGTCAGCGAGGGACCTCGCTTATCAGCGAGTGAGCGACCTCGGGTATCGGCGCCGCGTAAGGCGCGGACGCACCCGACGTCTGCGAGATGACCATGTGGCTGATGATCTGGCTCAGGACGGCGCCGCACCCGAGGAGCTGCTCGGTGAGCTCATCGAGCGGGCCAGCAGACGCTCACAATTCCGTCCGGCGAGCACGTCATCCTGGTCAGAATGGGTGAGGTACCGGATCAGCCACGCGGACAGACGGGCTTCGGCAAGCACGAGCTCCATCCGGATGGAGCCTGAGCTCTCCCCCGCCCCGCTCGAGCCGGCACTCGCCCGCGCCGAGGTGCCACCCGCGCCGAAGGGCGGCGATGCACCTCACGACGCCGGCGATGTTCCGGGACACGAGCGCCTCGGAGCCCACCCTGTGCTGCGCTACGCCACCGCCGAAGAGGCGGCCACGTATCGACGGATCATGCGCGTCCTGTACCTGGAGCACCAGGCATTCGGCTTGCGCCTGCGGCCGGCTCAGGTCGCCGATCGCCTGCGGGAGCGCTATGCCCTGACCGTCGATCTGGACTGGCTCGAGCTGCGCCTCGCAGCGCTGGACCAGTGGGGCGCGGTGGCGCGTGACCATGACGCCAGCCTTGCCTCCACTGCGGCGGAGTGGAGGCGCAACCGCTACACCTACGACGTCACTCCGGCGGGTCGGCTGACCGAGGAGCTGCTGGCGCACCTCGACGCCCTCGGTGACGAGATCGGCCGGCTCGACACGGCACGGCTGCCCGCGATCAGAGACGCACTTGCAAAGATCAGCGACGAGCTCGCCGACGACGCGCCCGACGGAGGACGGCTGAGGTCCGACTTTGAGCGGCTGCTGGACGAGGTCGAGGCGCTGCACACGGGCGCACTGACCTTCATGCGCTCGCTCGGCGACCTGATGCGCACGGTTGAGCAGATCGGTGAGGAGGAGTTCGACCGCGGAAAGGGGGCGCTTCTCGAGCACCTCCACGGCTTCAAGCGAAGCCGGATGCAACATTCGGCCGAGATCCTGGCCCTGATCGAGCGGATCGAGGCCTACGGTCCTGACCAGCTCGTACAGCAGATCGTCGACGCCGAGGCGTTTGTCGGGCTGCCGGGCGGCGCCACGGTCGATGAGCAGCGAGCCCGCCGGCTTGCCGAGCTTCTCGGACGCTGGCACGGCCTGCGCGGATGGTTCGTCGGGTCTGAGGACGCTGGCTCGCCTTGGCGGACCCTCAACGATCAGGTGATCGACGCGATCCGCGCCGTGCTGGCGATCGCCGAGCGGCTGATCGAGCGCCGGTCCACGCGCATCGATCGCGCCGGCGTCCTGTTGCATCTGGCCGCTCAGGTGGCCGTCGCACCACCAGGAGAAGCATCCGCGTGGATCCGAGCGGCGCTCGGGCTCCGCAGTCCGCGCCATCTCGCGGTGCCCGAGGTAGACCCGCACCAGGTGACCGATCGCGGCCGAACCCCATGGCTCCAGGCGCCCCCGGCCCCCGTCGTCGCCCATTTGCGCACCCCGGGGAGCCGCGCGCCCGGTCCCGGCCGGGGAGCGCAGGTCCGTGACCTGTCCGAGGGCCGGGGGCAGTTCGAGCAACGTCGCGCGGCCGAGCGCGAGGAGCTCTCACGACTGCTCGCGCGGATCGCTGCGCGTGGTCCGACGCGACTTTCGTCGCTCGAGGCTGTCGACGCGCACGAGTTCCGACACCTGCTCGCCTGGATCGGTCGTGCTTACGAGTCGGCGGCGAGTCGAGACGGAACACGGCGCGCCAGCTCGATCGACGGGCGGGCGACGATCGTCCTGCGTCCGCCGCACGATCCGTGCCGGGAGCGTGCCCGCGTCCGCGCGCCGCATGGAACCCTTGACATGCCCGACTTCGAGATCGAGGCGGTCGGGCGATGACCGTGCGCGAGGTCGAGGACCGCGAGGAGCAGACGCAGGCATTGCGGGCCCTCCTCGCCGCTCCATTCATCGACGCAAGCGATCCCGTCTACACACTGATCCGCCGTCACGAGCGTCAGCTCGCGCGAAACCTGCAGTCCACGTACGGATACCAGCTCGAAATCGGGAGCACGGCCGCGAGGGCGTCCGGTCCGCCGACTCCGCGCGGCCTGCGACGTCCGGTCCGAGTCCGGCCGGCATCGGCCACCGGGCGCCAGCGGCCGCCCGACGAGTGGCCGCAGCTCAGCGACCGCGCGTGCGTGCTGCTCCTGCTCACGCTTGTCGCTCTCGAGCGCGGGGGCGCCCAGACCGCGATCGGCGATCTGGCCATGCATGTCGAGTATGCCGGGGCCGACGTCGAGCCTCCAGTGAGCGTCGACTTCCGCGAGCGACGCGAACGCGTCGCATTCGCCGACGGCCTTGACCTGCTCTGCGCCTGGGGTGTGCTCGAGCACACCTCCGGATCTCACGACAGCTTCGCCCGGCGCAGCCAAGGTGAGGACGAGGCCCTGTTCAGCGTCGACCATCGCCGGCTCGCCCTACTGCTATGCGACCCGACCGCGGCGCTTCACGCGACCTCGCTGGAGCAGCTGCTCGATGAGTCATCACGTCATGCGCCGACCGCCGAGGGGGAGAACCGGGCCCGGGCCGAGCGCCTCGCGCGGCGGCTGACCGAGGATCCCGCGCTCCTGCTCGCCGATCTCGACGCCGACGAACGCGCGTACTTCCTCGGCCAGCGCGCGCGAATCGAGAGCGCGGTCCAAGCCGCAACCGGCTACCCCGTCGAGCGGCGCGCGGAGGGGAGCGCTCTGATCGTCGACGATCGCTCGTTCACCGACCTGCCATTCCCGACCAACGCGACGGTCAAGCAGGTCGCGCTGCTGCTGTGCGACGGCCTCGCCGCGGCGGGTCCCGACGGCGAAGTGAGCCGCGAGGCGCTGCGGGATGCCGTCGCGGCACTGCTCGCAGAGCACGAACGGCACTGGGGTCGCGATCGCGACGATCCTGCTCAGGTCGCGGAGCTCGCCGACGCCGCCGCCGCGGTACTGCTGGCCTGCGACCTCGCGGCGCAGGGCCGAGCGGGCGGTCTCGTGCCGAGCCCGATCGCCGCCCGATTCCGCGCACCGGCCGTCCGGGCCGCGGGGGTGCAGCCGTGAGCCCGAGTTCCGGCCGCTGGCGACCGCGACGGGCCGGGATCATCAACCTCTACGAGTACGCCAACCAGGTGTTCGACTTCGCCGGCGGGCGCTTGCTCCTGCGCGGACACAACACGTCGGGCAAGACCAAGGCGCTCGAGGTGCTGCTGCCGTTCTGCCTCGACGGCGACATCAATCCCAACAAGCTCGACCCGTTCGGCTCGATGCACAAGGACATGAAGTGGAATCTCGTCGGCTGCACCGGCGACGAGAAGCGGATCGGCTATGTGTGGCTGGAGTTCGAGCGCCTCGACGCGACCGGGACGTCTCAACGGATCACCGCGGGCATCGGACTGCGTGCGCAGCGAGACGTCGCTGACGTTCGGCGCTGGTATTTCATCGCCCGCGGGCGCACGATCGGAGCTGACCTTGCGCTGCTGCGCGGGCGCGATCCGGTCGCCAAGGCCGATCTGGCGACGGCGCTCGGCGACGACGGCGAGGTGCTCGACAGCCAGCGCGACTACCGCGCGCGCCTGAACGATCTGCTGTTCGGCTTCAACGGCGAGGCGCAGTACCAGACGATGCTGCGCCTGATGCGAGACCTTCGTCGGCCCCATCTGTCGAAGACGCTTGATCCCGACCGCGTCGCCGAGCAGCTGACGATGGGCCTGCCCGAGATCGACGATGCGCTAATGCGCAAGCTGGCCGGGGGCCTCGAGCAGCTCGAGACGCTCGAGCGTGACCTTGAGCGGCTGCGCGACGTGCGCGATCGGGTCCGCCGCTTTCACCAGCGCACATACAGCGCCTACGCCCGCGCGGCGATCCGCGAGCGAGCCGACGCGCTGCGCCAGGCGCAGACCGCGATCGAGACCGCCGCCGAGGCGCTGCGCGACGCCCGCTCAGAGCTCGAGCGAGAGATTGCGCACTCCGAGGACGCGAGCGCCCGCCACGCGAGCGTGGAGGAGGACATCGTTCGCCTGAGCGCCGAGGAGCACGCGCTGATCAGCTCGGAGGCGTGGTCATCGGTCGCCGAGGTCGAGGCGCTGCGCGACCACGCCGAGACCCAGCGGCGCGCGGCCGAGTCCGCGCGGGGCCGCGCAAATGACGCCGCCGCCGAGGCAAGCGCGCTCGAGGCCGAGTGGATCGCCGCCGAGGCCGCCGTCGGCGAGCAGCGTGAGCGGGCAAGTGCCGCGCTCAGCGCGGTCGTCGCTTTGGGCGAGCGTGCCGCGCTGGCCAAGCGCCTGGGCGTCCTCGCCGAGCAGCTCCGCGACGGAGCGCTGGGCTCAGAGACGTGGGTCTCGCTCGTGCGCGAGCTCGCCGCTGACTGGCGTGATGTCCTTCACCGCCACCGCGAGCTGATGCGCGAACTGCGCGGTGCGTCCGCCCGCCTGGAGCAGGCGCGGGCCAACGAGCGCGCCGCCGGCGCGCGGGTCGAGCGCATCCTGGAGCGCCGGGCGGAAGCCGAAGGTCAGCTCGAGCAGGCGCGTGTCGCCTTTGGCTCGGTGTTCGCGAACTGGCGCGCGGGCCTGCAGGAGCTGGCGGTCGATGACGAGGTCGCAGCCGCGGCATTGGCGCTCGCCGATGACGGACAGTCGCCGGCACCGCCGCTGACCATGAGCGCGAACGCAACGCGGTCGTGCCTCGCCGACGAGCGGTCGTCGGTGGCGGCGCAGCGGCGGACAGCGTCCGACGCTGCACGGGCGGCCGAGGTCGAGATCGAGCGGCTCGCCGGGGCGCGCGACGACGGCCCGGCTCCGCCCGCCTGGTCGCGCGCGGACAGGGCGAACCGGGCCGGCGCACCGGTCTGGCGGCTGGTCGACTTCGAGCATCACATATCGCCTGAACAGCGGGCCGGTCTCGAGGCCGCGCTCGAGGCCTCCGGCATGCTCGATGCGTGGGTGACGCCGGCGGGCGCGCTCGCCGATCCGACGCTCGCCGATGTGCTGCTCGCCGCGACTGCTCGGCCAGCATCCGGTCCCACGCTCGGTGATGTGCTGCGCCCGGTCAAAGACCAGCCGGTGAAAGAGGCAGTCATCGTGCGGCTGCTCGGATCGATCGCTCTTGGCGAGCGTGAGCGCGGTCCGTGGGTCGACATGGATGGCCGCTTCGCCCTCGGACCACTCACCGGGCGGGGCGTCAAGCCGCAGGCCGAGCACATCGGAGCAACCGCCCGGGAGGCGCGACGGGCGGTGCGGATCGCCGATCTGCGCGAGCGGATCGACGCGCTTGCAACGGAGATCCGAGGCCGTGACGCGCAGCTGGCGGAGATCGACCGGCGCCAGGCCCTGCTCGAGCGTGAGCTCGCGGACCTCCCCGATACGGATGCCGTCGCGTCCGCGATCGATGCGTTGAGGGTCGTGTCTGCCCTGGAGGCCGAGGCAGCACGCGCGCATGAGCAGGCGGCAGCGGTGACGCGCGAGGCTGCGGACGCCGAGATCGCCTCTGACGCAACCCGGCGCGAGCATGCAGCGGCTCATGAGCTGGCACCGTCGCTCGACGAGGGCGCCCTCGACGCGCTTCGGGACGCCACCGCGGAGCTCACCGGAGCGGCGGCGGCAGCGGCCGGTGCATGGCGGCATAGCGAGCGCGAGGCCGAAGCCGAAGCGGCCGTCCGGACGCGGCTCACGAGCGCGCAGCAGACCGCCCACGAGCACGACCGCCGTGCCCGCGACGAGGAGGCCGAATCCATGCGGCGGACCGTCGAGCACGCGGCACGCGAGGCGGCGCTCGGGGCGACCGGCGACGAGCTGCGCCGGCGCTACGCGGAGGTGGAGACTGCGCTCAGGACGGCCCGCGACCACTCCCGCGAAGTCGGCGAGGAAGCGCAGGACGCGCGCGTCGCGGTCGCCAAGCTCGAAAGCGATCTTGACGCCCGAACCGGCGCACACGACGCCGCGCGAGCCAGACGTGAACTGGCGTCGACGGCATTCGGACAGACCGCCCAGGAGGGCATCCTCGAGCTGGTGCTCGGTGATGCAACGCCCAACGATGCCCACCAGGCCGCGACGTGGACGTTCTCCCGGACGCTCGAGGTCGTACGCGCGCTCCCACCCGACCGACTTTCAGCCAGCCGAACGACCGGCGAGCAGGGGACCGAGGTGGAGCGTGGCGTCCAGCTGCTGGACCGCGAGCTTGCCGACTCCGATATGGGCGCGTATGTGACGCACGGCGTCGACGGCCTTTTGCTGGTGCGGATCACCGAGGGTGGGGCCGAGCAGGCACTGGGGCAGATCCTCGACGCGCTCAGCCGCGAGATCGCCGACCGCGAGCAGATCCTCAGCGCGGAAGAGCGACGGGTATTCAACGCCGCGCTGGTCGAGGAGATCGCCGACCACCTGCGCCAGCGCATTCACGAGGTCCACGGTCGGGTCGGGCAGATGAACGCCGTCCTCGAGCGCAGCCCGACCGCTGCCGGCAAGAACGTCCAGCTCGACTGGCAGCCCCTCGACGACGACGCGCGCATGCAGCGAGCCGCGCTCGGCTTGCTGCGCCGCGACGTCCGTCACCTCAAGGACGAGGACCGCGAGCAGCTGGTCACGTTCTTCCGAGGCCGGATCGAGACCGCCCGGCGCGCACACGGCGCCGCCGGCGAGCCCCAGCCGATGGCCGACACGCTGATGGATGCATTTGACTACCGCCGCTGGTTCGCCTTCCGGCTCTACGAGCGGCGCGGGCCTGAGCGCGTCCGGCTCACCCGCCAGCGCCACGCGGTGGGCTCGGGCGGCGAGCAGTCGGTGCTGATCCATCTCCCGCTGTTCGCCGCCGCGGCGGCCCTGTACGGTGAGACGCACGCGCCGCGGCTGATCATGCTCGACGAGGCGCTGTCGGGCATCGACGACGATACGCGCGAGCGAGTGCTGGAGGCGACCGTCGCGTTCGACCTCGACGTCGTGATGACCTCGCATGAGCTGTGGGGCACGTACCGGTCGGTGCCTCAGCTGGCCATCTACCAGCTGCATCGCGAGAACGGCAGCTTTGGCGTCCATGCGGTCCCGTTCATCTGGGATGGGGATGTGTTGCGCGAGCTCGACCAGACAGAGCTGCTCGTGTGACCGAGGCGGCGCTCGATCGCGCGCTTGATCGAACCCTGCGCATCGCCTGCGCCAAGCGCGAGCAGAGGGGCGCGGCCGGGGACGGAACGGTCGTCGTCGATCAAGTGCGCGCCGATGAAGCCTTCGCACTCGATGGCCTGCTCGCGCCCTCGCGTCGCCGGCCGGTCTTGTGCGGCGACACGCTCCGCGTGCCGCTGTCGCAGCTCGAGGCCGCGCTCATCTCATGTGGCTTCGATCCCCGGCACGAGTACGAACGGGTCAGCGGCCGACACGTGCGCGATCTCCGAGCCGAGCGGACGGCCCGGGAGGAGCTCCGGACCGAATTTCATTCCTGGCTGTGGTCTCACGAGATCCTGAACGCCATGCCGGACCTCGCGGCATGGTTCGAACAGGCCGTTGGCACCGGGCGGGTCCATGCCGAGCTCGCGCCGCTGGTGCAGCGCGGACTGGAGATCGTCGGGCGGCTGCTGCACGAGAGCGGCACCGTCCAGCGTGCCGTGCTCGCGGCCGAGATGGCCGGAGGGGATCCGCACGCGCTGGATCCCGGGACGGCGCTGCACGGGCTCACCGTGTCGCTGCTGGCCGCCGGGTCAGGGATCAGCGCGGAGGCGAGCCCGCGCGAGGTCTGGGCGGCGTGGAACGTGCTCGTGGATCCGGTCTCGTCATATGCCGCCGCGCTGAACCTGCCGCTGAGCGGCAGCGGCGTCGCCGTCGAGCTCGCGCGCGCAGCCCACGGAACGCACGTGGTCCTGACCTACGGGCAGCTCGTCGCGAGCCAAGTGCGATGGCCAGGCGGGGCCCCGTGCTTTAGCTGCGAGAACCCATCGGTGCTGGTCGCGGCCGAGAAGGCATTGGGCGCCCGCTGCCCGCCATTGGTGTGCACGGGCGGACGGCCCTCGGACGCCGTCCGGCTGATCGTGGCGTGCGTGCGACGGTCCGGTGAGCGGGTGCGACATCACGGTGACTTCGACGAGTCGGGCGTGCAGATTCTCTGCGACCTCGAGAGGCGCAATGGCGCGGTCCCGTGGCGATTCGACGTCGCGGCACTGCACGAGGCTCTGGACCTCCTGGGGTGGTCGCCCCGGCTCCGGAGCTCGTCCGATCTCGCGCAAGCGGTGGGTGAGCTCGAGCGCGCCATACCGGAGGAACTGCTCCTCGATCGCCTGATCGAGGACCTCGCCGCGACCGCCCAGCGATAGGTGTCGAGTCAGTCTCGCGAGGAGAGGCTGTCGGCAGCCGCCGCCGCCAGGCCCGATAGTTCGCGCAGGTGCTCGATGATGTTCCGCACCAGAGGTGGCGTAAGCTGCGCGGCGTTGCCGCCGGAGAGGCGGACATTCTCCTCGGCGGCTGAGACGTCTTCGAGGTCCTGACCCTCTATGAAGTGCGCCAGGTCGAGCACCTCGGCGACAGCGTCGGCGAGGTCCTGCTCGTCATTCCCGGGCTCTCCGCCGCCGGACAGCAGAGATGCGAGCTTGAGAGTACTGCGCCCATACGCACGGGGCCCGAGGCGGGCCGCGTACGCGGACCAGTGGATCTCCAACTCCTCGGCCACCGGGGGGCTGAGGCTTGCGATCCGGTCGTCGATGTGGGCCTTGACGTCCCGGGCATCGGCCATGAAGCAGGCGCCGAGTTCGGCGACGCTCCCCCCAGGTAGCCGCTCGTCCGCAGGCAGCGGGAAGCGCGCGAAGTCCTCGCTTCTCACGAGCCCTTCCCACCGCTCCGGCTCGACCACGCTCAGTGGCGCGAACAGAAGACGCCCGCCGACGCTCCGCTGGGTGCGGCCCTGCGCCAGGGCTGTCGCCGTCAGGCAGCTGTCACTGACGAGAATCGCTCGGGGCGTCGCCGCTGCGGGGAGAAATGTCGCCTGCGCGAGGGCGAAGCGCGCGCCTGGCTTCGGCGTGAACGCTGGACTGTAGAGCCCAATATTTGCCTCCGGCAGCTGCTGACCGATCCACTTTCCCAGCTTGATCGCCAGATTGGCGGGTAGCATGCCGCCGCCCATCAAGGCGGTGGTGCTCCGGACATAGACATCTCGTAGAAACGGCGCCGCGAAGATGTCACCAAAGACGACGTCGGTGGCAGGGTCGGTGTAGTGCGGCCCCTCTCCTAAGTCTTCGAACACGACCTAGACGTCCGCGGGCACCCGGGTCATCGTGCTCGCTCCGCGCCAGCGACGGCGACGAGGACGCGAGCGTTGATAAGGCAGCGGCTCGAAGTTTGAGACGTGCTGCTCAGCGGCAACCCCTTCTGACTCCGGAGCGGCCATCTGGGCAAACCAGCTCGCCAACGCGAGCTCGTCTTTGTCCGGCGCGGCTTCCAGCGGCATCACGTATCCCATCTCCTTGGACAAGACATTGACACGCTCCAGGACTACGGCATGACCTTCCCGGGCCGCCGCAGCCACCCGGCCAGACGGTACGAGCTCGACCCGCCCACTCGCGAGGCTGACCCGGCAGATGTCATTCATCACCCGGTCGATGACGCCCAACTCGGAGATGAACAAGATGCCCAGCCTGGCGGTGAGATCACGCTCGGCTGAACTCACCACCTCATCCCATTCCTGTACCGCCTGTGGGGCCCGCTCGACGACCCCCTCGACGAGCGCGTCGAAGCTCCACACCGTCAGTGCTCGCGCGGACTCGCGCACCGCCGCGCTCAGCTCAGCGAGTGGCGCCGAGTCAAGCGTTCTGGCAGTGACTGCCGCCATCACATCGGTTGCGTCCGGGATGCGGGCGAGGTCGCGTATGAGGCCGGCCAGCGCGAAACGCGGAAAGAGAGCGACGTTGAACCGGCGTACCTTCCCCAGTTGCGCGGGTACGGGCAACAGGTGGTCGTGGCGCAGCCGCTGACGCTGGCGTTGCCCGGCGTCGCCGCCGCCAAGAAACCGATCGAGTTCGTGATTGGTGAGAAAGCCAGGAGAGTTCGACATCGCCTCAATTGTACCCCAGCCCGACATCATGTCGGGCATCATGGGCGCGCTCGAAAGCTCGAGTTCGCGAGAGCGTTCCACCTCCCCAGCCAGAGCTGACCGCGCCGCTCGGCGGAGTCAGTCCTGGGGGCGGTAACGCAACCCGTCCAGGGCGATCCGGACCAGATGCGCGGTCTGGGCCGGATCGGCGGTCGGGACCTTGCCGATCCCCATCACCATCTGCAGGATCTCGCCGAATTCGATGTCCGAGCGAACCGCACCGGCCTCCTGCGCGCGCTTGAGCAGCGGCTCGCCGGCGGCGAACATCGATGCGCGGCACGCCTGGAATAGCGGCGCGTCCTTGTCCATGTAATTCAGGAGCTCGTCGGCCAGCGCGCGCTTGGTCGCCAGATAGGCGATGAAGCGGTCAAACCACGCGCTCAGCGCCTGCCACGGATCCTCCCCGTCGAGCTCGGCCGCCGAGCGCGATAGCTTGTCGACCTCACCGGCATAGAGCGCTTCCAACAGCGCCTGGCGATTGGGGAAGTGCCGGTAGAGCGTCCCGATCCCGACGCCGGCTCGGCGGGCGATCTCCTCGAGCGATGTCGCCTCCCCGCCCTCGCGGAAGGCGTCGCGGGCGGCGGTCAGGACCTTCTCGTAGTTACGGCGCGCGTCCGCGCGTTTGGGCCTGGCGAGGAGGGTCTGTTCGGGTTCTGTGGTCGCGCTCATGGCAAAAAATCGTTTGACAAACGGAGGGACCCTCCATATAGTTTCCGGAGGGATCCTCCAGATATTTCGGAGGCGACCTCCATTTTATCCCCACAGGACCGATTTTTCAACCACAGGAGCCGTATGAACCTCATCTCGCTAGAAACCGCTCCTTCTGATCGGCGCCGCTGGGCGACGCTCTTCATCGTCTGCCTGGCCCAGCTGATGATCGTGCTCGACGTGACGATCGTCAACGTCGCGCTGCCTTCGATCCAGCGTGAGCTCGGCTTCAGCCAGAGCGACCTGACCTGGGTGGTCAACGCGTTCCTGGTCACGTTCGGCAGCCTGCTGCTGCTGGCCGGCCGGCTCGGCGACCTCGTCGGGCGCAAGCGGGTCTTCCTCGCAGGTCTAACCATCTTCACCGTCGCCTCGCTGCTGTGCGGGGTCGCGCCCAGCCAGGGCGTACTGATCGGCGCGCGCTTCCTCCAGGGGCTCGGCGCTGCCGCGCAGGCCTCCGTGATCCTGGCGATCATCGTCACCGAGTTCCCCCAGGCCGCCGAGCGCGCCCGCGCGATGAGCGCCTACGTGTTCGTCTCCGTCGCCGGCGGCTCGCTCGGCCTGCTCGCGGGGGGCGTGCTCACCGAGGCCCTGAGCTGGCACTGGGTGTTCTTCGTCAACCTCCCGATCGGACTGGCGACCTTCGCCCTCGGCCAGGTGCTGATCCGTGGTGATCAGGGCCAGGGACTGGGGCAAGGAGTCGACTGGCTCGGGTCGCTGCTCGTGACGGCCTCGCTGATGACCGCGATCTACGCGATCGTCGAGGCGACCAGCCACGGCTGGGGCTCGGCCGACGTGTTCGGGTTCGGCGCGCTCGCGATCGTCTTGATGACCGCGTTCATCGCGCTCGAGAGCCGGATCGAGAACCCGATCATGCCGCTGCGCGTCCTGCGCCTGCAGGGGCTGGCCCGCGCAAGCGTCGTCCGTGGATTCCTCGTCACGGGCATGTACTCGACGTTCTTTCTCGGCACGCTGTACCTCGAGCACGTCCGCCATTACTCGGCGCTTCAGACCGGCGCGGCCTTCCTGCCGTGGACGATCACCGTGGCGATCCTCTCGCGCGGGATCACCGAGCGGCTCGTCCGGCGGTTCGGGCAGCTGTCCGTGCTCGTCGCGGGCATGATCAGCGCAGTCATCGGGCTGCTGCTGTTCAGCACCGTCGGTCCACAGACCGCCTTCTTCCCGACAGTGTTCCTGGCGTGCTTCACGATCGGCCTCGGGCTCGGCATGGCCTTCATGCCGCTGCTGACGATCGCGATGGCCGACGTTCCCGCCGCGGACGCCGGACTGGGGTCCGGGATCACGAACGTGACCCAGCAGATCAGCGGCGCGCTCGGGCTGGCCGTCCTGAGCACCTTGGCGGCCAACCACACCCGCGGCCTGATCGCCGCCCACGAGGGACACATCAGCGCACTGATCGGCGGATACCAGCTGGCATTCCTCGTCGGCGCGGGCGCGATCGCCACCGGCATCGTGCTGGCATTGGTCCTGCTGCCCGCGCGTAGCGCCCGGCCGGCGCTGCAGGTAGCGCAGGCCTCCGACGAGGCCCACACATTCACCACCCACGACTTCGAACGAGAGGCAGCATGACAAGCACCCGATCTGAATATCTGAGCCGTCCCTCCGAGCGGCGCACCCGCAACCGCGGCGAGCATTCCGTGGCGGCGGCGTCACGCCCGCGGCGCACCGGCATGGTCTCCGAGGCCGTCGTCGCCGGCTACATTCGAGAGCTCGCCGGGCAGGGGCGTCGCGTCAATCGCGCGACTGCCCGTGCCGAGCGCCGGCACGACGCGGCGGCGTAACCGGACCAGCCGGTCCGGTACGATTAAGACATGGCGAACTCGTCTGCGACGCCGTCGAGCGGACCCGAGGCGCTCGATCGCGAGACGCTGGTGGTGGCCGGCGTCGTCCTGCTCGGGGCGATCATGTCGATCCTCGACACGACCGTCATCAACGTCGCGATCGACCACCTCGCGGTCGCCTTCAACGCCTCGCTGACGACGATCCAGTGGGTGATCACGGGTTACACGCTCGCGCTCGCGGCGGTGATTCCGGTCAGCGGCTGGGCGGCCGACCGGTTCGGGACCAAGCGGATCTACATGACCTCGCTGGTCCTGTTCACGCTCGGCTCGATCGCGTCGGGACTGTCGTGGAGCGCCGAGTCGATGATCGTGTTCCGCGTCCTGCAGGGGATCGGCGGCGGCCTGATCATGCCGACGGTGATGACGATCATGACCAAGAAGGCCGGCCCACACCGGATGGGCCGAGTGATGGGCGTGCTCGGCGTGCCGATGCTGATCGCCCCGATCATGGGCCCGATCCTCGGCGGCTGGCTGGTCGCAGACGTCTCGTGGCGGTGGATCTTCTTCATCAACGTGCCGATCGGCGTGGTTGCGTTCATCCTCGCGCTGATCGTGCTCGACCGCGATCAGCCCCAGCCCGCCCACCGGCTCGACTGGCTGGGGATGCTGCTCCTCTCCCCCGGCCTGGCGGTGTTCATCTACGGCCTCGCCGAGTCATCGACCTACGGCTTCGGGTCGCCGCATTCGTGGGCACCGACGGCGATCGGGGTCGTGCTGATCGCCGCGTGGTTCGTTCACAGCTGGCGCACGCCGGAGCCGCTGATCGACGTCCGCACGTTCGTGCACACCCGCGCCGGGTACGCCGGTGCATCGTTCTTCTTGTTCGCGATCTCCGTGTTCGGGACGATGCTGCTCGTTCCCCTCTACTACCAGACGGTTCGCGGCACGTCCGCGCTCCAGGCCGGGCTGCTGCTGGCTCCCGGTGGCTTCGGCGCGATGCTGCTGATGCCGGTCTCGGGACGGCTCACCGACCGTTACGGACCAACCTGGCTACCGGCCACCGGGCTGCCCCTGGTGGCGATCGGGCTGATCCCGTTCGTGTTCGTCGGCGCCACCACTTCCTACGTGCTCCTGTGCGCCGGGAGCTTCGTCCAGGGGCTCGGCATGGGGTTGTCGATGATGCCGAACATGACGGCCGCGATGCAGGCGGTGCCGCCTTCCGCGATCGCCCGCACGAGCACCGCGATGAACATCATCCGCCAGGCGGGCGCCTCGATCGGCACCGCGATCCTGTCGGTCATCCTCGCCTCCGCGATCACCAGCAACCTCGCGTCGGTCGTCGGCGGGCACACGTCGCGCTCGGGCTCTGGCGGGCTCGCGGCGCTGCAGCACCTGCCCGCCGGAGCACACACCCACGTCGTCACCCCGCTCGCGAACGCGTTCGCATCGACGTTCGTGTGGGCGCTCGTGATGATCCTGATCGCGCTGATCCCGGCGGTCGGGATGGCGCTCAGCGGCCGGCGCGCCCGCGCGCAGACAGCGCTCGCAAGCCACGAGCTCGTCGCCGGGTAAACGCCTGAGGCGTCTCGCGACCGAGCCGTTTGCCGGCCTGCTCGCCGATCCGCGCATGAGATGATCGGCGGGCCACATGCTCGCGATCCTCTCCGACATCCACGGAAACCGCACCGCGCTCGATGCGGTCGTCGCCGACCTCGAGCGCCGTGGGATCTCGCGTGTCGTCCACGGCGGTGATCTCGCGGTCGGCGGCTGTCAGCCCGCCGAGGTGATCGACCTTGTGCGCGAGCTCGGCTGGCCGGGCGTGGTCGGCAACGTCGACCAGCTGCTCTGGGAACCCGGCGAGCATCAGCGCCAGCTGGCAAGGGCGCCGAAGCTCGGCCGTCTGCTCGACCTCATGTTCGGCCAGTACGCGCCCGCGACGCTCGAGCTGATCGGAGCCCAGCGCCTGGCGTGGCTCCAGTCGCTCGCGGGCGAGCATCGCGAGCAGGAGCTCACCGTGCTGCACGCCAGCCCGAACGATCTATGGCGCGCGCCGATGCCCGACGACGACGACGACAAGCTCGTCGCGACCTACGGGCAGTGCGGCCACGACATGGTCGTCTACGGCCACATCCATCGCCCCTATGTCCGCCGGCTCGCCGAGTTCACGGTCGCCAACAGCGGCAGCGTCGGGTCACCGTTCGACGGCGATCCCCGCGCGTCCTATCTGTTGATCGACGACGGTACGATCGAGATCGTTCGCGTCGACTACGACCTCGAGCGCGAGATCGCGCTGCTCTCGCGCTCGGGCTACCCGGATGTCGCGCGGATCGCGGAGATGCGCCGCACCGCAAGCTCCGTGCCCGTCACTGGTCCCTAGCGCGCTACCGATCTCGGCCTTCCAGACCGCGGGGGGTCGAGAAACCGAATCAGTTCAGCGAGCGCCGATCACGGGTCGATCCTCGCCCGGGCCGCAGAGATCTGCCGCACCGAGAACGATGTTTTCGCGAACAAACGGCAAAGGCTTGGCCGGATCGTCTGAGTCGATCTCCCTCGCGAGACGATGACCGTCAAAGATGCAGTCCGCGATCAGCCGCGGCTCGAGACAGTCCCCGATCCGGAAGAGACCCGAGATCCCCTCGCGCTCGAGCCGCTCGGGCTCGGCGCGCAGCTCGCGGTAGACGGCGTCGGTGGAGACACGTTGTGTGACGAGGACGACGCTGTCGGCCTCCCAGGCGACGGTTGCGTCCGGAATCGAGAATCGGCGGCCGGCAATCTTCCCGGGCTCGATCGCGGTCACGACGTGATCGGTCACGGTCTCGACGCCGAGGCCGTCGAGCACCCGGTGAACGTGGGCGAGCTCCGCCGTGTAAGCGAGGTACGGGCCGGCCATCGCATGCGGCGTCACGAGCGTCACGCGCTTGCCATCGGAGGCGAGCTTCTCGGCGAGCGAGACGCCCATGAAGTAACCGTCGCAGTCGTAAACGAGCACGCTCTCGCCGGGGACCGGCTTGCCGTCGACCATCACCTGCTCGGGTGTCAGGCAGTGCGGATCATTCACATCGGCACCAATCGCGATTGCTCGCGTCCAGCCGTTCATGCCGTCGGTCGCCCACGCCGAGCCGGTCGCGATCACGACGAGCTCGGCTCCGTACTCGGCCACGTCCCCCGCGTCGAGCCGAACGTTCGGGATGAACTCGACGTTCTTCAGCTTCTCGATCTGGATTCGCCGGTAGTCGATCACCCGGCCCCACTCCCCGAGGCCCGGAAGCTTGCGGACCCAACGCATGATTCCACCCATCTCGTCGCCGGCCTCGACCAAATGGACGCGATGCATCCCGCGCTTCCCGAGCACGATCGCGCACTCCATCCCGGCGGGCCCGGCGCCGAGAACCAGTACGTCATTGCCCGAATTGCTCGCGCGCGTGAAGCGCTCGGGGTGCCAACCGCGACGGTACTCCTCGCCGGCGGTGGCGTTCTGGGTGCACACGAGCCTGGTACCTCCCAGCTTGAAGCGCGACAGACAAATGTTGCAGCCGATGCACTCACGAATCTCATCGGGCCGTCCCTGCTCGATTTTCTGCGGAAGGAACGGGTCGGCGATCGACGGCCGCGCCGCGCCGATGATGTCGAGCTGCCCGGACCTGATCGCTTCAACCATCGTGTCCGGATTCGTGAATCGGCCGACGCCGACAATCGGCCTCTGCGTGTACGGCCTGATCTGGTCGACCCATGGCTTCTGGTAGTTCTCCGGCCGGACACGCGAGGCCGCGGCCGAGTCCGTCGTGTCGAGCAGGTTCGGAGGCCCGACCTGAACATCCCACAGGTCGACAAGGTGGTCGACGTGCTCGACGAACCGAACGCCTTCCTCCTCGACCTTCATCCCGCTGTCGTCCTCGCTCAACGTGTCGATCGAGAACCGGGTTCCGAGCGCGCAATCGTCGCCCACGGCCTCCCGCACGAGCTCGAGCACCTCGTAGAAGAAACGCGCCCTGTTCTCGAACGATCCCCCGTACTCATCCGTGCGCCGGTTGAAGTACGGCAACAGGAATTGCTGCGGGATTGCGATCGTTTCGGCACCGTAGATCAGGATCAGGTCAAACCCGGCCTCCCGCGCGCGCTTGGCAGCAGCTACATAGAAACCCTGAAGCTCACGGATGTCGTGCTTATCCATCTCGTAGCACGAGCGCGTGACTGACCGCGGGCTCGGGATCTGCGAGACGCCGCGGGCTGCCTGACGGGTCTCGTAACCCGTGTGGTTTGGGCCACCGAAATGGAGCTCGACGCCAGCCAGCGAGTCGTGGTCATGTGCGCGCTCGCACATGAGGCTGAGGTTCTGCACGTCGCTCGCATCCCAGAGGCGAGCCTGAACCGACGGGACGTCGTCACTCTCTGGATGGATCGAGCAGTACTCGGTGTTCACGACGGCCCAACCACCCTCGGCCTTCATCGCACGAAACTGCGCCTGGGTGCCTGGGTAATCGCTCCCGAAGCTCGAGCAGTGGGGCGTCTGGTAGAAGCGATTGCGCATCACCTTCGGCCCGATCCGGATCGGCTCGAACAGGACGTCGTACTTCGGGTCACGCGCCATCAGCCGTCACGCCAGCCTGATCTCCTGCGACGATGCTCGATCGCGAATCCCGACGCGACCGCTGAGCCGCCCGCGGACCACGGTGCCGGCGCACAACTCATGCGCGACCCGAGGGCATGAACTCAGCTTCGTGGTCGAGCGTGGGTGTGTCGGCTATCAGTCCGCGCGTGTACGAATCGGCAGGGGCGTCGAGCACGGCGCTGGTTGGACCCGACTCGACGATCCTGCCGGCGTTCAGAACCAGGACTCGGTCGGCGATGCTCCGCACGAGCGCGAGGTTATGCGTCACGAAGATCATCGCGAGGCCTCGCTCTGCTCGCAGCTCGGCGAGCAATCCAACGATCGATGCCTGCACCGAGACGTCGAGTGCCGATGTGATCTCGTCACAGATCAGGACCTGTGGCTCGCAGACAAGGGCTCGAGCAATCGCCACCCGCTGGCGCTCGCCGCCCGATAGCTGATCGGGGTAGCGTTGAGCGAGGCCGCTGCTCAGTGACACCTGCTCCAGGGCACTGCTCAACCTGGCGTGGCGCTCGCGTCTGCTGAGCGCGAAGAACTGTGCGAGCGGCGCTGCCACAGACTCCCCGACGGTTCTGCGCGGATTGAGCGCATTGTACGGGCTCTGGAAGATGAACTGCAGGCTCTGACGGACCCGCTCGCTGCGCTTGCGCGCGGACCGCGGCAGCGGCTCACCGTGGTAAGCGACCTGGCCGATCCAGTTCGAATGCAGCCCGACCACGCAGCGACCGAAGGTGGTTTTGCCGGAGCCAGACTCGCCGACCAGCGCTACGCATTCCTGGGCACCGAGCTGCAATGAGACGCCGTGGAGGACTCCTGTCGAACCATAGGCAGCCGAAACGTCCGTCGCCTCGAGCACCGGTTCGGACGCGCTCCGCGCTCCGCTTTCGAGCTTCGGAACGCTCGCTCCGAGCGGTATGTCACGCAGCTCGTTCGCCCGAACGCACCGTGCCGCGTGCTGCTCCTCGACGTCACACAGGTCGGGTTCCTTCACGTCGCATTCGGTGATCCGAAACGAGCAGCGGTCAGAGAAGCGACACCCGCGAGTGTGGCTTCCCGGGCGGGGAGGATGGCCCGGGATCGTCGCGAGGACGCGGGCCTCCGAGATCACCGGTATCGCGCCGACCAGGCCGCGGGTATAAGGATGAACGGGTCGCTCCAGAACGCGCGTCGGACCAAACTCCGCCGCCCGACCGGCATACAGGACCAGGACACGGTCGGCGAGCTTCCCGACGACGGCAAGATCGTGCGACACGTACACGATCGCAACTTGCTGCTTCTGGCACAGGTCACGGACCGTCCGCAGGATCCGAGCCTGCGTTGTCACATCGAGGCCGGTGGTGGGCTCGTCCATGACGATCGCCTGTGGCTTGAGCATCGCTGCCATCGCAATCGCAACCCGCTGCTGCTGCCCACCCGACAACTGGTGCGGATAGCGGCGAAGGAAGCCGCCGTCGCTCGGCAACGAAACATCTTCCAATGTCTCTCGAATCTGACGCCCCATGCTCTCTCGATCGAGTTCGGGAGCGTGGACCTCAAGCATCTCGGTGAGCTGGCGTTCGATCCGCAGCGCGGGGTTCAGCGCCGCGGTCGGATCCTGCGAGACATACGCGACATCCTTACCGCGCCGCACCTGAAGCTCTCGGTCACTGAGCCCGAGCATCGGCCGGCGGTCGACGATCACCTCTCCAGACGTGATCCTGGCACCCGCTCTCGTGCCGCCGAGCACTGCCAGTGCCACAGTCGTCTTGCCACACCCAGACTCGCCGACGATCCCCAGCACTTCGCCCGGCGCGACCGCGAACGAGACATCGTGCACGATCTCCATCGAAGTCTTCGCGACGTCGACCGATAGGCCCTTGACTTCGATGCCCGTCACGACTCGACCCTGCGGTCGATGCCGGACACCGCCTGACTGAGCCCATCGGCCAACAGACTCACGCCGATCGTGAACAGACCGATACACACAACCGGCGCGACGACCGACCACGGCTGGACGCTCACTCCAATCCCGTTTTCGTTGACCATCAGGCCCCAGTCGGGCGTCGGCGGCGCGATCCCGAATCCCAGAAAGCTGATTGCTGATACCTCGGCGATCGACCATGCGCAGCGGAGGCCCAACTCGACCAAGATCAGTGTCATGAGGTTCGGGAGCACGTCGTGCAGCAGAATCCGCCAGCGCCGGGTCCCGACCACCTCCGACGCCTCGATGAACTCCCGCTGCGAGATCTCGAGCGTCGCCGCGCGGATCGTCCGCGCCACGGTTGGGATCCAGGCAATGCCGACGAGCACCATGATGAAGACGGCGCTTGATCCCAGCATCGAAATGAACAGCAGTACAAATACGATCACCGGCACCGCGAGGAGTACGTCGAGCGCTCGCATGATCGCCTCATCGACCCATTTTCGGCTGTACCCCGCGATCACGCCCAGAGTCGTCCCCCCCACGACGCCGATCAACCCGGCGCCAAGTGCCATCCAGAGAACAAAGCGGCCTCCACTCAGCGTCCTCGACAGCACATCCTCGCCAACATAGTCAGTTCCTAGCGGAGAGCTGGCCGAGGGGCCGCTGAACGGGGGCCCGACAAGCTGTGTCGGAGAGTGCGGAGCCACCAGCGGCCCAAACACCGCCACAAGGACGATGAACCCCGTGATCACGAGCCCCGCCCTCGTCCGGCCATAGCGGAGCGAATCGCGCAGGCTGAGTACCAGCCAGGACCGCGGCGGCGCTCCCTCTGCCGTTCCCGCCTCGTATGTCGTGGTCGCCGTCACGACCCCGCACCGGTCCGCAGCTTAGGCGTCAGATAGATGGTCAATGCATCAGCTATCAGGTTGAACAGCACGATGCCCACGGCGAACACAAACACAATCGCTTGAATCACAGGCAAGTCGCGCTCTTGGATCGCGCTCGTCAGTGCGCTGCCAAGGCCGGGATACTGGAACACGTTTTCAACGATCACCACGCTGCCGAGCAGCCACCCCATCACGAGGCCAGACCCTTGAATCGCGGGCAACAGTGCGTTGCGAAGGGCGTGCCTCACTACCACGATCCGAGGCGGCATTCCCTTGAGCCTCGCCATCGCCACGTACTCAGAGCCCAGCACGTCGATCATCGATGTACGGACGAGCCGGTACAGGTATGGCACGTTGAGCAGCACCAGCGCCCCGACCGGGAGAATCAGCTCGGTCGGGTGATCGAGTGGGCTCGAGCCCGGTGGGATCAACGACACCGCCGGAAAAAACTGAAATACGGTCGTGGCGAACAAGATCACCAGCACGATCGCGATGACAAAGTCCGGGAGCGCCGACAGGACGATCGCGACCATCAGGAAAACCCGGTCGAACGGTCCACGACGCACCGCCGTCACCGCCCCCAGGACAAACGCCAACGGCAACGAAATCAACCCCGCGAGGAACATCAATGTCAACGAGTTGACGATCCGGTCCGAGATCAGCGCGCTCACCGGTCCACGCGTCGCCAACGACGTGCCAAAACTGCCGGTGACGATATGCCCGAACCAGTGTAGGTATTGACTCACCACCGGTTGATCGAGCCCTAGCTGATGGTCGAGCGCCGCAATTGACTGAGGCGTCGCCTGCCGCCCCAGGATCGCCCGCGCCGGGTCGGACGGAAGCGCCTGAGTCGCGACAAACACCACCAGCGAGACGGCAATCAGAATCAGCACGCCGAGCGCAAGTCGTCGAACAAGCCACCGACCGAAGTGGCCACCGGAGCCGGTCAGCTCGACGGCTGGGCCGGTGGGCCCCGCCGGCGTCTCTACGACTGCGAGAGACTCAGCCACGACCGGATAACCGTCGCGCCGGATCCGTCAAAGCGCCGATCGAGAGCGCCGGCCTCACCTTGCGAAGCGTCCGTGCGTGGTCCGGCCGACCGACAGCCTCGGCCACGGCTCCCAACACCCATCTCGCCTCTCCGTTGGACTCGTCACGCAGCTAGATTGATTGATCCGGGCCGTTGAGCTTTCGGCGGGCGGCCGTGGCGGCCGGTCGCCTGCAACGCACTGCCAGAGCTCAGTGCTGGCAGAGCGAAATATCTCACCATTGAGCCACGGAAGTCAATTAAATGGCGTTACGTTCGGATAATCCGAACACCCAGTGGTGCGGCGCAAATTGGGTTGGTCGAGCCGGAGCCGCGGCTGCCAAGCCGTAACGTTCTGTTCGCCTTCTTCGAACGGCTGCCCGTTTAGTTGGCGCCTGACGTTGTCGCTTCTCATAATCGCGCGGTCGACACCGCCGGCGTCGGCGTGTCTGATGGCGGAATGAGAGGAGCGCGACGTGACCACCGATGCGATGTCCCTTCCCACGCTGCAGCCGTTCTTCGGGGGAGCGTTCCACGCGACCGACGGTCCGACGTTCGAGACCCGCGATCCGGCTCGAGACACGTTGATCGCCGACGTGACGGGGGCAACAGCAGCGGACGTCGACGCCGCCGTGACTGCCGCGTGGTCCGCCTACCGCGGCGCGTGGGGAGCGCTTTCGCTCGCGGACCGCAGCCGGCTCCTCTCCCGTGTGGCCGAGCTGATCGACTCGCGCCGCGAGCAGTTGGCTGCACTCGAGGCCCTCGACGGAGGCAAGCCGATCCGCGATTGCGAGCAACTGATCGCCGGCTGCGCCGAAGAATTCGAGTGGTTCAGTGATGTGGCCCAGAAGCTCCCGGGAGCCGCCTATCCGGTGGACCACGGTGTCCATTCATTCTCGACCGTTGAAGCCTATGGGGTCGTTGCGGGCATCACACCGTGGAATTTCCCGCTTACCACGGCCATCTCGAAGGTGGCTCCGGCTCTGGCGATGGGCAACTCTTTCATCCTCAAGCCGGCGGAGCAGACGCCGCTCACCGCGCTGGCGTTGGCCGAGATCTGCGCCGAGGCGGGCCTGCCCGACGGCGCGATCGCGGTCCTCCCTGGCGGCCCTGACACTGGCGCCGCGCTCGCGGCGCATCCCGGAGTGCCACTCGTGAGCTTCACCGGGTCCACCGAGGTCGGTCGACGGATCGCGCGGGGCGCCGCCGACCGCATCCAGCGCGTGATCCTCGAGCTGGGGGGCAAATCGCCCGTGCTCGTGTTCGATGACGCGCCGCTCGACGCGATGGCCGATGCCACGCTCAGCGGATTCACGTACTCGACGGGCCAGATCTGCGTCGCGTCGACGCGCCTGATCACCCAGCCGAACGTCCACGACGAGCTTCTCGCACGCCTGCTTGCGCGGGCCCGGGACCTCACGCTCGGTGATCCGCTGGATCCGGCCACCGAGGTCGGGCCGCTCGTCTCCAAAGAGCAGCTCGACCGTGTGTCTGGCTATGTCGATCAGGGCCGTCGCGGGGCTCGGATCCTCACCGGGGGCCGGCGTGCCCGGTTGTCGGGTCTCGAGGATGGGTTCTTCTTCGCCCCGACGATCATCGAGGGACTCGACCATGACTCTCCCCTCGTCCGGGAGGAGATCTTCGGCCCGGTCCTGTCGGTCCTGCCGGCGTCATCCGAGGAGGACGCCGTGCGCATCGCCAACGACACGACATATGGCCTCGCCGCCTACCTCTGGACCGGCGATCTCTCGCGAGCTCACCGCGTCGCCCGCCAACTCGAGGCCGGGTCGGTGTCCGTGAACTGCTTCGAATCGGCGTCCGGCTACGGGGCTCCGTTTGGGGGCTGGAAGCAGAGCGGCGTCGGCGTAGAAGGTGGCCTCGAGGGCGCGCGCGCCTACTCGCGCTCGAAGGTCGTCACGATCGCCCTCACACGAACCAGACGTTCTTGAAGCCCCAGTAGTTCAGGTTGTAGCCGCTCTTGCTTGGCACAAAGCCCGTGACCTTCTTGCTGAACGCGTCAATGTTGTCCGGGAACCCGGCAAAGATCCACCCGCCATCGTTCCAGAGCTGCGTCTGCATCTTGGCCGCTATCGCCTTCTGCTGCGCCTGATCGCGGGCTGCCAGCGCCTGACCGTACCACTTGTTGAACTGAGCGTTGTTGTAGTGAGTCTCGTTATACGACGGGTCGGGGCCGCACGTGTACGCCGTATTGACAAGGAACGAGTTTGTATTCCACCAGTCGACTGAGAACACCCGCTTGAGATACTGACTGCCGTAGAACGTCGTGTTGTCGATCTTGGACAGCTGGACATTGACACCGGCTGCCTTGGCCTGTTGGGCAAACACGACACACGATTCGACGACCCCGTTCTCGATCGGCGCGGTCACGAGCTGCACGGTCAAATTCTCCTGACCGGCCTGCTTGAGCAAGAATTTCGCCTTCTCAATGTCCTGCTCACGCTGCGGCAGGCTGTGGTCATAGAGTGGATCGTCGATCGAGTAGAGATCATTCGCCAGTCGCGCTCGGCCGCCGTAGGCCTCGGAAATGATCTGTGGCCGATCTACGATCCATTTGAACGCCTGACGCACGCGGGGATCTTTGAACGGCGCGCGATCGACGCGCATCGTGATCGGATACCAGTTGCCCGTCTGCGAAATCAACGGCTCGACAGTGCTGCTCGACTGAACCGACGCGAGCAGCGCGTACGGAACCGAGTCGATCGCATCCACCGCGCCCGAGACCAACGCGTTCAGGCGTGCCGAGTCATCGCTGAGGTCAACAATGACCACCGAGTCCACGTGCGGCAGACGGACCCCGTCGCGCCCAACGCCCCAATAGTCCTCGTTACGCGTGAACACCGACTGCTGCCCCGGCGTGAAGCTCTGAAACTTGAATGGGCCCGTGCCGATCGGATGCTTGGGGTTATAGCCCACCGGCACAATTCCCCAGCTCGCGTCGCCGGTGAAGTCCTCAAACGAATTGAACGGGAACTTGAACTTGAATCGCACGGTCAGTGAATCGACCGCCTCGACCCCATCGAGCACGGAGCTGATCAAGGCATGCCCGGAGGCGCCGACCTTCGGATCGAGAATCCTGTGAAATGTAAACACGACGTCCGCGGCGGTCAGCGGCTTCCCATTGTGAAAGGTCACGCCGGGACGAAGCTTGACGATCGTCTCGTCTCCCGTCGCGTTCGGAGTGAACTCCGTGCCCAGCATCGGCACGAGGTTGAACTCCGGATCGCGTGTCGCCAGCCAGTCGTAGAGCTGACAGACCCGGGCGCCGTCGATTTGAGTCGACCACGTGTGCGCATCCAGGATGTCGTCCGAGCCGCCGCCCGAGACTCCGACTCGAAGCGTGCCGCCCAGTTTGGGCTTACCGGCCACGGGCGGCGGAGTACTCGACACCGTCGATCCCCCACCGCACGCCGCCAGCAGGGCCGGCGTACCGGCCACCGCTCCGCCGGCCAGCGCGGCGTCTCGAATGAACTCCCGACGCGAACGGCGATTCGGTGCGGCCTCCGAGACACGGCTTTCTGTGCCCATTCCCATCCTCCATTTCACCCATCACACGACTGATGCTCTGCGCACGTGGCATCGCAAGTCCTCGCCTCCTGATGGCTCCTCGCGTTGCAGCCATCGGGTCGGCGGCGAACCGTCGTGGTCAATCTCGAGTGCTCCGTCGTTGGCGGAGCACGTCATCTGCTTCCTCGGCCGGATCTTAAGCGGAGTTCCGGTTGGGTGTCAATTAAGCAGGCAGTGGTTCGAATAATTCGAATGTTGGCGGATACGCGGCAGGGTTGGCTGGCCGCTCATGTTCGATTAATCGGAACGCTTGCTCGATAGCTTGACGACCTTCGCTCCATTTTCGATAATCGCGGCCCGGGTCAACGGCGGAAAGGAACGGGCAATGAGCTCGAACGCGGGCGGGACCGCGACGCCAATGTTCAGCTACGACGAGGCCATGGCCAACCTGGTCCTCGAGTACAGCCGCACCCGGCTCTCGATCGATCCGGATCAGATGGGCATTGCGCCCGCGCGGCCGCCGAGCGCAGCGGCGCTGGGTGACCTTCTGTGCGATGAGGGCAACGACCCGCGACGGGTCATCGAGGTCTTCGCGGACGAGGTCGATCCGTCGATGATCCGTCCCGACAGTCCGAGCTACCTCGCGTTCATCCCTCACGCTCCGACTCCGGCGTCGCGCCTGTTCGACATGCTCGTTTCGTCCGGATCCCTGAGTGCCAGCCACTGGTTCGAGTCTGCCGGGGCGATCGTCGCCGAGAATCAGGCGCTGCGTTTGCTCGCGGACCTCGCGGGGTTACCGACGCAGGCCGGCGGGTGTTTCGTGACCGGAGGATCTGCGGCGAACCTCTCCGCTCTGCTGGTCGCCCGCGAGCACCACAAGGCAAGGGTCGGCGAGCACCGGCGGCCGCTGCGTTTCGCAGTCAGTGCCGAGGCTCACGCTTCGGTCGCACTCGCGCTCAAGGTGATCGGGGTCGACATGCTCGAGGTCCCGACCGACGACCATCGCCTGACCGGAGAAGCCCTCCAGGAGACGCTCGCTGCCGAACGCGACGGTGCGGATTGCATCGGCGTGGTGGCGACGGCCGGGACGACCAATGCTGGGATCATCGACGATCTGAGCGGGATCGCTGAGGTCGCAAGGTCAGCCGATCTCTGGTTCCACGTTGACGGGGCCTACGGCGCTGCGGCGCTGTTCGTCCCCGAGCTGCGTGAGCTCTTTCGCGGCATCGAGTACTCCGACTCGCTCGTCATTGACCCGCACAAGTGGCTGTTCGCCCCCTACGACTGCGGCGCGCTGCTGTACCGCGAACCCGAGCTCGCTCGCAGCGCGCTGACGCAGCAGGCGTCCTACTTGGAGGCGCTGACAAACGCGGACGGATGGAATCCGTGTGACTACGCCTTTCACCTCACCCGCCGACCTCGGGGCTTGGCATTGTGGTTCTCGCTCGCCGTCCACGGTACGAACGCATACAGCGAGGCGATCGCGAGAGGCGTGAGGACAGCGCGCGCATGCGCGAGGCTGATCGACGACCTGCCATACCTCGAGCTGCTTCGGGAGCCGGATCTGTCCGTCGTTCTGTTTCGCCGGACGGGATGGGGGGCGGCCGACTATCGGGCCTGGTCAGATCGACTTCTGGCGCAGCAGATCGCCTTCGTCGCTCCCACCACCTGGGACGGAGCGCCGACTGCGCGCTTGGGATTTCTCCACCCGGACACGCCGATCGAGCTGGTCAGGACGGTTCTCGCGTCAATGCGGTGACACAGCCTCGCCACAGCGACCAGGGCAGCATCGCCCGAACTCGCGATTGTCGAATCACGCACGAGGTCGCCGCGGACCGGTGCGCGGCGATATGCAACGACCAAGGAGCACTGCGGAGCATGCCGATAGCAACGTCGCAGCTCACACACGAAGACGACCGCCTCCTTCGGGGCCACATGTCCGAGGCGCTGTTTGATGCCGGCTTGATCTGCCGGGCAGACGACCGTGGCGATCCGGTCGTGACCTTGGCGCCGCCACTGATCTCCGACCAGCCCGAGTTCGACGTGATCGGCCAGGTGCTACGGCAGGTGCTGACCGCCGCCTGGAAGTTGATCTGAGCGATCGGCTAGCGCGAATTCAGCGGGACGGCAATCGGTCGTAGAGGAGATGCCGAGACGCCACGAATCTTCAGCGGCAGCCCCACAAAGACAAACGTGAACACACCGTCGCTCGCCAAGTCGTCCAGGACCAGGTTCTCGATTATCGGCACCCCCGCGTCGGCCAGGAGATAACCATGAACGGGGAAACCGCCTGGCAGCTCCACCGAAGGGATCACCTCGAGGGCGGCGTTGTCCGCACCGATCAACGCTGCGCCACGGCGCACCAGAAACTCCGCGCCGGCGAGGGTCAGCCCGGGCTGAGGCCCAAGGTAGCGATCGCTCGGCCAGTGATTCATCCAACCGGTCCGGATCAACACGACGTCGTCCTCAGCCAGCTCGACCCCTTCGCGCTCGAGCGCGGACTCGAGCTCTTTGGTCCCGATCTCCGTTGCCGGATGCAGCACCCCACCGGGCGCGACATCGAGCAGCACGCCCCGCATCACGAGCGGGGGCAGGTGCTCCGCACCGTGCTCGTGCCAGAAGCGCGAACCCAGCGCGCCTCGGGCCTCGATCCCGTTCCAGATCCGACCGTTGACGACGGCGTGATTGAGGCAGTCGATGTGTGTCCCCGAGTGCGTGGGCGCCAGGAAGCACTCGGCTGAGAAGCAACGGCCCGCAGCGATCGACGGATCGCTGGGGGTATCACGCGACGACCCCGTCGGCGTGAGCGTCATCCATTGCAGAAACGGCGGATCGCCGCTCTCGCGCCAGGTCGGTATGCCCTCATGCAGCGTCACGGCCAAGTCATACGGATTTTCGAATTGGCCGCAGCGGGCGAGGCCCGCAATCGCGGCGCGATCGATCGCGCCGAGGCGGCCGAGCCGCTCGCCCCCGCCGATGCTCATCTGACGCCGGCGTGAGCTGCTGGCCGTCGCATCGCGCCGTCGTCGACTGCCTCCGGGGCGATCCGGCTGTAGAGCTCGGGCCGGCGGTCGCGAAGCACATCGTTTCGCGCACCGAACGTTTTGTCGCGCGCGCGCGCGAGGTCGACCCTCGCCAGGAGCAGTGCTTCGCCACCGGCCGGTTCGGTCAACAATCGCCCATCGACGTCCACAATCACGCTCGCGCCGGTCCATTCGACGCCGCGCTCGGTACCGCTGCGGTCAGCTTGGGCAACACAGACCCGGTTCACCTGCGCAGCCGCGCTGGCGAGGAGGACGTCGGCTGCCAGCGGCTCGAGCGGGACACCGAACAGCGGTGAGTTCATCGGGACCGCGATCACGTCCGCCCCTGCGAGCGCGAGCATCCGCATGACCTCTGGGAAGAACGCGTCATAGCAGACGGCGACCCCCACGCGTCCGCAACTGGTCGGCACGACGGGCGGCGCGCAATCGCCTGCCCTGAAGAAGAGTTGCTCGCGATCCCAGAGGTGCGCCTTGCGATGGACCGCACGCAGCTCCCCTTTGTCGATCACGACGGCGCTGTTTCGCAGCGCGCCATCGGCATCGAGCTCGCACATGCCACCGATGATCACCAACTGATCACGCGCCGCCAGCGCTCGCCATCCGCGCACGGTCGGCCCATCTACCGGCTCGGCGAGTCGGCGGGCCTCGGCCTCGTCGGCGAACACGTATCCGCTCGTGCACAGCTCCGGCAGGACCACGAGCGACGCCCCGGCGGCCGCGGCGCGAGCGACCGCGGCCTGAGCCTGCGCGCGGTTGCTCTGCAGATCGCCAATCCGAGGCGCAAGCTGTGCGCAGGCTATTGTCAGTTCACACGAACCAGACATCCTTGCAGCCCCAGTAGTTCAGGTTGAAGCCCGTCTTGTTCGTGACAAACCCGGTGATCTTCTTGCTGTAGGCATCGATATTGTCCACGAAGCCGGGGATGATGTGCCCGCCGTCGTACCACAGCTGCTGCTGCATCTTGAGGCAGATCTCTTTCTTGGTCGCCAAGTCTTTGGCTGCTGCGGCCTGCACGTACCATCGGTTGAACTGTGCGTTGTTGTAGTGCGTCTCGCCGTATGAAGCGGTTGGGATCAGCGTGTAAGCCACACCTGAGAGGAAGCTCTGGGCGTCCCACCAATCGACCGAGAACGTGCGCTGAAGATATTGGTTGTTGTAGAAGGTCGTGTTGTCAAGCTTCGTGAGCTGGACATTGACGCCAGCGGCTTTCGCCTGCTGCGCAAACACCACGCACGACTCGACAACTCCGTTCTCGATCGGCGCCGTCACCAGGTTCACCGTCAGCCCGTCGTGACCGGCCTGCTTGAGCAAGGACTTCGCTTTCTCAATGTCCTGCTGGCGCTGTAACAACCCGTGGGCATAAACCGGGTCGTCAATCGCGAACAGGTCATTCCCCAGTCGCGCGCGACCCCCATACGCCTCCTTGATCATCTGCGGCCGATCGACGATCCATTTGAACGCCTGACGGACTCGGGGATCATTGAATGGCGCACGATCAACGCGCATCGTGATCGGATACCAGTTGCCGGTCTGCGAGATCAGAGCTTGCAGGTTGGCGTTCGCCTGAATGGAGGGGATCAATGCATATGGGACGGAATCGATCGCATCGACCGCGCCCGACACCAATGCGTTCACACGGGCCGAGTCATCGGTGAGGTCGATGATCGTCACGGAGTCCACGTATGGTCGCGGCGAGTCCCAATAGTTCTCGTACCGGTTGAACACTGACTGCTGACCGGGCGTCAGGCTCTCAAACTTGAACGGACCCGTCCCGACTGGATGTTTCGGGTCCCAGCCCACCGGTATGATCCCCGACTCCGAGTTGGAGACAAAGTCCTCGAACGCATTGAAGGGGAACTTCAGCTTGAAACGAACGGTCAACGGATCGACCGCCTCGACATGGTCGATCACTGGCCCGAACAGCGCCAGCGCCGAGGTACCCTCCTTCGGATCGAGGATTCTGTGGTATGTGAACACCACATCTTCGGACGTCAATGCCTTGCCGTTGTGAAACGTCACCCCCGGGCGAAGCTTGACCGTCACTTCGTCACCCGTAGCATTGGGGGTGAACTCGGTCCCGAGGAATGGCATAGTCCCGCTGGCATCCCGCTTGCGGGCCGCCAGCCACTCGTACATCTGGGACACGCGCGCGCCGTCGATTTGGGACGACCATTTATGGGGGTCAAGCGTGTCCTGGGAGCTGCCCCCCGAGACTCCGAGGCGCAATGCGCCGCCGGGCTTCGGTTCTCCCGCCCCCTGGGCCGAGCCGCTGGTTGACGCGGCTCCGCCACCACAGGCCGACAACAGCGCCGGCCCACCCACGAGCGCCCCGCTCGCGACCACCGAGTTACGAATGAAAGTCCGCCGCGACGTCCCAGCCGCGACCAAGCTCGAATCACGATCGTCCGGACCCACTCTCCCCTCCGTTCCCTAGTGCAGGCCGAAGCTCGCCCAGCGTCACAGAGCGCCGCGCGACACGCGGGCGCGGTCCAGGCACTGACGAGCCGGCTAGCGAAAATGCAAAGCCGTTTGGTTGGAGCTCTCCCAGCACCCGCGGGTGCTGGTGTTGGCGGGAATTATCCGACCGAGAATGGTGTATGCCAAGTAATCGACCACCCGTTCGAAGGAAACGAACAAGGCACCTGGTGTTCGGATTATTGGGACCGATGACCGGCTGCTTGAACTCTGGTCGGCCGTCATGCCATAGTTACACTCGCTGATGTCGACGACCGGCGAGAGCTGCATCCGTCTCCTCGAGCAGTACGGCGTTGACACCGTCTTCGGCATTCCTGGAGTGCACACGCTCGAGTTCTACCGCGGCCTGAGCGGCTCCTCGATTCGGCATATCTCCGCTTCTCACGAGCAGGGAGCCGCATTTATGGCGGACGGCTACGGCCGGACATCGGGAGTACCCGGCGTGTGTCTGGTGGTCACCGGCCCCGGGCTGACAAACGCCGCGACCGCGATTGCCAACGCATTTCACGACTCGCGGCCGCTGTTGGTTCTCTCGAGCGCCGGGGCTGATGGCGAGCGCGGCGGTCAGGGCGCGCTTCACGACCTGCCGGACCAGCGTCAGTTCATGGCGACGATCACCGCCGAAAGCGTGCTCGTTGAAGATCCTGCGGAGCTGGCTCGTGCCTTTCAGCTTGCGTGGGACGTGTTCGAGTGCGGCCGGCCTCGCCCGGTTCACATCGCGGTGCCGATAAATGTTCTCGAGGCGGCCGCCGGCGAAGCGACTCGGCTGGGACCCTCCTCGCGCCGTCAGCGGCCACCGGACGGTGCCGTCATCACAGCGGCGGAGCTGTTGATTGCCGCCGAGCGTCCGATGATCCTTCTGGGCGGCGGCGCCACAGATGCCGGCCCCGCAGCGCTCGACCTGGCCGAGCTCCTCGGTGCTCCGGTGGTCACGACGGTCAACGGTAAGGGGATCGTGCCCGCCGATCACCCACTGAGCCTGGGTGCGCGCCTGACGCTCGGGGCGGTGGTCAGCGAGTTGGAGGAGTCCGACGCGGTGGTCGCCGTCGGGACTGAGTTCTCCGAGACGGACTACTTCTTCGCGCCCCACCGTCCCCGGCTCGGAGAATCGCTGATTCGCATCGATATCGACCCGGCTGAGTTTGCCTGCGCTCGCCCGCGGGCGGCGGTGGAGCTGACGGGGGACGCCAACGAGGTGCTGTCGTCCCTTGTCGCCCGGCTGAGAGCTGCTGCGGCGGGAGTGAACGCGCCGCCTGCACTTTCGGCGGCTCGAGCAAACGGCGGTCATGCACGGGCCGCGGACATTCGCGCGCGATGCGCGTGGTGGTCAGACGCCGCACCGATGATTCCGGTGCTCGACGAGATCTCCGCGGCGCTCCCACGCGACGCGATCGTGACGGCCGATTCGACGCAACTCGCCTATGTTGCCAACCATTACCTCGACATCTGCGCGCCTCGCTCGTACTTGGCCCCCGCGGGGTTCGGAACGCTGGGGCCCGCCCTGCCAATGGCGATCGGTGCCCAGCTCGCAGCCCCTGGGCGACCCGTGCTCTGCATTGTCGGCGACGGGGGGTTTCTGTTCACCGTTGCCGAACTCGTTACCGCCGTGCGCTACAGATTGCCGATAGCCGTCCTCCTATGGCAGAACCGCGGCTACCAAGAGATCCGCGATGCGTTTGACGCTGCTCAGATTCGTCGCGTCGGCACGGACACCAGTGCACACGACTACCTCGAGCTCGCCGCGGGTTTTGGCGCCAACTCAGTCAGGGCGTGCGCTGGGCAACTTGGCGATGCGCTCCGCCTCGCATGGTCGGCCGACAAGCCTACGGTGATCGAGTTCGAGGCGCCCGGCGCATGAGCCCTGATCGCGTGTCGATGCCGCCATCCCGCGCCGGATCATGAGCGATCACGACCAGCCCTTGCCACTCGACGGCCTGCGCGTCCTCGATCTCGGCCAGATCTACAACGGCGCTTACGCCGGTTTTCTGCTCGCGCAGGCGGGTGCCGATGTCGTCAAGGTCGAACCGCCGCGCGGTGACAACCTGCGAAACCGCCCGACAGCGCACGGTGCGTGGTATCCGTTCTTCGCGCTCAACATCAACAAGCGCAGCGTCTGCCTCGACCTGAAGACCCCTGCCGGCCGGGAGCAGTTCCTCGAGCTCGTCGCCGTCTCCGACGTGGTACTCGAGAACTTCGCCCCCGGGGTGATGGACCGGCTCGGGGTCGGATACAGCACGATGCGAGAGACCAATCCCAGATTGATCTATGCGAGCAGCAGTGGATACGGTGGGCTCAGCCGTTACCGTGACCACCCGGCGATGGATCTCACCGTGCAGGCGATGGTGGGTGTGACGAGCGTCACGGGCTTCCCCGATGCCCCGCCCGTCAAGGCCGGCGTCGCGATCGCGGACTTCATGGCCGGAGTGCACATGTACGGCGGCATCGTCAGCGCTCTGATCCGACGTGAGCGTACCGGCCAGGGCTCGTCGGTCGAGGTCGCGATGTTCGACGCGGCCTTCCCGACATTGCTCTCGAGCCTCGCGGTCGCACTTGGCACAGTTGACGAGATCCCCACCCGGATGGGAAACCGGCACGGTGGCCTGGGCGAGGCACCGTATAACGTCTACCCCACCCGCGACGGTTACGTGGCGATCATATGCGTGACCGACAACCAGTGGTTTGCCCTCGGGAGGCTGATCGGCGGCGAGCGACTGGCGGGCGACGAGCGCTTCGCAACGCGCTCGCTGCGCGTGCAGAACATCGATGCGCTCGATGATGCCGTCATCGCCTGGACGGCCCCGCGCGACCGCGCCGAGGTGATCGAAGCGCTGCTGGCGACGGGAGTCCCCGCCGCCCCGGTCCGCGATCTGCGCGAGGTCGTCGACGACCCTGACCTCAAAGAGCGCGGCCTGTTGCGCGAAGTGCAAGACCCTACGCGGGGCGCGATCAGAGTGTTCAGCTCCGCGATCCGCTATGACGGGCTCGACGGTCCGCCGCCCCAAGCCCCTCCGGGGCTCGGCGAACACACCGAACAGGTGCTCCGCGAGTGGCGCTCATGACCCAGGTTCGCATGCGTGGGGAATGGATCGCGCTCGACGAGCCCCACATTGAGCGCGTGGGCTGCCACATGGGCGTTTACGAGCTCGCGTCACCGAGCGGCGAGGTCGTGCTGATCGGGTTTGCGGGCGGACGGTCGGTCTTCGGCCTCAAAGGGGAACTCCGACGGATGCTCCAAGAGCCTGGTCTGGAGGGCACGAGCTTCCGCTACGAGATCACGACCGCGTACCTGAGCCGCTATCGAGAGCTGCTGATGGTCCACGTTGCGGATCACGGTTCGATGCCGATCGAGAATCGAGCTACCAGCCTCGAGCTGGGTCGCTTGAGTCCCCTCAAAGGGTGAGGACAGGGTGAACCTCGAGCTCAGTGACGAACAGCGGCTGATCGTCTCGACCGTGCGCGATTTCGTCCGGCGCGAGATAGTTCCGCGCGAGCAAGAGCTCGATCCCGACAGCGACGAGCTCCCCCGCGAGCAGTTCGAGACACTGGTGGCGAAGGCGAAGGCGATGGGGTTGTACTGCGCCGACGTACCCGAGGCTCTCGGAGGCCCGGGCATCGACACGGTCACCTACTCGCTCATGTGCATCGAGATGTCGCAACATCGCGCCGGCCTCTACGCGCCGTGCTACGGCGTGTTCGGCGGATCCGGCCTCGCTCAGCTGCTTGAGGCAAACGACGATCAGAAGCAGCGCTACCTGTTTCCGGTCCTCAACGGCGAGAAGCGAAGCTTCTTCGCCCTGACCGAGGCTTCGGGGGGTAGTGATCCCGCCCGTGCGATCCAGACCACAGCCCGTCGTGACGGCGATGACTGGATTCTGGACGGCACCAAGCAGTTCATCAGTGGCGCCGACCGAGCGGACTTCGGCATCACCTTCGCGCGGACCGATAAGGACAAGGGACGAGACGGCATCACGTGCTTCATCGTCGACACCGACGCCCCGGGCTTTCATGTCAGACGCGTGATCCACACGCTTCGATCCGCGCGCTACGCGACCGAGATTCAGTTCGAAGCGCTGCGGGTGCCCGCCCGCAACGTCCTCGGCGAGGTCAACAAGGGGTTCGCGATCGCGCGCGACCGCGTCGCGCGCCAGCGGATCCCGTACTCGGCGGGGTGCATCGGCGTCGCGACGCTCGCCCAGGCAATGGCGATCGACTACGCGAAGTCGCGGTCGACGTTCGGCGCCCCGCTCGCGACCCGCCAGGCGATCCAGTGGATGCTCGTCGACAACGAGATCGATCTCCGCCAAGCGCGCTGGATCACGCTCGACGCCGCGTGGCAGGCAGACCACGGCCAGCGCTTCCACGCTGCCGCCGCGATGGCGAAGGTCGTGTCGACCGAGGCCGCAAGCCGGGTCGTGGATCGCGCGATGCAGATTCACGGCGCGATGGGCGTCGCCAAAGACCTGCCTCTGGAGCGGTGGTACCGCGAATTGAGGATCCGGCGAATCGGCGAGGGCCCGAACGAAATTCAGCGAATGATCATCGCCCGCGAGCTACTGCGCTGACGCTGAACCCCACCCGATTAGCGGTCGAGCGCTGCCCGGAGTGGACGAAAGAACGCGCGCACATCATCGACGAACAGCTCGGGTTCCTCGGTCGGCAGAAAGTGACCGCCGCGCGGCATCACCGTCCACCGCAGCACCTGATACTGCCGCTCGGCGAGGCTGCGGGGCGGGATCCCGTGAGGCTCGGCTTCAGAGACGTAGAAGCCGACTGGAACAGTCACCGATCCGGGCGGCGGACGCGGGCCCGGCGGCAGCGCAAATGCCGTGTAGGTAAGGACCGAGCTCCCGACGGTCCCGGCGCACCAGTGCAACATCACGTGAGTAAGCAGGACATCCGCGCCGAAGCGGGCAATCGGATCCGACGCATCCTGCGCCCACTCGGACCACTTTTCGATGATCCACGCCGGCCGCTGCGAGCGGTGACTCGTTGAGCGCCACGGCGATCGTTCGCGGCCTGGTCCGCTGGATGTGCTCGTACCCGCCGCCGTCGTCCCACCAATCCTGCTCCCGGTCCAGCCACTCGCGCTCCTCGATGTCCACAGCCGGGTCCGGAGGCACGATCGCGTTGCAACTCATGTGAAGGCCGGCCAACGCCTGTGGCTCGTTGGCCCCCATCCAGGCGACGACCCTCGCGGCGATGTCACCGCCGCTCGCACCGTAACGGCGATAGCCGAGCGCGAGCATCAAGCCGTGGAACCGCCGCGCGATCGCCGCAGCGCCCGCATCAGAGAGTTGGAGCGGCGGCCCGCTGAACGGGTAGCCGGGAAGCGACGCGACTACCACGTCGAAGGCGTCCGCGGGATCGCCGCCGAAATCCCCCGGCCGCGTGAGGAGGTTCACAGCCGGAAGGATTTCGGCGAACGAGCTCGGCCAGCCATGGCTGATGATCAGCGGCAGAGGCGATGACCCCTCCCCGCGCACACGAACGGCGTGAACATCCATCCCGTCGACCTCGACGAGTACGTGCTCGAAGCCGTTGAGCTCGCGCTCCACGCGTCGCCAGTCGAAGCGCTCGCGCCAATGCTCCACGATCCGGCGCAAGATCGACGGCTCGAGACCCAGGCGCGGATCGGCGAGCGGAAAGGCGATCCCACGTTCCAGGCTCAGCCGGAGCTGAAGATCTTCGAGCGTTTCCTCACTGACCTCGACCTTGAACGGCCGCACAGGCCCGATCGACTGGTCCGTCATTTCGTTCACGCCGAAGCGGTCACCGCGCCGGCCACCCCAACTCGGCGAGCTGGGCACGATCGTCACGCAACCTCGGCGTGGGGTCATCCCCGTCGACGAGCTCGTAGATGGTTGGCCCGCTGTAGGAGGCGCCGTCCAAGGCTTGCGCGAGCCCCGCGAAGTCGATCTCCGCGACTCCGACCTGTGTGTGCGCCCAGCGCTCAGTCCACGAGTCGCTGATGTGCACGAGCTTGAAGAGCTCACCGGCAGCACGAACCTCGGTCGCAAGATCGGCGCCCGCGAAGAAGCTGTTCGCGCAGTCGAAGGTGATTCCCAGTCCGGCGATCCGTGTTTCCCGTATGTACGCGGCGACCTCGGCTGCCGTCTGCAGGAACCCATACGGCACCGGCTCGAGCGTGAGCGAGACGCCGAGGCGCTGCGCGACCGGGACGAGGCGATCGAGCTGGCCGTTCAGGAGGTCCCTGAGCTCGGACTCGGGACCGGGAATCAGCGGACTTCGACGCCCCGTGATCATCACGACGCTCTGCGCCTCGAGCTCGGACGCGAGCTCGATCGCCGCCCGGTACTGACGATGGCACGCTTCTGACAGGTCCCGATTGACGCTGATCGGATTGAGCTCGACCGGGTTGATCGAAACGCAACTCAGTTGATAGCTCTTGAGCTCGTGCTTGATGCGCTGCCGTTCCGGGCTTCCGACTTCTGACAGATCCACGAACGGCGGCGTCGCCGTGAGCTCGACGAGGTCGTACCCGGCTTCGGCGATCTGCCGTAGAGCCTCGTCGCGGCTCGCGCGGTAGAGATACCCGAACAACGCGGCCCCCACTTCCAGCCTCGGACTCACGAGGCAGGTTTTACGCTCGAGCCATCGGCGCGCTCGAGGATCCGGCGCGCCTGGAGCGCATGCGGCGCGTCGACCATCATCCCCTCTGAAACCGCGACCGACATGTCATTGGATGCAGCCTCGTCCAACGCGTCGAGCACGTTCGCCGCCCACGCGATCTCCTCCTCGGTCGGCGCAAACGCCTGATTGACCAGTTCTACCTGACGTGGGGAGAGACACGTCTTGCCCGTGAACCCGAGTCGGGCGGCCCAATCGGCCGCGCGTCGGGTGCCGTCGAGGTCGCGGTAGTAGAAGTGGGCGGCATCGATGCAGTCAATGCCGGCGACGCGGGCCGCGAGGATGCATCTGCTCTTCAGATACAGCGTCTCGGGGCTATCGCCGGTGCGATCGAGGCGGTATCCGTACTCGACGCTGAGGTCCTCGGTCCCGAGCACGAGCGCCGTCATCCGGCGGTCCGCCCTCGCGATCTCCTCGACCCTGCTGAGGCCGCTGATCCTCTCGATCACCGCGGCGATCGCGATCTGCCCCGGTGCGAGGCCATGGGCACGCTCGGCTTTGGCGAGCAGCTGCGCGATCACCCTGATGTCGTGCGGGCTTGCGACCTTTGGGACCAGAACCGCATGCGGCGCGGCCGCAGCGACGGTCTCGATGTCCTCCTGCGCCTCCTCGCTCGCGGGAACATTGATCCGGACCCAGACCTCGCGGCCGCGCCAGTCAATCTCCCGTAGGGCGTCCAGCGCGGCCTCCCGCGCGGCGACCTTCTGATGCGCGACGACGCCGTCCTCGAGCTCGATGTGGATCACGTCGGCACCCGACTGGGCGGCTTTCTCGAGCAGATCGCGCTGCAGCGCGGGTGTGATCAACTTCGAGCGACGTCTCAAGGGTTCTGGTAGACGGTCGTGGTCTCGGTGTAGAAATCCAGCGCCGCGCGCCCCTGTTCCCGTGGCCCGTACCCCGAGCCCTTCGTGCCGCCGAACGGGACGTGCGGCTCGCCCCCGGCGGTCGCGGCGTTGACCCGGATCACGCCGGCGTCGATCCCGTTCACGAAACGCTGCACGGTGTCGGTGTCGCGGGTGAAGATCGACGCGGAGAGGCCGTAGCGGGTGCCGTTGCAGCGCTCGATCGCCTCGTCGAGATCGGAGAAGCTGTAAAGCGACGCGACCGGACCGAAGACCTCCTCGCGCGAGAGAAAGCCGTCGTCGTCGACGTCCTCGAACAGGGCCGGCGTGAGCATGTAGCCGTCGTCGCCGATCCGCTCGGCACCGAGCAGCAGCGTGCCGCCCTCTTTGCGGCCGTGGTCGACACCGGCGAGCACGTCGGTCATCTGCTGATCGGAGACCAGCGGGCCGACTTCCGTGCTCGGATCCTGCGGATCGCCGACGACCCCGCGCTCTATCCGCTGGGCGAATCGGGACTTGAAGGCGTCATACACGCGGTCATGGACATAGATGCGGCGCGTAGCAGTGCATTTCTGACCGGCCGACCAGAACGCACCGGCATACGCCGCTTCGCTCGCGCGAGCCAGGTCGGCGTCGTGCATCACGACCAACGGGCTGTGGCCTCCGAGCTCGAGCTGTACGCGCTTGCCGAGCGCCATCGCCTTGTTGCGCACGAGCTCCCCGGTCGCCATCGAGCCGGTAAATGAGACCGCACGAACGCGGGGATCGCAGACGAGCGGCGTCCCGACCTCGGCGCCCCTGCCGACGACGACGTTGAACACTCCCGCCGGCAGCTCGGCTTCCTCGAAGCACGCGGCGAGATGCAGCCCGGTCGCCGGCGCCTCATATGCCACCTTGAGTACAACGCAGTTTCCGTACGCGAGCGCCGGAGCTGCCTTCCAGAGTGGGATCGACAACGGGAAGTTCCAGGGGCAGATCAGCCCGACCACGCCGAGCGGGCGTCTCAGCACCTGGATCTGATTCCCGGTCGCCGCCTGCCCGAAGATCTCTCCCTGAGACCGCCACCCCTCACCGGCGTAGAACCGCAGCGTGTCGGCGCCCCGCGAGACTTCGAGCCGCGACTCGCGCAGCGGCTTGCCCATCTCCCGGGTCATGTCGCCCGCGATCTCCTGCAGCCGGAGGTCGATCGCGGCGGCTGCGCGGAACAGCACCGCGCCGCGCCGCTGCGGCGCCATCGCTGACCACGCGCCGAACGCCGCGCCGGCCGCGGCGACGGCAGCGTCGACGTCGTGTTCGTCGGAGGCCGGAAACTCGCCGACGACGTCCGACGTCCGGTACGGATTGAGCTTGGTATAGGTCCGTCCCTCGACGCTGGGGCGCCACTCCCCCGCGATGAAGTTGGCCGTCTTCACGGAGTCCAACGGCTCATCTGCGAACGATGCGCAGGTCGCTGTACTGCGGGTATGACTCGGTCCATTTGTCCGGGTAGGTCCGCTCGATCCCGCGGGTGAAGTAGGTCGGGGGAGTCGGATCGCAGGGAACATCGATCACGTATGGACGGCGAGCTGCGATCGCGCGCTCGAGCGCGTCCCCGAGCTCGTCGGGATCCTCGACTCGCTCGCCCGCCGCACCGTAGGCCTCGGCGAGCTTCACGTAGTCGGGGTTGTACGGCTCGCCCGTGTCCTTGCGCACGAACCGCCCCCACGGATGAGCCCGCTTGAAGAGCAGCTCCGACGCCTTGCGCTCGATCCCCAGCTCGTAGTTGTTGACGATCACCCAGATCGCCGGGAGGTCGTACTCGACCGCTGTCGCGACGATCGCCGACGTCATGTTGAAGGCGCCGTCGCCGGTGACGGCGATCGCCGGCTGTGTCGGATCCGCGACGGCGGACCCGAGGACGCCGGTTGACGCCGAGCCCATTTCGGCAAAGCCCGGCGTGATCACCCACGAGCCGGGGCGCCTGATCGTCATGTAGGCCTCGGCATACGAGATCGAGTCGCCGATGTCGATGAAGACGCGACCCGCCGACGCGATCGCCTCTCCCACCTCGTGCATCAGCCGCGCAGGGTGAGTGGGAATCGATGCGGACGTCAGGATCGGCTGGAGCTCGTCTCTCCACGCTTGCTTGCGCGCGCGCGCCTCGTCGGCCCACGCCGTCCACCGGGACGCGAGGTCGCCGCCGGCGAGCGCGGCGAGCAGCTCGGTCAGGACGGCGTCGGCGTCGCCGAGAATGCCCACCTCGACGGGGTATGTGCGTCCGATCTCGGAGATGTCCACATCCACCTGGACCAGCTTGACGCGGGGAACGTCATAGACCTTTCCGGCGCGCCAGTTGCTCGTGTGGTTGTCCGAGAAGCGCGCACCGAACGCGAGTACGAGGTCGGCCTGGCGCGACATCTCCGCTGCCGCGGCGCTTCCTGACCGCCCCACCGGGCCGATCGAGAGTGGGTGCTCCTCTGAGATCACGCCCTTCGCGGTGAGGGTCGTCACGACCGGAATGCCGAGCGTCTCGACGAGCTCCTTGAGCGCCGCGCTGGCCCCGGGCGACAGCGCGACCCCGCCCCCGGCTACGAGCAACGGGCGCTCGGCCTGTTCGAGCAGCCCGACGACCTCGCCGATGCTCTGGGCATCGGGGCGCAACCGGGAGGTGACGCCCTTGGGGATACGCACTTCGCCCTCGACCTCGGCGAGTACGACGTCGAGCGGCAGGTAGATGAACACCGGTCCCGGCCTGCCCGTCGTCGCGATCTTGTACGCCTGGTTGAGCGTGTCCATCACGGTGTCGGGGCGAACCTGAAACCAGGCTCGTTTGACTACTGGTCGCAACACGTTGACGACGTCCTCGAATCCATGCTGCGTGAGCTCCTGCATGCTCTTGCCGAGGTGGTGAGTGGGGCCGCCACCGCCGATCACCATCACCGCTGACGTGTCGTACATCGCGGTCGCGAGCGCGCCGACGCAATTGAGGATCCCGGGGCCCTTGGTGACGATCACAGGCGCGAGCCTGCCGGTCGCGCGGTAATACGCATCGGCCATGTGGACGGCATGGGACTCATGCTTGGGCTGGATGCCTTCGATCTCTGGATGGCTGACCAGGCCATCGAGAATCGGGAGCGCGGCAGCGCCGGAGTAACCGAAGTAATGCTGGATTCCACGAGCCGCGAACCAGTCAGCGATTGCATCTGTCACTCGCATCACAATCTCCTCGAAGCATCCTGTGCCGGCGTTGGTGGTGCCCAGCCCACAGGCGCCGAATCAGGCGTCGAACCGTGCCTGGGACGCTGCGCCAGAATTATGCGGGCGCGCCGGAGCAGAGTCAATTAATCGGGCATCTGTTCCGATAAACAGAACAGTGGCCGCCGCCGTAACGGGCAGGGCTGTAACTAGACGCCGCGGAAGTCCGGGGCGCGCTTCTCCGCGAAGGCGGTTGCCCCCTCACGCGCATCATTGCTTTCGCGAACGATGCGCGCCATCGCCTGCTCGAGCCTGAGTCCCGCCGCGAGGTCGAGATCGCGCGAGCGGTACGCGAGCTCCTTGGTCGCCCGCACGGCGAGCGGCGCGTTGCCGGCGATCCGCCCGGCGCAGTCGAACGCGGTGTCGAGCAGCTCTCCGGCCGGCACGACGTGATTGACAACGCCCCACCGCTGCGCCGTGGCGGCGTCGATCGGCTCGCCGGTGAGGAGCATCTCCATCCCGATCGCGAACGGCAGCTGGTCGAGGATCCGCTGTGTCCCGCCATTTGCCGGCAGCACGCCTCGCTTGACCTCCGGCAGCCCGAACGTGGCGTGGGTCGCCGCGACGCGAACGTCGGTGGCCAACAAGAGCGTCATCCCGCCGCCGAGGCAGTAGCCGTTCACCGCCGCGATCACCGGGGTCCACACCTCGAGGCCGCGGTTCAAGAGCTGGCCCCGCTGCGTCGCCCAGAAGTCACTGAGCTGCGGGACCTCGGGGATGAAGCTCTTGAGGTCGGCGCCGACGGTGAACGCCCGCTCGCCCGCACCGGTGACGACGGCCGCCCGGATCGACGTGTCGTCGCGAACCGTGATCCAAGCCTCCGCGAGGTCGGAATAATGCTGTGCGTCCAGGGCGTTGAGCCGCTCCGGCCGGCTGATCGTGATCAGCGCGACGTGGCCGTCGCGGTCCAGCTCGATGCTCATCTAGCGCACACCACTCGTGATCTCGCCCGGCTCGCCCAGGATTGCGACCCGGACCGCCTCCTGCTCGCTCAACCTACGCGGCCCCTGTCCGTTTATCAAGCACGCATTCTATTTTTCCGAACACTCATTTATCATTCGCGAATGACCTTGTCCAATCACCCGGCCACGTCTGAGTCCTCCTCGGTCGCCACGAGACCGGCCACCAAGCCAGACCCCGGCTTCTCGCAGTCGCTCGAGCGCGGGTTGGCGATCCTGTCGTCCTTCAAGCCGACCCGGCCGCTGATCGGAGTCAGCGAGCTCGCCCGCGAGGTCGGGCTCGGACGCAGCACAACGCACCGGTACGTGGCGACGTTGAGCTCGCTCGGCTACCTCGAGCAGGACCCGCCGTCGCGCAAGTACCGGCTCGGGCCGAAGGTGATCGACCTCGGCTTCTCGGCGATCAACTCGATGGAGCTGCGAGCGATCTCCGCCCCCTATCTCCAGCGGCTCAGCGATCAGACCGGCTACACGGCGAACATGGCGATCCTCGACGGCACCGACATCATCTACATCGAACGCTGCCGAAGTTCGGGCAAGGCCTCGGGCGCGGTCGAACTCGACCTCCACGTCGGCTCGCGACTGCCGGCGTACTGCACCGCGATGGGCAAGGTCCTGCTCGCCCACCTCCCCGACGAGGATCGCGACGCTCGTCTCGAGCGCAGTCAGCTCAAGCCGCACGGTCCCAAAACGGTCACCAACAGAGCGGCGCTGGTCGCCGACCTCGAGCGTGTCCGCGCGACCGGGATCGCGGTCAGCGACGAGGAGATCGCGTTCGGTATCCGCGCGATCGCGGTGCCGGTTCGCGGGCGCTCGAGCAATGTCGTCGCGGCCGTCGGCTTCGGGGTGCACCACGCCTGGCTGGCAACCGAGGAGCTCGTTGCTCAGCTGACGCCGATCCTGCAGAACACCGCCGCGGAGATTTCGGCGCGGATCGGCTACCACTAGCCGAGTCCGGCCGTCGGCAGTCCGAAGGGGTGTCGGTCGAAGGATCCTGGCCGGCCCAGAGCTGGATGCGCAGTCACGGGCGGGCTGGCTCGAAATCGGCGGGTTACGATATCGGCGCACACCCGAACCACCCGGAAGGGGAGAGCACGTGAATCAGGTCTTGCCGCAAACGCCAGCGTTGCAGGAGCGCGATCCGGATGGCGGCTCGCCGAGGTCTGAACGGTGGGGCATCGATTCGGAGTACGGGCTGTTGCGCGACGTCCTGCTGGGTGGCCCGGAGTCATTCCGTTGGCTGGGCGAGGAGAACGCGCAGTACAGCGCGCTTGTGCGCGAGACGCTGCGCCGCGGCTACCGGTTTGACCGCGAGCTCGCGCTGCGCCAGCACGCCGAGATGGTCGACGCGTATCGCCAAGCCGGGGTCAACGTCCACCTCCTCGACGCGCGCGACGAATTGCCCTATGCGGTCTACGCGCGTGACTCGAACTTCATGACGCCGTTTGGCGCGGTCGTGACGCAACTCGCCAATCCCCGTCGCAGAGGCGAGTACGCCAACGTGCTGCGCTTCTACCTCGAGCACGGGATCCCGGTCTACGACCTTGTCAGCGCCGGCAACTTCGAGGGCGGGGACTTCAACATGATCGAGCCCGGAGCCGTGATCATCGGCTACACCGGGTTGCGCGGCGAGGAGGTCGCCGCGCGTCAGGTCGGAGGCTGGATGGACGCCGAGGGGATCGAGGTCCTGTACGCGCCGATCGACGAGTACTACGTCCACATCGACCTGATGGTCTGCATGCTCGCCGAAAAGCTGTGCGCGGTATGCCTCGACACGACCGCCCCGGATGTCGTCGCCTGGCTCAAGGCTCGCAAGATCGAGATCGTGCCGGTTGGCTTCCGGGAGACGATGGCGCTCGGCTGCAACGTCGTCGCGCTCGGCGCTGACCGCGTCCTCTCCACGACGGCGGCACCAGAACTCAACAGCACGCTGCGCGCGCTCGGGTTCACCGTCTTTGATCCCGACATCAGCCAGTTCCAGCTCGCCGGCGGCGGGGTGCACTGCATGTGCCAGCCGCTGCGCCGCGACCCCGCTTAGCGCAGCCTAGCCGGCTAAATGGTTGCGCCCTACGTCACGCGAGCCACATGTGCTCGAAGTCCCAGCTGTTGAACGACGCGCCCAGCTTTGACTTCACGATCCCGTTGACGTTTGGCGAGTAACCGTCGATCACCGCCGGGAAGAACGGGATGATGTAGCCGCCCTCGTTGTAGTCGATCATCTGCATCTCGTGGGAGATCTCGGTCCGCTTGCTCACGTCGAGCGTCGCCAACGCCTGCGCGTACAGGCTCTTGTAGCGCGGATTGTTGAAGTGAGTCTCGTTGTACGGCGAGCCCGGTAGGGTGGCCTGGTTGACCTGCGCGAAGTACGGCTGGTAGTACCAGAAGTCCTGGGCGAAGACCCACTTGAGATAGTTCGGACCGTAGAAGTCGGTGACGGTCACCTGGCGCAGCTTCGCGTTGATCCCGGCCGCGGCGGCCTGCTGCGCATAGACCTGGGCCATGTTGATCACGCCCTTGCGCGATGTCGCCGGTCACGAGCTCGATCGAGAGGTTCTAGTGGCCCGCCGGCCTTGAGCAGTGACTTGGCCTGCTCGGGGTCATACGTGCGCTGCGGAATGCTGTGGTCATACTCGGGCGCCCAGATCGCGAAGACGTCATTGCCGATCGTTCCGTGGCCCCCGAACACCGTCTCCAGCATCTTCGGGCGATCGACCGCCAGCCGGAACGCCTGCCTGACGCGAACATCGTTGAACGGCGCGCTGTCGACCCGCATCGTGAACGGGTTCCAACCTCCGCCCGGGGAGATGACGACGTTCTTGCCCGACCCGGTGACGGTTCCGATCGTGTCCTGGGAGAGCAGGTTGACGATGTCCACCTGGCCCGCCCAGCAGCGCGTTGACCTGGCTGGTCTCGTCTGAGTAATCGGTCATCGTCACCTGGTCGAGGTACGGCAGCGGAGAATCCCAGTAGTTCTCGTAGCGAGCGAAGACGGTCTGCTGGCCGGGGGTGAAGCTCGCGAGCTTGAACGGACCCGTGCCGATCGGCTCTTTCGGGTTGAACCCGACCGGGACGATGAACACGGTGGTGCTGTTGGCAAGCGTCTGCACGAAGGTCGAGTACGGCGTCGCGAACGGGACCGAGACCGTGTAGCGGTCGAGCTTCTTCATCCCAGCCGCGTTGATCCCTTTCAACGCGTTGGCCGCCACGCCGGGAGCCTTGGGGTTGACGACGCGGTTGATCGAGAAGATGAGATCGTCGGCGGTGCACTCCTTCCCGTTGTGGAAGGTCACCCCTTTGCGCAGGCGAATCGTCCACACCGACGCGTCCTTGTTGGGCGTCATCTCCTGCGCGAGCCTGAAGTACGGCTGAGCATTCGGCGTGAGCCACACCAGCGCGTCGTAGAGATTCTGCGCGCGGGCGTAATCGGTGTTGTTGACGAGCAGGTTGGGATCCGCGGTGTCCGAACTCGACCCGCCCGTCACCCCGGCGTGAATCGTGCCGCCGTGCTTCGGGCGCGCCGCTCGCCCCGCTGCTTGACGCCGACGACGTCTTGGAAGAGGACGACGACGAGCCGCAGGCGGCGATCAGACCGCCGGCGCTCAGGGCCAGTCCACCCTTGGCGCTGTTCTCCATCAAAGTACGACGCGTGATTAGGCTCATGGCGTCAACTCCCTGTACGAGTGGTGATGCGTGGTGTAGGTGATCGTGTCGGGGCGTTGAGCGCCGGCACGGGGCGGTCGTCGGTATGTCACTCAGGTGGTTTGGTCGTGCACCGACGCTGCGTGGCCCGTTTGAGCATTGCGATCCGCGGCCGAATCGACCGCGAGTGACAGGATCTCGAACATCGCCGCCGCGGCGACCATCGCGGTTATGCCGTTGGGACTGTCCTTGGTCGGGACGAGGCAGACGACGTCCCCACCGATCACGTTTAGATCGCGCAGCCCCCGCAGCAGGCCGAACGCCTCGTCCACGGTCCACCCCGTGTAGGCAGGTTCGAGGTTGGCGGCAGCGGGCGCGACGGTCGCGTCGAGCGAGTCGAGATCGAACGTGATGTATGTCGGCCGGTCGCCAACCCGTGAGCGGATCAGGTCGACGCAGGCCTCGGACCCCAGCTCCCGATAGCGGCTCATCGGGACCACCTCGTAGCCAAGCTCATAGCTTGGATCGAGCCAGGTCGAGGAGCGCGGATTGCCCCGCATGCCGATCTGAATGCTCGCCGCGGGATCGACCCGACCCTCGTGCACGAGATACGAAGCCCAGTGGGCAGCGCTGTCGCGGGCGCCGAACCAATGCGCGAGCGACTCGTAGGCGTCTATGTGCGCATCGAGATGGACGAGCGCGATGGGCTCGCCGCCGGTCAGAGCGGATGTTTCGCTCGCGAGGCCGCGAAGGATCCCGCCGGTGATCGAGTGATCACCGCCAATGCTGACGGCGCGCGTTCGAGCGACCCCCAGACGCTCGAAGAACTGCCTGATCCGTTCGATGCACTGCTCGTTGTTGTTGGCCTCGGGGAGCGGCACATCGCCAAGGTCCCGAATGCGACAGGCATCCCATGGGGAAAATCCGAACTCGCCATGCATTCGCCGCTGCAGCGCTGAAACGTTTCGGACCGCGCGGGGCCCGAGGTGCTGATCGCGCTCCGTCGACCCGTTCCCCGAGCTGTGCGGCACTCCCACGAGGGCCAGATCGCACGCCGCCGGATCGGATTCGAGTTCGCAGCGAAACAGCGTCGCCGGACCCCACCAGTAGGTGCCTTCGAGCAGAAGACGGTCATCGTCGTTCAGTGCTGCCATCTCACGCTGTTCTCCTCCGACGGCGGGCGCTCGCACGATACACGACAACATTCGATTCCGGGCTCGTTTTGAACCAATTGGTCGACTCCTGCATGTCGGCTGAGGATCCGCCTCGGCGCCGCTTCAATCAAGCATCTAAACCGTTTCCTAACCCGCCGCGACGAGAATCTCCTGCGGAATGGAGCTGAGCCGCTCGGCCCCATCGGCCCCGATGATGAATGTGTCGATCAGGACGAGCCCCACGACGCTCTCGTAGTTGGTGACCAGGCCCTCTTCGAAGACGTCATCGGAGTCGATGTCATCGACCGAGAACATCCATTCGCAAACCCAGTCGGGCGGCAGCGCGGCTCCGAACTCGTAGCCGCCGAGCCACCCGCGACGCTCCCACACCCCGGCGTCCTGGTAGAAAGACCGCAGCTTGCGCTGAACCTCGCCGACGGTCACGCCGGGGGCGGCGGACTCCTCGAACATCCGCATCCCCTGGGCGAGGATCTCCATCAGCTCGACGGCCGCCGGCTCCGGCTCGCCGATCGAGAGCGTGCGTGCAGCGTTGGCGTGGTAGCGGTTCACGACGCCGCACGGGTCCGCACAGACGATGTCGCCCGCGGCGAACTGGCGCCGCGAGCTGAGCGCGTGGATCAGCGGGCTCGTCCCCGCCCACACGTTCTCCTGCAGCGCGGCCGGCTCTCCCCCCGCTGCGGTCATCGCCAGCATCATCGCCTCCCTCGCCTCGAGCTCGGTGACGCCCGGCGCCAGCGCGCCCTGCAGCGCCCGCACACCCGCATCGCAGACGCTGGCGGCCTTGCGGAGAACGTCGATCTCCGCGGGCGATTTCAGCTTTCTGACCCGGCGGGCCACGAGCGTGCCGTCGACGACCGTGCACCCCTGGCTCTGCAGCGCAGCCTCGATCATCTCGCTCGTCGCCCGATTGGGCACCGAGCTCCACTTCTCGATCCCGACCGTGCCGCCGAGCCATCCCTCGCCCTTGAGCTCGCCGACGAAGAATTCGAGCCATTCGTCGAATGTGGCGGCGGAGCTGAGTCGCAGGTCGCTGGCGACGGAGGTGCGTGGGATCAGGACCCGGTGGCGCTCCATGTCGAAGTGGAGCACCCGCTGATCGCCGACGTGCACCGCCGTGCAGTGAAAGGGCGGCCAGGCCGTCGTCGAGTGGCTCTTGTACCAGCGCGCCTGGTAGCCGTGCAGCCAGCACATGCCATCGGGGGCGCTCACGATCATCGTCTCGATGTTCGCCTCCTCCATGGCCGAGTGCAGCCGCTGCAACCGCGCGGTGTACTCGCCTGGTTCAAACGCCAGATCCTGCGGGCGAGCCGCGATCTGCGCCGTCTGCGCGTCAATGAACGCAATGAGTGTCTGCGGGTCCATGGTGATTCCTCTCCGGGGTCTCAGCGTCACGGGTCGGTCGTAAAAGCTCGTGGCCAATGGGGCGTCAGCGCATCCACGGCCTCCGCCAGCACCGGCGACGCTCCACGTCCGTCATCGTCGGGTAGAAACGCCAGCGGGTCGTCGATCCCGGTTGGCACGCCGAGTACGCCGGCCAAGGTCGCATGCAGGCAGAACGCCGCGTACGTGACGGCATAGCCGCCCTCTTGCACCAGCGCCAACCGGCCGCCCGAGCAGCGATCGGCGAGTGACCGCAGCTGCTCGCCGATGAAGCGAAATCCGGCCATGCTCAGTGTCTGGCGGCCGTTGGGATCAAACTGGCTCGCGTCCTGCCCAATCGCGCCAATCAGAAGATCGGGCTCGTAACGACCGACGAGAGGTGCCACAACCTCACGCATTGCCCGCCCATAGCCGGCATTCCCGGTGCCGTAAGGCAGCGGCAGGTTGACGTTAAAGCCTTCACCTGCTCCGACGCCGAGCTCACCCACGGCGCCGGTCTGAGGGTGAGATGGGCCCCACGGACCGTGGTCCATGTGCAGCGAGATCGTCAGCACGTCCGGTCGGCTCCAGAAGCATTCCTGCGTCCCGTTCCCATGGTGAACGTCGATGTCGACGATCGCGACCCGCTCCGCCCCGGCGCGCAGCGCCGTCTCGGCACCCAAGGCGACGTTGTTCAAAAAGCAGTAACCATCGGCGCACTCAGGCTGCGCGTGGTGGCCCGGGGGTCGCACAAGCGCGTACGCCGGCACTCCCGGTGATGCTGAAGCTGCCGTCGCGGCTTCCATCGCCGCGCTCGCGGCGGCGACGAGCGCGGGCCAGGACTTGGATCCGAGAACGGTGGTGGCGGTGTACCGCCGGCCTCCGGCGGCAGCTGTCTTGCGCAGCTGATCGAGATAGGCGGCCGTGTGCACGAGCTCCAACTCATCCTCGCCGTGCAGCGGCACCGGCGCCCAATCGAGCGCTGGCGCCAACGGCCCCCGCTCGAGGATCGACTTCATATTGAGAATCCGCGGCGCTGACTCCGGATGGCGCTCTCTGTCGCTGATCAGCGGCGACGCAGGTGCCTCAAACACTCCCTCTCCAGTGTCGTGCAGCAGCACGTCGGGATGCCAAAAGACGGTCAGCGACGGTCCTGAAGGCGTCATCTCGCGACCACGAGGCGGCACTGTATCTCTCGGTTGTGATGCGAGCTTGCGATCCCGTTTCCAATTGGTTCCGGCCGGCTTTCTTGACGGTGCCAGGCGCGCCTCCTAGGATCGGCCGTCGTGACCGACGAGCGGTGGACAGCCGCGTCGATTTCCAATGATGTGCGTGCTGGGCGGCGGACTGCCGTGGCCGTCGTCGACGAGGCGCTCGACCGGATCGCCGGAGCGAACGGCGCTCTCAGGGCGTTCTGCGAGGTTAGGCCGCGACGCCGCGCGGGCCGCTGCTGCCGCCGTCGACGCCCGCGTCGCCGCCGGCGGTGATCCGGGGCGCCTTGCGGGTGTGCCGTTTGCGGTCAAGGATGTGGTCTGGGAGGCGGGGATCGAGGCGACGGATGGGTCGCGCTCGTTGCTTGGTTTCGTGCCCCAGGAAAGTGCGGCCGTTGTTGCGCGGCTCGTTGGCGCCGGTGCTGTCGTGGTCGGCCGGACGAATGTTCCCGAGTTCTGTTATCGCGGTTTCTGCGCGAACGAGCTCTACGGCACGACGTCCAACCCGTGGGATCTTGGCCGTACCCCGGGTGGCTCGAGCGGCGGCGCCGCGGCCGCGGTGGCGACCGGCCTTGTACCGCTCGCGATCGGGACCGACGGCGGCGGGTCGATCAGGATTCCCGCGTCGTTCTGCGGCGTCGCGGGCATCAAACCGACGTTCGGCCGCGTCCCGCGCGAGCCGCAATGGCCCGGATGGCTGTCGCTGACCCATCTCGGGCCGATCGCGTTCACGGTCGAGGACTGCGCGCTGATGCTCTCGGTGATGGCCGGCCCTGACGGGCGCGACCCGATGTCGCTCCCCTCGCTCGGTCGTGACCTCGTGGCCGCTGCGGATGATGGTGGCGGCCTCTCTGGGTTGCGGGTCGCGTGGTCAGAAGACCTCGGCTATGTGCGGCTCGACGACGGCGTCCGCCAGGCGTTCCGCGCGGCTCTGGCGCGCTTCGGATCGCTCGGAGCGGAGCTCGAAGCCACGCAACCCCATCTCCCCAATCCAGTTGAGATCTGGAACACGCTCGCCGCTGCTGACAACCTCGCCTCCGAAGGGCCGCTGCTGGAGACCGGTCTCGTCGGAGATGACACTCGCGGTCTGATCGAGCCGGGCGCTCGCGTGTCGGGTGTCGAATACGTACAGGCGCGCAACGCGCAATGGGAGTACGCGAGTGCCTGGGGACGCTTCATGGACGACTATGACCTGTTCTTGACGCCCGCGATGGAATGCGTCGCGTTCGAGCACGGGCTCACCGGTCCGGCGACGATCGGCGGCGAGCAAATCAGTGACTATTACGACGACTACTGTCACTTCTGTTACCCATTCAACCTGACCGGGCAGCCCGCCATGAGCGTCCCAATGGGGACGGCCGAGCACGGTCTGCCGGTCGGGCTCCAGATCGTCGGGCGGCGTTTCGAAGACGACGTCGTACTACGGGCCGGCGCGGCGTGGGAGCGCCTCAGCCCGTGGTCGCGCGCCGCACCCACACTGCGCCCGCCACTTGACCCGGTCGGGGCACTCGCCTCGCTCGAGCACGGTTCCGGCTCCGTTCGGGCCGACCCGCGGGACACCGCAGCCGCCGCCGGCGAGCGCGTAGCCCTCGAATCGGAGGTCGCGGAGATCCGCCGCGTGCTCAGCCCGCGCGACGGCGAACTTGTCATCGAATATGACCGCCCCTAGTCCGGCGAGCCCCGCGTGTCAATCGGGCTCAGCCCAGGCTTTTGCGGCGCGTGTCGGCAGCCAGGTCTCGGTCGCGTGCAAGTGAACCCGCTTGCGCTCGTCCCACGGCTGTAGAGTCGCGGCGCGATGTCCGTTTCGCAGAGCACGGATCGGCCGGACGTAGATCTCGGCTCGCTCGACTTCTGGGGCCAGCCTGCAGATACGCGCGATCGCTATTTCGAGCAGCTGCGGCGCGAGGCCCCTATCTCACGCCACGCACCCCCGCAGGACATCCTCGGCCTCCCCGATCAGGGCCGCAAGCATTACTGGGCGATCGTCCGCTACGAAGACATCCGGCGGATCTCGCGCGATCCGGCGACGTTCTGCTCCGGTGACGGGGTCCAATTCGCGGACGCCCCGCCGGAAATGCTCGAGGCCTCGCAGTCCTTTCTGGCGATGGACGCGCCCCGTCACACCAAGCTGCGCGGGCTCGTCTCCTCGGCCTTCACGCCGCGGCAGATCGCACGAATCGAGGACGGGATTCGTGTCAACGCGCGGCGGATCATCGAGGAGGCGGCCGCCAGCGGCGGCGGCGATTTCGTCGAGCTGATCGCCAAGCAGCTGCCGCTGCAGACGATCTCGGACATGCTCGGGGTGCCGCACGCCGATCGGGAGCGGGTGATGCAGGCAGCGGACACGCTGATCGCCGCGGCCGACCCTGAGTTCTTCGGCGACCGCCCGCCGATCGAGGTGCTCGGTGCGGCGTTGTGGACGTTGACCGAGTTCGCCACTGAGCTCGCCAAGCACCGTGAGCAGCATCCGAGCGGTGACTTGATGACCGCCCTTGTCCAGGCCGAGGTCGACGGTGACCGGCTGACCCACGCGGAGATCGCCGCGTTCCTGGTGCTCCTGTCGGTCGCCGGCAACGACACGACCCGCCACACGACGTCGCATGCGGTCCGGGCGCTCACGCTCAATCCAGCTCAGCGCGAGCTGCTGCTCGAGGACCTCGACGGCCGGCTACCGGACGCGGTCGAAGAGTTCGTCCGCTGGGCCGCCCCGGTGATGACTTTCCGACGGACCACGACGCGCGAGGTCGAGCTGTACGACCAGACACTTCCGGCGGGAGAGAAGGTCGTTCTCTTCTACCACTCCGGAAACCGGGACGAGACGGTCTTCGAGCGCCCGTGGGAGTTCGACATCAGCCGCCGCCCGAATCGCCATCTCGGCTTCGGTGGCGGTGGCCCGCACTACTGCATGGGCGCCTCGCTCGCGCGCACGCAGCTGAAGGCCATCTTCGGCGAGATGCTGCGCACGATGCCCGACATCGAAGCCGGCGAACCCGAGCTGCTTCGCAGCGGGTTCATCCACGGCATCAAACGGATGCCCTGCACCTTTACCGCGCGCGCCTGACTTCTCCGAGCCGTGATGCGTCAGGCGCGGGCGCTCACGCCGAAGAGAGGCTCGCGATCCTGAGTGGGACCGACGCGAACGGATCGAGCGCGTACGTCAACGACACGCGGTGATAACCATCCGCGATCTCGGCGCCGTCATCAAACGAGACGACGAGCACGGGCGAGAGCTTCGCGCCGGACGCGACCTTCACGAGGTCCTTCAGCACCCCCGGATCGTTGAGCGGCAGCGGCTCGCGCCCGGACGCCCGCAGGATGTCATTCGCCCGGCGCTCGGTGACCTTCGCCTCCTTGAGTCGCTTCACGAAGCGCTTTGCCTCCTCCGGGCTCAGCCGGATCGACAGGAACGCCTCGGCCGCGTCGAAGTCATGCCCGACAACGTCCTTCTTCCAACGGATCACGGGCGGGGAGTCCGGCATGCTCAGAGAGTACGCCCTTGGCGCGCCTCTCTCTAGCGACGCTCGCGCACAGCTGATAGCTAGCTAAGCTAGCTACTCCTTGCTAGTCTCGTGGCCATGACACAAGTCGGAATGCATGAAGCGAAGACCAAGCTGTCGCAGCTGGTCGAGCGGGCCGAGGCCGGAGAGGACATCGTGATCGCCCGCAATGGGAAGCCGGCGGCGCGACTGGTGCCGGTCGCAAGCGCCTCGGCGCTCGCCTCGCTACGGGGGGTGTGGCGCGGCCGCGTTCGCCTCGCCGACGACTTTGACGAGCTGCCCGATGACATCGCCGATGAACTCGGCGCGAGGTGAAGCTGCTGCTCGACACGCACGCAGCCTTGTGGTGGCTTGCTGACGACGACCGGATCGGAAAGCAAGTCACACAGCACCTGACCGACGACACCAACCAGGTGTTGATCAGCGCTGTCGTGGTGTTCGAGGTGGCGATCAAGCGGGCGCTGAGAAAGCTGGATGCGCCGGAAGACCTGGCCCCCACATTGGTCGCAGGCGGAGCTCAGCCTCTCCCGATCACGACCCAGCACGCAGCGCTCGTCGAACATCTGCCCTGGCACCACCGGGATCCGTTCGATCGCCTCCTCGTGGCCCAGGCTCTCACCGAGAATGCCGCGATCGTGTCGCACGATGAGCCCCTCTCGCAGTACGGAGTCACCATCGTCTGGTAGCGGTGGCAGATGAGCGCGTTTGCCGGTCAGCTCCAGCGCCACATTTGACGCGATAGCGCCGTTCCGCGGGGCCGCACGTCGTTCGGGGCGACGGCGAACCCTGCATCTCTGCCTGCGTGCTTGCTTGAGCCTGCCCGACGTTGGCCAGCACCTGCTCCATCTCACTCCAACGCTCGATGGTCACAACGACCGCGCGGATCCGGTTGCGCTGGGTCAGCACGAGCTTCTCGACGTCGCCCACCTCTAGCTCGGTGAGCAACGACCCGAAGTCGCGCGTCGCCTCACGTACGGTGCGGAGCTCGTCGTTGCGGATCCGGATCGTGAGCGGGTCGGTGGCCACGGCACGACCGAAGCTAGACAGGCGAAGCTGCTGCGCGCACGTGCCCGCAAGGCGAGCGCCTGGACACCCGGGCCCGCGACTTGGTTCCATCCGCGGCTCCTGGTTGATTGGTGGTGACCATGGGGAGCTTCGCATCGTGCGCCGGACAGCCGTCAGCCACCAGGAGCTCCTGACGTCGCCCCGCACTGGCGACCGCCGATGAGTAACCGTCCGGCACGATACGACGTGCTCTTCGAGCCGGTGCAGCTGGGCCCGGTCAGCGCCCGCAACCGCTTCTTCCAAGTGCCTCATTGCAACGGCATGGGCCATTTGCGGCCTGCCGGCCTGGCCGAGATGCGAGGCGTGAAGGCGGAGGGCGGTTGGGCCGTGGTGTGCACCGAGGAGGTGGCGTTTCACTGGTCTAACGATATGGCGCCCTTCGCCGAGGGACGGCTAGTCGACGACGACGATCTCCCGATGCACGAACTGATCGTCGAGCGAGTCCACGCGCACGGGGCGCTGGCCGGATGCGAGCTCGTGCACTCGGGACGCACCGCCGCGAACCTCGAGGTCCGTGAAGCACCGATGGCTGCTACGGCGGTTCCCGTCGAAGGAGTCCATCCGGTCCAGGCCCGCGCAATGACCCTGGGTGACATCGCCGATCTGCGGCGCTGGCACCGGCAGGGGGTGCAGCGCGCGCTAAAGGCCGGCTACGACCTCGTATACGTGTACGCCGGCCACGCGCTGTCGACCCTTCAGACGTTCCTCTCGCGGCGCTTCAACACGCGCACCGACGCATACGGTGGCTCGCTCGAGAATCGCGCGCGCCTTCTGCGCGAAGTTCTCGAAGACACGCTCGAGCTCGCCGAGGGACGCGCGGCTGTGGCCTGCCGTATCTGCGTGGACGAGCTTGTGGGAGCGGGTGGCCTTGAGCGGGCCGAGATCGAGGAGCTGCTGGGAAGGCTCGGCGAGCTGCCTGACGTGTGGGACTTCATGGTCGGCGATTGGGATTTCGACTCGCTCAGCGCCCGCTTCGGCGACGAGTCCTATCAGGAGCCGTACGTCCGCGGGCTCAAGGCTCTGACGTCGAAGCCGGTCGTGGGAGTCGGTAGGTTCACCTCCGCCGACACGATGGTCCGGATGATCCGACAGGGTGTGCTCGACATGATCGGATCGGCTCGTCCATCAATCGCAGACCCGTTTCTGCCAAACAAGATCCGAGACGGCCGCTGGGATGACATCCGGGAGTGCATCGGGTGCAACATCTGCGTCGCCAGTGATTGGACGATCAGCTCGCTGAGGTGTACTCAGAATCCGACCGTCGGCGAGGAGTGGCGGCGCGGCTGGCACCCCGAGCGGATCCGCCCCAAACAGAGCAAGGCGAAGGTCCTCGTGGTCGGAGCGGGCCCGGCGGGACTCGAGGCGGCGGTGTCGCTCGGCCAGCGCGGATATGACGTAGTGCTCGCCGAGGCCGCACCCCGCGAGCTCGGAGGCCGGGTAATGCTTGAGGCTCGACTGCCGGGACTCGCGGCCTGGATCCGCGTGCTCGATTACCGCCTGGCACAGCTGCGGCGGCTGCGAAACGTCGAGATCGCTCGAGGTAGCGACCTGACCAGTGAGGAAGTACTTCGGTACGACTTCGATCACGTAGCGGTCGCAACCGGCGCGCGCTGGCGGACCGACGGCGTCGGGCGCGCCTCACTTCATCCGTTGCCGATCGCCGACGGGTTGGACGTCCTTACGCCGGACGACCTGCTGCGTGGCGCCCTCCCGGCCGGCGAGCGAGTTGTCATCTACGACGATGACCACTACTACATGGGAGGCGTGCTCGCTGAGCTGCTCGCTGGTAGGCAGAAGCAGGTAACAATCGTGACGCCTGAGCCGCTCGTTTCTGCCTGGACCGTCAACACTATGGAACAGCGCCGCATCCATGCTCGGCTTGCGCAGGCTGGGATCACGATCACGTTGTCACACGCCCTCCGCGCCGCAGATCCGGATGGTATCCGGCTCCAGTGCGTATACACACAGCGCGAGACCAGCGTTGCGGCTGACTGCCTGGTGCTCGTCACGGCGCGTCTCCCCAACGACGACCTCGTGTCAGAGATCGCGACGGCGGGCCGGGGCCCGGCCGTCAAGGCCATCGGAGATGCGCTGGCTCCGGGCACAATCGCCAACGCCGTCTGGGACGGGCACCGGTACGCAGAGGAGCTCGATGACCCAGCCGCACAAGAACGAGATCAGGTGCCGTTCCGCCGCGAGATCATCGCGCTGCCGCGTGACTGACGCACCCTGACGCTCGCAAGCAGGCGCTCGCTGCAACAGCCCGACACCGACCGCCCTACCGACACGGCAGGCCGACGCCTCCCGCACCCAACACGCGGACTACCAAACAGCCGTCTGACGGAGTTCATAAAGTCTGGTTGCGTGTACTGAAGGGTGTGCGCGGGTGACCGGTGTCACGCTGCCCGAGCCGGCGAAAAGCTAGCCTTAGCGCCACAGTGCAGAGCACGGGTGGATATGTCTACACCGGGGCTGCTCTCTCTCCAGGCGCACTGACCCAGATCCTGCCGTCCGCACCACTTTCGGCGTCTCGTGCACGAGGGTCCATCGGTCTGCTGATCGGACCGGAAAGCCATCGCGACGGGTGCGTCTCGTGGCGCCGTTCCTGCCGCCGAGCAGCGCGGTGGACATGGTCGCGCGACCCGCTACCGCGCACGAGCTACGGCAACAGGAGGACCTCGGACTCCGAGTGGTACAGCCCCGACCTGTGAACGGTCGCCGGCGACGTGTTGCCAGTGAGCGCGAGACAACTATTACGCGGTGCCCGAAAACAGCGAAGCGTCACGCCGGTTTCGCGCACGGGTCATCCGGTACTGGCGGCACCGCTCTCGCGCGCCGCAGCGAGAAAGGCCGCATTACCTGGGAGCGCGCCCGCCAAATCGCTGATCGTTGGCTAGCCAACCCCGCATCCTGCACCCCTCGCCCAATACGCGCTTTGACGCCAAAACCCGAGGGAGGAGCCCAGTGCGTTGACGCGCACACCGGGATCTACGCGGGGGCCGCCGGCAACGCCGGTCGCTACCGCAATCACCCTGGGCGTGCGGCTCCGGGTGCCGGGTGTGCCGACAGTCGCCGAATGGGTCGCGCGGACGCTGGCGGCCATGTTCCTGGTGCAGCCGAGGTTCTGCCAGGACGGCCTAGACGTGAGAAGGCGAGCCGGCATCGCGACCGGGTCGCAGGCCTCGCGCGTCCCGCGGCACGACGGCACGCCCGAAGAGCGTGAGCGGACTGCAGCGACCGAGCGGCGGGGACGCGGCCGTTTCGCACCGCATGTGCGCGACTCGGATCGAAAGCGGAATTCGACCGGAGGTCAGCGCCACGCGACGGAGCGTGAGGCGGCCGCGCCTGCGAAGCCCGGGCTGCACGACGCCTAGCAAGCTGGCCACGGCGGCATCCCGGTACCGAGGGGGCGGTGGTGCTGCGTGAGCACGGCCGTTGTCGGGGTGTAGTTGGCGGTGTAGGGCTTCGCACGTCACTAAGCACACTTGCCGCCCCGCCCGGGTGCGCGAAATCGAC
>CAVUUT010000022.1:0-121284 GCA_963744695.1 uncultured Solirubrobacterales bacterium | reverse complement strand
GCCTTCCGCGGCCGAAGACAGGTCGGTCAGGTCTCGTGCGGCGCGCTGCGCTCGATTCAAGCTGACGCATGCACTTGGCGCCACTACAGGCGTGGCCTCGGTACGCTCGCGGAACCGAGCCGAGCGAGCGATCGTCAAAACGGAGCGACTTGCGATGTCAAACGTGCAGACCCTCAAGGAGGTGTACGCGGCAGCCGCCGACGACAACGTCGACGGCGTCCTGGCGGCGTTCGCCTCCGACATCGAGTGGCGCGAGGCCGAGGGCCACCCCTACCAGCCCGACGGCAGGCCGTGGGTCGGGGTCGAGGCCGTGCGCACGAACCTGTTCGACAACCTCGACGATGAGTGGGACGGCTTCACCGTCACCCCACGCGCGTATCACGATGCGGGTGACACGGTGATCGTCGAGTGCCGCTACACCGGCACCCACAACACGACCGGCAAGCTCCTCGACGCCCAGGCGTGCCACGTCTGGCGCTTTCGCGGCGGCAAGGTGACCGGCTTTCAGCAGTACGTCGACACCGCGCATCTCTATGACGCGATGGGGGCCGGCCTCGGCGCGCGGCGGGCGCCGGACACCGGATGACGGGTCAGCGCCCGAGGTAGGCGCGCTTCAGGTCTTCGCTCGCGAGCAGGTCCCCGGCGGTGCCCGAGAGCACGATCTCGCCGGTCGCGAGCACGTAGCCACGGTCGGCGATTGACAGCGCCATCGTCGCGTTCTGCTCGACGACCAGGATCGCGACGCCCGAGTCGTGGACCTCTTTGATGATCCGGAAGTTCTGCTGGACGAGCGCGGGCGACAGGCCCATCGACGGCTCGTCCATCAGGAGCAGCCGCGGGCGTGACATCAGCGCCCGGCCCATCGCGACCATCTGCTGCTCGCCGCCTGACAGGGTGCCGGCGAGTTGCTGGTCGCGCTCGTGCAGGCGCGGGAACAGCGTGTGGACGCGGTCGAAGTCCTCGTCGAGCGATTCGCCCTTGCGGAGCACCGCCCCGAGCTCGAGGTTCTCGCGGACGGTCATGTAGCCGAACAGGCGCCGGTTCTCGGGGACGATCGCCAGGCCGCGCGCGATCCGCTCGGCAACGGCGCGCCGGGTCACGTCCTCGGAGTCGATCATCACGCGGCCGCTGCGCGGGCGCACGATCCCGATGATCGTCTTCAGCGTCGTCGATTTCCCGGACGCGTTGCCGCCCAGCAAGCAGACGAGCTCGCCCGGCTGCACCTCGATCGAGATCCCCTCGAGGATTCGCATCTTCCCGTAGTAGGTCGTGACGTCGTCGAGGTGTAGGAGGGCCATCTCTGAACCTAAGCCTCGGCGAGCTCGTCGGGGTCGCGGCCCATGTATGCCTCGACGACGGCCGGATGCGTCGCGACCGAGTCGAACGAGCCCTCGGTGATCTTGACGCCGTGGTCCAGCGCGACGACTCGGTCGGAGATTCCCTCGACGACGTGCATGTCGTGCTCGATCACGAGAATCGCGAGCGACAGCTCGTCGCGCAGCCGTCCGATCAGCTCCGTGATCTCGTGCGTCTCCTTGGGGTTCATCCCGGCCGCCGGCTCATCGAGCATCAGCAGCCGGGGCCGCGTCGCGAGCGCGCGCGCGATCTCGAGCCGGCGACGGTTGGCGTAGGAGAGCGAGTAGGCGGGCTGGTCCCAACGGTAGCCCGCGAGCCGCTCGCCGAAGAACGAGAGCACCTCGGTTGCGACGGCATCGACCTCGCGCTCCTCGCGGCGCGCGCGCGGCATGCGGAGGATCGACTCGGGCGGCGAGGCCTTGGTGTTGCCGTACGTCGCCGTCTTGACGTTCTCCTTGACCGTCATGTTCTGAAACAGCCGCAGGCTCTGGAACGTCCGCGCGATCCCCATCCTCGCGATCCGGTACGGCCGCTTGCCGACCAGTGACTTGCCCCCGAGACGAATGTCGCCCTCGGTCGGCTCATAGATGCCGCTGATCACGTTGAAGACCGTCGACTTGCCTGCGCCGTTGGGGCCGATCACGCTCACGATCTCGCTGTCGTTGACCTCGAGGTCGAGCTCGGAGATCGCGCGCAGGCCGCCGAACGCGAGCGACAGCTTCTCGATCTCGAGCAGCGCCATCTCAGACCACCTCCACGCGATGCTTGCCCGCAAGCCCGTACGGTCGCGCGGCCATCGTCACGATCAGGATTGCGCCGAGCATGATCTGGGTCGTAATCGCCGGATTGACGATCAGGCGCGACTCCCAGCAGCAGGCCGCGACGTAGATCGTGACGATCACGGCGAGCAGCTGCTTGATCCCGCGTAGGCGCACGATCGCGACCAGGCCGACGATCAGCGCGAGGTAGAGCGCGTTGCCGAAGTTCTGCGGGTTCTTGGGCACGATCACGTATCCGTTCAGCACCGATCCGATCCATCCGGGGCTGCCCGGACTCCCTGCCGTTGCGACTGGCGCGATCGCCTCGACGATCGCGTGCGCCGCGTAGCCAAACGCGATCACCCCCGCGATCACCCAGCCGAGTCTGTGCCACGGGCGCACCTTCGCGATCAGAGCAATGATGATCAGCCCGTAGAACAGGTAGGCGGCATCGGTCGGACTGCCGAGCATGTTCTCGGCCACGGTCACGACGATGCCACCGAGGATCGCGCCGGCGATCGACCCGACGCCCCCGAGCACGAGGCAGGCATAGATCAGGATCAGGATGTTCGCGGTGAAGTTGGTCGGAAACACGTTGTCCTGCTGAGCGGCGAACAGCGTTCCGGCGAGCGCGCCGACCATCGTCGAGAAGGCGTACGACATGACCTTGAGCTTGCCGACCGACAGCGTCATCGCCTCGGCGGCGAGCGGATCGTCGTTGAGCGCGCGCCAGGCGCGCCCGGTTCTGGACGTGTCGAGCAGGTGTAACCCCGCCGCGACGACGACGCACATCCCCAAGGCCACGTAGTACAAGCCCAGCGGGGTCGTGACCGTGACGCCGAAGCTGTGCAGCGGATCGAGGCCGAACAGCCCGTTGACGCCGCCGAGCGTCCCCGTGTCGACGTTGTTGACCACCTCGTAGAAAGCCGAGCCTAGGAACAGCGTGACGATCGCGAAGTAGTCACCGGACACGCGCAGCGCGATCAGGCCGAAGATCGCGCCGACCACGCCGGCCGCCGCGACCACGATCAGGATCGACTCGATCGCCGGCAGATGGCTGCCGCCCGCGCCGTCGGTCCCGAGCGCGGCCGACGAGAAGATCGCGTAGCCGTAGGCGCCGAAGCCGAACGACGCGATGTACCCGAGATCGAGCAGCCCCGACCATCCGACGGTGATGTTGAGCCCCATCGCGAGCAGCGCGTAGAGGAGGCTGTTGAACGCGACCGTTTGAATGTTGACGTTGGTCGACAGCTGGGCGAACGCCAGCCCGGCGATCGCCGCTAGCGCGAGCCGCGGCCACCACCCCACCCGCGCCTGGGCCTGCACGACTGTTCGTCGCCACCCGGTGCCCTCGTCGCGACGGTCCCCGGACTGCGCGACCCACGAGTCGACGCCGATCGAACCGCGCGGGGCGCCGCTCTCGTCGGCTCTCGGATCGGCTTCGGCGTCGGGCGGTTCGCGCTTGACGCTCACGCTCACACCTTCTGTAGCGGCCGCTGCCCGAAGATTCCCTGGGGCCGGATCAGCATCGTCACGATAAGGATTCCAAACACGATCAGGTCCGAGAACCGGCTCGAGATGTAGCTCGCGCTGTAGGCCTCGCACAAGCCGATGAAGATGCCGCCGATCATCGCGCCGGGGATGCTGCCGATGCCGCCGACGACGGCGGCGGTGAACGCCTTCAGGCCGGCGAGGAAGCCCATCGTGTTCGTGATCTGGTTGAACGCGAGCCCGGACATGACGCCGGCGATGCCGGCCATCGCCGAGCCGATGAAGAAGGTCAGCGCGATCGTGCGGTCGACGTTGATCCCGAGCATCTCGGCCGCCTCGCGGTCGGACGCGACCGCGCGCATCGACTTCCCGAGCGTCGTGCGATTGACCAGCTCACGCAGGCCGAACATCATCACGATGCTGCCGACGATCGTCAGGATCTGGACGAGGTCGATCCTGACGCCGCCGATCTCGATCCCGGTCGAGAACGGGATGTAGGCGTTGGTGTTGTAGCTGCGCACGAAGCCGCCGAACAGCAACAGGATCGTGTTCTCGAGCACGAACGAGATCCCGAGCGCGGTGATCAACGGCGCGATTCTCGGCGCGTTTCGCAGCGGACGGTAGGCGAACCGCTCCATCGCGACGCCGAGATAGCCGCACCCGAACGAGGCGGCGACGAACATGAAGAACAGGAGCAGCACGACCGGGATCGAGAGGCCGTGCGCGCCGCCGAAGATCTGCAGCACGACGTAACCGATGTACGCGCCGACCATGTAGACGTCGCCGTGCGCGAAGTTGAGCAGCTTCAGGATGCCGTAGACCATCGTGTAGCCGAGCGCGATCAGCGCGTACACGCACCCCGTGGTCAGTCCGTTGACGAATGTTTGGAAGAAGACCTGCACGTCTATCCCAGGGCGACGATCAAGGCAGCGGCGCCGCCCACACGGTCATGGGCGGCGCCGCAGAACCTTAGCCGTGAAGTATCACGGCCGAGCCGTCATCGATCACTTGGGTGGGATCTCGATGTACTTGCCCTTGCTGCTGACGTGGAACAGGTAACCCGGACTCCCGACCAGGTTCCCGGTGGCCGTGAACGCGATCGGGACGCCGAGGATGTTGTCCGCGCCCGGAATGTTGGTCTTCTTGACCTCGGCCAGCACGTTTGACCGGCTCGGCGTCTGCCCTGACTTGCACACTGCCGCAATCGCCCGCATCACGACGTCCGTCGCCGCATAGGTCGGGACGCCGAAGGCGCCGTACGGACCGTACTTGGTCACCTGGCTCGCCAGCGCCTTGGTCTGCGGATTGCTGGACTCGCTGATGTCCGGCCCGAACGTCGAGATGTACGTGCCCGGGATGTGGAACTGCGACGGCGAGTTGGTGCCGTCAGTACCGAACAGGATCACCTTCTTGTGCTGCTGCTGGGCGTCGAGACCGAACTGCTGCGCGTTGGCGGCAGCCTGCCACGGCAGCACCGCGACCTGAGTGTTCGAGTTCAGATGCGAGGTGACGAGCGACGAGAGCGCATTCGACAGCGTCGCGCCGGTGTCGGTGCCGTTGATCGTCTCGTGATCGACCTTGATTCCGGCCTTCTGCATGATCGGGATCATCACCTTTGTGATCCCCTGCGAGTAGGCCTCATCGTCGTCGACGATCAGCACGCCCTTCGGGTGCAGCTGGTTGACGATGTAGTTCGCATCCTGCGGTCCCTGGACGTTGTCGTCGGGCACCACGCGGAAGAACGTCTTGTTGGCGCCGCTGCTGGCGAGCGCCGGGAGGGTCGCCGAGCCGGTGACGGCCGCGATCCCAGCCCTGCCGAGCAGTGGTCCGACCGCCTCGACCTCCTGGCTCCCCGACGGCCCGATCACGGCGACCGCGGGTGAGGCGATGATCGCCTGCGTCTTCGTCGTCGCGATCGACGGCGTCAGCTGCGTGTCGTCCTGAGCCATCGTGACGTGGATCCCGAGCGACTTGTTGTCGTTCGCGAGCGCCAGCTGCGCGAAGTGCAATTGCTCGAGGCCCACCTGAGCGACCGGACCTGTGAGCGGGCCTTCGATCGCGATCGAGGCCTTGCAATTGGTGTTCGCGGTGCCGCTCGAGCTCGCGCTCGCGGCGGCGCTGCTGCTACTGCTGTTGCTGCTACTGCCGCAGCCGGCCGCGATCAGCGCCACCAGCGCCCATGCGGCTAGGAACGTTCGTCCCTTCATGAGTCTTAGCTCCTCCTCTTGAGTTGCTCGTGTTTGCCGCCCTGGTACGCGGGCGTTCCATCGGGGTAATACGCGGCCGCCGGGGATCCGGCGGGCCTGAACACGGCGACGACCCGCATCGGCTCCGTGCCCGTGTTTTCGAGGCAGTGAACGGTCCGCGCCGGAAGCTGGATACAGGCTCCCGGTGCTAACCGCTGCTCAAAATCGCCGGCGTGCATGACCCCTTCGCCGTCGATCACGTAGATGACCTCGTCATAAGTGTGGAAATGGTCCGGCGCGCGCGCGGTCGGAATGTAGCCGACGAAATGGGTCGCCGAGCGCAGGCCGCTGTCGGGGTCGGCGACGATCCGAAACTCGCGGTCGGTCGTCGCCTGCTCGAGGTCCCGATCGTCCAGTCGGCAGACCGCCGGCTCAGACGGGTCGGCGGTCTGCGCAGCTGGCTCGGGACTGGGTACTCGTACGGCGATCAGTCGCAGCGCTTCAGGACCCGGGTTCTCGAGTGTGAAGGTCGAGCCCGGCGGCAGGTAGAGACCGACCTCGGGCTCGAGCTCGTGGACTTCGCCGGCCACGTGGACCGAGCCCTGTCCCGCGAGCACGAACAGCGTCTCCTCAACCGGGCCGATCGCGACCTCGCGCGAGCGTCCGGGCTCGAGCTCGAGCACCGCTTGCTCGAGGGCGTCAAAGCCCGTCTGCGTCCCGAGCGTCGGGCGGACGGTCAGCCCCGTCAGCGGGTTGACGCGGGGCTCCACCTCGCCGGAGTCGATCACGGCGACGCTCGGCATCAAGAGTTCTCCAACCTGGTTGAGCGCTTCATCACTTGTGGGCGGCGAGCCGGTCGCGCTCCGAGCGCCACCCTCCCATATTCGCGACGCGCCGGTCAACGGCCTGCATGGGTCCGCGGCTCATGCGAGGCTCGCCTCCACCACGATCTCGGTTCCGGCCAGCGCGAGCGACACCGGGCACGTCTCCTCTGCCTGCTTGGCGAGCGCCTGGAACCGATCGGAGTCAAAGCCGGGGACGTCCCCGACCGTCGTGATCGTGATCCGCGTGATTCGAAAGCCCTCTTGCTTCTGCTCGAGCCGGACGCGCGCCGTCGTCGTCAGATCGCGCGGCGGCGAGCCGGCCTCGCTGAGCAGGTTCGCAAGCGACATCGTGAAACACCCGGCCTGCGCGGCGGCGATCAGCTCCTCGGGGTTGGTGCCCCGCTCGACGTCCTCGACCCGCGCCTTGAGCGTGAAGGCGCCCTCATAGGCCCCACTTCCGAGCGCGATCCGGCCGCCACCTTCGGGTACGTTGCCCTGCCAAGTTGCCTGCGCACTGCGACTGACGCGAACGCTCAACTGCGGTCCCCTTCCCCTCGATCTGATTTTGTAGTGTTGATCAAATCATCGTCATCTGGGCCGTGCAACCGGGAACTGCTTAGCTTTTCGTTAGGTTTGGCAGGCCGCGGACGCCTCGTGACGCGACACCCCTTTCCGAACCAAGGAGCTGGCGATGGCTGACGTGCTCAACGAGACCACCGACCTCGGCCACGTGCGATCCCGGTTCTCCTCGCTCCAGGATGGGTTCGCGTTTCTCGACGCTCCCGGAGGTTCGCAGGTCCCCGATGAGGTCGGTGACGCGATCGCGCGAGCCCTGCGTGAAGCGAGCGCCAACCTGGGCGCCGGCTACGCGACCAGCCTCCGCGTAAAGGAGATCCTCGAGCGCGCCGAGGCCGGCGCCGCGCGCTTCCTCGGGTGCGAGCCGCAGGAGATCACGTTCGGCACCAACATGACCTCGTTGGACTTCTCCTTCTCGCGGACCGCGGGACGCGACTTCAACGCCGGTGACGAGATCCTCGTCTCGTCGGCTGACCACGACGGCGGCGTCGCCCCGTGGCTCGAGCTCGCCCGTGACCGCGACCTCGTCGTCAAGCACATCGAGCTGCACCCAGACACGACGCTCGACTTCGATGACCTCGAGTCCAAGCTGTCGGACCGCACGCGGGTCGTCGCCTTCGCGTGGGCCTCGAACGCGATCGGGACGATCGCCGACGCGGCGCGCGTCTGCAAGCTCGCGCACGGGGCCGGCGCGCTCGCGTGGATCGACGCGGTCCACTACGCCGCCCACGAGCCGATCGACGTGCGGGCGATCGACGCCGACGTGCTGATCTGCTCGCCGTATAAGTTCTGCGGCCCGCACCTCGGGATCGCCTACGGGCGCGCCGAGGTGCTCGAGACGTGGCGCCCGTACAAGGCCCGCCCGGCACCGATGGATCCGCTCGGGCGCCGCTTCGCGACCGGAACCGCGCCGTACGAGCTGCTCGCGGGGCTCAACGCGACGTTTGACTACCTCGACTCGATCGGCGGCTTTGAGACGATCGTCCCCTATGAGCGCGCGCTCGGCGAGCGCTTTTTGGCGGGGATCTCCGACGCGGTGAGCGTCTACGGCCTGCCCTCGATGGAGGGCCGCGTGCCGACCTTCCTCGTCAACGTCGAAGGGGTCCCGGCGGCCGAGGTCGCGCGCCAGCTCGCTGAGCAGCAGATCGGCGTCTGGGCACACGACTCGTGGTACTCGCTCGACCTCTACAAGCGGCTGGGCTACGAGCACGACGCGATCCGGATCGGCTTCATCCACTACAACACGCCCGACGAGGTCGACCGGCTGATCGCGGGGCTCGAGGGCGCCCGCAGCTAGGGCTGCGCCGCGCACGCGGCGGTCTTCGCGCTCGCGGCTCGTTGTGAAGCGGCCGGCGGTAGTACACGCACCCTTGACAAACGGAGGTATCCTCCGCTAGGTTTGTGGAGGGAGCCTCCGGATCTCTCTCCACTCAGCTCCCGACATTTTAGCCACGACCCGAGACCTCTTTTAGCCATGAACACACCTTCTTCATCTCCCTTGCGCGCTCGGATCCCCGCGGACTCCGCAACGGCGGCCACGAGCCCTATCCGACCCCGGCGGCGCCGTCGCCGCCTCAACGCGTCCACGTCTGCGGCGCGCGACCGCCGAGTCGTGGACTCGGTGCTCAGCACGTATCGGCTGGCGTGGCAGCACGGGGGCTCGGCATGAGACAGGGACCGCTCGCCGGCCGTTATCCGGCGGCCGCATCGATGGTGATCTTCGCCCTGGTGCCGTACCTGGGGCTGTCGGCCGCGCTGCAACCGCTGACGCCGATGATCGGCGAACAACTCCACATGAGCTCGCAGACGATGAGCCTCAGCTTGGGCCTCGCGAACGCTGGTTACGCCGTCGGCACGGTCCTGGCCGTCCAGTTCGCCCAGTTGCTGCCGCAGCGGCGGATGATGGTCGGCTACGCGGCGCTGCTCGTGTTCGGTTCGGTGCTCGCGGCCGCGGCGCAAAATCCGGCGATGTTCATCGTCGGCCACATCCTGCAGGGCCTGTGCACGAGCCTGCTGCTGATCGCGGCGGTGCCGCCGCTGGCGATCGGCTTCGGCCTGCCTCGGATCCGCTCGACGGCGGTGATCATGAACGTCTGCATCTTCGGTGCCGTCGCGCTCGGGCCGACGATCGGCGGCATTCAGGCCAGCGCCCACGCGTGGCGCCCCCTGTTCTGGGTCGTCGCCGCGATCTCGCTCGCGGCGCTGGTCCTGTCAGTGCTCACGTTCGAGGATTCGCCACCGGCCGATAAGTCGGCCCCGATCGATCTGGTCGCGCTCGGCCTGGCCGCATCGGGGTGCGTGGCCGCGTTCTACGGTGCCTCGGAACTCGCCACACACAAGTTCCTCGACGTCCAGACGCTGCTCCCGCTGGCCGGCGGCCTGGCATTGATCGTGACCTTGATCGTCAACCAGTACCGCTCTCGGCACCCCCTGCTGACAATCCGCAGCATGCTGACGAGCACGATCCCGGTGGCTGGGATCGTCGTCGCACTCGCGGCGGCGGCCGCTTCGGTCGCCGCGACCGACCTGACCGCGAACGTACTTGCGCCGTATTACTCGCCGCTGCACCTCGGGCTGCTGTTCCTGCCTGAGCTCGCCGGAGCCCTGTTGACCGCGGTGGCGCTCGGCGTAGTTCTGAAGCGGCGGGAACTGCACTACCTCCCCCTCGTCGGGATGGCGTTCCTCGCCGCCGGCATCGCCGTGTTCCGGATCCAGGTCCCGTCGACGCAGGCGCTGACGCTGATCGGCTCGGGCCTGACCGGGGTCGGGCTCGGCGCGGCCGTGGCGCCCGCGCTGTTCGTGGCCGGCTTCTCGCTGCCGGCGGCCAACCTGCAGCGCGTGTTCGCGATCGTCGAGCTTCTGCGAGCGGTCGCGGCGTTCATGGTCGCCCCCGTGCTCGCGCACTTCGCCGTCACCGTCGGCGGCAACGTGAACACCGGAACCGGGATCGTGCTCTGGATCGGCATGGCGATCGCGGTCGCCGGGGCGCTGAGCGCCGTCGCGCTCTACGCGCTCGGCGGGGCCAGGGCCCGTAAGCCGGATCTCGAGGCGTTCATGGACGGCCGAGGCCCCGCCTGGTACTCGCCGCCGCTGTTGGCGGCGGTCCGCCGTCAGGCGCCGCATCGCGCCCTCGCCGAGGAGGGGGCGCGGACGTGAGCAACCAGCCCAGCACCCCCTCCGGTGACCTCGTCGTGTTCGCCTATGACGGCTCCGAGCTCGCGAAGCTCGCGATCGAGGAGGCGGGACGTCAGTTGGCGCCGGGACGCGATGCGCTCGTCGTCACCGTGTGGCAGCCATTCGACGTCGGGTTCGTGCCGTCAGGCGGACTCCACTTCGACGCGGCGCGGATCTCCGAGGTCAGGGACGCCGCCGGGCGGACTGCGGCCGAGGGCGCTGAGCTGGCCGCGGCGCAGGGATTCGACGCGCGCAGCGCCGAGATCGAGTCGTCGCCGATCTGGAACGGGATCGTGAAGACCGCCGAGGAGCACGACGCGAGCCTTATCGTGCTCGGCTCCCACGGCCGGACCGGTCTTGCCAGCGTGGTGATCGGCAGCGTCGCCGAGGCGGTGGCCTCCCATTCGCGCCGCGCGGTGCTGATCACCCACCGCGGCGAGGTGGAGGATCCGGGCGAGGCCTACGTCGCCCAGCGCGGGGCGAGCAACCCGGCCTGAAGGAAGCCCTCAGAGCTCTGAACGGATCGCCCACAGGTCCGGAAACGCCGGCCTGAACAGGGTGCCGCGCAGATACTGAGCACCGGTTGAACCTCCGGTGCCCCGCTTGTCGCCGATCGTGCGCTGCACCATCTTCACATGGCGGTAGCGCCACTCCTGGATGCCCTCGTCGATGTCGACGTACCGCTCACACACCCGCGCCGGCACGCCGTCCGCCCGGTAGACCTCGATCAGCAGCCCCTGCACCGCTCCCGACGGCTCCCACGCCATGCGGGGGTCATGCGAGAGCGCGCGCTCGGGAACCGCGAAGCCGTTGGCGGCCAGATACCGCAGCAGCGAGTCGAACAGGGTCGGTTGGCTCAGTTCGGACTCCAGTCGGATGTGAGCGGCACTCCCCGCCGGAAACTGAGCCAGGACGCCCTCATCGCGGCGCCCGAGCAGGACCTCCAGCTCACGAAATTGCGCTGACTGAAAGCCGCTGGCCGCCTCGAGCCGCGAGCGGAACGCGAGGAACTGGCGCGGCGTCATCGTCTCCAGCACGTCGATCTGTCCGACCACTGTCTTGAGGATCGCGAGCACCCGGTCCGTGGTCGCCAGGGCGTGCGAGCTGCTACCGGCATTAAGGCGGTCCTGGAGGAATCGCAGCTCGTGCAGGAGCTCCTTGAACCAGAGCTCGTAAACCTGGTGAATGATTATGAACAGCATCTCGTCGTGCTCTTCAGAGGTGGGGCGCTGCGCGGCGAGCAACTCGTCCAGGGCCAGGTAGCTCGCGTAGGTGACGGCCGCCGACTGATCTGCGACGCCCGCGGCACTCGCCTGCTCGGCCGGACCGGTCATGCGCGGGAACCTTCGAGGATCGGGGCCAGCTTCCCGAAATCGATGTTGCCGCCCGACACGACGCACACGACCTTGCCCGACCCGGTATTGCCGGCCAGCGCGGCGGCGGTCGAGAGCGCGCCGGCGCCCTCGGCGATCACCCGCAGCCGCTCGGCGAGCGTCCGGACCGCGTTCGCGGCGTCGGCGATCGGCACCGACACGGCGTGATCGACGACCTCGGCGAGGCGCGGCCACATGTCGTCCAGGACCCGGCGGCTGCCGGACCCGTCGACGAACGACGGCTGGTAATCGACGTCGGTCGGGCCGCCGGCGGCCAGCGCCGCGTGCAACGCCGCGCCGGTCGCGGGCTCGGCGGTGTAGATCTTCGCCTCGGGCGCCAGCGCCTTGACCGCGCTCGCGATCCCGACCGTCAGCCCGCCGCCGCCGACCGGGATCACGACCGCGTCGACATCGGGCAGGTCCTCGACGATCTCGAGCCCGATCGTGCCGTTGCCGGCCATCACTGCGGGGTCGGCGACCGGGTGCACGAACAGGCCCTCCTGTCCGTCGATCCGGCTCGTGACGATCGCGTTCCACCAGTCGTCGTAGGGCACCTTGAGCACGCGTCCGCCGAGCCGCTCGATCGCGACGAGCTTTGCCTCGGGCGCGTGCTCGGGCACCGCGATCGTCGCCTGCAGGCCGAGTTCGCGGCCGATCCAGGCTACGCCCTGGGCCATGTTGCCCGCGCTCGCCGTCAGCAGCCCCCGCTCGCGCGCCGCCGGCGCGGCGCTGCGGACAGCGTTGGCGGCCCCGCGGATCTTGAACGAATTAATTGGCTGCAGGGTCTCGAGCTTGCACCAGATCTCGGCGGGGGCGTCGTCGATCGGCAGCCGCACGAGCGGCGTGCGAACGGCGACATCGGCGATCCGGTCGCGCGCGGCCTCGATTTCCGCGAGCGCGATCACAGCTCGACCTCGGTTCCGATGCCGCGCTCGCGCGCGGTCGCGACGGCTACCTGCGCGGCCGCGAGATCCTCGACCGCGACGCCGAGCGAGCGGAACATCGTCAGCTCGTCGTCGTCGGCGCGTCCTGGCGCCTTGCCGGCAAGCAGCTCGCCGAGCTCGCCCCGGACGTGATCCTCGCCGCCGATCGCCCCCTCCTTGATCGCGAGCATGAACTCGCCGGCCTCGTTGCGCAGCGACTCGCGGCTGTCGCAGTACAGCGCCGCGGCGGCGACCGTCGCGACCTGGATTTCCCGCGAACTCGGCTGGCTCGCGCCGACGGCGTTGACGTGCGTGCCCGGCGCCAGCCACGCGTGCTCGAGCACCGGCTCGCTCGCGCTCGTCGCGACGACGACGACGTCGGCGCCCTCGACCGCCTCGCGCCCGCTCGGCGCCACAGTCGCGCCCGGCTCGGAGTCGGCGACGGCCTGCGCGTGCTCGGCGGTCGGGGCGTAGACCCGGGCCTCGCGCCAGTCACGCATGCCGCGCAACGCGCGCAGGTGGGCCTTGGCCTGGACGCCGGCGCCGAGGATCGCGAGCACGGCCGAGTCCTCGCGGGATAATGCGCGGGTCGCGACGGCGGTGACGGCGGCGGTCCGGATCTCGGTCACGGCCGATGCGTTGATGACCGCCGTCGGGACTCCGGTGTCGTGGTCAAACAGCGTCACGATCCCCTGGTGCGCATCCAGACCGCGAGCCGGGTTTCCGCGCATCAGGCAGATCGCCTTGAGCGCGAACACCCCCTGATCCCCGGCTCCGGTGCCGGACGAGTACGCGGGCATCAGTCCCATGAACCCCGGAGCGCCGGGAGCGATCATCACCGAGCGCAGCGGGAAGTACGCGTCGCCGCGTCCGTGCGCGGTCAGTACCGCCGCCATCGCCCGCTCGCACGCCTCCGGTTCCAGCGCCGCGTGTACATCGTCGTGGTTGAGGATCAGGACACTCATGGTCAGAACATAGCCCCCACTTCGTCGCGTTCTACGGGCGTAAGCGGCTGCTCGATCGCCTCGCGCAGCGGCTCGAGATGTGCGGGACGGCCAGACCCGATCACGACCTGGCCGATGCGGTCGTCGGCGAGCAGCCACGCGAGCGCGACGCCGGCCATCGAGGTCCCGCGGCGGTCCCCGAACGCCTTCAGCGCGTCGAGCGCGTCAAACGTCCGCTCGTTGAGAAGGTGCTCGTACGGCTCGGGGCGCTGCGTCATCCGCGAGCCATCCGGGAACCCGCGATCGCGGCCGTACTTGCCCGTCAGCCAGCCGCCGCACAGCGGGCTGAAGACCATGTAGGCGATCGCGTGGGTCGCGCACAGCCCGATCACCTCGGCCTCGTCGGCGCGCTCGAGCAGCGAGTACCCGTTCTGCACAGCGACCGGGTCGCCGGCCATGCGCGCGCGCTCGAGCTGCCCGGCGTCGAAGTTGCTGAGCCCGTAGGCCGAGATCGAACCCGCGTCCTTGAGCGCCTGGAGCGCGCCGAGCGTCTCGTCGAGCGGCGTGTCGGGGTCGTATTCGTGGGCGAGGTAGAGCTCGACCTGGTCGACGCCGAGACGCTCGAGGCTGGTCTGGAACTGGCGCGCGATCCGGTCCGCCCCGAGCCCGGAGTCGGCGCCCTCGGCCATCGGGTTGAACGTCTTCGTGGTCAGCGTCGGGCGGATCCCGCGCGAGGCGATCCAGCGCCCGATCGCCCGCTCGCTGCTACCGGCGCCGTACGCGTCGGCGGTGTCGAAGTGGGTCAGCCCGAGCTCCCAGGCGGCATCCATCAGCGCGAGCGCCTCGTCCTCGTTCTGGCCGTGGCCGACCCACGCGAGCGACGAGCCGATCCCGCCGAAGTTGCCGCACCCGAGGGCGACCCGGGGGATCGAGGCGCAGGAGTTGCGCAGCGGTCGGGTCTCAATCTCGAGCGGGCGGGCGATCACGACATTGAATATTTGATCAACTTTGGCGGCCGCGTTGCAACTGCCCGCCCTCGATCTCCAGAATCTGTACGGGACCGACGCCCGAGCCACCGCCTCTCATATGTCCACCGCGTCGGCTCCGGATGACCCGCACGGCATCCGGAGCGCAACATCAGCCGACCTAGCAGCGCTGTTGCATATCTGCGACCTCGCGGGCTTGCCGCGCGAGCCACGGGAGCGACAGTTCCGCAAGGACTTCACCGAGCCGACGCGCCGCCTGTTCGTCTCCACCGATGACGGGCGTCTGACCGGGTACGGCCGCCTGATGCACTTTGCCGTGCCCGCGCAAGCTCCCGCCAACGTCTCCCCTCCGGGCTTCTACCTCGTCGGGCTCCAGGTCATTTCCGCGCGCCGCCGCCGCGGGATCGGAGCAGCGCTGACGCGGCGACGGCTGGACTGGATCTTCGAGCGCGCGCCCGAGGCTTGGTTCTTCACGAACATCCGAAACCACGCCTCGCGGGCGCTCCACGAGAAGCTCGGCTTCGTGCCGGTGACGACCGACTTCTGGTACCCGGGAGTGACGTTCGACGGGGGCATCGGGCTCCTGGCGCGCGCGACGCCGGCTTCACTTCGCGCGACCGAGCGCTAGCTCGAGAAGTCCGGCACCGCGCCCCGGCCCGAGGCGGCCCTCCCCTTCGGCTCCTCCCACTCCTCCTGGCGCCCGAGCGCGGTCTCGTCGAGCAGGCAGTACGAGCCGCCGATCGTCTCCAGCCCCCGGGCGTAGACCGAGTACGTGTGGTAGACGCGGTCGCCGTCGCGCAGGAAGCTCGAGCGTCCGGGAAATTCTCCGCGGAGCTCGAACTCGGCGCCGGAGCGGCGGAACTCGTCCTGCGAGCGGTAGTTGTACTCGGTCGGAGCGACCGACTCATCGAGGGTCACGTGGAAGTCGTAGTTGAAATCGCTGCCGTACGACGAGTACCACGGCACCTCCCAACCCCGGCGCGTGCGGTAATCCTCGATCTTCGAAAGCGGCGCCCGGGACACGTACGCGAACGTCGTGTCGCGCGCGTGCAGGTGGTCGAGATGGCCGCGCGACATCTCCTCGGCGCCGGCCGAGCAGCTTGGGCAGCCGTCCTCCCACTCGGGATCGAACATGAAGTGGCCGACGATCAGCTGGCTGCGGCCCTCGAACAGGTCGATCAGGCCGATCTCCCCATCGGGTCCTTCGAAGCGGTAGTCCTTCTCCACCGGCACCATCGGCAGCCGGCGCCGCTGCGCGCTGAGCGCATCGCGGGCGCGGGTCTCACCCCCCCCCCCCCGAAGTAACCGGCGCCGAGCGCCGCGAGCGCGAACCGCCCGCGACGCCCGGCTCCGATTACCGGCCGTCAGTGCAGCCGCTGCAGCGAGTTCGCCGCCTTGCCGCTCCCAGCGTCATCGACGAAGTAGATCCCGTGGTGGCCGGGGGCGAGCGCGAGCCCGAACAGGTCGCCGCCGCCGTTGGGGATCAGGTTGCGGACCGCGACCTGCTTGCCCGCCGGGCTCGACTCGACGAATTTCCCGTCACCGCCGTTCGCGGTCACGACGTCGCCGTTGGGCGCGATCATGAGCCCCAGCGGGTCGTTGAGCGATCCGCGTGCGGAGACGGTCATCCCGCCGCCGCGCAGCGCGCTCGTGCGTGTCATGGCCTGCGGGATCGCGGCGACGCGATTGCCGGCCGAGTCGGCGACGTACAACGTCCCGCCGCGGCCCATCCCGACGCCGGTCGGACCGATGATCAGCGCCGACGGGTCGGTGTGCTCGGGAAAGCCTGTCGCGATCACGGTATTGGCGAGCACCCGTGGCTTGCCCTTGCGGGGCACCGACAGCTTGAGCCGGACCACGGTTCCGCGCCTGACGACCTTGCCCTTCGCGGCGACCGTGCCGTTGAGCACGTTGGTGACGAACAGAACGGCGGTGCTGCCGTGATCGACAGCGGTCATGTCCCACGGGCCGTTGATGTCAGCGGCCCTGATCGTGCTGACGACATGACCGTCGGCGTTGAGCACGGTCAGCGCCCCGGCACGGGCCTTGGCCGAGTTGCCGCCGGGCGCCGGCAGCGTCCCGACGATCACGAACCCGCGCTTGAGGTAGACGAGCGCCGTCGTGCAGCCGACGGCCGCCGTCGAGGTCGGACGCGGGACGACCGCGAACGTCTTCAGCGAGCCGCTCGGGCTGATCTCGACGATGCTCGAGCCGGTCCCCTGCTGGTTCTTTGAGTTGTTGAAGTTTGAGACGAGCACCGACCCGCGAACCAGCGAGCCCTTGCTCTTGGACACGACGGCGACGCCGTAGGGGTTCTCGTCTCCCTTCGCCGGCCCCTTGGTCGGCACCGCCGACGAGAGCGTGCTGATCTTGTGCAGGCCGGCGATGAACGGCGACGCGGCTGGGGATGCCTTCGCGGATCTGTCCCCCGGGCGGGCCGGGACGATGGGCGCGGCGGCGAGCGCGACTGCGCAGGCCGACGCGAAGGCGGTCGTCGCGATCAGCGCCCGCCGGCGCGGTGACGCGAGTTTCGACATGGAGGTCCTCCTTTGTGCGTGGGGTCCACCTATCTGTGCGCGCAGCAGACCCCTTCACGTATTCGTGACGCCGCCGGGCTCGAATCCTTCCCGAACGCGGTGCCGGGGATCACGCCTCACATGTCCCCTCGCGCTCCCGTTGTACGTCGAACCAGGCAGGGACCGACGGAAAAAGAAGGGCGGCTAGTATGTACGATGATCGTCGTACCAACAGAGATTTCTCATTGAATCCCAAAACCCGCGAAAACGAGCACAGGCACCTGCGTACGACGCTGCTGCTGGCGTGCCTGGCGCAGTTCATGGTGATCCTCGACGTGTCGGTCGTGAACGTCGCGCTGCCGTCGATCCGGCACGGGCTCGGCTTCTCCGAGGTCGACCTGCAGTGGGTCGTCAATGCGTACACCGTCACGTTCGCGGGCTTTCTGCTGCTCGGCGGGCGCGCCGCTGACCTGCTCGGCCGGCGCAAGGTGTTCGTCAGCGGCCTGGTGCTGTTTGGCCTCGCGTCGCTCGCCGGCGGCCTCGCCGACAGCCAGCTGCAGCTGATCGTCGCGCGCGCGGTGCAGGGACTCGGCGGCGCGGTGATCGCCCCGGCGTCGCTGTCGATCCTGACGACGACGTTCCACGAGGGCCGCGAGCGCAACCGCGCGGTCGGCATCTGGGGCGCGATGGGCGGCGCCGGCGGTGCCGCCGGCGTGCTGCTCGGCGGCGTCCTCACCGACGTGCTCGGCTGGCGCTGGATCCTGTTCGTCAACGTCCCGATCGCGTTGGCCGCGGCGTTCTTCGCGCAGCGCCTGCTCGCCGAGGGTCGCGATGCCTCGCGCGCGACGGACTTCGACCTGCGCGGCGCGGTGAGCGCGACCGCCGGCCTGTCGCTGGTCGTGCTCGGGATCGTCCGCACCGACGTCACCGGCTGGGGCTCGGCGCAGACGCTCGGACTGATCGGCGCCGGGGTTGCGCTGCTGATCGTGTTCCTCGTGATCGAGGGGCGCTTCGCGCACGCGCCGCTGATGCCGCTGCGGATCTACGCGTCGCGGACGCTCAGCGCCGCGAACATCGTCGTGATGCTCGTCGGCGGCTCGACGTTCGGGATGTGGTTCTTCCTGTCGCTCTACCTCCAGCAGGTGCTCGGCTACTCGCCGATCAAGACCGGACTCGCGTTCCTGCCGATGACGGTTTGCATCGTGCTCGGGTCGGCGCTCGCCTCGCGCGCCGTGATCCGGATCGGCGCCAAGCCGCTGCTGCTCGCCGGGATGGCCGCCCTGACCGTCGGACTGCTGCTGCTCAAGGGCCTGTCGGTCGACGGCACCTACACGAGCGTGATGCTGGCGCCGTCGCTGCTGGTCGCGATCGGGATCGGGCTCTCGTTCGTGCCCGCGACGATCCTCGCGGTCTCGGGCGTCGACTCGGCCGAGGCGGGGCTCGCCTCGGGCCTGGTCAACACCTCGCGCCTGTTCGGCGGCGCGCTCGGGCTCGCGATCCTGGCCGCGATCGCGACCGCCAAGACCAACGCCGTGCTGAGCAGCGGCGATCACAGCCTGCACGCCGCGCTGACGAGCGGGTTTGAGCTCGCGTTCATCGTCGCCGCGGGCCTCGCGCTCGTCGGCGGGCTCGTCGCGCTCGTCGGGCTGCCGCGGTCCGCGCAGCGGGGCGAGCACGGCGAGCAACCACGTCGTCGTCGAAAGCTCGTTCTAGCGGGCGCTTGGAACGCTTGACCCCGTAGCGGAGTAAAGCGTTCCAAGAGTCCGCCCGATCCGCCGGGCCTCGCCTGGGCATAATCCGCCGCACCGTGGCCCGCTGCTTCGTCACCCGCGAGCTTCCCGGCCCCGCGCTCGGGCGGCTGCGAGCCGTGCACGATGTCGATGTCTGGAGCAAGCCGTCGGCGCCGAGCCCCGACGAGCTCGCCGAGCGTGCCGCCGATGCCGAGGGCCTGCTTTCGATGCTGGTCGACCGGATCGACATACAGCTGCTCGATCACTGCCCGAAGCTGCGCGCGATCGCCAACTACGCGGTCGGCTACGACAACATCGACCTCGCCGCGACGCGCGCCCGGGAGATCCCGGTCGGCAACACGCCCGACGTCCTGACCGACGCGACCGCCGACCTCACGTTCGCGCTGATCCTGGCGGTCGCGAGGCGGCTGCCGGACGCGATCGCCTCGGTCACCGAGGGTGGCTGGCAGACCTGGGAGCCCGACAAGTACCTCGGTTACGACGTCCACGGGGCGACGCTCGGGATCATCGGCAGGGGCCGGATCGGCCGCGCCGTCGCGCGCCGCGCGGCCGGGTTCGAGATGACCGTGATCCACGCCGGCCGTGACCAAGCCGGCCTCGACGAGCTCCTCGCGAGCTCGGACTTCGTCTCGGTGCACTGCCCGCTGACGGCCGAGACCCACCATCTGATCGACGCCGACGCGCTCGCGAAGATGCGCCCGACTGCGATGCTGATCAACACGGCGCGCGGCCCGATCGTCGACCAGGAGGCGCTGCGCGAGGCGCTCGTCACCGGCACGATCGCCGGGGCGGCGCTCGACGTGACCGACCCCGAGCCACTGGCCCCCGACGACCCGCTGCTGAGCGCGCCGAACCTGATCGTCGCGCCCCACATCGGCTCGGCCACGCACCAGGCCCGCGAGGGCATGGCGACGCTCGCGGTCGAGAACCTGCTCGCGGCGCTCGACGGCAGGCCGATGCCGCACGAGGTCCACTGACGTGCGCAAGGCAGTCGTCGACATCGGCTCGAACTCAACCCGCCTGCTGATCGCCGAGCTCCACGACGGCCGCGTCACGCGCGGAGCTTGACCGGCGCACGACCGTGACCAGGCTCGGCGCGGGCGTTGACACCGACGGGCGCCTGAGCGAGGACGGGATGCAGCGCGTGTTCGCGACGCTCGACAAGTACCGCGAGGCGATCGATCACTTCGACGCGGACGTCGCCGTCGCCGTGCTGACGAGCGCGGTCCGCGACTCGGCCAACGGCGCGCAGTTCGCCTCCGAGGTGCAGCGCCGCTACGGCCTCGAGCCGCACGTCCTGACCGGTGACCAGGAAGCGACGCTCACGTACCTCGGCGCGACGAGCGAGCGCGACCCGGGTGACATGACGCCGACGCTCGTGCTCGACATCGGCGGTGGCTCGACAGAGATGGTGATCGGCGCCGGCCAGGAGGCGTCATTCCACGTCTCGACCCAAGCCGGGGTCGTGCGTCAGACCGAGCGCCACCTGCACAGCGACCCGCCGACCGAGTCAGAGCAGCGCGCGCTGATAGATGACGTCCGCGCGATCCTCGTCGCGGCCGTCCCGGAGGCGCAGCGCCGGGCCGTCGGACACGGGATCGCGGTCGCCGGCACCGCGACCCAGTTGGCCGCGATCGCCCAGGAGCTCGAGCCCTACGACGCCGCGCGGGTCCACGGGTACGAACTGACCGCCGACGAGGCCGGGGCGATCCTCGGGCGCCTCGCCAAGCTCGCGCTGGCGCAGCGCCGCGAGGTTGCCGGGCTCGATCCGGACCGCGCGCCGACGATCGTCGCGGGGGCGCTGATCATCAGAGAGGTGCTGAATCTGTTCGGGTTAGACCGGGTCGAAGTCTCAGAACACGACATCCTGCGCGGCGCTGCCCTGGGCCTCGGCGACAGCAGTGCTAACTGAACCTACGCATTGCTGGACAAATGTTCGATTGCTGACATAATCTCGAGCGATCATTATGTTCGCGGGGTGGGACCGCACAAGCGTTCCCTCACCCAACATAGGTTCGGGCGTAGCCGCAGACATCGGCGCCTCCCGCCGCCCGAACCGACGCAAAACCGGCCCTTTTTGGTACGTACCCCTGCCCGTCCCGAGGGGGCCAAACCTGGATCGGAAGCCGCCCGCTTTATGCGGGCGGTTTTCGTTCTAGGCCAGATTCGCGCGCCGCGGGTAGGCGACGCTCGGGTCCGTCAGGACGTTGACGAGCGCCGGCCCGCCGGCACCGAACGCGCGCTCGAGCGCCGGGCGCAGCTGCGCCGGCTCGCGCACCAGCTCGCCGTGGCAGCCCAGCGCCGCGGCGAGCACGTCGTAGCGGGTCCCGGGTCGCAGGTCGGCGGCGACCGAGTACCCGTAGATCGCCTCCATCGGATGCTTCTCGAGTGCCCAGATCCCGTTGTTGCCGATCACGCCCACGACCCCGACGCCGTGGCGCGCGAGTGTGTCGAACTCCATCCCCGCGAAGCCGAACGCGCCGTCCCCGAGCAGCAGCACGACCTGACGCTCGGGATGGGCGAGCTTGGCGGCGAGCGCCTGGCCGGGACCAGCGCCGAGGCAGCCGAACGGGCCCGAATCAAGCCAGCACCCCGGCCGATAGGAGTCGACCATGCGTCCCGCATAGGAGACGAAGTCGCCGCCGTCGCCGACGATGATCGCGTCGCGGTCGAGCATCTGGGCGAGCTCGGCGTAGATCCGCATAGGGTGAAGCGGCGCGCGCTCGTCGGCGCAGTCGGCCGCCTCCTCGGCGCGCTTGGCATCCTCGACCGCGCGCAGCGAAGCGACCCACGCCTCGCGCTCGGACGCCGGGGCGCCGGCGGCACCCTCGCTCAGCGCCGCGAGCGTCGCCGGCAGGGCGCCGTACAGTCCGGCGCTGACGGGGCGCGGATGCTCGCGCTCGGGCGCCGCGACGTCGATCGCGATCAGCTCGCACTCGGGATCCAACGCGGCGCCGAACGCGAGCCGGAAGTCGAGCGGCACTCCGATCACGAGCGCGACGTCGGCCTGCCCGAGCCCGGCGCTGCGCGCGCGGGAGAAGAACAGCTCGTGATCGGCCGGCACGCACCCGCGGCCCAGGCCGTTGAGGAACACCGGCACGCGATGGCGCTCGGCGAGTTCGAGCAGCTGGCGCTCTCCCGCGCCCCAGTAGAGGCCGCTGCCGGCCATGATCACCGGGCTTTCGGCGCCGCGCAGCAGGGCGGCGGCACGGTCGAGCTCGCTCGGATCGACCGGGGCGCCGTCATCGTGCGCGGCGATCGGCGCGTCAAGCGGCGGCGCGTCGGCGTCGGAGAACACGTGGTCGAGCGCGAAGTCGAGGAACGTCGGGCCCATGTGATGTGTCAGCGAGTCGCGCATCGCGCGCGCGAGCAACTCGGGGATCTCACCCGTGTCGCCGGGCGTCGCGGCAAACTTGACCAGCGGCGCGACGAACGGAATGTGATCGAGCTCCTGGAGCGAGCCCTGCCCCCAACGGAACGCCGGCGCGCGACCACCGAGCACGAGCACCGGCGAGTGGTTCTCGCGCGCCGACGCGATCGCGCTGATCCCGTTGGTGACGCCCGGCCCGGCGGTCAGCGCGCACACGCCGAGTGAGCGGGTCACCTTCGCCCAGCCCTCGGCGGCGAACCCTGCCGTCTGCTCGTGGCGGACGTCGACGATCTCGATCCCCTCGGCTAGGCAGCCGTCGTAGATCGAGAAGAGGTGACCGCCCGAGAGCGTGAACAGCTTCGTGACTCCCTGCGCGCGCAGCGCCCGGGCGATCAGCCTGCCGCCGTGCAGTCGCGTGTCGGTCTCGGTCGCCACGGCTGCGCACGCTAACAGCGTGCGCAGCTGCCGGCGTGCGGCTCAGCGCAGCCGCATCTTGTTGACCACGCCTCCGCCCAGGATGATGATCGCGAGCACATAGAACCAGCCGAGCACGATCAGGATGAAGACGATCGTCGTCCCGAACTGTGCGATCGTCGAAATTCTCGTCAGATAGAGAGGGAACGCGTAGTCGACGACCGCGATCGCGAGCGTCGCCCCGAGCGCACCCGGCCACACCGCTCGCCAGGGCATGTGCCGGTTGGGCACACGCGAGTAGATCAGCGCCAGGCAGCCGAACAGCAGCACGATCGAGACCGCGAGCGATCCTGCGTAGACGAACACCGCTACGTGCGCGAGGTCGAACGGGAGATCATTGACGCCGGCGCGCAGGATGCTCTGCGCGGTCGGGACCGCGACGGTCGCGATCATGAACACGATCACGACGCCGAGCATCGCGAGCCCGAAGCGCTTCTGCTTGAGCCACGGGCGCGACGGGCAGCCGTAGATCCGCGCAAACGCGGTGTCGAGCGCCCCCCAGAACGACGAACCGAGCCACAGGCTCGCGATCAGTGCCAGCACGCCGGTGCTCGTGGTCGAGTTGGTGACCTCTTTCAGCAGTGAGTCGAGCGTCTGCTCGGTCGTCCCCGGGAAGACCTCGCGCAGGTCACCGATCACGCTGTGCTGAACCGCCGTGCTCGACAGGACCTGACCGGCGACGAACAGCCCCAGCAGCGCGATCGGGATGATCCCGAGCAGCATGTTGTAGGCGACCATCGCCGAGTTGCCAGTCAGGTTCGCGTCCCACGCGATCCGCCAGAAACGGCGCAGCGCGGATCCGACCCGTCTGTGAATCTTGATCCCGACGCCGGGCTGCCCCACGCGTGGCCGAGCGCCCGGCGGGGCGCCTGGGACCCGATCGAGGGGATCGGCCATCCGCACAGTCTGGCAGTGGGGACCGTCGCCAGCGGCAAATGATTTCTGGACTCCCCCCGAGCGGATCCGTCAGCCAGCCGGCGCGAGCGGGCCGGTTCCGATGCGCGCACGGATCGACGACGACGCCGCGAGCAATCCCGCTTCGCCCGCGAACAGCCGACCGCCGACGTCGATCGCCGGCACCGTGTCGCCACCCCGGGCGCGCAGCGCGTCGGCGGCGATCAGCAGCGGCTCGTCCTGACTCTCGTCACCGGCCGCTTCGAGGCATCCGTCGAGCGGCACGCCGGCGGCCGCCGCCGCCTCGGCGATCGTCTCGGGATAGTCGAGATCGAAGCCACCGCAGAACGCCAGCCGGCTCGCCGCCAGCGCAAAGCTCGCGCCGGCGCCGACCTCCGCCGCGAAGGCCGCGGCGCGCAGCGCGCAGGGCACGCCGGCCGGGAACCGGTCGGGCCACACGAGCGGCAGCCGCAGCTGCCGGGCACGCCGCTCGGCCTGGCCACGGAGCGCCGCGAGCTCGATCGCGCCAGCGCGGACGACGAGTGACGCCCCCGCGATCGGGACCCACTGGGCGTCGCCGAGCGTGCGCTCGATCCGCTCAGCCACGAGGTATGACAACGGGCATGCGAGGTCGAAGAAAAACGTCGCCCGGAGCGGCTCGGACGGCCGAAAACGCGCCTTGCGTCGTGTGTCGAGGTAGATCAAATCTCCCATCGACTACCTGAAACGACAGATTCAACGAAAACTGGCGCAAAAACAGGAGACGAGCTAGAATCCGGTCCGCCGGAACTCGGTCGGTGGGCACCGTCTTCAACGAAGGGACCAAGAGAATTCCGCACGTACCCCCGCCAAAGCGTCACCCCTACGATCAGTGGTCGCCGGACGCTCGGGCGCTCGATCTGGTGGGCGACAAGTGGACGCTGCTGATCATCCGTGACCTCGTCTCGGGTCCCCGGCGGTTCGTCGAGTTGCAGCGCGTGCTGCCCGGGATCTCGACCGAGCAGCTGCGCTCGCGGCTGAACCGGATGGTCGCCGACGGGATGCTCACCCGCCAGCGCTACCGCGAGGTCCCGCCCCGCGTCGACTACGAGCTGACCGAACGCGCGCGCGAGCTGGCGCCGGTGCTCGGCGAGCTCGCCCGGTGGGGATACGAGTGGGCGTGGGGGCCGCCGCGGCCCTCCGAACGGGTGGACCTCGGTGCGATCTTCCGCCTGATCCCGGGACTCGTGAACTCGAGCAGCAGCACGCGCGGGACGGTCGAGCTGACGGTCTCCGACGGCAACGGCGACACGCCGATGTCGTACATGATCACGCTCGCCCCGGGCTCGGCCGAGATCTCCGAACGCGAGCAGGGCAAGGCCGACGCGGAGATCCGCGGCTCATCGGAGGCGTGGATTGAGGCGCTCTCACCGCAGGGCGCGCGGGCCGGCCTGCGCAGCAGCGGCGACCGCGCCCTCGCCGACACGCTGCTGTCGATCCTCGCGCTCAGCGAGGGCGGCCAAGCGGCTGAGCAGGACTCGGTCGCGACCCCGGCGTAACGCTCCCCGCCGGCTCCGCGACGGCGCCCCATCTGGTGTCACATCGCGGCGCCGCGTCACTTGCTCGAATAGTGCGCCGGGAGGATGTGCGGGAACCTGTTCGGCTGGCCGATCAGCGCCCCGAGCGGTGGCGCGACCCAGCACGCCTGCTGGCCCTGGGTGAACATCGACGGCGGGGTCGTGCCCGCGGCCTTCTCGCCGTTGCCCGGCGCGCCGGTGTTGTTGCAGTCCCATGACGGGAGCGCGAAGCTGCCCGGGAACCTGCCGCCGGCGCTGAACGACTGCGGATCCGCGAGCCACAGCGGCGGCGGGTAGGTGTTGCCGCGGTTGTCGCTGTCGCGGTTGGTCGCGAACGAGAGCGTCTCGGCGCCGACGGGCCCGAACTGGCGCAGGTAGTGCCCCGTGCCGTTGCCGCTGAAAGACGTCGTCCTCGCCGCGATTCCGGTCGCGCCGTTGGAGATGAAGTCCGAAATCAGCTGCTGGTGCAGCGACAGCCAGGTCAGCACCGGGTTGAGCTGCGACAGGAAGGGGCCGACCGCCCCGAGCAGCGGCGTGGTGCCGTTGAGGACGTCGCGGATCGCCGGCAGTCCCGTCTTCGAGGCGGTGATCAACGGCCCGAGGTTCGTGAACAGCGACTCGAGGTCGGGGGACAGGACCTTGACCGAGTGCAGGGTCGGGCCGAGATTCTTCGCGACCGGCTGAAGCTCGGTGATCAGCGGATTGGTGTTCAGCGCGAAGGTCTGCAGCCGCGCCATCGTCTGCTTGGTCTCGTCCAGGAACGTCGGGAAGACGTGGAAGGTCTGGATGATCGAGTTGTTGTTGGCGGCGGTCGTGGCGAACGTCTGCTCGCCGCTGGTGATCAGGTTTCGCAGCGCGGACTGGTTGTGGTTGAGCGCCCCGAACACGGTCCCGGCGTTGCGGACCAGGTTGACGGTCGCCGTGTGCTCGACATCGAGAACCTGGAGCAGATCAGTCGAGTCGGCCGCGAACGCCGGCAGGTTGCCGAGCACGTTGTTGAGGTTCTGGCCGTTGCCGCGAACGGCCTGGGCGAGTTCCTGCTGCCACTGTCTGAACGCCGCGCGCGTGCGCGGGTCGAGCGCGTCGAAGATCTGGTCGAGCTGCACCGCCGGCTGGACGTTGCTGCGCGCGAGCATCCCGCCATCGGGGATCGTCGGGCTGTGGGGCGTCCCGGGCGAGAGCTCGACGTAGGTCTCGCCGAGGATCGTCTTCGTGCGCAGGATCGCGCGCGCGTCCCTATGCACCGGCGCGAACTGGTTGTCCATCTGGATCGTCGCGACCGTCCGGTTGCCCTGCGGGTCCAGCGACTTGGAGAGCACCTTGCCGACCGACACGCCGGCGATCCGGACGTCCGCCTGATCGGCGAGCTGCGCCGCGTTGGGGAACGAGACCCGGAAGCGGTATCCCTGCGCGGCGAACGGGATCGTGCCCCCGAACGAGAGCCACAGGAACAGCAGCAGGCCGACGCACGAGAGCGTGAACAGGACCATCGTCACGACCTTGCCGACTGAAGGGCTTCCGGTATGCATCAGGGCTTGGCGGTGGTCGGGGTCTTGGACGCGCCGCCCGGGCCGCGCTTCGAGAGGCTGCCGAGCAGGCCGCCGGCGGTGTCCTGCGGCGGGCACAGGTTCGCGTCAGACAGGATCGGGGTCAGGTTCAGCAGCAGCGCCGAACCCGCGAGCCCCTGCGCGATCTGGTTCAGCGACGCGCAGCTCGCCTGCAGGAACAGTGGCCGCAGCACGCCGTTGGCGTCCTGAATCGAGAACACGGTGCGCGCGTTGTGGTCAAGCCACGCCAGCCACCACAGGTAGCCGTGCTGGGCACCGCCCGGGCTGTAGCCGAGCATGTTGGCGAGGTGGTTGACGACCACGAACGACTTGCTCAGGTTCGGGGTCGCGTCGGCCAGGTTGATCGCGGCCGGCTTGAGCTGGCGGACGAGGGGCCGGGCAGCGACCACGAACGGTCGGATCTGGTCACGGACGATCGGGGTGCTCGGCTTGGCGAGCGAGACGAGCGCGGCGTTGGCGGCCGGGAGCGCCTGCGCCGCGGGCAGCAGGTTGCGCGACGTCGGGCCGAGCAGGTTGGCGAACGTCTGGACCTTCTGCAGCGTCGCGGTCGTCTGGCGCAGCGTGGGCGGGAGATCGACCAGCGCGCGCGAGATGTTGCCGTCCTCGGACGCGAACGCGTGGAACACGCTGTCACTGGAGACGACGAGCTGAGTGATCTGGGTCTGGTTGGAGGCCAGCGCAGTGTTGAGGCGCTGCAGCGAGTTGACGAGCCGGCGCAGGTCCCGCCCGCGGGACCCGACGGCCTCGTTGACCCGCGCGAGGTCGCGGTGGGTGGGCTCGAAGCGCTCGAGCACCTGGGCGAGCTCGGAGCCGCCGTTGTGCTTGAGCCCGAGCCCGGCGCCGTTGACGAGCAGTTGCAGGTAGCTGCGCGTGTCGGCGTCGAGCGAGGAGAGGATCTCGTCGACATCGATGTCGGGGTTGGTGTTCGAGACCGGGATCGTGTACCCGGGCTTCGCGACCGGGGCGCTGCCCTGCCCCGGCGCGAGCTCGATGAACATGTCCTTGAGCGCCGTCTTGGGCCGCAGCAGCGCGGTCCAGTTGGTGTGGATCAGATTCTTGTACTTGGGGTCGATCTGCATCTGGACGGTCGCGATCCCGTCATTGAGCCTGACGCCGCCGACCTGTCCGATCTGGACGCCGGAGACCCGGACCGACTGACCCTGGCCAGGGGTCACCGCCTGCGCGGTCGAGAACTCGGCGTTGATCGTGAACGGCGATGCCTGGATGAATGGGAACCGCAGGCGCTCGTGGTTGAGCACGTAGCCCGCGACCGCGAGCGACAGGATCAGCAGCGCGACGATCGCCGCGACGTCCATCGCATGGGTCTTGATCGCGCGCTTCATCGCTACGGCAGACCCTTCGGGAGATGGACCTTGAGACCGGCCGTACGCGCGGACGCGTCGACGACCTTGAGCGCGTTGTTGACGACCGCCTTGCGCTCGCTGAGCGGCAGGCTCGGGAGGGTCGGCAGGGGCGAGCCGCCGCCGACCTGGTGGATCGGGCCGCTCGCCGGTGCCGACAGGTTGGTGATCGGCGGCTGCGTCTCGCACGGCACCTTGGGCTCATACGGCGGGCGCTTGCCGTTGGGAGGCAGCTGCGGCTGGACCGCGTCGAGCGGCGCCAGCGACTGGCCGAACAGCCCCGGCTGCAGCGAGTAGGTCAGCGTGCCGCCGGCCCCGAGCACGCGGATGTAGGGGCCGTTGGCGTCGAAGTTGCGCGACTCCCCGGCGAGGCCCGGTAGGTAGTCGACCGCCTCGACGAACACCTTGCGCGGCGGGAACCCGTTCGAAGCGTTGAAGTGCGAGTCGGGGACCGTGAGCTGCGACCACGGGAAGATCACGTTCGCGACGCAGCTCGAGGCCGGCCGGACCTCGTTGCGCATCAGTGGGATCGTCTCGTTGGTCAGCCGCGCGAGCGCCGGGATGGTCGGACGCAGGTCCTTGGTCAACCCCTGCAGCTCGGACGGCTGGACGAGCAGCCGCAGCTGGGCGATGAACGGCAGCGTCGCGTCGATCGTCGGCCCGGTCGACTTGACGCCCGGCAGCAGCGTCACCGCGAGCTCGCGAAGCGGCGGGAAGGCGGCGTTGAGCGCGTTGAAGGCGGGTATCGCGGCCGACAGCGTCCGCGGCAGCTCGATCACGGTGTTGCGCAGCGCCGTGTCCTCGCGCGCGAACGCGTTCGCGGTCGTGTTGAAGTTCGTGATCAGGTTGCGCAGATCCTCGGGGTGCGCGTTGAGCGCGCCCGCGACCCTGCCCTGCGCCGCGATGTAGTTCGAGAGGTCGTTGGGCTGGATCCCGAGCGCGTCGTGGGCGACCAGCGAGGTGTACTTGTAGGCCGGCAGCCAGAACTGGATCGAGCGGTTGTATGCGGGGCCGCCGGTCTTGACGGCCTTGCCGTACTGCTGGATCAGCGTCTGGAGGTTGTGGCGCGTGTTGGAGTCAAGGGCGGTGAGGACCTGGTCGAGCTGCACCGGCTCGACGCCCTGCTGGATCGGGAACGTGTGACCGCTCGGGGCGATCGGCGCCGACGGGGTGCCGGGGCTTACGTCGACGAAGAAGTTGCCCTCGAGGAAGATCCGCGGGCGGATCGCGAAGGTCGCGTCCCTGTGCAGCGGCAGGCCGTTGTTGCTGATCTCCATCGTCACATCGGCCGCCCGGCACGCGGCCGGGTTCTTGTACGCCGAGTGGCAGCCGGGCTCGAGCGAGATGCCGGTGACCTTGCCGACGTCGACGCCGGCGATTCGCACGAGCGACCCCGACTGCAGCCCGTTCGCGCTCGAGAAGGTCGCGTGGATCGTGTACGGGCTCGCGAACGGGTTGGCGAACTTCGTGTAGACCGCATACGAGAACGCGACGATCAGGACGATCCCGATCAGGCCCGCCTTGAAGGTGCTGATTCCGTTGCGCGGGCGGCGCTTGCGTCGTCTCATGAGTTACCCGGCACCTTCGGCAGCTGGGGACCGGTGAGCGGGTTGCGGCTGAACGTCTCGCCCTTGGGGACGCGCGTGCGCCCCGTGAAGGTCGCGCCCTGATTGCCCGGCGTGTGCGCGTCGAGCGCGAGGTTGCGGCCCTGCGGGTCAAAGAAGTTGAGCTTCTTGACGTAGCCGCGCTGGCCGGTCTCGCAGTCGGCGTTGCCGGCGCTGTCGATCGCCGCTCCGTAGGCCTGGGCGTGCAGGAACTCGTTGCCGCCCGTCAGCAGCGAGTCGGTGCCGCCGCCGTTGACGGGCGTGACCGCGCCCTGCTGACCGACGTTGTTGGGCTGCGCCGGGTTGCCGAGATTGATCAGCACCCGCTGCGCGAAGCCGAAGCTCGTCTGCTCGGAGATGTGCTCGGACAGATACGTCCAGAAGTAGTTCCAGTCGTTGCAGACGGTCTGGTAGGGGCCGAGGTACTTGACCATCGGGTTCAGCGTCGAGACGGTGCTCGTCAGCGCGTTGATCGCCATGTTGGTGCCGGGCGCCAGCGACAGGTTCTTGAGTGCATTCATCACCTGCTGGAGATTCGCGTTGAGCTCCGGGGTGCGCGCGAGCGTCTTCGTCCCGGCCTCGATCGCCGGGTTGATCACCGGCAGCGCGGACTTGAGCTCGGCCGTTGCCGGCGTCAGCTCCTGGCCGAGCGTGTTGAGGTTGTCCAGGAACGGCTGCTGGACCTTGAGCGAGTTGGTCGTGACGTCGATCGTCGACGGCGACTCGCGGATCGTCGCCTCGAGCGCGGCGGGGTCGTTCGAGATCGCGGCGAACGTCGTCGCCATCTCGGTGAAGAGCTTCGCGGCGACCGGCGCGATCGGCGCCACCGTCCCCATGAAGCCCTGCGCGGAGCGCAGGAAGCGCGTTAGCTCGGTGCTCGGCGCGGCGAGGTACTGGGCCACGGGCCGCAGGTAGAGCAGCAGCCGCGGCAAGCTCGCGATCGTGTCGTTGAGCGCCGAGCCACGAGCGGCGAGCGTGTTCCCGAAGCCGACGAGATTGTGCTGGATCGCGCGCCGGGTCTTGGCGTCGAACATCTCGAAGATGTCCTCGAACTGGACCGGCACGTGGGTCTGGGTGATCGGCATCGTGCCCCCGTCGGCGAACACCTGCTTGGACGTACCGCGGTGCAGGTTGACGTACTTGAGCCCGAGCGCCGAGCGGCTGGCGATCGTCGCCGTCGAGTCGATCGGCACCTTGCCGTGGGCCTGATCGAGCTTCAGCGTCAGGTTCGCCGCGACCTGGCCCGACGTGAGCACGGTCGGCTCCATCGCCGACACGAGCCCGATCCGGAAGCCGCCCTCGCGCACCTCGTCACCGGGCACCAGATCCGAGCCGCTCGCGATGTCGACGTTGAGCTCGCGCGTCGGCACGAACGGCAGACCGTTGTTCGCGTTGTAGGCGAGGAACACCGCGAGCAGGATCACGAGCACGGTGACCGCGCCGATCAGCACCGGGTTGGCGAGCGCCGATTGCTGGCGCCGGGCCGGCCGCCCTCTGTTGCCGCCGGGCGGCGAAGGCGAGGCGGGGGGTGGCTCGCTGGTGACGGTCATGGTGCGAGCAGGTAGTTGAGAAGGCGCTGCGCCTGACCCGATGCGCCCGAGCCGGTCGGGGCCGAGCCCGGGGCGCTCGCGGCCGAGCCCGAGCCGGTCGGATCCGAGCCCGAGCCGGTCGGATCCGAGCCTGGGCCGGTCGGGGCCGAGCCCGGGGCGGTCGGGGCCGAGCCCGACGGCCCGGCGGCCGACGTCGAGGGTGTGGAGTGCACGCGGTTCGTGGACGTCGCCTGCGACCGCTTGTGGCTGGGCGCCGGCGGCTTGGTCTTGGTCGTCGCCTGCTGCGCGGCCTCATGCTGCCCCGTCACGTCGGCGGCGGTCAGCCTCGCCGCGTCGGTCACGGGGCCGCGCTCGCCCGGGGGCGCGCCGCCGGGATCGGGGACCGCGGCGCTCGGATCGGTCGGGTCGGTCTCGTTGACGCCGGGCTGGTTGGGGCCGAGCCACGCGTAGCACTGGCGGTACTTCGGGCCGAAGGCCTTGAGCGCCATCGCGACCGTCGCCGGCGTCGCGTACGGCGAGCACATCTTGGAGAAGAAGGCGTCGACGGCGAGCACGTGGCCGAACGGTCCGAAGGTGTTGATCGCGAGCGCCTGGTTGAAGACGTAGCCGAGCAGCGCCTGCAGGCCGCTGAAGCCACGGCCGCCGGGGCTGCGCGGGTCGCGCTCGACCGCCCGACTCTGCGTGTCGAGGTCTCCGAGCACGATCGAGAGGTTCTTCGCGAGCTCCGGCGTCGGCTGCGCGAACCGGTTCAGCGCCGCGACCGTCGGCGTTGCCGCCTGCACCGCCTGCTTGCCGGTCACCGACGCCTGGCCGAGTGACTTGATCGCCGGCGTCGCCGAGCGCGAGAACGGCGGCAGGTTGGTGAACAGACGGTCCAGCTGCCCGGACGCCTCGTCGAGGTTGCTCAGCACCGGCTCATACGTGGTCACGGTCGTCCCGAGCTTCGCCATCGTCGGGCGCAGCTGCGCGAGCAGGCCGGGGAGCTTCTGGAGCGTGAGCTGCAGGTTTCCGGACTGGGTCGCGGTCGCCGTCGACGTCCGATTGGCCTCGACGATGAAGCGCTGCACCTGCTTGCGGTTGTTGGCGAGCGCGGTGATGACCGTGTTCGCGTCGGTCGTCAGCGCCTTGAGCGTGTCCGAGTCGTTGGCGAGCAGGTGCAGGAGGTTGTCGGTCTCGTCCAGCGCCGGAACCGCGCGGTGAAGCGCCGCCTCGAGGTCGTCCGAGCGCCCCGCGGCGGCCGCGCCGAGCTCGTTGACGATCAGCGTGAAGCGCTCGCGATACGGCAGCCGCATGACGTCCTGGAGCAGGTCGGCGGGGATCGTCGACTGGGTGTGCGAGACGGGAATCGTGCTGCCGGCCTTGAGCACCGGCCCCGACGTGCCGGGATTGCAGTCGATGTAGTACTCGCCGATCAGCGACTCCGGGCGCGTCTGACAGAACGCGCTCGTGTGGAACTGGCCAAAGCCGCCGCGCGTCACGTCGATCGTGACCACTGCATGGAGCGTCTTCTGGTCGAGGTTGATCGCGCTGATCGTGCCGGCCGGGACGCCGGCGACCTTGAAGTCGGCTCCGGTCACAAGCCCGAAGGCGTTGTCGAGCTCGATCTTGTAGGTCCCCTGGGCGCTGCCGTTCGACGCGCCGCCGGCGACGAAGATGAACCCGGTGACGGCGAGCAGGACGGCGGCGCTGGCGAGGATCCGCTTCATTTGCCGGTCGGAACCTGGTTCGGGTTACAGGGGAAGCCGCTCTCGGGGAAGAACACGGCGCCGCGTTCCATTGAGCCCGGGCAGCGGTCCCCCTGCTCGATCGTCAGCAGCCCGTTGTGGCCGTTGGTCCCGAACGCGAACGGGAACCGCAGCGCGGGGTCGGCGAACGGCGGCAGGATGTTGAGCGCTCCGTTCTCGATCGAGCCGATGCCGACCACCGGCGCGATCCGGCTCGAGCCGCCGTTGGCGTCCTCGATCCCCGGGTGCGTGTAGCCCTCGAACCACCCGGTCAGATCGACCGCGTAAGGACGCGCGACGGCGAGCTCCGGGGTCGAGTCGTTGAGCGCGGTGACCGTCTGTGGGAACGCTCCCGGCCGCACCTTGCCGTTGGCCCTGATCTTGCGGACGGTCGCGTTCGCGAGTGGCACGCCAAGCCGGGTCAGGTCCGTCAGGTCGTTGTTCGGCCCCGGCCGATGGACGATCTGTGACAGGTCTTGAACGGTCGGAACCGACTCCTGCGCGAGCGGCCGCAGCGCCAGCAGGAGCTTCTCGAGCTTCGGCGCGACCGGCTTGGTCGCGTTGACCAGCGGCGTCAGGTCGTCGAGCGCGCTGCGGAGGTTCACGAACGTCGTGTTCGCGAGTCGCATGAAGCCGGGCAGCTCGCGCAGCGACTCGCCGAGCGGGACGCGCTCAGCGGCGAGCGCGCCGGTCGTCGTCGACAGGTGCCCGACCAGACCCGTCAGATCGGCGCTCCGTCGCGCGACGTTGGTCACGAGCCCGCTGGTCTTGACGAGGAAGCTCTTGAACTGGCCCGTGTTGCGGTTGATCTCGTGGAACAGCATGCTGCTGGCGGCGACGGCGGGGTTCAGATATGCCCACGCCGCGCGGGCGACCTTGCCCTCGCCCGCGTACTGCGACGCGGACCCGAGGAACACGTTCTGAAGGCCCTTGCGGGTCGGGCCGTTGAGCGCGTTGAAGAGCTGGTCGAGGTCGACCGCGGAGGTCGTGTCGGTCTCCGGGATGACGCCGTCGTTGGCGATCGCGGGCCTGTTCGGCGGCCCGACGCGGAGGTCGACGTAGCGGTTGGCGATTCCCGACAGCGACACCGATCGGACCGTCGCGGTCGTTCCCTCGCGCAGCGGATTGAAGGCGCCGTTGGAGACCTTGAGCGTCAGCTGGGCTTGGCCGTTTCCAGTCAGCGCGATGTTCGAGACAGTCCCGATCTTGTTACCGGCGACCTCGACCAGGTCGCCCGTGACGATCTGGCTGGCATTCTGGAAGATCGCCCGCACCTGGTAGCCCGATCCGCTCGACAGCAGGATCACGCCGACGGCGATCAGCGCCACCGCAAGGGCCGAGACGGCGGCAATCCGGCCGATGATTGTTGAGTTCCGCACCGCTTTGCGCTCCTCCTCCGCGCTAGGCAGACGGTCCGCTCTGGACGAAGCTTGCGCTCGACGCTACCAAGGGCCCCAATACACTGTCAATTAGGAACTTGTGACGTGACGGGCGTTTTGGGCACGTCAGCGCGCTTGCACCCACCCCTGGCTCTTGGCGTGCGCAGCCTAAGTCGCTAGCGTCCACGGCAGTCCCGCCCGGGTGGTGGAATCTGGTCAGACACGGTCGCCTTAAGAGCGACTGCCCTTTGTGGCATGAGGGTTCGAGTCCCTCCCCGGGTACTTCCCCGCCGTCCGTGCCGTCTCAGCATCCCGACCAAGGATCACGCTCGCCTTACGTTGCGGCCTTTCTGCCCTGCTGAGACTGTGACCAATCCTCTTATTAACCGCAACTTTTTCGCTGCTACGGTGTCGTGAGCGACTGACAGGGGAGTCGCGACCTCCACGCCCGGATGGAAGTCTCTGCACTGAAATATTCCGGCGGGATCAGCCTTCACGGGCGGTCGCCGCTACTGCGGCTCCAGTCTGATGAGCGCCTGATCGCGTACCTGCGAAAGGGCAATACGGCCGCGTTTGAGGTGCTGCTTTCGCGGTATGAGTCGCGGCTACTGGCCTTCTGCCGCCACCTGCTGGGCTCGCGCGAGGATGCCGAGGACGTGATGCAGGAGGTCATGACCGCGGCCTTCAACGCGATCCTCGCCGACGACCGCCCGATCAACGTTCGTCCGTGGCTGTATCGGATCGCTCGCAACCGCAGTCTCAACCACCTGCGGCGGATCCAGGCGATCGGCGTCGACTCGATGGACATGCACTTCTCAGAAAACGGCGCCAGCACTGCCGACAAGGTCCACGAACGCGAGGAGTTCAGGCTCCTGGTCGGCGACATCCACGAGCTGCCCGAGACGCAGAAGACCGCGCTCGTCCTGCGCGAGATGGACGCGCTCTCCTACGAGCAGATCGCCGAGGCAATGGAGACGACCGTCCCGAGCGTCAAGTCCCTGCTCGTGCGCGCGCGCGTCTCGCTCGCCGAGGCGGCCGAGGCGCGCCTGCTGTCCTGTGACGAGGTCCGGATCGAGCTGGGAGAAATCGCCGAGGGCCTGCGCCGCCGGCCGAGCCCGCTCGTGCGCCGCCACCTTCGGGCCTGCGAGCGCTGCACCGTCTTCCGCGGCCAGCTCAAGGAGACCAACAAGGCACTCGCGGCGCTGATGCCGATCGGCCCGCTCGTGATCCTGAAGAAGCTTGCGCTAGTGCACCTGGGTCACTCGGCCGGCGCCGGTTCGGGCGCGACGGCGGCCGGCGCGGGCTCGAGCGCGGCCGCGGGTTCCGCGGGAGCCGGCGCCGCGGGTGCCGGTGCCGCCGGGGCGGGCGCCGGAGGCGCGGCGCTGGCCGGCACGGGCGTCGCGGCGAGCTCGACCGGATTCATCTCGGCCGGCCTCGGAGCGATCGCGACCAAGGCGGCAGCCGGGCTGGCGGCGGCAGCGCTCGTCACCGCGGGCGCGGTAGAGGCCGATCACAGCGCGACCCGTGTCCACCACCGCCGAACCGCGATCGCGGCCGTGGAGCCCGCAGCCTCGCCCGCCCAGCAGGCGGCGCTGACCCCGGTCAGCTCCCAGCCTGAGCGCCGCTCGAGCCAGCAGCCCAAGCACGACGCCACCGCATCGGCGGCTGCGAGCACGAAGCCCACGACCAAGGCATCGACGTCGAGCAAGCCGGCGACGACGCAGAAGTCCGCTCAGACGGCGACCTCGGCCAGCGCGGCGACGAGCACCACCGCGACCGCGCCGACGTCTTCGACCCAGGAGACGAGCTCGAAGACACTGCCGGCAGGTCGCGAGCAGACCCAGCAGGATCCGACCGTGATGGCGCCGACGAGCACCGCGCCCGGTGCGATCAGCCCGACGAGCACGGAGCCGGCGACGACCACGCCGACAGCCGCGCAGACGACCAGCGATCTGCCGACCGACACGACGAGCACCGATCCGACCGGCAGCGGGACCCCGCCGACGACCACATCCCCGGTGACTACCCCGCCGCCGACGACGACGCCCGTGACGACCCCGCCGACCTCGCCGCCCCCGCCCACCACGCCGCCGCCCACCACGCCGCCGACGGCCGGTCCGCCGCCGCCCGACAACCCGCCGTCGCCGCCGGCCCACGATCCGGGAGCGCCGATCAACACGCCGCCTTCGACGCCGCCGCCGGCATGAGGCCTCCCCGAGCGCGCTGCTCAGTCCGCTGGACCCGGGTAACCGCGGCTTGATCGAGTTCGAGCAGTTCTTGGCGGTCGACATGCGTGTCGGCCGGGTCACCGCCGTCGACGACTTTCCCGAGGCGCGCAAGCCCGCGTGGAAGCTGACGATCGATTTCGGGCCCAAGATCGGGGTCAAGCGGTCCTCGGCGCAGATCACGCACTATTCCCCGGAGGAGCTGCAGGACACGCTCGTCGTCGGGGTCGTCAACTTCCCGCCCCGGCAGATCGGGCCGTTCTTCTCTGAGGTGCTCGTGCTCGGCGCGCTCGACGAGGAGCGGGGTGTCGTCCTGCTGCGGCCCGACCGCGGCGCCGAGCCGGGCGCGCGGATCGGCTGACTCAGCCGGGCGGATCGGCTGACTCAGCCGGGCGGATCGATCCGCCCAGGCGCGATCGGATTCGCCGGCTCAGCCGCCGTAGATCTTGATCAGGCGCTCGTAGTAGGCGTCCTGCGAGAACCGTACGCGTGCGGTTTCGAGCGCCGCTTCGCCGACCGCCTGGCGCGCCTGCCGGTCGGTCCAGAGGGCGGCGAGCCGCCGGCTCCAGGGCCCTGTCTCTCCCGGCGGCAGGATGTTGTCTGCAGCGACGAGCTCGGGCAGGCCGCCGCGGTCGCTGGCGAGCACCGGCACGCCCGCGGCGAGCGCATCGAGAGCCGCGTAGGGACATGCCTCGTCCGAGCGCGACGGGACCAGCACGACCGCGGCCTGGGCGCGCAGCTGGGCGAGCTCCTGCGGCGAAACCCATCCGGCAAAGCGCACCTCAGCGCCGGCGGCGAGGGCGCGCAGCCGCGGGGCGTCGGGTCCCTCTCCGGCCACCACGAGCGGCACGCCGGCTGCGCGCGCGGCCGCGACCGCGGTGTCAAAGCCCTTCTCCTGCACGAGCCGGCCGCTGACGAGCGCATGGCACCCGTCTGCGGCGCGCGACTCGGTTGCGAACCCTGCGGCCCGAACGAAGTTCGTCAGGACGCTCGTTCGCTCGCTGGGGAGGCCGAGGTCGACGAGCCGCCGCAGCGTCGCCTCGCTGACCGCCACGAGCCGGTCGGCGTGCTCGAACAGGTGTGGCTGCTGGCGGTGGAGCCCGAGGGCGTACGCGGCGGACTCGCCGACAGATCCGCGGCAGTTGAGCCTCAAGCCCGGCAGCGTGTCGGTCCCGCGGCAGCGAAAGCACGGCGCGCCGGCGCGGTAGGCGACCCCGATCGCGCAGAAGAGCCTGAAGTTGTGCAGGTGCAGCACCGTCCGCGCCCCCGCCGCACGGGCCGCCGCGAGCGCCCGCCACCCGAACAGCGGGTGCAGGTTGTGGGCGTGCACGACGTCGGCGCGGAGCGCGCGGACGGCCTGCGCGACCTCATCGGGGCTCGCGCCGCCGCCGATCAGCGCGCGCGCCGCGGTCAGGCTGCCGACGCCGGCACTGCGGCGCTCGAGCAGCGCGACCGCATGTCCCTTCGCGGCGAGCAGCGCCTGCAGATCGGCGACGACGCGCTCCTCGCCTCCCTCCGATCGGTAGCGGTTGTGCAGCAGCAGGATTCGCATGGGCGGGGCGCCCGGGACCGGCGCCGAGCGCGTCGATTCTGCCAGCGGTCGGCGGCCGGTTGCGGGCGCCCGATTCTGCCAGTCGCACGCGGGTCAGACGGCCGCGCGGCGCCAAGGCGCCATCATCTCGGCCGATGGCGATCGCGCTGCTGACCAACCACCCGGTGCCCTACCGGGTGCCGCTCTACGAGCGCCTAGCCGCCGAGCAGGGCATCGAGGTGCTCTGCTACGGCGGCGTCGACCGCTACCTGCCGCCGTGGTTCGCGGGCCTCGACGCCGCGCTCGACGCGGCGCCGTTCCCCGCGCGGCGGATTCACGGCCCGCGCGCGGCGTTCGAGGTAGCCCGCGGCTACGAGGCGGTGATCGCCCCATACGCGGGTGGCTCGATCCTCCCGGCCGCCTACCTGGGCGCGCGCCGCCACCGGCGGCCGTTTGTCCTCTGGGCCTCGGTCTGGGCCCAGCCGCGCTCGCTCACGCACGCGCTCGCGCTTCCCATCACCCGCCAGATCTATCGCGACGCCGATGCGGTCGTCGCGTACGGCGAGCACGTGCGGCGGTTCGTCGCCCGGATCCGAGGCCACGACGATGACATCTTCATCGCGCCGCAGTCGGTCGAGCCCGAGCTCTTCAGGCGCGAGGTGAGCGAGGAGGAGATCGGCGAGTTCCGCGCCCGGCACGACCTGCCTGCGGGCCCGCTGGTGCTCTACGTCGGGCGGCTCGTGCCCGAGAAGGGGATCGAGGTCCTCGCCCGGGCATGGCCGGCGGTCCGCTCATCCGCGACGCTCGTGGTCGTCGGCGATGGGCCGCTCGCGGGGCAGCTGCGATCGCTGCCGCGGGCGCACGTGATCGGCGTGCTCGCACGCGATCGGCTTCCGGCCGCCTACAGCGCGGCGTTGTTCGCGCTGCTGCCCTCGATCCCGACGCCGCGGTTTCGCGAGCCCTGGGGGCTGGTCTGCAACGAGGCGATGGACCAGGGCCGGCCGGTGATCGCGACGACCGCCGTCGGCGCCGTCGCCGGCGGCCTCGTGCGCAGCGGCGAGACCGGATTGGTGGTGGCGCCCGGCGATCCGCTCGCGCTCGCGGCGGCGATCGACTCGCTGGTGTCCGACGAGCCGCTGCGCGCGCGACTCGGCGGCGCCGCGCGCCGGGAAGCCGCGGCTTACACCTACGACGCGATGGCCGACGCGTTCGCGCGCGCGCTCGCCGTCGCGAACGGCACGTCGCCGGCCGGACGCTGACTCGCGCGCCGGCCGGCGTCGAGTGTTCAGCTGCCGACCGAGAACAGCGCCTCGAGGTCGTGGCGCGAGTAGACCTCGAACGCGACCATCGTCTGCGTCCGGCGCACGCCCGACAGCTGCGAGAGCTTGCCGGTCACGACCTGGGCAAGCTGGTCCTGCTCGCGCAGGCGCAGCATCGCCACGAAGTCCCATTCGCCGGTCACCGAGTACGCCTCGGCGACGCCCTCGATGTCCGCCAGCTCGCCACCGAGCGTCGCGAGCGCCGTGCTCTCGGCCTGGATCAGGACGATCGCGTGTGTCATGCGGAATGTGTATCGCCTGGCGCAAGCACGACGACCTGCGAGCTGGTCTGCGACTCGACCTCGGCCTTGAACGCGTCCGCGTCGGTGTCGATCGCCGGGAACGTGCCGTAGTGGCACGGGATCACCGTCTTGGCGCCGACGAAGGCGGCCGCGTCGACCGCGTCGTGACGATCCATCGTGTAGTGGCCGCCGATGCACATCAGCGCGATGTCGATCGGGTTGCGCTTTCCGACGAGCTGCAGATCGGAGAACAGGCACGTGTCGCCGAGGTGGTAGACGATCTTGCCGGCGAAGCTCACCAGCAGGCCGGCCGGCGTGGTGACGGTTCCGTTCGGCGTCGTCGACGTATGCCATGCCGGCACGAGCTTGACCCAGCCCCAGTCGAAGCCGGCGGTCCCGCCGAGGTTGCAGTCACGGACATCGAGGCCCTCGTTGCCGAGCTCACCTGCGATCTCGGTGATCGCCACGACCGTCGCGCCGGTGCGCTTGGCGATCGGGACCGTGTCGCCGTAGTGGTCGGCGTGACCGTGGGTGAGCAGGATCGTGGTCGCGGCGACCTCGTCGGCGCTGATCGCGGCCTTCGGATTGCCGGTCAGGAACGGATCGAGCAGCAGCGTCGTGTCGCCGTCTGAAAGCGTGAAGCAGGCGTGGCCGAGAAAACGGACATCCATCGTGTTCAGGTCCTCCAGGTTCAGGGGTTTGGTGACGGGAGCGCGCGACAGAGCTCGAAGCCGACCGCGACGCCGACCATCATCCCGAGCCGCGTCTCTTCGGCGAGCAGTGTGCGGAGCATCCGCAGGCGAGCCTCTGGATCGGCCTCCGCGACCGCCTCGCGGACCGCCTGCTCGTGGGCGGCATCGAACCAGCCGCCTTCTGCCATCGCCGCCGCCAGCACGCGCTGAAGCTGCGGCGCGGCCTGCATGACGAGTTGCTGAGCCTCGCGAAACCGGGTCGGGTCGGTGATCTCCGCGATCGCGGCATCGAGCTCCTCGTCGGTGTAGCTGCGGTCCGGCACGCGCTTGGAGCATCATACGTATGTGGCCGTTGCGCTCACCTCCCTATCGCACGGAGCCGGATGCGGATGCAAACTCCCGGCCGCCTCGATCGGGCCGCTGCTCGCCGGGATACCGGCGATCGCCGATCCGAACGTGCTCGTCGGCTTTGAAACCTCCGATGACGCCGGCGTCTACAAGCTCCGCGACGATCTCGCGATCGTCCAGACGGTCGACTTCTTCACGCCGATCGTCGACGACCCGCGCCAATTCGGGCGGATCGCCGCCTGCAACGCGCTCTCGGACGTGTACGCGATGGGGGCCGTCCCCGTCTCGGCGCTCAACCTGGTCGCGTTCTCGATCGAAGCGCTCGGCGCGGCGGTGCTCGCCGAGATCCTGCGCGGCGGCGCCGAGATCGCCGCCGAGGCCGGCGTCGCGATCATCGGCGGCCACTCGATCGATGACGCCGAGCCGAAGTACGGGATGGCCGTCACCGGGGTCGTCCACCCCGATCGGCTGCTCACCAATGCCGGCGGCCGGGCCGGCGACACGCTCGTGTTGACAAAGCCGCTCGGCGCCGGCGCCGTCTCGACCGCGTCCAAGCGAGGCCTCGACGCCCCACTCGACATAGCGATCGAGGTGATGACGACGCTCAACCGCGACGCATCGGCGGCGGCGCAGGCGGCGGGCGTGCACGGGATGACCGACGTGACCGGCTTCGGGCTGCTCGGCCACCTGCACGAGCTCGCGCTCGCGAGCGGACTCGCGGCCGAGGTCGACGCGGCCGCCGTCCCGGCGATCGACGGGGTGATCGAGCTGCTGGTACGCGACGACGAGGCCGCGGTCGCCGGCGGCACCCGGCGCAATCGCGCCCACGCCGAAGGCTTCACGACGTTCGCTGTCACCGTGCCCGAGGAGCGCATCTGGCTCGTCTGCGACGCGATGACCTCGGGCGGGCTGCTTGCGGCCGCTGCTGCGGCCGATGCCGCGGAAATTCCGGGCGCCGTGATCGGCCGGCTGGTCGACGGCGAGCCCGGGTCGATCAGCGTCGTCTGATCAGCGGATCGTCATCCGCGCCAGCGGCAGCCCGACCGCGAACCCGACCACGACCCCGACCCCGTCAGCGAGCCAGCTCGCCTGCGGGACCGCGAGCGGCATCAGCGCGACGGCGGCGGCGATCGCCGCAACCCCGATCATGTCGGCCTCGACGTCCTCGCCGGCGCGCAATGCGAGCAGATCGGACGTCGCCCATGCGCACAAAAGCGCCAGCGCGCCGCCGTTTGCGCCCATCGCGACGGGGACCGGGTAGGCCGCCGCGGTCGCGGCGATCCCGCCGACACCGCCGACGAGGAACAGCCCGATCACCGTGATCGGCCCGTGCCGACGCTCGAGCAGCCACCCGAAGAGCGCGATCGCGAACAGCGTCACGAACGCGTACCCGACGTTGTTGTAGGTGAACGCAGCCGTGAACAGGCGCCACCAGTGCGACCCGGGCTTGGCCAGGATCTCGAGCTGGTTGCTGCCGCCGAGCCCCGTGCGCCACAGCAGCGTCCCGACCATGCCCGCGAGCACGAGTGCGAGCGTCGCGTAGGGCCGCGTGTCGGGACGAATGCCCGGAATCTCGTCGCGGCGCAGCCGGGTCAGCAGCGGCGGCGGCGAGCGGCGCGCACGCTTCTCGGCTACGCGGCCATCTCGATCGAGCTTCGGCGCGCGTTTACGGAGGCGATTCCCGCAATATGGGCACTCCGTGATGTACGAACTGACCTCGGATCCGCAGCTCTTGCAGACCACGAATAGTTCTGGACCACCAGCGCTCACGCAACGATTGTAGAACTGCCAAAAAGCCGCCGCGCGGGGCACCCGTCGGCGAACTGCCGCCGGCGCCGCGCGCGGTGCCCGTTTGCGGTCGATCGGCCGGTCTCACGCGGCGTTCTATGCGCCGGCGCTCGCCGCTACTTAATCCAGAGCGGGGTGCCGATCGGAAGCAGCCTCTCGAGGCGGAGGACGTCGCCGTTGTGCAGGCGAATGCAGCCGTGCGACGGATCGCCGGGGACCAGCGAGGGCTCGTCGGTCCCGTGCAGGCCGACGACGCCGCCGCCGGGCCAGTCGGCCTCCGTGTTGCTGTAATCGGTCGTGCCGAACGCGTACGGACCGTAGGCGGCGACGTCCGACGAAAATGCCTCGGTGATCCAGAAGTGGCCCGCGGGCGTCGGAGTGCTCGGCTTGCCGACGCCGACAGGGGCGCGGAAGATCGCCTTGCCGTTTCGATACAGCGTCAGCCGCCGTGCCCCGCGGTTGACGATCAGCGCGGTATGCACGACCTGATAGCCCTCGAGCGCGCCGCGCGGCACCCAGCCCGTCCGGCCGTTGGGCCGACCCGGTACCCGCAGCTTGACCCAGGTGCCCGAGGACGTCGTCCGCTGGCTCAGGAGCACGTAGACCTGCAGCCCGAGACCATCGGGCGTCCCGAACCGGAGCCTCGCAATCGACCGCGAGTGTGACGATGGCTGGACTCGGATCCCGCCCGTGTAATTGGCCATCGCCCAGGTCGTGAAGGTGGTCTCGTTCGACAGGACCTTCGTCGTCGCAGCGGGAACGACCGGAGTCGAGCTGCTCGAAGCGGCCGTGGCCGCCGAGGCCGTCGCGATCGGCAACGCAATCGCCAATAGTGCCCCGACAGTCAACCGCCCCCAGCCCAGCTTGCTCAGTGTCTTCATGCGGCTCCTAGTCGCCTCCGGTCGTGATTTTGAGAATCTGATTCGCGCCCCGCCCCAGATGCCCTACAAGAAAACACGCCCGCGCGGACAGGAGTTACGAGCCGGGCGCGAATTATTCGGAAGTTCTTCTCCAGCAGCCCGTGGCGTGTGTTGTACGTATCGGCGCGCGCGCCCGATCGCTGAACTGGCGCCGGCCGGAAAGCCGGCCATGCTCGGGCTCGCGGCGGGCCGCTAAGGCGGGGTCGCGGCCACGATCTCCGCCATCACCTCGCGGAAGTCGTGGTTGGCCTCGTAGACGACGACCTGCCTGGCGGCGCCGTTGCCGCGCGCGAGCAGGTCCTCCACGGCTTCGAGCTCGGCTAGCGATCCGAGGTCGGCGCAGTGCTCGCGCATCCGGTCGAGCAGGCGCCGCGCCAGCGTGCGGGTCGCGACCCGCTCGGAGCTCGGCAGGTCCACGAGCTCGCCGTCGAGCCCGTGCCGGGCGGCGAGCCACTTGTTCTCGTCGAGCATCTCGTACGGGTAGCGCGACAGGTTCTTGCCGGAGTCGTAGTGCTCGGCGAGCTCGCGGGACAGCGCCTGGACGAGCGCGGCGAGCCCGAGCGCGTGCTCGACGTGCGTCTGTGAATCCATCACCCGGACCTCGACGGTGCCGAAGTTCGGATGCGGGCGGACGTCGTGCCAGAGGTAGGTGTAGTCCTCGATCACGCCGGCCCGGATCATGAACTCGATCCGCCGCTCGTAATCGGCCCAGTCGTTGTAGGCGGGCGGGATCCCGACGCGCGGAAAGGCGCGGAAGATCGGCGTCCGCGTCGAGGCGATCCCGGTCGCGTCGGCGCGCCAGAACGGGGAGTTGGCCGACAACCCGAGCAGCACCGGCAGGTGGACGCACATCCCGTTGGCGACGTGGACCGCCTTGTCGGGGTCATCGATCCCGACGTGGACGTGCATCCCGAAGATCACCTCCTGGCGGGCGACGAACCGCAGCGCCGAGATCAGGTCCCGGTAGCGCGGGCGAGCAACGATCCGCTGGTCCTCCCACATCGCGAACGGGTGCGTTCCGGCCGAGCCGATCGCCATTCCCTTGGCGGACGCCGTGTCGGTCACCTGCCGGCGCAGCGCGCGCAGTTGCTCGCTCGCCTCGGCGATGTCCTGACACGGAGCGGTCGAGATCTCGAGAACCGACTCCATCAGTTCGGGCTTGATCTCGCCCTGCGGCGCCGGCTCGAGCATCGCCTCAATCGCGTTGACGAGCTCGAGCGAGCCGGCGTCGAGGATCATCAGCTCCTCCTCGATCCCGATCGTGTACGCGTGTCCGGAGAAGTGGTGCTCCACGGGGCGAGAGAGTACGGGTTTCGGGCCGGACGCCGTGGGCCCCGGAGACGCGGCCTGGCGGGCGCGTCCCTAGACTCCGAGGCCGACGGCAAAAGAGACTTAAGGACGGTGCCATGGCCCTTGGCTACGACGGCAAGCTCTACATCCTGGCGTTCGACCATCGCGGGTCGTTCCAGAAGAAGATGTTCGGGATCGAGGGGGATCCGACGCCTCGAGCAGACCGAGACGATCGCCGACGCCAAGCGTCTGATCTTCGAGGGGATGCTCCAGGCCGTCGCGCGCGGCGCGCAGCCCGGCGCGACCGGCGTGCTCGTCGACGAGCAGTTCGGTTCCAATATCCCCGAGCAGCGCGCGCGAGCACGGTCTGAAGCTCGCGATGCCGGTCGAGAAGTCGGGCCAGAACGAGTTCGACTTCGAGTACGGCGAGGACTTCGGCGGCGCACATCGAGCGCTATAACCCGGACTTCTCAAAGGTGCTCGTCCGCTACAACCCCGACGACGATCCGGTTATCAACGAGCGCCAGCTTGGACGCCTCAAACGGCTCGCCGACTGGTTGCACGCCAACGGGCGCAAGTTCCTGTTCGAGCTCCTGGTCCCGGCGACCGACGCCCAGCTCGCGAGCGTCGATGGTGACGCTGACCGCTATGACGCCGAGGTCCGTCCCGAGCTGATGCGCCGCGCGATCAGCGACATCCAGGAGTTCGGGATCGAGGTCGACATCTGGAAGATCGAGGGCGTCGACGCCCGCGACGATGCCGTGATGCTCGTCGACCAGTGCCGTGCGGGCGAGGGCCGCGAGGGCGTCAAGTGCGTACTTCTCGGCCGCGGCGCCTCGACCGAAAAGGTCGAGCAGTGGCTCGAGGTCGCGGCGACCGTCGATGGCTTCATCGGCTTTGCGATCGGGCGCTCGATCTGGTGGGACTCGCTCAAGGCATTTCTCGCCGACGAGATCGAGCGGTCCGCCGCCGCCTCGCAGATCGCCGACAACTACCTCCATTTCGTGCAGGTATACGAGGGCCAGCAGGTCCACTGACGTCCACGACGCAGGGGTCTCTGAGCCCCGCGGACGAGCGGGGCTCTGAGCTGCGCCGACTGGTAGGCTCGAAGCGATGGCGATGAAGATGCGCCAGAGCCTCGCGCAACTCGAGCAGCAGTTTCGGCACGAGGCGCAACTGGACCGGAATCGTCGCGAACGGCTTCGGCATCAGGCCGTGCGCAGATCGCGCAAGCGCAGCCACGCGCGCCAGGTCAAGCGCAGCTCGATGCGCTACTGGGTGCTGGTGCTGACGCTGATCGCGACCGCGGTGATCGTGACGGTCGCGATGTTCGAGACGCTGTATCTGCTGCTCAGCTGACCCGCCCGCCGGACGCCGACAGCAGCGCGCACGGTGCGTCGGGGCCGCGCTGGCTGGCTGGCGGCCAGCGCCTCGTGGAGCGGCAACTCAAACGGACGTCCGAGAGCGACGTCAGGCGGTCGACTCGACGCCTCCCCGCCGCGTGCCGCTGTCGGCCTCCGAAGCCAGCGCCGCCCTCGTTAGGCCTCGCAGGGCGGCATCTACCTCTTCGCGAGCGTCCTTCGGGCTATCCGCCCGCTCCTGCTGGATCTCGAGGTAAACCTCTTTGCGGAACACCGGGACGTCACGTGGCGCCTGAATGCCGATCCGCACCTTTTCACCCATGATCGCGAGGACGGAGACCTCGATGTCGTCTCCGATCATGATGCTCTGATTCGATTTCCGGGTTAGGACCAGCATGGCTTGCCTCCCTGCGTTGCTGCTTGTGAACGGTGCACCCTTTGGCGCCCGGCCTTACCCAGGTGCCAGCATACAGAGAACCGGCGGCGGCGGAAAGCTCTTGTGGCAGCCGGCCGCGACTCAACAGACGGTCCCGGACCCCTACGGTGTACTAGTCTCCGCGCTCAAGTGCCGCGCAAATCTCTCAGACCAGAGTTGAACCGGATCCGCGCGTGGGTCCGGCAAGGGCGGACCGACGCCTGGATCGCCCACCAGCTTGAGGTGACGGTTCAGCAGATCCAGACCTTCAAGCGCGAACAGGGACTCGAGCCCGGATGAGCCCGACGGCGCCGCCCCGGCCGTCGACTTTGATGACGAGATCGACCTGCGCGCCGAGGACGACGCACTGATCGCCGCGGAGCTCGATGCCGCCGAGGCCGAGCGCGCGGAGGATGAACCGGACGAGGCCGAAGCAGACGAAGCCGACGGCGACGAGTCAGACGACGAGAAACCGGCTCGCCGGCGACGGGGCCGGCGCGGCGGACGGGGCGGTCGCGGCCGCCGACGTGCGTCCGAGACGCTCGAGGCGACCTTCGACCACGGCGAGGAGGGTTACGGCCTGTGGCTCGATCCCGCCGTCCAGGATGACCCGATCTACGCCGAGTACTGGGCCGGCCACCGGCCGGTCGAGGTCGCGATCGAGGAAGACCAGATCGTGATCAGGCGCGCCGGCGAGTCCGCCAGCGACGACGACGACGCCTAGGCGCTACGCGGGCACCGCCCTGGACTTCTGCCCCTGGTCGACCGCGACCCGGCCCTATTCGGGCTCGACGATCCGCCGCCCGCCCGCATAGTCGCTTGCCTCGCGGGCGTAGCGCGCGAACGCCGCTCCGGCGACCGTCGTCAGATCCCAGGCCGCGGGGTCATTGGGCGCCACGCGCATCGCGATCGAGAAGCACCAGTCGGTTCCCTGCTCGATGTAGAGCTGCGCGAGCTCCTGCACGCTGAACGACCCCCCGAGCCGGTGGCGAAGCTCGACCACGATTGCGTCGACGACGCGCTCGAGCACCGCGCGCTCGCGGGGCTCGGCCTGCGCCAGCCGTCGCTGCCCATCCTGCCACAGGCCGATCAGGTCCTCGAAGCGCACCGACGCCGGGGTCATCCGCGGACCGGCGGGGGTTCGCGCAACCGCGGCGCGACCAGTATCCGGCGCGGCGCGGCTAGTGCCCAGAGTGGCCGGTGATCACGTACGGGAGCTCGTTCGGGCGCACCATCCCGAGCGCCCGGGCATCGCGCACGATCGTCGCCGTTTGGCTCAATGCTCGCTGCTGCTTGACGAGTGCCGCGTTCTGGCGCACCAGCTGGTTGACGATCGCCCCCTGGCTCGAGGCCTGAGCACGGGTCGAGAAGTACGAGAGCGTGTGCTGCACGTACAGCCCGACCACCACCGCGAGCACGACCAGCAGCCCGATCCGCCCGGCGCGATCCCAGCGGATGCGCAGACCGTGGCCCACCCGAGACCACGCGTCGCGGGCGTTGCGGCGGCGCTGCGGGGCTGGCGGCGAGGTGCAGCGGTTGCTGGACGGGCTGACGGCATCGCCTGCGCCCTTCGTTCGACGCCGCGATGGTCCTTCCTGCTGCACGATCGGCTGCAGGATGCGTGGCGCACTCAGACCGCGGAACGCCGACCGGCCCGGGTAGCGCGCGTCGGGGCCGAGCGCCTCCTCGATCCGCAGCAGCTGGTTGTACTTCGCGACGCGATCGCTGCGCGACGGCGCACCGGTCTTGATCTGGCCGCACCCGGTCGCGACCGCGAGGTCGGCGATCGTCACGTCCTCGGTCTCGCCCGAGCGGTGCGACATGACCGCCGCGTAGCCGGCCTCGCGCGCCATCCGGATCGCGGCGAACGTCTCGGTCAGCGTGCCGATCTGGTTGATCTTGATCAGGATCGCGTTGGCGACGCCGGCTTCGATGCCCGCGCTTGAGGCGCTCGGTGTTGGTGACGAACAGGTCATCGCCGACGAGCTGGATCCGGTTGCCGATCTGCTCGGTCAGCGTCGACCAGCCGTCCCAGTCCTCCTCGCCCATCCCGTCCTCGATCGAGATGATCGGGTAGCGGTCGGCCAGCTCCGACAAGTAGGCGGCGAGCTCGTCGGCGGTCAGCTCGCGGCCCTCGCCGCCGAGCACGTAATGCGCCGTCGCGGTGCGAGCTCCGAGACGGCCGGGTCGAGCGCGATCGCGATCTGGTCGCCGGGGACGAAGCCGGCCGCGCGGATGCCGCCCATCAGCGCCTCGAGCGCCTGCTCGTTTGACTCGAGGTCGGGCGCGAAGCCCCCCTCGTCGCCGACGCACGTCGACAGGCCCCGCTCGTGGAGCGTCCGCTTGAGATGCTGAAAGACCTCGGCCCCCATCCGCAGACCGTCCGAGAACGTCCGCGCGCCGCACCGGCACGATCATGAACTCCTGGAAGTCGAGCCTGTTGTCGGCATGGGCGCCGCCGTTGAGCACGTTCATCATCGGCACCGGCAGCACGTGGGCGGTCTCGCCGCCGAGGTAGCGCCACAGCGGCTGGCGCTCCTCGGCGGCCGACGCCTGCGCCGCGGCCATCGACACCGCGAGCAGCGCGTTGGCGCCGAGGCGCGACTTGTCGGGCGTGCCGTCGAGCGTGATCAGCATCCGGTCGAGCGCCGCCTGGCTCGCCGCGTCCTGGCCCCGCACCGCGGTCGCGATCTCCCCATTGACGTTGTCGACCGCCTTCGTGACCCCCTTGCCGAGCCAGTCCGAGCCCCCGTCGCGCAGCTCGGTCGCCTCGAACTCGCCCGTCGACGCGCCCGACGGAACCGCCGCCCGGCCCCAGGCGCCGGATTGCAGGCTCAGCTCGACCTCGACCGTCGGGTTGCCGCGGCTGTCGAGGATCTGGCGGGCGTGCACGTGCTCGATTTGGCTCATTGCGAGTCGGAGTCTCCTTCGGTCATGCATGCCCGCGCTGTAGTAGGCGAGCTGCTGGTCCGGCGGCAGATCGTCCCAACTCCCGCCCTCGGATGTCGCCTGCTCCGCCGCGGCGAGCACCCGCGACCTGAAGCGATCCGACGCCGCGCGCAGCGCAAGCTCGGGATCGAGGTGCAGCTTGCGAGCGACGCTGACCGCCGCGAACAGCACGTCACCGAGCTCGTCGAACCGCTCGTCCGCCTCGCCGGCCTGCTCGAGCTCGTCGAGCTCCTCGCGGACCGACTCGAGCGGCCCCTCGACGCCGGGGAAGTCAAAACCGCGCGACGCGGCGCGCCGCTGGACCTTGCGCGCGTGCAGCAGCGACGGCAGGTTCTCGGGCACCTCGCCGAACAGGCCCGGCTCGCGCCCCGGCTCCTCGCGCTTGATCGCGTCCCAGTTGCGCAGCACGTCGCCGGGCGGTCGGGCCTCGACCTCGCCGAACACGTGCGGATGGCGGCGGATCAGCTTCTCGGTCACATGCTCGGCGACCTCCGCCAGCGAGCCCGCGCCGCGCTCCTCGAGCAGCAGCGCGAGGAAATGGACTTGAAACAGGACGTCGCCGAGCTCGTCGATCAGCTTGGCGTCGTCGCGCCGGTGGGCGGCGTCGGCGAGCTCGTAGGCCTCCTCGACCGTGTGGGGGACGATCGTGCGCTCGTCCTGCTCGCGGTCCCAGGGGCACTCGCGCCGCAGCCGGCGCGTGATCGCGTCCAGGCGCGCTATCGCGTCGGCGGCGTCCGGGGTGCCGTCCACCTACGGAGCAGGCGTGCGTGCCCGCGGGCGCGGTGCCAACCGGCGCAGTCGCCGCGTCGGCGGCCGGCGGCGGTCCGGCTCGTCGTGCTGCGTCTTCGGCGCCTTGTAGCCGCTGCAGTCAGCCATCGCGTACGGCGCGCGGCACTTGGTCTTGCTCTGCCAGTCCTTCTTGGCACTGCGTTGACGACCGCGTTGGCGGCGGTCGTCTGCGCCTGGCTGGTGAGCGTCTGCTTGATCAGCGCGCTCGACTCGGCGAGGCTCTGCTGCGTCGCCGGGGTGATCTTCGTGACCTCGACCACGTAGTAGCCGAACTGACCCTTGATCGGGCCGATCAGCTTGTTGACCGGCGCCGCGAACGCCGCGTTTGAGAGCGCCGCGTCCTGCTGACCCTTGGTGACGTTGGTGAGCACGCCGCCCTTGTTCTTGGTCGTCGGGTCGATCGAGTACTTCTTGGCCACCGCGGTCCAGCTCTGACCGTGCTGCAGCGCCGCCTTGGCCGCGTTGGCCTGCGCGGCGTCTTGGTCGAGGACGATCTTCATGTTGCGCGTCTCGGGCGTGCCGAACTGGGACTTGTGGCTGTTGTAGTAGTTCTGCGATCTGCGCGGTCGTGACCTTGCTCGGGTGCTTGGCGAGCAGCTTCGCGTAGATCTGCTCGACCCGGACCCGGTAGGTGACGTCGGCGAGCGTCTGGCCGGTCGACTTCAGGAACGAGCTTGAACTGCGCGGCGGTCGAGAACTGACCCTTCTTGGCCTGGGTAGCGCCTTCTGCACCTGCGCGTTGGTGACCTTGATCCCGAGCTTGTGGGCGTCGCCTGGTACCAGTAGGCCTTGATCAGGTAGTCCAGCACCGTGCTCGACAGCGACGTGAACACCCGCCCGCAATCGGCCTTCAGCGTCTTGTCGGCGGTCTTCGCGAGGCTCGGGATCTCGGCCTTGACCTGCGCGATGCAGTTGGTGAAGTTCGGCGGATCGTTGGGGACGATCACCGGCTGACCCGGGGACTGCGCGGCCTGCGTCTTGGCGAGCACGTACATCCAGTGGTTGAACGCCTGGGTGCTGATCGGGTTGCCGGCGACGTCCGCGACGGAGTTGCTCGGGATCCCGCGCTTCCGCAGCCCGACGATCGCCAGCGCGATGACCACAAAAAAGGCGCCGAGCGCCGGGATTGTCCGTAGAGACTTCATACGACTGCGGTGATGGTAGCGGCCTTGCGCGGATCTGTTGCCACTCTTACGCAACCCATAGGCACGGTCACTGACCGCGGGTGTCAACGTCCACTCAGAAGTGACGCTTTGCAGGTAATTCGCCTGTTGGCCTAAGCCGCGGCCTCGGCCGTAGCGGGCTCCGTCTCACCCTCACGGGTGACCGAGAGCAGCACGTCGGCGGCCCGCACGAGCGCCGGGAAGCGCTGCTGTGGATCCTTCGGCACGCGGACCGAGAGCTGCGACTTGCCCGACTCGTAGAGCGCCTCCGGGATCTCGGCGCGGATCTTCTTGGCGCGCACCGAGTCGAGCTCGATCGGCGTCACCGCGAGCCGGTCGCCCCTGAACGTGACCGCCCGCGCGCCCGCCTGTCCGAGCTTGATCCGCGCCTGCTGGAGCGAGATCAGATTCCGCAGCGGATCGGGCACCGGACCGAAGCGATCCTCGAGCTCCTCGCGCAGCGCGCGCGAGATCCGCGACCTCGCGCGCCGCCGCGATCCGGCGATGCACGTCGACCTTCGCCTGCTCGTAGGGGATGTAGTCGGCCGGCACGTACGCGTCGACGTTGACGTCGAGCCGCACCGGCTCCCACTCGTCCTCGCCGCCGGCGGCCTCCGAGGCGGCCACGGCCTCGTCGAGCATCTGCATGTAGAGCTCGAACCCGAGCGCCGCCACGTGCCCGGACTGCTCGTCCCCGAGCAGATTGCCGGCGCCGCGCAGCTCGAGGTCGCGCATCGCGATCTTGAAGCCCGCGCCGAGCTCGGTGTAGTCCGACAGCGCCGACAGGCGCTGCGCCGCCTCGGGCGTCAGCGCGGCGGCGCTCGGATACAGGAGGTACGCGTACGCGCGCTCGCGCGAGCGCCCGACGCGTCCCCTGATCTGGTACAGCTGCGAAAGGCCGAACATGTCCGCGCGCTCGACGATCAGCGTGTTCGCCTGCGGGATGTCGATCCCCGACTCGATGATGCTCGTGCAGACGAGCACGTCGGCGTCGCCGCGCAGGAACGCGAGCATCCGGCGCTCGAGCTGGCGCTCGTCCATCTGGCCGTGGGCGACCTCGAACCGCAGCCCCGGGCACAGCCCCCGCAGACGGACCGCAGTCTCCTCGATCGTCTCGACCCGGTTATGCAGGAAGAACGCCTGGCCGTGGCGTTCCTTCTCGCGCAGCAGCGCCCGGCGGACGAGCTCCTCGTCGTACTCGCCGACGTAGGTCTTGACCGGCCGGCGCCCTTCGGGCGGAGTCTCGATCACGCTGATGTCGCGCACGCCCGCGAGCGACATCTGCAGCGTCCGCGGGATCGGAGTCGCGCTCATCGAGATCACGTCGACCTTGAGCTTCAGCTGTCGCAGGAGCTCCTTCTGCTTGACCCCGAAGCGCTGCTCCTCATCGACGATCAGCAGGCCGAGGTCCTTCGCGCGCACGTCGCGCGACAGCAGCCGGTGGGTGCCGATCAGGATGTCTATTTCTCCCCGGCTGAAGCGGGCGACGGTCTCCCTCTGCTCGGCCGCGGGCCGGAAGCGGGAAACGTGCTCGATCGTCACCGGGTAGTCCTTGAGGCGCTCGGTGAAGGTGCCGAAGTGCTGCTGGGCGAGGATCGTCGTCGGCACCAACATCATCACCTGCTTGCCGTCCTGGACTGATTTGAACGCCGCGCGCAGCGCCACCTCGGTCTTGCCGTAGCCAACGTCACCGCAGATCAGCCGGTCCATCGGGCGCGGCGCTTCCATGTCGGCCTTGACGAACTCGATCGCGTCGCGCTGGTCGGGCGTCTCGGTGTACGGGAAGGCGTCCTCGAATTCGCGTTGCCAGTCGGTGTCGATTTCGAACGCGTGGCCGGCGCGCCGCTTGCGCTCGGCGTACAGGTTGAGCAGCTCGCCCGCGAGCTCCTGCGCGGCGCGGCGCGCCCGCGCCTTGATCGTCTCCCAGCGTGTGCCGCCGAGCTTCGACAGCGGCGGGTGCGCGCCTCCGGCGCCGACGTAACGACTGATCTTCGCGAGCTGGTCGACGGGCACGAACACGCGGTCGGAGCCCGCGTACTCGAGGTACAGATAGTCACGGGTGACGTCGGCGACGGTCTTGGTGTCAAAGCCGGCAAAGCGCGCGATCCCGTGGTCCTCGTGCACGACGATGTCGCCCGTCCGGAGGTCCGCGAAGCTGCGCAGGACCCCGCGCCGGCGCTCGCGCCCGGGGCTTTCCGGCGCCCGGCGACGGTGAAACAGGCGGTGGTCGGGGATCACCGCGAGGTGGAACTGGGGCGCGATGAACCCGGTCTGCAGCCTCGCTTGGGCGAGCGTGATCGTCCCTGCTCCGGGCGCCGACTCCTCGCCCTCGCCGAGCCACTTGACCTTCAGGCGGCCGAGGTTGTACGCGAACCGCTCGCCTTCGCCGCGGCGGGCAAACGTGATCACCGTGCGGTAGCCCGACCGGGCGAGCTTCTCGAGCTCGGGCTCGGCCTGTTTGAGCCCGCGCGCGGCGACGTCGGCGGTCTGGGCGCGAAACGCGAACCGCTGATCCTGATCGATGCTCGAGAGGCGGATCGTGACGCGCTCGTCGAGCTGCGCGACGATCTCGTCGGGCGCCACGTACAGATGGTGGGCGTCATCGTCGTGGAAGGCCGCGGTCACGTCCTGCCAGTGATCGGCGAGCGCCGGCGAGACGTCCTCCTCGCCGGCGATCAGCACGTTCGCCTCATCGCCGGCGAGTGAAAGGAACGAGTGGAAGTTCTCGACCGGCAGCAGCTCGGCGATGTCCGGCCGCTCGGAGGCATCCTCGAGCGCAGCGATCTCGGCCAGCTCGCGGTGCTCGGGCGCGAGCTCGGCCGCGGGGGCTACCTCGACCACCTCGGCGTCGCCGAGCGAGCGCTGCGTGAACGTGGAGAACCAGCGCAGCGACTCGATCTCGTCGCCGAACAGGTCAACGCGGACCGCGCGGTCCTCGGTCGCCGGGAACAGATCGAGCAGTCCGCCGCGGATCGCAAACTGGCCCCGGTCCTCGACCTGGTCGACGCGCTCGTAACCCGCCGCGACGAGGTCGAGCGCGGTCTCGTCGAGGTCGATCAGCTCGCCGACGCGCAACTCGAAGCCGTGCGGGCGCATCGCGGGGTCGGGCACCTTCTCTGACAGCGCGACCGCGCTGACCACGACCACCGGCGCGGCGTCACCGCCCGTGAGCAGCGAATCGAGCGCCGCGATCCGCAGCCCGACCAGGTGCGGGGGCGGAACGAGATGGGACTCGTAGGTGACGCCGCGGCTCGGGTAGTAGCGGATCGTGCGGGGCTCGAGCCAGGCTCGCAGGCCGCCCGCCAGATCGCGCGCCGCGCGGTCGTCGCCGGCGACCACGATCGCCGGCCGTTGGGGATCACGATCGAGCAGGCTCGCGACGAGGTATGGCCGCAGCGCCTGCGATACGAACGCCCGCCCGCCTTCGCGCACCAGGGCGGAGGTCTGCTGGTCTTCGTCGGCGTTGGCGAGGAGGGGGCGGAGCATCTTCAGTGCTCCTCCTCAGTCTAGGAGCCGGCGTCACTCTCCCGGCAGACGGGCATCAGTCCTCAGGCCGACCATCATCGATCACGCGCTCGGCGGCGTCGGCCGCGGCAGTGACAAGCGCCTCGACGTCGGCCGCCGGTTCTCGGAAGCGCCCCAACACATAGGCCGCGACGCGGTCCGGATCGGTCGTCGGCGGCCGCCCGACGCCCGCGCGAACGCGCACGAAGTCGGCCGAGCCGAGCCCCTGCTTGACCGATTTGAGGCCGTTGTGGCCCGCCAGCCCACCGCCGATGCGCACGCGGACCTCGCCGAACGGCAGGTCGATCTCGTCATGGAGCACGATCACGTGGTCGAGCGCCACCTTCAGCGCCCCGCGCGCGGGACCGACCGAGTTCCCGACGTCGTTCATGAAGGTCTGGGGCATCAGAACCGCGACCCGAGCGCCGCCGGGACCGGTCCGCCCTTCGCTCAGCAGCCCGCCGTAGCGGGACTTGGGCTTGGGCAGGTCCCAGCGCTCGATCAGCGTCCGGGCGATCTCGAAGCCGATGTTGTGGCGCGTGCGCGCGTACTCGCCGCCCGGGTTGCCGAGCCCAACGAGGAGCCACTCTGCGGGCGCACCAGTCGGATGACTCACGCGCGGCCCGCCAGTTTGCGAGGCCGAATGCCGAGCGGGCCGCGGGCGTGAGCCGCGGGTAGTCGCATCGCCCGCGCCTACTCGGCGCCGGAGTCCGCCTCGCCGCCGTCGTCCTCGCCCTCGTCGGCCGCCGCGGCGCCCTCCTCGCCCTCGCCCACGACCTCGGTCTCCTCCTCGATCTCATCCTCCTCTTCGAGTTGGAGCTTGGGCGGGGTCAGGGTCGCGATCACGGTCTCGGGGTCGTCGAGCAGCACGACGTCGGGCGGAGCCGCAAGCGCCGCGAGCGTCAGCGTGTCGCCGATCACCATTGCGGATACGTCGTGCTGGATCGAGTCCGGGATGTCGTTCGGCAGCGCTTCGATCGTCAGCTCGCGGGTGACGTGCTCGAGCACGCCGCCCTCCTTGACGCCGGGGGCGTCCTCGGCGCCGGTAAGTTCGAGCACGACGGTCGACTGGATCTTGACGTCGAGGCGCACCCGCAGCATGTCGATGTGGGTCGTGTAGCCGCTCACTGGATGGCGGTCGAGCTCCTTGACGACGACCGGGGTCGCCGCCGCGCCCTCGACCTCGAGGTCGATCACCGCGCCGCCGTGGGCGAGCGCCTGGCGCAACTCGCGCGCCTGGACCTGGAATGAAACCGGATCCTCGCCGCCGCCGTAGACGACGCCGGGCACGTTGCCCGCGCGGCGAAGACGGCGCGCCGAGCGGGAACCCTCGGGCTCGCGCGCGGCGACCTTGAGCGTTGTTGATTCTCTACGGGCCATCGGCGGCGTTCGATGGTAGCGGGCAGGCGGAAAAAGCGTTCGCGCGCTTACCCGTACGTCGCCGTGCGGGCCGGCGGCGGGGCCAGAACCTCGCGCGGACCCATAACCTTGCGCTAACCTTAATCTATGTCGGGCGACGCTCAGGTGTTGCTTTGGATCGCTGGGGTGCATCTGCTAGGGCTGGGCTGTATCGCGGTGCTTTTGCTTCCTGCGCTCCGCGATGACGCGCCCAACAATGCGCGCCGCTCGGACGGCGAGAGCGACGACGGCTGGGGCCGCGGCCCGAAGCTACCGCCGATGCCGCCGACGCCGCCCCGTGGCGGCATCCCGCTGCGTGACGCCGAGCAGTCGCGGATCCGGCTGCGCGAACCGGGCCGTCTCAGCGAGCTGGTCCCGCGCCGCGAGCGCCGACCGGTGCGCGAACCCACCCGGCGACCGCAGCGAACGCCCCACAGATAGGGATCTGGGAGGGCGGTCGCGCCGCTCAGACGCGGCAGGGCGCTAGCTCTGCGCCGTGGCCCCGCTGAACTGAGCCGGGCAGTCAGCGCCGCCCGCGATCCTGCGGCTGACCGTCAGCAGCTCGACGCGGAATCCCGACAACACGTTGCCCGCGTGGCGAATGCGGATGCACTGAACGCGAGGCGTCGACCCCCCGGCAAACCACGCCACCCGCGCGGTGCCGAGCGTCGACCCGAGTGAAAAACTCGCCGACGGGTTCAGCTGGGCGATCGAAACGGTGCCGGGATGTCGAAGCCGGGTCGCGAGCCCGATCGCGCTAGCCCGGCAGCTGGAGTTCGCGCGGCACCCTTCGATCAGCCCCACGACGGCCTCGCCATCGCCGCGCGCCTCGGCCCTCACGAGTGACGTGATCGCATCGTTTTCCGCACCGCCGACGCTGAACGCGCGGGCGAGCAGTCCGCTGATGAACAAGAACAGCACCACGGCCACGACGATCAGGACGATCCGGTAAGAGCGCCGCATCGGCGGCCACGGTAGCGGGCCGGCCTCGTGCCGGTGTCAGGCGTCAGTCGCCGCTGAGTTCGAGGAACCGCTGCACCGACGCGTCCTGATGCTCGAGGCGCTCGGCGAGCTTCAACGCGTGCTCGGCGGCGAGGTCGAGGAAGTCCTCGACGCACCGCTCGGGGTCATCGGCGAGCGGGTAGACGCGCGTCAGGTCCTGTTGTGCGCAGGCGATCCCCATCGGGGGTCGGCCGTCGGCGAGGGTGCGGGCACTGCAGACGGGCGTCACGACCAGCTGCGATTCGGTCGCGACCAGCGCGGTCGGCAGCAGCCGCGGTGCGGGTAGCTTCACCGGCAGCTGCACGGAGTGATCGACGGCGACGCCGCTTCCAGAGATTTCGCCGAGCGGCTCGCGCCAGACGTCGAGCACAGTGTCGGCGCCGACGAGAGCGTCACGCATCGCCGTCGCCTGCTCGATGTAGAGGCGCTCGGCCTCGTCCCGGTCCTCGGCATCGGCGAGATCGAGGTCACACGGGACGCGCAACAGGTCGCTCGCCGAGACCGTCGTGCCGGCCCCACGGCTTCCCCAGGTCACATACGTCTGCAGCGTTCCGAGGTCCCGCCGGCCGTGAAAGATCACCGTCAGCGCCTCGCTCAGCGGCAGTCCGTTGACGCGCAGCGAGACCGCGACCGCCGTTGAGTCGTCAAGCAGGGCACGGCGAAGCAGCGCCTCGGCCCCACCGTCTTGCGAACTGTGGCCCTCCTCCTCCTCGAGCATCGTCTGCTCCTCAGATCGGCACTTATGATGACTTATTTACCCGCTCGGCGCGGACGTTGGAAAATTTGGTCCGCGACTGGGGCTCTGGCCACCGCGGCGCTGCGGCCGGTAGGCTCCCGATTTGATGCGGCTGCTGTTCCTGCCATTCACGATCGTCGGCCGGATCCTCTCGGCGCGAATCGGCAGGTCCGTGTTCAATTCGATCTGGGTGCGGATCGACGCCACTACTCCGCCTCCGAGCGCGACCTCGGGGCAGGCGAGTACCGCGAAGGTCGTGCTCGCGCACGCGCTCGAGGCCAGTGTGATGGCCGGCGTGACGGCCGCGGTCGACCACACCAACGCCCGCTTCTTTCACCATCTGATCGGCATCTGGCCGAGCAAGCCGACCAGGTACGAGACCAAGGACGACTAGGGTCCGGGCGGGCGCGAGACCGAGGACGACTAGGGTCCGGGCGGGCGGCCGTCGTGCGCGGCCGGCGCCACCAGCCAGGGGGTAAGCCCCGCGCGCGCCCAATCCGGCATCGGCGTCTTCGTTGCGGTGCCGCGGTCGACGAACACGTGGCGTAGCTCCGCCTCGAGCAGCAGCTCGTCATCGCGGAGAAAGCGGTAGGCGGTCGTGACGCTCGTCGTGCCGAGATTGGTCACCGTCGCCTCGATCGTGACCTCGTCGTCGAATCGCGCCGAGCCGAGGAAGCGCAGGCTCGCCGACGCGACGACGATGTCGATACCACGGTCGAGCATCGCCCCGTAGCCGCCGTAGGCCGCGCGCCACAACTCGGTGATCGTGTGGTCGACGTAGGCGAGGTAGTTGGCGTTGAAGAGGACTCCCTGTGGGTCGCACTCCGCGTAGCGCACACGGAGCTTGTAGACGAACGGCTCAGCCATCGTCGCCGCCCCCACCACGGAGCACGAATCCACGTGCCGCGAGCGTCGAGAGCCCGTCCTCGAAGGCGCCGAAGTCGCGGCGCACGAGTGCGTCGATCGGCCGGCCGTCGGGTCCCGCGGCTCGCACCCAGCGCCTGAGCACCGCGGGGCCGGCGTGCTCGGCCGCCTCGTCGAGCAGCGCGAGCAGGATCGGCAGCTCCGAGTTGCGTTCAAGCTGCCCCGAGAGCAGCGTCAATGCGTCGACGTCGAGCGTCGCGCAGAGCTCGTCCTCGGACAGGCCGAGCAACTCCATCAGGCGTCGCGCGCGATCGCTTTGAACGCGGCTGCCGAACTGCGGGTCGCTGTCACTGTTGGGCATCTGTCGCCTGGGTGGGCGTGCGCTGAGCGCGGTCCTCGCGGGCCGGTACTCGGGGTGTATTTTGGCCTGGGTCACACACAGCGGGAGGGGCTGAATGTCAGTTAAGTCATCGCAATCGCGCGAGATGGCATCCGAGCGGATCGCGCCGGGGATGTTGCCGCGCGTCCTCAACTCGTTCGACATGACGGTCATCTTCGTCGCGATCGTCCTGTTTATCGTGAACGCGTCGGCGCTGCAGCCAGCCGGGCAGGCGGCGTTCACGTTCTGGATCCTCGGTTTCCTCGCGTTCCTGATTCCCGGGGCGCTGGTGACCTCGCAGCTTGGCCAGATGTTCCCCCAGGAGGGTTCGCTGTATGTCTGGACACAGAAGGCGCTCGGGCCGTTCTGGGGGTTCTTCGCCGGGTTCTGCGCCTGGTGGCCGGGTGTGCTGGTGATGGTCGCGACCGGCGACGCCGTCGTCACCGTCTGGCAGTTCGTCGACGCCGGCTCGCTGACCAAGGCGTGGGAGCAGGGCCTGGTGATCCTCGCGATCCTCTGGTTCTCGGCCGGCATGTCCGCGCTGCGACTGCGCTTCACGCAGTCCTACGTCAACGTCGCGGTGCTGTTCTACGGCGCGGCCGTGTTCGTGATTGGCCTCGCGGGGGTTCTGTGGGTGATCGGCTCGGGCCACGCCGCGACCAGCGGCTGGGGCACGCTCTCGAACTGGGGCTTTCACTCCAGCAGCTGGACGCTGTTCGGGCTCGTGATCCTGGCGCTGCTCGGGATCGAGGTGCCGCTCAACCTCGGCGTCGAGATCGTGCACCTGCGCTCGATCCGCAAGTACCTGTTCTGGGGCTCGATCGTCGTGATGGTCGCCTATCTGTGGGCGACGCTCGGCACGATGCTGTCGCTCAACGCCGCGCACAGCCAAGCCGACACGACCGACATCCTCCGCGCTGTCCAGGTCGGCTTCTGGAGCTCGCACACGATCGCGAGCGTCGTCGGGCTCGTGCTGATCTGGTTCTTCGTCTCCAACACGATCGTCTACAACTACTCGTTCTCGCGACTGCTGTTCGTCTCCGGACTCGAGCAGCGGATGCCCAAGCAGCTCGGGCGTGTCAGCGAGCGCAACAAGGTCCCGGTTTACGCGATCATCACCCAGACGGTGCTCTCGTCGCTGTTCGTCGTCGCGGTCTTCAACCCCGCGCTGGGCAACGACAACACGCAGAAGGCGTACTGGCTGTTTCAGGCCGGCGTGACCGTGATCTGGTGCCTCTCGATGGTGCTGCTGTTCGCGGACATCTTCCTCGTCAGGCGCGCCTTCCCGGAGAAGTTCGCCGAGGTCCGCGCCGCGCATCCGTACCTTCTCTACGTCAGCGGCGCAGTCGGAATCCTCGCCTCGGCGTTCGGCGCCTACGTCACCTTCCGCAGTCCCTGGACGCCGCTGTTCAGCACGGGCAACTGGCGCCTGTGGCTCGGCTCGCTGTGCGCGGTCTCGGCCCTGATGGCGGTCGTGATCTACGCGATCAGCGAACTCGTACGTCGGCGCGCGAGCGCACGTGGAAAGATCGTCGCCACGTGAACGCTGACGAACTCGTCGCGACAGCGGACGAACTCGGTCTGCGGTTCGTCCGCTTCTTGTGGTGCGGCAACGACGGCACCGTGCGCGCCAAGGCGTCGGCACGACGCGGGCTCGACGGGCGCCTGCGCGCCGGGATCGGGCTGACGGTCGCGATGCAGGCGATGAACGGGCTCGACCAGCTCCAGCCCGTGCCCGACATGGGACCGATCGGCGAGGTCCGTCTGGTGCCCGACCCCGACACGTTCCGGGTGTTGCCCTACGCCCCGAATTCGGGCGCGGTCGTCACGGACCACCTGCGCCTCGACGGCACCCCGGCGGCCGTCTGCCAGCGGTCATTTCTCAAGCAGATGGAGGCGCGGCTCGCCGAGCGCGGTCTGGTCCTGCGGGCCGCGTTCGAGAACGAGTTCTCGCTCGCGACCGTGATCGACGGCGCCTACGTCCCGATCGACTCCGCGCTGTGCTTCTCGACGATCGCGATGACCGCCGCGCAGAGCTACATCGACGAACTCGCGGGAGCGCTCGAGGCCCAGCAGATTCCGCTCGAGCAGTACTACGCCGAGCTCGGCCACGGCCAGCACGAGATCTCGACCGCGCATGCGCCCGCGCTGCAGGCGGTCGACGAGCAGCTGCTCGTCCGCGAGACGATCCGCGGCGTCGCCGCGCGCCAGGGACTCGTCGCCTCGCTGGCGCCCAAGCCTTGGCCTGACAATGCCGGCAACGGCTGCCACATCCACTTCTCGCTCTGGGACGGCCATCGCAACGCCTTCTACGACGGCGCCGCTCCTGACGGCCTCTCGGATGTAGCGCGGTCGTTCATCGCCGGCGTCCTCGACCACCTCCCGGGACTGTGCGGTCTGACCGCCCCGAGCTTTAACTCGTGGCACCGGATCGTCCCGCAATACTGGGCGGGCGCGTTCGTGTGCTGGGGCTATGACAACCGCGAGGCGCCGGTCCGGGTCGCGTCGCCGTTTGGCGGCTCCGTCGAGGCCTCGACCAACGCAGAGCTGAAGTCCTCCGATGCGAGCTGCAATCCCTACCTCGCGGTGGGCGGCCTGATCGCGGCGGGACTGGACGGGATCGAGCGCGGGCTGCAGCCGCCCGACGCGGTCGACGTCGATCCGGCCACGCTTCCGGAGGCCGAGCGCGAGGCGCGTGGAATCGCCCCGCTGCCCGTCACGCAGCGCGAGGCGCTCGACGCGCTCGCCGCCGACCGGCTGCTCGGTGGGGCGCTCGGCGGCGCGCTGCTCGAGACCTATCTGGCGGTGCGCCGAGCCGAGTGGGAGGCCTACTCGGCGGGAGACGAGACATTCGAGCAACAGGGCCACTTCGAGAAGTACTGAGCGAAACGGCGCTCGTGGACCACCACGCGCACGGGCTGCTGCTCGACGCGCCCGCGAGCCTCGACGAGTTTCGCGGTCTGTTCTCCGAGAGCGCCGACCCGCGCCAGTGGCCGCACGTCGCGACCGCCGTGACCTACCAGCGCGCGATCCCGGTGCTCGCCGAGCGGCTCGGTTGCGACCCGACCGAGGCAGCGGTCTACGAGCACCGCCTCGCATCTGACCCGGCCGAGTACGCCGCGCGGCTGCTTGCGCGCCACGGGCACCGGGCTGCTGCTGCTCGACGACGGGTATCCGCCGCCCGGCCTGGGCACGTCGCGCGCGGAGCTCGGCGCGCTCGCGGGCTGCGATGCGCGTGCGGTGATGCGGATCGAACGGGTCGCCGAGGCCGCCGGGGAAGATCCGGTCGAGCACGTCCGCGCTGCGGTTGCGGCGGCCCGCGCCGACGGCTTCGTGGCGCTGAAGACGATCGCCGCCTACCGCGGCGGACTCGATCTCGACGCGCTGGCGGCGTCGGTCCGGCCCGACCGGTTGGAGGGGCGCCCGCTGCGCGCCGTGCTGCTCGCGGCGCTCGAGGCCAACGAGGCGACCGGGAATCCGCTCCCGGTTCAGGTGCACACGGGCTTTGGCGATTCAGACCTCTCACTCCCCGCGGCGCGGCCAGCTCTGCTCAAGCCGCTGATCGAACGCTTCCGCGAGACCACGTTCGTGCTCTTGCACTGTTACCCATTCGTGCGCGAGGCCGGCTGGCTCGCGCACGTGTACGCGAACGTCTACTTCGATCTGTCGTTGACGATCCCGCACGTGTCACGCCCGGCCGCCGCGCTCGCCGAGGCGCTCGAGCTCGCCCCGGTCTCGAAGCTGCTGTACGCGTCCGACGCGGCGCGCGCGCCGGAGCTGTACCTGCTCGCGTCCGTCTGGTGGCGCGACGCGCTCACCGAGATCCTGCCGGCGCTGCTAGGTGATGACGGGGCGGCGTCGACGGCGGCGCGAATGATCCTGCGCGAGAACGCGCTCGGGGTCTACCGGCTGCGGTAAGGCCGCGCCGAAGGTCACGACCTACCAACATCAGAGCGGTTCGTCCCAGCTGAGGTCAGCGATCGGGTCGCGCAACGGCCGGAGATCAAGACTCGCGGGGTCAACGTGCCGGGCGGCGATCGTCAGCGTCTGTGACGTCCGGTGGTGCACGGCCACCCAGTAATCATCGGCCCGGAGGTAACAGAATGGCTCGAGCTCGCCATCGACACGGAGCTGCACTTCGCCACGGGTGGCTGTCGCGGCGAGTCGGCGTCGTTCGCGGTCGTGCTGTCGCCAGGCGATGGTCAAGCCTGCGTCGGAGCGGTCGGTGGGGAGATCTGATCCCTTGGAATGAAGCCAGTGGTCAAGCTCGGCGCGGGCGTGAGCGTATTCACTGTCCCGGTGTCGATCGTTCTGTGCTGTCTCGATTTGGAGGGTAGGCCCGGGCTGGTCAGCGCGTGTGCCGTGCTGCACGGTGACGCTGTCAACGACACCGTCCGAGCCTCCTGAGCCAGACATGCTGGCCGGCCGGCCATGATCGGCGAAGATCGGAAACTGCACGGTCGCCAGGCTCTGACGCTGATCGTCGCGGATCCGCTGGTGCGCTTCGCGGAACCGCCGCTTGTTCTCCGCTGCCTCGTCGTCGCTGCTGCTGGAGAATCGCATGATTCCGCCGATCGACTCCTCATGCCCGCACGCGCAGCAGACGACGAATGGGGTCGGCTCCATCCCTGCGTAGTGGTCGTCCATGGGTGGGCTTCTTGGAGGGTTGGTGCCGGGGATGCTGCGCATACCGCGGGAGTCGTCGGTGGGGGTGACCTCATCCCAAACCGTGCGTCCGCACGCCGGGCATGGCTCGTGGGCGTCCGTGACCCTCGTGCGCGGCCAGTCCGCTGGGAGGTCGGGCGCGATCGGCTCACCGCTGGCGTCCCAGCACCACGCCGGCGCTCTCGGTCCCTGGATCGGTTGATCGAGCACCGCGATCCAGGCACCCTCGCCGGCGACGGCGGTAATCCGCTGGCCGGTGTCATCAACGGCCTCGGCCCCCACAGCGCCCGGCGGAAGGCGACCACCGATCAGCGTCTGATCGTCGGGCAGGCCGAGGTGGTCGGGGCGATAGTCATCGAGTCGAGGACCGCCCAAGCTATCGATCCGCCACGACAGCCACATCGCGCCGTCTTCGTCTCGGAGTACCCCGGCGACAGCGTCATTTGTCTGCACGCTCACGAGCACGTCGACCGTGGTCATGGCGAGAGTCTGAACGATCATCCCAGCGCTGGTCGTCCATTCGTCCAGTCACCCCACCGCCCTGTTGGCGCACCGTAGGATGCCGCGGCCCCCTGCTCCCCGTCGGGGCCCGATGCCTGCCTGGCGCGCCGGCGGGGAGCGCCTTAACTCGGCGACCGGCTGCTGATGCGGTTACGCGCTCGCTAGAAGAGCTGGTTCTCGCCGCCGAACACGTCACTGACCGAGCCGTCGGTGAAGATCTGGCGGATCGAGTTGGTGAGCAGGTCAGCGCACGAGAGAACGCGCACGTTGTCGGGAGCGTGCGGCGGGAGCGGGAGCGTGTCGGTCACGACGATCTGCTCGAAGCCCGCCGCGGCGAGGTTCTCCCACGCGTTGCCCGAGAACACGCCATGGGTGGCGGCGGCGTACACGCGGCGCGCGCCCGCCTCGAGCACGGCACGGGCGGCGGCCTTGAGCGTGCCGGCGGTGTCGATCAGGTCGTCGACCAGAACGGCCGTCTTGCCGGCTACCTCACCGATCACGTACCCGATCTCCGCGACCTGCTGCGCCGGGCGCTCCTTGTTGAGGATCGCGAGGTCGGCGCCGATCTTCGACGCGAAGTTCTTGTTCAGCTTCACCCGGCCGGCATCCGGCGAGACGACGACCAGATCCTCGAGCCCGAGGTCGCCGAAGTACTGGGTGAGCATGAACAGCGCGGTCATGTGGTCACATGGCTTCTGGAAGAACCCCTGGATCTGGCCCGAGTGCAGGTCCATCGTGAGGATTCGATCGATCCCGGCCGACTCGAGCATCCGCGCCACGAGGCGGGCGCTGATCGGCTCGCGCGGGGCCGACTTTTTGTCCTGGCGCGAGTAGCCGTACCAGGGCGTCACCGCGATCACGCGGTGGGCCGACCCGCCGACGGCGGCGTCAGTCATCTCGAGCAGTTCCATCAGCGCGTCGTTTGCGTTGACACCGGTTTCGTGGTTGCCGCAGATCGGCTGCACGATGAACACGTCCGCGCCGCGGACCGACTCGCGATAGCGGCAGTAGACCTCGCCGTTGGAGAACGTCCGGGTCGTGACCTCGCTCTGCTCGACGCCGAGTTTGGACGCGATCTTCGCCGCCAGCTCGGGGTTCGCTCGACCGGAAACGAGCATCAGCCGCTTGTCGTAGCCAACTCGCATGGCCGTCGGAGCAGAGCGGGTTTCAACGACTCCCAAGGTGTCCGCGAGTCTACGCTCGGGCGCCGACGTCTCAGCGGTCGTCATTGCCGCCTGTCCCCTCCCCCTCGGACCCGCCTTCCTCGCGCGCTCGGCGACGATCAGCGTAGTCCTCGATGTTCGTCTGCCGGGCCCGCGCGATGCCGAGCGAGCCCGGCGGGACGTCCTTCTCGATCACCGAACCGGCGCCGGTGAACGCATCGTCGCCGACCGACACGGGCGCGAGCAGTGTCGTGTCGACGCTCGTCTTGACGCGATTGCCGATCGTCGTGCGGTGCTTGCGGTAGCCGTCGTAGTTGGCGGTGATCGTGCTCGCGCCGAGGTTGGTGCCCTCGCCGATGTCGGCATCCCCGATGTACGACAAATGCGGCACCTTGCTCCCGGCGCCGACGTCGGAGTTCTTGATCTCGACAAACGTCCCCGCCTTCGAGCCGTCGTGCAGCACGGTCCCCGGTCGCAGGTACGCGAACGGCCCGACGCTGACGCGATCGCCGACGGTGGCACCGTTGCTGTACGCGTGCACGAGCTTGGATTCGTCGCCCACCGTCGTGTCGATCAGGGTCGAGCTCGGCCCGATCGTCGATCCGCTCCCGATCGTGGTCTTGCCGTGGAGGCTCGTAAAGGGCGCGATCACCGTGTCGTGCCCGATCTCGACCTCGGCGTCGATCACGGTCGCGTCGGGGTTGACGATCGTCACCCCAGCGAGCATGTGGCACTCCTGGATCTGGCGCTGGGCGACGGCGGTCACTTCGGCAAGCTGGCGGCGGTCGTTGATCTGCAGCAGCTCGGTCGGATCGGCGAGCTCGTGCGCGAGCACCGTGCGCTCGTGTTCGCGCAGGATCGGGAGCACGTCAGGGAGGTAGAGCTCGCCCTGGCTGTTGTCCGCGCGCACCTCGCCGAGCGCCGTCCTCAGCGCCCTGCCCTCGAACGCGAACACGCCCGTGCTGACCTCGCGGATGTGCAGCTCGAGCTCGGTCGCGTCACCGGCCGCCTTCGTCTCGACGACCTTCTCGACGGTCCCGTCGGGCGCTCTGACCACGCGCCCATACCCGGTCGGATCATCGAGCACCATCGTGGCGATCGTCCCCGCCGCGCCGGTGCGCTCGTGGTCTTCGACCAGCGCCCGGATCGTCTCGGCCGTGATCAGCGGCACATCGCCGTTGATGACCACGACCGTGTCGGCCGCGCCGATCTGAGACGTCGCCGCTTTGACGGCATCGGCGGTCCCGAGCGGGCGCTCCTGAACCGCCACCGACACGTCGCCGTCGAGATGGCCGAGTGCGTCCTCGAGCCGGCGCTCGGGCGAGTCGACGACGACGACCTTCGCCGCGCCGGCCGCCTGCGCGGCCGCGACCGGCCAGGCGATGATCGGCCGTCCACACAGCGGGTGCAGCAGCTTTTGCATCGAGGAGCGCATGCGAGTGCCCTGCCCCGCAGCAAGGATGACGACGACGGGCGCGGTCACTGACGGGATCGTAGGCGATTTGTCGGCTCGGGCCGGGCCGAGCTCAGGCAGCCTCCGCGTGACGTTCAGGTCCCTCAGACAGCTCGTACCAGCGGACCCATTTCCGGATGGCATTGTCAGAGACGCCGTACTTGCGGCCTACCGCGCAGACGTTCATCGACCGCAGGTCCTCTAGCAGCTCCTCGTGTGAGGGACGATCGACCTTGCGCCTGTTGGGCTGCGGGACGCCTCGGAGGCGGTCACCGTTCGCCGCGCCGACACAGTCCTGCGAGCAGTAGCGATGCCGTATGTGGCGCGGGGCAAAGGCCGTACCGCAGCGCGGGCATATCCGTTCGCGTGGCAGGTTGCGTCCGCAGTGGGTCTCCAGTGTCGCGGCGCAGTTGGCGCAGACGATTCTCAAGTTCTCCAGCCGATGGTCGTTCGAGACGCCGTTGATGTGGTCGAGTACGAGCGACATGCGATGCCCGTTCCATATCTCGCCCTGCCTACACATCTCACAAACGCGCTGCTTGATTCCCGCCTCGAGCAAGCGCTCTTTCAGTTTCCCGCGAGCGTAGGCCGAGTTCGCTACCAGCACCTCTTCCAGCGGCTTCGCTCGTGCCCGAGTCCGATTTCGGCGGCTGATGTTCGGATCGAAGTGGTCCGTGCATACCTCCCACCGCCTCGCCCAGCGCTGCACCGTGCGGTGGTTTGCACCCTTGACCGCATAGCCGAGCAGTCGGAGCGTGTCAGCCCAGCATGTCGCCTGCGCGACTGCGGCGCGAAGCTCGGCTTCGGAAAATGGAGGCGGCGAAGGCACGCATAGAACGATACCTCCGCGACCGGACAGAAATCGGCGTTTTGCAGGGAATTGTTACAAACTGGGGAGCCCGGATTCGGACCGGGACCTCACGGCTCCAAAGGCCGGCGGGCTGCCAATTACACCACTCCCCAGTGTATTGGTCGCGGCACGACTCACGTTATCTCACACACCCTGTTTGCCAGCGAGAGGCCGACCGGCGGATCACGAGTGATCTACGGCGACGGAGGCTCGGGACGACGGAGGAGCTGCCGAAGTTGGGGATCGAGCAGCGGGTCGGCGAGCGCGGCGCGGACATCGCCCGGAGTGCGCAGTGCGCGCTCGGCGCGGAGCATCCCGCCCGCGACGCCGGCCGCGTGTGCGGCGCCGAGCACGGTCGTCATCGAGTCCGGGCTGCGCCAGGTCGCGTCCGGGAGCCCGAACAGCACGCCGAGCGGGCGCGCGAGCGCGACCAGGTAGAAGCCGCCGTCGAACAGGGGCCCGACCGCGAGCTCGTACCCGTCGGCGAGATCGGTCAGCGTCGCGGTCGTGTGCTCGGGGCGCCAGCGCGGGAGCTCGGGCCAGGCGATCAGCAGCGGACCGTCGCCCCCGCCGAGGGCGAGGACGCTCGCGTTGGCGAGCGTGCCGCTGACGCCGGCGCCGTTCTGCGGAAACACGTTGACCTCGGGCCCGACCAGCGCGCGCATCTCGAGCGCTGCGCACGACGGTTCGTAGGCGACGTGCACCGAGCCCGGGGCGACGCCCGAAGCCCACTCGACGGCGCGGGCGAGCAGAACTCGCCTCAACGAGGCCAGGCGGTCGCCTCCGAGCAGCTCGCCTAGGCCATCGAGCTCGCCCTGGCCGCCGGAGGCCGCCCCCGCGCGCGGCGCGCGCGCCATGATCAGCACGGCGCGCGGTCTCGCAGGCCCGAGCAACCGCGCTCAGCTCTGCTCGAAGTGGAGCATCGTCCCGGCGGGTTTGTCCAGCTCGCGCTCGAGGCGCGCGACCGCCCCGGCGACGACATCGGCGAACACGGCCGAGCTGCGACCCATCAGGTCGAACAGCGTCGCGACTGGCGTCGTCGCGCCCGGTATGACCTCGTTCGCGTAATCCGTCACGAAGCCGATCAGCGCAAACGGGAGCTCGAGCTCCCCGCACAGCACCGTCTCGGGCCCGGCCGTCTGGCTGACGGCCGTCACGCCACAGCTCGCGAGCTGCGCGATCTCGGACGGCGTGTTGAAGCGCGGCCCGTCGACGTGACCGTACGTGCCTCCGTCACGGGCGCAGTGACCTGCCGCGGCCGCGGCGGCCACCAGCGCCGCGCGCACACCCGGCGAGAACGGGCCGCCGTGCAGGATCCAGTGGCCGCGACGCGGATCGCCCGGCTCGATCGAGAACGTGCACAGCGAGCCGTCGGGGAGCCGGTTCGAGGGGAAGTGCAGGTCGTCGAACACGACCAGCGAGCCGAGCTCGAGGCCGGGATCGAGCGTCCCGCACGCGGTGCAGCCGATCACGGCGGTGGCTCCGAACTCGTGCAGCGCCCAGATGTTGGCGCGATGGGTGACGTGGTTGGAGAGACGCCGGTGGCCCGCACCGTGGCGCGAGACGTGGATCATGTCGGCGCCGGCAAATTCGCCGCGCGAGACCTCGGTCGCCCCGAACGGCGTCTGGACCGCCTCGAATTCGGCGTCCTCAAACCCCGGCAGTGAGTAGGTGCCCGAGCCCGTGATCACGCCGATCGCCATCGCGCGCGATCCTATCCGAGCAGATGTGCACGACCGGACCCACCGACCCGGGGGCACGGCCCGACGCCGACCGGCAGGCGATCGTTGTCTACGACCCCGATTGCGGGTTCTGCAGATGGTCGCTCGCGCTCCTGCTCCGCGCCGATCGTGGGCGATGCCTGCGGCCGGTCGCGCTCGGAACCGAGCACGCCGACGCGCTGCTCGCTGACCTCGAACCACAGCGACGTGCCGCCTCGTGGCATCTGATCGGGGCTGACGGACGGCGCGCCTCGGGCGGGGCCGCGCTCCCGAGGGTGCTCGAGCTGCTCCCGTACGGCTCCGGGCCGGCGGCCGCATTCGCCCGCTTCCCGAACGCGACCGAGCGCGGGTACCGCTGGGTCGCCGAGCACCGCTCATCGCTGAGCCAGCTGCTCCCGAGCAGCGCCAAGCGGCGGGCGACGGACCTGATCCGGGCGCGGACGACCGCGCAGACCAGCGGCCGCTGACGCGAGGCTCACGCCGCGGCCCCACGGTGACGCGGAACTCAGGCCGCGACGGCGAGCTCGGGCCGGTGCTCGGCCAGATAGAGGTCGAGCTGGTTGGCCTTGTGGGTGTCCTCGTAGACCTCGTACTCCTTGAGGCGGCCCCACGCGAGCCGGCCCCAGATCACGAACCGGTTCTCGTAGACGACCTCGCCATCGGGTCCCCGGAGGTAGTCATGGCCCCGGATGCACATCGTCGTGTTCCACGGGAACCCCTTCGCCACCACCTCGTCGGGAAACGTCTGGATCCCGACGGCGGCGAGCCGTCGCAACCACCGCTCGACCTCTCGCTTGCCGTGGTGCACCCCCGACCACGAGTTCTGGCCGGGGAACGTGAGCTGGACGTCGGGCGCGTCGAGACGCAGCGTCGGACCGACGTCACCGGCGCGGGTGTGCGCCATCACATACGAGGTGAGCTTCTTCGCAAGCCACGATTGCACGGTGGAACCTCCACTAGATTGATCGCTCTAGCGAGTAAAGTACCAGTCAACCGGCGTGCGTGCATGAGCCGGACCGAGGGAGACGGAGAGGGCGTGCCAGCAACGACCAACACCAGGCAGCGAATCGTCGACACGAGCGCGGAGCTGCTCCGCCGGCAGGGCTACGTGGCGACCGGCGTCAAGCAGATCGTGACCGAGGCGCAGGCACCGTTCGGATCGCTCTATCACCACTTCCCCGGCGGCAAGGAACAGCTCGGCGCCGAGGCGATCCGGGCCTCAGGCGCGATGTACGAGCAGCTGATCCCCGCCATCTTTGACCCGGCGCCCGACCCGCCGAGCGCGGTGCGCGCGTTCTTCGCCGGCGCGGCCGAGCACCTGCGCCAGACCGACTACGCCGACGCGTGTCCGATCGCGACCGTCTCACTCGAGATCTCGAGCACCAGCGAGACGATGCGCGAGGCGTGTGCCGAGGTGTTCGAGAGCTGGATCGAGGCGTGTGTGGTGCGGCTGGTCGCGAGCGGTCTGAACGAGGCCAAGTCACGCGAGCTCGCGATCGCGATGTTCGCCGCGCTCGAGGGCGCGTTCGTCCTCGCTCGCGCGGTCCGCAGCACCGAGGCGCTCGCCGTCGCCGGAGAGCTGACGGCGAGCGCGGTCGATCAGGCGCTCGCGGAAGGCGCGAGCGCAGGCGTCGCCAACCACCCTGACGCGTCGCTAAACGCGAGCTGAGACGCCCCAAACCCGAATCAGGAAGGGATCCCGGGAGGTCCGAGGATCTCGAGCCCGTACTGCGCCGCGGCGGCGATCAGCGGCGACGGATCGGCCGGTGGCTCCATCGGCGGCGGAATCGTCAGCGACGGCGCAGGCTGAGCCATCGCGCGGAAGAACTCCTCGAAGCCGGCCGGCTCGGTGACGAGCAGGAAGCGGGCTTGCTCGGAGCTGACGAGGAACGTGTGCGGGACGTCACGCGGGCCGTAGACGAACGAGCCCGCCGGCGCCTCGATCACATCACCGCCGACCCACAGCGTGAGCTCGCCTTCGATCACGTAGAACCACTCGTCCTCCCGATGGTGCACGTGCAGCGGCGAGCCGGCCCCGCGGGGCGCCAGATTGTCGAGTACCGCGACGCGCCCGCCAGTTGTGGCCGCCGAGCTCTTGATGACGGCGAGCGTGCCGAACCCCCACAGCGCCTCGCCCTCGCCAGGGCCGAGCGCGATCGGAGCGACGGCGGGAGTGTCGATTGTCGGAGCGGCTACGGGAGTGTCGGTTGTCGGTGTCATGTGGGCCTCCTTGCGGCCGAGTGCTTGATTCGATCGATGCATCGTGCTCGGCGCAGGCGGATCCGTCGATCCCTCGTCCGCGGGGATATTTCCCGTCGCTTCGCGCCGTCGCGCCGACGGCCACGAGGCGGCTCAGGCGGGCCATATACTCGCCCCATGGCCCTGGGGCGATGGCCGCGCGAGCGGATGGTGCAAGAGGTCACCCTGCTCGGGCGCAGAGGCTTACCCCGCGAGGAATATTTCGCGGAGGTGGCCGGCCGGCTGCGGCGCGTGCTCGACTCCGATGCCATGTGCTGGCACACGCTCGACCCGCAGACGGGCCTGATGACGAGTGACGCGCCCCACGAGCTGATCAGTGCCGGCATTTACACGAGCGAGACCGCGCCCGCCGCGGGAGCGACGCTGATCGCCAGCGAGTACCTGATCGAGGACTACAACACGTTCGCCGGACTCGCTGCCCGTCGCGTGCCGGTCGGGATCCTCAGCCGGGTGACGCGCGGGCGCCCGGAACGGAGCACGCGCTACCGCGATCTGCTCGCCCCGTCCGGGATCCCGTTCGAGCTGCGCGCGGCGTTCGTCGCCCGCGGGCGCTGCTGGGGCGCGGTTCACGTCGCCCGCGGCCGCGACGGCAACGACTTCACCGAGGACGATGCCGAGGCGCTCGCGGCCGTGACCGGGGTGATCGCCGACGGAATCCGCACTTCGCTTCGCTTTGACGCGGCCCGCCGTGCCGACGATCCGAGCGCGCCCGGGATGGTCGTGCTGAGCGCGTCAAACGAGATCGAGCTGGTGACCCCGCCGGCGGTCGAGCTGCTGGCCGGGCTGCGCAGTCCGGCGCTGAGCGCCGAGGCGGTGCCGAGTCCACTGCTCGCGCTCGCGGCATTCGCCCGCGGCCGCGCGGGCGATTGCGATCCCCGGCACGACGCGATCGCGGTCCCGACGGCCAGCGGCTGGATCACGCTGCACGCGTCGCTTCCTGAGGGGAGCGCCACGGGCCAGGTCGCGATCGTGGTCGAGCGTTCCGCGAGCCCGCAAACGACCGCGCTGCGGCTCGAGGTCGAGGGCGTCACGCCGCGCGAGCGCGAGATCGCAACGCTGCTCGCGCAAGGCCTGTCCAATGCCGAGATCGCCGAGGCGCTGGTGCTGTCGCCCTACACCGTCCAGGACCACATCAAGAGCCTGTTCGAGAAGACCCAGGTCGGCTCGCGTCAGGAACTCGTGGCGCGCGTATTCCTCGACGACTACATGCCGCAGCTCGGCAAGCGCGCGCCACTGACGTCGAACGGCACGTTCTCGCCCGAAGCCGACCGCTAGCGCGGGACGCGCCCGCCGGCGGCGCCGGGCTCGCTCGCCGGGCCACGGGGTGCAGCAAAGCCCAGCACGCGCATCGCCTTGAGCCCGAGTGACAGCTTTTCGCGGCCATCGGTCGACGAGACGTCGAGTCCGGTCAGCTCGCGGACCCGCTCGAAGCGATAGCGGATCGTGTGGCGGTGGGTGATCAGCCGCGCGGCGGTGGCGTTGACATTCGCGTCGCATTCGAGGAACGTCGCGAGCGTGCCGAGCAGGTCGGTCTCGTACTGCTCGTCGTAAGCGACCAGCGGGCGCACGGTCTCGTCATAGAAACGCTTGAGCTCCGCCGGGTCGCTCATGTACGGGAGCAGCAGTTGGTAGGTCCCGGTCTCCTCGTAGGCGAGCTCGGAGCGTTCGGCATCGCCCTCGGCGACGTTCAGCGCCAGCAGAGCCTCGTCGTAGGCGCGTTGCAGGTCAAGCGGATCCTGAACCCGGCGGCTGCGCCCGAGCGCAAACGAGAACCCCGCGAGGCCTGACTCGAGCTCGCGGAGAATCGCCGCCGACACGCGCCTGCCCGCGTCGGCATCGGCGGCCGGGACGAGTACTACGACTGCGTCGGCGTCGAGCTCGGTCGGTGAGGCGATCGAACCCGGGGCCACCGAGCGCGCGCCGCGGCTCGCGACTGCGAGCAGCCGCCGACGCCAGTCATCCTCGATCGGGTTGCGGACGTGCGCGCGGATGACCGCGACCATCGCGCCGGAGGAGAGGTCGGTGCCGAGCTCCTTGCCACGCGCGATCAGGTCCTCGCGGTCGGCGATCCGCCGCGCGAGCACCGCCCGCTGAAAGCCGGTGGCGGCCTCCTCGGAGGCGCGCTCGGGCGCTCGCACGCGCTCGACCTCGGAGGCGATCAGGGTCGTGACGAGGCGCAGCAGGGCCCCGTCGGGCGTCCCCTCGCGTGTCCGCATCCGCAGCCGGCCGACCGGCGTCTCGGCGACCTTGAGCTCGATCGTCGAGACGTCGTCGGTATCGCGCATCAGCGAGCGCTCGTCGGCAGGCGAGCGCGCGGCGACCGCGAGCACCGTCGCCGAGCGGTCGATCAGGATCAGGCTGGCGTCGAGCGCTCGGGCGGCGGCGCGCAGGATCTCGGGCAGTCCGGCCCCCGCCTCGACCGCGTCCGTGATCGCCGCGAAGGCATCCAGATCGGGTGACTGCACCCGCTCGTGCTCAGGACCGCCCGCCAAACCGTCTGCTCTCGGGCGGAGTCAGAACACCCGCGGCCACTCGACGATGATCAGTGCCCCGAGCACGATCCCGACGCCGACCATCGCGGCGAGGACGTAGAAGGACAGGATCACGACCGCGACCCGCTGGAGTGGACGCCGATAGGCGGTGATCGCGGGCGCGAGCACCAAGGTGCAGAACGCCGCTACACCGAGCACGCCCAGGCAAGCTCCGACGAGGTAGGTGACTGACTGGTTGCTCACGACTCGACACGAAATTGTGCCCGAAGCCGGCGATGGCCGGAAATGACCAGGCCTGAGGTCCGCTATTTGCGGGAAACGTTCACGGGTTCGCCGTCGATCCGTCGACCCCTCTCTCCACTGGCCGGGCGACGACCGCGAGCGGATAACGGTCGCGCAGGCGCTCGCGCGCGGCGGTCGCGTTCCCAGCCGCGGCCGCTCCCCAGAAGACGCCGATCACGGTCGGGCCCGAGCCACACACGAGGCTATGGGTCGCGCCGACCTCGGAGACCGCCTCGAGCGCCGCGCCGATCTCGGGACGCAGCGACAGCGACGCACGTTCAAGGTCGTTGACGACGAGCCCGGGCGGGAGGATCGAGCCCGCGACCGCGAGGAACGTCTCGAGCTCGAGTTTGGAGCGGGCGAGCTCGGCGTCGCCGCGGCCAAGCCCGAGCCGGTCGGCCTCGCCGTAGACGTCGGCGGTCGAGAGCCCGAACGGCTGCGGGACGACCAGCAGCGCGTGCGTGTCGAGCTCCGGCACGGCGCGCACGAGCTCACCCGCTGCCGGTTCCGAGTGATGGACCCGGGTCGAGCTGGCTCGGCACGTCTGACCCGAGCCCGGCGGCGATCTCGATGATCCGCTCGGGCTCGACGGAGGCCAGGGCGGGCGCGGCGCGCAGGAGGGCGGCGGCGTCGGCGGACCCGCCCCCCATGCCGGCCGCGACCGGGATCCGCTTCTCGATTTCGACGCGTACGGGCGGCGCTCGCCCACCCTGCCGCCCGGAGCGCGATGATCGCTTCGGTGACGAGATTGGGGCCGCTGACGCCGGCGCAGACAACCTCGTCCTGGTCGCCGCCGGTCAGGGTCACGACGAGCTCGTCGGCGAGATCCACCGACTCGATCAACGTGACGAGCTCGTGGCGACCGTCCGGCCGCGCGCCGCCGAGCAACAGGCACAGGTTGACCTTCGCGAACGCCTGTGCGCGGATCGTCGTCATCGCGCGATCCGGCGCGCGAGCGCTCGGAACTCGTCGGGAGTGAGCCGCTCGGCGCGTTCGTCGGCGGGGTGGCCAAGTTCGACGAGCGCCGCCCGCGCGCGCTCGCGCACGTCCGCGCCCCAGTCTCCGGGCGCGAGCGCGAGCGAGCCCGCGAGCGCCTTGCGCCGGTGTGCGAACGCGCCATGCACCACCGCGCTCAGTTCGGGATCGGCACCGGCCTGCAGACGTCGCAGCCCGAGCAGCACCGAGTCGACGTTCGGGATCGGACGAAACACGGTCCGCGAGATGGGTCGCAGCACCTTGACCTCGCAGGCGAGCTGGGATAACACCGAGGGCACCCCGTAGGCGCGAGTGCCGGGGGCGGCGGCGAACCGCTCGCCGACCTCACGCTGGACCATCACGACCCACTCGCGCACGCTGGGGAGCTCGTCGATCGTCTTCAGGATCACGTTCGCGGCGATCCCGTACGGGAGGTTGGCGACGACCTTGTCAGGCGTCGGGCGCAGCGCCGCGAACTCGACCTCGAGCGCGTCGGAGAAATGCAGCGTAACGTCGTGAAACGGCGCCACCGCCTCACTCAACGGCCCGCGCAGGCGGTCGTCGAACTCGATCACGTGCAGGTGGCTCGAGCGTGCGGCGAGCCGCGCCGACAGCACCCCGAGCCCGCCGCCGATCTCGAGCACGACGTCCTTGTCGTCGAGCGCGGCGAGCCGCTCGATCACGTCGAGGATGTTGCGATCGACGAGGAAGTTCTGGCCCAGCTCGCGCTGGCGCGCCGAGCGGGTGCTCACCATCCGAATACGGTCGCGGCGCTGTGCTCGATCTCGCGCTCGAGCTCGTCGTATGGCACGCGGCGCGTGACCGCCAACGCCTGCGCGGTCGCGACGACGTTGGCCGGCTGGTTGGGCTTGCCGCGCACGGGCTGGGGAGACAGGTACGGCGCGTCGGTCTCGACCAGCAGGCGCTCTGACGGGATCGCGATCGCCGCGTCGCGCAGGTCCTGGGCCTTCGGGTAGGTCGAATTGCCCGCGAACGAGAACCACCATTGCCGGTGGGCGAGGCACTCGCGCACTCGGCTCGCCATCGAGAAGCAGTGCAAAATCACGCGTAGTCCCTCACCGGCCGCGTCGAGCGCGGCGAGGGTGTCATCGTCGGCGGCCCGGGTGTGGATCACCAACGGCTTGCCGGTGGCGCGGGCCAGCCCGATCTGGGCCTCGAAGGCCCGCTGCTGATCCTCGCGCGGCGCGTAGTCGCGGTAGTAGTCGAGGCCCGTCTCGCCGATCGCGACGCACTTCTCGTGACCGGCGAGCGCCTCGAGCTCGGCGTAGTCGGCGTCATCGAACCCGGTCGCCTCGCTCGGGTGGCGGCCGATTGCGGCGTATACCTGAGGAAAGTCCTCGGCTGCAGCGAGCGCCGCGCGGCACGAGGCGCCGTCGGTGCCGACGGTCACGATCCGGGTCACGCCGGCCGCCTCGGCGGCGGCGACGAGCTCGGCGTTCGGCGGCTCGCAGGAGTCGAGGTGGGTATGGCTGTCGATCACGCTTGCTTGGGGAACAGTGGCTCGAGCGCCGCGATCGTGCGCCCGCCGCCCGTGGCCGCGAGCGTGGCCGACCCGAAGTCCACCTCGGGCGCGGACAGCTCCACCAGCAGCCGCTCGGTCGTGACCGGCATGTAGGGATGCAGCAGAACGGTGATCGCTCGGACGGCCTCGGCGAGCGTCGCGAGCGCCGCGTCGAGCCTGCCCGCGGCGGCGGGATCCTTGGCGAGCTGCCACGGCGCGCGCTCCTCGACGTAGCGGTTGCAGCGACGGACGCGGTGCCAGATCTGGTCGAGCGCCGCCGTCAGGTCGACACGATCGAACAGCTCGGCGACCTGCTCCGGGAGCCCTTCGAACTCCGCGACCAGCTCCGGATCGAGCTCGACATCCGGGACAACGCCGTCGCGGTAGCGCTGGATCATCGCGACCGTGCGGCTGGCAAGGTTGCCGTATTCGTTGGCCAGCTCGGTCTCGTACCGGGCGCGCGCGGCGTCCATCCCGACCGCGCCGTCGCCTCCGAACACGACCTCGCGCAGCAGGTAGAACCGCAGCGCGTCGGTGCCGAACTGGTCGATCACCTCGAACGGGTCGAGCACGTTGCCGAGCGATTTGCTCATCTTGCGGCCGTCGGCGCCCATCAGGAACCCATGGACGAACACGTGCTTGGGGACCTCGATGTCGGCCGCCATCAGCAGCGCGGGCCAGAACACTGTGTGGAATTTCAGGATGTCCTTGCCGATCACGTGGTAGGTCGCCGGCCAGAACCGCGAGGTCAGGTCGTCACCGTCGCGCGCGTATCCCAGTGCCGTGTAGTAGTTGAGCAGCGCGTCGAACCACACGTAGAACACGTGGCCCGGATCCCATGGGACGGTGATGCCCCACTTGAGGTGTGCGCGCGACAGCGAGACGTCCTGCAGCCCCGAGGCGATGAACGCGCGCGCCTCGTTGAAGCGCGCGCGCGGCATGACGAAGTCGGGCTGTTCGGCGTACAGGCGTTCGAGCGGCTCCTGGAAGGTCGACAGCCGAAAGAACCAGTTCTCCTCCTGGTGGCGTTCGAGCGCGATCTCGTGGATCGGGCAGAGGTTGCCCTCGAGGATCTCGTTCTCGACCTTGAAGTCCGCGCACCGGGGGCAGTACCAGCCGTCGTACAAGCCCTTGTAGGTGTGGCCGTTGTCGTGCACGCGCTGGAGCACCTGCTGCACGCGCAGCTCGTGCTGCTCGTCAGTCGTGCGGATGAAGAAGTCGTTTGAGATATTGAGCAGCGGCATCATCAACTTGAACCGCTCGGCGTTGCGGTTGGCGAGCAGCTGCGGCGTGACCCCTTCCGCGTGGGCCGCGTCGGCGACCGGCTCACCGTGCTCGTCAGTGCCCGTCAAGAAGAACACGTCCTCGCCGCGCTGGCGCATGTGACGCGCCACCGTGTCGGTGGCGATCGCCTCATAGGCATGGCCCAGATGCGGTACGCCGTTGACGTACGAGATCGCCGTGGTGATGTAAAACGTCATTACACCCCAAGGCTATCCAGACACCCCGGGAGCAGCGATGACCACCACTTCCACCCGACTCCTCGACAACTACATCGCCGGACAGTGGACGCCGGCCACGGACGCGACCGGCGAGCTCGACGTGATCAGGCCGGCGAGCGGCGAGGTGCTCGCGCGCGTCCCGTTGTCGGGCCCGGCGGATCTCGACGCCGCGGTTCAGGCGGCGCGCGCGGCGCTGCCGGAGTGGCGCGCGATCTCGACGATCGCCCGGGCGCGCAAGCTGTTCGAGCTGCGCGAACGCCTGGTCGGGCGCAGCGAGGACCTCGCGCGCTCGGTGACGAACGAGATGGGCAAGACGATCGCCGACGCCCGGGCCGAGGTCGCGCGGATGATCGAGATGGTCGAGGCGGCCTGCGCGATCCCGACGACGATGCAAGGCCGGATCCTCGAGGACGTGTCGCGCAACATCGACGCCGAGACGATCCGCCAGCCGGTCGGGGTGTGCGCCGCGATCGTTCCGTTCAACTTCCCGGCGATGGTCCCGTTCTGGTTTCTGCCGTTCGCGATCGCGTGCGGCAACGCGTTCGTGCTCAAGCCTTCCGAGCAGGTTCCGCTCACGCAGCAGATCGCGTTCGAGGAGCTCGACGCGCTCGGGCTGCCGGCGGGCGTGGTCAACCTGGTCAACGGCAGCCGTGAGGTCGTCGAGGGGATCCTCGATCACCCCGGCATCGACGCGGTCTCGTTCGTCGGCTCGGCGCCTGTCGCGCGGATCGTGTACGAGCGCTCGGCCAAGGCCGGCAAGCGCGTGCAGGCGCTCGGCGGGGCCAAGAACCACATCGTCGTGATGCCCGACGCGGTGATCGACAGCACCGTCGACGGGATCATCGGCTCCGCCTTCGGAGCGGCCGGGCAGCGCTGCATGGCGGGCTCGGTCGTGGTCACCGTCGGTGACGCCCACCAGCAGCTGATGCCGCCGCTGATCGAGGCGACGAGGCAGCTGCGCGTTGGCGATGGGCTCGACGAGCACAATGACGTCGGCCCGGTGATCTCGTGCGCGGCGCGCGACCGGATCCGCGACTGGATCGATCGCGGCCTTGCCGATGGCGCCTCGCTCGCAGTCGACGGCCGCCAGTACACCGAGGGCGATCCCAACGGCGCCTACGTGGCGCCAACGATCCTCGACGAGGTCACGCCCGAGATGGCGATCGCCAAGGAGGAGGTGTTCGGACCGCTCCTGTGCGTGGTCCGCGCGACGTCCCTCGACGAGGCGATCGAGATCGTCAACGGCAGCCGGTTCGGTAACGGCACGTCGATCTTCACCGAGTCCGGCGCCTCGGTCCGGCGCTACCGCCACGAGGTGCAGGCGGGCATGATCGGCGTCAACATCGGCGTCGCGGCGCCGGTCGCGTTCTTCCCGTTCTCGGGCTGGAAGGACTCGTTCCTCGGTGACCTGCACGCGCACGGGACCGACGCGGTCGAGTTCTACACGCGCAAGAAGACCGTCACCAGCCGCTACTTCTCGAGCGGCCAGGGGAGCGGCAGCTACTTCGTCGAACGCTGATTTGCCCTGACGGTCAGCAGGCGGTAGAGCGCGTTGGCGCCGACGCCGGTCAGCTCAGCGACGACGCTCGCCGCGGTGCGCGGCTTGGCGCCCGCCTCCACCAACCGCTCGAGCGCCGCGAGCGGTGGCTCCAGATCCACGGTGCGGGTCGCCGCGGGCCCAATCACGAGCACGATCTCGCCACGCGGCGGTTGCGCCCGGTAGCGGGCCGCAAGCTCCGCCGCGCTGCCGCGGACGATCTCCTCGTGGATCTTGGTCAGCTCCCGGCAGACCGCGACCTGACGGTCGGGATCGAGCGCCGAGAGCGCCTCGAGCGAAGCCGCGACGCGGCGCGGTGATTCGAACGCGACCACGGTTTCCGGCGATGCGAACACACGCTCCTGCTCGCTGCGCTTGCGCGGCAGGAAGCCGACAAAGCGCCAGTGGTCGGCGGGCAGCGCGCTCGCGACCAGGGCGCTGAGCGCGGCAGACGGTCCGGGCAGAACCTCGACCCCGAGACCGGCCGACACGCACGCGCGCACGAGTACCAAACCCGGGTCGGACACGATCGGCATGCCGGCATCGCTCACGAGCGCGACGACTGCGCCGTCCTCCATCTTGGCCACGAGCTCGCTCGCGCGCGCACGCTCGTTGTGCTCGTGGTAGCTGACCAGCCGCGCGCTGACGCCATAGCGCTCGAGCAGGATGCGGGTCCGCCTCGTGTCCTCGCAGGCGACGATGTCGGCCTCGCGCAGCGCCGCGAGCACGCGCAGCGTGACGTCGCCGAGGTTGCCGATCGGCGTCGGGCAGACGATCAGCCGGCCGTCGGTCACGTGCCCTCGGCGAGCCCGTCAAATGCGAGCACCGCGGCGCCGAGCATCCCCGCCTCGACGCCGAAGCGGGCCGGGACGATGCGGACCGAATCGCGCAGCGGCGGCAGCACGCGCCATGCGACCTCGGCGCGGGCCGGTGCGAGCAGCAGCTCGCCGGCGGCGATCACGCCGCCCCCGACGACGACGACCTCGGGGTTGAGGATGTTCACCAGATTCGCGATCGCGATCCCGAGCCGGGAGCCGACGAGCTCGATCGCCTCGATCGCCGCCGCGTCGCCGTCATGAGCGAGTTCGGTCACCAGCGGGCCGGCGAGCTCGCGGCCTTCGGCGAGCGCATGGGCGAGGCCCGAGTCGGGCTGCTCACCGGCGATCCGACGCGCCTCGCGCGCGAGCGCCGTCCCCGACGCGAACGCCTCGACGCAGCCGTAGTTGGGGCAGTTGCCCTGACAGCGCGGTCCGTTGAAGTCGATCACTATGTGGCCAAGCTCGCCGGCCGCTCCGATCGCCCCGCGGTAGGGCTCGCCACGGAGGATCAGGCCGCCGCCGATGCCGGTCCCGACCGTCAGCATGACGACCTCGCTGGCCCCCTGCGCGGCGCCCGCGCGGTGCTCGGCAATCGCGGCAAGATTTCCGTCGTTGTCGACGAATACCGGCAGATCGAGGCGCTCGGACATAACGTCGGCGAACGCGATGTCGGCCAGCGGCAGGTTGATCGCCACCACCGCGATGCCGGTGCGCTGGTCGATCTGGGAGGGGATCCCGAAACCGACCGCCTCGATCTCATCCCCCGAGGCTTCGCGCACCTCTTGGATAGCATCAACCGCGACGTTGAGCAATGCGGCCTGATCGAGACCCGTGACGGTGCGCTGCGCTCGGTGGTGTACCCGGAGCCGCGGATCTACGGCTCCGGCCAGTAATTTTGTACCGCCGAGGTCGACGCCGATAGTGCGCCGCACCGGCATGCAGTCAGACTACATGCAGTTTTAGATGCCCAACGATTCCCGCAATCGGGCGCCGAGCGACGACCCTCCTTACCGGGTCTACCAGAGTGATTCATCGGCTCCGCCTCGCTCCAAGGACCGCCCCTACAACGTGTACCGCTCGGCTCCCCGGGGGCTGCGCGCGCGGCTGCGCGGCGAGGATGACACGGCAATTGCAGGCGGCGGCGGACCCGGTCGCGGACGCGATCAGGAGCGCAAGGTCAGGGAGGGCTGGCGCGGCCGGATCACCCCGCGGCGGGTGCTCAAGTACGTCGCGATCGCGATCGCCGGCTGGCTGTTGCTGTCGCTGGTGCTGTTCTTGGTCAGTGCCCAGATCAACAGCGGCACGCTCCCGAGTTCGGCCACCAAGGCGCTGACCCCCGGCAGCAACATGCTGACCTCGACCGACACGATCCTCGTGCTCGGAACCGATCAGCGTCCGAAGGGCTCCAAGGAGCCCGGCGCGGACACCAGCGACAAGGGCAGCCGCTCGGACACGATCATGCTGTGGCGGATCGGTGGCGGCGTCTCGCGCCGGCTCTCGATCCCGCGCGACACGGTCGCCAACATCCCCGGCTTCGGGTCGACCAAGATCAACGCCGCCTACGCGTACGGCGGGCCGGCGCTCGCGATCAAGACCGTCGAGCAGTTCACCGGGGTCAAGATCAACCACCTGATCGTCGTCAATCTCGCCAACTTCCCGAAGTTCATCAACGCGATCGGCGGCGTCGACGTCAAGACCGGGCGGATCTGCTCGACGATCAGCGGCGGCGCCAAGCTGGGCGGCTTCTCGCTGTTCCTCAAACCGGGCACCCATCACCTCAACGGAACCCAGGCGCTGACCCTCGCGCGGACGCGCGAGAACGCTTGCAACGCAGCGAGCACCGACTTGACCCGGGAGGGCTATCAGCAAAAGATCCTCAACTCGATCAAGTCCAAGCTGATGTCGCCGCCGACCTTCTTCCACCTCCCATGGGCGTCGTGGTATGCGCCGCAGACGCTCCGCACCGACATGGGCGGTTTCACACTGCTGAGCCTGTTCGCGGCCACCGAGATAGGTGGCTCGGCCCCGACCGACATCCTCAAGCCGTCAGCGTCGGAGACGCTCCCCGACGGCGAGGACGCGCTCGTCGCCTCACCGCAGGATGTGCGCCACGCGGTGCACAAGCTGATGAACGGCTGACGCCCGGCAACCGGGTCGCGACGGCGGGGTCAGCGGCCCCGAGCAACCGCGACGGAGCGATCTAAGCCGCTGCGGCCTTCTTGGAGGCCGAGTCGGACCTTGAGCCCGAGTCGGACTTGGAGCCCGAGTCGGACTTGGAGCCGGAGTCCTTCGAGCTCGACTCGTTCGAGCTCTTGCTGTCCTTCGTGTCCTTGCTGTCCTTGGACTCCTTCGAGCCTTCGTTCGCGCTGGCGGCTTCCTTCTCGCGGGAGCGCTTGCGCGTACCGTAGTCCGTGTTGTAGAAGCCCGATCCCTTGAAGTGGACCGCGATCGGGTGAAAGACGCGCTGGACCGGGATCCCGCAGACCTCGCAGGTGCTGACCGGGTCGTCTGCCATCCGCTGCAGCACCTCGAACGTGTGGCCCTTCTTGCAACGGTACTCGTAAATCGGCATCGCTTCATAGAGTATAGCGAAGAACCTTGGCACTCTCACAGGGGGAGTGCCAAGATTTTTGCCGCGTTTTGGCGGCCAGGGCCGTGTCCCGGCCGACGGCTAGCATCAGCCCGGCAATGAGCGCAGAACCCGCCCCGAGTGACCCAATGCCCGACGAGCCGGTGACGATGGACAAGATCGTCTCGCTCGCCAAGCGCCGCGGGTTCGTCTTTCAGAGCAGCGAGATCTATGGCGGGATCGGCTCGAGCTACGACTACGGCCACTACGGCGTGCTGCTCAAGAACAACGTCAAGGCGCAGTGGTGGCGGGCGCTCCTGCAGGAGCGCGACGACGTGGTGGCGCTCGACTCGGCGATCATCCAGCACCCGATGACCTGGGTCGCGAGCGGCCACCTGGCCGGGTTCACCGACCCGCTGGTCGACTGCCGCACGTGCAAGCTCCGGTTCCGCGCCGACCAGCTCGAGTTCGCCGCCTGCGGGCGCAAGCCGTCGAAGCATCCCGGCGAGACGCCCGACTGCGATCTGACCGAGGCGCGCGATTTCAACCTCATGTTCGAGACGACGATCGGGCCGGTCAAGGAGGAGGGCTCGACCGTCTACCTGCGCCCCGAGACCGCACAGGGGATCTTCCTCAACTTCAAGAACTACCTCCAGTTCTCCCGCAAGCGGCCCCCGTTCGGGATCGCTCAGATCGGCAAGAGCTTCCGCAACGAGATCACGCCGGGCAACTTCATCTTCCGCACGCGTGAGTTCGAGCAGATGGAGATGGAGTTCTTCGTCCCGCCCGCCGACGCGCCGAAGTGGTTCGAGCACTGGCTCGATCAGCGCCTGCAGTGGTACGTCCGGCTCGGAATCCGCGAGGACCACCTGCGCCTTCGCCCCCACGACGCCGACGAGCTGTCGCACTACTCGAGCGCGACGAGCGACGTCGAGTACTTCTACCCGATCGGTTGGCAGGAGCTCGAGGGCATCGCCAACCGCGGTGACTTCGACCTCACCCAGCACGCGGAGCATTCGGGGCAGAAGCTCGAGTACGTCGACACCGCGACCGGCGAGCGCTACGTCCCGCACGTGATCGAGCCGGCCGCCGGCGCCGACCGCGCGCTGCTCGCGTTCCTCGTCGACGCCTATGACGAAGACGAGATCGGGGGCGAGCAGCGGACCGTGCTGCGCCTGCACCCGCTGCTCGCGCCGGTCAAGGTCGCGGTCCTGCCGCTGGTCCGTAAAGACGGACAACCCGAGCTCGCCCGCGAGGTGTACGGCGAGCTGCGCGAGCTGATGCAGGCCGAATACGACGAAGGGGGGCGCGATCGGCCGCCGTTACCGTCGCCAGGACGAGATCGGAACCCCGTGGGCGGTGACGATCGACCACCGGTCGCTCGAGGACCGGACCGTCACGCTGCGCGACCGCGACAGCCTCGCGCAGGATCGGATCGCGATCAGCGAGCTCGCGGCCGAGCTCGAGCGGCGCCTGCGCACGCCCTGGAGCACGCCCAAGTCGTAGACCCTTGGGCGATCTTGGGCGCATAGCGCATAAGATCCCCCACCCTCTCATCAGACCGTGACGTGCAAGGGCGGCGATGCGCCCGCAAGCGTTCCGTCTCCCGCGGCTGCGCGCGCGACGAGCACGTAGCTCCCGGGCGGGGCGCCGACCAGTGCCCGGACGTTGAAGTGGCCGCCGCTGGTCCTGATTCGCCGGCGGTGGACGAGCCGCCGCGCGCCGTTGACGACCCGGTATGAGTCGAGGGTCACGTTCGGCTTGGGCGGCAGCACGGTGCCGGTGACGCGGACGGGCGGCTGTGACACGAGGCTCAGCGTCAGCGCGGGCGTCACGCCGACGCCGATCACGTTCGATGCCGCGGCCGGCACGACGCGATGCAGCGCGCGCAGCACGACGCCGCGCTCGATCGGCGGCAGCGTCGCGGTCCACGTGCCGTCGACGGCGGTCGTGGCGCTCGCGAGCGTGACCGCGCGGTCGTGGCTCAGGCGCTGGACCTCGATCGGCGCGTCGGCGATCGGTGTGCCCTGGCGCATCGCCAGGGTCCCGCTCATGGCCAGCGCCGCCCCCGGCGCGACCGTCGCCGTGGCGGCGGCGAGCGTCAGAACTGCCGGGACACCCTCGAGCTGCGGCGATCCGCGGACGGATCGCCGGCAGCCGGTCGTAGAAGGCGTTGCCGGGACAGTCGGTCAGGTCACCGTCGCGGTGGCCCGCGACCCGCGGCAGTCGGACGTGGGCGCCCGGCGCGAAATGGCGTGTAGAACGCCGCGGCGGGATCGACGACGACCATCACCTTGCCCAGGGACGGGATCCCGTGCAGCGCGAGCTTCCACGCCAGCAGGCGCTCGAGCGAGCGGATCGCGGCCGGCGGCGGCACCACTGACATGAACGTCCCGAGCACCGCGACGCCGGTCGACTCGGCGTTGTACCCGCCCGCGTGGGCGCCGATCACGGGCTCGTCGATGCCGCCCGCGCGCGCCTCCCAGATCCGGCCGAAGGCGTCGATCATGAAGTTGTAGGCGATGTCGAAGAAGCCGCGGACGAACCGGTGGTAGTCGAAGATCGCGAGCAGCAGCGCCGGCACGTCGGCGCGCGAATAGCCGTTGGGGTTGTCCGTGTGGTGTACGAACGCGAGCTTGATCGTGCCGTAGTTCGCGGGCCCGGCGGGGCGGGCCCGCCCCTGGGCCCAGGCCGAGCGGGCGATGATCGGCGGCTGGCCGGGTCCCGCGTCGAGCACCGGCTGGGCGAGCTGCGCCGACGTGGCGGTCGCCTCGGCGCCCCCGCCGGCGCCGGGCGAGCCAGCACCGCCGACCCCACTCGAGGTGACGCCCGCCGCGCCGGCGCCGCCCGCGGCCCGGGCGACGAAGTGAAGCGTCACGTCATGGACCGGCCGCGAGCTGCGCAACTCGATCATGTCCGCGGCCCCGACCCAGACCGGCTCGCCGAAGGAGTGCGCCGCGCCGGCGTCGGAGTCGGGGTCGTGTCCGGTGACCGACGCGAGCGCCCACCGGCTCCACTGGCCGCCACGCGTGCGGGTCCGGAGCTCGATCCTGATGTCGTCATGCCGGCGCGACCACTGCACTCCGGCGAGCCCGAACCGCGCCGGCGCGTCGATCACGCCCGATCCACCGTCGAGCCCCCCGACCCAGCTGCCGAACACGCGATCGGCCGCTGCAGACCCACGGCGCACGGCTGGGGCGCGGGCGGCGGCCCCGGCCACGGGACCGAGCAGCACCCCGGCGCCGGCCGCTGCGGCGCCCCCGAGCACCGTGCGCCGCGTGAATCTCGGGGCTTGGTCGCTCATCGCCGCTCCCGGCTCACTTCCACCGAGCTCCGGGTCACAGCTGGAGCCTCCCGTGCATGCCCACGGGGCATGTGGCTCAGAAAAGCAGAGATCCACTCACGGCGCGACGTTAGGCGACCACCGAACCCGATTCGTTCACATCTGGGCAGCGCCACCGCACACGCGCCCCGCTACGCTCCCGGCCGGTGCCCCTCGCGACTCGTACGGAGACGATCCAGATGCCCGACGGCGGCGAGATGGGCGCGTTCGTCGCGCTCCCGGAGGCGGGCCACGGGCCGGGTCTGCTGGTGCTGATGGAGATCTTCGGGGTCGGGGCCTATATCCGCCACGCGGCCGAGCGGCTGGCCGAGCTCGGCTACGTCGCCCTGGCGCCCGACCTCTACCGTCGGACCGACCCGGGGCTCGAGCTCGAGCACGACGCGGAAGGTCTGCGAGCGGCGGGGGCGGCGGTGAGCAAGCTCGACGTCGACGGCGCCGTGGCGGACTCGCTCGCAGCGCTCGAACATCTGCGCGGGCTGCCGGAGGTCGACGGCCCGGTTGGTGCACTCGGCTTCTGCCTCGGCGGCTCGCTCGCGTTCGGCGTCGCGGCCGAGGGCGACCCGGCAGTCGCGGTCAGCTACTACGGCTCGACGGTCGCCGATGCGCTCGGTGACCGTGACCGGATCACCTGTCCGGTGCAGTTTCACTTCGGCGCCGAGGATCCGTACATCCCGCTCGCGCAGGCCGAGTTGGTCGCCGCGGCGGCGGCGCGGCGCCCCGACTGGGAGTGCAACATCCAGACCGACGCAGGCCACGCGTTCGACAACCACGAGTCCGAGATGTTCCACCGGCCCGAGGCGGCCGCGCGCGCCTGGGGTATGACATCCGAGTTCCTCGCCCGCGAGCTCCCGACTTCGGCCGCGGCGCCGACCGTCTGACCGGGCTAGCGCAGCCGCGCGCTGGCCTGCACGATGAACCCGCCCGCGATCGATCTCGCGCCGACGCTCTGCACCGCGATCTGCGGATCCGAGAAGACCGTGATCGTCGCCAGCCCGCCGAACGGAACATCGGGCACGACGACGAGCTTCCCGTCCTGGGCGCCGACAGTCGCGTCGACGGCCGCGCTGACGCCGAACAGCGACGCGGTCCCACGGACGGTCAGCTTGCCGTCGCCCGAGGTGACCGGCGTGACCGACTGCAGCACCGGGAGCGCGGTCCGGACATCGGCCTCGGTCACGCGCGCGGTCCCGGTCAGCTGATCGCCGTGCTTGTGCAGGACCGCGTCCTGAAGCGTCAGCAGCCCGGTCTGCACCTCGGTCGCCGACGCGGTCACCGTCCCCACGCCCCCGGCCTGGTCAAGCAGGCTTGAAAGTCTTCCCGGGGTCGAGCGGTATCGCCCGAGCCGCACGTCGATGCTGTCGGCGTGATGCCAGAGGAGCTCGATCGCGGGAAAGGCGGACACGTGCACCGCGAGCACCTGGCCCGAGCCGTCCAGGCGGTCACGGATGCGCTGCTCGGCGACCCCGGGCAGGACGAGCTGCGCGACCACCAGCAGCACGAGCACCACGAGGACAGCGCCGAGCGCAGCTAGCCGGCGCATCGCCGCTCGCGCTCACGCGAGCAGGGCGCGCGCGGCGGCGACGGCCTGATCCATCAGCCGGCGAACGTCGAGCTCCGGTTCACTCATCCGCCTGATCATGACGCCGTCGGCGAGCGCGAGCAGGAACGTCGCTATGTCGCCCGGATCGGCCTCGAGCGCGAACACCCCCGCCTCGCTTCCCGCGCGCAGCGCGTCGGCGAGCGTCAGCCGCAATGTTCGTGCCAGCTCGGCGAGCTCGGCGGCGATCCCGTCATTGCGTTGCGCGAGCGTCAGCAACTCGTAGAACATGACGACTTCGCTGGATCCCTCGCCCAGCACCTCCTCGAAGCTGTGCACGAGCGCACCGATCAGCTCGTCGGCCCCGCGGGCGCCCGCGACGGCCTGCTCCAGCATCTCCCCGCGGACCTGACACTCACGCCGCACGACCTCGACGACGAGCCGTTCCTTGGTCCCGAAGTAGTAATGCAGCAGTCCCCGCGAGACGCCGGCTTCGCGCGCGACGTGATCGAAGGTCGAACCCGCGATGCCCCTCGCCGCGACGCTGGCGCGCATCGCCTCGACGATCCGAGCGGCCTTGTCGCTCGGCAGCTGTGGGACGGCAGCAGCCTCCATCGGGCGCGATTGTAGTCGCGCGACCGTGTCGCAAGACCCAGCTGTCGATGTCCGTTAACCGAAAAGGCGCCCCGGGCGGGGCGCCTTTACGCAAGGGTTTGCCCGGACCGCGCTACGCGGCGGTGACCGGCGTCGCCGGGGGCGTCGTCGCCGACCCGGCCGGCGGCGTGTACTGGAACTCCTCCTCGGCGCCGAACAGGGTGTCGAGCACCTTGGAGCGCAGGCTCTCGCTGAGTGCCAGCGCCAGCGCTGCACCGGCGAACAGGATCAGCAGCCGACGTCCGAGGCGCCGCTTGCGCTTGGGCGGCTTGGGCGCCTCGCTGAGCTTCACCGACGCCTCGCGGATCGCCACGACGGCGTCCTGGAGGTCTGCGCGCAGCTTCTTGTCCTCGAGCAGCGCCCGGTGCATGACCTTGCCGTTGTGCAGCCGCGCGTAGGCGCTCTTACTCGCCTCGACGGCGTTGACCATGTCCTTGCGCAGCTTCGGGTCCTCGATGAGGCGCTGGACATACGGGTTGTGCCTGGCCTTGTTGGCCAATTCGGCGGCGCTTAGCGCCCCTTTGGCCTGCTTTTTCGATGCCATAGAACTCCTCGGCGCTGACGACGGATCACCTCAGGATACGCGATACCCCGCGACCCGCCTTCGCGCCAGCGCGACCTCGAGCACGTCGTCGATCGTGGAGACGAACGAGAAATTGATCGACTTGCGCAGGGGCGCGGGGATGTCATCGGTGTCGGGCTCATTGAGCGCCGGCGCGATCACCGTGCGGATGCCGTTGCGCTGCGCGGCGAGTGCCTTCTCCTTCAGGCCCCCGATCGGGAGCACCTGGCCGGTGAGCGTGATCTCCCCGGTCATCGCGACATCCGATCGCACGGGCCTGGCCGACAACAGTGACGCGAGCGCCGTCACCATCGCGACTCCCGCGCTCGGACCGTCCTTCGGGGTCGCCCCGGCGGGACGTGGATGTGGATGTCGTGCGTGGCGAACCAGTCGTCGGGCAGCTCCGGCACGAGCTCGCGGCGTTGGCACGGACGTAGGTGAGCGCGGCCTCGGCCGACTCCCGCATCACGTCGCCAAGCTGGCCGGTAGTCGTCAGGCGCCCGCGACCCTGCATTGCGCTCGCCTCGATGAACAGCACCTCGCCGCCGACGGGCGTCCATGCCAGACCCGTCGCGACGCCGGGTCGCGAGGTCCGCCGGCGCGCCTCTGAGTAGAACCGCGGCCTGCCGAGCAGCTCGCGGACGCGCGGCTCGGTGACGGTGAACTTGCGCTTCTGCTTCCCCTCGGCCACGCGCCTTGCGACCTTGCGGGCCGCGGCTCCGATCTCGCGCTCGAGCTGCCGCACGCCCGCCTCGCGCGTGTAATCGGAGATGATCGCGCGCAGGGCGGGATCGGTGAACGCGATCTTCGATGGCGTTAGGCCGTTTCGGTCGATCTGCCTTGCCGACCAGGTATCGCTTGGCGATCTCGAGCTTCTCGGATTCGGTGTATCCGGCGAGCTGGATCACCTCCATCCGGTCGCGCAGCGGCCCCGGGATCGTGTCGAGCGTGTTCGCCGTGGTGACGAACATCACGTCGCGCAGCGAGAACGGGAGGTCGAGGTAGTGGTCACGGAAGCTCTCGTTCTGCTCGGGGTCGAGAACCTCGAGCATCGCGCTCGCCGGATCGCCGCGAAAGTCGGCGCCCATCTTGTCGATCTCGTCGATCATCAAAAGCGGGTTCTTGGCGCCGGCGTCGCGCAGCGCGCGGATGATCACCCCGGGCATCGCGCCGATGTACGTGCGGCGGTGGCCCCGGATCTCGGCCTCGTCGCGGACCCCGCCGACGCTGATCCGCTCGAACTGCCGCCCCAAGGCTCGCGCCATCGAGCGGCCCAGCGATGTCTTGCCGACGCCGGGCGGACCGACGAACAGCAGGATCGAGCCCCGTGCGTCCGGCTTCAGCGAGCGGACGGCGAGGAACTCGAGGATCCGTTCCTTGACCTGCTCGATGTCGTAATGGTCGGCGTCGAGCACTCGCCGGGCATGGCGCAGATCGAGGTTGTCCTCGGTCGTCTTGTCCCAGGGCAGCGAGGCGATCCACTCCAGGTAGTTGCGCACGACCCCGTACTCGGCCATCGCAGGCTGCAGGCGCTCGAGCCGTCCGAGCTCGCGGTCGACCTGCTTGCGCGCCTCCTCGGGGAGCTCGATCGCCGCCAGCTGGTCGCGCAGCGCGTTGACCTCGGCGGTCACCTCGTCGGTCTCTCCGAGCTCCTCTTGGATCGCCTTCATCTGCTGGCGGAGGTAGTACTCGCGCTGGCCGCGGTCAAACTCGGACTGGACCTGCGACTGGATCTTGGTCCCGAGCGCGACGACCTCGAGCTCACGCGCGAGGATCTCGGACAGTCGCCGCAGCCGCTTGGCGACGTCGAGCTCCTCGAGCAGCTCCTGCTTCTCCTCGATCTTCAGGCGCAGCGCCCCTGCGATCAGGTGGCTGAGGACGATCGGGTCGTCGACGTTGGCGACCATGACCTGGAGCTCCTCGGGCAGATACGGCACCTGGCCGACGATCGTCGTGAACGTCTGCTGCACGTTGCGCATCAGCGCGAGCAGCTCGACGCTCTCGCGGACGACGTCGGGGGCCGGCGCGACCTCGGCGACGAGGTACGGCTCGGTCTGCACCCAACGCTCGACTCGGACCCGCTGACCGCCCTGAACGAGGACCCGCAGCGAATCGTCGGGCAGACGGATCATCCGCGCGATCGTCCCGAGCACGCCGACCGAGTAGAGCTGGTCAGGGCCCGGCGCCTCGACCTCGGGATCGCGCCCGGCGACGAGCACGATCGAGCGGTCGCCGCGCAGCGTCTCGTTGACGAGCTCGATGCTCCGCTCCTGTCCGATGTTGAGCGGAACCGGCAGCTCGGGGAAGGTCACGGTGTCGCGCAGTGGCAGGACCGCGATCTGGTCTGGCAGTTGTCGGGTCCCCGTGACGGCAACCTCGCGTGCGCCGTCGGCGGGGACGCCGACCTCGATCATGGCGTCTGCCGGCCCTGCACCGGAACCGAGCGCAGGCGGTGCGGCCGCTGGACGAGCGGCAGTTCGATGCGCAGCATCCCGTCCTCGTAGCGCGCGACCGTGTCTTCGCTGCGGACGTCGGCGCCGAGCTCGATCACCCTGCGAAACGGTCCACGCACGATCTCGACCTGCTGGTAGATGTCGCCCTCCGGCCGCGTCGGTCCCCGCACCCCGGCGATGATCAAGGTCCGTCGCTCGATCTGGAGCTCCAGGTCGGAGACCTCGATCCCGGCCAGATCTGCGGTCACGACCGCCAGCGCCGGGTCCGACGTGTACGCGACGTCGACCGCCGGCCAGCTCGCGGTGGAGCGTCGGGACAGGCCGGTGCGCTCGAACATGTCACCGAACAGCTCGTCCATCTCGCGGCGCATGCGGTCGAAGTTCGCGAACAGATCGCGCTCGGACATCTGCGCTGAAGGGTAGCCCTGAGCTCAGGGCCGCGCGGGCCGGCGTCGATCTCGGCGCTGCCCGATCGCCGTCAATCAGACGGTGTAGACCTCGCCCTCGCGTGCGAGCTCGACCGGCCCGCCGTACGTCCTGACGGCCTCGGCGCGCGCCCACTCGGGGTCCATCTCGTCCGAGTAGTGGGTCAGCACCATCCGTCGCGCGCTGGCCTTGTGTCCGTGCTCGCCCGCCTCACCGGGAGTCAGGTGTCCGCGGATGCCGGTGCGCTCCGGCCGCGGAAGCGTGCCCTCGATCAGCAGCAGGTCGGTGTCGCGCGCGAAGCGCACGAGCTGCTCATTCGGGCTGCAGTCGGCGCTGAACGTGAACCGTGAGCCGTTGCTCGCGAGCTCGATCGCGTAGGTGACGGTGTAGTGCGGGACCTCGCAGAAGCGGACCTGGAAGGGCCCGATCGTGAGCTCGTCGCGCTCGCAGTACTCGTGGATCCGGAACGCGTTGTCGATCAGGTCATCGGGCCCCCAGCAGCCGACGAGCTTGCGGAACACCGCGGTGGCCCCGCTCGGGACGTAGAGGTGCGGCCGGGCCGGATGCTCGGTGCCCGGATGGCCGCCGACGGGGACGGGCTGCTGGCGCGGCGCGTAACAGAGCGCGTAGCTGAACGGGACCAGATCGAGGAAGTGATCGGCGTGGAGGTGGCTGATCAGGACGGCGTCGACGTCGACGTAGTCGCACCAGCGGCCGCAGCTTCGAGAAGACGCCGTTGCCGCAGTCGAGGACGAGCGTGAAGTCGCCCTCCTCGACCAGATAGCCGCTGCATGCCCCAGCCGCGTCCTGCCATGACGGCGACTTGCCCAACACCGTTACTCGCACTCCGCTCCTCTCTTCTAATGGCCTCGGCCGCGGCGAGAGCCCCTGCAGCCGGACACTCTAGATCATCCCGCGTGGTCCGGCCGTGTGCGCATGCGTCGCCATTCGAGAGGTTTCGCCCTTCGGGACCGCCGTCTTGAGCGCGCCGCGCTCAGTGACCGTCGCCGTCAGACCCGCCGTGGCGGTTGGTGTCCATGATCCAGCCCAGCAGGACGGCGAGCAGCACGAACGCGACGAATCCGCCGACCAAGGGCCAGTACATGGACGGAAACATATAAGAGCGTGCGGGCTGCAGCGCGCGGGCGTGGCGCTCCAGTTCGCGGCGGCGGGGCGGGCGCGCGGCCTACGCGTGCAGCGCGACCTGCTCGTTCGGAGACGGGAACGCCCACGCGACCTGCATCCGCCGCTCCTGGCGGAACACGAACCGCATCTGGCTCGGCGGCCGCAGCCCGTCGGGATGCGCCGGGCGGAAGGTCGCGCACGGCCCGGAGCTCTCGATCGCGCAGAGCAGATTCTGATGAAAAAAGCAGTTCTCGCAGCTCGCTTTCGCGGCCGCGGCGCGACCATTGGCCATGCCCGAGTCCACGTCCCCTCTTGTGATTAGACCCAACCGCCCGACGCGGGCATCAAAGCGAATCTCGCCCCCCTCGCGCAACGACGATTGTCGGAAAACGCAGGAACTTCCGGCGCTCACCGATCCCTGCAAACTGCGGGGGATTCTTCTGGTCCCGGGCTGAGCGGCGCCCGCATTTTCCGTAGCTTTGCCGGATATGTCCGACGTTCGACCTGCTCGAGCTGATCTCGCTCGCCGACTACGAGCGGGCGGCCGCGGCGGTGCTCGATCGCGGCCAGCCACAGCTATCTCGCCGGCGGCGCGACCGACGAGACGACGATGCGCGACAACGTCGCCGCCTGGAGCCGGCTCGCGATCCGCCCACGGATGCTGGTCGGGGTCGGAACCCCGGACCTGAGCGTCGAGCTGCTCGGCCGCCGGCGCCCGCACCCGGTGCTGATCGCGCCGATGGCCTTCCATCGCCTCGCGCACCCCGAGGGCGAGCTCGCGACCGCGCGCGCGGCGGCGGCGACGGACACGATCATGTGCCTGTCGACGCTCGCGACGACCTCGCCCGACGGCACTCGCCCAGGCCGTGCCCGACGTCGCGCGCTGGTTTCAGCTCTACGTGTTCAAGGATCGGGGCGTCAGCCGCGAGCTCGTCGCCCAGGCCGCGGCGCACGGCTTCGAGGCGTTGGTCGTGACCGTCGACCTGCCGGCGTTCGGGATCCGCGAGCGGGAGCTGCGCTCGCAGCGTCCGCGCCCCGGCGATCGAGCAGGTCGAGGCCGCCGCGGCGGCGGGCGCGAGCGGCCAGATGACGCCGGCCGCGCTCGCGGCGCTGGTCGACCCGACGCTGACCTGGCGCGATATCGAGCAGTTCGCCGCCGAGAGCCCGCTCCCGGTGATCGTCAAGGGGATCCTGACCGCCGCAGGACGCCCGCACTCGCCGCCGAGCACGGCGCCGCGGGCGTGGTCGTCTCAAACCACGGCGGCCGCCAGCTCGACACGGTCCTGTCCGGCGCCGACGCGCTGGTCGAGGTGGTCGACGCGATCGGAGACCGGCTCGACGTGCTCGTCGACGGTGGGATCCGCCGCGGCACCGACGTGCTCAAGGCACTCGCGCTCGGCGCGCGGGCGGTCCTCGTCGGCCGCCCGGTGCTCTGCGGGCTGGCGCTCGACGGGGCGGCCGGCGCCCAGCGCGTGCTCGAGATCGTGATCGGCGAGTTCAAGAACGCGCTCGAGCTCGCCGGCGCGCCCGACGCCGGGCGCCTCGACCGCAGCTTCGTCCAGCGGGCGCCCTGGGTGGCGCCGCCAAGCGGGTGAACATCCTCGTCACCGGGGTCACCGGGTATGTCGGCGCGCGCCGTCGTACCGCGCTGCTACGCGATGGTCACGCGGTCCGCGGCTTCGCGCGGGATCCCGTACACGGTGGCGCTCCAGATCCCGATCGTCGAGGGCGACGCCGTCTCGGGCGACGGACTGGAGCAGGCGCTGGACGGGATCGACGTCGCCTACTACCTGATCCACTCGATGGAGCCCGCGGCGACGAATGGGCCATTTTGCGACGGTCGAGCAGCTCGCGGCGCGAGCGGTTCGCGGACGCTGCCAGTCGAGGCGGGCGTCCGCCGGATCGTGTACCTCGGCGGCATCCTGCCCGGCCGCCGGGCCGCAGTCGGCCCACCTCGCAAGCCGGGCGCAGGTCGAGCGGATCCTGCTCGAGCGCGTCCCGGACTCGGTCGCGCTGCGCGCGTCGATCGTGATCGGAGCCCGCTCGCGGTCGTTTCGCTTCCTGGTCCGGCTCGTCGAACGCCTGCCGGTACTCGCGCTCCCGGCCTGGCACGACAACCGCACGCAGCCGATCGACGAACGGGATGTGATCGAGTTCCTCGTCCGCGCGGCGACCGCCGGAGCGGTCGGCGGGCGCTCACTCGATGTCGGTGGCCCGACGTCGTCACCTACGGGCAACTGATCGATCGGATCCGCGAGCTGATGCTCGTGGCGCGGCCGACGTTCAGCTTCCGCAGCCTGACCGTCACCCCGATCGCAAGCAGGATCGCGGCGGTGATCGCGGGCGAACAGCACGAGCTGATCGGTCCACTTATGGAAAGCCTGAACACCGACCTGCTGCTGCGTAGACGACGACGCGGTCAACCTGCTGGGCGTCAAGCTGCACCGACTCGATGCGGCGATCGATATACGCGCTGCGGCCTGGGAGGCGAGCGAGCCATTAACGGCCCGTTAGCCTTCACCCCCGCTCGGGCGCCCGTTAGTGTGCCGCCATCCGATGGCCACCGTTAACGCGACTATCAAGATCCAAGCCCCGATCGAGCAGGTCTGGAGAACCGTCATGGACCCCGGACCGACTCGCGACTGGGTGACGATCCATAAGTCCGTCGCGACGTTTCGGAGAACCCGCTGCGACGAGGCGCATCGATGGCCCAGTCGATGGTCGTTCGAGGTGTGACGTTCCACGTCCACTGGACACTTGTCGCGGTCGATGAACCGCATAAGGCCGAGTGGGAAGGGCTGGGTCCGGCCCACTCCCGCGCGCGGATCCGATACGTGCTCAGCAGCGCCGACGATGGCACCGACGGTGTTCGAATACACCAACGAGTTCCATCCTCCCGGCGGCCGGCTCGGGAACGTCGCGAGCCGGTTCATCGTCGGCGCCACGTCCGAACGTGAAGCGACAAATTCACTGGCACGATTGAAGGCGCTGCTCGAGCAGGACGGGGGCCCTCTGACAGCCACAGTAACGCCGTGTATCTTCTTGCATGCAAGTAAGAAAACGGAGCACCTGGAGGTGGCTTCAGTTGGCTGATTTTGTAGATAGCACGGTTAAGGACATCGACAAGCCGCTTGGCGGAGCTCGGGCAGGAAGTCACCAAGCTTCAGGCCGCGCGCGCGGCGCTGGTCGGTGGCCGCCGTGGCCCCGGCAGGCCCCCCGGCTCGACCGGCACTCGCCGCCGCCGCGCGCGCTCGCACCGCGGTGCCCGGCCACGTCGCCGGCGCGGTGGCAACACCCGCGCGACGCAGGCGCTCGAGCTGGTGCGCTCGAAGCCCGGGATCACCATCCCCAGATCGCCGAGAGTTGAAGATCGAACCGAACTACCTGTACCGGGTGATGCCCAAGCTCGTCGAGGACGGCTCGGTCAAGCGCGACGGCCAGGGCTGGCATCCGGCCAGCGCCTCCTGACGCGGAGCGCGAGCAGTGAAACGGGACCGCCGCCGCGATCGACTGAACGATCGATGGCGGCGGCACCGTGAAGCATGCCTCAGATCAGGCCGAGTTGCCGCCTGACAGCCGCTCAGATCAGCCCAGCTGCTGACGACTCGCGCTCGTCGCGCAGTTCCTTGACCGTCGCGTCGATCCGCGAGCGCGAGAACTCGTCGAGGTCGAGGCCCTCGACGATCGTGTACTCACCACCCGAGCACGTGCACGGGTAACCCGAGAAGATCCCCTCCTCGACGCCATAGGCGCCGGTCGACGCGATCGCCATCGAGACCCAGTCGCCGGAAGGCGTGCCGTGCACCCAGTCGTGGACGTGATTGACCGCGGCGCTGGCGGCCGACGCCGCACTGGACGCGCCCCGCGCCTCGATGATCGCGGCGCCGCGCTTTTGCACGGTCGGGATGAAGTCGTCCTCGATCCACGCCTGGTCCGAGATCGCCTCGGCGGCGTTCGCACCCCTGACCTTGGCGTGGAAGACGTCTGGATACTGAGTCGCCGAATGGTTGCCCCAGATCGTCATGTTTGTAACGTCGCTGACGCTGGCCCCGGTCTTGTTGGCCACCTGCGCGATCGCGCGGTTGTGGTCCAGACGCATCATCGCCGTGAAGCGTTGGACGGGTATGTCGGGCGCGTTGCTCTGCGCGATCAGGCAGTTGGTATTGGCCGGATTGCCGACGACGAGCACCTTGATGTCTGACGCGGCGTGATCGTTGAGCGCTCGGCCCTGCGGTTTGAAGATGCCACCGTTGGCCTCCAGCAGGTCACCGCGCTCCATTCCCTTCGTGCGCGGACGAGCGCCGACGAGCAGCGCGACGTGGACCCCGTCAAAGGCCTTGTTCGGATCGTCGTTGATGTCGATCCCCGCCAGCAGCGGGAATGCGCAGTCGTCGAGCTCCATCGCGGTCCCTTCGGTTGCCTTCACCGCAGCTGGAATCTCGAGCAGCGAGAGGTGCACAGGCGTGTCGGCTCCGAGCAGCTGCCCGCTCGCAATCCGAAACAGGATCGCGTAGCCGATCTGGCCGGCCGCGCCGGTGACAGCCACCTTTACGGGGGGTTTACTGTCCGTTGAAGCGGTACTCACTTTGTGTCCTTCCTCGACGGTGGCGCGAGCTCGCTCGGCCTGGCCCGTCAAATCATCACTCGTTGATTTACGCCGAAGCGCGAGACGCCCGGGAGGCGCCCACCGCTCGGTTCGCAGCTCGATGCTATAGAGCGTGATCGCGCCGACGCGGCGCGGTCCAACGGCGCGCTAGGCCCCGAAGTCCAGTTCGTAGATCTGGCCGAGCTTGCGCTTCAGGTAGCCGACGAACGGCTGCACCGAGATCGGCCCACCGGCCTCGCGCTCGAGCAGTTCCGTCGTCGTGAACTTGGAGCCATGACGGTGAATATGCTCGCCGAGCCACTCGCGTAGCGGCGCGAGTTCACCGGCGCCGATCGCGTCATCGAGATCCGGGACGTCGACATGGACGCGCTCCCACAGCTGCCCGGCGATCAGGTTGCCGAGCGCATATGTGGGGAAGTAGCCGATCAGTCCGGCCGACCAATGGACGTCCTGGAGCACTCCGTCGGCGTCGTTGTCCACCCGCATCCCGAAGAACTCCTCGAAGCGCGAGTTCCACGCTTCGGGCAGGTCATCGATCGCGAGCGTGCCGTCGATCAGTCGCTGCTCGAGCTCGAACCGAAGCACGATGTGGAGCGCGTAGGTGACCTCGTCTGACTCGACGCGGATGTAAGAGGGCCTGATCCGATTGACGGCCCGGTAGAGGACGTCGGGATCGAGGTCGGTGAGTGAGCCGCCGAGGTGCTCGGCGATCCGCGGCGCGAGCACGCCGCAGAACGGGCGCCCCCGTCCGACCATGTTCTCCCACAGCCGGCTCTGGGACTCGTGCATCCCGAGTGACTCGCCGGCGCCGAGCGGACTGCGCGCAAGCGACGCGGGGATGCCAGCCTCATACAGCCCGTGACCACACTCGTGCATCGCGCCGTACAGACCGGCGGGGAAGTAGGTCTCGTCCCAGCGGGTCGTGATCCGCACGTCGCCGCGGCCGATCCTGGTCGCGAACGGGTGCACGGTGTCATCGAGCCTCCAGCCGTCGGGCCTGAAGCCCATCAGCGCGATCGTCTCGTCGATCAGCGGCCGCTGGCGCTGAACCGGGAAATGGCCGAACAGGGGAGTGTCATCGGGCGTCGCGCCCTCGGCGATCAGCCGCGCGATCATCGGCACGAGCTCGTTGCGAAGCTCGCTGAACAGCTCCACGACCGTCGTCGTCTTCATCGCCGGCTCGTAGTCGTCGAGCACGACGTCATAGGGACGCTCGAAGCCGTTCGTGCCCTCGTGACACTCGATGTACCGCGTGACCAGCTCGACGTTGCGTTCCAGGTACGGGGCAAACGATGCGAAGTCAGATGTCCTGCGCGCTTCGATCCACGCCTCCTGGCCGATTGACGCCGCGCGCGTCATATCCGCGACGAGGTCGGTCGGGACTCGGCGAGCCTTGTCCCATTGCCGTCGCACGAGCCTGACCAGGCACGCGTCGTCGGACGTCGGGTCGGCGCCATTGAGCTCCGACGCGGCTCCCTCGAGCAACCGACCGGTCTGGTCGTCGACGAAGATGTCGTGGCTGATCCGCTGCAAGGTCGCGAGCGACTCGGCCCTGCCGGTGCCTCCGCGCGGGGGCATCATCGTCTGCTGATCCCAGTGCGCAAGCGACGCGGCATGGCGCAGGTCTGACAGCTGCGCCATGCGCTCCTTCAGTTGCTCGAGTCCGGTGCTCATTGCGATCTCATCCGTGCGAGCCGCAGCGCCCGTGGCGCCTGCGGTTCCCTATGCCACCATTGCAGCATGTTCCGCAGAACTGGGTCGATCAAACTGATGGACCTGTTCGGCTTCCGGATCGGAGTCGACGCGAGCTGGTTCCTGATCCTGTTCGTGCTGATCTTCCTGCTGTCCGGTCCCTTCCGGGCGACGCTGCACAGCTCGGATGCCGTCGCGTACATCACGACCGTCGTCAGCGTCCTGCTGCTGTTCGCATCGCTGATCGTGCATGAGCTCGGCCACGCGCTCGTGGCACGAAGGCTGGGGATCGAGGTCAAGCGCATTGATCTGTTTCTGTTCGGTGGACTTACTCAGATGAGCCGTGACGCGGCGACACCTGGGGAGGATTTCAAGATCGCGGTGGCTGGACCGGTAGCGACGCTCGGCGTGATCCTAGTGTGTCTCGCCGTGGATGTGGCGCTCGTCGGCAGCCATCGGCTGATGCACGCGATCGCGCTCGACAGCGGCATCACGATCACGCCGGTCCTGCTCTCCCTGAGCCTGCTCCTGCCGATGAACGTACTGCTGCTGGCGTTCAACCTGGTGCCCGCCTTCCCGCTTGACGGAGGACGCATCGCGCGCTCGATCATCTGGCGCGTCACCGGCGACAAGACGCGCGGGACGAGGGTCTCGGCGCGTCTCGGACAGGCGTTCGCCGTCGTTCTGGCGGGGGTCGGCATCTGGCTACTGGTCTCGCTGCACACGTTCAGCGGGCTGTGGCTGCTCGCGCTCGCCTACCTGCTGGGACAGTCCGCGCGCGGAGCGCTGCTGCAATCGGCGCTCAACGAGCGGATCGAGGGCGTTCGCGTGGCGGACATCATGGACTCCCACCCGGTGGCGCTCCCCGCGCAGATCCCGGTCTCACAGGCGCTCAACGAGTATTTCCTGCGTTACGGGTACGACTGGTTTCCGGTTTTGGACGAGTCGGGGAGACCGGTCGGAATCGCGCGCCATGAGCGTGCCCAGGCGTCCGTCAATGCCGGCGAGGGATGGGTCACCACGGGTGCAATCGTCGAGTCAGACGGCGTCGCCAGCTGGCGCGTGCAGGAGGACCGGCCGATCAGCGAACTGCTGGCGTCCGAGGCGCTCGGCCAGCTCGGCGCGCTGATGGCAGTCGACCGCGACGGCGTGCTGCGCGGCGTCGTGACGGTCGACCAGCTGCGGCGCGCGCTGCAGTCGGCGTTCGGCCGGATGGCGACCTGAGCACCGCAGCAGACGGGCCGGCTGCCGCAGCGCGGTACGCCGAGCGCGACGAATAGAATCGCTTGACGTGCCCTCACATGACGTTCTGATCATCGGCGCCGGACTCGCGGGTCAGCGCGCAGCTCTGGCGGCGGCTCAGACGGGCGCGACGGTCGGAATCATCTCCAAGGTCCACCCGGTTCGCTCGCACTCGGTCGCGGCCGCCGGCGGAATCAACGCCGCGCTGAACCCCGAGGACACGTGGGAGTCACACGCGTTCGACACCGTCAAGGGCTCGGACTACCTCGGTGACCAGGACGCGATCGAGATCATGTGCCGCGAGGCGCCGGACGAGATCCTGTGGCTCGAGCACGCGGGCGTCACCTTCCATCGCAACGAGACCGGCCATCTCGGCACGCGCGCGTTCGGCGGCGCCTCGGCGGCGCGGACCTATTACGTCGCCGACATCACCGGCCACGCGATCCTGCATGTCCTGTACGAGCAGCTGATGAAGTACAACGAGCGGATCGACCGCTTCGAGGAGTGGTTCACGACCGATCTGCTCCAGAACGACGATGGTCGCTGCATCGGCGCGATCTGCCGCGACCTGCGCGATGGCAGGCTCGAGGTGTTCAACGCCAAGACCGTGATCCTCGCCTCCGGCGGCGCCGGTCAGGCCTACAAGCCGACCACCAACGGCCTGATCGTCACCGGTGACGGGATCGCGCAGGCCTATCGGATCGGCGCGCTGCTGATGGACATGGAGATGATCCAGTATCACCCGACGACGCTCGCCGGCAACGGGCTGCTGATCACCGAGGGTGCCCGCGGCGAGGGAGCTTGGCTGCTCAACGCCGAGGGCGAGCGATTCATGGAGCGCTACGCCCCCAACAAGCTCGAGCTCGCCTCGCGCGACGTGGTCTCGCGCGCCGAGCAGACCGAGATCAACGAGGGGCGCGGATTCCCCGACGGGACGGTCGCGCTCGACATCACCAAGGTCCCGCGGCGCCGGACGCTCGAGGCGCTGCGCGAGATCGTCAACATCGGCCGTGACTTCGCCGGTGTCGACATCACGCGCGAGCCGATCCACATCCACCCCGGGCAGCACTACATCATGGGCGGGGTCAAGACCGACTCCGACGGCGTCACGACGATCCCGGGGCTGTACGCGGCCGGGGAGGTCGCATGCGTGTCGGTGCACGGCGCCAACCGGCTCGGTGCCAACTCGCTGCTCGACACGCTCGTGTTCGGGCGCCGCTCGGGCGAGCACGCCGCCACGCACGCGCTGCAGATGTCGATGCCGAGCGACGCCGATCGCCCGCCTATCGGACACCGCAGCCGAGATCCAGGCGATCATCGACCGGCCCAAGGGTGGCCGCCGCGTGTCGGCGATCAAGGACGAACTCGGCGACACGCTGAACCAACATGTCGCCGTGTTCCGCGACGCGCACGGACTCAACGAGGCGCACGAGATTCTCCGGCGCCTGCGTGAGGAGGCTCCGAACGCCGCGATCGACGATCGCGGAACGGTCTTCAACCAGGACGTGATCGGCGCGATCGAGCTCGGCTACATGCTGGACGTCGCCGAGGCGATCGTCGTCGGAGCGATGGAGCGCAACGAATCGCGCGGGGCTCAGTTCCGGACCGACTTCCCGGAGCGCAACGATGGCGAATGGCTCAAGCACGTCGACATCTCCGTCAACGGCGACGACGTACCGAGCGTCAGTTACTCCCCGGTGACGATCACCAAGTGGCAGCCGCAGGAAAGGACGTACTAGCCCAGATGCCCGAGTACACGTTGAAGATCAGGCGCTATGACCCGGCCTCGGGCCAGGCCGCGTATTGGGATGAGCACAAGGTCGATCTCGGTGAGCGCAATTCGGTGCTCGACGCGATCCTCAAGATCCGCGACGAGGTCGACGGATCGGTCGGCATCCGCTGCTCCTGCCAGCAGGCGATCTGCGGCTCGTGCGGCGTGCGCATGAACGGCAAGCCGGGACTCGCGTGCAACACGCACCTCGAGGTAGCCGCGGCGCGCGGCCACGGGATCGGTTCCGAGCTCGACGGGGACGGCGCAGGCGGCGAGGCCGACGTTATCGAGGTCGAGCCGATGGGCAACATGCCCGTGATCCGTGACCTGATCGTCGACATGGACGCGGTCCACTGGAAGAAGATCCAGCGCGTCACGCCGTACCTGATCAACAAGGAGCCGGTGCCCGAGCGCGAGTACATCGTCCCGCACGAGAACATGGTCGACGTCACCCAGTCGATGGCGTGCATCCAGTGCGGCGCGTGCGTGTCGGATTGCCTCTCGATGGAGATCGACCCGCTGTTCGTCGGTCCCGCGGCGCTCGCCAAGGCGTACCGGTTCGTCGGCGATCCCCGTGATGCCGAGCACGCTCGAGCGGCTCAATGACCTGTCTCAGGACGAGCACGGGATCTACGACTGCACCCACTGCTTCAACTGCATCGACGCCTGCCCGAAGGGGGTCGCGCCGATGAGCCAGATCATGCGACTGCGCCGCCGGGCCGGGACGGACTACAAGATCGTGGACCACAACAACGGCCACCGGCACGAGGAGGCGTTCACCGGCCTCGTACGCGACTACGGCCTGCTCAACGAGGCCGAGCTGCTGCCGCGCAGCTACGGCGGCAACTCGTGGTGGGGCAAATTCCACCCGCGGGCCGCCAAGGAGCTGCTGTCGTCGCTGTCGACCGTCGTCACGGGTCGTCGTGCGCGGCAAGGTCAGCCCGAAGATCGCGATCTTCGGCCACAAGCTGGCCAAGCCCGATCTCGACCAGCTCAAGCAGATCTACGAGCACGGTCGAGGGTCGCCCGCAGCGCGACGAGCTGAACCTGTACGTGACCGGCTACGAGGACGAGCCCGAGCCGGTGGGCGCCGCGGCGCCGGCGGACAAGTCACCGACGTTCCCAGGGCCAGGAGAGGACGACCAGACCGGCGCGAGCGAGAGCGGCGCCGCGAGCGAAAGCGAGAACAGATGAAGGTCGCCTACTGGCCGGGATGCGTGAGCCGCGGGTTCACGCCCGAGCTGCACGGGTCGATGGCCAAGGTCGCGCCGCTGCTCGACATCGAGCTGATCGAGCTCGACCGGGCGTCGTGCTGCGGCGCCGGCGTGATCGCCGAGCACAACCAGGAGCTCGCCGACACGCTCAACGCCCGCACGTTCGCGCTCGCCCAGCGGACCGACGGCGAGCTGATGATGAACATCTGCTCGACCTGCCAGGGGGCGCAGACCGAGTGCCAGGAGCGCCTCGACGCCAACACCGAGTACCGTGACCAGATCAACCGCAACCTCGCCGACGAGGGGCTTTCCTACAGCCGCGGGCTGACCAACAAGAACTTCCTCTGGCTGCTCGTCGAGGAGATCGGCCTCGACGCCCTGCAGGCGAAGGTCAAGCAGCCGTTGACCGATCTCAAGATCGGCCCCTTCTACGGCTGCTACATCGTGCGCCCGGTCGATCGGCTCGGGATCGACACCGAGCACCCGCGCGACCGCTACATGCAGATGCTGATCGAGGCGCTCGGCGGCACCGTGATCGACTACGCCGGCGTCTACAAGTGCTGCGGCTTCCCGATCATCACGATGAACAAAGAAGCCTCGCTGAAGATGGCGGGGCGCCACCTCGGCGATGCGCTCGATGCCCACGCCGACTGCCTCGTCGTGCCGTGCCCGCTGTGTCATCTCAACCTCGACCTCCAGCAGCCGCTCGCGGCCAAGGCGGTCGGCCGCGAGCTGGGGCTCCCGGTCCTCCATCTCCCCCAGCTCGTCGGGCTCGCGCTCGGCCTCGAGCCCAAGGAGCTCGGGATGAGCAAGCACGTCGTCAAGCCGACCTCGGTGATCGACTGGTCGACCTCGGTGGTCGCGGCCGCGTAGGTTCCAGGGGCGGCGGGCGAGGCGCGCCCCGGCCAGGTGGGTTTGAGGGTGGCTGACCGGGGCAGGGGCCATCGCAGCCCGCATTTGGCGCCTGAACGAAGGCGCGAGGCCCCGGGGGTGGCCTCGCGCGTTCTTTCTCCTTGCCCGTCCCGTGTGTGCGCTTGGGCGCAATTACGCCACGGCACCGGGGAAGGTATGGCGCCGAATACTGGACTGAACCGCTCGTTAATTCGTCCCCTACACCGGGGGAAATTGGGGTGATTAGGGGGGAGCCATACGGGGTAGGCTTAGTCACCCGAATGTGACGGCGTCACAATCCGTGGTGCGCGGTAACCTTCGCGCGCCCGCTGGACGCGACCTGCCCCATGACCATCGCCAGCCGACAGCCGATCACGCTTGCCCTGGCCGAGTTCGAGGACATCGTCAGCCGCGGCCTCGAGTCGCTGATCGACGACGACTCGCATTTGAAGCTGGTCGCGTCGGGAGTCTCGCGCGAGCGTCTTGCGAAGACGCTCGCCGACTACAAGCCGGACGTCGCGATCCTCAACTTCGGCTCGCTGTCGACGCCCGCCGAACTGCGCGACCTGCACGCGACGATTCCCGACACCCGGCTGCTGGTCCTCGCGAACAACCCCTCGGCGGCCGAATGCCGCCAGCTGATCGGGTTCGGCGCCACCGCCTGCCTCGCCAAGAGCACCGAGGCCCGCGACGTCCTGCACGCGATCTATCTCGCCTCGCGCGGGCTGCACGTCCTGCCCCCCAGCGCGGTCGCGTCGCAGGCCCACGAGCTGGCGGGGCCGGCGCCCTTGACCTCGCGCGAGGCCGACGTCCTCGAGCTGCTGCAGGGCGGGCGCTCGAACGCCGAGATCGCCGCCTCGTTGCACGTCGGCGTCGAGACGATCCGGACGCACGTGCGCAACATCTACCGCAAGCTCGGCGTCAGCTCCCGGCGCGAGCTCCGCACGCAGGTCTGACGGCCCGGCCCGACGGTCGCGCCACCGCTCCGCCCCCGGCTGTTACCACGGCGCGCCGAAGCGATCGCCGAAGACGAACTCCGAGACCGGGTTGCGCTGCAGCTTCGACGGCCACCGGTCGGCCCGATGGCCGACCGCGATGTGGCCCGCGAGGGCGACGTTCTCGGGAATCCCGAGCAGCTCGCGAACCGGCATCTTCGGCCGGGACCAGGAGCGTCGTGAACGACGCGCCGAGCCCCTCGGTGCGAAGCCCCAAGCAGGATGTTCTGAACGAACGGATAAATCGACGCGCCGCCGACGATGCTCGGGCGCTCGAGCTCGGAGTCGGTGATCGCGAGCGCCGAGAGCTCCACGCAGACGACCAGGTGGACCGGCACCTCGTGGAAGGTGCGGGCGTACTCGTCGGCGCCGCGGAGCATCTTCAGGCGCCCGGGCCGCAGACCGCTCGCCTCGCCGGCGTCGAGCGCCGCCCGGCCGCCGGTCTTGACCATGTAGGCATCCCACGGCTCCTGGTAGAGGTCACGCAGCTCCCGGCGCAGCGCTGGATCGGTGACAACGACCACCCGCCATCCCTGGCGATTGCCGCCGCTCGGCGCAAACCGGGCGTTGTCCAGCACCCGCTCGAGCACGTCCCGGGGGACCGGCTCGTCTGTGAAGCGGCGCGTCGATGGGGCGCACCGCATCAGCTCGTAGAGCTCGTCAGCCAATTTCCCGGATCGGCTCGTGACGCGCGTCAGGCAACGGGTGTGGCCGCTCGGTCGGCAGCGACCAGCTCGGCGATCTGGACGGCGTTGGTGGCGGCGCCCTTGCGCAGGTTGTCCGACACGACCCACATCCACAGAGCGCGCGGGTGCGACACGTCGGGGCGAATGCGCCCGACAAACACCTCGTCCCGTCCCTCCGCGTCGAGTGGCGTCACCGCGTCCTGGATGATCAGGCCCGGCGCCTTTGCCAGCAGCTCGCGCGCCTGCTCGGCGCTCAGCGGCTCGCGGGTCTGGAGATTGACGGTGATCGAGTGCGAGACCCTGACCGGGACCCGCACGCAGGTGACGGCGACCCCGATCGAGTCGTCCTCGAGGATCTTGCGCGTCTCGAACATCATCTTGCGTTCCTCGTCGGTGTGGTCGTCGCCGTCCGCGAACGACCCGGCCGCGCCGATCACGTTGAAGCCGATCGGCGCCGGATACACCTCGGGCGCAGGCATCTCCATCCCGTGCAGCGATGCATGGGCCTGGTTCTCGAGCTCGGTGACCGCGTTGCGCCCCGTCCCCGAGACCGACTGATAGGTCGCCACCACGAGGCGCTCGAGCCCGACGGCGCGCTGGATCGGCGCCAGCGCGACCATCAGCTGCATCGTCGAGCAGTTGGGATTCGCGATCAGCCCGGTGTTTTGAGCGAGCGCGTGCGGGTTGACCTCGGAGACGACGAGCGGCACGCGCTCGTCGCGACGAAACGCCGACGAGTTGTCGATCACGGTCGCGCCGTGTTCCACGAACCGATGCGCCCACTCGCGCGATGTCCCGGCGCCGGCCGAGAACAGCGCGATGTCGAAGCCGCCGAGATCGGCGCCGTCATCGAGCACCTGGACCTTGCGCCCGTCGATCTCCTTGCCCGCCGAGCGGGCTGACGCGAACGGGACGATCTCATCGGCGGGGAACGAGCGCTCCTCGAGCACCGCGAGCATGATCCGCCCGACGGCCCCGGTGGCTCCGACGACGGCAATCTTCATCGCGGCTCCTTGTTGAACGGCTCGGGCTCGATCCCGCCCTCGCCGAGATCGAACGCACTGTGCAGCGCGCGCACCGCCTGGGGCACGAAGTCGGCCTTGATCACGCACGAGATCTTGATCGGCGAGGTCGAGATCATCTCGATGTTGATGTCCTCGGCGGCGAGCGTCTCGAACACCTTCGCCGCGACGCCAGGGTGCGAGCGCATCCCGGCGCCGACGATCGAGACCTTGCCGATCTGGCGGTCGGTATCGACCCTCGACAGCTGCAGCTGGCCGACGATCGGCTCGAGCGCCCGCTCGGCGGCAAGCAGGTCCTCGGCCGCGATCGTGAACGAGACCTCGGCGTCGCGGCTCTCGCCGCGCGGCTCGTTCTGGATGATCGTGTCGAGATTGACGCCGGCGTTGGCGAGCGCGGTGAAAATCGCGGCGGCGGCGCCGGGCCGGTCCGGAACGCCCAGCAGCGTGATCCGGGCCTCCTCGGTCGAGTGGGTGACGGCAGTGATCAGAGGGTGTTCCATCGTCTCGTCCTCTCCAAGGACAAAGGTACCTGGCCGGGGGTCGAAGCTGGAGCGACAGTGAATCCGGACGCCGTGGGTGCGGGCGTACTCGACCGAGCGCAGCTGCAGCACCTTGGCTCCTGACGCCGCCATCTCGAGCATCTCCTCGAAGCTCACCTGGGGCAGCTTGCGCGCGTCGGGGACGAGCCGCGGATCAGCGCTGAACACACCCGCGACATCGGTGTAGATCTCGCATACCTCGGCGCCGATCGCGGCGGCGACCGCGACCGCGGTCGTGTCCGAGCCGCCACGGCCGAGCGTCGTCACGTCGCGGCTGGTCGAGACGCCCTGAAAGCCGGCCACGAGCACGATCAGGTCTTCGGCCAGCGCTTCCTGGATTCGCATCGCGCGTACGTCGAGGATCCGGGCCCGCGTGTGCGAGGTGTCGGTGACGATCCCCGCCTGTGAACCGGTCAGGCTGATCGCGCGGTGGCCGAGATCGTTGATCGCCATCGCGCACAGCGCACACGACATCCGCTCGCCGGTCGAGAGCAGCATGTCCATCTCGCGCGGGTCGGGCTCGGGCGAGACCTCCTGCGCCATCTGGATCAGATCGTCGGTCGTCTGGCCCCGCGCCGAGAGCACGGCCACGACCTGCTTGCCCGATTCGCGCTGGCCGACGATCCGCCGCGCGGCGGCCTTGATCCGCCCCGCGTCGGCGACCGACGTCCCGCCGAACTTCATCACGACTGTCTCAGCCACGGCGCCTTAGGGTACGTGGGTGACGGCCTACACGGCGCGGCGGCCGGCGAGCGCGCGCCCAAGCGTCAACTCGTCGGCATACTCGAGGTCGGCGCCAACCGGCAGCCCGCTCGCGAGTCTCGTGACCGACAGCTCCGGCAGCCGCTCGCGCAGCCCGGCCGCGATATGCAGCGCGGTCGCCTCGCCGGTCGTCGTCGGGTTGGTGGCGATCACGACCTCGCGAACTCCGTCGGCCTCGGCCCGCTGATAGAGCTCAGCGATCTTGAGGTCCTCGGGATCGACGCCGTCGATCGGCGACAGCGCGCCGCCGAGCACGTGATAGCGGCCGGCAAACTCGTGCGTGCGCTCGATCGAGATCACGTCTGACGGCTCCTCGACGACGCAGATCAGCTCATGGTCGCGGCGCACGTCGGAGCAGATCCGGCACTGCGGCTCGTCGGCGAGGTTGAAACACTCGCTGCACAGGCCGATCCGCTCCTTGACCTCGCGGATCGCGTCAGCCAGGGCCCTGGCTTCGTCGTCGCTCGCGCGCAGGATGTGAAACGCAAGCCGCTGGGCGGTGCGCCCGCCGACGCCGGGTAGCTTCGATAGCTCCGTGATCAGACGCTGGACCGGTGGCGCGTACAAGACTTACTTCGCCCGCCTACCCGCTGCCTAGAGCCCCGGCAGGCCGAGCCCGCCCAGGCCGCCGCCGAGCCCGCCAGCGATGCCGCTCATCTTCTCGGCCGCGAGTTCCTGTGCCGAGCGCACACCCTCGTTGACCGCGGCGAGCACCATGTCCTGGAGCAGTTCGACGTCATCGGGATCCACGGCCTCGGGATCGATCTTGATCTCCTTGACGACCCCGTCACCAGTCACCTTGACCGTCACCATGCCGCCACCGGCCGATGCCTCGACGACCTCGTTCTTGAGCGCCTCCTGGGCGGCGATCATGTCTGCCTGCATCTTCTGGGCCTGGGCGAGTATCTGCTGCATGTTTGGCTGGGGCATGGCTACTTGGCCTCTTCCTGGTCGGTGTCGTCGAGCACTTCCTCGGCGTCGAACTCCTCCATGAAGCGTCGCACGAGCTCCTCGCCCGTGAGGTTCGATTCGGCATCGGGGGCCGCTGGCCCTTCGTCGCTGAGCTCGTAGCGCAGCGCGAGCTTGGCGCCGGTCACCGCGCGCACGGCCTCGGTCGCGGCGCGCCGCGCATCGTCCTGCTCGGCCTTGCGCTTGAAGAATGCCGCCCCGCTCGGAAACGCGAGCGTCAGCGCGCCGCCGCTGAGCGCGGCCGGGCGCGCTGCCTCGAGCGTCGCGGCGATCATCGCGTTGCCCTGGCGGACGTAGTCGACCACCGCCGGCCACGACTCGACGAGCGTGTCGAGCTCGGGCGCCGCATCGCCCGGTGGCGCGGCAGCGACCGTTGCCGTCGCACCGGCCGGCGCGGGCACCGCTCCTGGCGCCGCTGGCTGCTCGGTCGGCTGGGGCTCGGCGGCAGTGGCCTCCGGCTCCGTCGGCTGGGGCGCGGCGACACCGGGCTCCGGCTCGGTCGGATCCGGCGCGGCGGGGCCGCGCTCGGGCTCGGGTGCCGGGGGCTGTGGCTCGGGCGCGCCACCGGCCTTGAGCGCGTTCTCGAGCCGCTCGATCCGGGCGAGCAGCGCCCTGGTCGAGGGATCGATCTCCGGCGCGGCGGCCTTGACCAGCACGAGCTCGAGCTGGATCCGTGCCTGCGCGCCGTTGGCGCGTCGCGTCAAGCGCCGCGGCGACCAGTTCGAGCAGTCGCACCACGTCCGCGCCGGGGATGGCCCGCGCCTGTTCGAGCAGGCGGGCGTCGCGCTCGGGCGTCACGCGCAGCTCCTCGGGGACCTCCTCCAGCAGCTGGACGGCGAGCAACTCCCGGCCGTGGACCTCGAGGTCGCGGATCAGCTGGCCCGGATCGCGGCCCGACGCAGTCAGCCGCCCCGTGACGCGCAGCGCCTCGGCGGGGTCATGCGCGATCACGGCGTCGATCGCCTCGAACAGCTGCTCGGCATCGGCAACCCCGAGCACAGCGAGCACGTCGGCCGATGAGATCTCCTCGTCGCCGGCGTAGGTGACGCAGCTGCTCGAGCGTGCCGAGCGCGTCGCGGAAGCTGCCGGTTGCGTGGCGAGCGATCAGCGCGACCGCACCGGACTCGATCGGGATCTGCTCTTTGGCGGCGACGCGGTGCAGGACGGTGGCGACCTGCTCGACGGTCGGCCGGCCAAAGTCGAACCGATGGCACCGGTCGACCACCGTCGGCAGAACCTTCTGGGCCTCGGTCGTCGCGAGCACGAAGATCGTCCGCGGTGGCGGCTCCTCGAGCGTCTTCAGAAACGCGTTCCACGCCTGCTGGGAGAGCATGTGGGCCTCGTCGAGGATGTAGACCTTGTGCCGTCCGGAGACCGGCGCGTAGCCCACCTTCTCGCGCAGATCGCGGATGTCGTCGACCGAGTTGTTGGAGGCGGCGTCCATCTCGATCACGTCGAGCGAGCTCGCGCTCGCGATCGCGACGCAGGACTCGCACACGCCGCACGGCTCGATCGTCGGCCCGTGCTCGCAGTTCAGGCAGGCGGCGAGGATCTTCGCGGTGCTCGTCTTGCCGGTCCCGCGCGAGCCGACGAACAGATACGCGTGATGGACCTTGCCGCGGGCGACGGCGTTGGACAGCGTCCGCACGATCTGCTCCTGGCCGACGACGTCGGCGAACGTGCGCGGGCGATGGCGGCGGTAGAGAGACGGGCCGGTCGACACGGGCTTGCGAGTCTAGATGGCCGCCAACCCGAATCAGTGGTCCGCGCGGCCTCCCGTGAAAGCAATGACCGTGCACCCTCCTTCGAAGCCGTACCCGAGGCGCGGCCGCCGCTTGGAGACTCCGGTCGGGCACTCCCACGACGCCTGAAGGAGGCCGCTTAAGGCTGCTTCCTTCCGGACCTGACCTGGTTCACGGGTCTTCATCGCCATAGGACCTGACCATCGCCGCCTTCAAGGGGGCGCTGACCTCGAGCCGTGCCCCTCGAGAGGGAATTCAGCCCCACTAGAGCGGATTGTGGGTTACAGGGCACCGCTAGCGCCCCGCCTAGCACGGTCACCGACGATCGTACCCGACTCTAGTTATCTGTATCTTACGGTCAAGATGGCAGTCGGGGTGATAGGTCTGGGGTATGTGGGGCTCCCCCTGGCGGTCGCGTTCGCGGAGGCGGGGGAGCACGTGGTCGCGGTCGACGTCGATGAGACGAAGATCGCCGCAATCGAGGCCGGCGACTCCTACATCGAGGACATCACGTCCGAGCGCCTGCGTGCGGTACTTCCGAACATCGAGGCGTGGAGCCATTTCGCGCCTCTCGCCCGGACTGACGCTGTCATGATCTGCGTGCCGACGCCGCTGACGCCCAACCGCGAGCCGGACCTCCGGCCGCTGCTCTCCGCCGGCGCCGCGCTCGGGAACGTGGTCCAGCGTGGACAGCTCGTCGTGCTCGAATCGACGACCTACCCCGGCACGACCCGCGAGGAGCTGGTCCCCCTGCTCGAGCACCGCGGACTCAGGGTCGGTGACGGGCTCAACGTCGCCTTCTCCCCGGAGCGAGTGGATCCCGGACGCACCGATTACACGATGCGCACGACGCCAAAGATCGTCGGCGGGCTCACGCCGCAGTGCACCGAACGGGCGGCCGAGCTCTACGGGCTCGTCTGCGACCACATCGTCCGCGTCTCGTCGCCGGAGGCGGCAGAGATGGCCAAACTCCTCGAGAACATCTTCCGCTCCGTCAACATCGCGCTCGTCAATGAGCTGGCGATGCTCGCCGAACGGATGAAGATCGACATCTGGGAGGTGATCGACGCCGCCGCGACCAAGCCCTACGGCTTCATGCGCTTCGAGCCAGGTCCGGGGATGGGTGGCCACTGCCTGCCCGTCGACCCCTTCTATCTGACCTGGCGCGCGCGCAAGTTCCACATGTCGACCGAGTTCATCGAGCTCGCGGGCAAGATCAATCAGCAGATGCCATACCACTGCGTCGAGCGCATCGAGCGGGCCCTCAACGATGCAGAGCTGCCCGTCAAGGGCTCGCGGATCGTGATCCTCGGCGTCAGCTACAAGGGCGGCGTCGGCGACATCCGCGAGTCGCCCGCACTACGGATCATCGAAGTGCTCGCCGAACGCGGAGCCGCGCTCAGCTACCACGACCCGTTCGTGCCCGACCTACCCGAGTTCGCGATGAGCAGCATCCCGTTCGAGGACGTCACCGACGCCGACGCGGTCGTGCTCGTGACCGCGCACCCCGGGGTCGATCTCGGGTCGGTCGTCGCCAGCTCGCCCCTGTTCGTCGATCTCCGCGGCACCACGCGCAAGCTCCGCGACCAGAACATCGTTCGCCTCTGAGCGGCAGCCACGCGCGTCTGAGCGCCGGCCACGCGCGCCAACCCGCCGCGCGTAGAATCAGCCGCCCACACGCCGGGCGCGTAGCTCAGTGGGAGAGCGCTCGCTTCACACGCGAGAGGTCGCTGGTTCGAGCCCAGCCGTGCCCATCAACAAAAGCCCTGGAAATCTCGGGCTTTTCGCGTGTGTGGAGGGAGTTCGAGGTCATCCTCGGGGGTTGTTTTTTGCTTCCGTGGACCACTTCCGTGGACCAAGCGGCTCTTCAGCCCGCCCTCGTGCCGCGCTGCACGGCCTTGCGGGTACGAACGGGTTTGCGTGGTAGTTTCGCGCACGGCTCGGCTGGAACGGCCAAGTCGTCTTTCGCACTGGCGGCTAGCAGCGCCTCGAAGGAGCGCTTCACCTGGGTGCGGTTGATGCGGTTCTGCACGTGGGCGTAGATCTCGAGGGTCGTCTTTGAATCCTCGTGACCCACCTGGCTCATGACGTAGTGCAGCGGCGCACCTGCCTCGAGCATCAGGCTTATGTAGGTGCGACGGAGCGTGTGGGGTGTCACTGGCGGCAGCGAGATCACTTCCCGCCGCTCGCGGTCCGCGTTGACACGGTCGACGACCCGCCCGAGGATCGTGCGCACGTTGTCCTTGTTTCACGGCTTGCCGCTGGCCGTGGCGAACACGAACCGGTCGAGGTGGACGTCGCGACATTCGGCCCGCCACGAGTTGAGCTCGTCGACGACATCTAGGGTCAGCTCGACCTCGCGTCTGCCGGCCTCGGTTTGCGCGGACTCGATGATCAGCCGCTCGTGATGGACGTCCACGTTACGCCAGCGAAGCTGGCACAGTTCGGTGACTCGCAGCCCAGCCTTCGCCATCACTGCGATCATCGGGCGGCGTCCGATCTGACGGTCCCGACGGATGCTCCGGTCCGTACCAGTGGCGGTCGCGAAAACCTCCGCCAGCTCGTCGGGTTCCAGCACCCTTCGCCTCGGCCGTGACGCCTTCAACCGCCGGCGCTTCTACTGGCAGCATCACGCACGCGCGCATGGGTCGGTCATCCCACCAGTCAGCCCGAGATCCTGGCGCGGGTAAACCCCGCCGGTGGGTTCGTCGTCTACGCCAGCTGGAACGGCGCGACCGAGATCGACCGTTGGACGATCCTCGCTCGGGCCGACAGGACGAGCCTCGCTCCCGTCGGCTCCCAAGAGTGGACGGGTCTAGACACAGCGATCGTCTCCAACTCGACGGGGCCTTACTTCGCCGCGGTAGCCCTGGACAAAAGCGGGAACGAACTCGGCCGGTCAGCGATCGCCTAGCGGCGGCAGATAAGTCGCTGCGCCCGGCACAGCCGCTCGTCGGGCATCGCCGTGCCTCGAGCGATATCGCGAGCGGCGGGCGCGAGCTCTGAAGTGCGATCCCTGCTTCGTCGCGAGGCTGTGGCACAAGCCGTTAGTCAACGGCATCAACGACCACGGTCGCCTCGTCGAGTTCTGCGCAGACTCGTCCGGCAACACCGACTGGTTCCTCGCCGCCCGTAATCGGCCGCGCGCCAAACGGGCCCTGCCCGGACCGGGCCGCTCTCATTGCGGCCCGGTCTCGATGCAGGAGCCGCCAACGTGCCGGCGAGCATCGCCGTCACGGGCGCGACGCCACCGGCGAGTGGATGGTTCTAAGAAGACAATGCGATTTAGGCCCAGGGTCCCTGACAGGGCGCGCTCATATGCGATTGCCTGGCTGACGGGGGCGCGTACCGGTCCGTCCATCGCGGCCGACCGCGCCGCGCGATCCGGCCCGGGCGCGTCGTTGGCGCCGCGACTTCCGCCGGAAGCTGATCACGCCGGCGACGAGGACGACGATCGCGATCAACCCTGCTACGGCCAGTCCAGGCGTGATGGCCAGGACGATGACTGCGGCGGCGATGGCGATGGCAAGATCGAGTAGCAGGATGTTGCGCGTCGTCACAGACGGAGCCTCCGATAGCGCGTGCGAGACAGCCGCACGATGGACGCGCTGGGGCCTTCGTCCTCGCGCCAACCGCTGACGACCATGAGGGCGGGGGGAGTCATCAGCTCGTTGAGGGTTGCGTCAGCTCGCCGCATGGACTTCGAGCACGAATAGCCCAAGCCACGTCAGCCCCGCGAGCTGCAGCGGCCGGTCGGACAGCAGCACGTCCTCGGGCGCCTCACCGGCTCCGCGTCGCACGAGCCCGCCGTACCGGAGCAGGCAGGCAACGAAGGGTATGACCGTCAACGGCCGCCACGGGATCCCGCGGACGGCTGAAAGGGAGAACGCCCAGGCGCAGTAGGCGACGAGCGCGATGGCCATCGCGCCGGCGATGATCAGCCAGAGCGCCTCTGGGGTGTAGGAGTCGAGCACCCGCCGGCGCCGTTCGCGCCCGTCGTCCGTCCGGCGTAGCTCCGCGTAGCGCTTGGCGGCGGCCACGGACACCGCCGAGGCGGTCACGACGAGCAAGAACCAGCGCGAAAGCGTCACGGGTGCCGCGACGCCACCGGCCACGGCGCGCAGCACGAACCCGCCCGCGACTGCGAAGATGTCGAACACGATCAGGTGTCGCCACACGAGCGTGTAGGACAGCGTGAGCGCGGCGTACGCCGCGCCGACGAGCGCGAGCAGGGGCTCGATCGCGGCGCATAACAGGATCCCGGCAAGCAGCATCGATAGGCCGAGTGCGGCCGCGAACCGGGGCTCGAGCTCGCGCGCGGCGACCGGCCGGAAGCGCTTACGAGGATGGCGGCGGTCCTCCTCAGCGTCGCGGACGTCGTTGATCGCGTAGATCCCGGATGCGAGCAGACAGAAGGCCGCACAGGCGACCGTCACGCGCCCCGGGGTGTCGTCGTGGCCAAGCGCGCCCGCGGCGCCTGCGGCGGCGATCACCAGCGCGTTCTTGATCCACTGCCTTGGACGCATCGTCGCGATTACGGCGGCCGCGCGAGTGCGGCGTTCGGCGCGCAGGGGCGCACGCCACGCGTCTGCAGACTCCATGCGCGGCAACGTATGCGGCTTACATAACGGGAGCCTGTGAGATCCGTGAGGACACTCTCAGGATTAGTGTGGCCTGCATATAGTGACACTCCCCGAGGTGCAAGTATGGTCGTCCGCACGAGAGGCCGCCCGATCTCTCACACCATTCGTGGCTCGTTTGGTGCCTCACACGGTGGCGTTCCGCCAACCTTTTGGCCGACATGGACCGCCCTTCATCCGGTACCTGACCCCCAACAGCCGCAGCGCGTTTGCCGTGTATCTCCTGTGAGCTTAGAAAACTCTCATCGGCCCGCCGGCAAGCAAGGATCCACCGGTGGTGAGTCGAAACGCACTCACAGGCAAATGGTCTACATCAACAGTGGGGCGGTCAGACGCTACGAGGCACGAATCCTTGCCTACGAGAGTGGCCGTGAGCATCGCGAGCGGACAGCGCGCCTGCGGGCACAAGATGGTTCAAGTCCTCGCGGCGTGACGCGTGCTCGTGCGCCAACCCGACCTCGTTTACGGGCCGGTTCGTCGGCGGGTGCACTTCGCTTCCGTGCTCGGCGGATCATCGTCTTGGCGTCGGTGCTCCTGCTGCTCGATTTGGTCGTCTCATTCTGTGGCGCGATGACGAGGCCGTCCAACGTCTCACTCGGGGTACGCTCGGTCGAGTGGCTGCGCGACAACGGGGCTGCCGGCCTGGTGTCGGACGTCGAAAGCGTCTACTACTCGCTCAATGCGCCTACGACTGGAGGGCCCGCGCTGAAGCGCCTGCCGCGGGTCGCAGCGCGCGTTCCGGTCGAGGTGGCACGCGATGCGCCCGCACCGATTGCCCCGGTGATCACCCCGGCGTTGCCGGGTGAGGGCCAATGGCGCGCAACCGGGCCGGTCGTCGGTGGCGCGGCTGCGGTGTTGGTCACGACATACCGGCCGGATCCGAGCTACCCACAAATGGTCGCGGGCGTTGCTTGGATCGACCGCACGCGGACTCGGCTTGCGCTGTACCCGGGTCGTTACGAGCCGCCCAACGACGGCAGCCAGCAGGCGGAGGTGCCGGGCGAGCTGCGCTCCGGTCTGCTTGCGACCTTTAACAGCGGCTTCAAGCTCGAGGACTCGGGTGGCGGCTTCTTCGCCCAGGGGCATGTCTACGCACCTCTGAAAGACGGGCAGGCGACGTTGATCGGCTACGGTGACGGCACGGTCGACGTTCGGGCCTGGACCGGCGGCGCCGCTCCCGGTCCGGGCATCACTTTGGCGCGCCAGAACCTGCCGCTGATTGTGGCGAATGGACGGCTGAACCCGGCCCTGTCCAACGGCTCGCTGTGGGGCGCGACGCTGGGTAACGCGGTGCGCGTGTGGCGTTCAGGGGTCGGCGTTGATGCCCACGGCAACCTGATCTACGCAGCTGCTGACATCCAGACCGCTCAGAGCCTTGCGCGAATCCTCCAGCACGCTGGCGCGATACGCGCGATGGAGCTCGACATCAACTACGAGTGGACCACGTTTAACTTCTATGGCGCCTTCGGAGCGCGCCAGCCCGCCAAGCTCTTGCCGGGTATGAGCCGTCCCGCGACGCGTTACCTCTCCCCGGACGACCGTGACTTTTTCGCCGTCTACGCGCGGTAGCGTCTGTGTGCCCCGGGCCCGCCGGTCGGTCGCGCCTGCGGCGGCCTGGCGCAGCCGCCGATCGCGTGCGAGTGCGGCTGGCCCGCCCCCGGCAGATTGGGTTATGCGCGCATCGGCGGAGGGGCTAGAGCGATGCCAGTCGACTGGCTGTTGCCCGCCACAAAGCCCGGGAGCACCAGCTCGATCTGAGCTCCCATTGTGTCGGCTGCCTCCGTCGCGCGGATGTGTCCGCCGTGCGCTTCGGCTATGGCACGTGCAATCGCCAGTCCGAGGCCCGCGCCTCCCGCCGAGCGGGTGCGGGCTGCGTCGGTGCGGTGAAATCGCTCAAATACGCGCTCTCGCTCATTGGTTGGGATTCCGGGGCCGTCGTCGCTGACGAGGCACTGGATCTCGTCGCCACCCGCGGGCTGTACTTCCAGTCGCACCAGGCCGGCGCCGTCGGCCGTGTGCTCGATCGCGTTGCGGATTAGGTTGCGCAGAGCCTGTGCTAGGCGGTCGGGGTCTCCGAGCAAGGTTCCCTGTGGAACGGGGCCGAGCTCGAAGGAGCGCTGCGCCGTCGCAATGAGGCCCTCCCAGAGGTGGGTGATGAACGGCTCCAGCGCGATCGGCTGCGGACGCAGGAAGTCGGCCTGCTCGGCGCTGGCGAGGATCAGCAGATCTTCGGTCAGCCTGGTCATGTGCACGATTTCTGCTTGTACCACCGCTTCGACCCGACGTACTTCCGCCTCGGGCGGGTCACGCTGCGCAGCCAGCACATCTAGCTGGCCCCGCATGACCGTCAGCGGGGTGCGCAGCTCGTGCGAGGCGTCCGCCACGAACTCGCGCTGGCCGCGGAAGGCCTCTTCGAGCCGGTCGAGCATGTGGTTGAACGCTTCGCCCAAGACGTGAAGCTCATCGCGCGCGCGGCCCGAGACGCGCATCCGCGGCGCCAGCTCCCCCGCGTCGACGCGCGTAGCGACCGCGGCCATCCGACGCAGTGGTGCCGACCATCGCGCGCCCGCGAGATAGGACGCCAGCAGTGCGAGCGCCAGGATGATCCCGCCGGCGAAGATGAAGGCGCGCGCAACGCTGTGCTGCGCACGCTCCACCGTGTACAGCGGCTCGCCCGCCCCCGCGACCAGATGGAGGCCGTGGGTAGTCACAGCTCGCTCGTGGATCCGCATGCTGCCGACGTCGGGGATCCCGGTGGTCGAGTAGCCGATCCTCGGAGTCAGGAGCCTGCGCGCATCGTTGTTCTCCGCCGCCTGCTGGCTGGCAGTTTCGCCCTCCTCCGGGGTCGCGCGGCTGAACAGCTCCGGATGGTTGCTGACGATCGCGTGCCCGGGGATCAGCACGAACAGCAGCGTCGACGTCGCTGTGTAGGGCTGCGCCTGCATGTATCGCCGCGAGGCCATCGCGATCCGGCTTGGCGGCCTGAGGGCCAGGGGGCGAAGCGCCTGCGCGAGCTGGCCGGTGTCGTTGGCGATGTCGCGGTCGATCTGGCCGCGTAGCTGGCTGCCCGTGCTGGTGTACACCACGACGAATATCGCGACCGCCGAGGCGAGCAGCACGCTCGCCACCCACGCCGTGAACTGCCACCGCAACCCCGCCGGAAGAAGTGCGTCAATCGCTCGCATCGAAGCGGTAGCCGACCGAGCGGATCGTGGCAATCGGGACAGGAGAGCCTCCGTTGTCGAGCTTGCGGCGCAGGTAGCCGATGTAGACATCCGCGAGGTTGGTCCCGGGGTCGTGGTGAAATCCCCACACGGCCTGATGCATCTGCCGGCGCGAGACCACCCGCCCGCGATTGTGCATCAGATACACGAGCAGGTTGAACTCGGTCTCCGACAGCCGGACCGGCCGCCCATTACGGCGGACAGCGCGGGTGATCAGGTCGATCTCGATGTCCGCCGCCCGCAACGACGTCGTCGTTGTCTGCCCGGCGGCGCGCAGCTGCGCACGGATCCGCGCCGCGAGCTCTTCCAACGAGAACGGTTTGGACACGTAGTCGACCGCTCCGGCGTTGAGGCCCGCGACGCGGTCACGGATCTCGCCCCGGGCGGTCAGCACGATCACCGGCAGATTCGGCTTGGCTTCTGCTCAGCTGCGCGAGCACGTCGAGGCCGGCTCGGCCGGGGAGCATCATGTCGAGCAATACGAGGTCGACGTGCTCCGCGACGGCTCTCTCGGTGCCGCTGACCCCGTCAAGCGCCGAGCGGACCGCGTATCCGTGAGCGTCCAATCCCCGCTCGAGGAAGTCCACGATCCCGGGCTCATCCTCGATTACAAGAATCACGTCGCGCATAAGCCAATGACTGCACGCGATCATAAAGACGTCTCGCGGCCGCTCCTGGGCGGCTGAAAGCTTTCTCATTGATCGATGAAGGCAACTTCAGCCTTCAACTGAACACTCGTCCGGTGCCGACCGCCGAGCATTCAATCACGCGGTCGCGAGTTGCACGCGCTACCCAGCGCCGGCGTGCCCTGACCGGCGGTGGACCTGACGGCAACGAGCAGCTCACGTCGATGGTAGGCGCGATCCTGATCGTGCTGTTGGCGGTCATCGGCATCACGATCTTGCAGATCCGGCAGCTGATCTGGGTGCATCTGTTTCTGGGACTCGTATTGCTCGGCCCGATCACGGCCAAGACGGCGAGCACCGGCTACCGCTTCGCCCGTTACTACACGCGTGACCCGGCCTATCGGTCAGAAGGTCCACCAAAGCCGTTGTTGCGCGCAATCGCGCCACTGGTTCTCGCCTCGACCGTCGTCATATTCGTGAGCGGGATTGCGCTGCTGATCGCCGGCCCGCGCGGGCGCCAACCGCTCCTCGCGCTTCACAAGGTCAGCTTCATCGTGTGGGTCGTCTTCACCGGCATCCACGTGCTCGGACACGTGCAAGGAATGCTTCGCTCGCTGCGCTCCGGTCGCTCCGATGACGAACTGCCCGGGGTGTCGCACGGCGCTGCCGGGCGCTGGATCGCGCTCGTCGGCGCGCTCGTCGGCGGCGTGGTCCTAGCCGTCGCGTTAATTCCCGACTTCGCGCCATGGACAGCACACACCGCGTTCGCGCATCACCACGGCTGAGCACTGCGCGTCGAAGGTGATTTTGGGTGACCTGAGGGCGCTGGCCGCGATCGCGCGTGGCATCGCCACAAACTTCTTCATGATCACTCGTATTTGCCGTCGCCGTGCTCTGATCGTCGCGCACCGGTTGTACCCAGCCACCGGAGAGAACACGCGAGGCTCCGACGGATAATTACGGCTTGCGACCTGCGTTATTCAGCCCGTCGCGCGACGCAT
>CAVUUT010000021.1:0-198476 GCA_963744695.1 uncultured Solirubrobacterales bacterium | reverse complement strand
TCTCCTCGGAGCCGCGCGAGCGCTCCGCCGGCTGCTGAAGCGAGGCCTCGCGCGGCGCACGGCGCTGGTCGGCGTCATCGCGAGGCTTCGTGCGGGAGGTCAGGCACCGCGCGTCTCGATCGAGGTCTCGTCGTGCATCGGGTGCAGCAGGCCCCCTAACCGCCGAGTTCGTGGATCCCGTTCAGGGCCCGTACGACCCGCCGCGCGAGGGGTGCCCCGCGGAGCCGCCCGGCGAACCGTCTCGGCAAGAGCGACCCCGCCGAGTAGGTCGACGACGTAGTGCTCCCCCAGGTAGACGAGCGCGAGGCCGAGTAGGCCGTGTAACCCCACCCGAGCGCGCCGGCGACCGGGCCCGTCTCCCGGAGAGGATATGGGCACCCATCATGGACGTTGCGAAGTGCAGCGACGGCATGGCAGCCAGCGGATTCCCTCCAAGAACATCGTAGAGGGCGGGCCAGCGTCACCCCAGAACACCTCGCCGTACTCGATCATCATCCGCCGCACGCGGGAGCGCCGGCGTCCTCGAGGCGACCGTGAAGCGCCGCGTACCACGGCGGCGCGGTCGGGATCGCCCAGTAGAAGATCGCCCCGATATCGAACACCGCATACATCCTCGCCGCCGCGGACGGAAAACGATCGGGACGGCGGACGAGCATGTACAGGACGGCTCCGTGGGGCACGGCGAACCAGATCCAGTGACACCAGCACCAGTACGCGCTCGAAGCGATTGATCGTCCCCGGGGTCGAGAGTCCGCGCTGGAGCCGGACGGTGGGCGGCACGCCGAGCCCGAGGACGCGGTCGGCGTCGATCGGGTAGTCGATCCGCACGCGCCGGCCTGACGCTCGGCGTCGTCGTGCGGCAGTTCGTAGGCGGCCATATACGCCCACATGTTCAAACAGGCAGATCCCGACCTCGCGACGGCGGCTCGGGGCCATCGCCACGGCGAGCGCCGGCGGAGCCATCGCCGCGGCCGCATCACCGCGCCGGCGGGAAGCTTCACGCGCCTGCGGAGCGCAGGGGCACCCACCCCCACCACGACCAGGGCCCAGGCACACCCTCTGATCGCCCTCGAAATGCGCAAGGGGCGGCCAGTATAGGCGCGGCACACATTTGGCCGGGGTCGCCCACACCGTTTGCAACATGTGGCTCAAATGCCCATGTAACAGATGGATCAAGGCTCCGCAGGGTCGCAGCGCTGCGCGTCACGCCCGCGGCCTTGACAGATAGAATGCCCGCGCCTTGAGACTCGACTCTGACCGCGCCACAACCGACCGCCGGCGCCGCCTCGCAGGCCTGTTGTCGAGTCCGCGACTCCGCGTTGCGACGTCGTTGACGGCGCTCGCGGTGTTGCTGTCGCTCGTCTTCGCCCCGATGCGCTCGCCAACTTCATCACGCCCAAGTCCGGTGGCTCGCCGAACGCCAACCACATCGCCTCGCTGTACAAGATCGTGCTCTACATCGCCGCGGTCGTGTTCGTGGTCGTCGAGGGCGCGCTCGTCTACTCGGTCTACAAGTTCCGCGCCAAGAAGGGCGCCGTCGCCGCCCAGATCCACGGCAACACGCAGATTGGAGATCGGCTGGACCGTCGCCGCGGCGCTGATCCTCGTCGTCCTCACGGTCGTCACGTTCATCAAGCTGCCGAGCATCATCAACCCGCCGAACTCGGGCGCGAACGGGCTCGTCCTGTCGGCGTCGCTGACCGAGCCGAAGCCGCCGAACGGCAAGAAGCTCACGATCTGCATCCAGGGACGCCAGTACATCTGGCGCTACGTCTACGGGACCGGATGCCTGAACAAGGCGTTCGCGCTGAAGCTTCCCTACTCCTACCAGGAGATGGTGGTGCCCGAGCACACGACGGTCGTGCTCGCGATCCAGTCGACCGACGTGATCCACTCGTGGTGGGTGCCGTCGCTCGGCGGCAAGGTCGACGCGGTTCCCGGATACACCACCTACACGTGGTTCAAGGCGCTCCACACGGGCCTGTTCCACGGGCAGTGCGCACAGCTGTGCGGGGTCAACCACGCTGCGATGACGGCGCTCGTCAAGGTCGTGACGCCGGCCCAGTACAAGGCCTGGACTCAGCAGCAGGCAGCAGCAGATCACGAAGGCCAACTCGCAGGTCCTGCCAGCTGCGACAGATTCTCACCGCGCAAGGCAACCTAGGAAATTAGACCGGATGGCGATCACCGAATACACCCCGAAGCCGATTCCCCAAGTGACCGCCCACGAGGTCACCGCCCCGCGCACGACCAAGCGCTGGGTCGATTGGGTTCTGACGACCGACCACAAGAAGATCGGGATCATGTACCTGGTCCTGACCTTCGTCTTCTTCTGCATGGGCGGGGTCGAGGCGCTGATGATGCGTCTGCAGCTGAGCGTGCCGAACAACACGCTGCTGACGTCCGAGCACTACAACGAGCTGCTGACGCTGCACGGCACGACGATGATCTTCCTGTTCGTCGTCCCGGTCATGGCCGGCTTCGGCAACTACTTCCTGCCGCTGATGATCGGCGCCCGCGACATGGCCTTCCCGCGGCTGAACGCGCTCTCGTTCTGGCTGCTGCTGCTCGGCGGGATCGTCTTCTACATCACGCTCTTCTTCCACCCGCCAGACGCCGGCTGGTGGAGCTACCCGCCGCTCTCGGAGTCGCTCTATTCGCCCAACGGCGGCCAGGACGCCTGGATCTTCCTGATCCACATCACCGGCATCTCGTCGCTCCTCGGCGCGATCAACTTCTACGCGACGATCGTCAACATGCGCGCGCCCGGCATGACCTGGGGCCGGCTGCCGCTGTTCGTCTGGGGCGCTGCTCGTCTACGCGCTGCTGCTGATCATCGCGCTGCCGGTCGTCGCCGCGGCGGTCACGATGCTGCTCACCGACCGCCACTTCGGGACCCACTTCTTTGACCCGACCTCGCACGGCTCGCCGATCCTGTGGCAGCACCTGTTCTGGTTCTTCGGCCACCCGGAGGTCTACATCATGATCCTGCCCGGGTTCGGGATCATCTCCGAGGTCATCCCCGTGTTCTCGCGCAAGCCGATCTTCGGCTACAAGGCGATCGCGGCGTCCACGGCGGTGATCGCGTTCCTCGCGACGCTGGTCTGGGCGCACCACATGTTCGCCTCGCCGGTGCCGATCGTCGTGCTCGGGTTCTTCATGCTGAGCTCGTTCTTGATCGGCATCCCGACCGGCGTGAAGATCTTCAACTGGATCGCGACCCTATGGCGGGGGTCGATCGTGATGACGACCGCGCTGTGGTTCGCGATCGGCTTCATCGCGATCTTCACGATCGGCGGCATCACCGGGATCTTCCTGGCCGTGTTCCCGGTCGACTGGCAGCTCAACGACACCTACTTCGTCGTCGCCCACTTCCACTACGTCCTGATGGGCGGCTCGGTCTTCACCGTGTTCTCGGGGATCTACTACTGGTACCCGAAGATGACCGGCCGGATGCTCGACGAACGAGCCGGCAAGTGGTCGTTCTGGACCATGTTCATCGGCTTCAACGCGACCTTCTTCGTGCAGCACGCGCTCGGCCTGTCGGGGATGCCGAGGCGGATCTACACCTACCAGCCGGGGCTCGGGTGGTCCACTTACAACTTGATCTCCACGATCGGAGCCTTCATCCTTGGTGTAGGGGTCCTGATCACGATCCTGAACGTCGCCCGAAGCCTCAAACACGGCAAGATCGCGGGCCCGGATCCCTGGAAGGGCAATACGCTCGAGTGGTTCACGACTTCGCCTCCGCCGGTCAACAACTTCGATGCAATTCCGCGCGTTCGCTCGGTCGAGCCGATGCGCGATATCCGCCGCCAGATCGAGCGCCAGACGGGCGTGATTCAGAAGACCGGCGGCAGCGAGCGGTTCGCGCGGGCCTAGTGGTTCTGCTGACGGCCCACGTCGGGGGCAGGCGATGAACGCGTCGCTCGCGACGACGACGACCGGGGTCCGGCCACGACAGATCGTCGCCGACTACTTCGACCTGACCAAGCCGAAGGTCCAGTCGCTGCTCCTGTTCACGACGATCACGACGATGGAGATCGCCGGCAATCCGCCGATCTCGAAGATCGCCCTGACGTGCCTCGGCGGCTATCTATCGGCGGGCGGCGCCGGCGCGGTCAACCACTACTGGGACCGGGACATCGACGCGCAGATGCGGCGGACCGCGACACGACCGATCCCGTCGGGTCGCGTCAGCCCGGCGGCGGCGCTGCGGTTCGGGATCGGGCTCGCGCTCGCCTCGCTCGTGCAGATGTCGCTGACCGTCAACGTGCTCGCCGCGCTGCTCGCGTTCGGCGGCTTTGTCGGCTACGTCGGCGTCTACACGATCTGGCTCAAGCGCCGCACCCCGTACAACATCGTGATCGGGGGCGCGGCCGGGGCGATGCCGCCGCTCGTCGCGTGGGCCGCGACGACGGGGTCGCTGTCATGGACGGCGGTCTACCTGTTCGCGATCGTCTTCTACTGGACGCCGCCGCACTTCTGGGCGCTGAGTCTGCTGATGAAGGATGACTACGCGCGAGTCGGCGTCCCGATGCTGCCCGTCGTGCGGGGCGAGCGCGAGACGCGGCGCCAGATAGTGCTCTACGGGCTGCTGCTGTACGCCGTCAGCCAGCTCCCCTTCTGCGCCGGGGCCTTCGGCGGGATCTACCTTGTCGGCTCGATCGTCCTCGGGCTCACGTTCGTGGCGGGCACGGTGATGCTCTATCGGCGCGCCGATCGTCGCTGGGCCCTGCGCTTGTACCTGTTCTCGATGCTGTACCTGGCGCTGCTGTTCGCGACCATGGTCGCCGACGTGAAGCTGTAGACGGAGCCGCCGCTACCGACCCGCAAACGTCTAGGATTCCCCCGCCATGGACAGAAAGCTCGCCCGCAAGAACATCCGCACCGGCCTGATCGCCGGCGCCGCCGCGCTGTTCATGTTCGGTATCTCGTTCGTGGCGGCCGTGATCTACATACACGCGTGAGCAGCCGGATGACTCAGATGGGCTCCGAACGCGGCGAGCCCGGACGGCGAGCGGAGCCCAGATGAGCGAGCGCCAACCGCCGCCCGTCGGCGAAGAGATCCACATCCCGGGCCCGAGCCTGCTCCCGCTGCTGAGCGCGATCGGGATCACGCTGACGATCGTCGGCACGACCCTGAGCCTGATCATCTCCGCGATCGGGCTGATCATCGTGATCGTCACGACGGTGCTCTGGATTCGAAGCACGCGGCGCGATATCGACGAGCTCCCCGAAGAGCACCACTGACCCCTTGTCGGCGTCGCCCGCCAGCGCGGCTAGGAGGCGACGCCGGAACGCGCCGGCAGCTCACAGGTGGCGCCGTCACCGCTCCAGACCCTGACGATGTCGCGCATCGAGAGCATTCCGTCCAGGGAGCCGCGTCCAACGACCACCAGGTGGCGGAAGCCGCCGCGGACCATCGTCGCGGCCGCCTGCTCGAGCGACCAGTCGGGCGACGCGAACGTAAGGCTCGCGGTCAGGTGGTCGGCCACGCGCTCGGCGTCGGGATCCTGGCCGGCGCCGATCGAGTGCAGGATGTCGCGCTCGGTGATCACGCTCGGCCCGGGCGCCTCGGGGTCGAGCACAACCGCCGCGCCGACCCGCCGCTCACACATCGCCACCGCCGCCTCCCGAAGCGTGTGCTCCGGACCGACGCAAAGAACCACATGCGTCATCGCATCGCGTACGAGCATCGTGCCTCCCACCAGTTTGCAACGATTGACTCAATCATAATCGAGCGATCGCGGGCGCGTATGCCGACGCCGTTCGTCGCGCCGAACCCATAGGATGCAAGGCGTTCGAATGCTCGAGGGTGAAGGACAGAGTGCTACGTAATCGCCCGGTGGTCCAGATGGTCTGTATCGGGATCGTCGGGGTCGCGATCGTGCTGCCGATCACGCTGTTCGTGATCCCCTGGTGGCCGACGGCAGCCTCGCAACAGGCCCACCGCGACCACACCCTGTACGACGTCCTGCTGATCGCGACGGTCCCGATCTTCGTGCTCGTCGTGACCGTCGTGGGCTACTCCATCTGGAAGTTCCGGATGAAGCCCGGCGAAGAGGAGAAGGACGGACCCCCGATCCACGGCAACACCCGGCTCGAGGTCCTGTGGACGGCCCTGCCGGCAGTGCTGATCCTCGGCATGTGCGTCTATTCGTACATCGTCCTGCGGGCCAACGAGGCGAGCCACTCGAACGAGATGACCGTCAACGTGACCGCCCGCCAGTTCGCGTTCCAGTTCTCGTATCCGGCGTCGGGCGGCAAGGCGGTCGTTTCGCCGGTGCTCTACCTGCCCAAGGACCGGCCGGTGGTGTTCAAGCTGCGCTCCTATGACGTCATCCACAGTTTCTTCGTCCCCGAGTTCTCCGAGAAGCTCGACGCGGTGCCGGGGATCGTGACCACAGTTCGCGTCACGCCCGACAGGCTCGGGACCTACCCGGCCGAGTGCACGGAGCTGTGCGGCGCCGGCCACTCGCTGATGCGGGCGACCGTGCACGTCGTCACGCCGACCGCTTTCCATACCTGGCTCACCCACCAGAGACCGAACGCGCCGCCCCCGGTCGGGACGCCACCGCCCAACGCGCTGGTGGCGCCGGGTCTCAGCGGGAGCTCGTCGTCGAGCGGCGCCAGCGGCAGTGGCGCCGCCAGCAGCGGCTCTTCGAGCTCGTCTGCCACAAGCCCGGCCGCCGGGAAGGCGATCTTCACGGGCGCGGGTGGCTGCGGCAGTTGTCACACGCTCGCCGACGCCGGCACGACCGGCACCGTGGGGCCGAACCTGACCCAGCGATTGAAGAGCGACTGCGCGATGTCGCAGTCCATGAAGGTCCGCGGCAAGACGATCGCCGAGTGCATTCACACCGCGATCACGAAGCCGTACGCCTACATACCGAGCGGGTACCACGCCGGCGTGATGCCGTCAAACTTTGCCCAGTCACTGGGCTCGACCCAGGTTCAAGCGCTCGTCAACTATCTGTCGAGCGTGTCAAAGTGAACGATGCACGTGGACGCGATCGTTAAGCCAGAGAGCGACTGCAAGATCAAGGAGGCGAGCTGATGGCCCTGCCGGCAAAACTCCGCGCCCCCGGCTGGTATCGGGCAGCCCTGTGCGACGTCATCGGATTTGCGTTCGCCTTCGGCTTGACCGTGCTGATCCGGTTTTTGATGCACCAGCATCCCGTGATCGACGCTCACGCGATCACGATCGTCGCGCTGCTCGCCGTCCCGGCGGGTTTCCTGCTCGGCCTCGGCACCTGCGACTACTGGCTGTACTGGGCGAGCGGCAGGCCGACGCGGCCCGAGAGCCACGCAGATCACGGCGCGCGCAGCTGGCGCGACTACTTCCGCGTCAACACCGACCACAAGGTGATCGGGATCCAGTACACGGTCACGTCGTTCTTCTTCCTGTTCGTCGGCGGGATGCTCGCGATGCTGATCCGGGCCCAGCTGTCCAAGCCCGGGATGCAGTTCCTCACGCCCGAGCAGTACAACGGCGTCTTCTCGGTTCATGCGACCGTGCTGATCTTCCTGTTCGTGATCCCGGTGTTCGCGGGGCTCGCGAACTTCGTCCTGCCGCTGATGATCGGCGCGCCGGACATGGCCTTCCCGCGGCTGAACGCGCTCTCGTACTGGCTGCTGCCGATCGGGGGGGTCCTGATGCTGATGAGCTTCCTGGCGCCGGGAGGCTCATTCGCGGCGGGCTGGACGGCCTACGCCCCGTTGTCGACGACGATGCCGATCGGGCAGCTGTTCTTCTCGATCGCGGTTCAGTTCGCGGGCTTCTCGTCGATCTTCACCGCGCTCAACTTCCTCGTCACGATCATCACAATGCGCGCTCCGGGGATGAGCTTCTTCCGGCTGCCGCTGCTCGTCTGGGCGAACTTCTCGACCTCGCTGCTGGTCGTGATCGCGACCCCGTTCATCGCGGCCTCGCAGTTCTTCATCCTGCTCGACACGGCGCTTCACTTCCACTTCTTTGACGCGTTCGTCGGGGCGGGCAACAACGGCAACGTGATCATGTACCAGCACGTCTTCTGGTTCTATTCGCACCCGGCCGTCTACATCATGATGCTGCCGGGCTTCGGAATCATCTCGGAGGTGATCGCGGTCAAGGCTCGCAAGCCGATCTTCGGCTACCGGATGATGGCGTTCTCGCTGGTCGCGATCGTCGTGCTCGGGTTCACCGTCTGGGCGCACCACATGTTCGTGTCGGGGATGGCCCCGTGGATCCGGATCCCGATGATGATCACGACCGCGATCATCGCGATTCCCACCGGGATCAAGATCTTCTCGTGGCTGGCGACGCTGTGGCGCGGCGTGCTCCACATGGACACGCCGATGCTGTTCGCGCTCGGCTTCTTGACGATGTTCACGCTCGGCGGGATCAGCGGCGTGATGCTCGCGATGATCCCGTTTGACATCCACGTCAGTCAGACCTACTTCATCGTCGCCCACATCCACTACGTGCTGTTCGGCGGCTCGCTGATGACGATCTTCGCCGGCGTCTACTACTGGTTCCCGAAGATGACCGGGCGCATGTACGACGAGCGGCTCGGCAAGTGGCATTTCTGGCTGACGTTCATCTTCGCCAACCTGACCTTCGGGCCGATGCACATCATCGGGATCGAGGGGATGCCCCGACGGGTCGCCGAGTACGCGGCCAAGTTCGCGACCTGGAACCTGTTCATCTCGGTCTGCTCGTTCATCCTCGGGTTGACGACGCTGATCTTCCTCTACAACATGGTCGCCAGCTGGCGTTCGGGTCCGCGCGCCGCTGCCAACCCGTGGCGGGCGCTGACGCTCGAATGGCAGGTCTCGTCGCCGCCTCCGATCTTCAACTTCGACACGGTCCCGACCGTCGTCGGCGGCCCGTACGAATACGGGGTGCCCGGCGCAGTGCACGGGATCTTCAAGCCGCCAGTGCAAGCCAAGCCGCTCGCGGCCGGCGTCGGAGCGCCGGCCGGGTCTCCGGGCGGTGAGGCCGACACATGAGGACCGTTCTCGTCGTCGCCAATGAGACGGTCGGCGGACGATCACTGATCGATACAGTCGAGCGCGAGGCCGCCGAGGAGCAGACCCGGTTTGTGCTGGTGGTGCCTCAGACGCGCCCCCATGCCGGGTACGTGATCTACGACGACTCGGTCTTCGACGCGGCCCAGGCACGCGTTGACCTCGCGGTCGGCTTCGTGCGATCGGAGGGCATGGAAGCGATCGGCGAGGTCGCCGACCCCGACCCGTACTCGGCGACGATTGACGCCGTCCATGAGTACAACCCGGACGCGATCATCATCTCGACCTACCCGGCGCCGCGGTCCGGGTGGCAGCGCCGTGACCTGATCGACCGCGTCCGCGAAGCGACCGGGTTGCCGGTCGAGCACGTCGTGACCGACATCGATACCGACGGCCTCGCGTTCCACGTCACGCTCGCGGTCGCCAACCGCACCGCGAGCGGGACCGAACTGCTCGATGTGCTCAAGCAGAAGGCCGAAGCCGAGACCGATCGCCGCGAGCGTGTGTTCATCGTCGTCGTGCCGCTCGAGGGCGGCGACAGCAGCGCCACGCGGCGGGCGCGGACGCGCCTCACGCTGGTCTTGGGCCGGCTGCGCGAGGCGGGGCTGACCGCCGCCGGGATGACCGGCGACCCCGATCCATACACGGCGATCATGAACGCGCTGCAGTACTTCCGCGTCGACGACATCGTGATCTCGACGTTCCCGGAGACGAAGTCAGGCTGGCTTCGCACCGATCTGATCGAGCGCGTGCGCAACGCGACCGGCAAGCCGGTCGAGCACGTCGTCCACCCCGATCCGGTCCCGGCCGGTAGCTAGGAGCCAGGCTTGGAAGCAGCATCGATCGCGCACGCCGAGCCTCACGGCCCGCCTCCGGCGAACCAGTCGTCGCGCGTAAATGCGCCGACGCTCGGGATGATGCTGTTCATCATCTCCGAGGTGATGATCTTCGGGGCGTTCTTCACGGCGTACTTCTTCATCCGGGTCGTGACCCACGACCCGTGGCCGGCGCACGGCACCAAGCTGCCGGAAGCGGTGGCCGGGATCAACACCGCGATCCTGCTGTCCTCTTCGCTTACGATCCACTGGGCGCTGACGGCGATCAAGCGCGGCAACCGGTTCGGCCTAAAGGCGGGGATGGTGACCACGTTCCTGCTCGGTCTGACGTTTTTGACCGTCCAGGTCAACGAGTACATCCACATCGGCTTCGCGCCCCACGACACGGCCCAGGCGACGATCTTCTACTCGCTCACCGGGCTGCACGGTGCCCACGTGTTCATCGGGCTGTGCGCGCTGCTGATGGTCACGATCCGGTCGTTCAGGGGCCACTACTCGCCCGAGCACCACCGCGGGATGGAAGTACCGGGCATCTACTGGCACTTCGTCGACATCATGTGGGTGGTCGTCTACACGACGGTCTACGTGATCTAGTGGGTCGGGAGCCCCAGTAGGCTCGCGAAGCGCGAGCAGGGGGTGCCTTGCGACTACGTCCTCCCAACCCGATCCGCTCGGAGGCTGATGCATTCGGCTTCTTGATCTGGATCGTGGTCGTGTTCGCGATCATCGTCGCGCTGGTCCTGTTGATCCGGGCGGTCTAGCGAGCGTTAGGCGGCTCGGGATACGCAGCTGACCCGGGCTCGGCGTGCCACCATAGAGACAGTGCTCTCGCCTCCGCTCGTGCTGGCCGATGCCCCGGTGCAGGAGATCGGGTTTCCGGTGCTGGTCGCTCTCTCATGGGTCCCGTACCGGATCCGGGCGCGGACGCTGGCGAGCGAGGGCCGGCCGGTGCCGACCTGGCGCCAGGGCTGCTACATCGGCGGTCTCGTCGCACTTTTGATCGCGGGGAGCCCGCCGGTCGACACGCTCTCCGAACAACTGCTCGTGGCCCACATGGCCGAGCACCTGCTGATCGGGGACATCGCCGCGTTGCTGCTCGTGCTCGGAATGACCGGGCCGTTGCTGGCGCCGTTGCTGCGCAACCCGGTCATCGCCAAGCTCCGGATCCTGACCCACCCGGTCGTCGCGATCGTCGTCTGGGCGGTCAACTTCTACGCCTGGCACTCGCCGGCGCTCTACCAGGCGGCACTGCGCCACGATGGCCTGCACGCGCTCGAGCACGCTACGTTTTTGACGTTCGGGATCTGCGTCTGGATGGCGCTGCTCGGGCCGCTCCCGAAGCCGGGCTGGTTCAACAACGCCGCGCGGCTCGTCTACATCATCGCCGTGCGGCTAGTCGGAACGGTGCTCGCGAACATCCTGATCTTCGGCGGCTCGGTCTTCTACCCGATCTACCGCGCCGGCGACGCCCACTGGCATATTTCGCCGATGGCCGACCAGGTCGCCGCCGGTGGCCTGATGATGGTCGAGGAGAGCCTGCTAACGATCGGGCTCTTCTGCTGGCTGTTTTTGCGCATCGCGCGCCAGCAGGAGGAGCGCCAGACGCTGCTGGACTACGCGATCGAGCACAACATCCCGCTCGACGAGCGCCGCGCCCAACGCGCGGTCGTCGCCGGCCGGGGCGACGAACTGCTGGAGCGCCTGCGCCAGAGCGCCGCCGACGCGGAGGCCGCCTCGGGCTCGCGCCCGACGGTCACCCCGGCGTAGCGCTCGCGCCCGACGGTCACCCCGGCGCAGCGCTCGCCGTCCCCGGCGCGGTGCCGGCCGCAGGCGCACCTGGCCCTACTTCGCGGCGCCGGAGATGAAGTTGACGAGCGCGGTGATCTCGCTCTTGGTGAGCGTCTTGGCGAAGTTCGCCGGCATCACGCCCGCCTTGTAGCCGGGCGGCAGGAAGGCGTACGGCTTGGTGATCGCGGTCTCGATGCACTCCTCCAAGGTCGCGCCGCGGATCTTCTTTGATTGCGGCGAAGCGCAGTTGGTGCGCAGGTCCTTGTCGAGGTTCGGCCCGACGGTGCCGGTGGTCCCGGCCGCGGCCAGCGTATGACAGCTCCCGCAGCCGCCCACGCCCGTGAACACCGCCTTGCCCGCGGCCGGATTCGTTCCGGTCACGCCGCCGGCGGACGCCAGCGCGCCCGTATCGACGCCCGGCTTGGCCGCGACGGCGCCGACGTAGGCGGCGACATCCTGCGCCTCCTGGCCTTTGTAGAGCATCGGCGGCATTACGCCCGCGGTGTTGGGGAAGCGGATCCAGAAGTCGACCAGACCCTCGATTGACGTGCTCTTGACGCCGTCGATGCGATCCTGGCGAAACGAGTCGTCGAGGTTGGGGCCCATGGTGCCGCTGGTGTTGGCGTGGGCGAGCGTGTGGCAGGCGCCGCATTTCTCGACGAACAGCACCTTTCCCTTGACGAGGCTCGATGTCGGGTGCTTGATCGCGCACCCCCCGAGACCGACGAGCGCAACGGCGCTCGCCGCCAGGGCCACTAGGCTCCGTAGGGGGCGTGGGACGGCTCTGACCATACGCTCGGGGCCGCACTCTATCCAAGCACGCGGCATCCCGGCGCCGTCGCTGTGGGTGCCCGAAAACGCCGTCGCCTGGGCCGCTGGTAGCATTGCGCCGCAATGAGGTCCCGTCAGAAGTACCGGATGCGGACGCCCTCCACCGGTCGAGAAGTAATCGTCGAGGCAGAGCCGGGTCAGGTGTATCTCGATCGCGAGACCGGCGAGCCGCTCGAGGTCGTCGGCGAGCTGATTCCGCTCGCGCCAACGCCGTCAGAGCTGCCCTGGACGGTCGAGAACCTCCGATTCTGCAACTGGTGTGACCAGCTCTCGCAGAAGGACCTAAACGACTGCCCGGTCTGTGGCAGGCGCATGGCGCCGCTCGACACCTAAGGTGGTTTCAGGACCTCTGCGAGCGGCGCCCCGCGTGAGGAGCCTGAGGCCGGCAGCCGCGATCTCTGCAGCGGTGGCGATCGTGCTCTCAGTCGCCGCGTGCGGCGGCGGTGGGTCGGGCGCCGGCAACACCCAGGGCGCGCCGACATTCACGGTGCCGACGGCCGCCTCTAGCAACGTGGCGCTGCCGACCTCGTCGTCGACGACCACCAGCACCTCCACGACGAGCAGCGCGACCGCAACCAGCACCGGGACCGGGACCGGGACCGGGACGAGCGCCTCGACGGGCACGGCGACCAGCGCCGGCACGGGCACGGCTCCCCAGGGCACCGGCACGACGCCGTCGGGCGGAGCGGGCACCGGAGGCGCCGCGACGGGCACTGGCACGACCGGCGGCGCCGGCCTCGGGTCCGCGTTCTGCCAGCAGAACCCGGGCGCCTGCTAGCCCGCTTGACCCGGGGACCGCGCGACGCTTACGCCGCGCGGCGTCTCAACGTCGGTCGCCCCTAGTGGACGTACTTCTTGGGGTACGGCGTGTTGACGACCTCAGTCGCGCTGTATTGGACCCGTGTGCCGCCGTAGGCGCACAGGTACTGCGTGTGTGCGCCGACCGCCAGCTGAGCGGTCTGGCCGGCCGCCGGGTGGGTGCAGTTCGCCCTCCGGCTCTGGCGGTAGCCGAACTTCGAGCTGGTGAGGTTGTAGGTGAGCACCGGCGCCCAGGTCGGCACCGTCAGACCGATCACCTCGCCTGCCTTGACGGGCAGCGCGGTGAACTGCGTGAAGTTCGGTGGCAGCGACAGCGGCTCGTCGAGTACCGATCCCAGGAACGGGATCACGTGAAACATCGGGCTCTCGGCCGCGACCGTGTACTTGTTCTTCGGTCCGGGCTTCAGAACCGTGAGCGCGAGCTGGGCCGTCCCGCCGTAGTTTGAGTCGAGCGTGTGGAGGAAGCTGCGCTCGGCCTTGGGGTTGGGCGAGAGATTCGAGAGCCCGACCGTGAACGAGATGATCCAGCCGTTCTTCTTGACGACCGTCGGATTCCTGACGCCGTCGCTCGTCGTCTGGAGCGCGGTCGTCCGCGTCAAGACGATGCGGCAGTTCAACGACGAGGTGCCCTTTGGACACTGGGGCGCCGCGATCGGTGTAGAGGTCTGGCCGAGTTGGACGATCTTGGCGGCCGCCGAGCCCGGCACGAGCGCAAAAAACGTCGCGATTATTCCTGCTGTAACCAGCGAAAGGGGTCTCATCATCCTCATTGAACACCAGATAAAGGCGGCAGTTGCGCCAGTCGACCCACGCAGACGCTCGCGCCCCGACCGAAACGGGGCCGATCAACAGCCCGCGGCTTGCGTCGTGAAGTACTACAGCTTAACTACGCTCACTGCCTTCGGGCCCTTGGGACCGGCCTCCTCCTCATAGGAGACCTTCGCGCCCTCGGCCAGTGAGCGGTAGCCGTCACCGTCGATTCCGCTGAAGTGAACGAATAGATCGCGACCGCCGTCATCGGGCGTGATGAACCCGAAGCCCTTGTCGTCGCTGAACCACTTGACCGTACCCGTTGCCATGTACTCCCCTTCGGCGCAACTTGTTTGAACCACGATCGGCGCCACACGGGACGCCGATCAAGACGCGAGAAACGTAGCAGGGAGCGCGCTCGGGTGGTGCGACGTGCCCTCGGCAGGGGCTTGCGATGCGGCTTATCGCAGCTGCTGCGCGGCCGCCGCTATCTCGTCAGCGTCCCCCGGGGCCGGGATCCAGGGCAGCTTGAGCGGATCGTCGGCGTACCTCGGGATCACGTGGACGTGCAGGTGAAAGACGGTCTGCCAGGCGACCGATCCGCACGAGTTCATCAGGTTCACGCCGTCGGCCCCGAGGCGCTCGGTGACGCGCTGCGCAAGACGCTGGGCCGTGCGCACCGTCGCGGCCAGATCCTCGGGGTCGGCCTCGAGCACGTTGCGCGAGTGGTTGCGGGGCACGACCAGCAGATGACCACGCGTGGCGGGGTTGATGTCCATGAACGCAACCGTCAGCTCGTCTTCGTCGACGATCTGCCCCGAAAGCTCACCGGCGACGATCTTGCAGAACAGGCAGTCTGGATCCCTCATGGCGGGCAGCTTACCCGCGCTGGGTCAGCTCGCGGGCGTAGCCGATCGCCTCCTCGCGCGAGGAGACCTCGCCCGCGTACGCCGCTGCCTCGAGTTCGTGCAGCAGCTCGCCGAGCTGCGGCCCGGGCCGGATGCCGAGCGCGGCCACCAGCTCGTCGCCGCGGATCGGTGGGCGCGGCGGATCGGCGCTCCAGTCAAGCGCCTCGCGCAGCAGCAGGCGGGCGAGCTCGAGATGGCGTGCGATCGCGCGGTCAGAATTGTCGCCGCGCGTCGCCAGCCGGTCGGCGACGCTGAGCACAGTCACGTCGGCCTGGACGGGGCTGCACGCGTCCATGTAGCGGTAGATCTCGCGGCGATCCAACGGCGCGCGGTGCACGAGGAAGCCGAGCCTGAGGTGGTGTCGCGTCAGGTTGGCCACATACTCGACCAACCGCGAGCTTGCCCGCAGGCGGGTCAGGATCGCTGCCGACAGTGTCGCGCCGGCCTCGTCATGGCCCATGAACGTGACCCTGCCCTCGGCCGTCATCGCGCGCGTCTGAGGCTTGGCGACGTCGTGCAGCAGCGCCCCGAAGCGCAGCGCCCCGCCACGGGTCATGTCGTTCGCAAGCGGCGCCGCGAGCAGCTCTCGCACGGCGCTCGCGTGATCGCCGAACGCCGGCTCCGGGTCGCGCTCGAGCGCGATCGACTCGGCCAGCACGGCGCGCGTGTGGTCATAGACGTCAAGGTGGTGAAAGCGGCTCTGCTCGACGCCTCGTAGCGCGACGAGCTCGGGCAGGATCACATCGGTGACGGCGGCGGCATCCATCACATCGAGCCCGTCGAGCGCGCGGTCGGCCACCAGCAGCCTGCGCAGCTCGGTGAATACACGCTCGGACGCGACGCCCGTCAGCCCCGCCGCACTGGCCCGGGCGAGCGCGATCGTCTCGGGATCGACGGCGAATCCGAGCTCGCCGGACAGCCGCGCCAGGCGCAGCGCCCGCAGCGGGTCGCGCTCAAAGCTGTCGGGCGCGACCGCGCGCAGCGTGCGCGCCTGCAGGTCGGCGAGCCCGCCGGTCGGATCGACGAGCGTCCCGTCGCCCGCGAGCCGCTCGGCGATCGCGTTGACGGTCAGGTCTCGCCGCAGCAGGTCGGCTTCGATCGTGTCTGCGTCGAGCGCCTGGAGGTCGACCTGCCAAGCGTGCTCGCGCCCGACGATCCGCCACGCGCCGAACTCATCCGAGAGCGCGAACGAGTACGCCGACGTCGCGCGGCCGAGGGCCCGCGCAACGCGCCTGACCCCCTCTGACGTCTGCGCGGGCAGCACCACGTCGTAGTCGGCGGTCTCGCGCCCGAGCAGCCGGTCGCGCAGCGCCCCGCCGACGAGCCATGCATCGTCGGTGATTGCCGCGATCGCGTCGAGTGGCCCCGTCATCGCACCGGAGTCCCGTCGCGGTGGTAGCTGCGTGGGACGCGCGCTGAGATCCCGCACAGGACCTCGTGCGCGATCGTGCCGATCCGGTTGGCGAGGTCCTCGATCGTCTGGCGCTCCTCGCCGTCACGTCCGACGAGCGTCGCCGTCGCTCCGACGCGCAGGTCCGCAACGGGTTCGGACCCGACGTCGACAGTGACGTTGTCCATGCTCACGGTCCCGACGACGGGATAGCGCCGGCCCCCGATCAGCGCATCGCAGTCGGCGCTCAGCGCGCGTCTGATGCCGTCCGCGTAACCGATCGGTAGGGTCGCGATCTGAGTCTCCCGGCCGGCGACGAAGCGTCGCCCGTAGCCAGCGCTGTCGCCGGGCTCGGCGCGCTTGAGCGCGGCGACGTACGAGGTCAGTTCGAGCGCCGGCTCGAGCCCATAGTGGTCGGGGTTCTCGTTCATCGGATCACAACCGTAGATCGCGATGCCGCAGCGGACCATGTCGAAGTGGGTCGCCGGATCGCGGACGGTTGCGGCGCTGTTCGCGGCGTGAACCACGATCTCGGGCGCGCGGCGCCGCATCTGGTCGGCGAAGGGCGCAAACGCCGCCAGCTGTAACGCCATGAACTCCCCGTCTCCGTCGGCGGTCGCGAAATGCGTCATCGCTCCGGCGAGCTGCAGCTGCGGTGCCGCGGCGAGCACGCGATCGGCGACGGCAAGCGCCTCAGCGAGCGAGCGCGTCCCAAGGCGTCCCATACCGGTATCGAATTTGACATGCACGCGCACGGGCTGGTCGGCCTCGGCGCGCACCTCGGAGACGAACTCCTCGGTCCACGCGGTCAGCTCCGCCCCGGCGGCCAGTGCGACCGGGAGCTCCTCGGCGCTGAGCGCGCCCATCACCAGCAGCGGCCCCGCGATCCCCGCCGCGCGCAGCTCGGCGGCCTCGGCGGCGGTGGCCACCGCCAGGCTGGTGGCGCCGGCAGCAAGTGCCGCACGGGCGGCGTATGCCGATCCGTGGCCGGACGCGTCGGCCTTGACCACGGCGCACAGCCTTGCCCCTGGAGCGAGCCCGCTGCGCAACCGGGCGACGTTGCGCTCGATCGCCGCCAGGTTTACGCGGGCGAGCGCGCGCAGCGCCATCGTCAGGTGCTCAGCCGCGCCCGCGGCAGCGCGTCGATCACGTCGCGGGCGATCACGCCCTCGGGACCGATCCACTCGGCGGCGAGCTGGCCGGCCCTGGCGTGGACCAGCACCCCGGCACAGGCCGCGTCAAACGGGTCCATCCGCTTGGCGAGGTACGCACCGATCACGCCCGACAGCACGTCACCGGTTCCGGCGGTCGCGAGCGCTGCGGCGCCGCCGCGGTTGACCGCGGTCCGGCCGGATGGCTCGGCGACGATCGTGTCATCGCCCTTGAGCACCACGACCGCCTGCGCCAGCGCTGCCGCGCGCCGCGCGTACTGGAGGCGCCGACGCTCGATCTCATGCGACGGGAGACCCAGGAGCCGTCCGAGCTCGCCCGCGTGGGGCGTAAGAACCGCCGGTGCGGAACGCGCGGCGAGCGATTCGAGCTGCTCGGCGTGCGCGTTGAGCCCGTCGGCGTCGAGCAGCAACGGGACGTCGGCCCGGCGCGCGAGCTCACGACAGAAGGCGACGCTGCCCGGATCGCGCCCCAGTCCCGGTCCGAGCACCAGCGAGCCCGCCCGCCCGAGACGGTCGGCGATCAGCCCGACCCCGTCCGGCTGCAGCGCTCCGGCACGATCCGGGAGCGGGACGGTCATCACCTCGAGCAGGCGCAGCTCGAAGATCTGGTTCAGCGAGCTCGGCACGAATGCCGTCACATAGCCGGCGCCGGCCCTCGTCGCCGCTTCCGAGGCGAGGCTCGGCGCCCCCGTGAGACCGAGCGAGCCGCCGCACACGAACACCGCGCCGGCCACGAACTTGGTCGATTCGCGCCCGCGGAGCGGGATCGTGCTGGTCACGCTGCCCTCGATCAGGCCGATCTGTGCCTGCACTGGCGCTCCAGCGGGAATCCCGATGTCGACCACCGTCACCTCTCCCGCATGCGCCTTGCCGGGTGCGATCCAGAGCCCCGGCTTGCCGGCGTGAAAGGTCGCCGTCGCGGCCGCGGTGACTGCGACCCCCGCGATCTCGCCGGTGGAGCTGTCGACGCCGCTCGGCACGTCGCAGGCGAAGATCGTCGCTTCGGCGCCGGCCGCGTTGATCGCCTCGATCGCGCTGCGGGCCGGGTCGCGCGGCTCGCCCTCGAAACCGGTCCCGAGGATCGCGTCGACGATCGCGGCCACGCGCTGTAGCGCCGCCGGATCGAACGGACGTGGCGGTGGGCCGGGCAGCCGCTCGAGGTTGATCCGTGCGTCGCCCCGGAAGTCGTCGGGCGCGCCCAGCAGGTGCACGTCCACGTCACGGCCGCGGTCACGAAGCAGGCGCGCGACCACGAGCCCATCACCGCCGTTGTTGCCCTTGCCGCAGACGATCGCCACACGACCGTCGGGCACGGTCGCGTCCACGAGCCGGGCGAGCCCGGCGCCGGCACGTTCCATCAGCTCGATTCCGGGGATCCCGCGCTGCTCGATCGCCCACCCGTCGGTCGCGCGCTGCTGTTCGGCGCCGGGGAGCGGCGTCAGCCAGTCGGGCAGGCTCACGGTTTGGAGCCGTCCGGACAGGCGCGCTCGGTCACCGCGACCGCACCCGCGTCCTTGCGCGTGTGGGTGAGCGAAACACGCACGACGACCCCCAAGCTCGTGGCGCGCTGGGCGGCGGCACCGTGCAGCTGCACGCCGGGCGCGCCGCCTTCGGAGACGACCTCGATCTCGCGCCAACTCAAAGCCGTTAGTCCGAGCGCTTTCGCGACCGCCTCCTTGGCGCAGAAGCGCGCCGCGAGATGCTGTCCTGGCCGGGCGCGAGCAGCCGCGTACGCGCGCTCATCGGGCGTGAACAGCCGCTCGGCGAGCCCTGGCCGGCGCGCCAGCGCGCGCTCGAGGCGCTCGATCTCGAGCAGATCGATGCCGATCGACGGGTGCTCCCTCGCTGCGGCGCCGTCGCGCTCGGGTTCACTCAACCGTGACCGTCTTGGCCAGGTTCCGGGGCTGGTCAACGTTGAGTCCACGCAGCCGGGCGATGTTGTAGGCGAGCAGCTGGAGCGGTATCACGGCGAGCACGGGCGCCAACATCCAGTCGGTCTGCGGCACGCGCAGCACGTCGTCGGCGTGTTGCGCGATCTGTTCGTCGCCCTCGCTCGCCACCGCGATCACCCGCGCCCCGCGAGCCCGCACCTCCTGCATGTTGGAGACGACCTTCTCCAGCACCGGCGACTGGTTGGCGACCACGACCACGGGCGTGTGCTCGTCGAGCAACGCGATCGGGCCGTGCTTCATCTCCCCGGCGGCGTACGCGTCGGTCGCGATGTAGGAGATCTCCTTGAGCTTCAGCGCCCCCTCGAGCGCCACCGGCAGCCCGATGTGCCGCCCCAGATAGAGAAAGAAGTCGGCCTCGTAGTAGCGTCGGGCGACCTCTGCGATCTGCTCGCGATCGCGCTCGAGCAGCTGCGCGATCAGGTGCGGCAGACGCTTGAGCTCGGCGATCGTGCTCGACAGCGCCGCCGGCGCAAGCGTGCCCCGCAGCTCAGCGAGCCGCAGCGCGAGCAGGTTCATTGCCGCGATCTGGCTCGTGAACGTCTTCGTCGCGGCGACCCCGATCTCGAGCCCCGCGCGCGTGTAGAGGACGCCGTCGGCCTCCCGCGTCGCCTGCGCGCCCATGATGTTGGTCAATGCCAGAACGCTCGCCCCGCGGCTGCGCGCGGTCCGCATCGCGGCGAGCGTGTCGGCCGTCTCACCCGACTGCGAGATCCCGATCACCAGATCGTCGCTGCCCACGACGGGGTTGCGGTAGCGGTACTCGGACGCGATGTCGACCTCGACCGGGATCCGCGCCCACTGCTCGATCGCATAGCGTCCGATCAGCCCGGCGTGGTAGGCAGTCCCGCAGGCGACGATCACGACGCGCCGGATACGACGCAGAAGCTGATCGTCGATCGTGCCGAGGTCACCGAGGTCGATCCCGTCGGCGCGCGCGGTCCGCTCGCCGAGCGTCTCGGCGACCCCGTCGGCCTGTTCGTTGATCTCCTTGAGCATGAACGTCTCGTAGCCCTGCTTCTCGGCCGTCTGCGCGTCCCAATCGATCCGCACGACCTCGCGCTCGAGCGGCTCGCCCGCGGCGGTCTGGAACTCGACGCCGTCGGGGCGCAGGACGACGATCTCGTCGTCGCCCATGTACTGCACGTCACGCGTCTCTCGCAGGAACGCCGGAATCGCCGAGCCGATGAACTGCTCGCCGTCACCACGACCGATGATCAACGGGCACTCCTTGCGCGCGCCCACCAGGACGCCCGGCGCGTTCGCGCTCATCGCGACGAACGCGTAGTGTCCGCGCAACCGTCCGTATGCCGTCCGGACGGCCGAGGTCAGGTCGCCGTCGTAGCAGTGTGCGACGAGGTGCGCGATCACCTCGGCGTCCGTCTCCGAGGTGAACACGGCGCCGGCGTCGATCAGCTCCTGCTTGAGCTCGACGTAGTTCTCGACGATCCCGTTGACGACGATGTGAACTCGGTCCTGGGTGTCGTAGTGCGGGTGCGCGTTCTCCTCGGTCACGCGACCGTGGGTCGCCCAGCGAGTGTGGCCGATGCCGGTTCGCGCTTCGGGACGCTCGGCGAGCGCGACGGCCGAGCTCGAGCCCCGATCCTCGCCATCGCGGCCAGTCATCGCCGCCCGCAGGGCGCTCAGGTTGCCGACTGCGCGCACCGCGTCGATCCGGTCACCGGACAGGACCGAGATCCCGGCACTGTCATAGCCGCGATATTCGAGCTGCTCAAGTCCCCGCAGCAGCAAGGCACGTACGTCTCGGGGGCCGACGTAGCCGACGATGCCGCACATTTGCCAACCTCCTAGAGCTTGCTTTCGGCCCTGTCACCCACACGGGCTGCGTCAGAGACCGATCGGCAGACGGGCGCCTGAGTTTAACCCGGCGGGCAGCCGGAGCGCCGGCCCGAGCGTATCGGGCCGCCGCTGCGCTTGTGCTATTCGTTACTTGTGGTGGACGAACGCCTTCGACTCGGCGGCAACGATCGAGATCAGATTGCCGAGCGAGAGGTTGGCGTCCAGCAGGTGAAGGCCCCAGGCGGGGGTCGGCGCCGGCGTCGGTGTCTGCGCTCCGTTGCGAGCCGTCACCATCAGCACGTGCGCGCCGTTGGAGTCCTCGCAGCGTGCCGTGTACGAGCGAGGCGAGGCCCAATACACGGTCGACGGCATTGGGACCTTCCAGTTCAGAACTCCGAGACCGAGGGCGATCGTCGATCCGGGCGCGAAGGGCGCGCTCGGCTGGATCGGATCCAGCAGGCCGCTGCCGCCGGCGAGGTTGGCAGGATTGGTGCAGAGCACCTCGTCGCCCTTCGGCGGTGCCGACGTCGCGAGCGGATTCACCGGGCGTCCGAACATGCTGTCGCTCGGGACCGGCTGGTCGAACGTGGAGAACGCGATCACGCACCCGAGCTGCGCCGCCCGGCGACAGGCCGGAATGTGCTTGAAGTCGCCCCCGATGCCGGTGCTGCCCTTCACCAGCACGTTGCCACCCATCAGGATCGCCGACAGCAGGCGCTTGCGAACCGCGGGCTTGGGATCGATTGCCTTGGCGATCACGGCCTCGAGCACGCCCGCACCCTGCGAATGGCCGATCAGCACGAACCCCCGGCCATGGTTGTAATGCTTGAGATAGGTCTTGAGCGCCTTTGTGACGTCGCCGACGCCGAGCGCTGGATTCGGCTTGCTGCCCGGTTGCGCCCCCCCGAGGCCGGCACCGGCGAGGGTGACCTGCCGGTACATCGGCGCATAGACCTTGCAGTACTGCGAGTAGCGGCTGGCCTGGTACAGGGCGATCGACCGCTCGGTGCTCTGGATCTGCAGATCGCTGTTGGCGGTCTTCTCATCGCTAACCGTCGGGTAGACGTAGAAACAGTCGATCGGCGGATTGCGCCTCGCCTTCGGGTGCTCGACGCCGATCGCGTGGGTCAGGGGCGCGTTGTAGACGGTCGTCGAGAGCCCCGGATTGCACGGATCGGGCTTCACTCCCGGCTTGCAGAGCCACACGGTCGCTCGGGCGCAGGCGGCGGCAATGCCCACCGCCGCGATCGCCGCCAGCAGGGCAAACGCGCCCGCCATGACCGGCCGAACCGGTCGACGCCGCAGTACTTCGACCATCGATGCCTCCTTCGCTCAGAGTGCGGGGTGCGGTCCCGCTGCGCTTTATCGGCTACGGTCGATTTTGGTACACAGGCGCCCAATCGTACTAAAACCCGTGCTCGGTGAAGGCAGCCGGGCGGCGCTCAGACGCGGCCCGCGTCGGAGCTCAGGAGCCCCTGGACGACGCGCGTCAGACGGTCGCAGACCGCGCCGGTCTCGGCCGTCGTCGGAGCCTCGACCATCACACGGATCAGCGGCTCGGTGCCGGACGCACGCACGAGCACGCGGCCGCGCCCGTTGAGCTCTGACCCCTCGCGCTCGATCGCCTCGACCATTGCCGGCGCCTCGATCGCGCGCGTCATCGAAGCCCGATCGGGGGCCCCGACGTTGACGAGCTGTTGCGGGAGCTTGTCCATCGCGTCGCGCTCGCGCAAGTCACGGCCGGCCAGTGCCTCGAGCGTCAGCAGCGCGCTTGCGATCCCATCCCCGGAGGGCCCGAAGCCGAGATCGATGATGTGGCCCGACTGCTCGCCGCCGAGCGCCCACCCGCGCCTGCGCAACTCGTCGAGCACGTACCGATCACCGACGGCGGTGCTCGCGACTTGGACCCCGGCGGCCGTCATCGCCGTGTGGAAACCGAAGTTGGTCATCACCGTGACCGCCACGCCTTGGCCGGGAAGGCGATCGTGACGGTGCAGGTGGATCGCGGCCAGGGCGATCAGCTCATCGCCGTCGACGACGTTGGCATCGCCGTCCACGGCGAGCACCCGATCGCCGTCACCGTCGAACGCGAACGCGATCTCGTGCGCGCCGGCGCGCATCCGCTCGATCACGGCTTCGAGGTGCGTCGAGCCGCAGCCGTCGTTGATGTTGCGCCCATCGGGGGCGGCGGCGATCACCTCGACCTGCGCGCCGAGCCGGCGGAAGATCTCGGGCGCGGCGCGGAAGGTCGCCCCGTGCGCGCAGTCGAGCAAGACACGTAAGCCGCTCAGGTCGAGCTCCGAGAAGCGCGTGTGGAGCTCACGCAGGTAGTCCTCGAGCGCGCCGTGCAGCCGCTTGACGCTGCCGACCCGGCCGTCGCTTACGACCGGCGGTCCGAGCGCCGCCTCGATCTCGTGCTCGGTGTCGTCGTCGAGCTTGAAGCCGTCGGCGGCAAACAGCTTGATCCCGTTGTCGTGGTACGGGTTATGGGAGGCCGAGATCACCGCGGCCATATCGAGCCGGTGCCGGCGGACCAAAAGCGGCGCCGCGGGCGTCGGCAGCACGCCGGCCAGCAGCGCATCGCCGCCGGCGGCGGTTACCCCGGCCGCGATCGCGGACTCGAGCATCTCGCCCGACTCGCGCGTGTCACGGACGATCAGGACCTGGGGCCGCGCCTGGTCCGAGCGCGCGACGGCGGCGCGCGCGAGCGCCAGCGCCAGCTCGGCTGTCAAAAACTCCCCGACGCGGCCACGGACCCCGTCCGTGCCAAAAAACTGGCGCGGCATCCGTCGGTGGCTAGCGCTTGGAGAACTGCGGGCGCTTGCGGGCCTTCTTGAGCCCGGCCTTCTTGCGCTCCTTGACGCGCGGATCTCGCGTCAGAAACCCACGTCGCTTAAGCTCGCCCCGGAGGTTTGGGTCGGCGACGATCAGCGCTCGCGAGATGCCGTGGCGCAGCGCGCCGGCCTGAGCCGAGACGCCGCCCCCGTGCATCCGCGCGACGACGTCCATCCGCGCCTCGTAGCCCACCGCCTCGAGCGGTTGGCGGATCACGCGCCGCAACGTGTCACGCGGGAAGAACGAGTCGAGATTCTTGCCGTTGATCGAGTACGTCCCGGTGCCCGGTTTGAGGATCACGCGCGCAACGGCCGTCTTGCGCTTGCCGGTCGCGGTGTAGCGCGCCCCGGCTGCGAGGTCGATCGCGGCATCGGCGATCGGCCGGGCCTCGTCCTGGTCGGAATCCTGGTCCTGCTTGGCGGCCTCCTCGGCCTCGGCCTCGGCGGCGGCTCGAGCCTCCGCGTCGAGGAAATCGTCGCTCTCAGAAACGATGTCGGGGATCAGGTCGGCGCCCGGGATTTCGGGCCGCTGTCGCGGCTCGATCTCGATCTCCTCGGCCGGAGCCTCGTCGGCGGTAGGTGTCGCGCCCGCCTCGGTCGCTCCAGCGGGCGTCGGGGGCTGCTCGGCCTCTGCGGTAGGCGTCGGGGCCTGCGCGGGCGCGTCCGCGCTCTCGGCGGCGGCGGGCGTCTGCTCCTCGGCTGACGGAGCGGGCTCCTCGGCCGGGGTCTGCTCCTCCTCGGCGGGGGCCTGAGCCTCCTCGCCCGGGGTCTGCTCCTCCTCGGCGGGGGCCTGAGCCTCCTCGCCCGGGGCCTGAGCCTCGTCGGCGGGGGCCTGAGCGTCGTCGCCCGGGGCCTCAGGCTCCCCGGCTGAGGCCTGAGCCTCCTCCTCCTCGTTGCGCTGCTCGTCCTCGGGGTGCTCGGCGTCGGTCACTGCGCAATCTCCATCGGTTGAGGCTGTTGGGCGGCATGCGGATGATCGGGACCGGCGTAGACCTTCAGCTTGGTGATCTGCCTGCGCGCCAGCCGGTTGCGGGGGAGCATCCCCTTGACCGCGAGCCGAATGACCTCCTCCGGTCGCCGTTGCAGCATCTCGGCCAGCGTGCGCGACTTGAGGCCCCCCGGATAGCCGGAGTGGCGGTAATAGCGCTTGTCGACGAGCTTGTTGCCGGTGACCGAGATTTTCTCCGCGTTGATCACGATCACGAAGTCGCCCGTGTCGACATGCGGCGTGTAGGTCGGCTTGCGCTTCCCACGCAGCGCGTCGGCGATCTGGGTTGCGAGCCGGCCGAGCGTCTGCCCGGTCGCGTCGACGACGAGCCAGTTTCGCTCGCGGTCTGCAGGTGTGGCTACGTAGGTCTTCATGGCACGCACAAGCCGCGCTTGTCGCGCGGCTCGAGACGATGATAGTCAATCCTCAGAGGTGCACGGCCTCCGATGCGCGGCCGCGGCTTCGAGATCGCCAAACCTGCCGGGCCGAAGGGCCTACGCTGGATGGATGCAGCTCCCCGTCCCGATCCGCCGGCTCATTTACCGCGTCGGCTACCGCGTCCTGCAGCTCGTCTGGTTCGTGTGGCGGCCGACGAAGACCGGCGTGAAATGTCTCGTCACCGCCGACGACCAGGTTCTCCTGGTACGTCACACGTACGGCCGGCGCCGGTGGGATGTCCCCGGCGGCTCGGTCAAGCGCGGCGAGCCGCCGCTCGAGGCCGCCCGCCGGGAGATGCATGAGGAGCTCGGGCTCGGTGGGGCCGAGTGGGTCAAGATCGGCGAGATCCGTGGCCAGATGGATCACCGCCGCGACACGATCCATTGCTTCTGGGCCGAGGTCGGAGCCGGGGCGAGACTCACGCTCGACCGTGGCGAGATCGACGCCGCCGCCTGGTTCGTGACCACCGACCTGCCGGGCGACCGGTCGCCCTACGTGATCCCGATCGTCACGGGCTCGCGCGAGTACGCCACCCAGCGGCGGACCTGAGCGCGGTCACCGGCCAACCCGTGCGGTCACCCCGCAGCGGCAGGCCGAGCCCCGCAGCCGATCACTCCCACTCGATCGTGCCCGGCGGCTTGCTCGTGATGTCGAGCACGACGCGGCCCACGGGCCGGATCTCGTTGATCATCCGTGACGCGATCTGCTCGAGCAGGTCATAGGGGAGCCGGGCCCAGTCGGCCGTCATCGCGTCGTCACTTGTGACAGCGCGGATCGCGATCACGTTGCCGTACGTGCGCTCGTCGCCCTGCACGCCGACCGTGCGGATGTCCGGGAGGACACAGAATGACTGCCACAGCTCGCGGTACAGCCCGGCCTTGCGGATCTCATCCTGGAGGATCGCGTCGGCCTCGCGAAGCGTGTCGAGCCGCTCGCGCGTCGCTTCGCCGCCGACGACCCGGATCGCCAGCCCCGGGCCCGGGAACGGCTGACGCCAGACGAGACGCTCGGGGAGCCCCAGTTCGGCGCCGACCGCGCGCACCTCGTCCTTGAACAGCGAGCGCAGTGGCTCGACGAGCTCGAACTCGAGATCGTCGGGCAGCCCGCCGACGTTGTGGTGGGACTTGATCGTCGCCGCGCCGGTGCCGCCGCCGGACTCGATCACATCCGAGTACAGGGTGCCCTGAACGAGGAAGTGAACGTCGTCGAGGCGCGCCGCCTCCTCCTCGAACACGCGGATGAACTCGGCGCCGATCAGCTTGCGCTTGCGCTCGGGGTCGCTGACGCCGCGCAGCTTGGCCAGGAACCGGTCGGCGGCGTCAACGGCGACCAGCGGGACCTTGAAGTGATCGCGGAACGCGGTGATGACCTGCTCGCCCTCGTTCTTGCGCATCAACCCGTGATCGACGAACACGCACGTGAGCCGATCGCCGATCGCGCTGTGCACGAGCAGCGCCGCGACGCTCGAATCGACGCCTCCGGAGAGGCCGCAGATCGCGCGCCCGTCGCCGACCTGCGCGCGGATCCGCTCGATCTGGTCCTCGATCACCGAGGCGGCGCTCCAAGTCCCGCTGCAGCCGCAGATGTCGATCAGGAAGTTGGTCAGCACCTGCTGGCCGTACGGGGTGTGCACGACCTCGGGGTGGAACTGAATCCCGTAGATCCCGCGCTCGCGGGACTCGAACGCCGCCACCGGCGAGGCGGTCGAGGACGCGAGCGCCGTGAAGCCCGGTGGCGGCGCGAACACGGTGTCGCGATGCGACATCCAGCACGATTGCTCGGCCGGCGTGCCCGCCAGCAGGCTCCCGGTCTCGGTGACCGTCAGCTGCGACCGTCCGAACTCGCCAACCTCGGCGGCTTGTACCCGCCCACCGAGCTCGAGCGCCAGCAGCTGCATCCCGTAACAGATGCCGAGCACCGGGACACCGAGCGCCAGCAGTTCGGCTTGCAGCGGCGGCGCCCCGTCCGCGTACACCGATGCCGGGCCGCCGGACAGGATCACGCCCTTCGGGCGCCGGCGCGCAACCTCCTCGGCGCCAACGTGGTGGGGCAGGAGCTCTGAGAACACGCCGCACTCGCGCACACGGCGGGCGATCAGCTGCGAGTACTGGCCGCCGTAGTCGAGGACGACCACCTCGTCGACCGTCGCCGGGACGTCCACGCGCGCCTCCTCGCGCCCGCGTTCCAGCCCCCCGGGAACCTCCAGATCCGCAGCAGCAGAAGGGCTAGTCGGCGACACCGACCGCCGCTGCTCGGCCGCCAGCGCCCATCCCGACGCCCTGCTCGCGCTGGAGGTGCTTGCCCTCGGTCTGCAGCGCCGGGGCGACCATCAGCTCGGCGCGGTTGAACTCGGCGATGTCGCGGTAGCCGCAGGTCGCCATCGACGTCCGCAGGCCGCCCATCAAGTTGAAGGTGCCGTCGTTCTCGCGGGCCGGGCCTTTGATGATCTCCTCGAAGGTGCCGTTCTGGGTCGTCGCGACGCGAGTGCCACGCGGAAGTGTCGGATGGAAGGTCGCCATCCCCCAGTTGTAACCGCGGCCCGGCGCCTCATATGAGCGCGCCAGCGCCGACCCGAGCATCACCGCATCGGCGCCGCATGCGATCGCCTTGGCGATGTCACCGCCGTTGCGCATCCCGCCGTCGGCGATCACCTTCACGTAATCGCCGGTCTCGAGCATGTGCTGCGAGCGCGCCGCGGCGACGTCGGCGATCGCGGTCGCCTGCGGGACGCCGATCCCGAGCACTCCGCGGGTCGTGCAGATCGCTCCCGGACCGACGCCGACGAGCACCCCGGCGGCGCCGGTGCGCATCAGGTGCAGGCCCGTGTGGTACGAGGCGCAACCACCGACGATGACCGGCGTCGGAGCGAGCTCGCGGATGAACTCCTTGAGGTTCAGCGGCGGGCGCTTCTGGTCACGCGAAACGTGCTCGGCCGAGACCACCGTTCCCTGGATCACGAGGATGTCGAGTCCGGCTTCGAGCGCGACCTCGTAGTGGGTGCGGACCTTCTGCGGTGTGAGCGACGCGGCCGCGACGACTCCGTGCGCCTTGATCTCCTCGATCCGGCGCGCGATCAGTTCGGGCTTGACCGGCTCGCGGTAGATGTCCTGCATCTCGCGGGTCGCAATTTCTCTCGAGAAGCTCGCGATCCGCTCGAGCTGGGCATCGGCATCCTCGTAGCGGCAGAAGATGCCCTCGAGGTTCAGCACAGCGAGGCCGCCGAGCTTGCCGATCACGCCGGCGCTGTCAGGCGAGACGACCCCGTCGAGCGCGGCGGCGAGCATCGGGAGCTCGAACCGGTACGGGCCGAGCGTCCATGAGATGTCGATGTCGTCGGGGTCGCGCGTGCGTCGCGAGGGCACGATCGCGATGTCGTCGAATCCGTACGCCCTCCGGGCCTTCTTGCCGCGGCCGATCTCTACTTCCATCGCCGCAGCGTAGAGCTTGAGTCGGACGACGAGGGCAGTAGAGAGGCGGCAACCATTGACGGTCGATCCTAGCAGCGGCCCGGACCAATTCTTCGCGATCAGAGGCTCCGAGCGCCGCCGATCAATGGCCACGATAAGAGGCTACGCGCGCCGCCGATCAATGGCCACGATCAGAGGCTACGCGCGCCGCCGATCAAAGGCCGCGATCAGCTGATTTTGGCGCCGATCTCGAGGCGCTCGGCGTCGACCCCGTTGAGCAGCCGTTCGACGCGCCCGGCGTCGATGATCCCGGCGCCGAAGTGCTGGGTCGATTCGGCGCCGCAGGCGACCCCGAAGCGCAGGCATTCGACCGGCGGCTGGCCCGCGTACCGGGCCGCGACGTAGCCGGCGAGGAACGCGTCGCCCGACCCCACCACCGAGCGCACCTCCTGCTCCTGCACGCGCACGCGATGCAGAGTCGCGGCGCCGTCCTCGATCACCTTCGCGTAGCAGCCGTCGGAAACGGTCATGATCGCCTCGCGAGCGCCAAGCCGCGTCATCTCGACGACCGCCTGCGCGCGGTCATCGGCATCGTTGAATTCGTGGCCGACGAGCTCCTCGGACTCGAGCTCGTTCGGCGACACGAGGTCGGGCTCGCCACGCATCGCGAGCCGCAGCGGCTCGCCATCGGTGTCGATCATCGTCGTCACCCCGAGGCGGCGGACCTCGCGGATCAGCGAGGTGTAGACGTCCTGCTCGACGCCGCGTGGCAGGCTGCCGGCGAACACGCAGACGCTCGCGCCCTGAGCCAGGTAGAGGAGCTTCTCGCGGAACAGCTGCAGTTCGTGGGGCGAGACGGCCGGACCGCGCTCGTTGATCTCGGTGTGCATCCCGGTCGTCGGATCGAGCACGACCGTATTCGTCCGAGACTCGTCGTGGATCCGGACGAAGTCCGACAGGATCGACTCGTCGCCGAGCGCCTCGACGATCCGCGTGCCGGTCGCGCCGCCCACGAACCCGGTGGCGATCACCGGCTGGCCGAGCTGCTTGATCGCGCGGGCGATGTTGACCCCCTTGCCCCCCGGCATCGTCGTCTGATCGACCGTGCGGTGTCGGCGTCCGGGCGTGAAGCTCGGTACTTCGAGCGTCTTGTCGATCGCTGCGTTGAGCGTGACGGTGATGATCATGCAGACTCCAATCCCCGAGCAACTCGCGCGCGTCTGCGGCGGCGCATTACGAAGGCTAGCGCGGGGCAGCCCACGAGCAGCAGCACGAGCAGCAACATCAGCGGCTTGCCGATGAAGTGCGCGGCGATCGTGAGCGGCCCGACGGCGGGCAGCGGCTTGGCGAGCAGGAGCCCGATCCGCGCGACCGGCCGTCCGTCGGCGACCACGACCGCGGTCCCGAGCCGGCTGTGGCGGCGCAGTGGCCCGGTCAGCTGGGACGGCGCGTGGACCACGACGTGCACGTGCTCGCTGGTCGCAAAGACGCGGGTGAACGGCTGCGCGGCCACCAGCGCGGCGTGCTCACTCGGCCGATATTTGACGGTTGGTCTGGCGAGCAGCTGGCCGCTGCGCAGGGGCGTGACGACGTGAAAGTTGGCGAAGCCATAGTCGAGCAGCGCGAGCGTGTTGTCGTCACGCTCCTCCTCGCTCGAGGTCCCGAGCACGGCGCTGATCAGCGGCATTCCGTGCCGACGCGCGGACGCGACCAGGACGTAGCCCGCGTCGTCGGTATGGCCCGTCTTGACGCCGTCGATCCATGGGTACTGACCGACGAGATCGTTGCGGTTGACGATGTAGCGGACGTGCGAGCCGGTCTTCAGCACGGCGTGCCCGAGCGCGACGATCCGTTTCAGGAACCGCGAGTGCGAGAGGTCATACGCGGCGAGCTTGACCAAGTCGCCGGCGGTCGAGTAGTTGCCCGGCGTGTCGAGGCCGATCGGGGTCGAGTAATGCGTGTGGCGGAGCCCGAGCGCACGCGCCTCGGCGTTCATCATCGCGATGAATCGCGCGACTGATCCGTGCCCGACGTTATAAGCGAGATCCTCGGCCGCGTCATCGGCACTCGGCAGCATCAGCGCGAGCAGCAGGTCGTGAACACTCATCTGCTCGCCGGGCTCCAGTCCGATCTGCGAGTCAGAAGGCGCCGGCACGTAGTCGGGCGCAGTGAAGATCTCGTTCAGGTTGTGGACGTGCGCAAGCGTCACCAGCGCCGTCATCAGCTTGGTGGTGCTGGCGATCGGCAGCTCTCGCTCGGTTTGGTCTGAGAACAGCACCTGCCCGGTCCGGGGCTCGACCAGGATCGCCGAGCGGACACTGAGGTGGGGCGGCGTTGCCGCGCGGGCGCTCCCGGTGGATCCCGGTGCGAGCGCGAGCGCGAGCCAGACGGCAAGCGAGAGCGCGACCGCCGATGACAACCACCGGCGCTCGGGCAGCGGCCGGCAGTGGGCACGAGGCCCGAGCGTGCGTGTACGCGAGCTCATCGCTCCCGGCACGCCGACGGGCCGGTCTGTGACCTCAGCGCGGCGGCGCTGCTCACCGTCTGAGCCTCAGGCGTTGACCGGTCTGCAGTGCGTTCGGGCTGATCCTGGGATTTAAGGCCATGATGTGAACGATGGGCACGTGCAGCCGGACCGAGATTCCACTGAGCGTGTCGCCCGCCTTGACTACGTAGAACTTCGGCGTCCGATGGTGATGATGCGGTCGATGACCGCCCGCCAACAGCCGGGTCGAATGCGAGACCGTGGTCGTCGTATTCGACTTGAGGCTGTCGTGGACGATCAGGTAGGTCGCCACGGCCACAGCGGCAAGGGCGATCGGCGCCAGCAAGCGCACGCTTTTTGCCACCATCGCACCGCCGATCATACAAGCGGGTCGGCGCTCGTCTCCAATCTGCGATCCGCTTTGCAGCCGTCGACGATCACCGCGGGTTCACGCCCTCCCGGTGAGGAGGACGCGAGCCCAAGCCGGCAGCCTTCCAACCGCTCATCGCGGGCACCGCGGGGCCCAAACTCGCCCGGGCCGGAGCGCGTCCGCCGGCGTACTTGTGTAAGCGCCCGGCTCGCTACTTGACGGCCTTCTTGAGCGCGGCGCCCGCCGTGAACTTCGGCACCCGCGAGGCCGCGATCTGGATCTTCTCGCCGGTCGCAGGATTGCGGCCCTCACGGGCGCTGCGCTGCGAGACGCTGAACTTGCCGAAGCCGGAGAATGTGACATCGCTGCCACGCTTGAGCGCGCCCTCGATCGTCTCGAGCATCGCATCAACGGCGTCTCCAGCGTCCTTCTTGCTCAACCCGGCGCGATCTGCGACCTGGTCTACAAACTCTGACTTGGTCACTTGCTCCTCCTTCTAACTTGGTAGGAATTCTCGACGCTAACACGGTCCCCGGACAACCTTGCCGCGGGGCATCCCCGCAAAATGCCCATTTTCTCCGCGTCGAAGCCGGATTGTGGGCAAGATTCCCGTACTTCTTCGGAAATTGCGGAAATCAATCGCCCACTTCAAGCCCACTCGAAGCCGGAAAACGCTCAGTCCTACCCACCCGCCACAATCAGTCAAACCTTTTGTCCGGGCCGTGAGTCTGCCTTCCTGGTGCCGGATAATCATCAATGACCGCGAGGGTGGACCGATAATCACGCCACGCCAGAGCCAATGACGACCACCGATCGAGAGCTATCGCCTTCGCCCGCCGCGACGGACGGCAATGCCGAGCCGCCGGCGCCGGGCGCCGACGGCTCCCTGCCCGCGACGCTTGACGAGCCGCAGGTGGCCGGCCCGGGCGGCCGCGAGAATACGGATGTGGATCTCGGCCGCATCGCGTGGGTCGTGACCGTGCTCGGCTGCTTGATCGCAGTCGTTGTGCTCGTGCTCGAGGGCTATTACGGCTACGCGGGGGTCACGTTCGCGGTCGGCGTCGCAGCCGCGATCAACCTGACCTAGTGGGGCTCGCGCGACGTGCGCTCGGCCGCTTGATCACGGGCTCCTGGCCACCGACGCTCGCCTCCATCACTGCGTTGCGTCCGACCACCGCAGCAGTGCCCGGACGGCGCGCCCGCGATGGCTGATCAGATCCTTCTCGTCATCGGAGAGCTCTGCCATCGTGCGGCCGCCGAAATCGCCGTCGGGCAGGAATGCCGGGTCGTAGCCGAACCCCCGCTCCCCGCGCGGCTGCACGGCCAGCCGGCCCGAGCTGTCACCGAAGAACACCCGCTCGGTACCGGTGACCGGATCGACGTAGGCCAGCGCGCACACGTAGCGCAGCCCGCTTCCGGGGGGCGCCTCGCGCAGCAGCTTCTCGAGATTCTCGGCGTCGTCGGAGTCAAGGCCGGCGTAGCGCGCCGAACGGACGCCGGGACGCCCTCCCAGCGCCTGCGCCTCGATACCCGAGTCGTCGGCGATCGCGGCGCGGCCCGTGCGCGCGGCGGCGGCGCGCGCCTTGGGGATCGCGTTTGCCTCGAACGTGTCGCCGGCTTCGGGCGGCAGCTCGATCCCCTCGGGCAGCGGCTCGACGGCGATCGCGGCCGGCGCGAGCAGCCGCTCGAACTCCCTCAGCTTGTGCGGGTTACGGCTCGCGAGCACGAGCGACGTCGGGATCGCCATCGCTTTTACTCAGCCGCCGGCATGACCGTTTCGTCCTGCACCTTTCGCAGCGAGTCGATCCCGTGCGCGGCGAGCGCAAGCAGATCGTCGAGGTGCGCCCGGGACAGCGGTGTGCGCTCGGCGGTCGCCTGGATCTCGACCAGGCCCCCGTCGCCCGTCATCACGACGTTGGCGTCGACCTCGGCGGTCGAGTCCTCGGAGTAGTCAAGGTCCAGCAGCGCCACGCCGTCGACGATCCCGCACGAGACGGCAGCAACCATCCCGGTCAGCGGCGTGCGCTCGAGCAGGCCCTGTTCGACGAGCCGGTCGCAGGCGAGGGCGAGCGCCACCATCCCGCCGGTGATCGCGGCGCAGCGGGTCCCGCCGTCGGCTTGCAGGACGTCACAGTCGACGTAGATCGTGCGTTCGCCGAGCGCCCTGAAGTCGACCACTCCGCGCAGCGAGCGGCCGATCAGGCGCTGGATCTCGACCGTCCGGCCGTCGGGCCGGCCCCGGCTGACGTCGCGCTGCTTGCGATCGCCGGTCGAGGCGGGGAGCATCCCGTACTCGGCCGTCACCCAGCCGCGGCCGGAGCCGGCCAGCCAGCGCGGGACGCTCTCCTGCGCCGATGCGGTGCAGATCACGCGCGTCTCGCCCATCGAGATCAGCGCCGAGCCGGTGGCGGTCCGGACGAACCCCGGCTCGATCGTCGCCGGGCGCAGCGCGTCGGCCGCGCGACCGTAGCTGCGCTCGCGCACTTCGCCGCCGGCAGCGCTCCCGCTCATGCCGCGACGCGAGTGCCGAGGTCTACGTGAATCACCTCCCCGAGCGGCATCTGCAGAAAGCGCGTGCCGATCGCGCGAAACGCGTCGACGTCGCCGGTGCAGCTGAACCGGTAGGTCCCCTCGACGCGTCGCGGGTTGAGCAGCCCGCGCGCGGTCAGCGCCCGCTCGACGCTGCGCGCGACCCCGGCACCCGAGGTCACGAGCGTCACGCCGCGTCCCAGCGAGCGCTGGAGCATCGGTGCGACCAGCGGGTAGTGCGTGCAGCCGAGGATGACGGTGTCGACCTCGGCCGCCCGGAGCGGCTCGCAGTAGCCGCGGACCGTCTCTAGCACCCGCTCGTCGTAGGGAAAGCCGGCCTGGATGATCGGCGCGAGATCCGTGCACGCGACCATCTCGAGGTGCACGTGCGGGTCGGCGGCGAGCACCGCGCGCTCGTAGGCGCCGCTGGCCACAGTCGCGGGCGTCGCGAGCAGGCCGATCCTGCCGCTGCGGCTACCGGCGACAGCGAGCTGCGTGGCCGGCGCGACCACTCCGATCACGTCAATCGCACGACCGCCCAGTTCGAGATGCGCTTCGAGCGCCCCGAGCGCCGCCGAGCTGGCGGCGTTGCACGCGACCACGAGCAGCTTCGCTCCCGACTCGAGCAGGTGGTCTGCGATCTCGATCGCGAACTCCCGCAGCTCCTGCTGCCCGCGATCGCCGTACGGGAAGCGCGCCGTGTCGCCGAGGTACGAGTAGTCCTCGGTCGGCAGTGAGACGAGCAGCTCGTGCAGGACCGTGAGGCCGCCGACGCCTGAGTCGAAAACGGCCACCGGAAGCTCGGCGGGCGCAGACATGGCCTCCATGGTGCCAGAGAGACCGGCACCGGCGCCGCCGGTCGTGCGCCCGGGCGGCCCGGGCGGCGCCAAGACCGAGCCCGCGGATACGCTCGCCGCAACCGCCGATGCGCGCGCTGATCGTCACCAACATGCATCCAAGCCCCGAGCATCCGGCGCTCGGCAGCTTCGTCGCCGATCAGGTGGAGGCGCTGCGCCGCACCGGCGCCGCTGAGATCGAGGTGTTCGCGTTTGATCCGGGCGGTCCGGCGGCGTACGCGAACGGCGCCAGGCAGCTGCGCCGGCGGCACGGCCGCGAGCGCTTCGACATCGTCCACGCCCACTTCGGCCTCACGACCTGGCCGGCACTCGCCGCGCGCGGGCGCAAGCGGGCGGTGACCCTGCACGGGACCGACCTCGCCCATCCGCGGTCGCGGCCGATCACGCTCGCGGGCCTGCGGCTGGTCGACCTCGTCGGCGTCGTCTCGGACGAGCTCGCGCGCCAGATCCCGCGCTGGGCCGCCCCGCTTGCCCGTCGCGCCGTACTGCCGGCGGGAGTCGACACCGGGCGCTTCAAGCCGCTGCCCCGCGCTCACGCGCGGGCCGAGCTAGGGCTCGACCCCGATCGCCCGTGTGTCCTGTTCGCGGCCGACCCGTCGCGGCCCGAGAAGCGCTTCGATCGCGCGCAGCGGGTCGCGGCCGATGCGCCGCTGCTGACGCTCGGCGGCATCGCGCCGGACAGGGTGCCGCTGTTCGTCAATGCCGCCAACGCGGTACTGGTCCCCTCCGAGCGCGAGGGCTTCGGGCTCGCGACGCTCGAGGCGCTGGCGTGCGACGTCCCCGTCCTGGCGACCCCCGTCGGGATTGCGCCCGAGGCGCTCGCCGGCGTATCGGGGGCACTATGCGCGCCGTTTGACGCCGCCACGTGGAGCCGCGCGCTGGCGCCCAGCCTCGCGGCGGCCGACCCGCGGATCGACGGCCGCGTCCGCGCGCAACAGTTCTCGACCGACGCGATGGCGCTCAGGGTGATCGATGCGTGGCGCCGCTTGCTCGGATAGAGCGAGCCACCGGCGCGACCAAGGTCCAATTGAAACTAGGACCACCGAGCGCCGACGATGGTGCCCTCCCCAATCCAGGTTTGAAAAGGAGAGCACCAGATGAAGTCTCGACTCACGAAAGCAGCGCTGTCGATCGTCGCGGTGGCGGCGTTCGCGGCACCGGCGGTCGCCCAGGCCCGCCACGGCAGCGACGATCCGGCAAGCCACGTCCGTCGCGAGCATCAACGCTTCGAGCAGCATCACCGCCGTGGCGATGATGGCGCGCGGCATGAGCGTCACCGCCACCGCGATCGCGACGACGGTGCCAACCACCGCTGATTCGCCGCCGGACCGGCGCCGAGGACCGATCCATGACGTCCTCGGCGTCGCTAGTGGCGCTGCGCCCAGAGCGCGGCCTGTGTCCGGTCAGTGACTCCAATCTGCGCGAACACGCTCGTCAGGTGAGCCTTGACCGTCTTCTCGCTGATCTCGAGCCGGCGCGCGATCACCTTGTTGGGCAGCCCCTCGGCGACGAGCGCCAGGACCTCGGACTCGCGCGCACTCAATTCGGGGCGCGGTTCAGTGCGCGCCGCGATCAGCTCGTTGGCGGCGCGCGGCGCCAACGGCGAGTCGCCGTTCGCGGCCGCGCGGACGCCGCGGATGATCTCGTCCGGCTCGGCGTCCTTGAGCAGGTAGCCGAGGGCGCCGGCGTCGAGCGCGCCGAGGATCCGGTCGCGGTCCGAGAACGATGTCAGCACGACGACGTGCGCCGGCGACCCCGCTTCCTTGAGCGCACGCGTCGCCTCGATCCCGTTGCACTCGGGCATCTCGAGGTCCATCAGGACGACGTCGGGGACGGTGGCAAGAGCCAGCTCGACGGCCTTGCGTCCGTCGCCGGCCGAGCCCACGATCGAGATGTCGTCCTCGTCACCGAGCAGCTCGACGAGCGCATCGCGGACGAGCGGATGATCGTCAGCGATCACGAGCCTGATCACCCGGGCACCTCGAGCCGAGCGTCGGCGATCAGCGGCCGGCTCACGCTGGCACCTCGAGCCGCACCGAAGTGCCCTGCCCCGGAGCGGAGCAGACCTCGAGCTCGCCGTCGGCATGATCGGCCAGATCGTGCATCAGCCGCAGCCCGAAGTGGCGCGCGTCATCGCTCTCGTCCGGCGCCTCGGAGGAGAACCCGCGCCCGTTGTCGATCACGCGCAACATCCCGCGCCGGTCGTCGCGCTGGACGATCACCGCGACCTCGGTCGCCTCGCCATGGCTGCGGGCATTGCGGATCGCCTCCTGCGCGACGCGATAGAAGAGCGCCTCGGTGTCGCTGGCGAGCTCGAGTGACGGCGGCACGCTCAGCGTCACCGAGATACCGGCCGACCGCAGCGGTGCCACGAGGTCGTTGAGCGCCGCCGCCAACCCGGAGCGCTGGAGCGTCGGCGGGTAGATGTCGACCAGCAGCGTGCGGAGCTCGCGGATCGTCTCGCGTGTCTGCGAGGCGGCGTTCGCGATTGCCTGACGCGTGCTCTCGTCGTCTGTGGGGCGGTCGGAACGAGCGCAAGCGGCGAGCGAGAGCGACACGCCGGCAAGCCGCTGGACGGCGCTGTCGTGCAGGTCGGCGGCGATTCGCCGGCGCTCGATATCGGACGCGTCGATCGCCCGCCGCAGCAACTGCTCCCGTTCGCGCTGCTTGGCGCGGAGCCTGCGCGCGAGCGAGTACGCGAGCGGAACCTGGATCAGGTACAGAACCAGCAACGCGCCGACGAGCGCCGGCAGCAGTCCTTCCCACTGACGCCGGCTGCTGGCCGAGATCGTGCTTGAGCGCTCGTAATCCTCGTACAGGAGCGGCACGCCGCCTGGCCCCCGGATGCCGACGTACACCTCGACGAGCCGCTTGAAGCTGCGCTCGCTGCGGTTCTCCGGACGCGTCAGGTCGCTCGCGTGTGCGACGGTGCCGCCGTCGCGCAGGGTTCGCAGCTCGTCGGAACCGAGCCCGAAGGCGCGGCCGATCAGCCGGTGCGCGTCCGAGTAGACGATCCGGCCGCCGGAATCCCAGATCTTGACGCGGACGATCGGCGTCCCCCTGAGGATCCGCTCGCGCACCGCGCGGTCGAGCCGGGCCAGCGCATCCGGGTCGCCCCGTAGCACGCCCGGCGTGATCTGCGGCTCGGCGATCCCGCGTCCGGCGAGCTGAGCGAGCTCCTTTGCCTGGCGAATCGCGCCGCTCGTCGCCGAGTGGCGCACGATCACGAACGCGACCGCACCGATCACGATCATCGCCGCCAGGCCGGTCAGCGCGAAGCGCGCGAACAGACGCGCGAGGGTCGGGTCGGGGCGACGTGGCGAGCCCGAACCGACGCCATGTGGGCGTCCAACGCCGGAGGAGATTGGAGCGGTTGCGGTCACAAACCGAGCTTAGGTGCGCGGTAGATCGGTTCCTACCACCTGAGACTCCGGGCGACGCCCAAGATTCCCGCAGCGGCGCGACGATGGTGGTGAGCTGGGCTCAGCTGGCGAGCGCGGACCCCGCGGCGCCCGCAGCGGGCCTAACCCGCGAGCGCCGGCCAGTGGGCCGCGACGCGCTCGCGCGCCGCCCGCGTCTCGGGCGCGACGACCTCGGGAGAGCCGGTCGTCCCTTGCTCGCCCCGGAACGCTTCCAGCGTCGCCGCGAGCGAGCGAGCGAGCGCGTCGACCGCGTAACCGCCCTCGAGCACGCCGCCGAACGGCACCCCGAGCTCGGCGCAGACGTCGCGCACCGACCCGGCCATCGCCGCGAATCCGTTTTCGGTCACCGTGCACTCCGCCAGCGGATCTTCGTGGTGGGCGTCGAAGCCGGCCGAGATCAGCACCAGCTCCGGCGCGAACTCCCGTGCCAGCGGCACGGCGATGCCGTCGACCAGCGAGCCGAAGACATCGTCCCCCGAGCCGGGGGGGACGGGCAGGTTGACGGTGTGGCCGATGCCAGCACCCGAGCCGACGTCGCTCGCGGGGCCGGTGCCCGGGTACAGCGGCGACTGATGGATCGAGACGAACAGCACGCGCGGCTCGGCGTGGAAGATGTCATTGGTCCCGTTGCCGTGATGCACGTCCCAGTCGAGGATCATCACCCGCGAGAGGCCGTGCGCTTCGAGCGCGTGCTGGGCCGCGACGGCGATGTTGTTGAACAGGCAGAAGCCCATCGCTTGGGCCGGCTCCGCGTGGTGGCCCGGTGGACGGTGGGCGCTGAATCCGAACGGCGCCGCGCCTTCGAGCAGTCGGTCGACCAGCTCGACGGCACCGCCGACCGCGTGATATGCGGCGGTGCAGGACCCTTCGCTCATGATCGTGTCGGCGTCGAGGTAGCCGCCGCCGGCGATTGACTCGCGCTCGATCCTCGCGATGTACGCGTCGGCGTGAACGGCGGCGACCGTCGACCGCGCCGCCCGCGATGAAAGCACCCGTTCGTACCCGAGCCAGTCGTGCCGCGAGAGCTCCTCGTCGATCGCGACGATCCGGGCGGCCCGCTCGGGATGGCGGCCGGTGTCGTGCTTGAGCGACGAGGGATGCTCGAGCAAGACGGGGGCCGGGGCCATCGGCCAGTACCGTACCTACCGGTGCACTCAGCACAGACCCAGGTAACCGTGGTCGGGGGGGCGCCGCTGGTCTGTACACGGCCTTGTGCGCCGCGCGCGCGGATGCGCGCGTGACGCTCGTGTCGGCGACGCCGCTGGCCGAATCGTCGAGCTACTGGGCGCAGGGCGGGCTCGCCGCGGCGGTGGCGCCCGACGACAGCCCGACGCGCCATCTGGCCGACACCGTCGCGGCCGGACGGGGCTCGGTCCGGGAGTCGGCCGCGCGCGTTCTCTGCGACGAGGCGCCGGCCGCCGTCCACGACCTCGCCGGGCTCGGTGTCCGCTTCGACACCGACCGCCATGGGCGCTTCGCGCTCGGGCTCGAGGGCGGCCACAGCGTCCGCCGCATCGTGCACGCGGGCGGCGCCGCGACCGGCCGGCGCCTGATCGGCCAGCTATCGGCGCTCGTGGCCGAGGACGGACGGATCGAGGTGCTCGAGCTGCGTCGCGTGATCCGGATTGAGACCGCCGACGCGCGCGCACGCGCGCTCGCGCTCGACGATGGCAGCGTGATCGAGTCGCGCGCGATCGTGCTCGCGACGGGCGGCGCGGCCGCACTCTGGTCGCGGACCACCAACCCGGCGGGGGCGATCGGCTCCGGGCTCCTGCTCGCGTTCGACGCGGGCGCGGAGCTCGCCGACCTCGAGTTGATGCAGTTTCACCCGACCGCGGTAGTAGGCGAGAACGGGGCCGACGGGTTCCTCGTCACCGAGGCCGTACGCGGCGAGGGAGCGCGGTTGCTCGACGACGCCGGCGAGCGGTTCGTCGACGAGCTCGCGCCGCGCGACGAGGTGGCGCGAGCGGTTCAGCGCAAGATCGAATCGAGCCGCTCGAGCGCGGTCGAGCTCGACATGCGCGACGTCAACCCGGCGCTATTCCCCAACGTCGTCAGCGCGCTGCGCCGGGCGGGGATCGATCCCGAGCACGACCTGATCCCGGTCGCACCGGCCGCGCATTACATGATGGGCGGGATCGCGACCGATCTCGAAGGACGCGCCACCGTGCCCGGCCTGTACGCGGTCGGCGAGTGCTCATGCACGGGCCTGCACGGCGCAAATCGCCTCGCGTCGAACTCGCTCAGCGAGTGTTTCGTGTTCGGCGCCCGAGCGGCCCGCGCGGCCCTCGACGAGCCGGCGCAGCCGCGACTGGCACGGTCGCAGGCAACCTCCGCACCGCCTCGGCAGTCGATCGCGGCCGGCTCGCGTGAGGCCCTGTGGCGCTACGCCGGGATCGAGCGCGATGGCGCCGGGCTCCGGACCCTGTCGGGAGACGAGCACCCGCTCGTGCGTCTGATCGCGACCTCGGCCCTGGAGCGGGAAGAAAGCCGCGGAGCGCACGTGCGAACCGACTACCCGGATCGCAATCCGGCGCTCGACGGAGTCCACATCGGACAGCGAGACTGGCGACCCCCGACGACGTCCGTTTGGACCTGACCGGCACGCTGGGCGTTCGAACGCTCCAGGTTTCCACTTAACGTCCGGTTAATACTCCACGCGAGTTCAGCTTCACAACCGGCGGGAATACTCGCCTCGAGCTAAAGGAAAGCTAGGCGCTGGCCGGGAGTGCCCCGAACCCCCCGTAGGGAGAGACATACACATATGTACCGGTTCAGCCGCGCGATCTACAGGGAGGTCGCGCGGGAGATCATCGAGGATCCGCACGGGAGCTGTCCTCACACCAACCACGAGCGGGTGCTGCGCGCCTGCGAGGCGGCCGTCGAGCGCCTAGCGACCGACCGCCACTACTTCGCCCGTCCGGCGAAGACGCTGTTCAACGACATCCGGGTTTACTTCCCGATGCAGTCTCAGGCACGCGTGCTGCACGTGATCGAGCGCTACCTCGGATTCGCTGACGAGTTCCTGCGCCACCAGCCGCAGAACGGCTACGACCTCTACGGCAACCCGCTGCAGTGCCGCGCCAGCACGCGCAAAGGCACCCCGTGCCAGCGGATGCCGCTACCCCACAACGGCTACTGCCCCTCGCACCAGCATCTGGCCGAGACCGAGGAATTCACGCCGGCGATCGCCGCCTAGCACGCTTCAAACAGCCCTCCAGCAGCAGGAAGGGCCCGGGAGCGCTCCCGGGCCCTTCGTCAAAGCCGATCCACAGCTTTGAAAACCGCTACGCGGCGACCAGCTCGCGCTCGTCCGCGGTCGACGCCGCGACGTCGCTCGCGACCGCGCGATACCACACCGGCAGACCCGCCAACGCCCGATCACGCAACGACGGCGCCGCCGCATGCGCGACCATCGACACCGCCCGCACCCGCATATTCGCCAACAGATGATCAGTGCCCTGCGCCGGATCGCTCGCCGACTGACCATCACTCAAAGACATCGCCGCCGCCGGCACCCCAGCGATCTCACCAACCAGCACCCGACCACTCAACGGGCCCGACCCCCAACCCGCGATCGTGTCCTCATCAGCAGCAGCAGCGATACGGATGCGATACGTGTTAGCGGAAAACATTTCTGACCTCCAAGAGAGCGGATCGACTTCGTGGCCGTAGCAGACCACGACCCGCTGACATCCCACAGACAACCCGCTGACACGCCCACCCACCACCACGTCAGCCGCCGATCACGCCCGGGCAGCGCGCGTAACCCGAGCGACACCCGGAGGCGGTGTACGGTGCGCCGATGCTGCTCGGGGTCGATGTCGGCGGAACGTTCACGGACGCGGTGCTCGCCCGTGACGGGCGCATCCTGACCGCGAAGGCGCCGACGACCCCGCACGACCAGTCCGAAGGCGTGATCGCCGCCATCGATGCCGTGCTCGAACGGGCCGGCGCGGCGCCCGATCAGGTCACCTCGCTGTCGCACGGGATGACGGTCGCGACCAACGCGCTGCTCGAGGGGCGCGGGGCACGAACCGCGTTCGTCGCGACCGACGGCTTCTGCGACCTGGTCGCACTCGGGCGCCAGAACCGCCCCGAGCTCTACCGGCTGTGCGCGGCCCCGCCCCAAGCGCTGACGCCACCCGAACGGCGTTTCGGCGCGGCGGAGCGGATGACCCCGGACGGCCCGCTCCGCGAGCTGACCGAGGACGAAGCACGCCGGCTGGCGCGCGAGGTCGCCGCATGCGAGCCCGAGGCCGTCGCCGTGGCGCTACTGCACGCCTACCGTCATCCGGCACACGAGCGGCAGGTCGCGGCGGCGATCGCAGCCGAGCTTGGAGATGTGCACGTGTCACTCTCGCACGAGGTCGTCGGCACCTTCAGGGAGTTCGAGCGCGCGTCGACGACCGAGGTCGACGCGGCCCTGTCGCCGCTGCTGGCCGGCTATCTCCGGCGCCTGGAACGGCGCTGCGCCGAGGGCGGCCTCCCCGAGCCGACGATCATGCAGTCAAACGGCGGCCTGATCGACCTCCCCGCGGCGGCCGACCACGCCGCCTGGACCGTGCTGTCCGGGCCCGCCGGCGGCGCCGCGGGCGCCGCGTTCGTGGCCCGGGCGAGCGGTCGCCGCGACGCGCTGTGTTTCGACATGGGCGGCACCTCGTGCGACGTATGCGTCGTCGACGACGGCAGCGTCCAGGAGCAGAGCTCGGCGACCGTCGCGGACCGGCCGCTGGCACTGCCAATGGTCGCGATCCACACGGTCGGCGCCGGCGGCGGCTCGGTCGCGTGGCGCGATCCCGGCGGCGCGCTGCGCGTCGGTCCGCGCTCGGCGGGCGCCGATCCGGGGCCCGCGTGCTACGGCCGCGGCGGCACCGAGCCGACGGTCACCGACGCAAACCTGGTGCTCGGGTTGCTCGCAACCGACCGGCCGCTGGCCGGCGGCGTGATGCTCGACCGCGCCGCCGCCGAGGGGGCCGTCGCCGGGCTCGCGGAGCAACTCGAGCTCGAGCCGCGCGCGTGCGCGGAGGGGATCATCCGGGTCGCGAACGCCGAGATGGTCCGGGCACTGCGGGTCGTGACCGTGCAGCGTGGGATCGACCCTCGCCGCTACGCGCTGCTCGCGTTCGGCGGTGCCGGCCCGCTCCACGCCGCCGCGATCGCGCGCGAGCTCGGGATCACCGAGATCGTCTGTCCGCGCGCGTCGGGCGTGCTCGCCGCGCTGGGGCTGGTCGTCTCCCCGCGGCGCCGTGACGTCCAACAGAGCGTGCTGCTGTCCGGCGACGGGCTGACAGCCGAGGCGATCGGACGGCTGACGGCGGAGCTCGGCGAACGCGCGCGTTCGCAGCTCGGGGAGGCCGACGCCGAGCTGCGCATGACCTACGAGCTGCGGTATCGCGGCCAGGCGTTCGAGCTCGCCGTCCAAGCCGCGGCGCGACCCGAGCCGGCGTACCTGCGCGAGGCGTTCGAGGCGCTCCACGATGAGCGCTACGGCTACCACGATCCAGAGCAGGAACTCGAGCTCGTCACGGTCCGCGTCTCGGCGACGATCGCCGGCGCCGACGCGACGCTCGACGACGGCGGCGGCGGTGAAGGGCTCGAGCGCTCCCGGCGCGCCGCAACGCTCGGCGGCCGCGAGGTCGAGATCGAAGTGCTGCGCGGCACGCCCCCGCCCGGCACGGCGATCGCGGCCCCGGCCGTGATCGAGCTGCCCGAGTCGACGTTGCTGGTGCCCGAAGGGTGGAGCGGCGAGGTCGACGGCGCCGGAACGATCGTGCTCGGAGCGCACGCGTGATCGACCCGGTGCAACTCCAGGTGCTCACCGGGGCGCTGCACGCGATCTGCGAGGAGATGGGCGCGGTGCTGATCCGCTCCGCGCACTCGGCCAACATCAAGGAGCGCCGCGATGCGTCGACGGCGCTGTTCACCCCGAGCGGCGAGATGGTGATGCAGGCCGAGCACATCCCGGTGCACCTCGGCGCGATGCCGGCCGCGGTCGCGGCGGTGCTCGACCGTGAGCATGCGCCCGGGCGCTCATGGATCCTCAATGACCCGTATCGCGGCGGCACCCATCTGCCCGACATCACGGTGATCACGCCCGTGTTCGCGCGGGGCACCGCCGGCCGGGCTGGTGCTCGTCTGATCGCGTTCGCCGCCAGCCGGGCCCACCACGCCGACGTCGGCGGTCCGACCCCGGGCTCGATGCCCGCCGACAGCCGCACGCTCGCCGACGAGGGGGTCGTGATCGAGCCGCGGGTTCTCGACGACGACGCGATCGCCGAGCTCAGCGGCCTGATGCGCCGCCCGGACCAGCGGCGGGCCGACCTGCGCGCCCAGATTGCCGCCGGTCGGATCGGGGCCGTGCGTCTGCTCGAGCTCGAGCGACGGGTCGGATCGGCGACCCTGGCGGGAGCCTACGACGAGGTGCTGGACTACGCCGAGCGGCGGATGCGCGCCTGCATCGCCGAGCTCGAGGACGGGACGCGTAGCGCCGCGGACGTGCTCGAGGCACGCGAGGGGGATCTCCCGATCGCGCTGCGCGCGACCGTCGAGGGCGACGAGTTGACGCTCGACTTCGGCGGCTCGGCCGCCCAGCACGAGGGCAACCTCAACTGCCCGCTGGCCGTGACCCGTTCGGCGTGCTACTTCGCCGTTCGCGTTCTGACCGATCCCGACATCCCGGCCAACGCCGGCTCCTACCGCCCGCTGCGGGTGTTCGCACCGGAGGGCAGCGTGCTCAATGCGCGGTCGCCCGCCGCGGTCGTCGGCGGCAACGTCGAGACGTCCTCGCGGGTCGCCGACGTCGTGCTGAGCGCCTTCGGGCGCGCGCTCGGCCAGGGGACGATGAACAACCTGACGCTCGGCGACGAGCGCGTCGTCTACTACGAGACGATCGGCGGCGGCCAGGGCGCGTGCCCCGACGCCGATGGACCGAGCGCGATCCACGTCGCGATGAGCAACACCCTCAACACCCCGATCGAGGCGCTCGAGCTCGAGTTTCCGCTGCGGATGGTGCGCTACGCGGTCCGTCGCGGCAGTGGCGGGGCGGGGCGCTACCGCGGCGGCGACGGCGTGGTGCGCGAGGTGGAAGCGCTCGCGCCGCTGCAGTATTCACTGATTACCGAGCGGCGCCGACACGCGCCCGCCGGCGCGGCGGGCGGCGAGCCTGGACGGCCGGGGCGCAACCTGCTCGACGGCGCCGAACTGCCGGCGAAGGCGATCGGCGAGCTCCGAGCCGGCCAGCGGCTGCGGATCGAAACCCCCGGTGGCGGCGGCTACGGGAAGCCCCTGCCCCTACGCCCGCGTAGCTTTGGGCCATAGATCAGACCTTAAAAAGACGTGATTTTACAGGGACATTTGGCGATTTTCGGCTTCTCGAATACAATCATAAGAGTCCCGTTGCGGACGTTTGCAAAGGTGCACGCACGGGATTGATTGGAACATAAAACCTTCGTCTCCCCTTTATTGCTAAATGCCGATTGCTTTTAAAGAATGGGCCGTGACTGTGCGGGCTCTCGCCGAGGGCGAGCAGCTCCTGACGCTCCGCAAGGGCGGCATTCGCGAGCCCGAGAAACACTTCAAGCTCGACTACGAGCGCTTCTTTCTGTACCCGACGTTCGACCACCAGCGCTCGGATCTGGTGCGCGAATCCCATCGCCCCGAGCTTTCAAGGGCGCTCGAGGAAGGCGTCTGGACCGACGGTGAGCCCCATCCGCAGGCGTTACACCGAGGCGATGAACTCGCCCAGCCCGATCGGGTCCGGATCCGTGCGTGGGCCGAGGTCGCGGCGCACTTCACGGTCACCGACCGGCGTGCCGTCGAGGCGCTGTCGCCGTTCTACGTCTGGACGACCGACTACGCCGAGAAACGACTGGCGTGGAAGCGCCGCCATCCGCTGCACGTGATCCTGCTGCGCACATATCGGATCCCGCGGCCGGTCACGGTCAAGGTCCGCGATGAATACGGCGGCTGCCGCTCGTGGCTCGAGCTGACACGCGAGCTTCCATTCGAGGGCACGCCGGTGCTGTCCGACGAGGAGTTCGAGCGCGCGTCCGAGGAGATCGCCTCGATTGCCTCGGACCGTCAGCCGGTGCTCGTCTAGGCGCCCGCCGCAGCGCCGCCGCAAGTACCCGCTGTGGGTGCGGGATATTCGTCCCTGCCCGCTGCGACGTGGACTGCAATGACATGGGTCGAATCGCGCCTGGGAGGGTTTCGCGCCCGCCACGACGAGTCTGATGCGCGCGACGCGCGCCGCGTGCTCGAGTCGCTGTCGCTCGTCGCCGCGCGAATGGAGGGACTGTTCGCGCGGCGGGTCGACGAGATCACGGTCGTGCTGCACGACAGCGTCGCGTCGCTGACGATGACCAACCCGGTGATGCCGCTGATGTGGCTGATGACCGACCCGGCGGCGCGCCGCTACGTTGCCGGGTGGTCCGGGGAGAGCGAGCTGCACGTCCTCTCCCCCGCGCTGCTGCGGACGCGCGCGTCGAGCGTCGAGGGCTCGCGCGAGATGCTCGCGCTGAGCGCGGCGTCGCTCTACGCACGGCGCGTGATCATCGACAACAACCGCGATCTGCGGGGCGTGATGCGTGCGATCCGGGTCCGGCGGGAACTGCGGTGGGCGTGGCTGCTCGAGGGCACCGCGCGGTGGTTCTCAGGGCAGACCGAGCACGCTCGGCCGGCGATCGCGCGACGCCTGCACGAGGGCGGTCAGCCGCGCTTTCCGCCGGGGCTGCGCGACGCGACCCTGCTCGGCGGGACGGTGATCGACCTGCTCGCCCGCGAGGAGGGCGAGCCGACGGCGGCGGCATTCGCGATGCGGCTTGAGGCGCGGGGTCCGAGCGCCGCGCTCGCCGACGTATTCGGGGGCCGTCCGCTGCGACGCAGTGAGGAGGCGTGGCGTTCGCACCTGACGCGGCTCGCGGGCCCGCTCTGACCGGCGGGCGCTCCCGCGCACGGCGCCCGCTGGGGCTCGGCGCCTGAGGCGTGCCCGGCCAGCGTCGCCAGCCATACGATCAGCGCCCCGAACGCGAGCGCCACCAGCAGGCCGATCAGGAGCTTGCCGGGGGCGACCGGCGAACCCTGCGGCTCAGCGTCGATCAGCTCGGCCTGGAGCAGCACCTCGCGCGCCGTGTCGACGCCCGCGGCGGGTACCAGGACGTCGCGCGGGCCGGCCGCGAGGAAGTCGGGCACGTCGAAGCCGGCGCTGCGGCGCAGCATGCTCGGCACGCCCTCCTCGAGCAGCAGCCCCTGGATGAACTCGGCCTCGGCGAGGTTGCGTGAGCCGGTGACCCGCACGAGCTCGCCCTCGCCGAGCTGGGGCTTGATCTTTCGCGCCCGTCGGTGGCTCTCGGAGGTCTCGAGCTCGACGTCGTCGTCGTGGACCAGCGGCAACGCGCACGACGGGCAGAAGCGCTCCTCGGCCGAGAACCGCGAGCCGCAGGCCGGACAGACCAATTCGCCCACCCCGCCCTGCTGAGTGCGCATCAGCTCACCCGGACTCTCCGTCGGCGACCAGGCGCAGCTCGGCATCGATGACCATGCCGTCGCGGATCTCGTAGGCCTTGACTTCCGGCTCGTCGCCGGCGAGCCCCACGATCACGTACAGCGCCTCGGGGTAGAACGCGAGGTTGATGTCGGTCTGGGACGGGTACGGCGCACTGCGCGTGTGCGAGTGGTAGATCGCGCCGAGCTCGAGATCGGCGTCGTCGATCGCCATCTGGATCTGGTACTGCTCGGCGCCGTCGATCTCGTAGCGCAGCGGGCTCGCCGCTGTATTTGCGGCTCGGTAGACCCGGACCGCGTCGCCGTCGCGCGAGGCGATCATCCCGCAGCACTCGTTCGGCGCATCCGCCCGCGCGTGAGCGACGATCTCGTCGTACAGCTGGCGTGCAATCCGCATCGCGGGCCGAGGCTAGCAGCGCCTCATTGGACGCCTTGCACGAGGCCGAACGGGACCGCCTTCGGCGTGTCCCCGGGGTAGAGCAGCTCGCCGATCAGAGCCTCGTGCTGACCGTCGTTGGCCATGATCTGTGCGGCGAGCACGATCAGCCGCCGGTCCTCGAGCGTCGTCAACGCGACGAAGTACGCGCCGACGACGACGCGCTCGGTCGCGAGCAGCAGCCGGAGTGCATCCCGTTCGCCGCGCAGCTGGCCGAGCCGTCCCTTGACGCGCCGGCGCGCGAGGTCGATGTCAGCCGTGGCGACGTTGGCAGGCGGCGACGGCGCCACGGCGCCGAGCGCCGCGAGCTGGGCAGCGAGCACGTGGACGTGTGCCCGCTCGTGCGCCCGCAGCGGCAATAGGGCGCGCCGCGTCCGCGCGCTGAGGAGCGGTGAGGCGATGATGTGGTCATAGGTGAAGAGCATCAGCAGCTCGACGCTCAGCAGGCGATAGAGGTGCATCGCCTCGGAGTCGCCGTGCGGTCTCCCCGACGCGTGCGCGGTGCCGGCCGCGACCGCGCCGCCGAGCGTCGCGGCGGCCGCCGCTCCGGCCCCGGTGATCAGCAGCCCGCGCCGGGTCGTCGTCTGACGCTCGGCCTTCATTCGGCAGCCGTCACGAACGGTGAGGGAGCGGGCGGGAGCCCCTGGGTCAACCGCAGGATCGCGATGTGCTGGGCGTCACTGGCGAGGATCGTCGCCGCCGCCGCCCGCACGGGCCCCGGCTTCAGGCGCGGGATCGCGTGCAGGTAGGCCGCGATCTGGGCCCGCTCGAGCGTGTGGAAGAGGGCGAGCACCTCCGCGCCGTCGCGCGGATGGCCGAGGTCGTAGCTCGCCGCCCGCGCGGGATCGTCGCCGCCGGCCGCGTTGATCAGTCCCAGCAGCTCGCCGGTGTGCTGGAGCTCTTCGAACAGGAATTGCTTGGCCATCTTGGCCTCCGGACGGCGCAGCAGCGGCATCCCGGCCGTATACGCCGCGACCGTGCGACGCTCGAGATCGAGCAGCCCGCCGAGGATCTCGATGTCCGCCCGCTCGACCGGCTGACTGACCTTCTTGACCGCCGTGACGCCGGTTTTCTCGCTCGACCCACATGCCGCGAGCCCCAGCGCCCCGACGCCGACAAGCGCCGCACCGGCACCGCGCAGCAGCGCCCGCCGCGCGCAACCTTCGTCTTCGCTCACCACCAGACGGTGGAGTCCAGGTTCTCGATCTCTTCGACGGGGCGCGTGTAGATGCCCGAGGACAAATACTTCCAGCCGTCGTCGCAGACGATGAAGACGACGTTGCCCTCGTCGAGCTCGCCGGCGATCCGCACGGCGACGCGGGCGATTGCGCCCGACGAGACGCCGGCGAAAACGCGCTCCTCGTCGAGCAGCTTGCGGGTGAACACGATCGCGTCGAGGTTGGTGACAAAGATCTTGCGATCCAGCAGGCTGATGTCGATGATCGGCGGAATGAAGCCGTCCTCGAGCGAGCGCAGGCCCTGGACCGGCTCGCCCTGCATCGGCTCGGCGGCGACGATCTTGACGTCATCGCCGAGCTCCTCCTTGAGCCTACGGCCGTTGCCCATCAGGGTCCCCCCCGTGCCAAGCCCGGCCACGAACGCCGCCACGTCGTCGAGCTCCTCGAGGATCTCGAGCGCCGTGCCGTTGTAGTGCGCGTCGGGGTTGGCGCGGTTGCCGTACTGGTAGGGCATGTAGTACGAGGCGTCGTGCTCGGCCATGTCAAGCGCCTTTTCGACCGCCCCGTTGGAGCCCTTGGAGCCCTCCGTGTAGACGATCTCGGCGCCGTACATACGCAGCAGCTCGGTCCGCTCGGGGGTCACGTTCTCAGGCATCACGACCTTCAGCGGGTAGCCCTTGTGCCCACAGATCATCGCCAGCGAGATGCCGGTGTTACCCGACGTCGGCTCGAGGATCGTCTGACCCGGGGAAATCAGCCCCTTGTCCTCGGCGTCCTCGATCAGGGCGCGCGCGACGCGGTCCTTGACCGACCCAGTCGGGTTGCGCGACTCGAGCTTGGCCCAGATGCGCACGCCCGGCTTCGGGCTGAGGCGCTTGAGCTCGATCAGCGGCGTATGGCCGATCGCCTGGACGATGTCGCCATAACGTCCCCCGCAGGGCTTGTTCTGCAAGCTCTCGGCGGCCATTGCTTTACGAAGTGTAGCGAGGTTCGGGCATCCGCCAGCGCGTTGCCGGCGCCCGCCTCCCGCAAGCGCGTCGCTAGCGCGCGCCTCCGGCCATCGCGGGCAGGATCACCAGCGTGTCGGTCGCGCCGACCGATGTGTCGAGCCCGTCGAGCACGCGGACGTCCTCGTCGTTGAGGTACACGTTGACGTATCGGTTCAGACCGCCGTCGGCCGCGAACAGCTGCGACTCGGTCTCAGGGTGGCTCTCGGCCACAGAACGCAGAATCTCGCCGACCGATGAGCCGTCAGCGCTCAGTTCCTTCTCGCCGCCCACCGACGGGCGCAGCACGGGGGGAATCCTGATCGTGGCCATCGGTGAACCCTAATGGGCACCGGCGCAGAACGCCTCGTAGTCGGGGAACACGCCGAGCTCCTCGTCGGAGATCTCCTCGGGCTCACGCGAGCAGATCGGGCAATCGGGGTCGCGGCGGACCTTGACCTCGGTCACGCGCGCGGCGAGCGCGTCGTACATCAGCAGCCGGCCGACGAGCGTGTCGCCTTCGTCGAGGATCAGCTTGATCACCTCGGTGGCCTGCAGCAGGCCCATCGTCCCTGGGAGCACGCCCAGCACGCCGTTGGCACCGCACGAGGGCGCGAGCTCGGCGGGCGGTGGCACCGGGAACAGGCAGCGGTAGCAGGGGCCGTCGTATGGCTTGAAGACCGACAACTGCCCCTCGAAGCCGAGAATCGCGGCCGACACCACAGGGATCTTGAGCCTCACCGAGGCGTCATTGAGCAGATATCGCGTCGGAAAGTTGTCGAGCCCGTCGACGACGATGTCATAGCCCGGCAGGATGTCCATGATGTTGTCGGGGCCGATCCGGACCGGGTACTTGTTGACCTGCACATCCGGGTTGAGCGCCGTGATCGTCTGCTCGGCCGAGTCGACCTTCGGCACGCCGATCCGCTCCGAGGAGTGGATCACCTGGCGCTGGAGGTTCGACAAATCGACCTCGTCGTCGTCGACGATTCCCAGCGTTCCGACGCCGGCGGCCGCGAGGTAGAGCGCCGCCGGCGAGCCGAGCCCGCCGGCACCGAGCAGCAGCACCTTGGCGTCGAGCAGCTTCTGCTGGCCGTCGACTCCGACCTCGGGCAGCAGCAGGTGGCGCGAGTAGCGCTCGCGCTGCTCCGCGGTCATCGCGCGCGGCCGCTCGACGTCGTAGCCACGGTCCTTCCAAAGCGTGATCCCGCCGGTCATCGACTCGACCCATTCGTAGCCGAGGTCGTCGAGCAGCGTCCGCGCCGCCCAGGCCGAGCGGTTGCCCGACTGGCAGTAGAGGATCACGTGCTGGGAATGGTCGGGCGCGGCGCCCTCGATCCGCGACTCGAGGTAGGACTTCGGAACATGCTTGGCGCCCGGAATGTGGCCGCTCGACCACTCCTCGGCCTCGCGCACGTCGACCACGACCGCGCCGTTGGAGACCTGCTCGCGCACAACCGCGGGGTCGACCTCGTCGATCCTGCTCTTGATCTGGCGGAGAACTTCGGCTCCCGAAGGGCTCATCGCTGAAAACTCCTCAAAGGCGGTAAGGATTCAATACTTCATAGAGTGTAGCGCCGTCTCCTACTCGGGAATCGGCGCCGTCGCGGGGAGCCCGAGGCGCTTGTACTCCTCGTAGTAGACGCGCCAATCGTCGCTCGGCGCGGGCCGGTCAGGGGTGCGCCCGTCGACCACAAGGCCGAGCATATCGAGACATTGGTCCCAGCCCGCGGCATCGCGCGCGGCCTTGTCGGCGCCGTCCAGCGCGACCGAGAACGCCAGCCGGCAGCCGGCGCCGTCGTCGCCGCGCTCGAGCTCGAACGTCAGCCGGTCGTCGCCCCACGTGAAGCTGAGCCGGTGCGGGGGCGCGACCTCGAGCATCTCGCCGCTCATCGGTGGGTAGCCGTCGTGCGCGAACCTGAACGCGATCGGCGCGCCCTCCTCGAGCCGATCGAACTCGACCGTCGTCGGAAACCACTCCCCGAGCTGCGCGGGGTCGGTGATCGCCTCCCAGACGGCCTGGATCGGGTGCGGGACGGTGCGCTCGAAGCGCACCACCGGCTGACCGTCAAGCTCCGTGTAGGTGCCCGTCGTCTGCATCGTGTCTCCTTTCGAGGTGGCGTTCGAGGGCATCGAGGCTCGCGTCCCAGAGCGCGCGATACGGCGCCAGCCAGGCGTCGAGCTCGGCCAACGGACCGGGGTCGATCTCATACACGCGGCGCTGCGCCTCCGGCTTGACCCGCACGAGCCCCGCCTCTCGCAGCACGCGCAGGTGCTTGGAGGTGCCGGGCTGGCTCAGGCCGAGCTCGTCGACGAGCTCGTTGACCGTCCGTGGCCGCTCGCGCAGCAGCTCGATCGCGGCGCGCCGATGCCGATCGGAGAGTGCCAGCCATGTAGATGCCATATCAGGAATATAACCGATCCAGCATGAATGGATGTTGTAGACGCGCCGATCTACGATCGGTCCCGAATGCGCGCCCCCGTCGACCACATCGCCGCTCCCCCGTTTCCGCGCAGCAGGCAGTGGATCAACGTCTCGACGCTGCGCCTCGATCAGCAGCTCGGGCACCCGGTGCTGATCGAGTTCTGGGACTTCTGCCGGCCAAACTCGCTGCGCACGCTCCCGTACGTCAAGGCCTGGCACGGGCGCTACGGGGCCGAAGGCCTGCGCGTGATCGGCGTCCACGCGTCGGGTTTTGAGCCCTCCGCGGACCCCGACGCGGTTCGCGAGGCGGCGGCGCGGCTCGAGATCCCCTACCCGGTCCTGGTCGACTCCGAGCTCGAGCTCTGGCGCGACTACGGGAATCTCGGCTGGCCCGCGCGCTACCTGTTTGACCAGGAGCTCAAGCTGTTCGAGTACCACTACGGCGAGGGGGCCTACGAGGAGACCGAGCTCGCTATCCAGGAGCTACTCGGCGTCCAGCGCCCGCCGCTTGCGCCGATCCGCCCCGAGGATGCGCCGGGCGCGTTGCTGACGCTGCAGAGCGAAGACGTCGCCGGCCCGTACAGCGGCCCGTACGAGGCCGGCGGCGTCTGGGCCGTGCTCGCCGGATCCGGGACCGTGACCGCCAACGGTCGCACGATCGCCGTGACGTACCCGGGCGCCTACGAGCTGATCGCCCACGAGCGCAGCACGTCCGGCACGCTCGAGCTCGAGATCGGCGCCGGCGTCAGGTGCCACGCGGTCTGCTTCACGCCCGGGCTGGCGTGAGACGGCCGGTTACGCGTCGAGCAGGTTGACGAGCCGCGGCGGGCCGCTCTCCTGCACCCAGACCGCGAACCCCACGCGGTATGGGCTGCGCGAGGGATCGGGACCAAGGAAGCTCGGCTCGCTGACCCAGCAGCCGCTGTTGACCAGCTGCGTCCCGGAGGTCGTGCGCCACTCGCCGCCGTCGTCGCCCGGCAGCGGACCGGCGCGGTGCGTGTGGCCAAAGATCACGTAGGGCGCCGCGACCCCGGTACGCGCCAGCGCCTGCTCGGCTCCGCGCAGACCCGAGCGCCGCAGCGCCGGCCCCGACAGATCGGCCGACAGGGGGCCGACGCCGGCACGGTTGAGCGCGAAGATCAGCGCCGGGAAGGCGGCCGCCAGCGCGCGCCGGCGAGCGTTGCGCCGGCCCGACCCCGTCAGCGCGTTCCAGCCGCGCACCGAGCCGCCGTGGAGGTGCCCGCCGAGCTCAGGGGCGATCCGCTGCGCGATCGCGTGGATCCACGCGTAGATCGGCACCAGTGCCGCCTCGTACTGCTCGGCGCTGTGCGGACCCCCGGGGCCGAGGCCGACGATCCGGCCCATCACGCCCGCCGCGAGGCGCTCGATCGTCGGCATCGTCATGTGCAGGTCGGCGTAGTGGCCATGGGTCGCGTACACGTCGGGCCGCAGCCAGATCCCCGGGTACTGGGCACTGACGCGCTCGGGCCCCATCCAACCCGCGATCTGCGCGAGCGAGTCCTCGGGCTCGATCTCGACCCGTGTCCCGAGCCCGAGCGCCGGCGGCCGTCCGTTGCGCGCGCGGCGCTGCAACCACCCCGCGAGCAGCTGGTGGTCGTGGTTGCCGGGCACGATCACGACCTCGGCGTCGGCGCCCAGCGCGCGACCGACCTCCGTCAGCGGCTCGTGCGCCGCCTCCAGCGCCTGGTGCTCGGGCCCGTGGCGAAGCTCGATCAGATCCCCGAGCAGGACCAGGCGATCACACTGCGCGGCGGCCGCCAGCAGCGACGCGCGTTCCTCGGCGCTCTGCAGCACGTCGCGCTTGGAGTGTGATCCGAGGTGCAGATCGGAGACGACCAGCGTGCGCAGTGTCTATGGCCCTGGAGCTTCGGGCTCTTTACGAGCTCTGGCCCGCCATCGCCTGGCGGATGACCTTCGGGAGCATGAAGCGGACGTCCTCGGAGACGACCTCGAGCTCGCGAACGTCCTCCGTGCCACGGCTGCGGAAGAACTCCACGAGTCGCTGCACGAGCTCCTCCGGCGCGCTCGCGCCCGACGTGATCCCGACCACCCGCTTGCCCTCGAGCCACGCCTCGCGGACCTGTGTCTGGTTGTCGATCAGGTAGGAGTCGGCGCCGTGCTCGCGGGCGACCTCGACCAGCCGGTTGGAGTTCGAGGAATTGCGCGAGCCGATCACGAGCACGAGGTCGGACTCGCGCGCGAGCTGCTTGACTGCGGCCTGCCGGTTGGTGGTCGCGTAGCAGATGTCATCGGTCCGAGGACCGATGATCGCCGGAAAGCGCTCGCGCAGCCGCCTGATGATCGACAGCGTCTCGTCGACCGACAGCGTCGTCTGCGAGATGTAGGCGACCTTGTCGGGGTCCTTGACCTCGAGCTCGTCGACCTGCGCCTCGTCCTCGATCAGGACGATGTGCTCGGGCGCCTCGCCCATCGTGCCCTCGACCTCCTCGTGTCCAGCGTGGCCGATCAGGACGATCGTGTAGTCCTCGGAGGCGAACTTGCGCGCCTCGACGTGGACTTTGGTCACGAGCGGGCAGGTGGCGTCGATCGTCTGTAGGCGCCGTTGCTCGGCGTTGGAGTGCACGCTGGGCGCGACTCCATGGGCCGAGAAGACGACCGTCGCGCCCTCGGGGACGTCCGATTCAGACTCGACGAACACCGCGCCGCGCTCGCGCAACTGCTCGACGACGTGCTTGTTGTGGACGATCTCCTTACGCACGTAGACGGGCGCTCCGTGCAGCTCGAGCGCCTGCTCGACCGTCTGCACGGCGCGGTCGACGCCCGCGCAGTAGCCGCGCGGCGACGCGAGCAAAATCGTTTCCGGGACGTATTTCGCCATCCCGGGAAGTGTAGGCGCAGGTCAGTCGTTGGCGGTAGCGGCCTCGAGCAGTTCGGCGAACTGCTCGCGGGCCGCCTCGCGCCGCGCCGGGATGAACTCGCTCGGGACGCCGTCAGGCGGCGCCTCGTAGCCGCGCAGCACCTGGCGGGCGACCGACGCGCGGTGGACCTCGTCGGGTCCGTCGTAGATCCGCGCCGCGCGGGCGAAGCGGTACATCGCCTCGAGCGGCAGGTCGGTCGAGTAGCCGAGGCCGCCGTGGGCCTGGAGCGCGCGATCGATCACGTCGTGCAGGACCTTGGCGCCGTAGAACTTGATCATCGCGATCTCCTTGCGCGCCGCGGCGACGCCCTCGGTGTCCATCTTCCACGCCGCGTGCAGCGTCATCAGCCGCGCCGCCTGCATCTCGGCCTCGGAGTCGGCGATCCAGTTCTGGACCGTCTCGTGCTGGCCGAGCACCGAGCCGTGCGCGTAGCGGTACAGCGAGCGCTCGCAGAGCATGTCGAACGCGCGTCGCGCGACGCCGAGCCAACGCATGCAGTGGTGGATGCGGCCCGGGTAGAGGCGCTGCTGGGCGATCAGGAAACCCGCTCCCTCGGCGCCGAGCAGCGCGTCGGCCGGGACGCGGACGTTCTCGTAGAGGATCTCGGCGTGGTTGCCGTAGCGCCCGAAGCTCTCGTACGGGTGCTCCATCGTCGCGACGTCGCGGACGATCGTGACGCCCGGGCTGTCGGCGTCGACGATCAGCATCGAGGCGCGCTGGTGCGGCCGCGCGTCGGGGTCGGTGACCGCCATCACGATCAGGAAGTCGGCGATCGAGCCGTTGGAGGAGAACCACTTGTGGCCGTTGATCACCCACTCGTCGCCGTCGCGGACGGCGCGCGTCTGCAGCAGCGTCGGGTCCGAGCCGGCCGTGTCGGGCTCGGTCATGCTGAACGCCGACTTCAGGTCGCCGGCGAGCAGCGGGTGCAGGTAGCGCTCCTGCTGCTCGGGCGTGCCGGCGAGCGCGAGGATCTCGGAGTTGCCCGAGTCCGGCGCCGCGTTGCCGAACATCAGCGGCGCGATCGGGCTCGATCCGAGGATCTCGTGCATCAGGCCGAGCTTGACCTGCCCGAAGCCCTGACCGCCGAGCTCGGGGTCGAGGTGCGCCGCCCACAGGCCCTGGTCCTTGACCTCCTCCTGGAGCGGCTTCGCGGCGCGCCGCAGCCCCTCCCATCCGAGCTCGCCGGCGAGCGTCTCCAGCGGCCAGACGTTCTCGCGCACGAACGTGCGCATCCACTCCAGTTTGGCTTCGAACTCGGGCTCGGTCGCGAAATCCCAGGTCACGTGCCTGCAAGCCTACCGCCGCCGCGACATGCGGGTAGGCTTCTCCGTCCCATCCTGCACCGCTTTGTAGGGAGTCAGATGGCACCCCAGCAGCACCTCGACCGCCTCACCTCGATCGACGCCTCGTTCCTGCATCAGGAGGGACACGCGTCGCACATGCACATCGGCGGGGTGCTCCTGTTCGAGGGCCCCGCCCCGCCGTTCGAGGACTATCTCGATCACGTCCGCTCGCGGCTGCACCTCGTGCCGCGCTACCGACAGAAGCTCGCGACGCCGCCGCTGGAGGCCGGGCGCCCGCTGTGGGTCGACGATCCGAACTTCAACCTCGAGTATCACGTCCGGCACACCGCGCTGCCCGCTCCCGGCACCGAGGAGCAGCTGTTCCTGCTCGCGTCGCGCGTCGCCTCGCAGCAGCTCGACCGATCCAAGCCGCTGTGGGAGAACTGGCTCGTCGAGGGGCTCGCCGATGGGCGCTTCGCGATCATCTCGAAGACCCATCACTCGCTCGTCGACGGCGTCTCGGGCGTCGATCTCGCGACCGTCCTGTTCGACGTCGACCGCGATCCCGCGCCGCCGGCCGAGGATCTCGAGCCGTGGCGGCCCCACCGCGAGCCGTCTGGCGCCGAGCTCGTGGCGGCCGGCGTCCGCGGAATCGTGACGACGACGGTCGGGCTCGGCGCCCGGGCCGTCGGCGCCGCGACCAGGCCCACATCGACGCTCGGCTCACTGCGCGACGCCGCCGAAGGCCTCGGCGAGCTCGTCTGGGCGGGGTTGAACCCCGCCCCCGAGACGCCGCTCAACGTCCCGATCGGGCCCCACCGGCGCTACGCGGTCGTGCGCGCCGAGCTGTCGGACTTCAAGGAGGTCAAGAACGCGCTCGGCGGCACCGTCAACGACGTCGTGCTGACGGTCGTCTCCGGCGCGCTTGCGACCTGGCTGCGCTCGCGCGGGATCCGGACCGAGGGGCTCGAGATGCGCGCCCTGGTCCCCGTCTCGGTGCGGACCAAGGACCAGCGCCACTCGCTCGGCAACAAGCTCGTCGTGATGCGCGGTCCGCTGCCGGTCTATATCGACGATCCCGTCGCCCGGCTGCGATTCGTGCGCAACGCGATGGACGGGCTCAAGGAGTCAAAGCAGGCGGTCGGCGCCGCGACCCTGACCGCGGTCAACGACCTCGCGCCGCCGACGGTGCTCGCGCAGGCCTCGCGGCTGAACTTCTCGACCCGCCTGTTCAACCTGATCGTGACGAACATCCCCGGCCCCCAGGTCCCGCTCTACGTGCTCGGCCGCCAGCTCGAGGACCTTTACCCGGTCGCCTTCCTACCCGAGAACCACGCGCTCGCGATCGCGATCATGTCCTACAACGGCGGCATCGACTTCGGTCTGCTCGGCGACTACGACGCGATGCCGGACATCGACGTCGTCGCCGAGGGGATCGCCGCCTCGCTCGCCGAGCTGGTCAACGTCGCCCGCCAGCGCAGCGGCGCCGAGGTCGGTGGCGCCGGCGACCGAGCGGCGAGAACCGACGCTGACGGCGACGACGGCGCCGGGCGCGAGCCGACGCGGGCCGACGGTGACGAGACCACGTCCCAGGGCGCCCCGGCGCCGTTCATCCCAACAGACCACGCGCGACCCAAGCGCGGCCCGGCCGCCGACATGCGCGCCAAGCGCCAGCGTGGCAGCCGCCCCGCGCGCCGGCGCTCGGAGCCTTAGCCAACCCGTAGCTCGGAGCAACGCCAACATGACCACAGACGAGGACCTGATCAAGCCGGGCCAGACCGCCTACCGGCTCGAGCTGACGGCCGCCCAGATGAAGATCGTCCACACGGCGCTCAAGTCGCTGTTCGACGACCTGGGACGCGACGAGCACGACGTCCAGGACGTCGTCGCGGCCGTGCTCGACAAGCTCCCGAGCGAGCACGACATCCGCGCGATCGACCTCGACCGCGAGCTGCACGGCGGCGGCTGACGATCCTTTCGTCTCGACGCCGGGCCGCTAGAACCCGAGCGCGAACTTCGCGTCTTCGCTCATCCGGTCAGGCGTCCACGCGGGCGAGAACGTCATCGTCGGCTGAACGTCGGTGACGCCGTCGAGCTCTGAGACGAACTCCTCGATCTGCTCGGAGACCTGCGGGCCGATCGGGCAGCCGGGGCTCGTCAGCGTGTACGTGACCCGGACCGTTCCGTCCTGACCTCGACGTCATAGATCAACCCGAGTTCGACGAAATCGAGCCCCAGTTCGGGGTCGATCACGTCTCTGAGGACATCGGTCACCTCTTCAACTGTTGCCATGACGTCCAGTGTACGAGACTCGAGCGCGATTTCGGCCACGAGCAGAATTCGCAAATAGCAGGGAATCCTGAACGGCGGGTTGAAAAATAACCCGAGGTGGTGTCATCTGACCGCTGCGTTGGGTAGGTTTGCGCAATCGTCGACTTCGATGACAAGCCGCCGACGCTTCGCTGCAGCGGTGACGAGGACCGGAACACACAGGGGTTCCGGAGGCAGGCCCTGACGCGTGCGATGCATGCCCAGGCGGACGTCACCGTCGACCTGTCGCGAGCTCGTGTTCGCCGATCCGTCGCTGATGATCGACCTCGCCATGCTCGCCCGCCGGCTGCGCGCTCACGGACGCGCGATCCTGCTGTGCGGCGCCCAGCCGCAGATCCAGACGCTGATCGAGGCGGTCGGCCTGCACCGGCTGCCGGGCGTCAAGATGCAGGGCCCGGCGACCGCGTTCGCCTGATCGCCGGATTGCGGTCCGCCCGCGGGGTGCCGTCCGCGATCTCTTCGTCATATCTTGCGAGCGTCCTAGCCTTAGCGTGACGATGGTTGCCCTCCTGCTACTGATCCTCTGGCCCGTCGCCGAACTGCTCGTCGCGATCAAGGTCGCCGAGCTGATCGGCGTGCTCGCGACGCTCCTGGCGCTGGCGATCACGCTGGCCGCTCGGCGTCTGGCTGCTGCGCGCCGCAGGGACGGTCGGCGTGGCGGCGCTTTCGGGCGCGCGGTCGCCGCCGGCGGGCCGCCCGGCAACGAGGTCGTCGACGGCGCGCTCGGCGTCGCCGGCGGCGCGCTGCTGATCGTGCCCGGCTTCATCACCGATCTGCTCGGGCTGGTGCTGCTGGCGCCACCGACGCGCGCGCTCGTGCGCCGGGGCTCGTGCGCAACTTCCGCAGCCGCCTGGTCGGTGCCGCTTTGCGGGAGGCCCGCGACGCTACGACGTCGACTCGACCGCGACCGACGTCGAAGCGCACGCAGCTGCCTCGATGACGGACGCGCCACCGTCACGGGTTCGGGTGCTCGCGTTCGGCGACCTCGAGGGCGCGATCTGGGGCACCGCGGTCGATGCCGGCGCGGCCGCGATCGTGTTCTCCACGCCAGCCGGCACCGGCTCCGGGATGGTTTCGGTGGGCGACGCTCCGTCGGGCTGGACCGTCAGCGGCGACGGGCATTCGACCTGCGCGCCACGCCGATCGCCCACGATGGCGCCGCCGGAGCGGGCGAGCTGTGCCAGGTGGAGGGCACGCTCACCGTCGCCGACGCACGCCGCGACGTCCGCTGCCTCGGCACGTACGGCGCGAGCGAGAGCCCGCGGAACAAGCGCCTTGAGTCGGTGCGCGGGGTTTCGGGGTGGTTCGCGCCCGACCGCGGCGTCGCGCTGCTGGCGCTGCGCCCCGATTCCGGCAAGGGCCATGAGTCGGATCTGATCGCGGCGACCGTATTCGAGCCCGAGGGCTGGATCGCGGTCGACGAGCCGCGGCTGTCGACGACCTTCGTCGCCGACGGCCGACCCGCGCGCGCGAGCCTCGAGCTCTGGATCGGCTGACGGCGAGGAGCAGTACCCGCGGCGCGCGGCCGCCGAGGCGACCGGTCCCGGGGCGGCGATCGACGGCGACGGGATCACCCTTCAGGTGACGCCGCTGCGATGTCACACCGGGGGGCTCGACGGGACCGGCGTCTACCTGCTCGCGCGCTTCTAGCAACGCCGATCGTGAGCATCGAGGCCGTGATCAGCGATTTCGGGGGCGTGCTCACGTCGCCGCTGGCGGGCTCGTTCGCGGTCTTCGAGGAGACCTCGGGGATCTCGCTCGAGCAGCTCGGGACCGCGATCGCGGCGTTCGGCGTGCGCCTCGGCGCCAACCCGCTGTTCGAGCTCGAGACCGGGCGGCTGAGCGAGCCCGAGTTCCTGGACTCGCTCGCCGAGCAACTCTCGCGCCAGCTCGGGCGGCCGGTCGACGCTCGACGGGTTCGGCGAGCGCTACTTCGCCAACCTTGAGCCCAACGAGCCGGTGATCGAGTACATGCGCGAGCTGCGCCGCCGCGGCTACAAGCTCGCGATCTGCACCAACAACGTCCGCGAATGGGAGGCGCGCTGGCGCGCGATGCTGCCGATCGACGAGATCTTCGAGGTGGTCGTCGACTCCGCGTTCGTCGGCGCTCGAAAGCCCGAGCGCCGGATCTACGAGCTGACGCTCGAGCGGCTGGGGGTCAGCGCGCAGGCGGCACTGTTCATCGACGACATCGAGGCCAACTGCGCCGGCGCCCGCGCGCTCGGCATGCGCGCGGTCTGGTTTCAATCCACCGAGCAGGCGATCGAGGAGGTCGAAGCGATCCTCGCCGATGGCGGCGGTCCATCGCCGAAGGCCGACAGCTCCGATCGCGCGGAGGCGACCGGGGCGTGAACCGCCGTTCGGCGCGACTGCGCGCGCTCGGCGCGCTCGGAGTTGTGGCCGCGCTCGCGGCGGCGGCACTCGTGATCTCCGCCGTGACGGCGACCGGAAGTGGCGATCCGCAGGCTCCGCCGATGGTCACCGCGCCGCCCGTCAAGCCCGACTTCGCGCTCACGATCGGGAGCGCCGGAGGGCAGGCCGATCCAGCCCGGTTTCCTCGGCTTCTCGATCGAGTTTCAGGCGATCCGCGACTACACGGGCTCGGATCCGCGCCGGATCAACCCGGTCTTCATCCAGCTGATCCGCAACCTGTCCCCCGGACAGGCGCCGGTGATCCGGATCGGCGGCGACAGCACCGACGCCTCGTGGGTGCCGACGCCCGGCATCCATCCTCCGCCACAGGTCACCTACAAGCTCACGCCCAGCTGGTACGCGACGACTGCCGCGCCGATCCACGCGCTCGGCGCGAAGCTGATGGTCGGGATCAACCTCGGCGCCGACCAGCCGGCGCTGGCGGCCGCCGAGGCGCGGCGCGACGTGCAGGCGTTCAAGGGCTCGCTGCAGGCGTTCGAGATCGGCAACGAGCCGAACGTCTACAACAAGATCGCCGCCTACCGGACGGCGTCGGGAAGCCCGGTCCTGACGCGCCCCCCGAGCTTTGATTATCCGCAGTACGCGAATCAGTTTCGGGCGATCGCGCGCAGGCTCCCGGCGCTGCCGCTGGCCGGGCCCGCGCTCGCCGCCGGTCCCAAGCCGGTGCACGGCTCGTGGACCGAGATGATGACCAGCTTCATGGCCGGCAATCCCCGGCTGCGCTACCTGACGATCCACCGCTACCCGCTGCGCAACTGCTTCGTCGCGCCGACCTCGCCCCAGTACCCGACGGTCCCGAACCTGCTGTCGAGCTACTCGACCGCTGCCATGGCGGCCGGCATTGCCCGCTACGTCCAGCTCGCGCACGCTGCCGGCCGCAAGCTACGGATCGACGAGCTCAACTCGGTCGCCTGCCACGGCAAACGCGGCGTCAGCGATGTCTTCGCGTCCTCGCTGTGGGCGGTCGACGCGCTGTTCGAGCTCGCCCGGCTCGGGGTCGACGGCGTCAATCTCCACACGCTGCCGCATTCGGCCTATCAGCTGTTCTCCTTCAGCCACGCCCGCGGGCGCTGGAGCGCCGGGGTCGCGCCGGTCTACTACGGCCTGTATCTGTTCTCACAGGCTGCTCCGCCCGGGTCGCGGCTGCTGAAGATCGACGGCGGCCCGCCACGCCCCGGGACTGAGCGTCTGGGCGACGCGCGCCCCCGATGGCCAGGTCCGAGCTGTGGTCGACAACGAGAATCCATCGCGGCGCGTCAACCTCGGCCTGCGCGCCCCGAGGGGCACCGCGGGGCCGGCGACGCTGCTACGGCTCCTCGCGCCGGGCGTCCATGCGCGAGGTCACGTCACGATCGGCGGGGCGGGCTTCGGCGCCCGCACCGACAGCGGCATCCTCCCGCCGCCTGCGCCCCTCGCGCTCGACGAGCGCAACGGCCTCTATTCGCTGTCGGTGCCCGCCGGCAGCGCGGCGTTGATCACCTTCCCGCGCCGCTAGCGCGAGCCCGATCGGCCGGCAGCCGCCGGGCGGACACGAGCGCGGACGCGCCGGGCGGCCCCCCGAGCGCGGGCGGCGCTCAGTTCTCGACGCCGAGCCGGTCCCAGCAGTAGAGCTCGAGGCACTCGGCCGCCAGCGTCGCGCAGCGCTCGTCGGAGAGCCACGGCAGCACCGTGTCGAACGCCTGGTCCTCGCCGACGCCGGCGTCGAACGCCTCCTCGCCCCGGAACCCGGCCGCGATCTTCAGTGCCTCGCGCCGGTTCTCGCCCAGCGACGGGAACACATTGACCAGGAACTCGCGGCTTGGAAGTGGGTGGCCCACCTCGAGCGAGGCGTGCCAGGCGGCGAGCAGCGACAGATCGTGCTCGTCAAGGTCTGCGACCGCCTTGGCGTAATGGGACTCGAGCTCTGACTCGGGGATCTCGTCCACCCACGCGCGAACCACCTCGCCGAGGATCTGGCGGCGCGCTTCTCGCCCGACCGAGTCGGCGATCACCCGGATGGCGTTCTGCGGTTCGATGAAGCAGAGGGTCATTGAAGCTCCGGCTCGTGGATAGGGACGACCGGAAGGTAGGCCCTGCTCCGGACGGAGTGCAGGATTTCGCCCGGATCAGAGGCCGAGCGCCGCCTCGACCTCCGCCAGCGTTCCCGGATCGGGCTCGTTGTCCTCGCCCAGGCCCAGCGTGGCGCGCTCGCCGCGCTCCCAGTTGTAGAACGCGACGTCGAGCGCCTCGAGCGCAACCCCACAGGCCTCCGCGAGCCCCGTGGCGCGGCGGTCGAGCAGCATCGGGTCCCCGATCCCAAGCAGACGCTTGGCGGCGAGCGTCACCACGTCGCTGCCGCTGAAGAACAGCGAGGCGGCGCGCATCTCGTACGTGCCCAGGCTGCCCAGCGTCGCCAGCAGGTCGAATTTTGCGCCGCGCTGGAGCCCCGGCAACGCGAGCCGCTCGAAGGCCCGCGCGAAGCGGCGCTCCTGGGTCCACGACGGCTCGCCGGTCAGCGCCGCCGACTGCGCGCCCGCCCGCTGCGCCCAGGCGCGATACGCGTCGAGCGTTCGTGTGCCGCGGCCCGCCTCGTACGAGGTGCGCGGCCCGAGCTCGAGCTCGTCGGGCGCGGGCGCCTGACCCGAGCCCCAGCTCGTCGCGCCCCGTTCGATCGCCGCGAACGGCTGCGCGCCGTCAAGCGGCCCCAGGTAGGCGATCTCAAACGCGAGCCAGCTGCGTTCCTCGATATCGCCGGCCGCGTCGCCGACCGTCGCGTAGAGGCCGGGCGGGGCGCTCGCGAGCACATCCAGGCGCCGTGCCGCAAACGCGAGCTCCTCCGCCAGCCGCTGCGCGTCGGCGCTCGACTTCAGCCCCGGCGCGAGCTCGAAGCGGTAGCCGTCGTCGACGCCGCGCGCCAGGCGCCGGACGGTGACGCCCGCCGCCGGCCGGGACGCGCGCCCGCGCGATCCGCCCCCGGCGTTGGCGGCTCCGCTCGTGGAGGCCCCGCCCGAATGCGCCGGGGTGGTCCGCGGGCCGGTCACGATCGGCCGCAGCTCGACGTCCTGCTCGCGAGCGCAGATCGGGCAGTTCTGGATCAGGCGGTTGTGACGGCAGAAAGTGGGCAACGGAGATCCGATCAGGTTTCGCCGGGGCTCAGCCCCCCGCTCACAGGGTCGCTTCGGCGATGCTCCCGGCCACGCGCGATCACTTCTTTGAAGCTCTTGAAGCGGAAGATGAAAACCAGCGCTCCAAACCCTAGCGCCGAAGTCAGAACCGCGATCGCGATCTGCTGCCCGACCGAGAATGCCGCGACCTCAGGGCTGTGGCTGAAGATCACGAGCAGCAGCGCCTGCTGGACGCCGGCGCCGCCGGGCGTGAACGGGAACACCGACGCGACCACCTGGACGGCGAGCACGAGCAGGGCGTTGCGGACCGACCCCCCGATGTGAAATGCGTCAAGGAGCGCCCAATACGCGAAGAAGCGCGCCACCCAGCTCGCGAACTGCCACGACGCCATCTTGCGTTTGTAGACGTCGCGGTCGCGCAGGATCGTCAGGCCCTGCCTGATTCGCAGCCAGAAGGCCCGCACCCGCGCTGACAGCAGCGCGAAGCCGACCAGGAACAGGATCCCGAGCGCGGTCAGCACGAACAGCGTGAAGCGCATGTTCGAGGCAAAGAAGCTGATGTCGAACGCGGGCAGCTTGGAGAAGTCAGGCGGTCTCGGAAAGACGCCCTGCGTGAAGGCGAAGCACATGATCAGCAGGCCCATGAACCAGTCGAACAGCACCCCTGTCGCGAGCGCCGATGCGATCGTCGGGTAGCTCGACTCGGAGATCGCGACCCGGGTCAAGAACAGCTGCGCGATGTTGCCGCCTCCGAGCGGAAACACGTTGTTGATCGCGTAGCCGACCATGTAGGCGCCCCAGACGTCTCGCCAGCGGACGCGGATACGCGGATAGGCCGTCTGGACCGCGCCCCACAGCGCGCGCGAGCGCAACAGCAGGTAGAGCGCGAACAGCGCCAGCCCGAGCAGCAGCGAGAGCCAGTTCAGGCTCGCGAGCTGCGAGAAGAACTTCCCAGCCGAGTCGAGCAGATCGCTGACGGTGCAGGCGACCGATGGCTGACAGCCAGCTGCGGCGACGACGGGCATGGACAAACGGTCGCACACGCCGGGGTCGGGCCAGACGAGGCCCGGGCGACGCTAACCGAGAGCCAAAAAAGGACCGGGGGACCCAGATCCATCTGGGCCCCCCGGAGAGCCAGGGAAGTGGGGGCGCAGTTCCCTGACCGACAGGGGCGAGTTTCCCCGTCCCAAGCCTTTAGTAAACCTCAAATGCCCCAAAACCGAATCGGACTTCAGAATTCCGACCCACCATTTAGCCTAGCACGACACAACAATCGGCCACAAGCCTAGCCTCTCGGCGTCTGCAACGCTACCTCTGCGGGCTTATTTCCCATCGATTTCCCCCCTTCAGTGGCGCTTTTCGCGGGTCCCCGGACCGCTGAAGAACTCCTCGCCGGGCCGCACGGTCCCGGCCGCCTCGGCCTCATGGCGCAGCGTGTGGTCGGCCTCGCCGCTCCACGCCCCGACCGAGAGCATCTCTCGGTCGGCGTCCATCGGGCTGCCACCGAGGTCGGCGTTCACGATCCGGGCACACTTGCGGCCCTCGGCGATCGCCGTCACGACGAGCGACTGACCGATCCGGGCGTCACCACACGCGTACACGCGACCGACCGACGTCCGGTAGGTCCGCTCGGTCCGGATGTTGCCCCGGCGGTCGAGCGCCAGCGCGAGATCGGAGACGAGCCCATCGTGCTCGGGGTGCTCGAAACCGATCGCGATCAGCGCCAGATCGGCCTCGAGGACGAACTCGCTGCCGGGCACCGGCGTCAGGTCGCGGGAGGAGCTTCCGGTCACCTTGCGCGCGTAGACGTGGCTCACGGCCCCGTCCTTGCCGCCGAATCCGGTCACCTCGATCCCCCAGCGCCGCTTGCCTCCCTCGTCGAGCGCGTACGTCGTGTCGGTCCGCTTGGGCGGGAGCGGCCACGGATGGCGCGGGTCCTGCCGCCGGCGGGCAGTTCGGCGTAGACGTCGAGCACGGCGACGCTCTGCGCCTGCTCGCGGTGCGAGTTCGAGATGCAGTCCATGCCGGTGTCGCCGCCTCCGATCACGATCACCTTCTTGCCGCGTGCGCTGATCTCGGTACCGGGCTCGGGGGACCTGAACGGGCGGCCCTGCGATGAGGCGACCCAGCGATTGCGCTGGTAGAGGTAATCCATCGCCGGGTGGATGCCGACAAGCTCGCGGCCCGGCACCTCGAGCTCGCGCGCAACCCGGGAACCGATCGCGATCACCAGCGCGTCAAAGCGCTCCTGCAGCTCGGCGGTCGTCAGATCGCGCCCGACGTCCGTGTCGTAGACGAACTCGATCCCCTCCTGCTCGAGGATCGAGACGCGCCGGTCGATGATCCACTTCTCGAGCTTCGCGTCCGGGACCCCGAACCGCATCAGCCCGCCGGGGCCCTCGTCGCGCTCGTAGACGGTGACGGCGTGCCCGCAGCGGTTGAGCTCAGCGGCGGCAGCCATCCCGGCCGGGCCGGCGCCGACGACCGCGACCGTCCTGCCCGACCGCCGCGCCGGCGGTTCGGGCACGACCCAGCCCTCGGCAAAGGCCCGTTCGACGATCGACAGCTCGATCTGCTCGATCGTCACCGGATCGTCGTTGATCGCCAGCACGCACGCCGACTCGCATGGCGCGGGGCAGATCAGGCCCGTGAACTCCGGGAAGTTGTTGGTGCTGTGCAGCTCGTCGATTGCATCGCGCCACTTGTCGCGGTAGACGAGGTCGTTCCAATCTGGGATCAGGTTGCCCAGCGGGCAGCCCTCGTGGCAGAACGGCACGCCGCAGTCCATGCACCGCGCCCCCTGGCGGCGCAGCTCCTGCGCCGGCTGCAGTCCGAAGTACTGTTCGTAATCGTCGACGCGGCTCTGCGGATCGCGCTTGTCGAAGCCGACCCGGTGGACATTCAGGAACGCTCCGAGCTCGCCCATGGGGCGCAGAGGGTACCAACGGGCGTTCTCGTTCCATAGATTGCGTCGGGTGCCAGCGATCCGGCGCCACAGTGCGCAGTTGCCGGTCTCAGGCGAGTTCTCGCTCAGGGCCGCGTCCGCGTTCGCGTTCGGTCCGACCGCGGGCAGCGCGCCGCCCGCGCGCGACCGGCTGCGGCTCGCGTTCCCGGTCGACGGCGGGCGCGGCTATGCGGGAGCGGTGCTGCGCCAGGACGACGAGCCCAACGGCCCCGTGAACGTCGATCTGACGCTGCGAGACGGAGCCGAGGCGAAGGTCGCGCTCGCTCAGGTAGCGCGCATCGTGTCGCTCGACCACGACGGCACCGGCTTTTTGGAGATCGGCCGCAGCGATCCCGTTCTCGGCGCGCTCCAGCGTGCCCATCCCGGCCAGCGCCCGGTCCTGTTCGGATCGCCCTACGAGGCGGCGGCGTGGGCGATCATCTCTTCAAGGCGCCCGGCGGCACAGGGTAGGCGCGTGCACGAGGAGCTCAGCATCCAGTTCGGTGACACCTTCGAACTCGAGGGGGAGACGCTCCATGCCTTCCCCCAGCCCGAGCACCTGCTCGCGCTCGGAGACCGCTTCGCGGGACTGAACCTCGAGAAGTTGACCCGCCTGCGCGGGGTCGCCGGTGCGGCGTTCGACGGCGACCTCGACGCGCGGATGCTGCATGCGCTCGGCCCCGAGCGTGCCTTTGACGAGCTCCAGCGGCTGAACGGGATCGGGCCGTTCTATGCGGGCCTGATCGTGGTCCGCGCGACGGGCTTCGCCGACGCGCTGCTGCCGATGCCCGAGCCCAAGGTGCTCGCCCACGCCGCGCACTACTACGGCCGGTCAGAGCCGCCGACGCGCGAGTGGTTGGCGGAGCTGGCTGACCGCTGGCGCCCGTTTCGGACCTGGGCCACGGTGCTGATCCGGCTCGCCGGCGACCGCGGCACACGCGTCAGGCGCTGACCGGCTCCTCGCGCTCGCGCTCGGCCCGCTCGGCGCGCTCGGCGATCACGCGCTTGTAGTCGCGCGGCATCACCCTGACGAACTGCTCGCGGCGCCGCTCCCAGGAGGCGAGGACGTTGCGCGCGACGAGCGAGCCCGTCCGCTGCGCGTGCTCGGAGATCAGCGCTTTGACCTCCTCGTCGTCGGCCTCAGTGAGCCTTTCGAGATCGACCAGGTCGAGGTTGCAGCGTCGCTCGAAGCCCCGATCCTTGTCGTACACGTAGGCGACGCCGCCGCTCATCCCGGCGCCGAAGTTGCGTCCGGTCGGTCCCAGGACCACCACCCGCCCGCCGGTCATGTACTCGCAGCCGTGATCGCCGACCCCCTCGACGACCGTCGTCGCGCCCGAGTTGCGCACCGCAAACCGCTCGCCCGCGAGCCCGCGGAAGAACGCCCGACCTGCGGTCGCGCCGTAGAGGACGGTGTTGCCGACGATCATGTTCTCCTCAGACCGAAAGCGCGCCGACTCGGGCGGGCGGACCGAGACGATCCCGCCCGACAGGCCCTTGCCGGTGTAATCGTTGGTCTCGCCGCGCAACGCGAACGTCACCCCGGGCGCCAGCCAGGCGCCGAAGCTCTGCCCGGCCGAGCCCGAGAACGAGATCTCGATCGTGCCGTCGGGCAGGCCGCGCGCCCCGTGGCGCCGCGCGATCTCGCCCGAGAGGATGCCGCCGACCGTCCGGTTGACGTTGCGGACCGGCACCGGACCGTGGCGCACCTGGTCACCGCGCTCGAGCGCCGGCGCGCACATCTGCACGAGCTCCCAGTCAAGCGCGTCATCGAGCACCGGGACCTGCGCGCGCGTCCGCGAGCGCGGCATCTCGGGCGGCAGATCCGGCATCGCGAGGATCATCGAGAGGTCGACGCCGCGCGCCTTCCAGTGGTCGATTGCGTCGTCGGTCTCGAGCAGGTCGCTGCGCCCGATCATCTCCTGGAAGCGGCGCACGCCGAGCCTCGCCATCAGCCCGCGGACCTCCTCGGCGACGAACATCAGATACGCGGTCACCTGGTCGGGAGTCCCCCGGAAGCGCTCGCGCAGGACCGGATCCTGGGTCGCGATCCCGACCGGACACGTGTTGAGATGACAGACGCGCATCATGATGCAGCCCATCGCGATCAGCGGCGCGGTCGAGAACCCGAACTCGTCGGCTCCCAGCAGCGCGCCGATCACGACGTCGCGACCGGTCTTCAGCTGGCCGTCGACCTCGACCGTGATCCGCGACCGCAGGTCGTTGAGCAGCAGCGTTTGCTGGGTCTCGGCGAGCCCGATCTCCCACGGCACGCCGGCCGCCTGAACCGATGACTGCGGCGAAGCGCCCGTGCCACCGTCGTGGCCGGAGATCGTCACGTGATCGGCGTTGGCCTTCGCCACCCCGGCGGCGACCGTCCCGACGCCGACCTCGGACACCAGCTTGACCGACACCGAGCCGTCCGGGTTGGCACAGCGCAGGTCGTAGATCAACTGCTTGAGGTCCTCGATCGAGTAGATGTCGTGGTGCGGCGGCGGCGAGATCAGCCCGACGCCGGGAGTCGAGTTGCGGATCTTCGCGATGTACTCGTCGACCTTGTGGCCGGGAAGCTGGCCGCCCTCACCCGGCTTCGCGCCCTGGGCCATCTTGATCTGGAGCTGGTCGGCGTTGACGAGGTAGTGGATCGTCACCCCGAAGCGCCCCGACGCGACCTGCTTGATCGCCGAGCGGCGCAGATCGCCGTTCTCGTCGGGCGTGTAGCGCCGCGCGTCCTCCCCGCCCTCGCCGGTGTTCGACTTCGCGCCGAGCCGGTTCATCGCGATCGCGAGCGTCTCGTGCGCCTCACGGCTGAGCGCGCCAAGGCTCATCGCGCCACTCGTGAAGCGCTTGACGATCTCGGTGGCGGGCTCGACCTCGTCGATCGGAATCGGCTGCTGTGCGAAGCGGAACTTCATCAGGCCGCGCAGCGCCGCTCGCCGCGTCGACTCGTCGTTTGCCTGCTTGACGAATTCGTCGTAGGTGCGCTGCGGGTCGCGCAGCGCAGCCGCGGCGGGGTCCGCGCTGGACTGGACCGCGTGCTGGAGAGTGGCGATCGTATCCGGGTTCCAGATGTGAAGCTCGCCGTCGCGGCGCCACTGCAGGATCCCGCCGACCGGCAGCAGGTCACGCCCAGTGCGCGGATAGGCGCGGTAGTGGCGCTCGAGCGCCTCCGTCGCGAGCACATCGACGCCGACGCCGCCGATCCGGGACGCGGTTCCGGTGAAGTGCTTGTCGATCAGCTCGCGGTCGAGCCCGACGGCCTCGAAGATCTGGGCACCGCAGTAGGACTGGATCGTCGAGATCCCCATCTTCGAAAGGGTCTTCAGAAGCCCCTTGCCGATCGCCTTGACGATCCGCTGCTCGGCCTCCTCACGCGTCAGGTCCTCCGGCAGCAGCGAGCGATCGGCGAGCTCGTCGAGGGACTCGAACATCAGGTACGGGTTGATCGCCGACGCCCCGTATCCGATCAGCGTCGCCATGTGGTGGATGTCGCGCGGTTCGCCGGACTCGATCACGAGTCCGGTCCGCAGCCGCGTTCCCGCCCGGACGAGGTGATGGTGGACGGCACCGACCGCGAGCAGCGACGGCATCGCGACGCGCTCGGGGCCGACGTTGCGGTCCGAAAGGATGAGGATGTTCGCGTCGTTGTCGACATAGCGCGCGCTCTCCTCGCACAGCACCTGCAGCCGCCGGGTCATGCCGTCGGTGCCGTCCTCGATCGGCCAGGTGATGTCGAGCGTCGCCGCGTCGAAGATCTCGTGCGAGACCTGGCGGAGCTTCTCGAGCTCGTGGTTGCGCAGGATCGGCTGGTTCATGACCAGCACGTGGGCCTGATCCGGTGATTCGCTGAGCAGGTTGACCTCGGCCCCGACGCCGGTCTGGAGACTCATCACCACGCTCTCGCGGAGCGGATCGATCGGCGGGTTGGTGACTTGCGCGAACAACTGCTTGAAGTAGGCGAACAGCGGCGGCTGGCGGTCGGAGAGCACCGCCAGAGCGGAGTCGTTGCCCATGCTCGCGACGGGCTCCTCGCCCTTGGCGGCCATCGGCGCGATGATCATCCGCAGGTCCTCCTGCGAGTAACCGAACGCAAGCTGCTTGGAACGCAGCGGTTCGACGCGCGGCGTGCGCGGCTCGCGCTGTGGCAGGTCGTCGATGTGGACGACCGAGCGCTCGTACCACTCGCCGTAGGGCTTGCGCCGCGCGACCCGCCGCTTGACATCCGCGTCGGCGACGATCTCGCCCTCCTCGAGGTCGAGCAGGAACAGCTTGCCCGGCGCCAAGCGGCCCTTGCGCTGCACGTGCTCGGGAGCGACGGTCATGACGCCGGTCTCGGACGCGAGCACGACGTAGCCCTCGGTGTCCTGCACCCAGCGCCCGGGGCGCAGGCCGTTTCGGTCGAGCACCGCCCCCGCGAGGCGGCCGTCGGTGAACACGATCGCCGCCGGGCCGTCCCACGGCTCCATCAGGCACGAGTGAAAGTCGTAGAAGCCGCGCACGTCGGGGTCGAGATCGGTGCGGGTCCGGTAGGCCTCGGGGACCATCATCATCACCGCGTGCGGGACCGAGCGGCCGCTGAGGACGAGCATCTCGAGCACGTTGTCGAACACCGCCGAGTCCGAGCCCCCCTCGCGGACGACCGGGATCACCTTCTCGAGATCCTCGCCGAACAGCTCGGAGGCGAGCTGCGACTCTCGCGCGCGCATCCAGTTGACGTTGCCGCGCAGCGTGTTGACCTCGCCGTTGTGGGCGATCATCCGGTACGGGTGCGCGAGCTCCCAGCTCGGGAACGTGTTGGTGGAGAAGCGCGAGTGCACGAGCGCGAGGCGCGAGGCGACGCGGGGATCGCGCAGGTCGGGGAAGTAGCGCGGCAGCTGCGGCGCGGTCAGCATCCCCTTGTAGACCATCGTGCGGCTCGAGAAGCTCGGCAGCGCGAGCTCGGGGCCGGCGGCGCGCTCGATCACGCGGCGGATCACGTACAGCTTGCGCTCGAACGCCCCCTGATCTTCGATCTGGTCGCTGGCCTCGATCAGCACCTGGCGGATGACCGGCGCCGACAGCCTCGCGGTCTCACCGAGATAGCGGTCGTCGATCGGCACATCGCGCCACCACACCGGGCGCTGGCCCTCGGCCTCGATCGTCTCCTCGATCAGCTGTTCGAGCGCGAGCCGCCGCTCGGGATCGGTCGGCAGATAACAGACGCCGACGCCGTAGCGTCCCGGCGCGGGCAGCTCGACCCCGGCGACCGCGCCGCGCATGAACGCATCCGGGATCTGAAGCAGGATTCCGGCGCCGTCACCGGTGTTCGGGTCCGCCCCTTCGGCGCCCCGGTGCTCGAGGTTCTCGAGCGCGTCGAGTGCCTTCTCGACGACGGCGTGGCTTGCCTCTCCCCACAGCTTGGCGACGAGCGCGATACCACACGAGTCGTGCTCGTGACTGGGGTGGTAGAGGCCGGTGGCCCTCGGTCGAGCGGTTCGGTTCATAGCGGTGTGTGGGTGCCCTTGCAAGCGGAGTCAGGGCACGGTGAGGTTGGGCGCAAAAGCGTACCAGCGGGGTTGGCCGCGCAGGCATGGCCAGCGGTCTCAGACGCCCCGCCAGGGCTAGGTCCCCGGCGCTACGAGGCTGGGTGTCCGGCGCCCGCGAGGCTAGGTGTCCGGCGCCCGCGAGGCTAGGTCTTGGCCTTGGCGCGCGACTTGCTCGCGCCGCTCTTCGAGCGCGAGCCCGAGCTCCCGGCATCCTTGCTCGAAGATGAGCTCTTGCGCGACTTGGCCTCGGGCTTGGTCTCCTGCGGCGGCGGCGCATCGCTCGAGCCGCTGCGGACCTCCGCGAGGCTCGCCTCGAGCGCCGCCATCAGGTCCGGCGCCGGCGCCTCCTCCTCGGCCTGCGGCTGCACGGCGATCTCCTCGCCGGCGGCCTTGCGCTCGATCAGATCGAGGACCCGCTCGCGGTACTCGTCGCGGAACTTGGTCGGGTCGAACTCGGCCGACAGCGAGTCGATCAGCTGCTGTGCCATCGTCAGCTCGCGGTCGGTCGCCTCGGCATCGCCGACGGCCTCGAGCTCGTCGATCCGGTCGGGCGCCAACACCTCGTCGCCGAACAGCATCGTCGACATCGTCATCGCGTCGCCGCTCGGGCGCAGCGCGCACAGCTGCTGCTTGGAACGGATCACCACCCGACCGATCCCGACCTTGCCGGCCTCGCGCATCGCGTCGAGCAGGAGCCTGTAGGCCTTGGCGCCGCCGGTCGTCGGAGCGAGGTAGTAGGTGTGGTCGTAGTAGATCGGGTCGATCTCGTTCTGGTCGACGAATTCCTCGATGTCGATCGTCTTCGTCGCCTTCGGGTCGAGCGCGTCGAGCTCCTCGGGCTCGATCAGGACATAGCGGTCGGGAGACAGCTCATAGCCCTTGACGATGTCCTCGAACGGGACCTCATCGCCGGTCTGCGGGTCGACTCGCTTCTGCTTGATCCGGTTGCCGGTCTTGCTCGAGAGCTGGTGAAAACGGACGGATTTGGGGGATGTGGCGCTGTAGAGCTTGACGGGCACGTTGACGAGCCCGAAGCTGATTGCGCCTGTCCAGATTGCGCGTGCCATTACAGAGTTTGTATACACCACGCGCAGGTCGAGCAAGCTCTGATCGGACTCTTGCCGCGCTTGCGAGCCTGTCACGGGCAGCGCCGCCGCCGGGCGGGCCGGGGCGCGTAATCGGAATATATGGCCGGTTACCCGCCCAGGCTGCCGGGCTCGGGTCAGGCGCGCGAAGGTCAGGCGCGCGAAGATCTCACGAGATGGCCCGCTCACGCGTTTCATCCCCGGTGCGCCTGCCCCCATTCCAAGCATTGCTCGACGCGCATGGACGCGATGTCCATCGCTTTCTGATCGCGAGCGTCGGTCCCGTCGACGCCGACGACTGCTACCAGGAGACGTGGCTCGCGGCGCTGCGCGCCTATCCGGCCCTGCGCGACGCCTCGAACCTGCGCAGCTGGCTGCTGACGATCGCCCACCGCAAGGTGATCGATCACGTCCGCTCGCGGGCGCGGCGCCCGCTGCCGGTGCCCGAGCCCGCCGCCGACGCGGTCGACGGCTCCGAGCCGGCGATCGCGCTCGACGACGGGGTCTGGGCGAACGTCGCGCGGCTGCCCGACAAGCAGCGCACGGCGCTCGCGCTGCGGTTCGTCGCCGACGCGGCGTACGCGGAGATCGCATCGGTGATGCAGACCAGCGAGGAGGCGGCACGCCGCAACGTCCATGAAGGCCTGAAACGACTGAGGAAGGAATACACACCATGACCCAGCGCCAAGCGCTGGAGCGCGAGCTGCGCCGGGCCGCCGCCGTCGACTCCAGCCCACCCGAATTCACCCGTGCCGCGGAGACCGCCGGTCTGCTCGACGTCGCCTACGCGACCACCGACTCCCCGCTTGGGACACTGCTGCTCGCGGCGACTGGAGCCGGGCTTGTGCGGCTTGCGTATGCCGACTTCGAGCACGAGGACGCGGTCCTCGCGGAGCTCGCGGCGCGCGTCTCGCCGCGCGTGCTCGCCGTGCCCCGCAAGCTCGACGAGCCACGTCGCGAGCTCGAGCAGTACTTCAGCGGCGGACGCCGCGCGTTCGAGCTGCCGATCGACTGGCAGCTGACCCACGGCTTCGGCCGGCGCGTGCTCGAGGCGACCGCGGACATCCCCTATGGGGAGGTTTCGAGCTATCGAGACGTGGCGACGATCGCCGGCAGCCCGCGCGGCTTCCGGGCGGCGGGCAACGCGCTCGGCTCCAACCCGCTGCCGATCGTCGTCCCCTGCCACCGGGTCCTGCACGCTGGGGGCGGCCTCGGCGGCTACACCGGCGGCGTGGACCGCAAGCGGACGCTGCTCGCGATCGAGCAGGGGCAGTTGCCGATCGCGGGCGATGTGTGATCCATCTCACACCCGTCAGACTCCCGGGTGGAGAGCTTTGTGTGACCTTTTTCACACCGACGAGGAGCGCAGCGTGAACCGAGAGCTCAGGAAATCACTGCCCCCAGGGCCACGCGCGCCCGCCGCGATGCAGCTGCTGGGCACCTGGACGCGCCCGACCGCGACGCTCAGGGGGCTGCGCCGCTACGGCAAGCGCGTGACCATACAGCTTCCGTTCCAGCCGCCGTTCGTCGTCCTCTCTGACCCGGCCGAGATCAAGGAGCTGTTCACCGCGCCCCCCGATGCCGTGCACCCCGGCGAGGGTGCGCGGATCCTCGAGCCGGTCATCGGACGCAACTCGGTGATCCTGCTCGACGAGCAGGCCCATTTATCCCAGCGGCGGCTGATGCTCCCGGCCTTCCACGGCGAGCGGATGAAGGGGCTGCGCGGGGTGATGACCGAGCAGGCCGAGCAGGAGGTGGAGTCGTGGCCGGCCGACACGCCGTTCGCGCTCCACGCACGGCTTCAGAAGCTGACGCTCGAGATCATCCTGCGCGCCGTCTTCGGGCTCGAGCGCGGCCGGCGCTCCAGTGAGCTGCGCGACCTGCTGACCGAGGTGCTGGCGTTCGGCGAGAGCCCGATCTCGGTACTGCCGGCGCTGCAGCGCGTGCTCGGCTGGACCGCGACCCAGCGGCGCTTCCAGGATCGCCTGCGGCGGTCGGACAAGCTGATCTTCGAGCTGATCGATGAACGGCGCTCAGCGGCGGTCGCCGGCGAGCCACAGGGCGATGACGTGCTCGCGATGCTGCTCGCCGCCCGCCACGAGCCCGAGGACGGCGAGCAGGAGGGCGCGCCGATGTCCGACCAGGAGCTGCGCGACGAACTCGTGACCGCACTGGTTGCCGGACACGAGACCACCGCGTCGCAGCTCGCGTGGGCGTTTGAGCGGCTCTCCCGGGAGCCGGACGCGCAGGCGCGCCTGATCGACGAGCTCGACGCGGGCGACGGCGACGAATACCTGAGCGCGACGATCACCGAGATCCTGCGGCTGCGCCCGGTGCTTCCCAACGCGGAGCCGCGGCTGACCAAGCGGCCGATCGAGATCGGCGGCTACCGCTATCCCGCGGGGGTCGTGCTCCTCGCGAGCGCCTTCCTGATCCACCACGATCCCGACCTGTACCCGGAGCCGTGGGAGTTCCGGCCCGAGCGCTTCCTCGACAAGCAACCGGGGACGTACACGTGGATCCCGTTCGGCGGTGGCCGGCGGCGATGCCTGGGCGCGAGCTTTGCGATCGAGGAGATGAAGATCGTGCTCCGGGCCGTGCTCGAGCGCTTCACGCTCGCCCCGGCCGGCGGGCTACCCGAGACGACGCGCCGGCGGGGGATCACCTACACGCCGTCGCGCGCGGCGACGGTGATGCTGCACGCGCGCGCGCGGGCGGTCCGCGAGACGCCGGCGCTCGCAGCCAGCGCCTGACGCCGCGTGCCGGGCAGCGCCTGAGCCCGCGTGCCAGCTAGGCAGGCGGGGTAGAACTTATCGGGATGGACATCATGCGGCCGGTTCACGCCGTTGACCGAGCCCAGCAGCGTCACCGGGCGCTCGCTGTGCCGGCCGCCGTGATCAAGAAGTTCGGCGATGACCAGGCCGGGAGCCTGGCGGCGCTGGTCGCCTACTACGCGTTCTTCTCGCTGTTCCCGCTCCTACTCGTGTTCGTCACGCTCCTCGGCTTCGTGCTCCAGGGAGACCCGAGCGCGCAGGAATCGATCAAGAACTCGGTCTTGGGGCAGTTCCCGATCGTCGGGCAGAAGCTCAACGTCACCGCCCTGCACGGCAACGTGATCGCGCTCGTGATCGGACTTCTCACCTCGTTGTGGGCCGGCCTCGGGGTCACCCAGGCCGCCCAGAACGCATTCGATCAGGTCTGGGCGATCCCGTTCAAGAGCCGCTCGAACTTCGTCCAGTCACGGCTGCGCGGGCTCGCGCTGCTGTTCTCGCTCGGGGCGCTGTTCATCGTCGCGACGCTCGCCTCGGGATTGGTGACCGGCGGGATCGGCCACGGCGGCCTGGTCCAGGTGGCGGGGATCGTGATCTCGCTGCTGCTCAACGTCGCGCTGGTCGCGGCCGCGTTTCGCCTGATGACGAACGCCGCCATCGCGACGCGGCAGCTGCTCCCCGGCGTCGTGGTCGCGGCGATCCTGTGGACGATCATGCAGGCACTCGGCGGCTACTACATCGGCCACGTGCTGAAGCGCACGCAGGACGCCTACGCCCAGTTCGGGTTCGTGATCGCGCTGCTCATCTGGCTTCACCTCGGGGCGCAGATGACGATCTTCTCGGCCGAGATCAACACGGTGCTGGCGCGCAAGCTGTGGCCGCGGAGCTTCTTCGGCCCGCCGCGCGCCGACGCCGATCAGGCTGCGCTGACCGCGCTCGCGAAGGTCGAGGAGCGCTCCGAGGCCCAGAAGATCGACGTCGAGTTCAAGACCTGACTGCGCTCGGGCTCAAGACCTGACCGCACTCGGGCTCAAGCCCTGACTGCGCTCGGGGCCGACGACCCGCGACCGCTCAGAACAGGCAGTCGGCAGACTCGCGACGCGTCGACTCGAGCGGCCACGAGCAGAGGCCTCCCTCGGCCGGGCAGCCCGCGCAGAGCGCACGGTGCGGCGTCGGGCTGACCTCGAACCGGCGCTCGAGGACCCCCGCCGCCAGCCTCCTGAGGTCCTGCTCGAGTCCCGCGAGCTCGGCGCGGTCATAGACGATCGTGACCGGTCGCTGCGGAACCTCGAGAAAGCAGTGGGCGACCTCGACGCGCGGAGCCCCCGCGCGCAGCGCCGCGACCGCGTACACGAGCCGCTGGGTCGCGTACGCGCTCTGCACGATCGCGACCGGATCGGCGCCGTCGAGCCGATCGCTCTTGTAGTCGACGATCAACGCAGCGCCGTCGCGCTCGCGGGCGAGGACGTCGATCGCGCCGTTGATCAGGACCCCGTCGAACTCGAACGCGAACCGCTCCTCGCGGCGCGGGTCAGTCGCGCGGGCGAGGCGCGCGCACAGCTCGCTCGAGGCAAACGCGGTCACGAGCCCGGCGAGCTCGTCTGCCTCCTCCTCGGTCGGCGCCCGCAGGCCGGCGCCGGCCGCCGCGGCGGCGACGGCCTCGAGGGTGGGCGCGCTCGGGCGGCGGAAGTTCAGGCGCTCGAGCAGCGCGTGCAGGAGCACGCCGCGGTCGGCCGCCCGGCGCGCGAGCAGCGTCGGTCCCGGCGTGTCCGGGAGCGGCGCCGCCGGAAGCCCGAGCACGCGCTCGGCGTAGAAGCGATAGCCGCAGCGCGCATAGGCCCCGAGCGAGGTGTAGCTGAGCATCGCCACCGGCGGCGCGGGGATCGTCGACACCGGCGAAGGATCGGGCGGCCCAGGCCCGGGGGCAGGCACGAGCGGCGACGGCCCGGACACGAGCGGCGCGGCCCGGGCACGAGCGGCGGCCCGGGCACGAGCGGCGGCCCGGGCGCGAGCGGCGCCGGGGACGACGTGGGCGGGACTGGCTGCGGCGGTCCGGGCGCCGCCGGCTGCGGGACCGAGACCGCGAGCCGCACTCGCGCGTCGCCCAGGACGACCTCCCCTCCCCCCTCGGCGAGCCGCGCCGCGAGCTCGGGCACGAACGCGGGCGCGATCCACGCGACGGGCCCGCCGCCGGTCCAACGCTGCTCGGCCCAGCCTTCGAATCTGGTCGCGCCGCTCAGGATCAGCCGTTCGCGTGCGCGGGTCATCGCGACGTAGAACAGGCGCCGCTCCTCCAGTTCGTCGGCCTCGCGCTCCTGCGCTCCGATCGCGTCGTAGTCCCACGCCGAGGCGCGGCCGGCCTGCCCGCTGCGCGCCAGACGCAGCCCGATGCGACCGTCGGCGCCGACGCGTACGAGCTCATACGGCGGCCGCACCGAGCGCCCGAGGTCAGCGACGCAGACGGTGTCGAACTCGAGGCCCTTGGCCCGGTGGATCGTCATCAGCCGGATCGCGTCGAGTCCCTCCCCCTGCACCGGCGCCTCGCTCTCGCGCGCGCGGCCGGCCCGCCCGGCGGCGCGTTCGGCGATCAGCTCCAAGAAGCCGCGCAGATCGGGTCCGTGGTCGCGCTCGTGATCGCGGGCGAGCCGCATCAGCTTGCGGACGTTCGCGAGTCGCCGGCGGCCGCCGGGCATCGCGAGCATCTCGAGGTCGTAGCCCGTGAGCGCCAGCGGCGCGTCGATCAGCTCCTCCAGACCCAGGCGCCCGGCCCCGTCGCGTTGATCGGCAAACCAGGCCGCGAAGCGCTCCAGCGCGTGGCGATCGGGCTCGGCGAGCGAGTCGAGCGCCTCGCCGGGCTCGCGCAGAACCGACCACGGATCGCGCTGACGCCCGCGGGCCTCGTCGGCGAGCACCACGACCGCGTCGAGCGACGCGCCCGCGAGCGGCGAGGTCAGCACGGTGTACAGCGACTGCTCGTCGAGCGGGTTGGCGAGCGTCCGCAGGTAGGCGACCATGTCGAGCACCTGGGGGTGCAACCAGTAGCCGCGCCCCCCGATCACGTAGGTCGGCAGCCCGCGCTGCTCGAGCGCGCGCTCGTAGGCCCGCATGTCGGTCGTCGCGCGGATCAGAACGACAATTTCCCCTAGCGCCGTCCCGTCCGCGACGAGCTCGGCGACCCGCTCGGCGAGCGCGCGCGCCTCGGCCAGCCGCCACGGCGAGGCGAGTCCCTCGAGCTCCCAGTCCGCGCCCTTGTCGACGAGCAGCAGCTCGACGCGGGGATCGTCGCTCTGATCCGCGTCACCGTCGCGGCCGGCGACAAGCGGCTTGAAGCGCTCGCCGAGCCCGACCTGGAAGGCGGCGTTCAGCGCCCACAGGATCGCGGGCCGGGAGCGAAAATTGACGCGCAGCGTCTCGCGCTCGCCGCGCGCCGCCAGGTGCTCGCCGCGGCGCTCGAACAACTCTACGTCGGCGTGACGGAAGCGGTAGATCGACTGCTGGGCGTCGCCGACCGTGAACAGGTTCGAGCTCGCGATCAGCTCGATCAGCTCGAGCTGGACTCGGTTGGTGTCCTGGAGCTCGTCGACCATGATCCGCTCAAAGCGCTGCGCGTAGCGTTCGCGCAACTCGGGGCTGGCGCGCAGCAGCTCGAGCGTCAGCAGCTCGAGATCCTCGAAATCGACCCCGGAGACCGCGTGCTTGCGCGCCTCGTAACGCGTCCCGAACGCCGCCAGCAAGGCGTCGAGCCGCTCGCGCACCGGACCGGCCGCCCGCGCCGCGCAGACGGCGCGGTAGGCGCTCAGTGCCTCCCCGTAGGCGGCGCACGCATCGGTGCTGAGCGCGGCGCCGTTGGCCGGCAGCTTGACGCGGTCGAGCTCGGTCGGCCATAGGGCGTCGTCGTCGAGCAGCGCGAGGCAGCGGCCGAGACGCTCGAGCGCCTCTGCGACCTTGACGCTCGGCGCGGCGATCGCTGCCAGCTCGGCGGCGACGGCGCGCGCCGCGCGCTCGAGCTCGCGCCGAGGCTCGGGGCCGGACATCGGCGGAGCGGCGGGAAGGCGGGGCGCGCGCTGGCCCCGGCTGCGCAGCTGCGCGTAGATCGACAGCGTCGCCGCCCGCAGCGGGCCGGCGCCGTAGTCGGCGACCAGGTCGACCGCCCCGACACCGGCACTCGCCAGATCCTGGAGCGCCTCATCGAAGGCCGCGATCGCGAGCTGATCGGACTGATCGGCGTCGAGGACGATGAAGCCCGGGTCGAGCCCGGCGGCGAGCGCGCCGGCGCGCAGCACGCGCGCGCAGAAGCCGTGGATCGTCGAGATGAAGGCTCCTTCGGTAGCGCGCGCCTGGTCGACGGCACCAAGCTCGCGCAGGCGGGTGCGGATCCGGTCGCGCAGCTCCCCGGCCGCCTTCTCGGTGAACGTGATCGCGAGCATCGCCGAGACGTCGACCTCGTCCTCGGTCACCGCCCGCGCGAAGCGCTCGACCAGCACCGAGGTCTTGCCGCTGCCGGCGCCCGCGTCGAGCAGCAGGTCGCCGTCGCGGCGCTCGATCGCCAGCCGCTGCTCGTCGGTCCACGTCCCGAGCGCGGTCATTGGGAGCGGCAGATCCCGGGATACGCGCAGCCGTCGCGCGAACACGTCTGCGGACACGGCGTCACCGCTCCAGAGCGCAGCGCGGCGGCGAGCGCGACCGCCCGCGTCCCGGCCTCGTCGAGCGCCGCCGCGAACTCGTCGCGTTCGCGGGCGTCCGTGCCCACCGTGCAGCCACCGGCCTGCGCCCCTGCGACGAACATCCCGCGGGCACGCAGGTCATCGCCTCGCAACGGCTGGTAGAAGCCGCCGATCGGATCCAGCTCGGTCAGCTCGCGCACCACCAGCAGATAGAGCGCGACCTGCAGCTGACGATCGGCGACCCAGCGCGCCGCCGGATGTGCCGCGCGCCCGGCGCCGCTCTTGTAGTCGCGCACCACGGCAGCGCCCGTGCCGTCGGTGTCGACGCGATCGATCACGCCTCGGACGAGCACGCGTTCGCCGTCGCCCCCCAGCGCCAGCGCCGGCAGCGACTCGGGCACGTCGTCGAAGCCGAAGCGCAGCTCGAGCGCGTACGCGCGCCAGCCACGGCCGGTCCGCGCCTCGTGCTCGAGGTAGCGGCGCAGATCGGCTTCGATCGCGCGCAACGCGCCGGCGCGAACGATCCCCGGACGGCCGACGCCGAGCGCGACAGGATCCCGGTGCGCGCCGGCGAGCCCCGCGAGCACCCCGTCGAGGACCTCGCACGCGCCGGCGAGCGAGTCGGGCGTCAGAGGCCCGCCAAGCTCGGAGAACACCCGCTCGAGCACGTCGTGCATGACGCTGCCGCGCACGATCGCCTCGGACTCGGGTTCGAGCGCCTCGGGTCGCAGCTCGCGCTCGACGAGCCACTTGACGGGGCAGTCGGCATACGACTCGAGCGCCCCGGCGGACAGGATCTCTACGTGGCGCAGGCGCTCGAGCGCAGGGCCGCCGAGCCAGCGCTCCGGCACCGGCTGATCACCATCGCTCGCCGCGCGCGTGGCCGCGATCGAACGCGCCAGCTCACGGTCGGTCGGGGCCTCGCGGGGCTCCCAGACGACGTCTGCCAGCAGACGGCGACGGCGGCGCCGCGGCCAGTCGGCGACGAACAGCTCCGCCACGTCGGCGATGAACGGTGACGGGAGCGCGACGTTTCCCTCCTCGTCGGAGCTGCGGTAGCTGAGGAAGATCCGTTCGGTGGCACGCGACAGGGTCGTGTACAGGAGGTAGCGCTCGCGATCGAGCGTCTCCTCGGCGGCGCGCAGCCGCAGTCCGGAGCAGATCGCGAGCTCGCGCCGGTGCTCGTCTGACAGAAACGGCTCCGGCCGCGACGGCAGCGGGAACGCGCCCTCCTGAAGGCCACACACGAACACGGCGCGAAAGCGCCGCGCGCGAATCTCGAGCGGCTCCGCCAGCAGGACCCGCTCGTCCCCGTTCCCCGCGCCGGGCGCGACGACCAGCTCGTCGAGCAGCTCGACGAGCTCGGCGCCCGCCGGGGCGAGGTCCAGCTGATCGAGCTCGTTCAGGGCGCGTGCGAGTGTCCCGAGCGCGCGGGCGTCGAGCACATCGGCGTCGTCGAGCAGCGGGGCAGTCGCGGGGTGCGGCGCGGCGAACAGCCGCCGCCCGAGACCGCGCAGCTGGCCGGCGGGCTCCGCGGCCGCCGCGAGCGCATCGATCTCGGCGGTCGGGTCCGACGCCGACGCAGGCCCGCCGTGCGCGGCGAGGACCTGCCGCAAGCAGGCGCGCGCCTCGGCGACCGTGCGCACGCCCTCGCGCCTGATCCGTGCCTCGAGGAGGTCGGCGATCTCGGGGCGGGCGAGTAGCCCCCGGGCGCGTAGGTAATCGAGCAGGTCCTCGGGGCGGGAGCGCTCGTCAGCGAGCGCACAGCGCACCGCGCCGCGTAGCGCCCGCCCGAGCGGCGTGTGCGAGAGCGGCAGCTCGCCGCGGCGGCGGACCGCGATCCCGTACTGGGCGAACACGCTCTCGAGCAGCGGCGCGACCGCCGGCAGCGACCGCGCGACGACGGCGATCTCCGAGCCGCGCACGCCATCGCGCAGCAGCGTGAGCAGCTCCCGCGCGATCAGTTCCGCCTCGGCGCGCTCCCCGCCGCCCTCGAGCAGCGCGACGGCATCGCCGGGGTCGACTCGCTCGGCGCCCGGATCGAACAGGTTGCGCTCGAGATGGTGCAGCGCGGCCCGCGCCGCCGGGGCGTAGTGCTCGTCGAGCGCGGGCAGCTCGCGGACGCGCTCGGCGAGCGCCGTCAGCTCCTGGACGGCTTGCGCGCGCGCTTGGAGCGCGGGGCGCCCCGGCTCGTATGTGAGCGACACGGTCACGTCGACGTCCACCACCCGCGACAGCGTCTCGACCGCGTCGCGCTGCAATGCGGTCAGCTCGTCGAAGCCGTAGAAGAACGCCTCCGCGCGCCCCCAACTCGCCGGGGCGGCCCGGAGTGCATCCAGCGCGTGCCAGGCGTACAGCTCGCGGTCGACGCGCCCGCGGCGATCGAGCTCGCGGACGTACTCGAGGTAGATCGAGCCGAGATCTTCGGCGTACGGGGCGCGCCGCTCGTCCGCCGCGGACCAGCTGCGCAGCGCCGCGACGAACCGCTGCGGCGTCACCAGCGCTCGCTGAAGCTCGGCGATCAGCTCCGCGGCCGCGACGCGGAAGCCCGGCGCACGGCTCGACTGCGCGAGCGCTCCGAGTCGTAGGCGCCCGAGCGCCGCCCGCAGGATCCGGTCGCGCTGGAGGTCGGAGACCGTGGCGGCGACGTACCCGGTGCGCCGCGCGATCTCGCGCGCGAGGCCCGAGAACGTCAACACGGAGCCGAACACGACTCCCGAGGCGGCGAGCTCGCGGCGGTAGTGATCGGCATCGACCGACGTCGGCACGACGAGAACCGCGCCGCGCGGCGCGACCGCGCCGTACGCGCCCAGCACCTCGCCGGCCTTGGCCGAGTTGGCGGGGCCGATCACGAGCTCGAGTGGCATCGGCCTATGGTGGCGCGGACCGATGACGGCTAGCCCGACCGGCGCTCTGACCGCACGTCCTGCCGCGCCGCGATGCCGGCTGGGCGGTCATCGCCGTCGCAACAACCGCGCCGGATTGCCGACGACCACGGTCCCCGGCTCGACGTCGGAGATCACGACCGCGCCGGCGCCGACCACCGATCGCTCGCCGATCGCCGTCTGCGGTGCCACGACCGCGCCGGCGCCGAGGAACGCCCCGTCGTCGATCCGGCAGGACCCGGCGACGACGACACCGGGACCCATCGTCGCGTGGTCCCCGAGCACGACATGGTGCGCGATCGAGCAGGAGCGGTTCACGAGGCAGCCGGCCCCGGCGCGAACCGCCGCGCCGAGCACAGCCCCGGCGCCGACGTATGAACCCTCACCGATGACCGCATTCGAAGCGACGAGCGCCGTGGGGTCGATCATCGTCGCGGCGGTCGTGAAGCCGTGGCGCCGCGCATCGGCGATCGCCGCGCGCCGCTGATCGGGCGCGGTCTGCGGGACCGTGAAGGGGAGCTCGAACAGATCCGCCGGGAGGTCATTGAGATCGAGCGCCGGCGCGACCTCGGGCGGCACAAGGGTGTCCGGCATGTTGCGCACAGCAGCAACGAGCTCCCAGCCAAGGCGCCTGGCGGTCTCGGCCAGCTCGCTGGCGTGCAACGTACCGGCCGCGTAGAGGACAAATCTCATCGCTGAGCGCTCGCCGCGCCGAGCACGAACCTCACGGGTACGCCATCGCCTCGGGAGGCAGGCCGGCGGCGGCGAGCTCGGCGACGATCTCCTTGTCCGTCGGGCGCACGTACAGCGTCGAGGTATCGCGCGGCACGAATGTAAAGCGGACTCCCGCCTCCCATGCCCGCCGGGCGAGATTCCAGTCGTTGGGCTCGGACGCGAACGCACACGCCCGGTCGTACCGAAGGAAGCGCAGGGCGCCATGGAAGATCGCCGACTGCCAGTCGAACTGCCCCCATCGCGGCGGCCACGCACCGACCGAGGGCTCGCGGTCGCCGTCGCGCGCGCCGGCGCGCACCACTCGCATCGCCGAGTAGACGACCTCGGCTCGGGTCTCGCGAGCCGCCGCGAGCAGCGTGACCAGATGGTCGGGATCCCAGGCATCGTCGTGGCTGAGCGGTGCGATCCAGCTCCCGCTGGCGAGGCCCACTCCCGTCGCTCGCGGAACGCTCCCCTTGACCGCCCACCGTTCCCACGGATCGTGGGGATCGTTCTCGCGCACCGGCAGGTTGTAGAACCTGATCCGATCATCGCCGAGCGCGGCGACGCGCTGCTCGGTGTCGTCGGTGCAGTGATCGCCGACGACGATCGCCTCCCAGTTCGAGTGCGTCTGCGCGAGCACCGACGCCAATGCCCGATCGCACAGCGTGTCGGGCGAGTGGTAGGTCGGGATCGCAATGCTGACGAGCGGGTCCGGCTCCTCATATGCGCGCTCGTATCCGGGTTCGGACCGCGCCGCCTCGAGCAGCTCGGGCCATCGCTGCTGAGCCTCGTAGACTCTCGCCGCCAGGGCCTGGGTCCGCCGCAGGCGGGTGCGGAGCTCCGCCTGTACTGCCTCGGCCGCGAGCAGCCGCGCGCGCTGTTCTTCCGCAATCTGCGCGACTAGCACCCGCAGCTCGCCGACCTGATCGGCGAGCTCGAGATATCGCGTCTCGAACAGACGGCGGGTCGGCCAAAGCCTGCTCCGGATCCGCGTTCTGAGGCGCCCCATCGCTGTCAAGCATCGCACCCGTCTCGGCGGTAGCATCGCCAGCCGTGGGTGACGAGCTTGGCGTTCGTGCGACGCATGGAGCTGCGCCGGTTTTCACCGATCCGCGCGGCAAGCTGACGCTGGTCGAGTCTGGCGCGATCCCGTTCGAGATCGCCCGGGCCTTCGTCCTGTCCGAGCTCCCGTCCGGCGTCCGGCGGGCCGGCCACGCGTGCCGCACGCAGCAGCGGTTCCTCGTCGGGATCTCTGGGCTCGCAACGTTGACCGTCGATGACGGGCGCGTCTGCGAGTCGGTCCTGATTGCCGGCGGCGACTCGCTCCACATCCCGGCGCTCACCTGGCTTGAGATCAAGGCCGACTGCGATGGAGTCGTGATCCTCGTGTTCGCCGACGGCCCCTACGACCCCGGCGATTACATCCGCGACAGGGCCGAGCTGCGCCGGGCCGCGCTGTCGAGCGCCGCGGCGAGCGCCCCGGACACCGTGTCGAGCTGAGCGTCGGTCAGCCACGCGTCGAACGGCAGGCTGATCGCCTGGGCGGCGAGCCGCTGCGCAACCGGAAAACGCTGCGCGACCGGAGCGACCTGAGAATCATCCGCGGCCGCGAACGCCTGCAGCCGCGGCGGGAGCGGGTCATAGTGGACCGCCGAGCCGACGCCGCGGCGCTCGAGCTCCGCGCGGAGCGCCTCCCGCTCCGCGAACGTCACGACGAACTGGTGCCACGGCGGCTCGCCCGCCGCCGGCGGCTCCGGGAGCCCGAGCGCCGGCTGCACGCGCAGCCGCTCGCGGTAGCTCAGCGCGATCGAGCGCAGGCGAGCGTGCGCCCGCGGCAGTTGCCCCAGGCGATCGCGCAGGATCGCCGCCTGGAGCTCGTCGAGCCGCGAGTTGACGCCCGGCGTGGGCGCCTCTCCCTGCCACTCCGACCAGCCGTAGGAGCGCAGCCTGCGCACCGACTCGGCCAGTGCCGGGTCATCGGTGCAGACGCCGCCGCCGTCGCCGAGCGCCCCGAGCGTCTTTGTCGGGTAGAACGAGAACGCCGCCGCGTCCGCCAGCGATCCGGCACGACCCGCCCCCTCGTCGACGCCGGCGGCATGAGCCGCATCCTCGATCAACAGCAGTCCGCGGCGCTCGGCGATCGCGTGCAGCGCGCCCATCGGGGCCAGCCGTCCGAACAGGTGCACGCCGACGATCGCCGCGGTCCGCGCCGTGATCGCGGTCTCCACAGCGCCCGGATCCACCAGTCCCGCGGCGCCCTCCGAGTCGGCGCCGACCGGCGTCGCGCCGACTGACGCGACCGCCATCCACGTCGCCGCGGCCGTGTACGCCGGGACGACGACCTCATCGCCCGCCCCGATCTGAGCTGCCCGGAGGATCAGTGCGAGCGCGTCGGTCCCGCTCCCGACGCCGACCGCGTGGGCGACGCCGCACGACCCGGCGAATTCGTGCTCGAACGATTCGAGCTCGGCGCCGAGCACGTACCTCCCCGACCGCGCGACCCGCAGCAGCGCCGCCTCGGTCGCTTCGGCACGCGCCGCATGGGCCGCGCGCAGGTCGCAGAACGCAACCTGCGTGGGGTCCGTCACGCGGCCGCGGACTGCTCGTCGTCGTCCGCCGCCCGGGCGGCGCCGTCGGCCTCGGCTTCGACCTCGGGCGGCTTGGCGCCTTCCTTCGCCCAGGGCTCGTCGAACTCGACGCGCCACTTGCCGTCCTCGTTCTGCTGGAGCGCCAGCCGGGCGCGGAAGCTCTTGCCCGAGCGGCCCTTGAATCCGGTGACGGCGCGCTGGGTGCGACCGGTCTTGATCAGCTCGCGCGCGACCGCGAGCGGCAGCTGTTTGCCTGCCTTGCCCTTCCAGATCACGAACCCACAGCCCGGGTCCTCGCGCGACCAGCACGAGTAGCCCTTGCGGTTCTCGATGATGTCGCGGCCGCAGACGGGGCATGGCCCGAGGTTGGCGCGCGGGATCCGGACGTCCTTGAGCTTGGCGTCGAGCTCGCCGACGGTCTCCTCGGTGAACTTGACGATGTCGCCCATGAAGGCCTCGCGCGAATCCTCCCCGGTCTCGATCTTCGCGAGCCGGTGCTCCCAGTCGCCGGTCAGCCCGGGGCTTGTCAGCGGGTGCTCGCCGAGCAGCCGGATCACGTTGAGCCCCTTCTCGGTCACGACCAGCGCCCGCGCGTCGCGCTCGATGTAGCCGACCTGGAGCAGCCGCTCGATGATCGCGGCCCGGGTCGCGGGCGTGCCGATCCCCGAGTCCTTCATCGCCTCGCGCAGCTCGTCCTCGTCGACGAGCTTGCCGGCGGTCTCCATCGCCGCCAGCAGCGCGCCCTCGGTGTAGCGCCGCGGCGGCTTGGTCTCCTTCTCCTCGGAGGCAACCTCGAGCACCGAGACGGCCTCGTCGCGCTCGAGCCTCGGGAGCTGCTGCTCGCGTCCCTCGTCATCGTCACCGCGGCCGGCGCCGTCGGCGTCGGCGCTCTCGCCGTACACGCCGCGCCACCCGGGGACGAGCATCACCTTGCCGCGCGTGCGGAACACGTGCTCGGCGACGGTCGTCTCGACCCGGGTGTTCTCGAACACGGCTTCGGGATGGAAGACCGCCAAGAAACGCTTCACGGCGAGGTCGTAAATCCGCTTGTCGTCGTCGTTCATCTTCTCGACCGGGTGCGACTCGGCCCGGGTTGGGATGATCGCGTGGTGATCGGTGACCTTGGCGTCGCTGACCACCCTGCCGAGCGGGAGCACGTCGAGGCCGAGGACGTAGCGCGAGGCCTGCGCGTACTCGGCGCGCTCGCCGACGAGCTTCGCGATCGGCTTGATCTCGGAGATCATGTCGCCGGTCAAGAAGCGCGAGTTGGTGCGCGGATAGGTGAGCGCCTTGTGCTCCTCGTAGAGGCGCTGCGCCGCGGCCAGCGTTCGCCGCGCCGAGAACCCGAAGCGGCTGTTGGCATCGCGCTGCAGCGAGGTCAGGTCGTAGAGCAGCGGCGGGCGCTCCTTGCGCTCTGACTTCTCGAGCTTGGTGATCGTGCCGGTCTGGCCGGTGCAGGCGGCGACGACGGCCTTGGCCTCGTCGGCGCTCTTTAACCGGGGATTGGCTCCCGCGTAGAAACGACCCTCGTAGCGCCGCGGCCCGTTCTGGACCGGGTCGAACTGCGCGTCGACGATCCAGTACGGCTCGGGCTTGAAGGCGCGGATCTCCTCCTCGCGGCGCGCGAGGATCGCGAGCGTCGGCGTCTGAACGCGCCCGAGCGATACGGCGCCGTCGAATGACGAGCGCAGGCGGATCGTGGCCGCCCGGGTCGAGTTCATCCCGACGATCCAGTCGGCCTCCGAGCGCGAACGCGCCGCCGCCTCGAGCGAGGCGAGCTCGGCGCCGGGGCGAAGCTCGGCGAATCCGGCCTCGATCGCCGCGCGGGTCATCGAGTTCAGCCACAGCCGCTCGACGGGCTTGCGCGAGCCCGACTTCTCGTACAGGTACGCGAAGATCAGCTCGCCCTCGCGGCCGGCGTCGCAGGCGTTGATGACGAGATCGAGGTCGTCACGGCCGAGCAGCCGCTTGACGACGTTCATCTGCTTCTTGGAGCGCTCATCGCGGACGACGAGCTTGAAGTGCTCGGGGACGATCGGCAGATCGGCCATCCGCCACTTCTTGAACCGGTCGTCGTACTCATCCGGGTCGGCGAGCGCGACCAGGTGGCCGACGGCCCAGGTGACCACGTGCTCGGTCCCCTCGAGGTATCCCTCGGCCTTTGTGAACATGCCCGGCAGGACGCGAACCAGGTCGCGTCCGACGGACGGCTTTTCGGCGATCACAAGCGTCTTGGGCATGCGTGGGCAGGGTAGCGCCCCGTTCAAGAGCCCTTCTGAACCCGCTTGGCGCCCGGCCTGGTCTCGATCTCCGCCCCACGCCGCGCGATCGACGGCAGATGCAGCTCCTCGGCGGCGCGCAAGGCCGCCTCGACGAGCGCGACGGCCTTGGGACCGGCGCCGAGCGCCTGCGCATAATCGAGCTGTGTGTGGGCGAGCTGCACCGACGCATGCAGATTGCGGTTGGCCTCGAGCGCGCGCTCGAAATGGCCGCGCGCGGTCGCCTGATCACCGAACGCGGCCGCGAGCCGACCGAGGTAACGAGCGACCGATCCAAGACACACCGTTCCGAGCCCGATCACGACGTTGCGATCGCCGAACGGCAACAACAGATCGTGCAGGATCGCGGCCCGTTCGGCGTCCTTGACCGACGCCGCGACGTCTGCGAGCAGCACCATCGCAACGATCCAATCGCCGTCGCGGGGGATCTCGGTGAACTGATCGCCGGCGAGCAGATCGAGCTCCGCCCGGGCCTCGGGCAAGCGCCCGGTCTCGATCATCAGCGTCGCGAGCGCCGTGCGCCACGCCGGCCGGTGCGGGTTGGTGCCGAGCTGCTCGTACAGCGCCTCCTCGAGCTCCCCCATGCGCAGCTGCTCGCGCCTGATCGCGAGCAGCTGGATCGCGTAGTACTGGGTTGCAGTCTCGCTCTCGGGCCTGATCCCGGCCGAGAACGCCTCCGAAGCAAGCCGCTCGGCCGTGCTCAGATGGCCCGCGAGCAGCGCCCTCATCGCCCGCCAGATGGCGACCTGCCAGAGGTACAGCGGCTGGCGCAGCTCGCGGGCTCCGGCGCTGAACGCCTGGACCTGGGCATCGACCCCGGCGACGTCACCCTGCTCGAGCAGATCGACCGCAAGCCAGGCGTGTCCCTGGAGGATGAGCTCGATGTCGCTGGCCTCCGTGGCCGCACGAACGAGCCGGCCCGAATCGCTCAGCCGTTGGTCGAGATGGTCGGGATCCCAGTAGGCGCGGCGGCGGGCGGCCGCCGCCAGCGCCGTTGCCCGTGGATCATCGAGCGCGGCCGCGATCTCCGTCGCCTCGGCGCTCAGGACGCCCATCCGGTCGCGCTCGTCGGAGTAGTAGAGCGCCCCGCACAGGGCGGAGAGCAGCCGGACGCGGGCGACTGTCGGTTCGCCGCTGGCCATCGTGAGCGCCCGGTCGAGCATCCCGATCAGCTCGTGGTCGACGACCCCGGGCGGCTGCAGGTACCGCCGCGACGCGCCGATCGCCGCGCGGGCGAGCGCATCGCCGTCGCCGAGACCGGCCGCGAGCGCGGCCGCCTCGCGGAAGGCCGGCCACGCTCGCGGCCGCTCGCCGCTGCGGACCCGGGCCTCGCCGAGCTCGAGCAGCAGCTCGCAGCGGCGCCGCTCGGCTTCGGGCTCGAACTGCTCGAGGACCTCGAGCGCCCGCGCATAGTGGTCGGCCGCCTGCTCGTGGGCGAGCATCGCCGCCGCCTGCTCGCCCGCCTCGAGCGCATAATCGATCGCCCGCTTGGCGTATTCGGGATCGGCCGCGCGGGTGAAGTGGTGCGCGAGGGCATTGGTGTTGTTCGCCTCGCCCCGTTGCTCGAGCGCGACGCCCACCCGCCGGTGGATCCGCGCCCGCCGCGCGGTCGACATTCCCTCGTACAGCGTCTCGCGGATCAGCGCGTGCGAGAAGCTCAAGCGACCGGGGGTCGTGGGCGACTCACCCACGAGTCCCGTGCCCAGCGCCTCGTCGAGCGCGCCGAGGAAGCTCTCCTCGTCGAGCGCCAGCACGTCCTCGAGGAGCCCGCTGTCGAACTCACGCCCGATCACCGACGCAACGCGCATCGCTTCGACGGCGTTCTCCCCGAGGCGCGCGAGCCGGCGTGAGATCAGCTCGCGAACGTCGTCGGGAAGACCGAACCGCTGCAGGTCGTAGGCGCCCGCGCTGCGCACCTCGACCCCGGAGTCCTCGAGGTGGCGCAGCATCTCCTCGATGAAGAAGGGATTGCCCTCGGTCTCGTCATACAGCGCCCTGGAGAAGTCCGCCGAGGGCGCGCGGCCGACCCTCACGCTGACGAGCCGCGCCGCATCGCGCTCGGGCAGACCGGCAAGCTCGATCTGCTTGAGCGACCGCTCATGCCGGAGCGTTTGGAGCGCGGCGGAAAAGCCCTCGCTCCCGCTCTCGGTCAAGCGGTAGGCGCCGGTGATCGACAGCCGTCCCGGTCGCGGCGAACGTGCGAGGTGGCGCAGCAGCATCAGCGTCGGCCGGTCGGCCCAGTGCAGATCGTCGATCACGATCAGGACCGACATCGAGGCCGAGAGATTGCCCAGCAGTCCGACCACCGCCTCGAACAGCCGGTAGCGCTCGGTCTCGGAGTCGCCCTCGTCGGTCGGCGGCAGCTCGGGCAGCCGCCGCCGCAGCTCCGGCACGAGGCGGGCGAGCTCGGCACCGTGGGTACGGGTCGTCGCGCGCAGCTCGTCGAGCGGCGCCTCGCTGATGTAGTGGCCGAGCGCCTCGAGGAACGGCTGGAATGCGACCAGGGTCTCCTCCGGGGCACGCCCGGCGAGGACCAGCGCTCCGCTCGCGTGGGCGCGCTTCGCGGTCTCCGCCAGCAGCCGCGTTTTGCCGACTCCCGGATCGCCGGTGAGGAGCAGCAGGCGCTCGTTGCGCTGGCCGGAGTCGGGCTCGAGCCCGGCGTCCGCGAGCCACCGTTCGAGCTCGTCGAGCTCGGCGACCCGGCCGATCATCTCCGGCGCCGCGAGGGCGCCGAGTTCAGCCGGGAGCGAGATCGCCTGCGGTCCCGTGATCGGCCACTCCAGCTCGGCGCGCGTTGCGTCGCGCTGGGCCGTTTCGGCCTGCGTCGACGGACGCAGGAGCGCCTCGTGGACGGCGATCGCCTCCGCCGGCGGGATCGTTCCGAGCTCCTCCCAGAGCAACGTGCGCAAGCGCTCATAGACGCGGAGCGCTTCGGCGACGTTGCCCTGTCCCTCGAGCGACTGCATCAACAGCACGTAGCCGGACTCGCGATACGGAGCGCCATCGATCAGCTGTCGCGCGGCCCGTTGCGCCGAGCCCAGCTGCGCGCCACCGATCGCCAGCCCTGCGCGTCCGATCACCTCAAGGGCGTCGAGGCGCACCTCCTCGAGGTCATCCCGCCGTTGATCGAGCCAGGCTGCCTGAGCGCCCGGCAGCAACCCGCGGCGAGCGATGTTGAGCGGGACCTGAGCGAGCGCCCAGGCGCCGCGAGGATCGCCTCCCTGGAGCGCCGCGTCAGCGCGTTGAACCTGCGCGATTGCCGCCTCCACGTCGATCCAGACCGGCTGCGGGAGCTCGAGCACGAGTTCGTCGCGCCCGATCAGGCTCGAGCTACCGAGCGCCGAGCGCAGCCTCGACAGCAGCGTCCGCAGAGCCCCATCCTCGGAGCGTGGCGCGTTCTCGGGCCAAAGCACTCCGATAAGCTCCTCGCGGCCGATCGGACGCTCTCGGTTGAGCATCAGGTAGGCGAACAGCAGCGGAACCTGCTTGCCGCGCAGAGACCTCGCCAGCTCGACGCCGTCAATCTCGACCGACAGGCGACCGCAGAGCTGGATTCGCGTTCTCTCATTAGCTCTGTGGGGATTCTGCAACGTTTTGGAAACGTATCGCCAACGGACATCCGACAGCTTTCCGAACTGTGGTCACCGGGGCCACATGGGACGACCTGCGAAGTGGTCAATGAGTACTTCGCAACTGCAGCCGCTTGTTCGACGAGATGACTCCGATCAACGAAGAGCCCAGTCGGATCGCCTACTGCGAATGTGGGGCGCAGCTCAGTGGTGATTCCGAGCAAGAGCTTTTCGATGCGGCCCAGCAGCACCTCGCACATCATCACCCACAGCTCTTGGGGGCGCTTGGGCTGGATGTGGTGCAGCAGATGGCCGAGGAACGTCCGGGGGCAATGAACGCCTGAGGCGGGCGGCGACGCAGACCGCCGCCCGCCACGGCGTCCCCTTTCTCTAGAACGACTTACCCGCAGTGGCCCGTCGCGACGGGCTCACGGCGGGCCAGAGCCTTGCGGAGCTGGGCCTGCACGACCGAGTTCGGCACTGCGAAACCCCCGGGGTGCGCGGTTCCCGTGAGCGCCGCAAACATTGTCGCGACGACGCGGCCCTTGGCATCGACCAGCGGGCCGCCGGAATTGCCCGGCCGGACCCGACCGCGCAGCGCGGTGATCGTGCGTAGGACGTGCCCTTCGCCGTACGCGTTCTCGGTGCTGACGGTGCTCGTCTGCCCGACCCGCGCCGGTTGTGTGTTGAACGCGCCGTCGAGCGGGTACCCGAGGATCGCCGCCGAGCTGCCCACGCGCGCCCGCGGCGCCACCCTCAACGTCGGAGCCGACAGTCCGTCGACGTGCAGCACCGCGACGTCGTCGTGGGGATCGAAACCGAGTACCTCGGCCGGCTTTCCCGGGCCGACGCCGCCGACCTGGATCGCGGTGTCGGACTCGCCCGCGACGACGTGCGCGTTCGTCACGACGATCCCGGGGAGCGGGATCCAGCCGCTCCCCTCGACGCCGAGCCCGCACGCGGTTCCGAACACGCGCACGACCCCAGCACGAGCCGCGCGCACGCCCGGCGCGGCAACGATCCCGCGCGTCGGCGCGGGCACGTCGGCGGCCGGCCCGTCGACCGAGGGCAGCGGGTCAAAGCGCGCGAGCGCGTTGAGGATCGGCCCGGACGGCGGCAGTAGCTGGTCGAGCTCGGTCAGGATCGCCGACGCCTCGACATCCTGGCGCAGCACGGGTGAGCCCGCCGATTGGAGCGCGACGGCCCCCACGATCCACGCGATCCCGAGTCCGATGCAGGCCGTCAGCAGCGCACCGAGCAGCCCGTCGATCGTCCGCAGCCCCGCCACTCGCAGCCCCGAACGCACGCGGGCGCCGATGCCTTCGAACCCGCTCGCGAGCGCTCCGCCCGCGAGCAGCGCCCCCAGCAGGCCGAGCAGCGGCGCGTACGGCGAGCGCGCTCCCTGGTTGAGCACCAGCGGCGCGAGCCGCGTGCCGATGAAGGCGCCGATCGCGAACCCGATCAGCGACAGGGCACCGACGATGAAGCCCTGCACGTACCCGTAGAGCGCGAGCAGGACCGTGAACACGACGATCAGCCAGTCGATGGTGGTGATCAGAAAATGCTAGTCCGGCGCCAATTATTGGGCTGCATCTTCTACCTTTCACTGTCGGGGTGATCCAAAGCGGTGTCATCGTGGCGCGTGGACCCCGCCCAGATCGACGTAGGGCGAGGCGTCGAAGGCTGCTCAAACGCGGGATTCCGATCATCGCCGTGGCCGCGGCGGCGTTCGCGGCGGGCGCCGTGTTCGCCACTGGGCCAGGCCGGGCCGAGCGCCACCTGGTAACCCAATACGTGACCGCCTGGGAGCACAACGACTACGCGAAGATGTACCAGCTGCTCGACTCCGAGTCGCGCAGCCGCACGTCCGAGGCACGGTTCGTCCGCGAGCTCTCGGCGGCGGCGTCGACCGCGACGCTGAACTCGCTGCGTCCGATCAACGTCGGCAGCGCGAGCGCCAGCACGATCGCGGTCAAGATGGCCGTGTCAACGAAGATCTGGGGATTGCTCCACGAGACCCTGGTGGTGCCGTTCGCGGGCAGCGGCTCCGGCGCGCGCGTCAAGCTGCAGCCCTCGATCCTGTTCCCGGGCCTGCGGCCGGGCGAGCGCCTGCGCCGCGTGATGCGGCTCGCGCCCCGCGGCACGCTGCTCGCCAGCGATGGCACACCGCTCGCGCAAGGGCCCGACCGGACGTCTCCAATCCCCGACGTCGCCGAGCAGATCGTCGGCACGCTCGGCCCGATCTCGAAGGCCGACGCGAGCGTGTACCACGCCGTCGGCTACCCACCTAACGCGAAGGTCGGGACCGACGGGCTCGAGCGGGTGTTCGAGTCGCAGCTGGCGGGCACCCCCGGCGGACGCCTGCTCGCCGGCCACCGCGTGCTTGCCAGCGCGGCGCCGATCGCGGCGAAGCCGGTCAAGACGACGATCGTTCCCTCGCTCGAGCGGGCGTCGGTCGCCGCGATGGGCGGCCAGTACGCGGGGATCACGGTCATGGACCCGCGCACGGGGGCGCTCCTCGCGCTCGCCGGGATCGCGTACTCGGCTCCCCAGCCGCCAGGATCGACGATGAAGATCATCACCGCGACGGGCGCCCTGCAGGCGGGGATCACGACGCTCTCGACGACTTATCCGATCGCCACCTCCGCCGACGTCGGCGGCTTCACGCTCCAGAACGCGGGCGGCGAGGCCTGTGGCGGAACGCTGCTGAACGCGTTCGCCGTCTCCTGCAACTCGGTGTTCGCCCCGCTCGGGGTCAAGCTCGGCGGCCGCCGGCTGGTCGCGACCGCGCAGCGGTTCGGCTTCGATCAGCCGTCTTCGATCCCCGGAGCCGACGAGAGCACAATCCCATCGGCGAGCAAGATCGGCGGCGCGACCGCGGTCGGCTCCTCGGCGATCGGGCAGGGGCTCGTGCTGACGACCCCGCTCGAGATGGCCGACGTCGCCGCCACGATCGCGATGGGAGGAAAGCGGCCGATCCCGACCCTTGCCGCCGACCAGAAGCCGCAGTTCGTGCATGTCACGAGCCCGCGCGTTGCGCGCGAGGTGCAGCAGATGATGATCGCCGTCGTGCAGGAGGGCACCGGGACCGCGGCCCAGATCCCCGGGGTGGAGGTCGCCGGCAAGACGGGCACCGCGGAGCTGACCGACACCGCCAGCCCAGGCGCGAGCACGCCCCAGAACACCGATGCGTGGTTTGTCGCCTACGCGCCCGTCGGCGATCCGAAGTACGTCGTCGGCGCGCTGTTCCCCAATCAGGGGTACGGCGGCGCGGCGGCCGCGCCACCGGTACGCGCGATCCTCGAGTCAGCGCTCTCGCAGTAGTGAGCGGACGCCCGAAGCGCCGTGGCCGCGCTCCTCACGGCGCGCGGAAGTCCGCCGCGACGACGCTCGTGTTCAGCGTGCCCTGCGTCCAGGCCGCGAGCGCGTCACGACGGGGACCGAAGGCGACCGTCAGATCGAGCGCGAACGTCGTGGCCGACAGCACGTGCGCGGCGCCGAAGCGTCCGCTCGACGCCGAGCCGACTGCCGCCACCGGATGGCCCGCCCGCACCCAACCCACGACCACCTGCCCGCGTGGACCGACAGCGACGGCCGGCGTCTGCGATGCGTCGATCGATCCCAGCAGGGCGCCGTGGCCGAAGTGGCCGTTCGGGCCCCGCGTCGCGGCGCGGACCGTGCACGAGCCGGCGCTCGTGCACGACTCCCAGGCCACTGCCTGGGCGCCGGCCGCATCGGCGGCGAGGCTGAGCCCGGCGGCCTGGCCGTCGCCGGCCGAGATCGTCCGCGGCCGCGCGTGCGCGCCGAAGTCGGCGGCCCTGACCTGCGTGTGGTAGCCGCCGCGGCGGCCGCTGTAGCTCTCGATCCAGGCTGCGGTTGCGGTGGCGCCCCGGCGGGCCACCGCGAGCTGATCGATCCGGTGACCAGATGGGACCTGGAGCAGCGAGTGCGGATGGCGGGGACCGCCGGCCTTGGAGCCGAGCGAGTAGAAGATCGAGCGCGGATCAGCCGAACCCGCGGGCCCACTCGCCGCGGTCCACGCGACGAGCGAGCTCTCGCCCCCGAGCCACGTCGCGGTCAGCGACTCGGGCGACTGCGCGGCGCCCGTCAACCGCCGCTTGCCGCCGAACAGGCCCCGCTTGCTCGACTGCATCGTCCAGACGCCGCGCTCGGTCGCGACGGCCGCCATCATGCGGCCGTCCGCGAGCCCGATCAGCTGACCGAGCGTCGCCCCGGTCAGACCGCTGACGAGCGTCTGGCGCCGCTGGACCGCGCCCCGACCCGAGACCCTGAGCGCCTGCACGGCGCTACAGCAGTCGAGCTCGTGCGGCGTGGTCCCCGCCAGCAGCTCGAGCGCCGAGCCGGCGTATCCGAGCGCCAGCACCTCGCTCGCACCGGAGAGCTTGCGCGGCGCGCTGACCGCGCCGCGCGCCGAGCGCGAAACGAGGTACGCCTGCGTGCTCCCGGGCGTGTCGAGGTCGCCGATTGCGAGCCCCGCCGCCGCGCTGCCCGAGCCCGAGAACGCGAGCTGCGTTGGCAGATAGTCGAGCGTCCCGGGCTTGACGAGCTCGAACGGCCTGCCCCACCCGGCGCTCGCCGCTGCCGGCGCCGCGATCGCCACCAGCGCGACGGCGAGCGTTACAGCTGCGGACCGCGCCAGACGTCGCCGTCGCGATGGGCGAGCCAGATCCCGGCGAGCACCCCGGCGACCAGCCCGATCACGATCCCGAGCCCGATGATCACGCCGTTGACGCCGGCCGGCCGGGTGTAGCCGATCACGACGATCGGGATCGCGACCGCGAAGAACACGCCGAGCGCGCTCGCGAACGGGTCGAATCGCATCGTGTTGGGCGCCGACGGCCCGTGGCGCGGTGTGTCGCTGCGCTTCCAACGGTCGTCGTCGTCGTCGGTCAAAGGTCGAGCGAGATCGTCGCCAGCGAGACGTTCTCGGGGCTGAGGATGTGGAGCGTGAGCGGGCGGTTCGCATACGCCGAGCTCCCGATCCGGAACAGGAGCAGGCCGCCCTGCGTGGGTCCGTCAATCGCGGTCGTGTCCGGTGCCGGCTCGGTCTGGAGCGGAAAGAGCTTCTGCGAGGTCCAGGCGAACGCGTTCAGGTCGGGGTTCAACTTGACCGGGTAGTAGCGCGTGTTCTCGGTGTCGGTGACGACGAACCTGTCGCTCGTGATCGCCGCCCGCGTGGTCTGATTCTTGGCCCACAGGAAGACGCCGTACCAATACTGGTCGGGGGTCAGCGGCGGCGTTCCGAGCGGCAGGCCCTTGAGGTACTGCGAATCCTCGGTGCTGTAGGGGTTGAGGATCCGCGAGATCTGCAGCTGGTAGGTGATCGGCCCGGCATCGACGTAGCCGCCGATGTTGTTGGCGTCGGCGACGTGCGGGTGTGCCTGCTTGTGGCCGCAGGCGCTGACGCCCAGCGCGAGCGTCACGGTACAGGCGATAGTCCAGAGGCGGCGGGCTCTCACGGCTGGCAGAGTCTAATGCTCACTCGGCCTGGAAGCGGTCACTCGGGGCGTCGGAGCGGTCACTCGCCCTCGACCGACGCACGCTTGCCGCGGTCGCGCCCCTCCTCGAGGATGGACCGCAGCCGACGCATCGCTTTGGCCGCGTTTCGCTTGCTCCACGAGCGCCCGCCGAACACGTCGAGCAGCTTGTCCGAGAGCTGCGAGGGGACCGTCTCGAGCGTGTACTCGACGCGGGTCGTGTCGCCGGGGCCGGGCGAGAGCGTGTAGGTGCCGACCATCCGGATTCGGTTGTACTTGCCCCCTCGACCTCGCTCGACGATCTTGAACGGCGGCTGCATCTCGGCAAACGTGACGTCGGCCCAGGCGAAGCGGTTCAGCGGGGCCTTGATCCGAAACCGGGCCCCGGCGCCGGTCCCATGGGTGTCGATCCGGGTCAGGTGCCAGTCGACCAGATAGTGGTCGGTGAACTCGGGGTGATTGGCGATGTCGGCGAGGTACTCGAAGACCTGCTCGCGCGGCTTTGCGATCGTCGTCGTGACCGTGAAGGGCTCCACGGCCGGGAGTTTATGTTCTGGCCCTACGCCGCCGCGCGGTGGTCGGTGATCCGCATCGTGTGGCCGAATTCCGGGCCGTGGACGACGCGCGTCTGGACCGGGCTTTGCCGCTGGCGTCGCCGGCACAGCGCGCAGGCGATCACGCCCGACTCGTAGACGTAGACGTGCTCGCCGACGAGCGGCGTGCGATTGCAGCAGGTACATCGCTCGGAGCCGGCCAGGCGCTCGTCGAGGCCCTTGCGCAGCAGTGCCAGCTCGAGGTCGAGCATGTCGCGCAGCGACTCGGTCATCGAGTCTAGGTTCGGTTCTGGGGCCGCCGTTCCTGCCCCTGCACGCGGGCGCTCGACGCCGCCGAACGTCATCAGACGGACAACGTGGGACGTTCGAAAAACCTGCTATTTGCGCACAATCGGGTGGACGTCAACGGTGGACGTTTGGTCCCACGAGGTTTACCTTTGCTTTGACCGCAGCACTATCATCGTGTTTAACCACCTGGTCTGGCTGGCGCTGTTTTGAGATGTTCCGCTTCCGAAATTTGACGCGCCACCGGACCCCCTAGCCAGGAGACGGCCGATGAAAGCTTGGATGGCGGGCAACGTCGCTGGGACCGGTACGTTCCGTTGCACAGAATGTGAATTTCCGCTCTCCCTCGATGCCGCCGACGAGTTGCCGGCGTGCCCCAACTGCGGCGGGACGGAGTTCGTCCGGGCATCCCTGTTCACGACCTCACAGCAGGCGGTGATCGAGTTGGCCCCCGAAGTTGAAGACCGTACGTGGCTTTCGGAGCTGCGCGGCAGCCTTGAGGATCCCGGCCAGTACATCGCGTACCAGTCGGGAGACGATGTCGTCGCATACGGCTTGGAGCGCGAGTGGACCCGGATCGGGCGCAGCCTGGCCGCGGACATCCGCTTCGACGACCCGACCGTGTCACGGCGTCACGCCCTCGTCGTGCGTCAGCCGGACGGCCTGCGCGTACTTGACGACCGCAGCCTCAACGGCGTGTTCGTCAATGGCGAGCGCGTCGAATGGAGCACCCTGGCCGACGGCGACGAGATCGTGATCGGCCGCCACCACCTCCATTTCATCGATGTGCCGGTCATCTCGGGGATGCGCTTCGAGCCCGCGCACGACGACAGCGGGGCCTCGCTCGGCGACTGACGGAAAGCTCCTTTTTTGAGCCGGCGCCGGCCGATCGCGGCCGACACGGCTCGCTTATAGTCAGGCGCGGATGCCCTGCACGATTTCCGTGCTGTCCCAGAAGGGCGGCACCGGCAAGACAACAACGGTGAGGACCCTGGCGGACGTCTTCCGCAGAGCCGGCCTGTCGGTACTCGCGGTCGACCTCGATCCGCAGGGCAACCTGTCCGACTACCTCGACGTCGATCCCGACGCGGCGCCCACGATCGGCGACGTGCTCGGCGGCCGGGCGACCGCACGTGACGCGATCCACAACGGGATCGTGCCCGCCAACCTGGGACTGGCCGAGGCCGAGCTCGCGCTCGGCGGCAAGATGGGCCGCGAGCTGACGCTCAAGCGAGCGTTGCGCGACGTCACCGGCGACTACGAGCTGGTGCTGATCGACTGCCCGCCGTCGCTCGGATTGCTGACCGTCAACGCACTGGTCGCCTCCGACTACGCGCTGCTGTCCGCGGAGGCACAGTACTTCGCGCTCCAGGGGGTCGAGCAGGCGCTCGAGGTGATCGAACTCGCGCGCGACAGCCTGAATCCAGAGCTCGTCTGGCTCGGCGTGCTGCTGAACATCGCCGACATGCGCACTCGCCACTCGCGCGAGGTGTTCGATTCGCTGCGCGAGCACTTCGGCGACAAGCTGCTCGATCGGACGATCCGTGCCTCGATCGCCTATGCCGAGTCGGCCGAGCGTGCGGTTTCGATTCTCGACTACCGCCCCGACCTCGGGGCCGATTACGTCGCCGTCGCCGAGGAGCTGCTGCGACGGCTCGGCCTCGAGGCCGCCCGGGAGCGGGTGCAGTCGATGCTCCGCACGACGCAGGCCGCGCGCGCCTAGCGCCCGCTCCGGCGCTACAGCTCCGTGACGTCGGCGCCGTGGGGCTCGAACGGCGCTCGGATGACGCTCGCCCACCCGCGCGTCTCGCGTTCGAGCGCCCGCACGAGCCCGCCGGTGCGCTCGTAGTGAGACCAGAACAGGACCGACGCTCCGGCGCCCGAGATCGTCGCCCCGAGCGCGCCGAGCGATCGGGCGCCGCGCAGCAGCGCGGCCGAGCGCGGGTAAAGGTGCTCCCGGTAGGGCTGGTGCAGCTTGTCGCGCAGGCCTGCGGCGATCAGGTCCCAGTCACCGGTGGTCAATCCCGTCGTGAGCATCGACGCGCACGAGACGTTGAAGACGGCGTCGGCCAGCGGCACGCTGGCGGGCAGCGCGGCGCGCGCCCGCTCGGTCGCGACCGGCTCGGTCGGGACGACGATCACCGCCTCGAGTCCCATCGGCGCCTCAAGGCGATGCACGCGTGGCCCGTCGCAGATCACAAACCCGCCGTGCAGCGCGGCCGCGACATTGTCGGGATGGCCGTCGAGCTCGGCGGCGTGCGCCCGGACATCGGCGTCGAGCTCGAACAGGTGGTCGGCGGCCAGCAGCCCGGCGAGCGCCGCCGCCGCGCTTGACCCGAGCCCGCCGCTGAGCGGGATCTGCGAGCTGATCCGGAACTCGAAGCCGTCAGCCGGATGCAGCCGCTCGAACGCGCGCACGACGAGGTTGTCACGCCCCCGCGAGACGTCGAGGTCGGTGTGGACCGCGAACGCGCCGGTCTCCGAGACCTCGAGCTCGAGGTACAGCGCCAGCGCGGCCGCGAGCACGTCGAACCCCGGGCCGAGGTTCGCGCTCGACGCCGGCACGCGCACGACGCGCCGGCGCGCGAGGGTCACGCGCCCCCCGCGGGCCCGCCGGGCTCGGCGCCGGCGTGAGTCATCCGGCTCCGAGCACCGCGCGGACGATCGCCGGTAGCTCCGCCTCGCACGGGATCACCGCCCCGGCCTGGTCGAGCGCCGTCTGCGGGTCCTTGAGGCCATGCCCGGTCAGCACGCACGCGATCGTGCGCGCGTCGCCCGCGCCGTGGACGAGCAGTCCGGCGACGCTGGCGGCCGAAGCCGGCTCGCAGAAGATCCCCTCGGTGCTGGCGAGCAGACGGTAGGCCGACAGGATCTGCTCGTCGGTCACCGAGCGCACGGCGCCGCCCGACGCCGTCATCGCGTTCATCGCGTCCTCCCAGCGTGCCGGGTTGCCGATCCGGATCGCCGACGCGATCGTCTCGGGCTGCTCGACGGGCTTGCCGAGCACGAGCGGTGCTGCCCCGGCGGCCTGAAAGCCGAACATCCGCGGGCGCTGACCGACCTCATCGAAACCGCGCCAGTAGGCCGTGATGTTGCCCGCGTTGCCGACCGGGACGCAGAGTGCCCCGAGCTCCTCGCCGAGCTCCTCGGAGATCTCGAACGCGGCCGTCTTCTGGCCCTCGATGCGAAGCTCGTTCACTGAATTGACGAGCGCGATCGGGTGCTCCTCACTGAGCTCGCGCACGAGCCGCAGCGCGACATCGAAGTTCGCCCGGACCGCGATCACGCGGGCGCCGTGCATCAGCGCCTGCGCGAGCTTGCCGGTCGCGATCTTCCCCTCCGGGACGATCACCGCGCACCGCAGTCCTGCCCGCGCCGCGTATGCGGCGGCCGACGCCGCGGTGTTGCCGGTCGAGGCGCAGAGGACCGCCTGTGCCCCCTCACGGACGGCGGCCGACACCGCGCACGTCATCCCCCGGTCCTTGAACGAGCCGGTCGGGTTCAGTCCCTCGAGCTTCAGCCACACCTCGGCTCCAACGCGTTGCGACAGCGCCGGGGCGCGGACGAGCGGCGTCGAGCCTTCGCCAAGTGACACGACTGGGTCGTCCTCGTTGAACGGCAGGCGTCCGCGGTAGCGCTCGATCAGCCCCAACATCGAGGCGCAGCATGTCAGAGTGCTGCCGTCAGGCGACGTCGAGCACGACTTTGCCGGTCGCCCCGCGGCCGTCCAGCAGCTCGAGCGCCTCGCCGGCGCGCTCGAGCGGGAAGCGCGCTCCGATCAGCGGCGCTACGGCCCCGGCGGCGACGAGCTCATCCACCGCGGCGCCGATCTCGGCGATCTTGTCGGGGTGGGCGAGCACGCCCGCGCCCCAGCCGGCGCCGACCACCTCGGTGTTGTTGAGCAACAGCCGGTTCACCCGGACTTCGGGGATCGAGCCGGCCGTGAAGCCGACCACCACGACCCGGCCGCCGGCGCGCAGCGAACGCAGGCTGTCGGTGAACCGGTCACCGCCGACCGGATCGACCACGATGTCGACCCCGGCGCCGCCCGTGATCTCCTTCGCCTCGTCCTTCCACGGACCGTCGGATCCGACCACGTGGTCGGCGCCCGCCTCGCGCGCGACGCGCTCCTTGTCGGCCGTCGAGACGACCGCGATCGTCGTCGCACCGAGTCCCTTGGCGACCTGCAGCGTCGCGGTCCCGACGCCGCCCGCGCCTCCGTGGACGAGCACCGTCTCGCCGGGCGCCAGGCGGCCGCGGGTACGGAGCGCGAAGTAGGCCGTGTGGTAGTTGAGAACCAGCGCCGCGGACTGGCCGAAATCGAGCTCGCTCGGCACCTTGAACGTGAAGTGCACGGGCGCGACGGCGACCTCGGCGAACCCTCCGAGCATGCAGAACGCCGCGACCCTGTCCCCAGCGCGCAGCCCGGAGCCCTCGGGCGCCGAGCGGACGATGCCACCGACCTCGCTGCCTGGGGTGAACGGCAGGGGCGGCTTGACCTGATACTCGCCGCGGCTCTGCAGCACCTCGGGGAACGACACGCCCGCCGCGTGGACGTCGACGATCACGCCGCTGCCGGGCGTCATCGGGTGCGACGGCTCGGGCTCGGGGACGTCGACGAGCTTCAGCGCTGACGCGGGACCGCTCAGCTCGGTGATCTGCATCGCTCTCATGCGGCGGCGGATCCTAGCTGCGATCGGAGCGGGGCGGCTCGGAGCGGCGGACCTCGACGCATTCGATCGTTCAATTAAACGCCGATCGTCTGTATCTGAATAGAGGTGTTTCGCGCGCGAACAGCGATCGCGGCAAGATATCCGTCCGGCGCCCCCACGTCGCGCAAGACCCAGGCGGCCTGCGTAGATCCGACGACCGTGGGCAAGTCGCCGAGCACGTCGAGGGTCTCGAATGGAAGCTCGAGTCCCCGGCCCAGCGCTTTGGCAAACGCCTCCTTGCGGGTCCATAGGCGCACGAGCGCGCGGCGCCGCTCGGGCGCGGGCACCGCCCGCAGGTACGCACGCTCGGCGGGCGTGCAGACGCGTTCGGCAAGCAGCTCGTCGGCCTCCACGCGGTATGACCGGCACCCAGCGCATCCAACACCTGTTTACCGTCGCGCGGCGCGTTATCCACCGGCGAGCACACGGCGAGCCGTCACGGTCGCGAGTCGAAGACCTGACCCTGGAACGAGCAAGGCAAGGCCAGCCGATCCCGTTTGCCGAGCGCGCTGATCACATGGCACGCATCTACGGACTACTCGCCGCTGGCTACCAGCCCCGCCCACCGTTCCCCGAACAGGTGCTGCTATTACGCACCGACGGTCCCGGAAAGCACCCTGACCGACGTTGGCAACCGATCCTCGGCAACCGGCTGCAAATCATCGACGTGCCCGGCAGCCACCCTGACCTCGGACGCGAACGAAGCGGACCGTACGTCGTGCAGGCACTCAAACCCGCACTCGAAGGTCGGGCGCCTAAGTGAACTCCTCCTCGAGCACGCGGATCGCCCGCGGCGGCGCGCGCATGATGTCAAGCGCCGCGATCATGTCCATCGCCGCCGCGAAGCGCGACTCGAGCACCGCGTGGACCACCATCACCAGCCGGGCCTGATCGTGCAGCCCCTTCTGCACGACGGACTTGACCGACACGCCCTGGAGCGCGAGCACCTGCGCCACCTGCGCCAGGACGCCGGGCTCGTCGGCGACCTCGAGGTGCAGGTAGAAGGCTGAGACGACGTCCTGCACGATCTCCAGCCGCTCGGTCGCCGGCGGCGTCGAGGCGGGCGGGATCATCGCGCTGATCACGTCCCCGAGCACGGCCGATGCGGTCTGCGGGCCACCGGCGCCCGGCCCGGACATCGTGATCTCGGTGATCGCCTCGGACTCGACCGTGACGGCGTTGAAGGGGCCGTTGACCGACGCGAGCGGGTGGCCGGGATACAGAAACGCCGGGTAGACGCGGACCGACAGCGCCCGCTCCCCGACCCGCTCGGCGGTCCCGATCAGCTTCAGGCCAAGGCCGAGGTCACGGGCGTACTCGAGGTCATCGGGCTGGATCTGCTCGATCCCCTCGTACCGCACCTGATCGATGTGGACCGGGGTCTCGAAGGCGAGCCGGGCGATGATCGCCATCTTCGCCGCCGCGTCGCGCCCGTCGACGTCCTCGGAGGGGTCGGCCTCGGCATACCCGAGCCGCTGCGCGTCGGCGAGCGCCTCGGCGAAGGTCGCGCCGGTGCGCGCCATCTCGGTCAGGATGAAGTTCGTCGTCCCGTTGACGATCCCGTGCACGCGGTCGATCGTCGCGCCCGCGAGCGACTCCTGGAGGACCCGGATCACCGGCACGACGCCGGCGACGGCGCCCTCGAAGCGCAGCTGCACGTCGTGCTCGCGGGCCAGCTCCCACAGCTCCTCGCCGTACTGCGAGAGCAGCTGCTTGTTCGCCGTCACGACATGGCGCCCGGAGCGCATCGCGCGCAGCAGGTAGTCGCGCGCGGGGTCGATTCCTCCGATCAGCTCGACGATCAGGTCCGAGTCCTCGAGCAGCTCGCCGAACGAGCCACTGCTCCTGGTCAGCACGCCCGACAGCTCGGGGCGCAGGCCGGTGATCTTCTCGATCCGGTCGGCGTGCTGGGGCAAAAGCGTCGCGAACGCGCCGCCGACCGTGCCATGGCCGAGCAGGCCGATCCGGAACGCGGTCATTGCGCGATGTCCCGGCTCATCAGGTCTGCGTAGCTCTCGCGGCGGACGACCACGCGCGCCGATCCGTCGCGGCAGAAGACGACCGGCGGGCGCGGGACGCCGTTGTAGTTGTTGGCGAGCGAGTAGCCGTAGGCGCCGGTGGCGGGCGTGACGATCACGTCTCCGACCTTGGGGTCGTCGAGTCCGACGTCGCGGATCAGGACGTCGCCGGATTCGCAGTGCTTGCCCGCGAGCTGGCAGAGCTCGCCGCCGCCGGCGCGCGGACGGTCGGCGATCAGCGCCTCGTAGCGGGCGTCGTAGAGCATCGGCCGGAGGTTGTCAGACATGCCGCCGTCGACGGCAATCCAGGTCGAGACGTTGCGCTTGACCGTTTCCACGGTGTACAGGGTGACGGTCGAGTTGGCCACCAGCGCCCGCCCCGGCTCGAGCAGCAGCCGCTTGTCGGCGCCGATCTCCTCGTGCAGCGCGCCGACGATCGCGTCGACGTACTGCTCGGGAGTCGGCGGCCGCTGGTCGGCCGTATAGGCGGCACCGAGGCCGCCGCCGAGGTTGTAGACGCCGAACTCCCCGAGCTGCGCGATCGCCCTGACCGCCTCCCGGAACGGCTCGAGCTCGAACAGCTGCGAGCCGATGTGGAAGTGCAGCCCGACGAGCTCGAGCGACCCGCTCTCCCGCAGGCGGGCGATCGCGGCCGGTGCCTGCGCGATCGAGAAACCGAACTTCGAGTCGGCCTGCCCGGTCGAGATCTTGTGATGGGTGTCGCCGGCGACGCCGGGCGTGATCCGGATCAGCACCTCCTGGCTGCGGTCAAGCTCGGCCGCGAGCTGCTCGAGCCGCTCGAGCTCGTCGAGCGAGTCGATCACGATGTGGCCGACGCCCGCGTCGAGCGCCGCGCGCAGCTCGGTCACCGACTTGGCGTTGCCATGCAGATAGGTCCGCCGCGGGTCAAAGCCCGCGCTCAGTGCGAGCGCGAGCTCGCCGCCGGAGGCAACGTCGCACGCGAGCCCCTCGTCGGCGAGCGTTCGGTAGACGGCCGTGCAGGGAAACGCCTTGGAGGCGAACAGCACGTCGAAGTCGCGGTGGCGGGCGGCGACGGCGTCGACGAACGACCGCGCCCGCGCGCGCAGGTCATCCTCGATGACGATGTACGCTGGGGTCCCGAACTCCCGCGCCAGCTCGACGGCGTCACAGCCGCCGAGCTCGAGCCGCCCGCGCTCGTTGACGCGCGTCCCGAGCGGGAGCAGATGCGAGAGCGATGTGGCGAGCGTCGTTTGCACCGCGACTGGAAAGATATGGTGTGACGCGTGCGGCGGAGCAGGACGGTCGACCCGGTGCGTCCGGCACGGACCGGCGTGCACGACGGGCTCGCCTACGCGCTGTGGCTGCCGGAGCCCGCCGAGCACGCGGTCCGCGCCGGCGTTGTCGTGCTGCACGGAGCCGGCTCGTGCAAGGAGAGTCACTACGACTTTGCGCGTGCGGCGATCGCGCTCGGGCTCGCGGCGCTGTCGTTTGACCAGCGCGGCCACGGCGAGAGCGACGGGCCGATGGACCGCCGCGCGATCGACGACGTGGTGGCGATGGCGTCGTTGCTGCGGCTCGAGCTCGGCACCTTGGACGCTCGGCTCGCGCTGCGGGGGTCGAGCATGGGCGGCTACCTCGCGCTGCACTGTGCCGCGCCGGCGAACGCGACCGCCGTGGTCGCGATCTGCCCGGCGAGCGCGGGCGGCCTGCGCCGCGCACTCAACGACGGAGCGTTGCGGTTCGACGCCGACCGCGAGGCGCTCGGCGAGCTGCTCGACGCCGGCGAGCTCGAGCCGGTCGTCGCGCAACTGACGATCCCGATCCTGCTGCTCCACGCGCGGGGTGACGAGCAGGTCCCGGTGCAGAGCTCGCGCGAGCTCGCTGCCGTGCTGCGGGCGCCAACGAGCCGGCTGATCGAGCTGCCAGGCGGCCACCACCGCTCGATCCAGCACGATGAGGAGCTTCAGGCAGTCAGTCTGCGCTTCATCGAGAAGGCGCTGGGGGTGCGCTGAGCGTCGTCTCAACGAGCGGCGAGCGGCGCGGTTCTCGAACGCGAGCTAGTGATCGTGGCCGTGGCCGTGACCCTGGTCGTCGCCATGGTCGTGGTCGTCGCCGCCGGGACCGCCTTGGCTCTCGCTGTCCCCTTGGCTCGACTGGCCGTCGCCCGGCCCGCTGCTCGAGTCCGAGCCGTGGCCGGAGGGCGCAGGAGGTCCGCCGCTCGGGCCGCTCGGAGCCTGAGGTGCAGCGGCCCCCTGCGAGTGTCCGTGACCCTGCGAATCGCCGCTCGGGCTGATCGGCGAATCGTCGTGGCCCGGAGGACCGGCGGCGCCCGTCGCATGACCGCGACCGTGGCCTTGGCCGGGCTGGTCGCCGTCCTCACTGCCGGTGCTCTGGCTGATCGAACCGTTGTGGGAATGGCCGTAGGCGTGGCCGTGGCCGTTGCCGTTGGCGTGCTCACTCGCCGAGCCAGAGCCGCTGGCGACTCCCGGAGAGCCGCCCCGGCTACTGCCGTGGCCGTGGCCGTGGTCATCGCCGCCGCTCGCGTTCGCAATCCCTCCACCGCCGGCGTTCTGGTGGCCATGACCATTGGCGTGGCCGTTGCCGGGCTTCGGGGCGCTGTTGATCGTCGGCGCGCTGGTCGCCGGCGCGCTGCTCGAGACCGGAGCTGAGGCGGCAGGGGGGTTGGTGGACGGAGTTGGCGTCGACACGGGGGTCGGGGCGCTGCTCGCCGGCGGCTGCCCGCCCGGATGCGTCGGACCGCTGCCGGATGAACCGCCCCCGGTGTTGTGGCCGTGTCCGAACCCGCTTGCACCGCTGAGCCCGCCACCGCGACCGGCGTGGCCCCGGCCGCCCGCGTGATGCTCGGCGCCCGCGTGGGTGCCGGCGCCGATCGCGCCGGTGGCCCCAGCGCCTGCGGTCGCGGCAAGCGTCGCGCCCGCGCCGGCGCCAAGGCCCGCCCCGGCCGCGCCGGCGCGGCCGGGCTTGCCGACGTTGGCGTTCACGAGCCGGTTGACGCGAGCGTGCTTGGCCGCCGGAGCCTGTGTGATCTGCACCGCTGCCGGTGACGCCTGCTCTGAGAGCGCGGGCCACCCGTTCACCGTGATGATCGCGCTGGCGATCACGAACACGACTACGGCGCAAGCAAGTATGGAACCGGCGGTGCCGAAACCGGCAATGTAGGCGCGAGTGGCTCTCACGACCCTTCCCCGATGGACAGCAGACGCTGAAAGTCTACGGCCTCGACCGAGATAATTTCAAAAGGCTCGGTACCGAACTGGCCAAACGTTGTAGGACGAAACCTCACTAAACATCTTAATTCCTAGCAGGAGGGTCGTTCTGGCAACATCCACGGCAGTCATGCCTGCCCCGAAATCATTCGGTCGCGACCGCGGATTGCAGGCCCGAATGCTGTTCACGATGTTCCTGCTCGGGCTGCTGTACGTGATCCTGATCGCGGTTCTGATCGCCGCCGGCGCCGGCGCGATCACGATCGCGGTGATCGCGGCCGTCCTGTTCCTCGTCCAGTACTTCACGTCGGACAAGATCGCGATGCTGTCGATGGGGGCGCACGAGGTGTCCCCTCTCGAGGCGCCCGAGCTGCACGCGATCATCGAACGGCTCTGCGTCCAGGCCAACCTTCCCAAGCCGCGCGTCGCGATCGCGGACACGCAGATGCCCAACGCGTTCGCGGTCGGGCGCTCGCCGCATAGCGCGACCGTCTGCGTCACGACCGGACTGCTGGCGCCCGACCTCCTGACCTCGGCCGAGCTCGAGGGGGTGCTCGCGCACGAGCTGACCCACGTGCAGAACCGCGACGTGATGATCATGACGATCGCGAGCTTCTTCGCCTCGATCGCCTCGTTCATTGTCCAGATCGGCTTCTGGTTCGGCCTCGGCTTCGACGACGATGACAACAACGGCCCCGGGATCCTGGTCGTGATCCTCGTCTCGGCCGTCGTCTACCTGGTCTCCTACGTCCTGATCCAGACCCTGTCGCGCTACCGCGAGTTCGCCGCCGATCGCGGCTCGGCGATCATCACCGGTCGGCCGAGCGCGCTCAGCTCGGCGTTGGTGAAGATCAGCGGCTCGATGGATCAGATCCCGCAACGTGACCTGCGCGCCGCCTCGGGCGAGCTCGCCGCGTTCTACATCTTCCCCCCGAAGGCCAAGCAGAGCGTCTCGAACCTGTTCTCGACGCACCCGCCGCTCGCGGCGCGGCTCGAGGCGCTGGCGCGGCTCGAGTCCCAGCTACAGGGGACCGCCCGCTGATGGGTCTGTTCGATGTCCTGACCGGCAAGCGTAAGTTGGCCAAGCCGGCGGAGGACCGGCTGTTCGCGATCACGACCGCCAACGTGACGCTCGAGACGACGCTCGAGATATCCAGCCGTGGCAGCGCCGCGATCGTCTTCCAGGCGCTGGCGACGGCCGACTTTCGCTCGATCGTGCGTGACATGGAAGAGGTCGTCAAGGCGACCGCGCAGGACAGCGGCACGACGGTCGAGACCTCGGAGGACAGCTACGGGTTCAGCTGGCTCGTGCTGCGCGGCACCGACTTCGACCAGCTCGTCGTCGGCATCAACGCCGTCGGCACCGCACTCGTCGAGGGCGGCTACGGCGATCGGCTCCTGTGCGCGGTGTTCGCGTTCCAGGACGCTCAGCAGCGCCCGATCTACTGGATCTACAACTACAAGCGCGGGTCGTTCTACCCGTTCGTCCCGGCCGGCGGCCCGCAGCAGCGCGACAACGAACGCGAGCTCGTGCTCAAGGCCCAGATCGGCTCCGAACTCCCGCTCGAAGCCGAGCTCCAGCGATGGTTCCCGCTCTGGGGGATCCCGATCTGACGGGCGCGCCGGCCGCCGCCGGCGATCCCGTGCCGCGGCCCGCAGCGTGACCCCAGGCCGGGTGCTGATCAACGCCCGCGTCACGGCGCGCGCGACGATCACCGGCGTCGAGCGCTGGGCGACCGAGCTGATCCCGCGACTGCGCGCGCTCGGACCGCAGCGATACCTGACAGCCAGCCCGCCGCGCGCAGCCGCCAGCGGCGCGATCGGACAGCTCTGGGAGCAGACGCTGCTGCCGTTGCGGGCCGCGGGCACGGGCGCCGACCTGATCTTCTCGCCTGCCAATCTCGCGCCGGTCGCGTGGCCGCGCAACGTCGTCATCATCCATGACGCCGCCGTATTTCGCAGGCCCCGCGCGTACTCGTCGGCCTACCTGGCGTGGCACCGCCGGCTCGGGGCCGAGTCGGCGCGGCGCGCGCTCGCCGTCGTGACAGTCTCCGAGTTCTCAAAGCTCGAGCTGATCGACCTGCTCGGGCTCGACCCAGCGGCCGTGCGCGTGATCGCCGGCGGCGTCGGCGCGCGCTTCACGAGCGAAGGCGACAGCACCCACGTGCCCGCCAAGCTCGGGCTGCGTCGCCGCTACGCGCTGACGGTCGGGACCGCCGACGAGCGCAAGAACCTGGCCGCGCTGAGCGTCGCCGCACGGCGGCTGCGAGCGATCGGCGTCGACCTCGTCCGGGCCGGCGACGCACGCCCGCACTTCTCCCAGCCGGCGGCGGCCGATGGGGTGCGCTCGCTCGGCTATGTCGACGACGACGATCTCCCCGGCCTCTACCGCGGCGCGAGCGCGTTCGTGCTCGTCTCGCTCTATGAAGGACTCGGCCTGCCGTGCCTCGAGGCGATGGCATCGGGGGTGCCGGTCGTCGCGGCGAACCGGGCGGCGCTGCCGGAGACCTGCGGTGACGCCGCGATCCTCGTCGAACCCGAGGACCACGCCGCGATCGCGCAGGCGCTCGAACGAGTGCTCGACGATCAGCCGACGCGGGCGCGGCTTCGCGCGGCCGGTCTACGTCGTGCCGCGACCTTCAGCTGGGAGCGGGCGGCGAACGAGCTGGATTCGCTGCTCGCGAGCGTCGGCGCCCGCCCGGGCTAGTTCGGCGCCTTCAGGCCTTGGCCGGGAGGTCAGGGATCAGGCCGTCGCCCCGGAACGCCTGCTTGGCCTCTTGCAGTGACACGTCGGCGGGCGGGAGAATGATGTCCGAACCGATGAGTTCGTCATCGGGTACCGGCCGTCCCTGCTCACGCACGAGCGTCAGGAGCCGGACGAACGCGTCCCGGAAGTGCTGCTCGTCCTCCGTGTTGCAGGCCGAGACTGCATCGTTGTCGAGCTCGTTCAGTGCGGCTAACTCGGATTCGGCGACCTCGTATTGCCCCTCGTTCGAGATCCGGACGATCATTGGGCGTGCTCCTGCGCAGAGCCGCTCCCCTCTCCTGCTGTTCCGACGCCACTATCCGAGGCACCGCCGACGCCGCTGCCCGAGGCGCCGCCTGACCCGCTGTCGGCGGCATCGCCACCGGCGCCGAGCTCGCCCTTCGGCGCACTGCCGGTCCCGAGCTCCGCCTTCATCTTCTCGAGCTCGGAGTCGACCTCGCTGGTGCTCGAGAGCTGCTTGAGCTGGCGATCGATGTCGTCCTCGCCGCTGCCGAGCTGGGTCAGGTCGTCGAACGTCCCCGCGGCCTCGAGCTCCTGGACCGCGTCGGCGCGCGCCTTCATGTTCTCGGTCTTGTCGAGCGCACGCTGCATCGCCAGCCCGACGTCGGCCATCTCCTCGCCGACACCGGTCGCCGCCTCGGAGATCCGGACCTGTGCCTCCGCCGCGGAGTACTGGGCCTTGATGACCTCCTTCTTGGAGCGGAACTGCTCGAGCTTGGTCCGCAGCTTCTGCTCGGACTCGGTCATCTGCTGCTGCTGCTGTTCGAGCTGCGCGATCTGCGAGTCGAGCGACTGCAGCTCGGTCTGCGCGACGTTCTTGCGCTCGAGCGCCATCCTTGCGAGGTCCTCGTTACCTGCCGCGAGCGCCTGCCGTGCCTGGGTATCGAGCTTGACCACCTGCTGCTGGAGCTTCGTCTCCTGCAGCTGGAGCCGCTTCTTCGACGTGACGACGTCGGCGATCCCCTTCTTGACGTTCTGAAGCAGCTCGATCTGCTTCTGGTAGCTGTACTCGAGCGTCTCCGAGGGATCCTCAGCACGATCTAGCAGCTTGGAGATCTTGGCTTTGACTACAGTGGACATGCGCCCGGAAAGGCCCGGCATCGCATCCTCCTTGGGCGGTGGCTGGACAAGCACCTGACAGCGTAGCGAGCAAGCCGATCGGCGTTGGCCTCGAAACGCACCGACGGTGCGCCGCCAAGCGCTTCTGATGGGCCGTGTGAACGCCCGGCCCGCGCCGGCCCCGAGCGACGCTCGACCGCAGGACGCCCGCTAACGTCAGCGCCGATGCGACGGTGGCTACCGTTGATTTCGCTCGCCGCGGGCCTGCTCTTGTGCGGCTGCGGCAGCACCAAGCTCCTGATCGAGACCCAGTCCGAGACGGTCACCGTCGGCGTCCCCTCGGCCTCCCCCAAGGCCGTCCAGCAGCTGGGCTTCCCGTCGACGGCGACCAAGAACACGACGCGCGTGCCAGGAGCCGATCCGGTCGCCGACGCGGCCGGGGTCGCGCTCGCCGTGTACCCGTCCGCGGCGCCGGGGACACACCCGCGCGCAGTCGTGCTCGCGCCGAGCTCTGACTGGCAGGCCGCGCTCGCCGCCTCGGTGCTGATGGCGCCACCCGTTCGCGCCCCGATGCTCCTCTCGAGCAGCGACTCGCTGCCGGCGGCGACCTCGGTGGCGCTCAAGAAGCTCGCGCCCACCGGCTCCGGCGCCGTCGGCGGTGCGCAGCTGATCCGCGTCGGCGGCGTCCCGACGGTGAGCGGCATGCACGCGACATCGATCAGCGGCAGCGCCCCATACTCGCTCGCGGCCGGCATCGATCGCTTCTTCACCGCGGTGACCGGACGACCGAGCAGCGACGTCGTGATCGCGTCGGCGGCGCAGCCTGCGTATGCGATGCCGGCCGCCGGCTGGGCGGCCGAGAGCGGTGACCCGATCCTGTTCGTCGGCTCGAGCATCCCGACCGCCACGCGCAACGCACTGCTCGCCCATCACCATCCCCACATCTACGTCCTCGGCCCGCCGAGCGTGGTCGACGCGACCGTGGCCCACGAGCTCGCCAAGTACGGCACCGTCAAGCGAGTCGGCGCCGCGGATCCGGCCGCGAACTCGGTCGCGTTCGCCGAGTATCGCGACCCCGCGTGCCCGTTCGGGCAGCCGTGCGCTCACATCCCGGGCAGCTTCGGCTGGGCGATCCGCAGCCCGGGCCATGGTTACGTGATGCTCAACGCAAACCGGCCGCTCGACGCTGCCGCCGCGGCGCCGCTGTCGAGCACCGGCGACTACGGTCCCCAGCTGCTCGTCGACAATGCCTCTACGCTTCCACGCCCGGTGCTCAACTTCTTCCTCAACTACGCGACCCCTGGCTTCACCCAGGAGGGACCGACGGTCGCCGTCTACAACCACGGCTGGATGATCGGCGATCCGAGCGCGATCTCGGTCCCCGTCCAGGCCGAGATCGACAACCTCCTGCAGGCCGTTCCCCAGGTGACGAAGTGAGCGAGGCCGAGAACCCAGCGCGCCTGGGCGCCGACCATACGGTCACGGTCGAGGATGTGCGCCAGCTGATGGGCGCGTCGACACCCCACTTCGCCCTGCAGCTGCGCGAACGGATCAAGAACCTGATTCGCGGCCTTCCCGACGACCATCCGGCACGCAAAGAGGGCGAGCGCGAGATCGCCCGGCTGGACCGAATCGCGTTCGTCGGCGAGGTTCGCGGCCATCCGGCGGAGGCGGGATTGACGCCGCTTCCGAGCCTCGGGCACGAGGCGGAGCACTCCGCCTGATCCCGTCACGGGCACTGCGGTTGCCCCGACCTGACTTTGCAAGCGGGCAACCGGGGAAACGTCCGGCGTGTTTGTACGTTTACATCTGCACATCCGGTGATTGACGAGCGATACATATCGGTGATCGGCCTCGGACGAGTGGGGCTGCCGCTTGCGCTGAGCTTTGCCGACCGCGGCCTGCGCGTGCTCGGGGTCGATCATGACCCGGCGGTGCTGACCTCGATCCAGACCGGGCGAATGCCGTTCCAGGAAGCCGGGACCCAGGCCCTGCTCGACCGCGTGCGCGAGGCGGGTCGCCTCGAGCTCACCGATCGCGCGGCCGACGCCGCCGGAGCCGACGACATCGTGATCACGATCGGTACGCCATCGTTCTCGCACGTCGAGAGCGACCTGCGCCAGCTTCGCGCGGCCGTCGATGACCTGCTGCCGCTGCTGCGCCCGGGCCACTCGTTGATCCTCCGTTCGACGATCGCTCCCGGAACTACCGAGTTCGTCGCCGGGTACCTCGAGAAGCGGCGGGGGTTGCGCGTCGGCGAGGACGTGTTCGTCGCCCATGCCCCGGAGCGGATCGCCGCGGGTCGTTTCCTCGAGGAGATCTCGACGCTGCCGTGCATCATCGGCGGCGCCTGCGAGCGATCGACCGAGCGCGCCGCGAGCCTGTTCAGCGTGTTCGGCGCGCCGATCGTGCGGACGACGCCGGTCCAGGCGGAGCTCGCCAAGATCTGGACCAACATCCTTCGCTACGCGACGTTCGCGCTCCCGAACCTGCTGATGATGGACTGCGAGAGCTACGGGGCGAACGTGTTCGAGGTGATCGAGCTGATCAACCACGACTACCCGCGGGGCGGGATCGCGATGCCGGGGATGACCGCCGGCAGCTGTCTGCGCAAGGACTTCGCGTTCTCCGAGGAACGCTCGCACGCCCCTGGGATGCTGCTCGCCGTCTCGCGCGTCAACGAGGGGGTTCCGTTGTTCCTCGTCGAGGGGATCAAGCGGCGAATCGGCAGTCTCGGCTCGCGCAAGGTCGCGGTGCTCGGCCTGACGTTCAAGCGCGACACCGACGACGAGCGCGACTCGCTGTCGCCGAAGCTGATCCGGCTGCTCGAGCGCGAGCTCGCCGACGTCGCGGTCTGCGACCCGCACGCCGCGACCCCGACCCAGCCCCTGGACGACGCGATCCGCGATGCCGACGTCGTGATCGTCGCCACGAACCACTCCGCCTTCGAGCGCCCCGAGACGCTGAAGGAGATCCTCGCGCTCGCGTGCGACGAGTGCCTGCTCGTCGACCCATGGAACACGCTCGGCACCGCGCAGGTGTTCGCGTATGCGACCGAAGCCGCGTCGCTGCTCGATCACGCGACGTCCGTCGACGTATCCCCGGACAGCGGCCACTGATGGCCCGGGTCCTCGTGACGGGCGGCGCCGGCACGATCGGCGCGGCCGTCGTCCGGCGCCTGCTCGCGGGGGTGGGTGGGTCCGAGGTCGAGGTCCGCGTCGGTGACCACCGCGAGCCGCCCGCCTGGATCCGCGAGGCGTGCGAGGTCCAGATCGGTGACCTGCGCGACCTGACGGTCGCGCAGCGCGCGGTCGACGGTTGCTCGCACGTGATCCACCTGGCGGCGATCGTCGGCGGGATCGCCAACTTCCACAAGCTTCCGTTCACCCTGACCGAGGTCAACAACGCGCTCACCGGAGCGATCGCCCACGCCGCCGTGCAGCAGCGGGTGGAGCGGTTCACGTACGTGTCATCGTCGATGGTGTTCGAGCGTGCAACGCAGTTTCCGACCGCGGAGGCGGACCTCGAAGTGTGTCCGCCGCCGCGCTCGGCGTACGGGTTCTCCAAGCTGGCGGGCGAGGTCTACACGCGGGCGGCCCACGACCAGCACGGGCTGCGCTTCACGATCTGCCGCCCGTTCAACGCCTACGGCCCGGGCGAGCTGCCCGACCGCGACGAACCCGGGATCGCGCACGCGGTCCCGGACCTGATCGCCAAGGTCCTGTCCGGTCAGCGGCCACTTCAGATCTTCGGCAGCGGCGAGCAGACGCGCACGCTGACCCACGTCGATGACATCGCCGACGGGATCGTCACAGCGATGGCCTCGCCGGCCGGCGAGAACGAGGACTTCAACATCTCCGCCTCGGACGAGCTGACGGTCGCCGAACTGGCGCAGCTGATCTGGGAGGTGTGCGGAGAGGATCCCGAGCAGTTCGAGCTCGCGCACGTGCCGAGCTTCACCGTCGACGTCCAGCGACGCTGGCCGTCGGTCCAAAAGGCGCGCGAGCTGCTCGGCTGGAAGGCGGAGGTGGCGCTCCGCGACGGGCTCGTCGGCACGGTCGCATGGCTGCGCGAGCAGCAGACCGTGTGCCCCTGATCGCGGCTGCGCGAGCAGCAGACCGCGCCCCCTGATCGCGGTTGCGCGCAAAGGCCGGGCACCATATCGGCAACCCGGCTGTACACGATGTACAAACCTCCCCCGCCCCTATCGTGCATCTACGGCTTGCGTCCAAGCTCAGGGACCCGTAAGTTTTCACAACCTTGGAGAGCACGAGCTCCACGCTGGACGCACCGGCTGCGTTCGACGAATCCGCACCGGGAAATAAGGGACTGAAGGCCGACGCCCTCGGCTACGCCTCGAACCTCGTCATCTCGATCGCGTCGACCGCGCCCGCGTACAGCCTCGCGGCGACGCTCGGATTCATCGTCCTGCGATCACCGGCGTCGGCGTGCACGCGCCGGCGGTCCTGCTCGTCTCGTTCATCCCGATCCTGTTCGTCTCGATCGGCTACCGGTTCCTGAACCTGGCCGATCCGGACGCCGGCACCACGTTCGCGTGGGTCTCGCGCGGATTCGGGCCGCAGCTCGGGTGGATCAATGGGTGGGCGATCTTCCTCGCGGACATCATCGTGATGGCGTCGCTGGCCGACGATCGCGTGCCCAGTACACGTTTCTGCTGTTCGGCCTGCACGGGCTGGCGACCTCGAACCTCGCGCTGATCATCGGCTCGGTCGTATGGATCGCGCTGATGACCTGGATCTGCTACCGCGGGATCGAGCTGTCCGCGCGAATCCAGTCGATTCTGCTCGGAATCGAGATCTTCACGCTGGCGCTGTTCGCGGTCGTCGCGCTCGTCAAGGTCTACGCGAACAACCCGGCCAACTCGATTCACGTGTCGGCGTCCTGGTTCAATCCGTTCGACCTCGGCTGGGGGGCGCTCGTCGACGGCATCCTGCTCGGGATCTTCATCTACTGGGGCTGGGATTCGGGCGTCGCCGTCAACGAGGAGTCGCGCGACAAGCATCACGGCCCGGGCAAGGCCGCCGTGATCTCGACGCTGATCCTGCTGCTGATCTACGTCATCGTCTCGGCGGCGGCGCAGGCCTATCACGGCCCGCACTTCCTGGCGGGCAACTCGGATGACGTGATCAACGCGCTCGGCACCAACGTGCTCGGCTCGCCGCTCGACAAGCTGCTGATCATCACCGTGTTGACCTCGGCATCGGCCTCGACGCAGACGACGATCCTGCCGACCGCGCGCACGACACTGTCGATGGCGCACTGGAAGGCGATCCCGTCGGCGTTCGGCCGCGTCCACCCGCGCTTCCTCACGCCGAGCTTCTCGACGCTGCTGATGGGCGGGCTGTCGACCCTCTGGACGGTGGTGCTGCTGGCGGCCAACCCCAACCAGGACGTGCTCGGGGACACGATCTCGGCGCTCGGCTTCTCGGTCTGCTTCTACTACGGGTTCACCGGCCTCGCGTGCGCGGTCTACTTCCGCCATGACCTGCTCAAGAGCGTGCGCAACTTCTTCCTGGCCGGGGTGATCCCGGTCGTCGGCGGGCTGATGATGGGCTACGTCGGGATCAAGGCCTTCGGCTATTACAACACCGCGGGCAACAACTACTCAAAGCCGTTTTTGGGCATCCAGACCCCGATCTTCGTCGGGATCGGCGGGCTCGTCCTCGGCGTGATCCTGATGTTCGCCTCGTGGCCGTTGTTCCCGCAGTTCTTCAGCCGCAAGTGGTTCGTCACGGCAGACCCAGAGGTGCTCGAAGAGGACGCCGGCCACCGCGTGACGGTGGACACCACGAGCTGATCGCTGTGGGCGGGCGCGTAGCCCGTGCCATGCAGCCGTAACGTCTTGGCGATGGACGAGTTCGCGTGCGCACTCGAGCTCGACCGCCGTGTCGTCGTACGCGGCGGCCAGGAGGCGATCGAGATCCCCGAGGGATGGGTGGTGCTCTCGGGCGACCTCCCGAACGTCTATTCGCTCAACATGCTGATCCTCTCAGCACCGCTGCCGGAGCGTTTCGACGCCGGGGCGCTGACCGCCCTCACCGACCGCTGGCTGGATCACCTTCAGCATCGGTTCGTGCGCGTCGACGACCGCACGGCGGCGGAGCGCGTGTGGCCGGCACTCGAGCGCGCCGGATGGCTGCGGAGCCGAACGGTGTTCATGGGCCTGCGAAGCGCCCCGCGCGATGCGATCCATGATCCCCGCGCGCGGGAAATCTCGGATGCCGAGCTCGACGTCGTCACGCAGGCGAACTTCGAGCACTACGACTACGGACCCGGAACCTCTCCGGCGCTCGTGCGCCAGCTCGTGGCGGCGCAGCGGGCGATGCGGGCCGGGACGACCGCGCGTGGCTTCGCCGCCGGCGATGACGGCGGTCTGCAGTCGATGTGCACGCTGTTCCTCGACGGCGACGTCGCCGGCACGCGGACCGCGATGGTCGAGGAGGTCGGCACGTTGCCGAGCCACCGCGAGCGCGGCCTTGCGAAGGCCGTCGTCTCCGCGGCGATCCGCAGCGCCGGCGAGTGGGGGGCCGACCTCGTCATCGTCCCCGCCGACGCGGACGACTGGCCACAGCTGCTGTACGCCAAGCTCGGGTTCGAGCCCCTCGGGATCCAGTGCGCGTTCACCCGGCGCCGCGCGGCCGCGGACCGCCGCGCGTGCGAGACTGCCAGATGATGGCCAGGACCGCCGCCAGTCCGCCGTTGATGGGCTCGATTCTCGACACGATCGGCGCGACCCCGGTCGTAACCCTGTCGCGGCTCGGCGCCGGCCTGCGCCCGCGGCTGGTGGCGAAGCTCGAGTCGTTCAACCCCGGCGGCTCGATCAAGGACCGGGTCGCGGTGGCGTTGATCGAGGCGGCCGAGCGCGACGGCAAGCTCCGTCCCGGCGGCACGATCGTCGAGCCGACCTCCGGCAACACCGGCACGGGCCTGGCGATCGCCGCGCGCCTGAAGGGCTACCGGGTGATCGCCGTTATGCCCGACAAGATGTCGCGCGAGAAGATCGACCTGTTGCGCGCTTACGGTGCCGAGGTGGTGGTCGCCCCGACCGACGTGCCGCCCGATTCTCCGCAGTCCTACTATCGCGTCGCCGATCGCCTGACGCAGGAGATCCCGGGCGCCTTCCAGCCCAACCAGTACGCCAATCCGGCCAATCCGCAGGCCCACTACGAGTCGACCGGTCCCGAGCTGTGGGAGCAGCTCGGCGCGCGGATCACGCATCTGGTCGTCGGCGTCGGCACCGGCGGCACGATCACCGGGATGGCGCGTTACCTGCGCGAGCGCAAGCCCGAGCTCGAGGTCGTCGGGGCCGACCCCGAGGGCTCGATCTACTCCGGCGGCGAGGAGAACGTGCGGCCATACCTTGTCGAAGGCGTCGGCGAGGACTTCTGGCCCGAGACGTTCGACCCCACCGTCGTCGACCGCTGGGTGACCGTCTCGGATCGTGACGCCTTTTTGACCACGCGCCGGCTCGCCCAGCTGGAGGCGATCCTCGCGGGCGGCTCGGGCGGCCTCGCCGTCCACGCGGCGCTCGTCGTCGCCGCCGAGGTCGACGATCCCGAGGCGGTGATCGTGGTCGTGATCCCCGACGGTGGGCGCTCGTATTTATCAAAGGTCTACTCCGACGCGTGGATGCGCCAGTACGGATTCCTCGATCGCGGTGCGGACCTGACCGTCGGCGATGTGCTGCGGCGAAAGCGTGACGCCGGCGAGATCCCGCCGCTGGTCACGGTCGAGCCCCAGTTTCGCGTCCGCGACGCGGTCGCGCTCCTGCACGAGCACCGCGTCTCGCAGCTCCCTGTCGTCAGTGCCCACGACCCGTCGACGATCGTCGGCGCGATCGGCGAGCGCGGCCTGCTGCGACACGCGGCCGCGGATCCGGCGCTGCTCGACGCCCAGATCGTCGAGGTGATGGAGCCTCCGTTCGCGGCCGTCTCGAGCCAGGACCCGGTCCGCGAGGCGGTCGAGCTCCTGGTCGGCGACCAGCAGGCGCTGCTCGTCACCGATGACGGGCGCGCGGCCGGGCTCGTGACCCGCACCGATCTCCTGGAGGCGCTCGCGAGATGAGGGTCGCGTGAGCGAGCCCGCGCAGCCTCGGGACGCGTTCGCGACCCGGGCGGTCCACGCCGGCCTGACACCTGACCCCTCGTTCGGCTCGGTCATCCCGGCGATCCACCAGACCTCGACCTACGCGCAGCGCGCGCCCGGGGAGTTCGAGCACGACTACGACTACGCGCGCTCGGCCAACCCGACCCGGGCGGCGCTCGAGGCCGCGCTCGGCGAGCTCGAGGGTGGCCAGGCCGTCGCCTTCTCGTCCGGGCTCGCGGCCGAGCACGCGCTGATCACGGTGGTCTGTGGGCCGGGCCGGCACATGGTGTTGCCGGCCGACCTTTACGGCGGCACCTTCCGGCTTGTGGACAAGGTGCTCGCGCGCTGGGGGCTGCGCTACGACCTCGTCGACCAGCGCGACCTCGACGCGCTGGCGCGGGCCGTCGGATCCGACACGCAGCTGATCTGGGTCGAGAGCCCGACCAACCCGCTGCTCAACGTGATCGACATCGGCGCCGTGATCGCGCGCAAGCGCGACGCGCTGGTCGCGGTCGACAACACCTTCGCGACGCCCGCCAACCAGCGCCCGCTCGAGCTCGGCGCCGACGCGGTCGTGCACTCGACGACCAAGTATCTCGGCGGGCACTCCGACGTGGTCGGAGGCGCGGTGGTCACCCGCCGGCCCGAGCTCTACGAGCGGCTGCGGTTCGTGCAGAACGCCGTCGGCGCGGTCCCCGGGCCGCTTGACTGCTTCCTCGTCCACCGCGGCCTGCGCACGTTGCACCTGCGGATGGATGCCCACGCGCGCAGCGCCGAGGCCGTCGTCACGCTGCTGCAGTCGACGGCCGAGGTCCAGGATGTCCGGTGGCCGGGATTCAGCGGCATGGTGAGCTTCCGCCATCCGCGGGCGAGCGCGTTGGCGTCCAAGACGCGCCTGTTCACGCTCGCCGAGTCGCTCGGCGGCGTCGAGTCGCTGATCGAGGTGCCGCAGGCGATGACCCACCAGTCTGTCGAGGGCTCCGATGCCGCGGTCCCGCCGGACCTGGTGCGGCTCAGCTGCGGCGTCGAGGACCCCGAGGACCTGGTCGCCGACCTCCGCCAGGCACTGACCTGAGCGCTGCACCCGGCGCTGACCTGACCGCCCTCGCTGTCCGCCCGGGCTGACGTGAGCGCCGTGTAGCCTCGGCTCCAATGGAGCACGCCGCCGCCCCCGACGAGTCCACCTCTAAAAGCTTGCTGCCGGGTCCGTACCCGGTGGGCGCGTACGCGGCGCGCCTCAAACGCAAGCTGCAGGAGTTCGCGCGGGTGCAGCTGGTCGGCGAGGTCTGGGGGTTTCGCGCGGCGCGGGCGCGGGTCTACTTCGAGCTGCGTGACGCGCACGGCGCGCTGCCGTGCTCGATGTGGCGGACCGACTTTGAGCAACTCGGCGTCCCGCTCAGCGATGGCCTGCGGGTCGTCGCAGGAGGCGGCTGTGACTACTACCCGGGCAGCGCGACGTCGTCGCCGTCGTTCAGCTTCGCCGTCTGCGAGCTGCGCCTGGCCGGCGAGGGAGACCTTCTCGTCCAGCTGCAGCGCCTGCGCCGCAAGCTCGACGAGGAGGGCCTGTTCGAGCGCCAGAAGCGCCTCGCGCTGCCGACGCTGCCGCGCACGATCGGCGTCGTCACCGGCGAGCAGGGCAAGGCGCGCGACGACGTGCTCGCCGGCCTCCGTCGCCGTGGCTGGGCCGGACGGCTGGTGTGGGCGTTCGCCCCGGTGCAGGATCGCCACGCGGCGCCCGCAATCGCCGCGTCGCTTCGCGAGCTGGCCGCGATCGCCGAGATCGAGGTCGTGATCGTCGCCCGCGGCGGCGGCTCGCTCGCCGACCTGTTCGCGTTCTGCGACGAGGGCCTGTGCCGGACGGTCGCGCTGCTGCGGGTGCCGGTGATCTCATCGGTCGGCCATCACACTGACCGGACGCTGATCGACGACGTGGCAGCGGTCAGCTGCTCGACGCCGACGCACGCCGCCGAGGCCGCGGTGGCGATCGACTGCCGCGCGGCGCGCACCGAGCTGACGCTGCTCGCACGGCGGCTGAGCGATCACGGCCGCGGCGCCGTGGTCTCGCGAGCGCGCGTGCTCGCGCAGCTCGCTCGCGCCCCGTCCGAACACGTGGCGCGCAACCGTCGCACGCTGCACCAGCTGACCCGGGAGCTGCGCGCGAGCGCCCGGCGGACGGTGACACGGGGCGTCGAGCTGGGCCGGGTCCATGCGCTCGTCCTGTCGCGCAGCGCCGCCCGGGCGCAAGGCCCCGAGCACGTCCGGCGCGGGCGCGAGCTCGAACGGCTGGCGCTGGCGCTCGCCGCGCACGATCCACAGCGCACGCTCGCCCGCGGCTACGCGCTCGTCACCGGCCTCGACGAGACGCCGCTCACATCCGCCACGGCGGCACGCGAGGCCGGGCGCGTCGGGCTCCGATTTCACGACGGCTCGGTGCAGGCCGAGATCGACCGGGCGGACGACCGGTGAGCGCCGAGCGCACATACGAGTCGGCCGTCGGACGGATCGAGGAGATCATCCGCCGCCTCGACTCGGGTGACGCCGGCCTGCGCGAGACGCTCGACCTCGTGGCCGAGGGACGCGAGCTGGTCGAGTACTGTGCCGCCGAGCTTGACGCCGTCAGCAAGGGACTCGACGAGCTCAAGCTGGAGGAGCTCGTGACACGCCTACAAGGAGCGCAGCGCACCGATGAGCACGTTTGATCTGCTGGCCGACGTCCCGCTGCAGGTTGACGGCTACGAGCTTGAGGGCCTACGGGCGAACGTCTCGAGCGGCTTCGAAAGGCTCACGACGGTCGTGCACCTCCACGGCGCCGGCGGCGAGGGGATCGGCGAGGACGTCGTCTATGACGTCGAGGACCACGTCGCGCTCCAGCAGGCCGGCCCGGTGCTCGACCTCGGCGGCTCTTACACGCTCGCCGAGTTCTGCGAGCGCGTGGATGGGCTCGACCTGTTCCCGGTGGCGCCCCAGCGCGACGTCTCGAGGCTCTACCGGCGATGGACGTTTCACAGCGCGGCGCTCGACCTCGCGCTGCGCCAAGCGCGACGCCCGCTTCATGACGCGCTCGGACGCGAGCCGCGGCCGCTGACGTTCGTCGTCTCGCTGCGGCTCGGTGAACCACCGAGCCTCGACCCGCTGCAGAGCTGGCTCGAGCACTACCCCACGCTCCGTTTCAAGCTCGACGCGACCAGCTCGTGGACGCCCGAACTGATCTCGGCGCTGGTCGCGACCGAGGCGGTCGACTCGATCGACTTCAAGGCGCTCTACCACGGCACAATCGTCGACCAGCCGCCCGATCCGGTGCTCTACCGCCGTGTGCTCGACGCGTTCCCGACCGCCTGGATCGAGGATCCCGACGTCGTCACCGAGGCGACCGCGCAAACGCTCAGCGACGACCACGACCGGATCACCTGGGACGCCCCGATCCACTCGATCGATGACATCGAGGCGCTTCCGTTCGCGCCCCGGATGGTCAACATCAAGCCGTCACGGATCGGCGGCCTGAAGAAGCTCTGCGACACCTACGACTACTGCGCCGAGCGGAGGATCGGCGCCTACGGCGGCGGCCAGTTCGAGCTCGGCCCCGGCCGGGGACAGGCCCAGTACCTGGCGTCGTTGTTTCACCCGGACACGCCCAACGACCTCGCGCCGGTCGGCTTCAACGACTCCACCCCGGCGCCCGGTCTGCAGTCGAGCCCGCTCGAGCCGGCCGCCGAGGCGATCGGGTTTCGCTGGAACTCGGGCGCCTAGCCGATTCACGCTCGCTACTGGCGCCCGCGCGGCCCAGGCTGACGACCTGGGCCGATCTGTTACCCCTATGACTCGCGAGAGTCGGTCAGATCGAGCACGCGGTCGGCTACGAGCACCGCGCGCCCGCCGACGGTGCCCGCCGGTCAACGGGCCAGGTCGTCGGGCAGGAGGCCGTAGATCAGCGTGTCGACGCGGGTGCCGTCGCGCGCGGTCATGTGCTGGCGCAGCAATCCCTCCCGGACGAACCCGCAGCGCTCGGCGACCGCCTGCGACGGCCGATTGTCGACCTCGAGAAACACCCCCAGCCGTCCGATCTGCAGCGTTGAGAACGCCCAGCCGGCCAGCAGCCGAGCTGCCGTCGTCGCCAGACCGCGCCCGCGGCCGACGGGCAGTAGCCAGTAGCGCAGCATCGCGTTGCGGTGCATGAGGTCCGTCAGCGAGATCGAGCCGACCGCGGCACCGGCTTCGGTGATCGCCAGCTCGAGCCGCGTGCCGGCCGCGCGGTCCGCCGCGGTCGCTGCGATCCAAGCTCGTGCTCCGTCCAGGGTTTCAGGCAGCGAGTACCGAAAGCGCGAGATCAATGGGTCTCGGCCGGCGGCCTGCACGGCCGCCAAGTCACGCTCGCCCCACGGCCGGAGCAGCAGCGCATTCTCCGCCAGTGGCGGCTCGGGGGGCGGTAGCGGGGCGATCTGATCGGGCATCCGGCGATTATCTCGTCGTGCGCCGGGAGATAATGGGCCTCGTGAGCACTGACAGGAAGCTCGACGAGACCGTCGCGCTGGTGACCGGCGCCTCGAGCGGGATCGGCCAGGCGACGGCGGTCGCGCTCGCTCAACAGGGAGCCGCGGTCGCGATCGCCGCGCGCCGCCGTGACCGCCTCGAGCACCTGGCCGAGTCGATCGCCGACGCCGGCGGTCGGGCGCTCGTGATCGAGGCGGACGTCACATCGCAGGAGCAGGCTCAGAGCCTCGTCGAGCAAACGGTCTCCGAGCTCGGACGCCTCGACACGCTGATCAACAACGCCGGCGTGATGCTGCTCGGGCCCGCCGTCGGCGCGCCGCTCGAGGAGTGGGATCGGATGGTCGCGCTCAACGTGCAGGGGCTCCTGTATTGCGCGCACGCGGCCCTCCCCCACCTTCTGAGTGCCGCGCAGGACGGTCCCCGGCGGGTCGCGGACATGGTCAACATCAGCTCGGTCGCGGGCCGCGTTGCCCGAGCCGGGAGCGGCGTCTATAACCTGACCAAGCATGGCGTCGGCGCGTTCAGCGAAGCGTTGCGCCAAGAGGTCACGGGCCGCCACGTCCGGATCTCGCTGATCGAGCCGGGCGCTGTCGCGACCGAGTTGCGCTCCCACAACCGGCCCGAGATCCAGGAGCAGATGGACGAGCGCTTCGCCGCGGTCGAGATCCTCAACGCGCAGGACATCGCGGACGCGATCACGTTCGTGGTCACCCGACCGCGCCGTATGGCCGTCAACGAACTTCTGGTCCGCCCGACCAATCAGGAAAACTAGAGTCCGCGCTGTCGTCCCGCGCCATGGCTGAGCCGTCTGTCGGCACGCCGCTGTCCGGTACGGTCGCGTACTCTTACGAGCCCGAAAACGCCCGGCCAGCGGCGCCCAGCTGCCATCGGACCAGGAGATCAATTGCACGAAAGACTCGCAATCGCGGGAGCTGGCACGATCGCGTGCGGTCTTGCGGTGACCGCGGCCCGCCAGGGCGACGTCGTGCTCTGGGCGCGCTCCCAGGCCTCGGCCGACCGGGCGCGTGCGAGCGTCGCGAAGCTATGTGAGAAGCTCGGAGAGCCCGACGCGGCCGAGCGAGTCTCGATCGCGACCGACCAGGCCGCTCTCCACGGCGAGACATTCATCGTCGAGGCCGTCGCCGAGGACCCGCTCCACAAGGAGCCACTGCTCGCGCAACTCGGCGCCGCCGCCGATCCGGAAGCGATCCTGGCGACGACGACCTCGTCGCTCTCGATCGCCGCGCTGGCCACCGCCAGCGGCCGGCCGGAGCGTTTCGTCGGACTCCACGTCTTCAACCCGGTCCCGCGAATGGAGCTCGTCGAGCTCGCTTTTCCGCCGCAGGCATGCGGCGAGGTCAAGGACCGCGCGCGAGCGTTCTGCGAGTCACTTGGAAAGACACCGGTCGAGGTCCCGGACACGCCCGGGTTCATCGTCAACCGCCTCCTCTTCCCGTACCTGTTCGACGCCGTCGAGCTGATGTCGCAGACCGGGATCGAGGCGGGCGATGTCGACCGCTGCATGACGCTCGGCGCCGGGGTGCCGATGGGGCCGCTGGCGTTGTTGGACTTCGTCGGACTCGATGTAGCGCAGGCGATCGGAGAGTCGATCGGGGCCGACGTGCCCGCGAGGTTGCGCGAGCTCGTCGCCGAGGGAGCCCTGGGACGCAAGACGCGCCGCGGCTTCTACGAGTACTGACCCATGGCACGGGCCGTTTGGAGTGCGCGCCTACATTCGCGCGACTTGCCGCCAGTCCAAGCCCGAACACTTAAAAGAGCAGGGACAACTCTTTAGGACGCGTTCATCTGCGGAGCCGAATATTCCCAACGCGACGTACCTCATAGCAGCACCTCCTCCCCAGAAGCACGAGACCGGCCCGTCCCCAGCGGGCCGGTCTCTTTTTGCCCTGCGGACGCGCCTCTAGGGCAAGCTGCGGACGCGCGTGTAGGCAAGCTGCGGGTTGAAGCCGGCCCGATGCGGGCCGGCTTCAGTCTCTCCTCTCAACCACCGGATGGTCTGTTGATGCTGCGATCGCGAACCACCGGTCGTCGCGCTGGTGGAAATGTAACGAATGATGCGAGACGCTGCTGCGCCCGTGCCCTACGCGCCTTCGTGCCCGGCCTGGGTCTGAGCCGGTTGCGCTGGAGCCTTGCGTTCGCGGATCCTGACCGCCTCGATCCGGTTCTCGCGCACGGACTCGACCCGGATCGAGTAGCCGTTGGCGGCGACCTGATCGCCGCGCTTCGGCAGCCGGCCGAGCTCGGCGAACACGAAGCCGCCGATCGAGTTGTAGGCGTCAGTGTCGAGCGGGAGGTGGAGCCCGTAGTCCTCGAGGTCGGTTACCGCGACGTGTCCGCGCACGAACCAGTCGCCGTTGGCGAGCCTGCGGATCGCGCCGCCCGCCGGATCTGTCTCATCGGCGATCTCGCCGACGACCTCCTCGATGATGTCCTCGATCGTCACGATTCCGGCCGTCCGCCCGTACTCGTCGATCACGATCGCGAGCTCGGTCCGCTCGCGCTGGAGATCCGCGAGCAGGTCATCGAGCGGCTTTGTCTCGGGCACGATCGGCGCCGCACGCACGAGCCTGCTGAAGTGGGCGTCGTACCCGTCGGCCATCATCAGCTTGACGAGCTGATTGACGTGCACGATCCCCTTGACACGGTCCTGGTTGTCGTCCTCGGTCACCACCAGCCGCGAGTGGCCCGTCGACACGCACCGCTGGAGCGCGTCGCGCACCGTCTCTGACAGGTCGACCGTGACGACCGCCGGGATCGGGGTCATCACCTGCCGCGCCTCCTGCTCGTGCAGGTGAAAGACCCCGGTCAGCATGTTCGCCTCGCCGACGTCGAGAATGCCGCCGGAGCGCGACTCGGCGATGATCCGCTTGATCTCGTCGGGCGTCCCGCCCTCGGGCTCGGCGTCCGGGTCGGTGCCGATCATCCGCAGGAGCGAGTACGAGGCCGAGTTCAGCACCACGATCAGTGGGTAGAACGCCATCCGGCAGAACTGCAGCGGCGGCGCGATCCGGCGTGCCAGGTCTTCGGCGTGCTGGATCGTGTAGAGCTTCGGCGCGATCTCGCCGATGATGCTCTGCGCGATCGTGATCAGCAGATAGGAGATCACGACCGAGACCGCGACCGCCGCCGTGTGTCCGATCGGGCCGCCGAGCAGCGGCTCGAGCAGGTGCGCCACGGCCGGTTCGCCGAGCGCGCCGATGCCGATCGAGGCCATCGTGATCCCGACCTGGCACGCGGCGATGTAATCGCCGATGTCGTCGAGCTGGCGTAGCGCCAGCCGCGCCCCCCGTTTGCCCTCGTCGGCCATCGCCTGGAGCCGGCCGCGCCGTGATCGCACGAGCGAGTACTCCGCGATCACGAAGAACGCGTTGACGACCACCAACAGGACGGTCAAGATGATGAACAGGCCCGTCACAGGCGGGCCCACGCGGCCGGCGCGAGCGTCATGCCCGGGGCGTCCCCTGACCGCAAAGAGCTGCTACTTCGGCTTGGGTCGTCGTCGTTCATTCGCGACGTGGCGAACGGTAGCAGCAGCACCCCGCGGATTCACGGGTCTTCGAATCCGGGGCTTGGCTTCACTCAGCCGAGCTCGTCAAAGCGCGCTGCGACCGCGAAATCGGCGTCCGTGAGGCCGCCGGCCGCGTGGTTGGTCAGCGACAGCCGGACCTTGTTCCACCCATGCACCAAGATGTCGGGATGGTGGTTGGCCTCCTCCGCCGTGTTGGCGACCCTGTTGACGAACGCGATCGCCTCGGCGAAGTTCTCGAACCGCCATTCGCGGACGATCTCGTCGCCGTCACGCTCCCATGCGAGGGGGCGTAGCCTTGAGGTGATCTCGTCGTCACCAAGAATCTCTGCCATAGCGTCTCCAATCAGGATCGTCCTATACAGCCTCCCACAGTCGAGCCCCGCGCAAACCAGTTGACATGAGAATCGTCAGCCTCGTCCCCTCCGCGACCGAGATGCTGTACGCACTCGGCCTCGGGCCCGATCTCGTCGCCGTGACGCACGAATGCGACTACCCGCCTGCGGCGCTCGACCTCCCGCGCGTCACCCGCGATGTCCTCCCTGCCGGCTTGAGCTCAGCGCAGATTGACGCGGCCGTCAAGGAGCGCACGCTCGCCGGCGAGTCGATCTACGAACTCGACGAAGACGCGCTCCACAAGCTCCAGCCGGATCTGATCGTCACGCAGGCGCTGTGCTCGGTCTGCGCAGTCTCAGTCGACGACGTGCGAGCGATCGCCGAGGAGATCTCGAGTCAGCCGCTCGTGATCTCGCTTGACCCACACACGGTCGGAGAGGTGTTCGGGGACGCGCGGACCCTCGCTCAGGCGACTGACCGCAAGGACGAGGCTGTCGAGCTCGTCCGGGAAGCGGCTGAGCGGATCGATCGCGTGCGCATCGCGGTCCGCGGCGCGCGGCGCCCGCGCGTGGTCGCGCTCGAGTGGCTCGATCCACCTTTCGCCGCCGGGCATTGGACCCCGCAGCTGATCTCGTTCGCCGGCGGCGAGGACGTGCTCGGCTTTCAGGGCGAGAACTCCGAGGAGCGCAGCTGGGCGGAGGTCGAGGCCGCCCAGCCCGACGTCGTGATCGTGATGCCGTGCGGCTACGACGCGCAGATCGCCCATCGCGAGGCCGAGATGAACCGTGACCGGCTCGCCTCCGTCGGCGCCGGAGAGGTCGTCGCGGTCGACGCGTCGGCGTACTTCTCGAGGCCCGGGCCGCGGCTCGTCGACGGGCTTGAGCTGCTCGCGCACATCCTGCATCCAGAGCTCGTGCCCGAGGCGCCCGGCGAGGCGCTGACGGTCGAGCTCTGAGTGTGGCGTCAGCGCGCCCGGCGCTCAGATCAAGCCAATCCCGTTCGGCGTCAGCCCATGACTCCCCGCGACCGCGAGCGCGAGCGCGACGCTCGCCACCCCGACCAGCGCGCAGCCGGCGAGCGCCAGTGCCTGCATGTGGCGGCGCTCGCCGACCTGCACGATCAGCCAGCCACAGATCACACCGCCCACGAAGCCGCCTAAGTGGCCGCCGATCGAGATCCCGTTGACGCTCAGCGAGAACACGACGTTGATCACCAGCGTCAGACCGAGCCCGCTCTGCCAGATCGAGATGCCGCGGTAGTGGGCGACCACGATCAGCGCGCCGAGCGCTCCGAAGCACGCCGTCGACGCCCCGACTGTGTAGACATCGGGCTGGAACGCCAACGCCCCGAACGATCCGGCGAGCAGCGACACGAAGTAGACGACGGCGAAGTTCACGTGGCCGATCGCGGGCTCGAGGATGATCCCGATGAAGTACAGGAACACCATGTTGAACAGGATGTGCAGCAGACCGTCGTGCAGGAAGCCCGACGTGAGCAGCCGGTAGTACTCGTGGTGCTGCGATATGTACGGTCCGGCGAGCGCACCGTGCAAAAAGATCGACCCTCCGCCATTTCCGCCGAGCGATGCGCCACCCGCGGTCTCGACCACGAACACGATCACGTTGATCGCGATCAGGGCCTGGGTCACGATCGGACCGGACGGCTGGCTGCGAATCGTCTTGACCTTCGTCCGGTCGCGCGCGCACTCGGGGCAGCGCATCCCGACCGGCGTCGGCGTCATGCAGTCGGGACAGATCGGCCGGCCGCACGACGAGCACGAGACGCCAGTTTCACGCGAGGGGTGTCGGTAGCAGACGGCCATGTGCAATTTGACGGTAGCAACGGGCTGGCCAGGTCCCGCCGCGCACGACCGGCCGCGGCCTGACCGTCGCCCTATCGGTCAGGCAGGATGCGCCGCGCCTCGACGGCGATGTCCTGGAACGTCCGCTGCGCGAGGTCGAGCGGGCTCGAGGACTGCTGCTTGCGCGTCCGGTGACGCGACCTTACGCGCAGCACCACCAGGGCCGTCCCCGCCCCCGCGCCGATCACGACCGCCGCCGCCGGCCGGACCCAGTTGCGAGGATCGCGCATCGCTGACAGCTCCCACGCCTCGAGCTCCTCCTGGGCGAGCTCGGTCAGGTTGACGAGCTTGAGCTCGAGCCGCGCCCTCAGATCCTCCGGCGGGTCTACCGGCGTCAGTGCCTCGCGCAGCAGCGCTTCGAAATCGGTCGTGCCGGAGCTCATCTTCCTGACTCCTCGTTGCCGTTCGTGCTGACCATCCCCTCGAGCTGACGGATCGCGCGGTGCAGCAGCACCTTGGTCGCCCCGTCGGTACGTCCCAGCGCCCGCGCGATCTCACGGTTGTCCATGTCGAGCGCGAAGCGCATGATCAGCGCCTCGCGCCGATCATCGGGGAGCTGCGACACGCCCTCAAGGATCGCCTTGAGCTCCTCGCGCCCTTCCACCAGCGACTCGGTCGTGTGCGGGGCGGAGATCAAACCGGCGTCCTCGATCGCCGACTCAGGCTTGCGCGAGCGATCCCGGTAGAAGTTCGCCGCGAGGTTGTGTGCGATCCGGATGAGCCACGGGCGCAGCGGCCGTCCGTTGGATTCACGCAGCGCGCGCTCGAAGTGCCGGTAAGCCTGCAGAAACGTCTGCTCGGTGAGGTCCTCGGCGTCATGGTGGTTACCGACCCGGTAGTAGCTGTAGGAGTAGACATCGCGGACATGGCGCCGATACAGCTCGGTGAAGCGAGCGTCGAGTTCTGCCTTGTCTTTGGGTGCCTCTTCCACCACCGCATACGCAATCTACCCTCGCTCACGCGGCGCGGATAGGCAGCTGGGACTTCGGCCGCCCCGGCTCGGTGACGGTCGCCGCCCACTCCTCGGGCTCGATCCGTCCCTCGACGAGCGCCGCGAGCCCGTCGAGCGCGGGCGCCTCGAGCCGGGCTTCGCGCGCCGCCTCGGCCAGCAGCGGCACCGAATCGACGGCTTCGGCCGCATGTCCGAGCACCGCATCGATCTCGTTCGAGGGAATCCCCTGCGCCAGCAGTTCGCCGGCACGGCGGTTGCGCGAGCCGCTCGCGACGACCGTCGCGACGAGGTCACCCGCCCCGGCGAGGCCGGCGAACGTCTCGGGCCTGCCCCCGCGCGCGCGTGCGAGCGCGTCGACCTCCGCGAATACCTTGCCCGCCGCGGCGCCGGCGATGTTCGGCCCCGCGGGCGACGCGGCCGCGGCCGCGAGCACCGCCGCGTTCTTGGCACAGCCGGCGAGTTCGACCCCGGTCACGTCGGTCGTGATCGCGACGTCGAGTTTGGCGGCGCGCAGCGCGTCGGCGAGCTGACGGGCGAAGCCGGTGTCGATCGAGGCGACGACCACGGAGGCTCCGTGCTCGAGCATCTCGGCCGCGTGTGCCGGGCCGCCGAGGACCGCGACGGCGCGGGCCTTGCAGCGCTCAGCGGCAAACGCCGACGGGAGCGTCCCGAGCGGCGGCACGAGCCCTTTGGAGACGACCAGCACGGCGCTACGGCTCGAGATCCGACCGCCGTGCGCCGCGAGCACCGCCGGCAGCGCCTTGGCGGGCACCGCGAGGCAGACGATGTCGTGGCCCTCGGGGTTGAGCTCGGACGCGCGGAGCACGCGAATCGTGTCGGGCAGCGGCACGCCGGGGAGGTAGCGCGCGTTCTCGCGCGCCTCCTGGACGGCGAGCGCCTGCTCCTGCGTCCGGCATCCGAGGTCGACCTCGAGGCCGGCGCGAGAGAGACACACCGCCAGGCTCGTACCCCATGTGCCGGCGCCGATGACCGCGACGCGGCGGACGGGCGGCAACCCTCCGAGCCACTCCCACTGCAGCATCACGCACGGCCAGATGCGGTCTGTGACGGCGGCGGCGAGCTCCTTCGAGGGCTCCTCGACGACTGGGAAGCGCAGCGGCCGCCCGGCGCGGACCTTGACCTTGTGCGGCCTTAGGCGCCAACCGCGACGAACCGCCTCGGTCCCGATCACGGCCAGCGGCACGACGGGCGCGCCGGTCTCCAGCGCCAGGCGGCCGACACCGCGCCTGGGGTTCCCGAGCGAACCGGGCCGAACTCGGGTTCCCTCGGGGAACATCAGCACGATGTCGCCACGAGCGAGGATCGCCTTCGCCGTCTCGATCATCTGGCCGTCGCCGGCACCCCGGTCGACGGGGAAGGCGCCGAGCGCATTCAGAATCCACGCCTGGAGCGGGTTGCGGAACAGCTCCTTCTTGGCGACGTAGTACATCGGTCGCCGCGCCATCGTCGCGATCACAAACGGATCGAGGAAGCTGCGGTGGTTGGCAGCGATGATCACGGGGCCGCGTCTGGGGACGTACTCGCGCCCGATCCGCGTGTACCGGAGGTAGACGAAGAAGAACGGCTGGAAAAAGATCCGGGCGAGCGCGTAGGCGATCGGATTGGCGCGGTGCTCGCGTGCTCGCCGGTGAAGTCGCTCGTGATCCATCGCACTTTGCCGTACCCGTCCGGCGCCCGCCCGTTACAGTTGAGCACGTTGAGCCCTGGTTTCGACCGTACCCGGACGCTGAGGGGAGCCGCCTGCGGGGCGGTTGCCGCGACCGTCTGGGCGCTCCAGCAGCCGCTCGACAAGCTGGTCTTCTCGAGCCCGCATGACGACGTCGAGGTGCTCGGCAAGGCGGTCACCCAGAGCGACGGCTGGTACCCGGTCGGGCTGACGCTCCACGCCGGCAATGGGGCTCTGTTCGGCGCAATGTACGCCAACATCGCGCCGGCGATGCCGATCCCGGCACCGCTCCGCGGCCCGCTCGTCGCGCTCGTCGAGCACCTTGCGCTGTGGCCGCTGACCGGCGTCGTCGACCGTGTGCACCCGGCCCGCGACGGGCTGCCGAAGTTCGGCGGCAACCGAACCGCATTCGCACAGGCCGCCTGGCGTCACCTGCTGTTCGGATTCGTGCTCGGCGAGCTCGAGCGTCGCGTGAACGCCGAGCCCGAGCCGGCGCCACCCGAACCGCCCGCCGACTACTCGAGCAACGGTCACGGCTCCCTCGAGGGCGCCGTCTCGGTGCAACCCGCAAGCTGACGCCGACCGCGGGAGCATCGCCCTGCGGGCTCTGATCACCGGCGCCGGCGGATTTGCCGGCGGCTGGCTTGCCCGCGCGTGCGCCGACGACGGCGACGAGGTGGTCGCCCTGTCTCGTTCGCCGACACCGGCCGACGGCACCACGTCGGCGCTGAACGTGGACCTGCGCGACGGCACTGCGGTCCGCGCAGCGGTGCGCGAGACGCGCCCCGAGGTCGTCTACCACCTCGCGGCACTGAGCTCGGTCGGCCGGTCGTGGGAGGAGCCTGCCCGCACGATGGACGAGAACACCGCGACCGCGGTCAACGTCCTCGAAGCCATTCGCCACGAAGCCCGCAGCGCCCGCGTCGTATGGGTCAGCTCGTGCGAGGTCTATGGCCCGCCGGCGGCCTTACCGGTGCCGGAGTCAGCACCGATCGCGCCCGCCAGCCCGTACGCCGTCTCGAAGGCCGGCGCCGAGATGCTCGCATCGGTGTACGCGGAGTCGTTCGGCCTCGACCTCGTGCGCGCGCGACCGTTCAGCCATTCCGGCCCCGGGCAGCGGCCGATCTTCCTGCTCTCCTCGCTCACCCGCCAGGCCGCCGAGGGCCGCCTCGCCGGGGCAAGTCGGCTGCTCGTCGTCACCGGCAATCCCGATACCCGGCGTGACTTCACCGACGTGCGTGACATCGTCGGCGCCTACCGTCTGCTCGCAGCAAGCGGCGCCGCCGGCGCCTTCAACGTCGCATCCGGCAGCTCGGTGTCCTCCGCCGAGCAGGTCCAGCTCCTCGCCGAGCTCGTCGCGCCGCTCGTCGTCGAGCACGAGGTCGACCTCGCGCGCGTGCGCGCGCACGAGATCCGGGACCTCCGCGGCGACCACTCCCGCCTGACCGCCGAAACCGGCTGGGAGCCGCAGATCCCGTTGCGCCAGACGATGGCCGACACGCTGGCCTGGTGGGAGCACCAGCTCGCCGCCGATCGCTGAGCGCCTCCGCCCTCCCGTGAGCGCGTTTATGGGCGGACACCACCGGGGGCCGCCGAACCACCCGCTACATCGCCGGTATGGACTCACGACCGCCGTCTGGCCGCCACCACGTTGGTGACATGCCAGACTCGGCCCACCGTGCCCGCCTAGCTCAATTGGTAGAGCACTTCACTTGTAATGAAGAGGTTTTCGGTTCAAGTCCGAAGGCGGGCTCTAGAGGAAAGCCCCCAAAAACACACGGCCGGCCTCACCGAACCGCAACACGCACCGGACCGCAACATCCTCACAGACGCGCGATGATGGGAGGGTGGTAGACCGTATCAACGAGCGAAAGCTGTATAGCCAGATTGTCCGTCGCGCAACCAGGGCTCGTGAACGCGCCACCGAGACGCTACGACGATCGCGCGCACAGGACCAGAGAGAGCAAGACGCCGCCGCCAGGAAACGCTCCAGGCTTCGACCGAAAGGCTGACCGGACGACCCGGCCCGCCTCTGGATCGAATCCCCGAGCCTGAGAGACTCTCTGCTGACCTAACACAATTCGCTCGGTGTTGGGAGTACCGTCGTTGCCTCTGGCCCTGCAGCCAGACCGCCGGCCAAAGCCCGTAAGCCGCCGAAAGCGCCTCTGGCGCGGACGAGGAGATGGAGCCCAGGCGTACAGCGTTCGACGGCAGGGCCAGCGTGTGACCACGTCGTGCGGTGTACTGACGACGTTCTGTGGGGGAGCGGTGGGGGCGCCCCGTTCTGGTCTCGGGATCAGGGCGGGGGGGTCACCGCTCGATCAAACGGCTACGCGAGTGCGATCGGGGTTAGGATCCCTCCAGCGACCGGGTAGGTTAGAACAGGCGTGGACGTCGAAGAGCAGCGCGAGTACCTCCACCAGCAGATGATGGATGCATGCGTCCCGCTCGTGCACGACGCGGCGACGCCACTCAATCTGGACACAACCGACACGCACGTCTGCGCGATCCTCACGGGGCTCTGCATCGGCATGTTCAATGCCGGCGTGCGGGCCGGGCGCACCGAGGCCCTTGCCCAGCTCGCCGAGCAGGGAGTCGATGCCGAGATCAGCATGGACGGCTGTCTCTGAGCGATCGCCTCGTAAGCTGGCTCCGTCCCTTGGCGAGGATGCACTGGCCCCTATCCCCGCCCCTTGCTCGTGACGCCAGCGAAGTCAACGACTCTGACCGGTTCGGATTCGCGCTTTCCCTTCAGCGTGAGGTGCTTGGGGTTCGCCTCGACGGCGCGCTCGGACAGGCGAACGAAGAGCCGTTCGGTCATCACGATCTGGCCTGCGGCTGCGGACGACTGGAGGTGAGCGGCAGTATTGACGACGTCGCCAAGCGCGGTGAAGTCCTTTACGTCCCCCGCTCCAACGTTGCCGACAAAGGCGTGACCGACGTCGAGTCCGATACCGAGCGGCAACCAGGGTTCGGCGGCCGAGCCAAAGCCAACGGCGGCGAGAAGATCCGAGGCGTCGCGCAGCATCTCATCCTCCCAATCCTCCGCCAGCAGGAGTGGGAGGTAGAGCGCCATCACCTCGTCACCGACCAGCTTGTCGATGATCGCGGACCTGCCGAGTATCTCGGCAGCGGCGCTGTAGAAACGGTTCAAGACATCCGCTACGTCGTTTGGAGCCATTTCCTCGACGAGTGACGTGAAGCCCCGGACGTCCGCGAACAACACGCCGATGTCCATCTCGACGCCTCCCATCGGAGCCTTTTCAAAGCACGTATTGCAGAGCGACGGATTCTTCCGTGACGGGCCAAAGCCGAAGCGGCGCATGATGCGCCCACCCGGCCCGCCATATGGCGCGTGACACAGTCGACAGCGCGGATCGCTCGGCAACCGGCGCATCACCGCGCTGAACGCCCGCGGCAGGTGGCGATTCATCAACTCAAAGAACGCGACGTCCGCGGAGTCGCCGCTCATCTCGGCTGCTCGCTTATGTCGCATCTTCCTCGCCGAACGGTTGATCCTACCTTGATCGCGCCGACCGGCCTCCACGATGGCCAAGACGAAACCGTTCATCCACCGCCGTCGTCTCCTTCAGCGGCGTTCGGCGGGGCGTGGAGTGATGGTTGCTCCGCCGCCGCGAGCGCCGTGGCGAGTTGCCTGCGTGAGTTGATGGCGAGTTTGGTGTAGGTGTGGTTGAGGTGAGCGTCGATCGTCTTGGTGGTGACGAACAGCGCTTGGGCGATTTCTTGGCTGGTGCGGCCGTCGGCGGCCATCAGCGCGACTCGTTGCTCGCTGGGGGTCAGCGCGTCGCGGCCGGTGATGTGCTCGCGCCGCGGGCGGGCGCCGGTGGCGGCGAGTTCGGTGCGGGCGCGCTCGGCGAGCCGCGTCGCGCCGCAGTGCGCGGCGAGATCGAGCCCGTCGCGAAGTGGGGCGCGCGCCGCGGCGCGGTCGCCGTGTCGGCGCAGAGCAGCGCCGAGTTCGACCAGCGCGCGGGCGTGCTCGAGGCGCGCCGCCGAGTCGGCGAGGATGCTCACTGCCTCCTGCAGGCGGGCTCGGCCGGCGTCGGAGCTCTGTTGGAGCGCTCCGAGCGCCCGTAGCGCCACGCCGATCCTGCGTGGCTGCCCGGCGCGGCGCGCGTCGGCAAGCTCCGCTCCGACGAGCGCGAGCGCCTCGTCGCGTTCGGTCGAGGCGAGGATCAGTGCGAGCGTCGAGCGCCACGACGTCACGGCAAGCGAGTTCGTGAACTCGAGCGCATCGAAGATCGCACCGGCGCGGCGCAGGTCGGCGACCGCAGCGGCACTGTGGCCGGCTGCGAACCGCAGCCGCCCGCGGACTTCGATCAGCATCGCGCCGGCCATGACCTCGGCGATCGGGCCGAGCTCGATCGTCTCGGCGAGCGCGGCGAGGTCGGCGACATCAGGACGTTCGAGCAGCACCTCGGCGCAATAGCCGAGGGTCACGCCGGCCACATATTGGAGCCCGAGCTCGAGCGCGCGCTCGACCGTGCCGCGGAGCTCAGCCGCGGCAGCAGCGAGGTTGCCGCGCTGGTTTTCGATCAACGCGTCGTGGCCGCTGGCGACCAGGTATTGCATCACCGACCCGCTCGCTCGACCTGCGGCCCGCACTGCGGCGACGATCTCAGCCGCACGATCGAGCTCCTCGCACTGCACGAGCGCGCTTATCCCCTGCGGCAGCAACTCGATGCTGTCGCCGTCGGCGAGGTAGCGCCCCTCGTCCCAGCCGAGCTCGACGAGCGCGCGGACACCCTCCCCGGGTTCGTCGCGCATAGACCCCCAGCCGGCGAGCAGCATCGCCAGCGGGCGCGTGCCCGGGCGGCCGCCCGTCGCCAGTTCCCGCATCCGCGGCAGACGCCTCACGAAGCCGTCGACGAGGCTCGGGACGTACGCCGTGCACGCGGCGCGCATCGTCTCGGCCCGCACCACCAACGCCTCGTCGTGATCTGCGACCTCGACGAGCGCGCTGTCGAGTAACTCGAGCGGCAGCTTCACTTCGCCGGCGTACCACATGATCCAGGCCTGCTCGATCATCGCGCTCGCGCGCGTGACCGGATCCTCGGCGAGACGCACAACCTGTTCGTAGTACTCCATCGCGCGGGGCCGGCGCGCGAGACTCTCAGCCCGCGCGAGCTCGACCAGGACCGTCGTGCGCAACTCGCGCTCGGGCGCCTCCTCGAGCGCGCGCGAGAGGTAGGTCGCGGCGTTGTCGGGCGCGCCGAGCGCGAGCGCCCGCGAGGCCGCGTCGCGCAACGCCGCGATCACCTCCACCGCCCCGGTTGGCTCGCTGCGGACAAGCTGCCCCGCGACCGCGTCGAGCTCCGCGCCCTCGGCCTGCAGCAGTATCGCGGCTTGATGGTGCATCGCCGAGCGCGCGCCGGGCGCGAGCTCGTCATAGATCGCGCCGCCGACGATCGGGTGGCGAAACTCGAGCGCGTGCCCGGCTCGCACGACGTCCGCGGCGACGAGCGCATCGAGCGCCGCCAGCGCGTGACCCTCGTCCAGGCCAGCGAGCGACGCCGCGCGTGGCAGGCTCGCGTCAGCGCCGAGCACCGCGATCGCGCGCGCCAGCTCGACCGCGTCTTCAGACAACCGGCGCAGCCGCGCGAGCGTGACCCGCGCGATCGTCTGCGGCCCGGCGCCCACGACGTGCGCCGTGGCGTCCGCGGTCGGCTCGATCCCGTCAGCGATCAGCGCTGCGGCGACCTCGCGCACGAACAACGGGTTCCCGCCAGTCGCCTCCAAGCACACGCGCGCAAACCCGGCATCGGGCAGCTGCCCAAAGGCCGCCGCCAGCACGCTGCCGACCCCTGCATCGCTCAGCGCCGCCGGCGCCACGACCTGCGCCCCGGGACAGGCCTCAAGCCCGCCGACCAGCTCCTGATCAGAACCGCTGTCACCGGTCCTGACCGACGCGATCACCGTCGCCGCCAAGCCCTCCAACCGCCGCGCCAGATAAACCAGAAACCGCAACGACGGCGGGTCCGCCCAATGGACATCGTCGACCAACAGCACGAGCGGCGCCTCGGTCACAAGGTTCGCGACCAGCCAGTACAGCCCGTGCAGGACCGCGAACGTCTGATCCACTGGATCCCCAGACGCGGCGTCGGACCCGAGCACCGCCGGCATCGCGAGCGCGGCGGCCCCCGCCAGCAGCCGCTCCCGTCCCGGCACGTCCGTAGCCCGGACCGTCGCCTCGAGCAACTGGCGAACCACGCCGTAGGTAAAGCCCCGCTCGAGCTCGGCGCCCCGCGCACCCGCGACCGCCACCCCCGCGCGGCCCGCGCGGTCGCGCGCGACGTCCAGCAGCGCCGTCTTGCCGATCCCAGCCGGGCCCTTGAGCAACACCAGCCACCCCTCACCGGCGACCGCGCCGGCCAGCGCACGATCGATCTCGCCGAGCTCCCCGTCACGCTCGACCAGCCACCCACGAACAACCCCGGGAGCCCACGGCCCCATCCCCACAACCTACTTCTCCCTAACGAACTACAACGAGCGGTTAATCAGCCGCACATCCATTCGTAAAGGTTCGTAAACCTGGGCGGGGCCCTAAAGATTGGTAGCGGTTACCGATGCGAGCAGCGCTTCCCTCGGCGACGATCAAAGCGATGCACAGGCCCCGCCCTGAGCGGATCGTTTTGGAACTGGATCCCGGCGACCCGATCAGCGGCCGGATCGACTGCCCCCCAGGCGCGGTCCAAACCTTCCGAGGCTGGCTGGAGCTGGCGACCAAGCTCGAACGGCTCCGCGGCGAGCACGTGCACGAACCAAGCAAAGGAGTCGTGGATCCCAGCAAGTGACGCTTGGGACGGTGAAGCTGTCTAGCAGCGTTCACGGCCACGTCGGGACCGGCAACGGCCCACAGCAGCAGAAGCCGCACCACAGAACCAACGAGGAGGTTCGTCGATGAGACGCGCAGCGCTAGCAGCACCTCCAGTCCCGGGCGCGTACGCCGGGCAACGGCCACCGGCGGTCCGATGCACGCGACCGGGGGCGCGCCTGCTCGCGGTGTTGGGGGCCGCCGTGCTGGCGGCTGTGGTTGTGGTGATGGTGGCGACGGCTGGTTCGGTCGCTGGCGATCATGTTTCGGGGAGTGCCGCGAGCGCGCGGTTGCCGGCCGCGGCGTGGGGGCCAGTCTCGGGCGCGTTGGGTCGTGGTGACCCGGCGTATCGGGCGGCGGGTGCGGGTGCGGGGTTCGTCGTTCGCAACCCCCGCCAGCGGCTGCAGGCGGAGTTCTCGCGCGCGGGGGTGAGCGTCCGCTCCGGCCAAGCGCTGCTAGGGCTGCGCTTGCGCGGCTACGGGTACGGCAGCAGTTTGCGCGGGCTCGCCGCGGTCGCGCCGACGGCGTCCGCGAATCGTGTGCTCTATCACCACGGGCCGTTGAGTGAGTGGTATGCGAACGGGCCGCTCGGGCTCGAGCAGGGGTTCACTTTGACCGCGCGACCGGCCGGTCGTCGTGTCGGGCCGTTGACGCTCGCGCTGTCGCTGTCAGGCAACGCGCGCGCGGTGCTGTCGCGTGATCTTCGGGCGGTCACGTTCTCGCACGGCGCCAGCTCGCTGTCCTACCGCGGCCTGGTCGCGACCGACGCGCGCGGGCGGACGCTCCCCACGTGGCTTGTGCTGCATGGTCGCGAGCTGCTGCTGCGCGTCGATGACACCGGCGCGCGGTATCCGCTGCGTGTCGACCCGTTCTTCCAGCAGGCCAAGCTGACCGCCTCAGACGGCGCTGCGGACGATTTGCTCGGCGAGTCGGTCGCGGTCCAGGGCGACACGATCGTCGCGGGCGCGCCAGGGGCGACGGTGAACGGCAACTCCGGACAGGGGGCCGTGTATGTGTTCGTCAAGCCCAGGGGCGGGTGGACGAGCGCGACCGAGACGGCCAAGCTGACCGCCTCTGACGGCCTCGCGGGCGATAGCCTCGGCGGCCCCGGGCTCGGCAGCAATGCCGTTGGGATCTCGGGTGACACGATCGTCGCGGGCGCGGTGGGATTCCGCGCGGGGGCGGTGTACGTGTTCGTGATGCCCAAAGGTGGGTGGCGCAGCGAGACCCAGACCGCGAAGCTGACCGCCTCAGACGGTGGAGGCGGGCTCGGCATGTCGGTGGCGATCGACGGCGGCACGGTCGTCGGGGGCGCTTGGGACGCGAACGGAAACCAGGCCTCCACCGGGGCCGCGTACGTGTTCGTTGAGCCCAAGGGCGGATGGCGCAGCGAGACCGAGGCGGCGAAGCTGACCGCGTCAGACGGCGCCTCCGGCGACGAGTTCGGCTGGTCGGCGGCAATCGACGGCCACACGGTCGTGGTCGGCGCCCCAGTGGCGACGGTCGGGAACAATCTGTCAGGTGCGGGGGCCGCGTACGTGTTCGTGGAGCCCAAGGGCGGCTGGCGCAGCGAGACTGAGGCGGCGAAGCTGACCGCGTCAGACGCCGCCTCAGGCGACGCGCTCGGGGATCTCGGTGGTGGTGGCCGGGGACACGGTCGTCGCCGGCGCGAACGATGAGATTGGCTTCTCGGCGCCGGGAGCGGCGTACGTGTTCGTCAGGCCGAGGGGCGGATGGCGCAGCGAGACGCAGACCGCCGAGCTGACCGCCTCAGACGGCGCTGCGGGAGACTTGCTCGGCACCGGCGTCGCGATCCGCGGCGACAGCATCCTCACCGGCGCGCCTTTAGCGACCGTGAACGGTAATCAGTCCCAGGGTGCCGTGTACGCGTTCGTCAAGCCCCGCGGAGGGTGGGCGAACGAGACCGAGACCGCCAAGCTGACCGCCTCAGACGGGCTCGCGAACGACGGCCTCGGGTTGATGGTCGCGCTGTCGCGCGACACGCTGGCTGCCGGCAGTGCTGCCACGGTCAACGGCAACTCCGGACAGGGGGCCGTGTACGTGTTCACGGGCCACGCCCGCGATCCGCCAACACGTCACCGAGAACGCCTCGATAGCACGCGATACTCGGACACCAGCCGCGCAGCGGCGACCCGCATCGTGTCAACGCTACGCCGCCCTCCAGCGAGCGCCGGCATCCCCGCTGATGGCGCTCCGATCCCGCAAGGGTTCCCAGTGCCTGGTGACCGCAATCCGCGACCACTGAGGACCAAGCAGCGGCTGCTCGCAAATGGCGCGCGACGTCGTGCGAGCGAGCAGCCGCTGCCCGGACGCGCGAGGCGATGGGTGTTAAGTCCTTCATCAGGGACGCGTCGGAGACGCGAACGAACCAGCCCCCTAGCGCGACCGCACGCGAGACTTCTCAGCGAGACGGTGAGAGCTCGGCGGGGCGCTGTGACGGGGCGAGCGGCGGGTCGTCTCCGCAGGACTCGACCAGCGCCAGCGCGCGCTCGTACTCGTCGTACCGGCGCATGACCCGCAGCCACGCCCACCCCGGCCGAGTCTCGAGTTCGGCGCTTCGGTCCGTGTCGCCAGCGGGACGCGCCTCTACGAGCTCCTCGTGCTCAGCGATCGCCGCGCTCAGTGCGCCGGTAACGCCGTCGTCGTCGAGCAAGCTGACCTCGAGATGGGAGGTGAGCACGAGCAACTCGCGCTGGGTCGCCCGCCGAGCCGGCCGCGTGCGGGCGCCACGGAACGCGAACGCGTCCCATGCCTTCGCGAACGAGATGCAGCTGGTGCGACCGCCGGCGCGGTGCGCGGCCAGCATCGGGCAGATGCCGGCGTGATCGGTGTAGGCGCCGACGATGATGTCGTTCTGGCGGATGCCATCGAGCATCGCGACTCGTGTATCGCGGGGGAGGCTGTCGATCGCGTGCCGGAGGTCCTCAATCGTCGCCTGTCGCCGTGTTCGCATCGGGTTTCACCGCCTACCCGGGGGTCGGGCGGCCACTCTATCGGCGGTCGTCGAGCCCCACAACCGATCTCCTATACGCGAACGGAACCTTGCAGATGATGTGCCGCCTCATTGCGAGGTGTCCGAGCGACCCTGGTCCGTGTGCTGTTTACCACTGGGCTTCACCGCCACGGCTGCGACCTGCCTCCTGCGACGCGCTGCCGACCAGAACCGTGCGACCAGATCGAACGCCGGTTCAGGCAGCGTTGCGAACGACTCGACGTGCGGGGGCCAGGCATGCGTTACGACGCGGGCCTCGATCTTCGTAAAGCCCGCTTCGTCCAAGAGGTTGCCGAGTAACAGCGGCGTCCAGGTGTAGAGATGATGGTTTGGATCGTCGGGCGCGGGCGTGCGTTCCATGCGCCAGTCGTCCAACGGCAGCCACAAGACGAGCCTGCCGCGAGGTCTCAGCACCCTCCGCAGTTCTCGCAGCTCATCGAGTGGCGCGAGCGTGTGCTCGAGTGCGTGATTCGAGATGACTACGTCAACCGAGCCTGCCTCGAGTTCACTCGGCGAGGCGCGCACGTCGAGCCCACGCTGCCGTGCGGCCTCGCGCGCCACGGGGTTTGGTTCGATGCCGATCTTGTCGACGGCTTGGAGCTGCTCCAGTAGAAAGCCACCGCCACATCCGAAATCCAGGAGCCGGTCCGACGCGTGCACGTGTTCGGCGAACTTTCGCGCGTTCAGTACCGCCCCGATCCGACCCGAACGGCCTTGCCAACCGAAGTACTCGAGGCCGCGATCGCCGCTGTAGTGCTTGCCGACTCGTGGCTCCCCCATCGCGGCTGAGCGTAATCGAACGTTGCAGTCCGGGTGCCGTCGACGCTCGATCGCGACTTGACCGCTCGCGGCGCCCGACCGCTGCAGAACAACGCGTCAGGACGCCTGCGGACAGTCGTCCGGATTGATTCCATGTCGAGAAGCTCTGACCGGCTCCGCTCACCAGGTGAAGGGCCGCGACAGGCGCGGCCCACGACACCAGGAGACCACCATGCCGAAGTATCTGCTCCTCAAGCGCTACCGCGGCGGCCCGGAGCCGCACCGTCCCGTGCCCCCGATCGACCAGTGGGCGCCCGAGGACGTGGAGGCGCACATGGCCTTTCAGAATCACGTCAGCGAGCTGCTCGAGGAGCACGGCGAGTACGTCGACGCGCAGGCGCTCTCGCCAGCGCGCACCTGGGTGCGCTACGGCGGCCCGGACGCCGCGCCGGTCACGACCGACGGCCCGCACCCCGAGACCAGCGACCTTGTGGCCGGCTGGTGGATGATCGACGTCGAGTCGCACGAGCGTGCGGTCGAGCTCGCGGCCTACGTCTCCTCCGAGCCCGGCCCGGGAGGGGAGCCGCTGTATGAGTGGATCGACGTCCGGGAAGTCATGTGGGAGCGCCCTCGGACGGCTGACCCGGCGTGATCGGCGAGCCGACGCGGCGGCTGGACGAGGGCGCGCTGCGCGCCCTCGTCCCTCGGGTGCTCGCGGGCCTGGTCCGGCGGGGCGAGGACTTCGATGCTGCCGAGGACGCGCTGCAGGAGGCGCTGCTGGAGGCGCTGCGGGTGTGGCCCGACCACCCGCCGCGCGACCCGCGCGCGTGGCTGGCGACGGTCGCGATCCGGCGGCTCGTTGACGCCCGCCGCAGCGAGGCCGCCCGTCACCGCCGCGAGGAGCACACGTACGCCGAGCCGCCGCCCGCCGCCACCGAGGAGGGCGACGACACGCTCTTCCTGCTTTTCTGCTGCTGTCACCCCGACCTCGCGCCCGCATCCCAGGTCGCGCTGACCCTGCGCGCGGTCGGCGGCCTCACCACCCGGGAGATCGCCGACGCCTTCTACGTGCCGGAGGCGACGATGGCGCAGCGGATCGGCCGCGCCAAGCGCGCCCTGCAGGGGCGGCGCCTTGACCAGCCCGGCGACGTCGCCGTCGTGCTGCGCGTGCTCTACCTCATCTACACGGCCGGCCACGCGGGCCGGGTCGACCTGGCCGGCGAGGCGATCCGGCTCGCCCGCCAACTCACGCTCGCCAGCGAGGAGCCCGAGGCGCGCGGGCTGCTCGCGCTGATGCTCCTCAACCACGCCCGCCTCCCGGCGCGACTCGACTCAGAGGGTCGCATCGTCACGCTCGACCGACAGGACCGCGGCCGGTGGGACAGGCGCGAGATCGCCGAAGGCGTGCGCGTCCTGCAGTCGGCGCTGGCCATGCAGACGGTGCAGCGGCGCCCCGGCCGCTACCAGGTCGAGGCCGCCATCGCCGCCCTGCACGACGACGCGGCAAGCGCCGAGGAGACCGACTGGCCGCAGATCCTCGCCTGGTACGACGACCTCGTCGCCCTCACCGACGACCCGGTGCGCCAGGACCCCGCCGCGGTGCTCGGGCGCTCAGTCGCGGTCGGCCACGTCCTCGGCGCCGCCGCCGGGCTGCGCGAGACCGAGCGGCTGCGCGAGGTGCTCGGCGAGCGACACCGGTGGCACGCGGTCCGCGGCCACCTGCACGAGCTCGGCGGCGATCTCCCCGCCGCCGCGGCGGCATACGCGGATGGCGCCCGTCGGGCCACGGACGTCGCCGAGCGCGACCACCTCGTCCGCCAGGCGGCCCGCGCACGGGCCGCCGAGCTTTGATCCCCGCTGCGGCGGTTAGGCTGCGAACCTCAGCCGCGGACAAATAGAGCCGATGGGTGCGCGCACGGCGCCCATGAGACGCTGCTCTTGTCGAGCGTCGCGCCCGAAGGCTTGATCAGCCGGACGTGGCTGTACCAGAGCCGAGCCCCGCAGCGGACGACGTGAGACAGCCGAACAGCGACCTTCACATGGTGAGCTACGCCTTGCGCACATGTGGGAGTACAGCCGTGGTACTCAGCAGTCCCGCGGCCTCTGGCCAGTCGGCCTCCCCAGCCAAGCCAGCTAACGTGGTTCACCTCGAGTGTGCCGTCAGCGCTGAGGAACAGGTTGGATGGTCTCACGGTCGGCCCTTGCATCACCGCCCCCTGAAAATGGACGGTCCGGGCTGCCGCCGCAGCGGGCGCGGTTACCGCGAATACGACGATGAGCGTGAGCACGAGCCGCCTGACGACCGGCTCGGTCGCGCCGGTGGATGACAAACTACCGATTCGCATAAGCCCCCTTTCGTCTGCCGACTCGCCCCCAAGCGTCCCGGCCGACATTTCTATGGTTCCCGCGTCGTGATCATGCGGTCGCTCGCGGGCCTTGAGACTATAACTCGGCAGTGTCCGCGGACCGTCAGCGTTATCGTCTGACGGATGAACACGCCACTCGCCCTGATCGAGTTCCCCGCCGATGACCCAGACCGTGCGCGGAGGTTCTGGACGGTTCTGCTCGGCATCGAGCTGGCCGAACGCAGCGACGCCCAGGGCCGCGGGTGGCAGACGCAGCCCGGGGGTCCCGCCGTCGGCATTCACGAGCGCGGCACCGGTCCCGGCGACACGGTCTCGCTGCCCTACTTCGCGATCGGTGACATGGACGCGGCGCTCCACCAGGTCACAGAGCTCGGCGGGAGCGTTATTCATCCCGGGTCGCAATGGGCGATCTGTCGGGACTCCGAGGGCAGCCCGTTTGGGCTCGCGCTCAACTCTGAACCCTCTTAGGACGCGCAGGCACGAGCGGCCGGGCGGGTCCCGCGCGTTTCTACGTCGCTGCCCGGAGTTCTTCTGCCGACGGCACGATCATCGGTCCTTCGGGCGGCTGGGTGAAGCGGATCGGGTTGCCGAACGGGTCGCGCAGCGCGCAGTCGGTGCCATAGAAGCGCTCGACCGGCTCCTGCGTGAACTCGACTCCGACGGCATGGAGCCTCTCATACGTGGCACGGCAGTCGTCGGTCTCGAAAATCAGTCCTCCGCCCGCGCCGCCCATGGCGACCAACTCCCGGATCTGGTCGGCCGTCGCGTCGTCGTGGACGGGCAAGCCAGGTCGCATCAGCGCAAGCTGGAGATCGGGCTGGTCAGGCAGCGTGACGGTGAGCCAGCGCATGGCACCGAGATCAGCGTCGGTGTTGACAACCATGCCGAGCTTGCCGACGTAGAAGTCGAGCGCCTCGTCCTGGTCAAGAACATAGATGAAGGTGTGGGAGATCCGTGTGAGCATGGTGTCACCGTAGACCGCGTGCAACGAGTTCGCTTCTCCGAAACTGCTCTTTGTCGCGAACTAGCCCGCGGGTCGCATCCAGGCCATCGCCCAACATGCCGGCACGCGCAAGGCCGCGCCGCCGTCCGCGAACCGCAACCGGTACGCGCTCGGTGATTCGCCAATGACATCCCGGAACGTGCGACTGAAGGTGCCGAGGCTGTTGAAACCTACATCGAGGCAGATCTCCGTCACCGAACGTTCGGTCTCTCGCAGCAGTTCCATCGCCCGCTCCACCCGACGACGCTGGAGGTACCGGTGAGGGGTCTCTCCGAACGTCTCCCGGAACTGGCGGCTGAAGTGCGCCGGCGAGACGTGGGCGATCCGCGCCAGCGCCGGCACGTCGAGCGGCCGCGCGAACGCGCGGTCCATCGTGTCGCGCGCCCGCAGCATCCGGCGGTTGCGATCCTCGACTGCCCGAGACATCGACCCACAGCCTAAGCCCGCGATCACCCGCTCGCCATGCGCGACGCGGCATCGTTCGAGGACTTGGGCGACTACGCCGTGCTCGAACCCTCGACTGCCGACCCCGGGGCAAACGGTCTTGCAGCGCATATCATCCGTCCCCATGGGTGACTCCGGGGGCAGCGGTGGCACCGGGCGCGCGGCTTACGACAGGGATACCCCGACGAACTCCGATCCGAATCCGGAGCGCTCACTGCGAGCGCCCAAATCCGAGCGGGACACGACCTGGCAGATCGGAGTCGGGTTCCTGGGGATCCTCGCCCTTCTTGCGGGTTTGTTCCTCGTGTTCTTCGCCCCAGGACCCGGGGCCAGCACCTCGACAACGTTCGTAGCGCCCAGCACGACCACTGTGTCTACACCTGGATCCACGCCGACCACGGTGACTGGCACCGCGACGACGGTGTCCAGCACTCCGGGCTCACCACAGCGCGGGAGTGACGTGATCGACACCGCGCTCCTGGGCGCCGGGGTTGTGCTGGTGCTGTGCGCGATCTTCTACCGCCGGATCACGAAGATCACTCTCGGCGGTGCCGAGATCGATCTCAGCGCGGCCGAGAGCGCGCTCGGCGACAGCACCGTGAAGGACACGCTCGCCGCCGCGAAAACGACAGCCTCTGACGACCCCGACTCGAGAGGTCTGCGCCTCGACACGGACCTGCAGACGCTCGCGCAGACCAAGCCACAGCGTGCGGCTACGTTGGCCTGGGAGCGCCTCGACGATCGCCTCCAGCGGGTGGAGCGACAGACGCTCGAAGCTCGTCCGACGATCTCTGATAAGCGGTGGCTCGGCGGCCGTTGGACGATTCAGGGACTTGTAGACGTCGGCGCGCTGAACGGGCGAACGGCAGATTTCTGCATCGCCGTGATCTCCGCAGCCTCAGAGCTTCGCGAAGGCGCGACGGCCACGACTGACGAGTGGCGGCACCTCTACGACCTGATCGACGTGGCCTGGACAGTCCTCTCGCCCCCTATGGTGTTTCGAGCGCGCGTTGAGCACGAGCTGCAGACATTCGGTTACAAGGTTCGCCGGGCGACGGATCAACCCAGTAACCAGGTGACGGACCTTCTCGTAACGCGAGCGGCGAGCGTCGGAACGTTGCGCCTCGTGACGCGGGCCGCCACGAACACCGATCACGCATGGCTCGACGAGAGTGTGAAGCGTATGAGCGCGTCAGACCACGAAGGCCCGAGGCTGATCGTGGTCCCGACCATCTCCAACAGCCTCGCCGGGATGGTTAGCGACGCGCAGCAGGCGGCGCCTAAGGCGAGCAAGTCAGGACTCGTGTTTCGCACGGCAAATGATTCAGAGCCAACCGGAGCGCGCCCGACTCGCCTCATCTTGCGGACCGATCTCAACGAACAGCGCCGCGAGGTACGCATCTCAAAGCTCCGCCGGTTGAGAGCCACGATTCAGGCGCGCATCTACCAGGACGGAGCCGTACCCACGATCGGCGATCTTGTGGCGGCTCTCGGCGGACCGACCCTGGATGTATCAAACGCAGACGCCACTCAGGCGTAGCGAGATCGCACGTCGACGATCAGGATCCGAACCACCGCGCGCGGCGCATAGCGCCGAACTCGTCCTTCTCGGCGGCGTACTCGCGCGAGGGATCGTGACGCCCGGCCGACGGAGACTCGCCACGAAGGAAGTTGACCTCCACCTTGCCGACGAGCCCGCCGCCGAACTCGGCGTAGCAGACGCCCGACCCCTCGTACGGCGCGGGCGGGTCCGCGCCGGAGATCTCCGCCGTGATGTCGTCGGCCACGACGCGTGCGGCCGCCTCAGCGAAGATCCCGGCCTTCGCGACGGTCCGTGGGCCGGTGCAGACGTCGCCGAGCGCGTACACGTGGGGAACTGCGGTCCTGAGGTTGGTCTGGTCGACGGGCACCCAGCCATCGACCGCCAGGCCGGAGGCCGCGAGCGGCTCGGGCGCGCGGTGCACCGGGATGCCAATGAACAGGTCGTAGGGGAGCGTTTCACCCGTGGCCAGCCGCGCCACGTGGTCGGTCGGGTCGATGCTGGTTACGAGATGTTGGGGAAGCTCCTCGATCCCGCGCGAGGCCAGCGCGTCGCGGAACATCTGCGAGACCGCACTCGTCACGGGGACCGGGCGCTGCATCGGAAACGTCGTGGCCAGATGCACGGCGTCGCGAATCCCCCGTTGCGTGAAGTGCTCGTCCAGGAGGAATGACCCCTCGAACGGCGCCGGTGGGCATTTGAACGGCTGGCCGAGGACCGAGACGAGAACGCGCCCGTCCTCAAAGGCGGTAAGCGCATCGCGCAATCGTTCTGCCCCCGCAAGCGAGTAATACTCGTGGCCGCCCTGCTCGAAGCCGGGCGTCGCAGCCAGGTCGTAGTCCGCACCCATCGCCACGACCAGGAAGTCGGCGTCATGGGTCCGGGCGTCGGTCACGACCCGTCGGGCAACCGGGTCGATGGCCACCACGGTCTCCTGACGAAACTCGACGCCGTCCTTCGCGATGGCGCGATATGGCAATCGCACGGCGTCCGCCGACTGGCGCCCAAGCATCACCTCGAGCTTTGAGAAGCCGAAATAGAACGAATCGTTGCGGTCGAGCAACGTGACGTTGACCGCGTCCGAGAATGTCTCGGAGAGACGCGTCGCCAGTTCAAGCCCGCCGAAGCCAGCGCCAAGGATCACGACGTGTCGCTTCACGGCGCGATGCTACTCGACGCTCTGCGCTCAGACGGTGGCGGCGCGGAATTTTCCCCGTCCCGGTCCGACCCAGACGCGAGCGCTCACGGAAGCGGTCGAGCGCCGGGCGCCGGCTCAGCTGAGCAACACGTCCGCCCGGCGGAACTGCCTCCGTATGCTCCGCGGATCGGCGACCTGGACGGCAGAAGATTCCTTGTGACTGGCGCGAACACGGGCATCGGCCGGGAGACGGTGCTCGCGTTGGCGCGACGTGGCGGGCGCGTGTTCGTGGCGAGTCGGTCCGAGCAGAAGACCCGGCCCGTGCTCGACGAGATTGCTGCCGCAGCCGGCACGAGCGCGGTCGAATTCCTCCCCCTTGACCTGGGCGATCTCGAATCGGTTCGGGCGTGCGCCGACGAGTTCCTGCGTACCGGAGAGCCACTCCACTGTCTGATCAACAACGCCGGACTCGCGGGTCAGCGGGGAATGACCGAGAGCCGCTTCGAGCTTGCGTTCGGCACCAATTACGTCGGCCCGTTCCTGCTGACGGCGCTGTTGCTCGATCGGCTGCGCCAGAGCGCACCGGCTCGGGTCATCAACGTCGCGAGCGTCGGGCACTACCGCGCGCCCGGAATCGACTATCAGGCCATCCGGCGGCGGACGAAGAGCATCACCGGATTTCCCGAATACTGTGTCTCCAAACTCGGCAACGTGCTCCACGCGCAGGAGCTCGCTCGGCGGCTGGATGGAACGGGCGTCACGACGTACTCGCTGCACCCAGGCTCGGTCGCTTCGGATGTTTGGCGGCGGGTTCCTTGGCCCGTGCGCCCGCTGATGACGCGCAAGATGCTTTCGCCCGCGGAGGGAGCGCGAACGTCGCTGTACTGCGCTACCTCGCCTGACGTCGCGGCTGACAGCGGTGACTACTACGACGACTGCCGTCGGCGGGAACCCAGCGCCGTCGCGACCGCTGAGCTTGCCACAGAGCTCTGGGACCGCAGCATCGACTGGGTCGGCTTGCCGCGCTAGTTGCCCGCCGGGACGGAGCCCACGACGCCGGCCGCCGGCGACGCGGATTGATCGGGGGTTCGCGGATCGGGCGCGGCAAGCAGGATGGCGCCGGCGGTGACGGCGATGTAGGCGAGCACGCGCGCCACGCCGAGGGCACCGGATGGGACCGGCTCGTGGAGCACGACCGTCCCGGCGGTTATCGGCAGCGCGTTTGTGCACAAGGTCGCGAGTCCGGCAACGGTGAGCGCTCCCCCGCGCTGATAGCCCAGCTGGAGCAGCGACGTGCCAAGCGTGTAGCCGACGATCAGCGTCACAACGAAAGCGAAGTGAGCGCCTCCTTGGGTCGCAAGCTTGGTCGAGAAGTCACCGATCGAGAACAAAAGGCCACCGGCAACTCCGAACGCCACTGCAAGCTGCCCGCGGCGGCGGCCCAGGAACAGAACGAGTGCCGCCAGGACAGCCGTCCCGCCAAGCCACGCCGAGATCCCCGCGATCGATCCCTGCCCACCTCCGCCGCTGGCGCTGGTCAGCGAAACCCCCAGCAACAACAGGCCGAGCACCGAGACCACGACGCCGGCCGACTGGCGGCGGCTGAGTCGGCGGCCGCTGATCCGCGAGGAGACGAACGCGAGCACGCCGATCCCGCCGGCGCCGACGCTCTGCACCACGGCGAGAGGCGCCAGCGCAAGCGCCGCCGCGTAAGAGGCAAACCCGCCCGACTCCATCGCGAATCCGAGCATCCAGCTGCGATCCCCGAGCAGGAGCCGGAGCGACTGCAGCGGGCGCCGCAGGGAGAGGCTGGGCAGCGACGCGGCGGCGTCGTGCTCGCGCACGTAGGCGACGTTCGCGAGCGTGGCCGAAAGAGCCGCGAGGACCAGCCCGATGCCGACGCCGAGATGCACGCGCGGCCAACATTAACCAGGTAGAGCTCGGCCCCAGCGACAAGTTGCCGCGCGCAATCGATCGGGGCCGCCGCGCATTAGGCTTGCAGTGATGAACACGGTCGATTCGATTGGCGAGCTGTTGGCCCGTCGCACGGGCGAGGAGATGGCGCTCAACGATCGCTACCTCAACCCGCAGATGGGTCGCATCCTGCGTACGCTCGGATTCGACAAGACGTGGGTCGGCGGCGACCGCGCGCACCTGATCGACTCCGAAGGCCAGCGCTACCTCGACCTGATCTCGGGCTACGGGGTGTTCGCGCTCGGCCGCAACCATCCCGACGTCGTCGCGGCCGTCGCAGGATGTGCTCGCCGCCGGCACCGGCGAACCTGCCTCAGCTCGGCGTGACGCTGCTGAGCGGCGTCCTCGCCGAGCAGCTGCTGGCGCGCGCCCCGGCCAGCGTCGCGGCGATGGTGCCGGCGAACACCGGCACCGAGGCGGTCGAGGCAGCGATCAAGATCGCGCGCGCCGCGACCGGACGACCGCGCCTGCTGTACGCCGATCACGGCTTCCACGGCCTGACGCTCGGCTCGCTGTCGGTCAACGGCAACGACGAGTTCCGCGCCGGCTTCGGACCGCTCCTGCCCGGCTGCGATCCCGTTCCGTTCGGCGACGCTGAGGCGCTCGAGGCCCAGCTGGCGCGCGGAGATGTGGCGGCCCTGATCGATCGAGCCGGTCCAGGGCAAGGGCGTCAACCTCGCCGCCCGACGGCTACCTCGCCGCGGCGCAGCGGCTGTGCCGCGAGGCGGGAACGCTGTTCGTCTGCGACGAGGTCCAGACCGGCCTCGGGCGCACCGGGCGCTTCTTCGCGCTCGAGCACTGGGGCCTCGAGCCCGACATGATCTGCCTCGCCAAGGCGCTGTCCGGTGGCCTCGTGCCGATCGGCGCCGTGCTCGTCTCGAGGGCGGCGTTCGACCGCGTGTTCGACGGCATGGAGCGGGCCGTGCGCCACGGATCGACGTTCGGCGGCAACGACCTCGCCGCCGCGGCGGCACTGGCGACGCTGCGCGTGCTCGAGCGTGAGGGAGTGGTGGCCCACGCAGAGCGAGATGGGGAGCTGCTGCTCGAGCTGACGCAGCCGCTGGTCGACCGCCACGAGGTCGTACGCGACGTGCGCGGCCTCGGCCTGATGTGGGCGATCGAGTTCGGGCCGCCGGCTGGAGCCACGGGTCGCGCCGCTCGTTCAACGCCGTCGAGCGCGCCCAGCCGGGCCTGTTCGCCCAGCTGATCACGGTGCCGCTGTTCCACGAGCACCAGATCCTCGTCAGGTCGCCGGGCCACCGCATGAACGTCGTCAAGGCGCTGCCGTCGCTGCTGATCGACGAGGCAGGAGGTGCGTCAGCTTCGCAGACGCGCTGGCTGATGTCGTCGCCAGCGCCGAGCGCGTGCCGCGGGCGATGACGCGCCTCGGGCTGCGGATGGCGCGCGGCACCGCGAGAGCCCACCGCGCGCGACGCGGATCGCGGCCCGATGAGGGCGCTGGTGACCGGCGCGGCCGGGTTCATCGGCGGCATGTCGTCGCTGCGCTGGCCAGGGCGTGGCGCCCAGGTGCAGAGCCTTCGATCGCGTGCTGCACCGCCCGGCGTGTTGCCTGACGCGGTGCGAGTTCGTCCACGGCGACGTTCTCGATCCCGACGCCGTACGCTCGCGCGCTCGAGGGCTGCGACGCGGTCTTTCACCTTGCGGCGGTCTACAGCTACGCCCGCGCGGACGCGGCGCTGATGCAGGCCGTCAACGTCGACGGCACCGCGGTCGTGCTCGACGCGGCGCCGCGCGGCCATGCGGCGGCGGGTCGTGCACACGAGCTCGTGCGCCACCTGCGGGCCGGTGCCAGGCCGGACGGCGACCGAATGCGACCTTCCGCCGCGCGCGCGAACGTACGCGTGCCGTACAAGCGCACGAAGCTCGACGGCGAGCGCCTCGCGCTGCAAGCCGCCGGGACGGCGCCGACGTGATCGTCGTCAACCCGACCGTCCCTGTCGGTCGCGGCGATCGAGCGCCCGACGCCGACCGGCAAGATGGTCGCCGACGTCGCCGGCGGACGCGCCCGCGGGTACCTGGCGGGGAGCGCCCTGAACGTCGTCGCCGTCGAGGATGTCGGCCGCGGGTCACGTTGCTCGCGTTCGAGCGCGGCCGGCCGGCGAGCGCTACCTGCTCGGCGGCGACAACCTGTCGATGCGCGACGTGTTCGCGGCGATCGCGGGCGCAGCCGGGCGGCCCGCCCCACGCCTGCCGGTCCCTTGGGGCGCGGCCTACGCCGCCGCCCGGCTCGCCGACGCCCTGCTCAGACCCGTGGGGCGCGAGCCCCGGCTGCTGGTGCGGACGAGGTTCGCGCCGGGCGCCTGCCGCACCTGTTCGACGATGCCAAGGCACGTGCCGAACTTGGCTACATCTCCCGCCCCGGACTCGACGCCCTGGCAGAGGCAGCCCGCGCTGTGTCGCCGCGGCCCGAACCGGTAACGGCCAGGCGCGGTCGCCAGAGGGCTTGAGGCTGATCGCGTCGTAGCGCTGTCTGCGAGTTGCGAACCTACGGGCGGGAATCGCTGCGGACAACGACGATTCCCGCGACGCGGTCGGGGAGGCTCTGCCGCAGGGGCGAGCGCAGCAGCGGGATTGTTCGGGCGCCGGCGCCGAACAGGATCGCCCACCAGCACGAGCGCAACGGATTGATCTTCTGCTCGCGATACAGCTTCATCGTCGCCTGGTCAAGCGCGTCGGGGTCGTCAGCGTGCACGCGCCGCAACTCGTCAAGCCGGGGCTGTAACTCGGCCATTCTCGAGCCGAGCGTCTGCTGATCGGGCCGGTGATCTGACGTAGTGGCAGTGCGGCCAGGCTCGAAACAGCGTGCCGGATGAGTGCGGTCCGCACGGTGATGGGTCCGCCGGTCCGTAGCTCAACTGCCCTGATGCCCATCACCCGTGCGCCGATGCTCGATCTATTCCTCGCGCCGAGCTCGACCGCGAGCCCGAGCACTGCGATCAGCATGCGCGCCCGCGGCGAAAACGGCCCTTGTCCGTGGGAGGGTCAAAGCGATCCGTCCACCCTTCGAACCTACGTGCGAGCGGCCGGAGCAGTGGCCCCACCGGGAGCCTCGACTTGTACACCGCTAACCCGGCAGAGCCTGCAACCACGACCCCGCCGACCGCGACCAGGACGTTGATAAGCCACGCGATCGCGCGCCGCCACACCGGGGCCAACTCCAGCCCCTCGCGCAACAAATCAGTCGCGTTGCGGCGGTTCACTGTCGCATTCAGCGTACAGTGCCACTCCAGGTGTCGTCAGCCTATCCTGGGTGGTCGCCTCGGTCCCGACACTCAAGGAGCCCACATGTCTCAGGTCGCCGCGCTCGGTAGCCGGACCGTTTCAAGGATCGGGTTCGGCGCGATGCAGCTCGCCGGGCCGGGAGTGTTCGGCCCGCCGCGAGACCCCGATGGCGCGCGTGCGGTCCTACGGCGAGCGATCGAGCTGGGGGTGGACCACATCGACACCTCCCAGTACTACGGACCTGACGTCGTCAACGAGCTGATTCGTGAGAGCTTGGCGCCGTACCCGGAGAACCTCACGCTGGTTACCAAGGTCGGTGCCCGGCGCGACGAGCGGGGCGGGTGGCTCCAGTGGAACCGCCCCGAGGAACTCAAGCAGGGCGTGCAGGACAACCTGCGTACGCTGGGGGTCGAGCGGATCGCCGTCAACCTGCGGATGATGGATCACCAGGACGGGCCCCGAGGTCCCGCTCGACGAACAACTCGGCGCCCTCGTGGAGCTGCGCGAGGCGGGCAGTGTCGAGTTCATCGGCGTCAGCAACGTGACGCACGCGACGCTGCAGGACGCGATCGGGGTAACAGAGCTCGCCTGCGTGCAGAACGCCTTCAGCATTCTCGATCGCGGCGCACAGGATGTGCTCCAGCTCGCCGGCGACCACGGACTCGCGTTCGTCCCATTCTTTCCCCTCGGCTCGGCGTTCACCGGCGGGCCGGCCAAGCTCGCCGCTGACCCGGAGATCGCGGCCGTTGCCGCCGAGCACCACGCGACACCCTCGCAGATCGCCCTCGCCTGGCTCTTGCGCAGGGATCAGCGGATCCTGCTGATCCCCGGCACGACGAGTGTCGCCCACCTCGAGGAAAACCTCGCTGCAGGTGAGATCGCGCTTGACGCCTCCGACCTCGAGCGCCTCAGCCACGTCGAGCCCGTCGCCGGTCCACACAGCTGACACCCACCGGCCGGACGTAATCCAGAAAACGCGGCCTATCGCGCCGACCTCAGCAGCGCGGTGAAGTCGGCGAGTGGCCCGAGGTGCGTCAGCTTGTCGGGATTGACGATCGCGCTGATGCTCGTGATCTCGCCGCCGGCAACGTCCAGCGCGACCACGGCGACCAGTCGTTGCTCCGCGTCGAGATAGAACGCTCCGGGGCCGGCGTTCACCTCGAGGCGGCGCAGCGACACCCCCGGTAGGCGGGCAACGACAGAGCCGATCAGCGTCCGCGCGACACGGCTGCGGCCGCGCAGCGTCCGCGCGAACGCCGGGACCTTGCCGCCACCGTCGCCGGTCAGTTCCACGTCTGAAGCGAGCAGCGCCTCGAGCCCGGCGAGATCCCCTTGCTCGACGGCCACAAAGAACTGGGCTGCCAGCTCGTCGCGCTGCTCGCGCGTGGTTTGGAAGCGTGGACGCCGCTGCTCGACGTGCTTTCTCGCGCGGCTGGCGAGCTGACGTACGCCTACCTCGCTCTTGTCGAGGATCGCCGCGATCTCTGGATACCCGTAATCGAACACATCGTGAAGCAGAAGCACGGCTCGCTGCTCAGGCGAAAGGCTCTCCAGCAACACCAGCATCGCCACGGACAGCGAATCGGCCATCTCGGCGTGCCGGGCGGGGTCATTGCCGCTGTCGGTGACGATCGGCTCCGGCAGCCACTCGCCGACATAGCGCTCGCGGCGGGCGCGCGCCGAGCGCAGTTCGTTGATCGCCAGCCGGGTGGTCACGGTCGCCACGAACGCGTGCGGCGACGCGATCACCTCGCCGGCATCAAGCGCCTGATGGACCCGCAGCAGCGCTTCCTGGACCACGTCCTCGGCCTCGGCCACGCTGCCGAGCATCCGGTAGGCGATCGCGAACGCGACCGGCCGCAGCTCGTCAAGCAGTCGCTCGCGATCGCTCACGCTCTGGCCTCCGTTCGCCATCCCGGGTCGGCTGCTGCGGGCCCGGTGAGTCGTGCGGCTGCCGATGTGTCGAACCCCTGCCGCCAGCTCGCATGCGCCGGGCTCCACTGAAGCTCGAGCTTGGCCTTGGCGTTCGACGCGCCGCGAATCTCGGTCATCATCATCGTGCCGGCCTCCCCGGCGAACAGTCGCCCGATGAACCGCGGCACCCGGATCGGCTGCTTGGCGCCCAGCGTGTGCGCCAACGCCGGCAACCACTCGGCGACCGGTGCGGGATCATCGTCGACGACGTTGTAGACACCGCTGCGGCCGTGCTCGACCGCCGCGACCGTCGCCTCCGCCGCGTCGGCGACGTGAATGAACGACCACACCCCGCCACCGTCGCCCACAAGCGGGAACTTGCGGCTGCGCACCAGCTCGAACTGCGCCTCGCCCGGCGCCATCCCCGTGCCCGGCCCGTAGAAGACGCCGTAGCGCAGCACGATCCCCTCCGTCCAGCCCGCACCAAGGACCGCTTGCTCGAGCTGACGGATCGCGGCCAACGTCCCGCGCATGTCACGCGGCGGCGACGGGTCCAGCGGGTCCTCTTCGGTCTTCACCGGCCCACCGGTGCGCCCGTACGCGCCAAAGCCCGCCACGCCCTGCGCGACAAAGCGGCGGACCCCCACGGCCTGCCCGGCCGATAGCAGGTACTCCGTCCCTTCGGTCCGCAGACGATTGGTCGGCGCGGCATCACGCTCCGAGTAACGCATGACCCCCGCAAGCGCGGTCAGCTCATGAACGATCACGTCCGGCCTCGCCTGCGCCACGGCCTTAGCCACCTGGTCGCGATCGAGCGCGTCGGCGACCACCGGCGTGGCGCCCAGCTCATACAGCATCGGCCGCTTTGACTCGCTCCGCGTCATCCCGTGAACCTCATGACCGGCGCCAACGAGACGCGGCACCAGCTGCCTTCCAATCGCTCCCGTCGCTCCTGCCACAAAAACTCTCATCATCAACTCCTTGTTCGAGGTTTCCCCGGCACCCGTCAAGACAAGACAGGGGCGCCGGCTGTGACACCGGCGGTCGTTTGATTCGCGCTTCGATCAGCTCAGACAGGCCTCTTCTCGGGGATGCTTGTCACAGAGAGCATGCTTGTGCGAAGAAGGTCGTGTGGTACGTAGAAACGCCGATGATGCTCGGTTGCTGGAGGCGGCCGGCCGGGTGGGGCGATCACGTATCCACGTTCCCGGTCTTCTAAGACGGTCTGCCGTGCTGATCCGCGTATCACAGCGGACCTGGTCGAGATCAATCCCCGACCGAATCGGATCGAAGTTCGCGCCGCTACGCCTGCAACGATCTGCCCGATTTGAGTCGCAATCGATCACGGTTCGACCCCTGGATTGCGACCGATGACGCCGCGCGCATGCTGACTTCGAGCTTCACGTCGATCGCCATAGCTCCGCGCAAGCGCTGACCCGCCGCCCAGCACATCCAGAGATCGTCGACCCGATGGGCGTCGCCGTCTGCCTGTCGTGGGCTCGTGCGCTACAAGTCAGGCGTGCCCGATCGTGACGCACCGACGCGCGTGGCGCTCGTTACCGGCGTCAGCCGTCGACAGGGCATCGGCTTCGCGATCGCGCAGCGATTGCTCGCCGACGGCCTCGACGTTCTGATCCATTCGTGGTCTGCGGGTGACGCGCACTACCCGCCGGGTGACCGCGATGAACCGCCGTCCGTGATCGACGCGCTCGGTGGGCCGAGCTCGCGACAGGTCATCAACGGCGAGGGCGGCTTCCGCCGCTAGTAGCATCTGATGTCAGTCACTGTCAACACTATGATTCCCGCCATGGCTCGCGACCTCTTGCACCTCATCGACGAGCTGTTCGGCGACACGAACGCGCTCTCCGCCGCGGGTTCGGGGGCCAAACTGGCGAGTGCGTGAAATGGCGCAGGACGGACCGATTGGGCATCATTATCGGCGGATGACGTCCCCGCATGACCGTGAGCGGCCCGGTTCGCGGGACTGGGCCAATGATGCGATCCGCCTGATCGAAGCCGACGCGACGAGGTCGGCCGATACGCACCTGCACGTGTTCCCGCTGCCGGCTGAATGGGGGATCGACCTGTACCTGAAGGATGAGTCGGCTCATCCGACCGGCTCGCTCAAGCATCGGCTCGCGCGCTCGCTGTTTCTCTATGGCCTGTGCAACGGCTGGATCCGCGAGGGGACGACGATCGTCGAAGCCTCGAGCGGATCGACGGCGGTCTCGGAGGCGTACTTTGCTCGCTTTCTGGGGCTGCCGTTCACGGCGGTGATGCCGGCGTCGACGAGCCCGGAGAAGATCGCTCTGATCGAAGCCGAGGGAGGCTCGTGCTACCTGGTCGATGACCCGACAACCGTCTACGCGGAGGCGCGACGACTCGCGGCCGACTGCGACGGGCACTTCCTGGATCAGTTCACTTATGCCGAACGAGCCGTCGACTGGCTCGGCAACAACAACATCGCGGAGTCGATCTTCGAGCAGTTGGCGATGGAGCGACATCCGGTTCCGGAATGGATCGTCGTCGGGGCCGGAACCGGGGGCACCAGCGCGACCATCGGCCGGTACATACGCTATCGGCGCACGTGACTCGACTGTGCGTCGTCGACCCCGAGCACTCCATCTTCTACGCGTCCTGGACCGGCGATGACGATGCGTTTACGGGTCTACCGTCGCGCATCGAGGGCATCGGCCGCCAGCGCGTCGAGCCGTCGTTCATGCCGGACGTCATCGATCGGATGATCCAGGTCCCGGATGCCGCGTCGATCGCGACGATGCGCATGGTGCGCGACCTGACCGGACGCAGCGTCGGCGGATCCACGGGGACCAACGTCTGGGGCGCATTTGTGCTCGTCGCCGAGATGCTCGGCGCGCGGCAAGCACGGGAGCATCGTGACGCTCATCTGCGACGGTGGCGATCGGTACGCCGGTACGTACTACAGCGACGCTTGGGTCCGCGAGCAGCACCTCGAGCTCACCCCGTATACGGACGTGCTGGCGGCGTTTCTCAGTTCCGGGACGCTGGCCGAGACCCCGTATCCCGTCGAAGTGTGAGGTTCTCCGCTCGAGGTTCGAGCCTCGGGCGTGGAGCGTCATCGGGCCTCGATGCCGGCCCCCGGGTCTACGGAACCTCGACGATCGTCTCGCGGATCCGGTCGACGATCTCCGGCGGAACCTCGTCCATGCCGTGGGCCTCGCGGGCGTGCGCCGCGGCGGACTCAAGGATCTCCTCCTCGGACTCCGCGTCGTAGCGCCACTCACACTCGGGCACGATGTTGCTGCAGCTCCACTCCTTCATAGCCCCCTCCTATCCGGGTCTGGCATCGCGGGTCATCCCGCTACGATCGCGCGATGTGTCGCGTGCTTGCGTATCTGGGTGAGCCCATTTCGCTAGGGCACGCGCTGTTCGAGACAGACAGCTCTCTCGTTCGTCAATCGTACAGCCCGCGAATGATGAACACGTTCCTCAATCTGGCTGGGTTCGGGATGGTCGCCTGGGAGCCCAACTCGGTCCGGGCGAGGAGCCGTTCATCTACCGCACGACCGTCGTTGCCTGCGTTTGATCCGAACCTGCGAGCGCTCGCCGACAAGCTCGCGCCGACTTGCGTGATCGCACACGTCCGCGGGGTCACCTACGGCGCACGCGAAGTGGTCACCCCGTCGAATCTGCATCCCTTCCGTTTCCCCGATGCGAAGGTGGCGCTGGCCCACAACGGCCACCTGCGCGAGTTCCGGCGTATGCGCTACGACCTGATCAGCCACATTCGGCCAGAACTCGCGCAGAGGATCGAGGGAACGACCGACTCGGAGTGGATCTACGCACTGGTGTTGTCGCTGCTCGATGACCCCTACGGTGTGCCCGAGTTGCGCGAGCTCGCCGACGCGACCGCAAGCGCGCTCCGCCTGCTGCGACAAATCCGTGCGCGCCACGGGATCGACACCTCCTCGCCGGTCAACCTGTTCCTGACCACCGGCGAGACGCTGGTCGCCACGCGCTTCTCGTTCGACTATGGGTGGTATCCGGCAAATGACACGATGCTCGAGACCGACCTGCCGTATGTGAGCCTCTGGTACACCGTCGGCGGCCGCTACGACGAGCATGACGGCGAGTCGCGCATGGTCGGCGATGATGGCGCCGATTCGCTGCTGATCGCGTCCGAACCACTCACCGTCGACATCTCCACCTGGCTCGAGGTCCCGGAGTACTCGGTGATCACCGCGCAGCGCACTCCGGCCGGGCTCGAATACGAGACGCTCGACCTGGATGTCTGATCGCGACCCGGTCGACTTCCTGACCACGGTCCCGCTGCTCGAGGGGATCGGCCAAGCCGACCTCGCCGAGCTTGCCCGCGTGATGCGTCGCCGCACGCTGTCGGAGGGCGAGCTCCTGTGGCGCGAGGGACAGGAGGCGAACGGCATGGCGCTGATCGTCGAGGGCAGCGTGTCGGTCACAAAGCGCCTGCCCGGGGATCGAACGGTCGAGATCGCCGACCTGGGAGCCGGAGAAGCGCTGGGCGAAATTCCGCTGGTCGACGGCGGCGAGCACTCGTCGACGGTCCGCGTCACCGAGTCCACGACGGTGCTATCGCTCAGCCGGCCCGAGTTCGCCGCGCTGGTCTCACGTCGCCACCCGTCCGCGTTCGCGCTCAAGCGTCGCGTCGCCACAGTCGCCGCCGAACGGCTGCGCCTGCAGCTCGGGACCCTCGCCGGGTCGCTCGACGGCGAGATCTCGAGCGAGCCCGCGGCGGACGCGCCGGACAAGTCCGCCGAGCTCGAGCCCTGCGGACCCCCGGACAGCGCCTACATCAGACGGATAGCGACGTTCCGCGCAGTTGATCCGCTTGCCCTCTGGGGTTTCCTGACCGCCGGGCGCTACGCCCTGTGCCCGGCGAGGCACACGCTCGTAGCGGAGGGAGCGCGTTCGCCAGCGTGCTTCCTCACGATCAACGGCGCCGTGGAGAAGGTGCTGATCCGCGGTGACCAGCGCATTCGCGTCGAGCTCGCCGGGCCCGGTCGGGCGTTCGGATACGAGGGCCTGATCGACGGCCTCCCATCCCCCGTGACCGCGATCACGCGCGAGCGGGCGCTCCTGTTGGTGCTGTCCGAGGAGTCCTTCAGGCGCCTGTTCGACGGCGATACCGACGTATCGCACGTGTTCCTCGACGTGATCAATCGCAACCTCGCGGCGTCGCTGCGCCAGGCTGCGCGCCCTCAAGCTCGCCTCGCCGTCGGCTTGTAGCGCACGTCATGCCCGTTGCCCGGGGGCCTGTCATGCTCGTTCGGCAGCCGAACGAGGCGGCCTCAAACGAGAGACTCGCGCTCTCGTTCGAGGCGATCTGCGAGCCGCACGCCACGTGGATCGAGGCACAGTCCCGTGGTAAAGGCTGCGCTGGCGCCCAGCTCAGCCGCAACCGCGTCCGCCGCTCGCCAGATTTCGAACTCGACTCGATCGAGTGCCTGTCGCAGATCACGGACCGGTGGCTGCGCACGACGATGCGGGCTCGACCAGTTCGAGTGTTCGTGAAATGCCGCGTGCAGCGCGACCTGGAAGGCGGCGACCGGCACCGATGTCGCAAGAACGCGGGCACGGCCGACCTGGACGAGCTCTGCCCGGTCGATAAACCGACGCCACACGAGCGCAGGGTCGGCCCCGACGAGTCCGAGTGTGTAGTGAAGCTCGAGCTCGACAGGCAGTTCGCCCGGCCGAATCCAGAGCTCGTGGTAACGAGACCGCTCGACATCGGTCGTGTTGTGCGGGGGAGCAAGCGCAAACCCAAGCTCGCTCAGCGCCTCGCCGGCGTTCGCCATCTGCGTCCGACGCACCAGCAGATCGAGGTCCCCATACGGTCGTTCACAGGGGTCGTCGTACAGCCACCGCGCGAACACGGGTCCTTTGAGAACCAGGAACCGTAGGCGCCGCCTGGCGAACTCGTGAGCGACCTCAGCGAGGGCGTTCTCGAGCGCCAGCCGACGAAACGCGTCCAACCGGGCCACGGTCAATCGCCCCCCTGCAGCCGCACGCTGTGGTTCGTCGCGGCGCTTCATCTCCGACTCCAAGCGCGAGCGCTTCGCTGCGCGACACCCCACAGCGGGCCTTCCCGCCAGGGGTTGAGCGCGATCCGGCGTCGTAGACGTTCACCCGGCGCGCCTCGTGCGGCCCGTAAGCCCGAGATCGTGTCCGACGGCACATCGAGCGCGAATTCGGCGGCCAGGAAGCCGAGTGCGTCCGCGAGCGGGAGCGTCATCCCGAACTGGTCGGCTCGCGCGATGAGCTCATCCCACGCGATCCGCCGATCGTTTGCCCCGACCAGGAGGAGTGCGTCGACGATCCCGCCAAGGCGCGCGGGGGAATGCGCGAAACCGTGGCGCTGATCAGCAGCAGCTGGTCCGCGGCGCTCGGAACGAGCACGTCCGTTCCACCGAGCGCCACGTTGATCGCGTCGGCCCAAACGCGCCCTTGGAGACCACGTCGCCGCGGAAAGCCACCGCGATGAAGCTTCAGCTCGACGCTGCCCTCGTTCATCAGCGCGACGGGTCCCCCGCGCGCCGATTCCCCAACTTTCGCTCCAGCCTGCTGCTCGAAGCGTTGTCATGGCTCGCGCGACTTCCGTCGGTCGTATCAGCACATCAGCCGCTTCCATCGGCCGCGTTCCGACCTCCGCTGGGTGCGTTGAGAGGAGCGCGGCACGTCCAATCAGCAAAGGCTCGACTCCGCGGCTGCGGAGTCCAGCGCTCGCTTGGGCCGCGGCTCGCAGATGGATCGAGTTTGCGTACCAGGCGCGGCGATAGATGCCTTTCAGCCGGCCCAGGTCCGATCCCTCGTAGGAGGACCGCTGAAGGTTGCGGTAGACGAGGGGCAGGAGCGTGAAGGCCTCGCCCTGCGCCCGCTCGATGCCACCGACGAGCGCACAGTAGCCCCGCCAGGCAGCCAGCGCCTGGTCCCCATCGGAGACCGCAGCGCGCACGATGAGACAGTCTTCGACGGTGGCCCACCGTCGTGGCTTCGAGGACGCGGCCCCGATCACGACTATCGGCGCCCCTGCCGGATGACCGTCATCTCTCGTCCACCGCTCTGAGGAGAGCATCTGCGACGCCGTCGGATCCGTCGAGCTCGAGCCTGTAGGCGGGCACCTGCCGCACCAGCCTCGCGAGCGGACTAAGTGCTCCACCATCGTTGCGGGGAGCCTGGAGGACGGTGGTCGGAGCCAGGGCCATCAGGGCCGCACTGGCCGGAGCAGGACGCACGCGTGTGCCTCCGCCCATCCGGACCTCCGGGATCACGATCGACGTGATGCGCACGCCACCTCCGAGCCGATCAGGGTGGAGCTTGCCGATGTCGATTACGTGTTTCGATACGTCGCGTGGCAGCGGCCGCCGATATCGGGCGGGCAACTCGGTGAGCAATTGCGTCGCTGCCGGGTGAAGCTTCGCCGTCGCGTACAGAGAATGCACGAGGGACTCTCGACGGTCCAGTTCGACAAGGACGTAATCGTCGCCCACAAAACGATGTCCAGCCAGCACTGCCGCGACCGCGCTCGTCGATTTGCCCGCGCCGCTCGGTCCGGCGAGCAGCACGCCGTGGCCCTCGACGTCCAGCGCTCCTGCATGAACGAGCAGCCGGTCGGGCGGCCTCAACGCCCACTGAAACACCGTGCGCAGCGGCGCCGCGCGCTCAAACCACGGGATCTCCTTGGGGTCGACCACGAACGCGTGCGCGAGTCTGGCGTTCTCGTCGAAGAAGGTCGCAGCGGTGAAGCGTCCGTCGCGCGGGTGGACCCCACTCTGAAAGTGCGCGTATACGCCGACGTCAGCGTAGGCGCGGATCTCGCCGCGAGCGGGAGCCCGCGGCCCGCGGTCCCAGAATGGCGGCGGAAGCCCGAGACCGCCGGCCGCGTCCCAAACGGCGACCGACAGTTGCGGTCGTGCTGTCGTCCGCGTAGCGCGCAGATGCATCAGCGCCGGGAGCACTGCTCTCGCAAGCGTCGACGAGGCGAACTGCAGACGCACCAGCGTTCGTCCCAGTTGCACATCGTGGACGATCGGCTCCGTCTCTGCCATCGCGCGAGCACACGCCCCGGCGAACCTGCCAAGGTAGTCGCGAGCGAGACGGCCGCCCCCGGATCGTGGATCGGTATCGATGCCGACAGAGATCGACAAAGCGAGAATGTACCGTGCCCACCAAGCTCAAAAAGCTTGCAGCCCCTGATATCTTCGCCGAGGGGTGTTGAGCACAGCTCGAGTCAATACGGCTCAGGTGGTTCATGAGACGATCGACGGAGAGACGATCCTGATCCATCTCGGGACCGGGAAGTACTACAGCCTGGACGGGGCGGCCTCGGAGGTATGGCAGTGGCTGGCCGCGGGGGTCACCGGTGACGCGCTGGTCGAGATGGCGATCGCACGCTACGAGGCCGATCCGCGCGAGGTTGAGGCGGGCGTCGATCGACTCGTGGAAGAGATGTACGACGAAGGACTCGTCGTCGAGAATGGATCGTCCACGGAGTCGAAGGGATCACCCACTCCGACTTCGCCCACGCCGATCGGCGAGACAGTCCCGTTTGCGATGCCGGCTCTGCAGGTCTATACCGACATGCAGGAGTTCATGCTCGTCGACCCACTGCACGAGGTCGACGAAGTGGCGGGCTGGCCCCATGCAAAGCCCGGCTGAGATCGCATCTGCCACGTCCCGGCTGGTGTCGGTGGTGGTGGCGGCGTTTGATGAGGAGGCGTTCATCGCAGAGGCGCTTGGGAGCGTGTTGGCGCAGACGTATCGTGACGTCGAGGTGATCGTTGTCGACGATGGCTCCAGCGACCGCACGGTTGAGATTGCGCAGGAGCTCGGTGCACGGGTGTTGCGTCAGACACACGAGGGGGCCGCGGCGGCGCGCAACGCGGGCTTGGCGGTGGCCTCAGGTGAGTATTGGACGATCTTCGATGCCGATGATCTGATGCCGCCCGAGCGGTTGGCCGCCCAGGTAGCGCATCTCGAAACACATCCCGAGCATGGGATGGTCCTCGGACTCGCTGAGGCCTTCGTGACACCCGGGGAGCCACGGCCGGCGCACTACAACCCCGCCTGGGACAACGCGCCGTTCCCTGCGTGCGCCGGGACGATGATGGCCCGCAGAGCGGTGCTGGATCTCGTCGGGCCATATGACGAGGGGGTCTGCCTCGCATATGACGTGGAGTGGCTGGCCCGCGCGAAGGATGCCGGCGTCAAAGCTGGGCACATTGAGCAGCTGACGCTTCGCTATCGCATCCACTCTCAGAACACTTCTGCTGACCGGCGGAATGTGCACGGCGCCATGCTCCGCCTGCTCCGCCAGTCGATTGATCGCCAGCGGTTGGCGCTAAAAGGTGGCTGACGTAACCGCCTCGGACACTTCAGGCTCGACCTTCCTGCTGCAAGCGTCGGCCGAATATCGCCGCGCCGCCGAAGGCGCCGGCGAGGTAGTGCGGCGCGTCCGGCTGGCTACCCGCCGGGTCGAGCTGCGATTCGCCGGCGCCGGCCTCGCCGATCTCCTGTTCGGGCCTCTCGCGCACCGTCTCGACGGCGTCGCCGGAGATGCCGACCGGACGATCAGCATCTGGGAGCGCAGTGCAGCACCCGAGCCCCGTTTGACAGTGCCCTGGGGGTGGGAGGACATCGGGCCCGGTGGGCTCGTCCGGGACCGCTGCGGCGATGATGTCGTCGCCGTGCACGAGACGGTCTCCGGCGCGGTGACGCTCGTCGCTCCGGGCGAACGGCGCATGCTGCATCGCATCCAAGACAAGCGCGCGGTCAGATGGTGGGAACGCGCCGCACCGATCCGGCCAGCTCTTTGCTGGGCGCTTGGTGGCGGCCGGCGTCATCTGGTGCATGCCGGCGCGGTGGGCGATGATCGCGGCTGCATACTTTTGGTCGGCGGCCCGGGCTCTGGAAAGACAACTGTTGCGCTCGCCGCGCTCGCTGCGGGCCTGGATCTGATTGCCGACGACTACCTTTTACTCGACGCCTCCGGCGTCGGCCGTGCCTGCTCGATCTACAGCACCGTGAGCGTTACGGCTGCCCGCAGGGCGGAGTCAAAGGATGTACGAGATTTCGCCGCATGTACGCGTGAGTCGCTGCCCGTGATCGCGGTGCTGGCGCCCCGCGTCTGCGGGGGCCGCACCCGATTGTCCCCCCTGGATCCCCCTCGGGCACTGCGCGCATGGGCACCAAGTACAACCCTTCACATGCCCTACGACCGCGGTGCCGTCGTCTCGTCCCTTGCCGGCGTCGTCCGTCAGGTGCCCTGTTTTGCGCTGGACGTCGGCGACGATCAGGCAGGCGTCACCGACGCCGTCACAAGTGCGATCGAGCAGGCGACCTCATAGTCGAGCACCTTGTGTCGGTGGTGGTGGCGGCGTTTGATGAGGAGGCGTTCATCGCGGAGGCGCTTGGGAGCGTGTTGGCGCAGACGTATCGTGACGTCGAGGTGATCGTTGTCGACGATGGCTCCAGCGACCGCACGGTTGAGATTGCGCAGGAGCTCGGTGCACGGGTGTTGCGTCAGACACACGAGGGGGCCGCCGCGGCGCGCAACGCGGGCTTGGCGGTGGCCTCAGGTGAGTATTGGACGATCTTCGATGCCGATGATCTGATGCCGCCCGAGCGGTTGGCCGCCCAGGTAGCGCATCTCGAAACACATCCCGAGCATGGGATGGTCCTCGGACTCGCTGAGGCCTTCGTGACACCCGGGGAGCCACGGCCGGCGCACTACAACCCCGCCTGGGACAAAGCGCCGTACCATGGCCACCTGGGGACGATGATGGCACGGCGAGCCCTGTTGCAGATGGTTGGCGACTTCGATCCGTCGCTGCTGCTCGGCGAGGACCTGGATTGGCATGCCCGCGCAAAAGAGGCCGGAATCGTCGCTGGGCGGGTAGAGCTTGTGACCCTCCGTTACCGAATACACCGCGGCAATAGTTCCTCTGATGCTCGTGCCAATCAGCTCGCGACGCTGCGGGCACTGCGGGCGTCGGTGCGCCGGCGGCGGGAGTCGGCCTCCAATGCGTGAGCTTTTCACGGTCGGCGCAGCGCTGCCTGTGTACAACGGTGAGCGCTTTCTGGCCGAGGCGCTGCAGAGCATCCTCGTTCAGACCCACCCAGTGCGGGACATCGTTGTGGTCGACGACGGCTCCGACGACGCCAGCCGGCACGTCGCCTCGGAGGTGGGGCCCCCGGTACGGGTGGTCGGTCTGCCGCACGTCGGCGTCGGCGCCGCCAGGAGCGAAGCGGTGCGGCGTGTGCGGGGCGAGATCATCCTGTTCCTGGACGCTGATGACCTACTCACGCCGGACAGCGTTGCCTGTCGAATCGAGCTGTTCGCCAACCGGCCCGATCTAGACATCGTCTACGGCCAGATCCGCTCCTTCAGCGTCTGCGGGGAGAACGGACCGATACCGCTTGACGAGGCACGACCAGGGCACGTAGCCGGCGCGATGCTCGCGCGCCGATCGGCATTGCACCGGGTGGGGCCATTCGCGTCTGACCTCGAAGTCTCCGAAGGACTGGACTGGCTGTTGCGAGCCCGCGAAACGGGCCTACGCGAGGCGACCGTCCAACGGCTGGTGCAATGGCGGCGGGTCCATGGAGCCAACAACTCCATCGTGCACGGCAACTCGCGCCGTGAGATGGCTCGAGTGCTCAAGCGGTCGCTTGATCGCCGCCGCGCTAGGCGCGCGGACTGATCGGCATTCTCATCCGCGGCTACCGAGCTCACGCGCGCGCATGTATTGAGTGATCGCGCGCGGGATCCGCAGTAGTCGCCGGATGTAGTACTCGCACAGACGTATCCGGCTCGAGCCGAGCTCCGGGTACCTGGCGCGCACGGACGACGGGGTCGGGAAGAGAGCGTCGTACAACGTAGACGCCGCCAGACGGCGGCTCGGAGCGTTCCGCACGCGATAGATCCACATTGCTCCGTCGTCCTTGGTCCCACTTGCGCGCAGACGGTCGCCGAACGTTCCGGCTCCGAGGACGCCGAGTCGATCGGCCAGCGCCCCACCACTGTCAACGAGCCGGAGTCCGAAAGCAAACGAACTCATCAGTCCGACGTCGGCCGCCAGCGACGCCGCATCGCGCCAGGTTGCTTCGGTCACGACAGAGACTGCTCGCCTCAGGTCATCGAGGGATCTCTCGCGGGCAGGGCCATGCACCGCGGCGTGCAGGGCGATGATCAACGCGCAGCCGGCGTCCGAAGGAGTTCTGACCCTAACTGGTCCGATCTGAATGGTCTGCGCATCGCGAGACAGAGCCTCGAACACCGCTTCGGCGTTTTCAGCGCGCGGGAGCGAGCGGTGCAGGTCAATCTCGACCTCGAAGGGCTTCCCACGTCTCCAAACCTCAGCGTGCTGCCACCAATCCCCGGCCCAGCGATCCATCGTGGCGAGCGGCCGAAAGCCAGCCGATTGCAGTGCAGCACGTGCCGCCGGAAGCGATGGTCGTGCCACCAGGAGGTCGAGGTCTGCGCTCGAGCGAGACAGCGGCGAGGCTCCCAGGACACGGGCCGTCGCAGCGCCCTTGATCAGCAACGGCCGCACGCCGCGGCGATCCAAAACCGGTACCAACTCCGCCAGCGCTGCCTGTTGGGCCAGCGCACGTCTGCTCGTCCAGCGACGAGTTGTTTCGGCGTCGTGCAATGCCTGTGTGGCTTGGAGTCGCATTGAGCGGTCAGGCGGCCCGGATCACTCTGAGCTTGGACTGTACGTGTCGCGCCCGCCAGTCCTCCATCGGCGAGCCGCGAAGGCCGTGGCTGGCGGCGAGTCCCAGGAGCGTCTTCGTCCGGTAGTAGAAATCCTCACGCAGCACGTCGTACTCGGGACCGTCGGTTGCGTGATAGGTGAAATCGAAGAAACCATTCGGTGCAAGCACCCGACCCACGTTCGCCAAGCACTCTTCGATCACATCCACCGGCGAGTGAGAGAACACGCTATGGGCATGCACCACGTCGAATGTATTATCGGGAAGGAATCCGAGCTTGAGATCGGGCACGAGTGTTAGTCGCGGATGCCTTGACTGTAACCCGTAGTTCGTGACAGTTTCTGCCGCCGCGGTCAAAATCTCAGGGGATATATCGACACCGTGGTAGTGACCGACTGCAAGGTAATCGATGAACAGCCGGCCTGCACGCAGGTTGCCGCAGCCGATCTCGAGCATCCGCATGTCTCGACGCAACCCATGGGTGACGAGGTACTGGAACTGCTCCTGTCCGTGCTTGATCCATAGCTCGTGGCTCATGCTGCCGACTGCAACCTCCGCGCCTTGGCCGATGTTTGAGCGCATAACACCCTTGTAGTAGGCGATGTGGTCAGCGCTTTGCAGCCTGAGTCCGACGTTGCGTGCCCACCGTCGCGCATACGGCGCGACTGCTCGCGGATTGCTAACGGCCCGTTGGAGCTTGAACGCAAACCGCGAGCGATCTTTGGAAACCATGCCGGATGATTCGTCGCGCGCCATGAGATCGGTCCAGGACCCGACGATAGTTCGGGCGAAAGCGGACTTCAAGCGAGCTGTACAGGACCGTGCTCACGGCGTGCCAGACCCCCACGCACGCGCCGGCAAGCATCGAACGCGGCGCCCATGTTCAGAAGTCGCGGCGGCCCGCTAACCGGGCGTCGGCCTCGGGCCGCGTGAGCTCGTAGAGCGCGAGCCGTTGGGGTCCGGGATTGGCCAGCTCGGCACCGGGGCCGTATGGAATCTCGAACTCGGCGGCGACCTCGACGTCGCGGGCGCGGAGTTCGGCGATCGCGCGACCGAGATCGGATACGCGGTACACGAGCACCGGTTGATCGCCCTCGAGATGCTCGGCGAGCAACAGGCGCGGCGGATCGGCGTTCAATCGCACCATCGCCACGCGAGTTCCGAATCGCTCGATCGCGAAGGCGACTTCAGCGCCCAGCCGATCGGTGAAGTGGGCTAGATCGGCGGCGACATCGCGGCTCGGCAGATAGACGAAGTCGAGTCGATCGAACATGTTCAGAAGCCCGCCAACTGGCAGTATTGTTTACGCGTCGGCGGCCAGGGCCGGCTAGGCAAAAACCTAGGCGGGAGGCGACAATGGGTGGAGGCTGGAAGAGGGCTGGGTTCGTCGCGGGGCGGGCTCGCGTGGCGGCTGCGTCGCTGTTGTTGGCGGCTGGCGCGTCGGGCCTGTGCGCAGCGCCGGCGACTGCTTCCTCGGCGCCGTTCTTCAGCAGTGTCGGGATCGGGCCGATGACGATGGGACGCCAGAACGCGGCGGCGGCCGCCTTGCCCGACGGGGATGTACTGGTCGTCGGCGGCGGGCCTGCTTCAGGCAGTGAGTTGTATGACCCGTCGACGCGGACGTTCACCGCGACCGCGCCGCTCGCCAGTGCCGTTGCAGGCCCAGTGGCCGCGCCGTTGCCCGACGGCGACGTGCTGGTCGCCGGCGGTGATGTCTTCGGCACGATCATGTCGGGCGCCGAGCTGTATGACCCGGCGACAGGCACGTTCACGGCCACCGGCCCGATGACAGTTCCGCGATTTGGAGCAGTTGCGGCCCCGCTTCCCAACGGGGACGTGCTGGTGGCCGGCGGCAGCAACCAGGCCGGAGGGAACCTCTCGAGCGCCGAGCTATATGACCCCGCCAGCGCCACATTCAGCCCAACGGGATCGATGACGATCGATCGCAACGCGGCGGTTGCCGCGCCGCTGCCCAACGGGGATGTACTGATAGCCGGCGGAGAGGACGACACGGGAGCCACCGTGTCGAGCGCCGAGCTGTATGACCCGGGGACGGGCACGTTCACCGTCACCGGCTCGATGACGGTTCCCCGCGATGACGCCGCGGCGGCTCCGCTGCCCGACGGAGATGTGCTCGTCGTCGGCGGCATCGACAACGACGGCCACCTGCTGTCGAGCGCCGAGCTGTACGACCCGGCGAGCGGCACGTTCTCGGCGCTGTCGGCGTCGCCGGGCCCGGACCGCCAGGGCTCGGCGGCGGCACCGTTGCCAAACGGCGAGATCCTGGTCGCCGGTGGCATCCCGCAGACGACGAGCGCGGAGGTGTTTGAATCCGCGCCCGAGGCGGCCGTCGCCGGGGGTGACTTCGGTGCTCAGACGGTCGGGGAGGAGTCGCCGGCCGTCCCGCTGAACGTCACGAATCTGGGCGCGCAGGCGCTGGTCCTGTCGAACTCATCGGTCGCGGGTGCCGACGAGGGTGACTTCTCGATCACTGCCGATGGATGCGCTGGTCGCACGTTGGCGTTTGAGCAGACGTGCTCGATCACAGTTCAGTTCACGCCGTCGGCAGCCGGATCGCGGTCGGCCGCCCTGGATCTGTCTGACAACGAGCCGACGCCGCACGTGATCGCTCTGTCGGGTACGGGCGTGGCGCCGATCACCGGACCGACCGGACCGACCGGACCAACCGGACCAACCGGACCAACCGGACCGACCGGACCAACCGGACCAACCGGACCAACCGGACCGACCGGACCAACCGGACCAACCGGGCCGTCGGGCCCATCTGGGCCCACCGGTCCGACAGGTTCCACGGGCCCCACCGGGCCGTCGGGAGCCACGGGCCCGACCGGAACCACCGGGGCTACCGGGGCTACCGGGGTGCCCGGGGCGACCGGGGGCACCGGCGCCACGGGGGCCAGCGGACCCCCCGGCCCGCGAGGGAAGACCGGTCGCCGCGGGCCGCGGGGACGCCGCGGCAAGGTCGAGCTGGTGACGTGCAGGACGACGCCGACATCGAAGGGCATCGCCGAGAAGTGCTCGGCCCGCCGCGTCTCATCCCCGATCGAGATCCGATTCGGCGGCGAGGCCCGGGTCACCGTCGTCCGCCGACACCTCGTATTCGCGACCGGCTTTGCCGTGCGTACGCGTCATGGCGACCTGAAGCTGACGCTCATGCCTCGGCGCCGGCTCGAGCGCGGACGCTACGCGCTGACGCTGCGCCGCCTGCGCGACGGCCGCTGGATCACGGCCCACGGACAGATCAGGATCGTGTGACCGAGGCGCGATCCTTTGCCGACATCCCCGAGCTCATCGAGACGCGGCTGACAGCCGGCGAACGGGTGCTGCTGATCGTGCTCGACGCGTTCGGCCGGCACTTCCTTGACCGCCACCGGGATCACCCGCTGATCGACGAGCTGCGCATCACGCCGTTACGGGCTCAGTTTCCATCCACCACGACTGCCGAAATGACGACGCTGTTCTTCGGCCAGCCGGTCGAGCAGCACGGGCTGTATGAGTGGAACATCCTCGAGCCTTCGCTGCGCCGGATCATCTGCCCGCTGCGCTACACGGCGGCCGAATCGAGGCGCGAGGGGGAGCTTGCCGCGCAGCTGTCGGCCGACGATCTCGCTCCCGGCCGGACGTTCTATGAGCGTCTCGAGGTCCCGTCAATCGTGCTTCTGCCCGCGTCGATCGCCGGCTCGCGCTTCTCTGCGATGGCGTCGCGGGGCGCGATCGTGGCTGCATTCTCGGACCTCGCAGCGGGGATCAAGCAGGCGACGAACGCCCTGAGCGGATCGTTATTTCGTCACGCGATCCTCTACTGGGATGAGATCGACGCCACCGGTCACCGTGCCGGTCCCAACTCCGCGGAGTTCGACGCCGCGTGCGTCCGCGCGCTCGATGCCGTGTATGCGACGGCGAGGTCGGCCGCACGGGACATGACCGTCCTGCTCACGGCCGACCACGGCCAGGTCGACGTCAGCCCGGCGACCGTCGCCTACCTCGACGACCTCTGGCCCGAACTGGCCGAGCATCTCGCCTATGCCCGGCCGGCCGGCTCACCACGGGACGTGTTTTTGCACGTCAGGCCGGCGAGCCGAGAGCTCGTCAAGGATGAGCTCTCGACGCGCCTTGCCGGCCGCGCCGCCGTCCGCTGGGCAGCTGAGCTGTTCGCCGAACCGGCCCCGAGATTGCTCCAACGGCTCGGCGATCTCGCGGTCCTCCCTTCCGGTCGCGGGCAGGCGTGGCTGCGGTCGGCGGCCGCAAACGAGCGCAAGTTCCGCGGACAGCACGGCGGCCTCGAGCCCGCCGAGACCGAGGTCTACCTCGCCGAGCTCGCGACCGGGTGACGCGCCGTCACCGGGCAACACGTGAGTCACTCCGGGACGGCTACGTGGCGAGCCCGTGCGTGTATGCGTAATGGACAGCCTGGGCGCGGTCGCGGGCGCCGATCTTGAAGAACACGTGGTTGACGTGTGTCTTGACGGTCGCTTCGCTGACGACCAGGGTCGCGGCAATCTCGCGGTTGGAGAGGCCGCGGGCAATCAGCGACAGGACCTCGGCCTCGCGCGGGGTCAACTCGTCGGGAAGGTTGGCCGACGGCGCCGGGCGTGAGGCGTTGGCGGCGGCAGCGACCAGGCGGGTGTGGACGACGGGGTCGAGCAACGCCTGATGGTCGGCGGCGGCGTGCACGGCGCGCGAAATATCCGAGATCCCCGCGTCCTTTGTCAGATAGCCGCGCGCGCCCGCCTGCAGCGCGTCAAGGATCGACTCCTCGTCGGCGTGGGTGGTGAGAACGACGACCTCGATGTCGGGGTGCTCGGCGCGGATCCGCCGGGTTGCCTGAACCCCGTCGAGCTTCGGCATCCGCAGATCCATCAGCACGACATCGGGACGGTGGCGCGCGCACAGCGCGATCGCCTGCTCGCCATCAGCGGCGGCGGCGATCGGCTCGATCTCGGGCGCGGCCTCGAGCAGCGTCATCAGGCCTTCGCGGACCAGGGCCTGGTCATCGACGACCAGCACGCGGACCGGCGCTTTCATCGCGATTGCGCTCCCGGTGAGGCGGGGGGCGGGGGCAGCCGCAGCTCGACCCGCCAGCCGTCGTCGCTGGCGCCGGCGCTGACCGTGCCGCCGAGCAGCTCGGCACGCTCGCGCATCCCCTGCAGGCCGTAGCCGCCGCCCGTGGCCGCCACCGAGTCCGCGCCCCGTTGCGGCGCCGGGTTCTGCGGATGGTCATCGACGGTCAGCACGACCTCGTCGGCCGGGCCCTCGCCGGCGTGCACGACAACCGAGACCCCGGCCCCCGGAGCGTGCTTGCGGGCATTGGTCAGAGCTTCCTGCACGGTTCGGATGATCGCCTCGCCCGCCGGTCCGGAGAGACGCGTCGGGTCACCATCGAGGATCAGCTCCGCGGACGCATCGGATGTCTCACGGTACTCGGCGACCAGCGCCTCGAGTGCTCCGGGCGCCGAGACCTGATCGCCGCGCAGGGCCCCGACCGCGCGGCGAGTCTCGCGCAGCCCGTCGCCAGCCAGCTTGTGGGCGCGCTCGACGCGGGCGAGCACGACGTCGCGCTCGGCGCCGTGCTCGATCAGCGCCCGCGTCGCCTCGAGCTGGATCGTCAGGCCGGCCAGCGCATGCGCCAGCACGTCGTGAATCTCGCGCGCGATCCGGGTCGACTCCTCGAGCCGCGCCGCGCGCAGCTGTTCCTCGTACGAGCGCTGGGTCTGCGCCAGCAGCAGCTCGGCCTGCTCGGCGCGCACCACCGACTGCCGGGCATTGGACGCGGCGAGCAGCCCGGCGGCGAACCCGAGCGCGTAGGCGAGCAATCCCAGGCTGCTGCCGTTGTAGACGAGAATCGACACCGCGAGCGCGAGCAGTCCGACCACGGGGACCCGGACCGCTCGCTCCAGGTCGACCCGCACGCCGGCGGCGGTCACGCCGACGAACGCAAACGCCGCCGCAGCGCTCCTCGGCGACGCCCCGGTCAGCACTCCGCCGGCCGCCGCGAGCACCCACAGCTCGGCCGTGAGCTCGTCGCGGCCGCGGGGGCGCACAACCCACACCAGCCAGGCGATGACCGCGATCGCGAGGAGCACGGCGACGACCAACCCGCGCCCACTGATGGCGGGGGGATGATTACTCGCGAGCACCGACCAGGTCACAACCGCCAGCCCGATCAGGCGGATCATGGTCGCAGCCGGGCGATTGAGATCGCGGAGAAGGAGCATCGGCGACAAAAGTTACGCGTGCCCTGGGGGCGCATACCCGAGCACCGGGCGGCGCAGCGGGATCCGCCGGTAAGCGGATCCCGCTGACGCTCGCCCGTTACACAAACTCGGGGACGCCGCCCTGCTGGAGCTGACGGCGGCGGGTCGCCTGGATCAGGGTCCGGCCGCAGACCTCGAACACCGCCATCGCGAGCAGCGCGACCGTCCAGGCCTCGACGCTCGTGATCGAGTGCTCGGCGCTGAAGTGCGCGATCGTCGAGGCGCCGCTGTGCGTGATCCAGAACACGAACGCGAACCGCGATCCCATCCCGAGCACCCACAAGAACCCCGATGCCCATCCGCTGCGGGCCAGCACCTCGCCGTCCGGACCGCGTCGCATCAGCATCGTCTGGCCGCTCGCCAGGCCGATCAGCCCTCCGAGCAGCGCCAGCGCGGCGAGCAGGACGAGGTCGTTGCCGGCAGTCGGCACGCCGTGCAGGTACGTGGCCGCCACGACCGCGAGGATGATCAGCGGACGGACCAACATGCGCGTCGTGAGCTCGCGCTCCTTGATCTGGTAGAGCACGAGCAGTACGAGCAGTGAGTCGACTATGTAATCGGTAGTTGTCATGCGAGGATCGTCTCGCGGGGCGCCGCAGCGCACATCGGCGCCCGAGTCGATTTCCGGGTGGAGATCGCTCCGATCTCCACCCCGGGTGGAGACGCGTCGCTCGTTTCGATGCCCTACTGGGACGGCGCGGTCAACTCGCGTTGACGCAGCGCGAGCGCGACGAGCACGAGGTCGTCGGGCCGGTGCACGTCGAGCCCGCTGAGCTCGTGGATCTGGCGCAGCCGGTAGTCGAGTGTGTTGGGGTGCACGTGCAGGCGCGCCGCGGCCAGCCGGCGATCGAGCTTGCAATCGACGAAGGCCGCCAGGGTCTTGAGCAGATCCGCGGCCCGTTGCGGTCGACCGTCCTCGAGCGGATCCAGCACGCGGTGGCGGAGCGCGTCGGCGACGCGCGGGGCGCTCGCGAGCAGCAGCTCCGGAAGGAGCTCGTCGACGGCGACCGTGCCCGTGCGACCGAGCCGGCGCCCGAGATCGGCGAGCAGCCGCATGTCGTCGAGCGCGCTGGCCAAGGTCGCACGGGGTGTGGGCGCCGCCAACGCGAGCACGACGCCCGGGCCGAGACTTGACGCGAGCCCCGCGTTGGTGTCGGGCGCGAGCCCGGCGACGCGGACGCCCTCGGTCAGGGCGAGGATCCCCTGCGCGCGAAGCGCGGAGGCGAGCTCGGCGTGGCGCCGCGCGGCCGCCCCCCTCACAGCGGCCGCGAACGGCCGGTAGCGGTCACGCAGCGGCAGGCCCAGCTGCTCGGCGAGGGTGCGCAGCTCAGCGGGCAGCGTGCTCCCGTCGAGCAGCGTATCGAGCAGGCTGCGAAGCTGGCGCTCCTCCTCGGAGACGAGGTGCTGGCGCTCCTCGAGGTAGGCCTGCGACACCGCCGCCGAAACCCGGTCGATGTAGTCCAAGAGCAGCTCGGCGCCGTACAGAAGCGCGGGCCGTTCCTCTGCGAGCGCGGTCTTCTCGAGCGCGTTCCACCCGATCCGACTGCCGAGCCGGTACGCGTGCAGCAGGTCCTCGAGCGGCATCCCCTCGCTGGCACGATCCTTCGCCGATCGCCGGAACGCGGCGAGGTCCTCGTGGCTTGGCGCCTCGCCCTCGGCCAGGTAGCGGAAGAAGAGCTCGACGTTGCGCCGCGAGATGTCGAGTATCTGCCCGAGCAGGACCGGCTGCGGGAGTCTGCGGTAACCCGGGATCCTGCCGCTGAACGTCGCGACCATCCGCTCGGCGAGCTCGGTCGTGCTCACGCGGGCGACGATCGAGGCGAGCGTGTCGCGGTCGCTCGCGAGCTGCGCGCCACCGACGGTCATCGAGGCGCACCGTCGCCAGCAGCGAGGCTGCTTCGCGCCATCAACCGCGGCTCACGATCCTGAAGCGTCTGTGACCCGTCACAACGATCGCGGGCGAAGTCGGTGTCGGCTCCCATTGTCAGTCGAGCAATCGCGGGCCTATCTTATGGCGCCTCACAAGCAGGAGGTGCCGATGCGCAAGGGAATCGGATCGCTGGTGGCCGTCGTCGCGGCCGCATGTCTGCTCGCCGCGCCCGCCGCGGCGAAGGATCACGGCAACAAGCACAAGCAGGGCTCGCCGCCCTCCTCGACCGCTCACGTCTGTGATCCGATCGACCCATCGCTGTGTCTGTTGCCGTGGCCGAACAACTACTTCACGCGCCCCGATCGATCGTCTCCGACCGGGCTCCGGCTCGACATCAGCCCCCAGGCGACCCCCAGTAACGCGTCCGGCACGCCGATCGACCCAACGGATTGGAACCGGCTCGACGGCTTCAGCCCGGGCTCGCAGATCGTCACACACGTCCCCGGGATGGATACCCCGCAGGCGTTCGCGCATACCGCTCCGCCAACCAACACCGACATCCGGCGCAGCCTGGACCGCAATTCGCCGATCGTCGTGATCGACGCGACGACCGGGCGGCGGTGGCCGGTCTGGGCCGAGCTCGACCGGTCCCTGGGGCTCGATGGCAACCCGCCCCCACCGGATAGGACCGCACTCATCATTCATCCCGCGCGCAACCTCGCCGAGGGTGACCGCTACATCGTCGCGCTGCGCGACATGCGTGACGCGAACGGCAACGTGATCGCACCCCAGTCGGCGTTCGCCCAGCTCGCCGACGGGCACGGCAAGCCGTCGGCACGGGAGCTCTACTACCGGCGCCACATCTTCCCCCAGCTCGAGCGCGCGGGCATCTCGCGCCATTCGCTGTATCTGGCGTGGGACTTCACCGTCGCCAGCCGCCAGAGCCTGACGGGGACGATCCTGTTCATGCGCAACGACGCGCTCGCAAAGCTCGGTGATACGACGCCGGGCGATGGGATCGTGCAAGGGGACGCACCGCAGTTCAGCATCGATAGCTGCACCGTCGCGGTCTCGCCGGCGCCGGCCGGATGCACGACGAGCACCACGCTCGATCCTCGCGTGTACGCCCACATCGCGGGTCATTTCGTCGTCCCGTGCTACCTGAACCAGGCGGGCTGCCCGCCGGGGTCGCGGTTTGCATACGCCAGCCCGAACGCGACCTTGCCGACCCCGATCCCGGGCAACACGATCGACGCCAACTTCGAGTGCAATGTCCCGATCGGGGCCGAGAGCGGGCAGGCATTCCAGCCGCTGCTCAACGGGCACGGACTATTCGGCACGGCCGACCAGGTCAACAGCGACGAGCTCTACGCGCTCGGGAGCTTTGACCTGATGGCGTGCGCGACCGACGAGATCGGAATGGCGCAGGCGGACGTCCCGAACGCGATCGCATCGCTGGAGGATCTGTCGAGCTTCCCGTCGATCCCAGATCGCCTGCAACAGGGGCTGATCGACTTCCTGTATCTCGGCCGCGACCTGATCAACCCGGCCGGGTTCTGCTCGAGCGCCGTGTTCCAGGTCGACGGCAAGTGCGTGATCGACACCTCGCATCTGTACTACGACGGCGGCAGCCAGGGCGCGATCTTCGGCGGCGCGCTGACCGCGATCGATCCCGACTTCACTCGGGCAGCGCTCAACGTCGCCGGCATGGACTACGGATTGCTCAACACGCGCAGCAGCGACTTCCCCGAGTTCGCGCAGTTCTTCTACCAAGCGTATCCCGACCCGCTCACGCGCACGCTGTTGTTCTCGTTCATCCAGAACGAGTGGGACCACGGCGAGACCGACGGCTACGCCGAACATCTGACCAGCGACCCGCTCCCGGGCACGCCCGTCCATTCGGTCCTGATGACGGTCGCGTTCGGCGACCACCAGGTGACCAATTGGGCGAGCGAGATCGAGGCGCGGACGATCGGCGCGCGGCTGCGCGAACCGGCGCTCGACCCCGGCCGCTATCCCGGCCCGACGCCGTATTGGGGAATCCCGCACATCCAGTCGTTCCCGTTCACCGGTCGGGCGGCGATGGTCGTCGGCGACCTCGGACCACTGCGTCCATGCCCGAACGACGGCGTCACCGTCTGCGAGGGCTCGCAGGCGGGCACGCCGCCGCCGCCGCTTGACAACGTCGCCAACACCCAGGGCGTCGATCCCCACGGCCCCGACTGGGCGTCGTTCCCGGAGGGTGAGGCCGCGATCGGACAGTGGTTGCAGCCGAACGGGTTCCTGCCCGCCGTGTGCGGCGACCACCCGTGCTACATGGCCGGTTGGAACGGGCCCTGAGAGCGGCGCCTGAGTCGCCGCAGGGCGCGCAAGAATGCGCCCTGCGTGACTGACTCGGCAGGAGCCTCCAGCGCAGCGCAGGACCGTCCGCGCGGTGTCGCTGGACTCAGCCGGGCGCTGGTCGACGAGCGCGACGGTCCGCTGCCGGCGCTCCTGCTCGCACTGACGGTCCTCGCCGGGGTTGTGGACGCGATCAGCATCCTGCGCCTCGGGCACGTGTTCGTGGCGACGATGACCGGCAATCTGGTGTTCATCGGTCTCGCCGCGGCCGGCGCCAAGGGCTTCACCGTGCTGACCTCAGCGCTCGCGCTGGGCGGGTTCGTGATCGGCGTTCTGATTGGCGCCCAGGGGTGCCGAGCGGCACGATCACATCGCGGGCGCGCGCTGCGCAACGTGCTGGCCGCCAAGCTCGGGCTGGCGGCCGCCATCACGCTGATCGCGATCCTCACCGGCCCGCACTTCGCGGTCGGCGCCCGTGATGCGATGGTCGTGCTGCTCGCGATGTCGATGGGGTGCCAGCTCGCCGCGATCCGCTATCTCAAGATTCCCGACCTGTTGACCGTGGTCTTGACGATGACGATCACCGGAGCGCTCACCGAGCACGGCGGTGGCTGGAGCGATCCGAAGGTGCTGCGCCGGGGGCTGGCGTTGCTCGCGTTCGCGCTGGGCGCGCTGAGCAGCGCGTTGCTGATCCTCAACGTCGGAGTGACCGCCGCGCTGTTGCTCGGGCTCGCGATCATCGTTGCGGTCGCGATCGCGGCTCATCTGGTCTCACGCACGTCGGCGAGCTGGGCAGCGCCGCGGGGTCCCTGATCGGCGCGTGCTCCGCTACGAGGGCTACGAGCCACTCAGCGTTGAGCGCGGCCGGCGCACCGTGCGCGCCGTCTGGACCCGAGCCAGGGCGCTACGGGCCGGGCGCCGGCGATGAGGGTCCTGCCGGAGACATCGCCTGGGGTTGCGGGCTGTAGCGCACCGTTCCGAGCAGGCCACGCTCGGCGCCGCAGCGGTCGCAGACCACCACCAGACGCAGCTCATCTGCGTCGCGACTGAATCGCGTCGCGCCGCTGTGGGTCCCTGAGTGGTCGCAGTCCATAGTCGCTAACCGACTAACGAGCGCGGCGGGCTGAAATGAGCGCGGCCGCACGCGAGCGATCGGTGACGCCCGCATCGGGCAGACTGGGCTCGTGCTCACGTGCGCGCTTGACGGCGGCTACTCGCTGCGACTGGTCGACGAGAGCGACGTGATGGAGCTGTACGCGCTGATCGCGGCCAACCGGGAGCACCTCGCGCGGGTCGGCGAGCGCTATCTCGACTGCGTCGTATACGCGATCCTCGCTCGCGACCGGCGACGGCGCGATTAGGGCGGCCGACGATGGACACGCGCGCGGGGAACTCCCCGCGCGCGTGCCTCGTCCCCGCAGCCGCGGTCAAGGGTTTCCGCGGCTTAGCCCCCGGGCGGACGTGCAGTGCCGAATCTGCACGCCCGCCCGCATGCGCCCCCTGGCTAGTCGGCGTGAACCCCCACGGCACGCCGCACGAGCCCTCGGTAGGAGGCATCTCCCCCGGCTTACCTCTCCCACCGGATCCCAGGCCGCCCTGTCACAGAACCGCCTGGTGGGGAGTCGATCGGCGCTCACGCAAAGCCCCCCTGCCACGTGCCGCCGACAAGATGAAGTGCATCGCCAGCGCTCGCGCAGCTGACGTCGAAGAATTCAACCGGCCATTCGCGCAGCTGCTGCTCGCCGAACCACGTCGACCCCCTCCAGCTTCCGTCGGGCAAGCGGGTCGAGTGAAACAGCCGATGGTCAGAGCAGATCGCGACAAGCCCGAGATCGTGTCCCACGCGCGTGCACGCGACGCTCAGCGCGAACCGCGGCACGACACCATGCTGTTGGCCGCCGAGCACGCCGAAGTAGCGCTGCCAGGTGCCGTCGGGCCATTGGACGGTGTGGTACAGCTGGGCATCGCCGCCGACACCGACGACGTGCAGGCTTCCACCCCAGACGACCGCACAGTCGATCGCGACGAATCGCGCCGGGGCGTCGTAGAGCGCGGCGAGACTGCGGAACTCCTGCCAGCCGCCTGCGCCGTCGCGTGCCGTGTGATGGGCCTGCCCGGTCTGGTCGAGCGCCACCACATGCAGCAGGTCCCCCGCGACCGCGCAGGACACGCCGCCGAACTTGTCCGGCCCGCGCAGCAGCTCGCCGTCGATCAGTTCGAAGTGCCCCTGCCAGCTTCCGTCGGAGAGGCGGCTCGTGTAGTAGAGACGGGCGTCGGAGCCAAGTCCGACGAGATGCAGCGCCCCGCGCCCACCACAGCAGGCGGCCGCATAGAACTCCCTCGGCCCGCCTTCGATCCACTCGTCGCGCAGTCCCGTGAACGGCTGCCAGTCTCCGTTGGCGTCACGCGACGAGTGATACAGCTCGCCGTCGGTGCCGATGGCGACGAGCATCAGCGCGCCGTCGACCGTGGCGCTGCCGGCGCCGACGAATCCGGGCGCGGGATCGTCGCCCCCGATGAGGCCGAACGCCTGCCAGCGACCGTCGACGCTGCAGACGGCGTGGTAGAGCTGATCCGTGGCCGGGTTCAGCGGATCGGGAGTTTTCGCGTGGCTGGTAATGGTGGTCATCGCGCGTTGTGTGCGTCGCGTGGTGGGCACACTAAGAGCGCGCGGTCGCCACCACAGCCCACCCTGGGTGTTGCCGTCCACACCCCTGGGGGGTGCCCGTCCTAGCGGCCCGCGCGGACCGCCGAGCGGGCGAGTGCGGTCAGCCGCCCATTGCGCTGTGGCCACGCCTCGGTGAGCGTCCGGTCCTCGCGGCGACCGGCGGCTTGCTGATGGGGCGCGGGGTCGGCGCCATCCCAGGCGAGCCCGTCCGCGATCACCGGAAAGACCTTGGCCGGGGCTTCGCGCCCCCAGATCGTGTCGAGGTGACCGAAGCCCGGGAGGCCGACGAAGCACGCCGGGCACTCGTGGTATTCGGCAATGAACCTGGCTGCCTTCTGCTGGCCCTGCCAGCGCCACATCCGGTTCTGGTCGCCGGCGATGAAGGTGAATCGGGGCCGCCGCTCGGGCGGCTGCAGCTGCCTGGGTCGCGCGAGGTAGTTGGCGGGCCAGGCCGGATCGCGCGGCTGTGCCGGGACGATGTGCCCGTAGCGGCTGCTCTCGCAGATCTGGTCGATGAAGCTCATCGGAGTCGCGCCAAGCTCACGCGCCGACCACTCGTGCACGTCGGGGTCGAGCCAGTCGTGTCCTTCCGCGTCCTTGTGGAGCAGAAGCGTGTCCCAACCCGATCCGTACATGAAGTTCGCCACCTGGCACGGAGGGTTGCCGCACGGCCGCTCGGTGTACTTCGCCACGAGGCCGAACAGGGAGCCGATCGGAGTGTCGGACCGCAGCCCCCACTGGGCGTCCATCCACGGCATCGTGAGGTCGATCGCCGGGCGCGCAACGCGCTGCTTGAGCCACGTGGCCCATCGCACCTCGGGGAACAGCGAGACCGCGCTCGAGATCACGTGCGAGACCTTGCCGTCGAGATACCCGGCGGTGTAGGCCATCAAGAAGCCGACCGACCCCTGACAGTGGACGACCGTCCGCAGCTGCCCATCCGGTCTCCCGGTCTGCTCGAGCACGACGTCGATCGCGGTCGGGTGATCGAACCGGGCGGCGTCGTCGAGCGTATAACTGTTAGGGGGAAAGTCGATCGAGGCGCGCCAGTTCTCGACCCAAACGTCGTAGCCGCGCTCGAGCAGGAACTCGGCCAGCGAGCCGCCGCCCGGCTGCCCGTAGAACATATTCGCGCGCACGCCGGACCCGGGAATCAGCAGGACCGGCTCGCCGTCGGGCTCGCCGCTGCCGGCGAGTCGCAGGCGCTGAACGTTGAGCGGGAAGTCGAGGTCCTCGACCTCGAATCCGACGACCTTGCGCTCGAGCCTGTCGGTGCCGTCGACGCGGTGCCAGCTGCGCTCGTCCGGCGGGACCTCCCAGTCGGGCTGGGGCCGGTCAACGGGGAAGCTGGGGCGCGACTGGGTCACCGGCGCGCCGGCGTAGGCGCGCAGCAGGCGCCGCCCGAACCACGCCTGGTAGCGCGCGGCGGCGCCGATCCGGTCGACGATCGAGCCGCTCGTCCCCTTGAAGCCGATCATCTGACGCGCGAACGAGAGCAGATCGATGTGCAGCACGCCGATCGCCAGCAGCTGGCGGTCGTCGGCGTCCGGGGCGACGTCGGCGCCCCGGTAGACGGTCGTGAACAGGGTCGTCGTGTCGGTCCAGCAGTCAAAGCCCGGGTTGTTCTCGATCAACTTGAAACCGTGCAGCGTCAGCGGTTCGCCGGTGCTGTCGTGGCGGAGCGCGAGCTGGTAGCGCATCCGCAGGTGCAACGAATCCGAGATGCCACCGTTGGAGGGGACGAGGATCACGAATTCGCCGCCCTCGATCGTCGCCTCGCCGCCCTGGAGGCCGCCGCAGGTGAGCGTTCCCGCTTCCACCCTCCCGGGGTAGGAAACGTCCCGGATCCAGTGCTCGACGTCGTCGAACGAGACCCGCATCTCCATCGTCGCGTCCTGCCCGACGTTCGCCATCAGCGCGTCGTTGTAGTCGGTCGCCGCCTCGAATCCGAGCCGGCCCGCAAATCGTTCCGTCCAGCGCACCCCTGTCATGAACTTGCCCTTTCTGCCGCGTGACCAGCGATCAAGTGGGACACCGCACCGATCGTGAGGCTCGGATTGGGCCCGACCGGCCCGGGCATCACAGCCCCGTCGGCGACGTACAGCCCGTCGCAGCCGAACACCTGACCGTCGGTCCCGATCACGCCTTCGTTCTCCGTCTTGCCCATCCGGCACCCGCCCAGCGGATGCGCGCACGTGCCGCGACCGGGGAGCAGGCGTCCGCGCCAGCCTTGGTCGCACGCCTCGCCGCCGAGCTTGTTCGCGAGCACCCGGGCGCAGCGCTCGACGAAGCCGAAGTAGCTGCTCGAGGCGCCGTCGGGATTCCAGTCGAGCGTCAACGAGTCTCCGTCGAGTTCGATCATCCCACCGGGCACGTCCCGGCCCATCGCCAGCAGCGGCAACATCGACCCCGATGCGTGCGCGGTCCCGAGCGCCTCCATGTACTCGCCGCCGACGTTGCCGAACAGCCTTCCGCGCAACATCCGCCACACCACGCCGCGCATCCTCCACAGGTCCCCGGGCGCTTCGGTCATCTGCCACATCATCTCCATCCCGCGCGGGTAGCCGCCGTCCTCGAGCCACGTCTGATGACCCTCGCCGGCAGCCTCGGCGTACGCCGTGATCACCGGTCCGCGGCTCGGCGCCATGTCGCGCCACTGGCCGTCGCGCCGGCAGTTGAAGGCGAACTTGAGCAGGTCGCCGTTGCTCGAGAAGCCGCGTCCGAGCTGCGCGCTGAGGCGCGGCAACCGGCAGCGGCTGGCGAGCAGCAGGCGCGTGGACCCGAATGTCCCGGCGGCCAGAATCACGATCTTGGCGCGCACGCTCCGCAGCTCATCGCTGGAGCTGTCGAGCAGCTCGAGATCGCTCTCGTGCTCCTCCGCGGCGGCGCGCAACTGCACCTTCTCGCGCGCCGCCATGTGTTGGCGGTAGCGGATCTCGTAGCCGCCGCCCGCGAGCGGCCCGGCGATGTCGAGCGCGTCGCAGCACGTGCGGATCTCCTTACGTCCCTTCGGGTCCGCGACAAATTGGCTTAAGAAGTTGTAATCGAGCGTGTTCTTGGCCCCCTCGTTGCAGCCGAAGTCACAGTCGCCGCAGAGCGTGCAGGTCCGCCGCGAGCGGCGGTGGAGGTTGTCGGTGTCGACGTCGCCCGCGCCGTCGAGGAGCGGCATCCCGGGCTCCGGCGGCTCATCGTCGCCGGCGGCGGCGAATGTGACCGCGATCGGCGCCCTTGCCGGCTTCAGGCCCATCTCGCGCAGCGCCGTCTCGAAGGCATCGGTCTTCGGGACGGCGTATGAGTTGTACGGCATCTTGGTCGGCTTCAGGCGGGCCTCGACCGCCGCGTATCCCTCCTCGAGCTGCGCGTAGGAGATCGGCCACTCGCGCCAGCCATTGGCCTGATCGGCGCCGAACGTCTCCGGCGGCTTGCGCAGCATCACGTTGGCGTACACCAGCGAGCCGCCGCCGAGGCCGCTGGAGATGACGGCAGTCGCGTGCGAGAACTTGAGCAGCTCCAGCAGCCCGTAGCGCTCGGTGTCCGGATCCCAGACGCCATCGCGCATCTCCCACGGCGTGCGAGCAAATGAGCCCGGCGGGTACGGCATCCCGCGCTCGAGCACGAGCACGTCCGCGACCCCCCGCTCGGCGAGCCGCTGGGCGGCGACGGCGCCCCCGAACCCGGAGCCGATCACGACCGCGTCGAACTCGTCACGATCGCGCGCGGACATCAGCGGGTCACCTCGAGGTTCTCGACGTCGGCGTCGTCCCCACCCTCGCCAAACGCCGCCTCGATCAGCGTCGCCTGGTCGACGACGAGGCCCATCCCGATCTCCTGGGCCAGCTCGCGGGCCTCGCGGGCGAGGGCGAGGATCCGGTCACGGTCCTGCTCGTCGCCGCGCTCTCGCAGCGCGTGTGCCTCGTCGAGCGCGGTCAGCGCGACGCACGGCAACGCCCGCGCGCTCTGACTCTGCTTGCGCGCCGCGGCGATGTGCTCGAGCGCCCGCTCGGTTCGCCCCGCCGTGGTCGCCAGACGCCCGAGCGAGCGCTGGACCGGCCACAGCGCGAACGCTCCGGGCGACACGACCCAACGCCCCGTGTAGGGCTCGAGCCACTCGTACAGGTCGCTCGCCCGTTGGCGGTCACCGAGCTCGGATGCGGCGTAGGCGGTCAGCGCGAGTATCACGATGTGCGTGCTGTCACGCGGGAACCCCGTCAGACCGCGCGAGGTCAGGCGCTCGACCTCTTCGCCCGCCTCCTCGGTCAGCCCGGCCTGGACGAGCGTCGCGGCGAGCGCGCCACGGAAGCCGACCATCTCGGGGTGCGCCAGCACCATCCCGCGCAACGGGGCCAGGAGCTCGGGCAGCCTGCCTTGCTGGAGGCGGAGCATCACGAGCTGTGCGACGCCGGCCAGCTCCGCGGCCGACCCGTGGACGTGCTGGCCGATCCTGCCCGACTCGGCGTTGTGTCGCTCGGCCTCGTCGAACCTCCCCGCGCCGGCCTCCCGGATCGCGTATTGGAGCGGCTGGAAGACCATCGCGCGGGGCTGTCGGAGCTCCTCGGCCATCTGCGCGACCCGTGCGATCTCCTGATCGACGATCGCGAACCGGCCGAGCTCGAGCAGCACGCTGATGCGCCAGTTGCGCGCCAGGACCTCGAGCTCTGAGTCGCCGAGCTCCTCGCTGAGCGCGATCAACTCGTCGGAAATCCCGATGTCGTCGCGACCTGAGTCAGGACCCCAGCGCGCGAGCAGATAGCGGCTCAGCACGTAGGCGAGCGTCTGCGTCGATTCGCGGCTCGCGAGCCGTTCGTGCTCGGACCGCGCCAGCGCGAGCGCCTCGTCGGCGAGCCGCATGCGCCGTTCGAGCTGATCGCTCCAGTGCAGTGCCGCGGCGAGGAAGCCCTTCGCGCGCGCGAGCAGGCCGATGTCGTCGCTGCGCTCGAGGCGCTCGACGGCGCGCTCGGCGAGGCCGACCAGCTCGGGATCAAAGCCCGCGGTAAGACCCCAGATGCCGAGCGCGAGCGTCGCATGACCGAGCGCGGTGGCGTCGCCGCGCGCGAGCGCCACGTCGGCGGCGGCCTTCAGCGTCGCCCGGGCGCCGTCGGTGTCCCCGGCGCGCGTCTGCGCCTCGCCGAGCGACTGCAGCAGCGCCAGCCGCCGATCGCCGTCCGCGGGGCAGAACGCCAGCGCGCGCTCGTAGAGGTTGACGGCCTGGTCGTACGCATACTTGGCAACCGCCCGGTCTCCCGCGCGCGTCGCGTACTGCACCGCCCGCTCGGAGTCGTAGATCGCCGCCGCCTCCAGGAAGTGGTGCGCGACCTCGGCCAGCCCTTCCCCGCTCGACGTGTCATAGCCACGCTCGAGCGCCCTTCCGACCGCATCGTGATAGGTCGCGCGGGTCGCGGTGGCGAGCGCATCGTAGAGCGTCGCCTGGATCAGGCCGTGCCGAAATGCGTAGCCGTCGGGTGGCTCGTCGAGCGTCCGGACGAGGCGCAGGCGCACGGCCTCGTCGAGCAGCTCGAGCAACTCGGTCCCCGACGTCGATCCGGCCGCCGCGATGATCGTCGCGCGGAAGCGCTCGCCGGCGACCGACGCCAGGTCGAGGACCTCGCGCGCCCTCGGCGACAGCAGCGACACCCGGGCCGCGATCGCGTCGCGCACCCCGGCGGGCAGCGGCAGCGCGCTCGAGACGATCGCGCGGTCGTCCTGCAGTTCGTCGGCGTCGAGCAGGCTGAGCAGCTCGGTGATGAACAGCGGGTTGCCGGCCGTCACCTGGTGGATCCTCGTGACCGCCGCGGGCGCGGGGACAACGCTCTCGCGCAGCTCGATCAGCCGGGCGACGTCGCGCTGGTCCAGACCCTGGACGGCAAGCGAGCGGACCGGGCGGACGAGCTCGTTGAGCTTCGGAATTGCGCGGCCCGAAGGGTCGAGATCGACGTCGCGATGCGTGCCGACGATCAGGATCCGGTTGTCGGCGATCGAGCGCGAGATGAATGAGAGCGCGAGCAGCGACGCCTCGTCGGCGGCATGCAGGTCATCGAGCACGACCACCAGCGCCGTGTGCGCGGCAGCCGCGCGCAGCAGCGCCAGCACCGCGTCGTAGACGTGAAACCGTCCCTCCGCGACGCCCTTGAGGTCGACGTCCTTGCCTTCGATCTCGACGTCGGGGGCGATCATCCGCAGCCACCCGGCCCGGCTCCCGATCGATCGGAAGAGATCGCCCGCCTCGGGCGAGCCCGCGATCGCCGAGACGACCTGGATCCAGTGCCAGTACGGCGGCGCGGCCTCGGCGCTGAGCCCGACCCCCCAGACCGCCGGGATGCCACGATGCTCGGACTGATCGGACAGTCCGCGCGCAAGCGTCGTCTTCCCGATCCCGGCCTCGCCGCCGATCAGCACGACGCCGCCCTGACCCGCGATCGCATCGTCGAGCGCGCCCACGAGTTGCTCGGACTCGGCGAGGCGGCCGACCACGGTCCGCCCGCGGCCAGGCGGCACGCCGGACGGCGGCGCGGCGGCTCCCTGTGGTGCTCGCCGGCGTGCGATCGACTTTCCCTCGAGCGCGGCCGCCGCGGCCTGGGCGAGCTCGGCCGCCGAGCCCGGGCGGTCGGCGGCTGCCTTGGCGAGCGCCGATTGGATCACCCCATCGAACTGGCTCGGAAGGTCGGGCTCGCTCTCGCTGACCAGCGGTGGCGGCGCCTCGAGATGCGCGTACAGGACGGCGACCTCCGAATCGCGCGGGTAGGGCACCTTGCCGGTCAGGCATTGGTACAGCAGGCATCCGAGCGAGTAGATGTCCGCGCGCGCGTCGAGGCGCTGACCACGAATCTGCTCGGGCGCCATGTAATGAACGGTCCCGAGCGGCCGTTCGGTCGGGGAGACCGTGCTGTCGCCGAGCCGCTTGCTCAGCCCGAAGTCGCCCAGCCACGCGTGCACGTCCGCGCCGTCCGCGCGCGTCGATGAGATCAGCACGTTGCTCGGCTTGACGTCCCGGTGGATCAGGCGGACGGCGTGAGCGGCTTCGAGCGCGCCGGCGAGCTGAGTCACGATCGACACGGCGACGTCGGCGGGCAGGCGCCGCTGCCGGCGGATCATCGCCTGGAGGTCGCTCCCGGGGACGTACAGCATCGCGATGTAGCACACGCCGTCTACCTCGCCGGCGTTGTAAATCGGCACGATGTGCGGGTGCTCGAGGCTCGCTGCCAGCGTCGACTCGCGCAGGAACCGCTCGCGTGCCACGACGTCACCCGCGAGGTCGACGGCGAGCAGCTTGAGCGCGACGTCGCGCTCGAGGCTGAGCTGTGTTGCCCGGTAGACAGTGCCGGTCGCGCCGCGTCCGATTGGTGACTCGAGCCGGTAACCGGCACGTAGCATCGCGTTCTGAGCCTCTGCCCCCAGCACGTCGCCGATTCTCTCACGAACGGTCCGTCGGGGAAAGCCTGTTAGGTTGGCGTCACCGACGCATGCCCGTAGGCGGATGCGCAACTCGTTGCCGAAAGTGAGTGTGCAGCCAATCAGACCAACGCCCGCGGAATTGAAGGAGATAATCGCCGCGGAGCGGACCGCGAATCCGTTTTTGATCTGGCGGACCGATCAGGGCGTCCTGCGGCTGCTCGTGCTCGAACCCGACCGCTGGCGGGTGACAATCGGTCGTGACCCGGGCGCCGACATACCCTTGACGTGGGACCGCGAGGTCTCGCGCGCGCACGCGCTGCTCGAGCGCATCGGACACCGGTGGACGCTGGTCGATGACGGCCTGTCGCGCCACGGATCGTTCGTCAACGGCTCGCAGGTGCCGGGACGGCGGCAGCTCGTCGATCGCGACCGTCTCTGCTTCGGCACGACCGAGATCACCTTCCGCGAAGCGGCGATCGCCGCCTCCGATGCGACCGCGTCGATCGCCGTGTCGGTCGAGCAATTGGCGCTCTCTCCGATGCAGCGCAACATCGCGATCGCGCTGTGTCGGCCGCTGCGCGAGTCCGAGAGCGCGATGCCGGCGACCAACCGCGCGATCGCCGACGAGGTGTTCCTCAGCGTCGACGCGGTCAAGGCCCATCTCCGGGTGCTGTTCACCCGCTACGGGCTCAACGATCTGCCACAGAACGAGAAACGAGTCCGGCTGGCAGCGACGATCCTCGCGTCGGGCGTGCTCGCTGTACGCGACTTCTGAGACCGACGAGGTGTGAACTGATCACCCCAGGGTGGCTGGCCACCGTGCCCGCACGCGCGTACCGTGATCGCATGTGGCAAAACGTTCCCGCCCTCGGCGCCGACGCTTACCTCGCCGGATCGCTCGCAAGTGACGGATCGGAGTACCGCCGCGTCACCTCCTCGGGGGTTCGCGTGCAATCGCGGCGTGACCTCGCCGACGTCGAGAGTCGACAGGTGAGTGCCGTCCGCAGCGAGCTCGAACTGGCGAACCTGACTCACGCCGCCCGGCCAATCGGCCGCTGGTCGTAGTCATCGGCCTGATCGGCGCCGGTCGCGATCGGCGACACTTCGCCGATGGCCAGCCCCGATCCGACCGAGCTGCAGTTCCGGGGCTTTGCGGCGCAGGCGTTCGCGTGGTTTCGCGGGCTCGAGTCCGACAACACGCGCGAGTACTTCAACGCCAATCGCGCGACCTTCGAGGATGACGTCCGCGGCGCGCTCGAAGCGATGCTCGAACAGCTCGCCGACGAGCTCGGAGGTCACGTGAGGATGTTCCGCCAGCACCGGGACATCCGCTTCTCGGCCGACAAGTCCCCATACAAGACCACCACGTACGGCCTGATCGTCGAGCGCCCCGAGGACGAGTCACCGCTCTACGCCCAGCTCTCGTCCACAGGGCTGTTTGCGGGCTCGGGCTACTACGTCATGGCAAGCGACCAGCTCGCGCGCTTTCGGGAGGCGGTCGTCGATGACGGCGCGGGCTCCGAGCTCGAGCGCGCCGTGACGGCCGCCGAACGGGCCGGGCTCGAGATCTTCGGCACGGCGCTCAAGACGGCGCCGCGTGGCTTTGACCGCGATCACCCTCGGATCGCGCTCCTGCGCCACAAGTCGTTGATCGCCGGCGCCCGGCTCGCCCCGGGGACCTCCGGGATCGCGCGTGCCAAAGCGCTGCGCCACACGCGTCGCACGTGGGACGCGTGTGCCGCGATCAACTCGTGGCTCGACGCTCGCGTCGGCGCCAGCGAGCTAGAACCCGAACCGCGCTCGCCTCGCCGCCGGCCCCGCTGACGACCGGGCGCCGGCCCGGCGGCGCAACCGGGTCAGACGACGTTGAACTCGGGACGGAGCGCGTCGGGGTCGGCGAACCGCTGCACCGAGAGTGGCGACACGTCGACGACTGGCTCTCGCCCGAGCACGAGGTCGCGGACCACCTCGCCAACGGCCGGCGCCTGCAGGAACCCGTGGCCGGAGAAGCCGGTCGCGTAAATGAACCGCGACGGCGCGGGTGCTTCGCCGATCAGCGCGTTGTGGTCGGGCGACATCTCGTAGTAGCCGGTCCAGCTGCCCTTGATCCCGACGCGCGCGAGCTCGGGCGCCCGGCGCTCGGCGACCTCGAGCAGCGCCGGGATGAAATCATCGCTGAGCTCGACGTCAAATCCGGTGCGCTCGCCCGGCGCGGGCATCCCCATCAGGACCCCGGGACCCTCGCGATGGAAGTAGAAGCTGGTCGCGAAGTCGATGGTCATCGGGAGCTTCGCCGGCAGCTCCGGCAGCGCCTCGGTGAACAGGATCTGACGGCGCAACGGCGTAACCGGCAGCTCGACGCCGACGAGGTCCCCGAGCGCGGTCGACCAGGCGCCCGCGGCGCACACGACGGTCGCGGTCTCGATCGTCGCCTCCGGGGTGACGACGGCGCGGACCTGGCCGCGCTCGACGACCACATCGACGACCTCGGTTCCGATCGCGAGCGTCGCCCCGCGAGCGCGGGCGCCCGTGGCGTAACCCTGCACGACGGCGTCGGGCGTCGCGTGGCCGTCAGACGGCGAGAACGCCCCGGCCAGGACGTCGTCGACGTTCAGCAGCGGGCACAGCTCGCGCACCGTCTCCGGCGCCACGACTCGGCTCGGCACTCCGAGCTCGCGCTGGATCGCGGCGCTGCGCTCGAACGCCTCGAGGTCCTCCTCGCGGGTCAGGACGAACAGGTAGCCGACCTGCTGCAGGTCGATCTCCGAGCCTGGGCGGTGCCCGAAATCGGCGAACGCGCGCAGGCTCCGCTGGGCGAGCGCGACGTTGATCGCGTCGGAGAACTGTGCCCGGACGCCGCCGGCGGCACGGCCCGATGAGCCCGAGCCGAGCTGGTTTCGCTCGAGCAGCACGATGCCGTCGACGCCCGCCTCGGCGAGGTGAAAGGCGCAGCTCGTCCCGATCACGCCGCCGCCGACGATCACGACGGACGCACTTTGGGGCAGCGATCTTGACGCCCGGGCCATCGGCCGCCTACGTGGTCGAGGTACGCGCCCACGCGGCGCGATACGCGGTCGGCGTCGTCCGGATCGCGCGGCGGAAGTGCTCGCGCAGCGACGCGGCGCTGCCAAAGCCGCAGCTGTGCGCGATCGCCTCGACTCCGAGCTCGCCCGCTTCGAGCATCGCCCGGGCCCGAAGCGTGCGCTGCGCGATCAACCACTGCAGCGGCGTGGTGCCCGTCTCGGCCCGGAAGCGACGCGCGAAGCTGCGGTCGCTGTAGCCGGCGTGACGCGCGAGCCGGCTGACCGTGAGCGGCTCGTCGAGGTGCTCGAGCGCCCACAGACGCGTGCGCTCGAGGCTCCCGCCCGGAGCGCTCGGCATCGGCTGCTCGAGGAACTGGGCCTGGCCCCCGGCGCGCTGCGGGGCGACGACGATCCGCCGGGCGACCGCGTTCGCGGCCCGGGTGCCGTAGTCGCGCCCCACGATGTGCAGACACAGGTCGATCCCGGCGGCGACGCCCGCCGATGTCAGGACCTGCCCTTCGTCGACGTACAGAACGTCGGGCGCCACCTTGACGGCGGGGTAGCGCTTGGCGAGCAGCCCCGTCCACTCCCAGTGTGTCGTCGCACGTAGGCCGTCGAGCAGACCGGCGGCGGCGAGCGCGAACGCCCCCGTGCAGATCGAGACCATGCGGGCGCCACGGTCGTGCGCGCGACGCAGTGCGGCGATGACCGCGTCGGGCGGCGCGTCGCTCAGATCCTCGTATCCGGGGACGATCACGGTGTCGGCGTCCTCGAGGGCGCTCAGGTCACGCTCGATCAGCAGCGCGAAGGCGGTCGTGGTCGCCAGCGGCCCCGGCGCCGCGCTGCAGAGCGTGAACTCGTACATGCCCTCGCTGCGCGCGCCGAACACCTGCGCGGCGATTGACAGGTCGAACGCGACCACGTCGGGGAGTGCGAGGGTGACGACTCGATGCATGGCCGAAATCTAGCTAAGAATGGCATTTCTGCCACTTGTACCGTGCTCCTGTCCGCGCGACGATCGCGTAATGAAGATCGAAATTCTGCTCTACGAAGGATGCGACGAGCTCGACGCCTTCGGGCCCTACGAGGTTCTCGCGGGCGCCGGCGCCTACTCCGGGCGTTTCGGCGTCCAGCTCGTCACCGGGCAACCGGTCGGCATCGTCACGGCGAGCCACGGGGCCCAGATCGCGCCGCACGGATCGCTGTCTGACGACGTCGAGCTGGTGATCGTTCCCGGCGGTGGCTGGAATGACGGCGGCCTCAAGGGCGCCCGGGCGCAGGTCACGCGGGGCGAGCTGCCGCGCGCGATCGCGGCCCGGCATGGCGCCGGTGCGACCGTTGCCTCGGTCTGCACCGGGGCGATGTTGCTGGCCGCGGCAGGACTGCTGGAGGGGCGGCCGGCGATCACGCACCACGCGGCGATCGACGACCTCCGTGCCGCCGGTGCAACAGTGATCGAGGACGCGCGGGTCGTCGACGACGGTGACGTGCTGACTGCCGGCGGCGTCACGGCGGGCCTCGACCTCGCGCTCTGGATCGTCGAGCGCGAGCTCGGCGCCGGGCTCGCGGCCGCCACCGCGCGCGAGCTCGAGTATGAGCGCACGGGCCGCGTCTGGCAGTCGCAGGCAGCCGGCTCAGTCGCCGGCCAGGTCTGACTGGACGCCGGCCTAATCTCCCGCGCGCGACGCCACCCGCAGCCGTGGCACGACCGTCCGGCATGGCCAGCGAGACCCCTGACAACCCGTCCCTTCACGGCTTCGGCCTGAGCGCCGAGGACGAGCGGCTGCTGCGCGGTCCCGTCCCCGGACGCGCGTTGGAGTGGGTATCTGCCGCCGTCGGACCGGCGGCTGCGGTCGAAAGCTGCCGCGCACTGGCCGGCGGGACCTCCTCGGCGGTCCACGCGGTCGACGTCACCGACGCCGTAGGTCGCCGACATCGGCTCGTGCTGCGACGCTTCGTGCGCCTCGACTGGCTCGCCGAGGAGCCCGATCTGGCCGTGCACGAGGCATCCGCGCTGGCCGCCGTCGCGCGCTCCCCCGTGCCGACACCGGCGCTCGTCGCGTCTGACCCGGACGGCGCGAGGGTCGGCGTTCCGGCGATCCTGATGACGATGCTCGAGGGTCAGATCGACTGGGACCCGCCCGCTCTCGACGAGTTCCTGCGCCGGCTCGCCACAGCGCTCGAGTTGATCCACCGGATCCCCGCGCCGGCTAACGCGTCGCTGCCAGCCTACGGGCCGTACGCGCCGCAGATCGACCGGCCGCCCGCGTGGGCGACAAAGCCCGAGGTCTGGCTGCGAGCGATCGAGCTCGTGCAGGGGCCGGTGCCGAGCGCCGAACGGAGCCTGATTCACCGCGATTACCACCCCGGCAACGTGCTTTGGAGCGATCGGCGCGTCAGCGGCGTCGTCGACTGGGTCAACGCCAGCATCGGGTCACCGTGGGCCGACGTCGGCCACTGCCGCGTCAACCTCGCCGGCCGGTTCGGCCAGCCGGCCGCCGAGCGCTTCCTGGAGCTGTACCGCGAGGTCTCCGGACGCGACGATGACTACCACCCTTTTTGGGACGCTGAAGGGCCGATCGGAGGGCTCGACGAGAGCTCCGACGACGCCCCGGAGCCCGCCGAGGAGCGCTTCCTCGAGGCCGCGATCTCGAGGCTCTGACTACGGGAGAATTACGCTCTCGCCTC
>CAVUUT010000020.1:0-46454 GCA_963744695.1 uncultured Solirubrobacterales bacterium | reverse complement strand
CACCGGCAAAGAGTGCGGTCTCGATTCCCTGGAGGGGCCAGAAGTCGCTCGCGGGTTGGTAGACGGCGTGCATGGTGGAGGAGCCGAGGCCGACGGCGACGTGGACCTGTGCCTCCGAGCGGGCCGGATCCCTGCCTGACGACGACACTGGGGCCGCCTCCCGTTTGGCTGATGATGTTGGCGTGGTTGAGGTTCGCCGGTTGCCAGGCGGCGCCATGCCAGGTCGCCTTGAGGGGTGCGACGAGGCGGTTTCGCAGCCAGGTATCGACGAAGATGCGGGCGACGACGTAGCCGACGAACGCGAGGGTGAGGGCCGGGACCGCCCGGCGCCAGACGCGCCGATCGCGACGGCGAGGCCGAGCACGAAGAGCGCGTAGGCGACCGGGACGATTCCTTCGGCGTCGTAGGTGCCCGTCTCCATCCGGCCGTTGAGGTGGTCGATCGGCGCCCGCGACCACGTCGCGAGCACGATCACGCACCGCGACCAGGAGCGGCCGCGGCGACGCCGACGCCGAGCTTGGTCACGATCCAGCGGCGGCGGGTGATGCTCTGCGTCCAGTAGAGCCGGTAGGTGCCGTTCTCCAGGTCGAGCACGAACGGCGCCGCGAGCAGCACACCGACAAGCCCGGAACCAGCGTGGACCAGTCGAGAGAGCGAAGAGCAGGCCGTGAAGCGCAACAGGAACCGCACGATCGCCTGGTCGCAGCCGCACGATGGGTTCGCGCCGAGGCAGGCGGCGAGGCCGTCGTGGTGGTAGACGGACGCCATGTGATCCCGTCGGGACGAGCAGCGCGGCGAGCAGCGCGAGGATCCCGCGGCGATCAGTGTCTCGGTGCGCTGCTGGCGCCAGCCGACCCAGATCATCGCGCCGACCGCCTCGCGGCGTCGCGGTGCTCGGAACGCCGCGGGGCGTCGATGGCCGAGGTAGGCGAGCACGATCTCCTCGAGGTCGACCTCGTGCAGCTCCCAGCAGGAGTCGTAGACGTGCCCGTTCGCGCGCACGAGCAGCGTCGTCTGCCGCTCGGTGTGGCTCTCGCGGATCACCTCGTGAACGCGCGCGACGGCGGCGGCGTCGGTGCGCGGGCCGGTCAGCAGGCGGTGGCCCGCGAGGATCTCGTCGATCGGGCCGGCGAGCTGCGTCTCGGCCTGCGACGAGGATGATCAGCTGGTCGCAGACCCGCTCGAGGTCGGCGACGATGTGCGAGGAGAGCACGACCGTCATCCCGGTCTCGGCGACCGCCTCCATCACGTCTGCAGGAACTCGCGGCGCGCCAGCGGGTCGAGCGAGGCGACCGGCTCGTCGAGCAGCAGCAGCTTCGGTCGCTTCGCGAGCGCGAGCGTGAGCGCGACCTGTGCCTGCTGCCCGCCCGAGAGCTTCCCGACCTTCTGTGCGAGCGGCAGCCCGAGCTCGGTCGATGCGCTCGCTGCGCGATCTGCCGTCGTCCCAGCTCGGGTTCAGCTCGCGGCCGAGCTTGAGCGTCTCGGCGATCGTGAAGCCGCGGGAGAGGGGATGCTCCTGCGCGACGAACCCGAGGCGCGGCAGCACCGCCGCGGTTCGGCGCGCGGAGCGTGTCCGAGCACGCGGACCGTCGCCGCGCGCTCGGCTCGCTCAGCCCGACCGCGAGCTGCAGCAGCGTCGTCTTGCCGGCGCCGTTCGGCCCGACGAGCGCCGTCACCGACCCGGCCGGGATCTCGAGCGTGCAGTCGCGAAGCGCCCACGCCGAGCCGTAGCGCTTCCCGAGCCCGGTCGCCTCGATCGCGCGGACGCGTCGCTCATGCCACCCTCGAGATCGCCGGCGGCCGAACCGTGTCGGCAAAAAGCGCGGCCATGTTCTCCTCGTCGAGCCCGGCCGCCCGCGCCCGCTCGATCCAGCGCTGAAGCGACGAGCGCAGCTCCTTCACGTCGTCCGGCGGCAGCGACGGGCAGCTCGCTCGCGACGAACGTCCCGACGCCGCGCCGGCCCTCGACGAGCCCTTCGAGATCGAGCTCGCGGTAGGCCTTCAGCACCGTGTTCGGGTTGATCGCGAGCTGCCGACGACCTCCTTGACCGTCGGCAGCTGATCGCCGGGCCGCAGGATCCCGAGCCGCACCGCCTGCCGCACCTGCTGCACGAGCTGCAGATAGGTCGGAACCCCGGAACGCGCGTCCAGGTGGAACTCGATCACCGTCTCGACCCTTTCACTAGTCAGCTAGATAAAGAGACTAGTAGCGTATGAAGGAGCTCCCGTCAAGGGGGCGGTGCCGCCGTTCAGGCGGCAGTCGGCTGACGATTGCTCTCGTCGTGACAGAGGAGAGAAGGGGAGGGGGAAGGAGGAGAAAACGACTTGATCGGGAGTTAGTCTTTCACCGATCCATCCGTCGTAGCGGCGAGCAAGACGGGGCGGTTGGGTCGGTGGCGGTGGCTCGTCTCCGCACGCTCTCCACGGTGCCGCGTGCGGTGGCTCTCTCCGCGTGACGCACGGCTCTCGCAGGGGCGGCCCGCAACGGCGAGGTGAGGTCAGGGCTACGGCTGACGGAAGTAGTGGCCCTGCTCGAGGTCAGCGAGGAGCCCGGGGTGCACGGGCTCCCATCCGAGTAGCTCGCGCGTGTGCGGCGCTCGAGGCCGGGCTGTCGAGAGCGAGGAAACCGGCCAGCCAGGCGAAGTGCGCGCCCGCGTCCGCGGGAGAAATGGCGACGACCGGCAGGCTGAGATGGCGACCGATCGCCTCGGCGACGGCACGGATGGGCACGCCCTCGTCGGCGACCGCGTGGAGGGTCGATCCCGCCGGCGCGTCTTCCAGCGCGCGGCGGAACAGGCGCGCCGCATCGAGCCGGTGCACGGCAGGCCAGCGATTGGTTCCGTCGCCGATGTAGCCGGAGACGTCCTTGCTGCGGGCGATGCCGACGAGCGTCGCCATGAAGCCATGATCTCCGTCGCCGTGCACGGTGGGTGGGAGTCGCAGCACGGACGAGCGGACGCCGCGAGGAGCGAGCGAGAGGACAAACTCGGCGGTCGCCCGCCGCGCTCCAGGGCCGTCGCCGGACACAGCCGGCCCTGCGTCGGGATCGTGCCCGTCCCGTTCGGTCGCGAGGCCTCCCGGTGCGACCCCGAGCGTCCCGGAGGCAATCACGAGCGGTCGATCGCGCCCCCGCGAGCGCTTCGCCGAGGGCCTCGACGGCGTGACGATCCGCTGTTGCAGCACCGTGGAAGTCCCCCGAGAACGCGATCTCGTGCTTGAACGCGAGGTGGATGACGCCGTCCGAGTCAGTACAGCGGAAGCTTTGCGGGGCTCCCCCGTGTCAAGTACTGGGAGCCCTGGGACGAGCCGAATCTCCCGTTCTGGTTCAGCGCACCGGATCCGATCAGTGCATATCGGACGCTCCTCAATCGCGCGTACGCCGTACTCAAGTCGGTCCATAGCAACAATAAGGTCTTCCTCGGAGGGCTCGCCCCGGTGAAGCCCAACCCTGAGAGTTTCCCACCGCTGGTCTTTGCCGCCGATGTGCTGTGCATGCACCGAGTTGGATCTCAGTATCGCGCGAATCGCTCATGCCACCAGCGGGTGAACTTTGATGGCCTCGCGATTCACTCATATACGCTGGGGGCAACCCCCACCGACACGCTGCCATACCTGGCGACGTGTTTGTTGGCGATATGGGCGAAGTCCACAATCTAGTTCGTGCAACTGATCACCACGGGATTCATCATCTGCTCTGGGTGACTGAATTCGCCTGGTTCACGAACCCGCCGAATGCCCAGCTCGGTGACCCAGCCGCGACGGCGGCGCGCTACGTCGCTTACTCGATGTACGAGATGTGGAAGGCCGGGGCGAGCCTTGTCTCATGGCAAGGCCTCACAGATTTGCCGCCGAGTTCGTCCGATAGCGGGCGGGGGCTGTATACGACTTCGGGGCAGCCAAAGTTGACGCTGCAGGCTTTTGCCTTCCCGGTGATTGCGTCCGTGAAACGCGGGCACGGATTCGTGTGGGGCCGCGCACCCGTCTCTCGCCCCGTACGCGTGGTCGTGCAGCGTGCGGTTGGCAAGCGTTGGCGGACCGTGGCGAAGATCCGAAGCGGTGGTGACGGTGTCTTCCACGTCAGCTTCAGGTGCCCGACGCAATGGCCTTTATCGTGCGCAAGTGGTACGCGGACCAACCAGCCTTGCGTATAACTCGAGGCCGATCCCGCCCAAATACACTCGCCCGTTGAACTTCGGCTGAGTCTGCCATCGGTTCGGGTCGGTAGGACCCTGACGGACTCATTCGCCGCACTTGGGACAGGCGGTTCTCCCGCGCACGTTTCCATGCCTGCACCCACCGCCAGGCATTCTCGTCCAACAGAAAACGCTCTGCGACACGACGGCGCGCGGTGGAGGCTAGCTGTCCGCGCAGTATCTCGTTTGCGAGCAGCTCGCTCAGCTTCTCTTTCCACTCCTGAGGCGTGTGCGCAATCGTGCCGATGCCTTGCTCTGCAAGCCATGTGTACTCCGGCGTGGGCGAGGCGACAAACGGGACCCCGGCTGACGCCCACTCGAGGCCTTTGAGGTGACTCTTAGCCGCATTGAATTTGGTCGGTCCAAGCGGGACGATCCCAACGTCGATGCTGCCCAAGGCGTTGAAGTAGTCCCCGATCGGAAGCATCCCGGTACCCCACGCGGGCTGGTCCAGCCCGAGCCGTTCAGCGACCCGGTCAGGCGGCCCAACGACATGAAAGCGCGCTCGGCAAGCATCGAGGACAACCGCGACGGCGCCGCCGGTGCCCTCCAGGTCTCCGGGATGGTCGGCAGCCACTCCGGACCAGCCGATCGTATATCCGTTGCGGCGGTCGGGGACGTCTAGCGTCCACCGCGGCAGGTAATTGCGAATCAATGCCCCGCGTCCGTGCGGGGCATAGCGATCCAGAAGCGACTGGGTGGGCGCCGTCACCAGGTCGGCGGCGAGGCAGGCGCGAACCAGGTGGCTCGGGTTGGTCTCCTCGTCCAGCTGCTGTTGTGCCCGGTGCTCAGGATGCAGTGCGAGGAAGTCGTCGTCCAGGTCGACCGTGACAGCAATGTCCTGCTCCTGTAAGTATGGGACGGCGTCCGCGATCTTGCGCGACAGGGGACGCTGAATGGCGATCACGTCGGGTTCGCAAGCGCCTCGGCCAATCTTCCCATCGTCCTGATCCGCCGGAAAGTCCCTGATGACGGTCATCTCGAGCCCGGGTGTGCCGGCCAGGGCCTCTGCCGGCCACAGCATCCGAAACCAAGTACACGCCCCGTGGTCGGAGGCCACCAACGTCACATGCATCGCGGAGGTCATGGTAAGCCCAGTGTTGACGGACACGCTGGATGGTGATCGCGGCGGCGCGGCTGGCACCTACGCTGCGCGCAGCGCCTCGGTGACCCGCGGATCAGCGACGCGCGCCCAGAAGAGTGTCGCATCAGGTTCTGCGAAAGAGCGAGGGCCGCCGACGGGCGATCGTGATCGGCGGCGGCTCAGGCAGCGGCTCTCCGTTGATGATTGCAGCTGGCGATGTCTCCACCAGCCATCTCGCTCGCTCGGGACCGACCAAAGCTGTCGCCGCCACGACAGCCTCGGCAAGGCGCGTCACGGGCCGCCACGACTCTCCGCGGTGTCCGTCCGACGCGAGCGCGTGGACGATCCCATCCTGGCACAGGCGCTCAGCAAGTCGTCGCACTGTGACTTGCGGTTTGCGAGCCAGCAGCGAGTCCGCGTTGATTGCAACAGCACCCCCTGGGAGACGAGTTCGCCGAGGCCGCCCGAGGCTCTCGCTGAAACTCGGGATTGCGTTCGGGATGAGCCAGCGTCACCCTGAATCCCTTGCCAGCAGCTCGTACAGGAGGCGATCAAAACCGATTACGTTGCCGCTGGGGACTCGATCAACAGTCCGTCCCACGCTGGCCGTAGCTCGCAGCGCCAGGCCGCTCGTCGTCAGCCTCGAGCGCCCACGTAAGTGACGTCTCCGCGCCGCCGATCACCCGCAGTGGGAGCTGATCTCGATTGAGGGCGGTGCGGAGGTCATCGCCCCGTTCGGCGAGCTCGTCGATGTGCACATCAGGAAAATCGCTCGAAGGTGCGGCGTCGCGGCGATCACCTCGGTCCCAGCATCCACAGCCGCACGCGCCATCTCGAGCGCACCCTCGAGGTCACGCGGCCCGTCGTCGATCCCTGGCAGCAGATGCGCGTGGATGTCGACTAGTCCGGACAACCGAGCCCTGATTCGGAGTGATTACACAGACGTGCCAAGTGGCCGATGAGCGTGCGAAGGCGTGCGTATCCGATCGCATGATCCCAAACATGGCGAGGCTCGGATGAGCGCATTGACAGCACATACGCGCATGGCGTCGGCCGGTCAGTTGGCTCGCGACCGACCGAACGCGCCCCCCGTCAGTTCGCTCGGGATTGACCAAACGCGCCTGAGTTCGCTCGGGACCGACCAAACGCGCGCCGTTTCTGTAGGATTGGCGGCCTGGGTTGTGGCGCTTGTGGGCAGCACCGTATTGCCTTCGCGCGCGGCTTGGCCGGCTGCTGTCGTTGGGAGGTTGGGGGTGGTACGTGCGTAAGCAGGTTCTTGATTTCATCGTCATCGGGGCGCAGAAATCAGGTACCACGACGCTGTTTGAGTACCTGGTCAAGCACCCACAGCTATGCCTGCCGATGGCCAAAGAGGCTCCGTTTTTCAACGTCGAGACCCGGTACGGGGGCGATTTGGGGCGCTACCTCGACACCGAGTTTCATGCGGCCGACCCGAGCTGCATGTGGGGGACGGTGACCCCGCAGTACATGTACGGCGCCTCGGGACCGGGGCGGCCGGCGGATGTTCGCACGATCCCGCGGCGAATCCACGAGCACCTGCCGGACGTGAAGCTGGTCGCCATTCTTCGTGACCCGGTCAAGCGGGCTCGCTCTCATCATGCGATGGCCCGCTTGGAGGGTTGGGACGAGCGCCCATTTGACGAGGCCGTGCGGCAGCTGCTCGAGCCGGAGGCGCTGGAGCGCTCGCGCCGGGAGGTCCGCGAGAGCACGAGCTATGTGGTCTTCGGGGAGTACGGACGGATTCTCGAGGGCTATCTCGACGTGTTTGCGCCCGAGCAGCTGCTCGTCGTGTTCACCAATGAGCTCAACGATGATCCGCAGTCGGTCGTGCGGCGGGTGTGGGACTTTGTCGGGGTTGACTCTGGCTTTGTTCCCGACAACCTTGGCAAGCACTACCACGAGTCGGGGACCGCTCCACGGCTGCGGTGGCTTGATCTCTATCGCTGGCAGGTTGCGGCGGCCTCGAGCCCGGCGCTGCGCGGTGCGTGGCACAGCATTCCCGAGCCGACGCGCCGCCGCATCGACACTCAGTACCGGCGGATGAACTATCGCATGCGGCTCTGGAACCGGCGCGGCTGGCATCGTCGCGGCAACCGGCCCGGCGTCGAGCGTGATCCGCAGACCGATCAACTCCTGGCTGAGCACTTCAAGGCCGACGCCGCCCGGCTGACCGAGCTTTTTGGGATCACCCCTCCCTGGCAGGCGAACGGAGCGCGCCACACGCCCGCCACGGTCGGCGACCGCTGACGGTCAACGCGACGCCGCGCATTGGCGGCGATCCGAACCGCCGTCTATGTCCCCGCGGCGTCATCCCCGTGCCAGTTCGTCTGTGATCGCGGGTATCAACCACTCTCCAGGCGCGCCGAGCCGCGCACCCGCCTCGCTCTGGCGGTCGCGCAGAAAACGGGTGGCGAGTTCGCCGAGGTAGAGGAGCGCGGTCAGCCGGGCATTGCCTGCATCGACGCCGAATGGCTCGAGCAACCCGGCGGCGCGGTCGATCACCTCTCGGGCCGCGCCGGCCGGGCGCCGCCGGCGGTCGCGGGCCTCGATCCAGAGCCAGTGGTGAAGAGCGTCGAAACCGACCGGAACCCCGTGGGCGAGCCGCTCCCAGTCCCAGACCAGCAAGCCCGCGTCCGTGTTCGCCATGTTCCAAGGCGTCCAATCGCCGTGCCATCAGCCGTAACTCAGTACGGCGCCACCGGATCGGCCAACCAAGGTCCGCAACGCCGAGCCCAGCTGCTGCGCCGCCCGGGCGGCCCTCGAGCTTGCGGACAGCTGTGCTTCGAGTCGCTGCCAGTAGGCGCGGCGGCCAACCGCTCATGGGTGATGCCGGCGATCCACGCGATCTCGCGCATCGCAGCGGTCAGGACGGATCGGTCAAGCGACCGTCGACGGTGCCAGACCGGGAGCGGACCGAGTACGAGCACGGGAGGTCGTTCCAGTTTCCGTAGTGCACGACCGGCGGGACTCTGAGGGTGGTCATCCGCACGCACGCAAGCTCCGATAGCGCCTGGTGCTCTGCGCGGACCAGCCGGCAAGTCAGCGGATCGATGCCGACCTTCGCAAACCCGATCGATTCTCCGCCCGGTGTGAGCAGGTGCAGGACCGGCTTACGGTTCGCCCGGGCGGGGCGCAAGTGGATGCTGAGGCGGATGTCGCGGCCGAGCTCTGAGCGCAGATACGAGCTGATCGTGGGTGAGTCCGGCCGTGCCTGAATCAGCAGGCGCCCGCCGAACAGGCGTCCGCCGGCCCCGCTCGCCATCGCCAGCCCGATCGCGTGCTGGCCAAGCCTCGCGGCCCGCGACCCCGGCACCCCGTAGCGTTGGACCGCCGCGGCGGCGGCTCGACGCTCCGGGGGAACAAGCAGGCGAGGGTGCGAGCGTCGCGGAAGCACGATGAGCTCCTCCGTGACCGAACCACGATCGGGTACCGCGCCACCACCTGGCGAGCTCATCGCGCGCGCTTCCCGGCCGCGGTTGGTAAGGATCACTCGGGCGGGCGCCGGCCACAGCAGCGCGCCGATCCTGTTGAGGTAATGCGCTGGGCGCGCCGCCGCGGCTGACCGGCCGGATGTCAAGACGAGACACGGCGTCGCCGCCAGCTCGGCTCGTTCCCAAGCCATGCGCTGAGACGCGCGTCGTAAGGCAGGAAGTGCTCCGAAAGCGATGACTGCAACGAGTTCGGCATTGGCGCTGCCGCACGCGCGTTCTGGCGCGTGAAGACGGGATAGCCGTAATGTGGCAGCCCGAGGAAGTCCAACACCGCGTCGTAGATCGGCTCGGGCTCCGCAAAGAAGTCGCCGCTGTCGACGACATGGATGTTGGCGGGCTGAAAAACCTTCGCGAGCCGATCGAGCTGTTCGACGTACTGGCCACGGGTCCGGTAGGCATGCCGATAGTGAGCGCGGCTGATGTATTCGGGGTTGTTCATCATCCGGTCGAGCTCGCCCTCGAGCCGGGCGTCCTCGAGTTCCAGCGCGCGTTCGAACGTTTCGGTCTCGAAGCCCAAAGTCACCTCGTGCACGTGGGCGGAGTAGGCCCGCGCGACCGGATCACGGACGAGCACGAGCACCCGGATACCGGGCAGATCTCGAGCAATCCGGGCCGGCGCGAGCGGATGAAACATGTAGTAGGGGCTGGCTTCAAACGTCACCGGCGGCATCCCGATCGCCCGCTCGATTCGACGCGACGTCAGCCGGAGCGGGAAGTGCGACTGATACCAGCGAAGGTTGTGCTGATAGCCGACGTCGAAGTAGTGGACTTCCTTGTGGAGGGGCCTCAGCACGGCCGGATGCTCCCGGAGCGCCCGGTACATCGACGTCGTTCCGGACCGCTGAGCCCCGACGATCAGAAAGCCCGGCAGCATCCTCGGCGATCCGGTCAGGTCTCGGGCAGCGCGCCTGATCGCGAACGCCAGACGTTTGGTGGATCGCGATCGATCGCGAGGCACGCCCAGCGCAGTCTCGTTGCGCCTCGTGGCGCGATGTCCATCCGCGTCCAGAGAAGACAAACGCATTAGCGGTGAATCGCCGACACGCGCAGCGGCTCTCGAAGGCGCCGGAGGCCGACCGCGAACGCCGCGCAACCCCCACCCACCGCCACCACCGACGCCACGACCCCGCTGCCGACCGCGGCCGACAGGAGCAGCGGGACCGCAAGGAAGCTGACCGTGCACAGAGCGCACGCGACGAGCGTCCCGGAGCCAAAGGGCTGCACGCCGACAATCCACGCGAGCTGGACAAGCGGCACCAGGTTTGACACCAGGATCGCTGCAGCCCAGCCGATCGCGGCTCCGGTTACTCCATAGCGAGGAATCAGTACAAGGTCGACGGCGACGTTCACCGCCAAGGCGAGCAGACCGTTGGCGAGGCTCAACGCGCTGCGGCCGGTGCTGATCAGGACGATGTCAACTTGGCCGCACGCGGTCGAGACGAGCATCGTGAGCGCGAGGATGACCACGACTGGCGCGCCCACGCGGTAGGAGTGTCCAAACACCGTCAGCACCTGGGGCCCGTAAATCACCGCCAATAGGTAGAGAGGCCAGGTGAGCAGGATGAGCCACGCGGTGGTCGACTGATAGACCGCGTTTGCGCCGCGCCGGTCGCGGCGTGCGAAAAGGGCGCTCAGCTGCGGCTGCGCCGCCATGCTGATCGCCGCGTTGCCGAGTGACCCCAGCGCCAAAAAGCGAGTCGCCGCGGTGTAGATCGCCGCGTCAACCGGGCCACGGATCAGCGCGACTAGCACGATATCCAGGCGCTGGATGATCGTTTGTCCGACGGTCGCGACCGCCCGCGGAGCGGTGAATATCCAGAAGCCACGTGGGTTGGCATTCGCGAGCTCGCCGTCCACGGGAGCTGCCTGGACTGAGGTTGTCCGGACTGCTCGGCGGCGGATTCTGCCCAGCCAGATCCAGGCGGCAGCCGATGCCGCCACGTAGGGAATTGCCCACAGGGGAGCGAGCAGCGCGGCACTACCGGCCACGGCGGCGATCAGCACCCCCACCAGTTGCAGCGTCGCGCGCCCGATCCGGTCGACGACGACGGTGGGTCGCATGTCGTGATAGCCGCGGCTCGCGCCCAGAAACGCATCCAGGAGCGCGGCGAAGGGGAGCGCCGCGGCAAGCGCACGAAGGGCGTGAGCGACCGCCTCCGGCGTCGTGGCGCCGCTGGACTGATGCCCATCGAGCAGCGCCGCCGCGAGCGGATGAGCGAAGGCGAGGAGCAGCCCGGCAGCGACCACCGAGGACGCCAGGACGGGCACGATCGCTGCCCGCAGGATCGTTGGGATCCTGCTCTCGGCTCCGAGCGACCGTAGGCGGGCAATGAAGTACACCAGGCCCGTGGCGGCGCCAAGGCCGGCGATCGCCTCGACGATCAGAAACAGGGACGTGGCCGTGAAGAAAGCTCCGGCGGTCGCCCGGTTGAATCCCCGCGTGATCAGAACTGCGGCGGAGAGCGTCGCCACAGCGAGAATCGCCGCACCCGCGAGATTCAGGAGGCTCCCTCGAGCAATTTCATTCAGGCTCGCGGCGTCGCGCTCCGTCTCGGTCGCGGGGGCCGCGGACGGGCCGCGCGTCCGCGGGCTCAGCTGGTCAGTCCCGGCCACGGATCAGCCCGAGGGTGATTGGGCGACATGGACGCCGCGCCGCGATCGATCAGCACGTTGAGCGTGCTCGAAGCGGCCAGCCTCGCAGGATCGATCCGCCAGGTGAGCTTGTACACGGGTACCCGTCGCTGCTCGATCTCAGCGACGATCTGCGGAGACGGCGGCCGGCCGAGTCCGTGCGACTGGAGGCGATGCGGGCCGTCGGCGCTCAGTTTTGGTGTCCGATCCCAAATCGTCGCGAACTCCGGGTCACATCGAGTAAGTCTGTTGAACATATAGTGAAACGAGTAACGCGGCGTGATACCGAGCTGGGGAAGCGGTGACACGAACCACAGCGAGGTCGTGCGAGCGTGCAGATTCATGCCGCGTCCGAGCCCTCGCTGGACCTGACCGCGCCATCCATCATTCGACAGGTCGTGATCGAGGTAGTAGCTGCTGAGCGCACTCCACATCGTCTGAGCGATGTGGCCGCCGGGCCGAGATGCAAGGAACCAGTTCGATATCAACCGCTCGCGTCCCGGTCGCTCGAACGCGAAGAAGCCGGACCCGAGAACGTGCGGCAGCCACTCGTCGAGAGGTTTCATGCAGTAGCACGTAGCGTCAGCCCAGACGCCGCCGTGGCGGGTGAGGAGGCTCAGTCGGGCCAGGTTGCTCAGCTTCTGCAGGGGTAGAGACCGCGCTTTGGGTTGCGCGAGGATGGGGTCCGCCCACTCGCAGAGATTGTCTGCGCTGAGCGGCCTGACCTCCCAGCCAGGATTTAGCCGACGCCAGCTCTCGACGCATTCCCGGGGCACCGGCGGTAGCTGGTCCAGGCCCTGCGACCAGAGCATCCAGATCTGTCTCGGGACCTCGCGGGTCACACGCCCCGTCCTCGACGGCGCAGCCAGCGCACGACCGTTTCGGGCTTTATCAGACCCGCCATCACCGCCAGCGCGAGGAATGCGCGCGGTTCGGTCGGGTTTGCGGCGAGCGTTCTGCGAGTCCACATCCACCCGTCAGGCATCGAGCCGGAGGCGGCGCAGGCGAACGCTATCTGGCCGGCGACCCGCGCATAGCCCGCGGGCACGGTACGAAACTCGGGATACCGATCCAGCAGCCACTCCAGCCCGAGCCTGACCTGCGCCCACCTGCCATACATCGAGGGGCGCTGCGTGTGCCAGCGAACGCGGACCAGGGGCCTCGGGACGTTCAGAACCGTCGCTGTGCGCGCAGTCCGCAGGAGCAGTTCGTAGTCCTCGGCGATGCCGCCCGGGATCTCCTCACTCACCAGCCCGACGTCGCTCAGCAGCACGGAACGGCGCGCCACGAAGGTCGACGCGTGCAGGGCCATGAGCCGGGACCGCAGCAGGTCACCCAAGGTCACGACGTCCGCCGGATGCACGTGGTCGGTCACGTTGCCGTCGTACTCCACCGCAATTCCACAACAGGCGAGGATCGCAGCGGGCCGCGCCGCCATCGCGCTCACCTGCGCCCGCAGTTTGCCGACAAGCCAGTAGTCATCGTCGTCGCAATTTGCGATCAGATCGCCGGTGGCCGCAAGGTAGCCTGTGTTTCGCGCGCCGGCCAGACCTGGTGCGCGCTGGTTCTCCAGCGCACGGGCCCCCTCGGCCTCGATCACCGCTCTGGTCCGATCCCAGCGCTCGGGCTCGTCGTCACCTGTAGCGCCGAGTCGCCCGGACCGCCGGTCGAGCACGACCAGGCACTCGATCGCCCCGGGGTAATCCTGGCCACGGATCATCCGCAGCGTGTGCGCGAGCAGGTCGCATCTGTCGCCCTGTGTGGGTACCACCACCGTGGCCGAAGGCCAGTCCGCTAACGTCGCCAGCCGACCCTCTTTCCTAACCGCGACGGGCTCAACCGGTCCTCACCTTGGTCGCGGCATGCTCGAGTGGATGCGCCCGGCGCCGTCGGGGCACAGCGGGTCGCTGCGGTCGTTGCCGGCCCGCCATGTCGGTGCGCCAGAGCAGTGCATACGCCAGCATCGTGAACCCAAGCGCCGTGGGTACCGCCGTGTAGGTGAGCGAGTAGAGCAGCGACAGGACCAGCACCAACAGCCCCGCCAGTCCATATGGAGTCCGGTCGCGTCGGTAGCGCCAAACGCCGAACCCGAAAAAGCCCACGTAGAACGCCGCACCGAGGAACCCGCTTGTGACCAGCACCAGCCACAACTGGCCCGTGCTGCCCACGGCCTGTTCCCCGCATTGCGGACATTTCTTGGTTGGTCCGATCGCGATCGACCTTCCGGAACCGCGCTGCTTGCGGGTGTCGCCGTAACCGATCACGGGCGATGAGAGCGCGTCGGTGAGGGTCAGCGAACCAAGGCGTGAGCGAATCTCGTTGCTCTTCTGATGCTGGCCCGTGCGAGCCCCGATCGTGCCCTGGAGCGAGGTGCTGTGAATCACGATGCCCACCACCGCCAATCCGAGCGCGAGCGCGGCGAGCAGCGCCAAGCGACGGTTTACCAGCAACCAGATCCCCAGACAGCCGACCGATAGGGCCGCCCCGGCCCATGCTGCGCGATTCAGGGAGTAGATCAGCGGCACCCAGGCGATCATGAGGGCCGCTCCGGCGACGATCCGCTCCAGCCGGGTCCCGAAATACCACCAGCCGACGATCAGCCAGGGCATCAGGATCGTTATGCAGTTGCCCCACGTGTTCGTGTAGTCAAAGGGCGCCTTCGGCCGTCCTCTGCTCGCGCCGATTACATCCTGGACCTGGGCGAGAGCCGGGTGGGTGGATGCCTGAACGAACGGGTTGCTGCGCACGCTGTCCGGCAGCAACAGGCCCAAGGGGGAGTTGAACTGCAGGCGCGGCAGCAGTGTTCCCGCGACGCCGCCGATCGTCGCATAGACGGCCACGAGGCCGAGCATCCAAGCCAAGCGGCGACGGGGCAGCTCGCTCTCGGTGAGGTTCCCGACATACAGCAGCAGGACCGTGAGGCCAATGTAGGTTCCGGTCCGGTTCAGGTAAGAGAGCACGCGGTGCGATGCAGGGCTCGGCACAGTTCCCGGCGCGGCGAGCCCGAGAACCGAAGCCCCGGCGACGGCGCAGATCAGGAACAGCAGCCAGATCCCGAACGCGTCCGGCACCTTGATCGCCCGCTCCCCGCGCGCCCGCCAGGTGAGCATCTGCGCCGCCATCGGAACCGCGAGGACGATCCACATGAAATCGGATACGCCAAGCGCCCACCACACCGGATAGCCGACCAGCAGCGCCGTGATCGGCCAGGCAGGGTTGCGCGCGAGCTTGTGCCTGGCGGTCAGCAGGGTCCACCGTGTCGGGTGCGCCCCCGCGCTCATAGCGGGTTCGTCGTCTCGCGCCCCGGGATCTGAGCGGCGAGCGGATCGGGCGCAGCCGCTCGTCGCGGCCCGTCTTGGGCGATCGGCGGTGCTGCCCGGCCGTCGTCCGGGACCGGACGGACGATCGCAACACACAAAACCGTGGTGGCGAGCCGGTCAAGGCGATCTAGGCACTCGATCGCAGCACCCCGTTCGGTCCGGGACTCCTCGATCACGAGGATCACGGCGTCCGCGAGCCCGGCAAAGCTGTATGCGTCAGGGTCCTGGGGCACGAGCTCGGTTTCGACGACCACATAGCGCGCGCTCGAGCGCAGCTCGGCGAGCAGCCGGAAAACGGCGTCGTGCCGCAGGGCGAGCCGCTGGTCCGAGACCGCGGTCCCCGCGCCGATCACCCGCAGGCCCTGGACATCGGCCGCAGGCATAGCCACCTCGTGCACCGACGCATGTCCTGCGAGGACTTCGCTAAGGCCCCTTCCCCCGGCCACGCCGAGTAACTGCGGCGCCGCCATCGGCCTCGTGGACGTTAGCCACACATCTCCGCCGGGCTGCGAGAGCGCGGTGGCCAGACCCGCGGCGACAACGCTCACGCCGGTGCCGGCGCCGGGGTCAGCTGTCGCAACGAGAATCACCTGACCATCCTCGCCCAGCCCGGCGGTGGCAAAGCGACCAAGCTCGGTGAACCGCTCAGTGGCCAGCGACGCGGGCACGGCGGTGACGGCCGATCTGCCGGGTTGCCCGGTCTCGGGCATGCAGACAAATGGAAGACTCGGAACGACCGGCAGACCGAGGAACCGCTCGACGTCCCTCCGCGTGCGCAGGCGCTGGTCGCGATGATCCACAAGAAAGGCGGCGAGCAAACCGATGACCAGGCCCGCCAGGAGCCCGCTGGCGAGCAGCAGCACGGGCCGCGGCGAGCTCGGCGAAGCCGGTGCGCTCGCAGGGGTGATGACGCGGCCAGCGAGTGTCGTGTGATGCGCCTGCCGGCTGACGAGGCCGACCGCGTCCGTCACCCGTACCGAGAGGTAGGCGCCCGCAACGGCATTCGCGCAGGCCGCGGCATCGCCGGCCTTCGGAGCCTGGCAGCTGATCTTCAAGATGGTGCTGTTCGCCGGCACCGTGACGCTGACGCGGCTACGGAGCTGCGATCCGGCGAGCGGCGAGCGCAGCCGCCTCGCAGCGAGTGCAGCAACCTGCTGCGAGCTGACCAGGTGTGCCGCGTTGTCCATGTTGACCGGTCGCGGCACGCCGCCGGCCGCCTGGCTGTCAGCACCCTCGAGCGCGGTGACGTAGACCGAGACTGTGGCGGTGTACTCCTTCGTCGCGAGCTTGATGGCGACGATCCCAGTCAGCAAGCCGCAGCATGTGAGCACCAGAACGATCCGCCAGCGACGGCGCACGACTGCCAGATAGTCGGCCAGCTCCAACGAGTACGGGCTGCTCGAGAGGCTCATATCGGTGGCGTCATTCACGCTGCGCTGTGTGGGCCGCCCCGCGACACGGCCGGTGACCACGGTCGGTTAATTCCCCTCTGCCACCACGGACCTTTAGGCTGCAGCCGGATGGTAGCCAGGATCGAGGCCCGCGGGGGGAAGAGGACGGCGTGTGCGCTGCGCGCTCTGCCTGGCGCTGCTGGCGCGCCGCCGACGTCCTGAGCAAGCGATGCGGGGGCATCCACCACCACCCAGGGTCATCTATATCGCCGGTATCGGCCGTAGCGGAAGCACGCTGCTGGGGCGAATGGTCGGCGCACTGCCCGGCACGTGCCCGGTCGGCGAGCTCGCCTATATGTGGGAGCGCGGCGTCGCGGAGCAAGACCGCTGCAGTTGCGGCGAGCCGTTCCGCCAATGCTCGTTCTGGGAACAGGTGGTCACGACCGCGTTCGGAGGGTGGGACTGTGCCGACGCCAGCGTGCCGCGTGTCGCCGAGCTGCGGTCGGCGGTCGATCGGACTCGCTTCGTCCCGTGGCTCGTCGCCCCCGCGTTGCGACCGGGCTTCAGGCGCTTGCTTGATGAGTACCTGGACTACATCCGCAAGATCTACGGTGCGATCGGGGTGGTGAGCGGGTGCGAGGTGATCGTCGATTCGAGCAAGAACGCATCGTTCGCGTTCTGCCTGCGGGCGTGCGCCGAGCTCGATCTCCGCGTGATTCATCTCGTGCGTGACAGTCGCGCCGTCGCGTACTCGTGGACGCGAAAGGTCAGGCGACCGGAAACGGCGGTGCCGAGCTATATGGCCACAGTCGAGCCGGCCAGTGCGGCTTGGCAGTGGGATTACCAGAATGGAGCCGTGCAGCTTCTTGCCGGGATTGGCACGCCGACGCTCCGGGTGCGCTACGAGGATCTCGTGAGCGACCCGGAGCTGACGCTGGCCCGCGTCGCGGCGTTCACGAACCTGCCTGTTGACAGCGAGCAGCTCGGATTCGTCGGCCGCGACGGAAACGGTCGGTGGGCCGAGCTGTATGTTTCTCATTCCGCGTCGGGCAATCCCCTGCGTTTTGCAGCCGGCCGGATTCCGATCCGGCTGGACGACGAGTGGCGCACGGCAATGTCCAAGGTGCAGCGCCGGACGGTGACCGCAATCACGCTGCCGCTGCTCGCCCGCTATGGGTATCTGTGGCATCAGCCTCGCCGCGGGAGAGCGAATGGCCCTCAGTGGGCGCGATAGCCGCGCGCCGCAGGCTCGCCAGGCGCACGATCGCCAGATGCGCCGTGTGCTGGTCACCGGCGGAGCTGGGTTCATCGGCTCGCACCTCGTGGATGAGTTGCTGCGATCGGGGGCGGAGGTGCTTGTGATCGATGACTTCCGATCAGGACGGCTCCACCATCTCGCGCACGCGGAGTCCAGCGGCAGGCTGACACTCGTCAAGGGAGACATCAAGAGTGCCGCGAATCTACCCCCGATCCAGGACTTTGCGCCCGACACCGTCTTCCATCTGGCCGCTCTGCATTACATCCCGTACTGCAACGCGCACCCTGACGAAGCCCTCGATGTGAACGTGCTCGGCCTCGAGGCCGTGCTCCGGGCGTTATCCGGGACGCCGCTACGGACCCTCGTATTCGCGTCCAGCGCGGCGATCTACGGGTTCGGAACTGATCCATTTCCCGAAACCGCGTCCCCACGGCCTGACGAGGCGTATGGGGTATCCAAATGGATGGGCGAGCAGATCGTCGCACGCTTCCACCGTGACCGGCCGGAAGTCCGCACGGTGGTGGCCCGCCTCTTCAACACCTACGGGCCAAGGGAGACCAATCCCCACGTGCTGCCCGACATCATGCTGGCACTTCGCAGGGCGAAACCGATCGAGCTTGGCAACTTGTGGCCGAGGCGAGATCTGATCTTCGTCGCCGATACCGTCGCAGCGCTGGCGGCGGTTGTGCCGGGCCCGGCCGGGCTCGAGGTCTTCAATGTGGGGAGCGGCGTCGGCGTGGCGATCGAGGAGGTGGTCGCGACGATCGAGGTGCTTATCGGCAGCCCGCTTGAGGTGCGGCAGGTGCCGGCACGGATGCGCGACAGGGACGGACACCTCGTCTCAGATCCACGCAGGCTGATGCAGACCGCCGGCTGGCAGCGGCACTGGGACCTGCGCGCCGGGCTCAACCGTCTGCTCGAATCGGAGGGCCTGTTGTGAGACCGAGCGGCGAGCATGCAGGCCGGGTCACAACGCAGCCGCTCTCGCTGCAACTGGGGGATCTATACCGAGCGCAGAAACACGACTTTCTCGGGATCGGGTTGTCGTGCTTGGCGGACGAGGAGTTTCTCGAGGCCGTCGCGCGGGCCGTCCAGACGCGGTCACGGCTGACGGTGTCGTTCATCAATCCTGACTACGTGCTGCGTACGCACCGGATCGCCAGCCTGGCCGAGAAGATCGGGCGGTTCGACATCGTCTTGCCCGATGGGTGGGGCGTCGTCCTCGGCGGGCGCTGGATGGGCCTACCCGTGCCCGATCGACAGGCAAACGATGACATCTGCCCAAAGCTGTTCGCCTTGTCGGCCCAGCACGGCTTTTCCAACTTCCTATTCGGCTGCGCCGACGGGATCGCCGAGCGGGCCGCCGCCAACGTGACAGAGGCATTTCCCGGCCTCCCGATCGCCGGGACGCTTCACGGTTACTGGGATGTGTTGCGCGGGCACCCGGGGCGCTACGACAATGCCGACATCGAGATGATGGTTCAGACGATCAACGCCTCGCAGGCCGACATCCTGCACGTCTCCCTTCCCACTCCCATGCAGCAGACCTGGGTGTGGCAGGTGGCAGACCGGCTCGATGTGCCGGTGATTATCACGGGCGGAAGCTACCTCGACCATCTCGCGGAACGTATCTACTGGTATCCGAACTGGACCCGCACGCTGCGGCTCAACTGGGCATACCGCCTTTCCCGTGCGCCGCGCAGCCTGTGGAAGCGCTACACGCTGGACCTCACGGCCTATGGAGCGATGCTGCTCCGGGCAAAACACAAGCGGCGGTCGAGCCCTTTGTAGTGCTCGGTTGCCTCTGTTGACCCACTGCCGGTGCCTGTGCAGCTGAAGGGTCCATCTCCAAGCCGGCGTCGGTAGCCTGCTCGGCCATCGGACCACCCGCTGGACCCTCCGACGATCCGACTCGCGCTGCGCGCGAGTTTGCGCGCGTCTACGAGGATCACGTTTGGCGCGTGTATGGCTTTCTCGCCTACCGGTTGGGCGACCGCGCCAGTGTGGAGGACCTCACTCAGGCCACCTTTGAACGGGCGCTCCGCGCCTGGAGCCGATTCGATCCCCGTCGCGCGTCCGAGAGCGCTTGGCTGCTTGCGATCGCGCGCAACCTCCTGATCGACTACCTGCGCCGGGATCGGTCACGTCAACTCGAGCCGCTCGACGAGCATGCCCTCCCGGCGGTCGCGGGACCCGAGGAGCGGCTGACCACGGCACCCGAACTTGCCGCCGCGCTGGCCCAGCTCGGTGACCGCGACCGTGAGGTGCTGGCGCTGCGTTTCGGCGGTGACCTGACCGGCGCCCAGATCGCCGAGCTACTCGGGCTCACGCTCTCCAACGTCCAACAGATCACGTCCAGGTCGCTGCGCAGGCTCCGTGATTTGCTCGACGCCACCGGCGCCACGGTGAGCGAGCGAGACCGGCGCTAGAGGGCGCCGGTGGCCTGCAGTGCGCCCAGGCCGATCAGCACGGTTCCTGAGGCCAGCGACGCGGCGACGATCAGGCGAAGGTGCTCAGGACGGGGACCGTAGCCGGGATCGCCGGCACCGAGGCGCCGGCGCAGCGTGCCTCTGAATCCTGCCGGCGGGACCGGACGCTGGGCAGCGAGCTCCTCGCCGAGTCGCTGCTCGCGCGGTCCCAGCTGCGCTCCATTGTCGGGCCGCTCACTCATTTCCTGCTCAAGGTCCCGGTTTCCTTGGCCAGCGCTACGAACACGGGCGACGTTGGATTCAGTGACCGTGCTCGACGATACGCACTGACCGCTGCCCGCGTATGGCCATCTTCGGCCTCAATGCGAGAGAGCACAAGCCAGTTGCTCCAGTTGTCGGGCTCGTCGGCGGTGGCCCGACGAGCGCTCGCAGCGGCAGCCCGAAGCCGACCCTGCGCCTCCAGTACCTGCGCCGTTTGCAACTGGGGCGAGGCTGCGCCGGGCTCGACGCTTGCCGCCGCCCGGCGCATCGCTCAACGCCAGAGGCAGGTCCCCCGACGCCGCCGCCGCCTGGCTCTTACGTACGTCGTTGGTCGTCGCCAGTGGAATCCCGATCGCGACCAAGCATGCCAGCCCAAGCGCCACGGCACCGACCCTTGTCACCAGAATGCCGCGCCCGTGCGCGTACTCCGTCTCGGCCCCCCGGGCTCACGGAACTACACGCGGCCGCCTGGCGCACGAGCACGGCCGCGCCGAGCAGAGGAACGCCGCCGGCAACGCTGGTATCTGCCATACCCAGTCGACGCCGGCCGCGAGCGCGAATGCTACCAGCGCAGCCGTGATTGCGGCCGCCCGCATGCGCTCCTCGTCCTGGGCGCGCACAGTCGCCCTGACCGCGGAGGCGATCACGAGGACGAAGAAGCCGAGCAGCAGCGCGAGCCCGACCACTCCCACCTCAGCCAGAGTCTCGAAATACAGCGAGTGCGCGTTCTGCACTGGGCTGGAGTACGTAGCGCGCTTCTGCCACAGGAACACGAACGTTCCAGGACCAGAGCCATCGAGCAGATGGCCACTGGTCGCGTGGACGGCAGCTTTCCAGTAGTCGTAGCGGCCGTTCCCGCTGACCGTTCCAAAGCGCCCGATTGCCGCTGTCGTGAGCGCTGCCGCTCTTGGCTGCTTGAAGTCCTGCCAGGCATGCGAGAGCCGTGCCGGCGCGCCCGGCGACAAGCGCGATAACCACCGCGGCGGCGACCGCGCCCGCAAACAGCGTCCCGGGCGCGGCGCGGAGACACCACAAGCCAGCGAGGTGGGGTCCCGTGGCGCACGGCTAGACCGATTCCGGCTTGCGCGAGCGCGACGCCGGCGCAGACCAGGACGATCGTGACGAGCAGCGTGGCGCCCTGGTGATGCGCCGCCGCGCCAGTGAGGCCGCGCTCGATTGCACTGCGGCGAACCGCGGCCGCGACCAGGGCCGCGCTTCCGGCCGCGGACGACCAACAGCGTCGCGAGCTTCGGGATCCGGTCAGGCGCGAGCAGTAGAATCACGACCACGCCCCCGCCGCTTCAAATGCCCCGCCGCGTGAGAAGCGTGAGATAGCCACATAGCGCGATCACGGGATCGCGCCGGCGGCGGCTGCCTGCGTGCGAATCGTGCGAGCGAACGAGCTCGCGATCGTCAGCAGCAGCGGCAGGCCCAACGCCATCAGCGCCGCGAGTGCGTTCCAGTAGTTCAGCGGCCAGCTGAGGCGACCGCGGGCCCCAGGAAGAAGCTTGCGGTCTGCGCGCGCCGCGGGGAACAATCCCGGGTCAAGACGTGAGGCCAGCGCCAAGGCGGCAACGATCACGATCGCGGCGGCGACCGCGTTGATGGTGTGGCGCATTGCGCGCTGGCGATCGGGATAGGTCCCCAGGCTTAGAACGAGGATCCCGAGATAGAGAGCGACCAGCGATAGATCCTGAAGACTGCGCTCCTGGCTCAGCGACCAACTCGACGCGAGCGCCGTCCAGCCCACGAAGGCGCCAAGCAACGCCAGCCCTCCCCAGGCGGCCCGTGACAGGGGCGTGACCGGCAATACCCCCCAGGCGGCGCCGATCAGGACGATCCACCAGACCACGATCGCCACCTGGCTGTGGACGACGAGGTCGTAGCCGCCACCGTCGAGCGCGAGGTACAACACGAGACCGCCGGCGAGCACCCAGATGCCGGCGGCGTGCCAGTCGACCCGGCGTGCTGTCTGCGCCCCTGCCGCGCGCGAACGGGTAAGAGCCGACTCCATCTACGCGCGGCCTACGTCAGTCGTCGGCGCCGCGGCGCTTGCGCAGCAACAGCAGCCCCGGGGCGAGGGCAACGAGGATCAGGATCACCAGCAGCACCGGCCCGAGACCGCCCTGCGAACCGCCCCCGATCATCGCGCTCAACACGGAGCTCGCGGGCGCCGAGCCTCCGTTGCCGGAGCCCGCCGAGCCGTTCGCGGGGCTGTTTGCGGAGCTCGCCGAGCCGACCGCGCTGCCGCCGGAGCCGGCCGAGCCGTTCGCGTTCAGTGCCGAGCCACTTCCGCCCGTCGCACCGCCGCCCGGCCCTGACCCGCCGCCTCCCCGGCCGATCGCTGTCGCAGCCACGAGCGCCGCGGTCTGGCGGCCGCTGCTCCCCTGGCGAGCCAACGCGCGCTGGTCAGCCGAGGTGAGCGCTCGGGTGCGGGTCGTCGCGCTGCCGGCGCCGCTGCACTGCTTGTGCCGCTTGCACTGCTTGAGCCGCTCGCGCCCACGGTAGCGCCGGAGTGCTTCGCTGCACCACCGTGCTTGCCGATCGTGGTCGTCGGGCGGTTGCCCTTCACGGTGGGGATGCTCTCGACGTATTCCGAGACGCTCGAGTTCCCCGGGGGCGCGACCGTGCCCTTGGCACTCGCCGCCGCGCAGAATGCAAGCGGGAGCACCAGGAGCAGCAGCCCGACGAGAAAACGCTTCATCGAGTTCTTAATACGGATCGCGGCGACGTTTGCTGACACGCGGGCGGATTTGCCGACTTTGCCGACCCGTGCGTCCGGGTGGCCGTTCGCTGGCTCGCGCCCAAATCTGCGCAAATAGCGACCGCTGAAGGTCGCCCCGATCCGGAGCTCAGAGTCCACGACTAGAGTTGGGAGCGGGATGGCGAAAGACACCGAGAAGCTGATCCGACAGCTGTCACTGATCTCGTATCTGATGGCCGAGCGCAGGCCGGTGACGGCGCCCGAGATCCGCCGCGATGTCGAGGGTTACAGCGTCATGAACGAGGACGCGTTCGCGCGTCGCTTCTACGCCGACCGCTCCGAGCTCGAGGCACTCGGGATCGTGCTCGCGGTCGAGAAGCCGGTCGACGGGCTCGTCGAGCAGGAGAACTACTCGCTCCCGCCCGAGAACTTCCATCTACCGCCGATCGCCTTCACCGACAAGGAGCTCGCGGCGCTGCGGACGGCGCTGCAGCTGCTCGACGGCGAGTTCGCCTATGCCGAGCCTCTGCGACTGGCCCTCCAGCAGATCTCCTGGGGCCGTCCCAGCCCACTTGTCGCCCCCGAGCAGAGCACGGTCGCGCTCGGGATCACCGGCGCCGCCGGCGGACACGAGGTCTCGCACCGGCTGGCGAAGATCGAGACCGCGATCTTTCGGCGCAAGACGATCGTGTTCGACTACCACACGATGGAGCGCGACGAGCTCGGCGCGCGGCGCGTCGACCCCTACCAACTGCTCTACCAGGGCGGCCAGTTCTACGTCGTCGGCCGCTCGCACGAGCGCAGCGCGATCAGGGTCTTCCGGCTCTCGCGGATCCGCGGCAAGGTCGGCTACGCGACCAAGGCCGAGCACGACTTCCAGCGCCCGGCGAACTTCGACCCACGCGCCTACGCCAACCGGATCGACTGGCAGTTCGGCGAGCCGATCGGCACGGCCGAGGTCTGGATCAGCCAGCGGATCGCGTGGCAGATCGCGCGTCACTTCGGCCGCTACGGGGAAATGCGCCCGGCGACCGAGGACGGTGACGGGGGCGATCTGCTGTTCGTCACCCAGTACTCGAACTCCCGCCAGCTGATCGCGTGGGCGCTCGGGCTGGGGGACAACGCGCGGATCGTCGGGCCGCCCGAGCTTGCGTCCGAGCTCCGTGACCGAGTCTCGTTGCTGGTCGAGCGCCACGCGGGCGACCCGCAGGTCGCCGACCCGGTGGCGCCCGCCAGGGCGCATCCGGCGCCCGACGCCGGCGCGCGCGGTGAACGCGAGTTCGAGGACGGCAACGGCAGCCGCCCCGACGCCGCAATCCGCCCCGAGCGCTTCGCCCGGCTGGTGACGCTCGCGAGCATCCTGATCGAGGCCGGACGCGCCGGCCGGCTGCTGAGCACGAACGAGATCTGCACCGCATTGAAGATCTCCGAGCAGGAGCTGCGCGAGGACATCTCGGTGCTCAACGTCGTCAACTTCGGCGCCGGCACATACGTGCTCTACGCCGAGATCCACGCCGACGGGACGATCGAGGTCGACCCCGAGCCTTACGGCGACTCGTTCGCGCGCCCGGCGCGTCTGCTGCCGGTCGAGGCGAAGGCGCTCGTGGCCGCGATCGACCTGATCGGCGAGCACATCCCGGAGGGGTCGCTTGCCTCGGTGCGCCAGAAGGTGGTCGGCGCGCTCGGCGAGGACCCCGTCCACGAGGGCCTTCAGTTTGCGCCCCCGGGCGGCGACGACGCCGAGATCGCGTCCGAGGTGTCGCGCGGGATCGCCGGGCGACGGCTGCTCTCGTTCGAGTACTACAAGGAGAACGAGGATGAGTTTTCGACCCGGCTCGTCGAGCCGTACGCGCTGATCAACGGTCGCGAGGGTTGGTACCTGGCGAGCTTCGATCCCAGCCGGGGCGACGTGCGCCATTTCCGCCTTGACCGGATCAAGTCGGCGACTGTGACCTCCGAGTCGTTCTCACCGCGGCCCGACGTCGACCCAGCGGCCGACGTCGACGGGTGGCCGCGGACCGGCGAGGTGCCCGCGTCGCGGCGGGCTCAGGTCTGGGTGTCCCCCGAGCGGGCGCGCTGGGCGCGCGAGGAGCGTGGCGCGCTCGCCGAGCTTGACGATGGGTCGATCGTGGTCGAGCTCGGCTTCGCGGGCGTCGACTGGCTCGTGCGCGAGACGCTCAAGGAGGCCGGCGACGCGGCCGTGCTCGAGCCCGAGGATGCCCGTGCCGCGGTGCGGGCTGCCGCCGAGGCGATCGCGGCGGGCAGCGAGCTGATCCCGCGTTGAGCCGCCGGCCGTGAACCGGCGCGCGCAGATCAAGCTGACCGCCGCCGAGCAGGCCGACTTCCTCGAGCAGCAGCGGGTCGTGATCTGTGCGACCAACGGCCCGCGCGGCTGGCCCCATCTGATGCCGCTGTGGTACGTGGTCCGCGACGGCGAGATCTGGGCCTGGACGTATGCCAAGTCCCAGAAGGTGCGCAACCTGGAGCGCGACCCGCGGGCGACGCTCCAGATCGAGGACGGTGACTCGTATGACGAGCTCTGCGGCGTGATGATCGAGGCTCGCACCGAGCTGCACCGCGAGTACGCGGTCGTCGTCGCGCTCGGGGCGCAGCTCCTGGCCCGCTACGGCGGCGGCGAGGTCACGCCCGAGATCGAGGCGGCGGTTGCATCGCAGGCGGCAAAGCGCGTCGCGATGCGGTTCGCCGCGCAGCGGACGACCAGCTGGGACCACCGCAAGCTCGCCGGCATGTACTGATCGCCGGCGGGCCGCCGGCACGTACCAGCCCGCGGCTCGTCCTTGCCGCCTGGCGCGTCCTACCCGCCCGCGGCGAACATGTGCTGGTAGTCGCGCACGAACGTCGACAGGCTCGTCGGACGCCTGCCGGTGAGCTGCTCGACGTCATCCGTCACGCTCTCCGCGCCGCCGTCGCGATACGCGCGGCTGACCTCGATCAGCGCGTCAGCGTAGAACTCGGGCACGCCGCGGGCGAGCATTCGGGCTCGCGCCTCCTCGTCTGAGAGCTCGACAAACGCGCACGGCTGGTCAAGCACCGCGGCGAACGTCTGCGCCGCCCGCTCGAACGTCAGCGCCTGCGGGCCCGTGAGCGAGTACACGCGACCGTCGTACCCATCACCGGTGAGGACCGCCGCCGCGGCGCGCGCGACGTCCCGCGCGTCGATGAAGCTGATTGGTGCCCAGGCCGCCGGCTGCGCGATCTCGCCGACGGTCGCGATCGAGGTCGCCATCTGGCGCGCAAAGTTCTGCATGTAGAAGTTCGGGCGCAAGAACGTCCATCGAAGCTGCGAGGACTCGAGCGCCTCCTCGACGGGACGGTGCATCCGTGCGATCGGGGTCAGCAACTCCTCGGCCCGCCAGACCGAGAGCTTGACCACGCGACCGACGCCCGCATCGAGTGCGGCGGTGACCGCCGCGAGCTCCTGTTCGGGCTGCCTCGGTCCCATCGCCCCGATCAGGAACAGCGAGTCGACGCCGTCGAGCTCTGCCGCCAGACTGTCGGGACGGTCAAGGTCAAAGACGACCGCATCGCCGTCCGCCTGCTCGCGCCCGCGCCGCCGAGTGGTAACCGCCCCGCGCCGGGTGCCCAGCTTCGCGCAGACGCGCCAGCAACTCGCCGCCGACGCCCCCTCCGGCTCCGGTGACGAAGATCATGCTCGCACGATAGACCTCGTGCGCGGCCGAACAGCGCAAGCCAGATCGGTACGCTCCGCCGGTCATGAGGGAGTTGAAGGGATTGATCCTGTCCGGCGGCAAGGGCACCCGGCTGCGGCCGATCACGCACACGAGCGCGAAGCAGCTCGTGCCGGTCGCGAACAAGCCGGTCCTCTTCTACGGCATCGAGGCGATGGCACATGCCGGGATCGAGGACGTCGGGATCATCATCGCGCCCGAGACCGGCGGTGAGATCCGCGCCGCGGCCGGTGATGGGAGCCGGTTCGGCGTGCGCCTGACGTACATCGTCCAGGACCAGCCTGCCGGGCTCGCGCACGCGGTGCTGACCGCCGAGGACTTCCTCGGCGACTCGCCGTTCGTGATGTACCTCGGCGACAACCTGCTCCAGGGCGGGATCCGTGATCTCGTCGCGGCGTTCCGCGCCGGTCAGCCCGATGCGCTGATCCTGCTGACTCCAGTTCCCGATCCGGACCAGTACGGCGTCGCCGAGCTCCAGGACGGAGCGGTGGTGCGGCTGGTCGAGAAGCCGACCGAGCCGAAGACCAACCTGGCGCTGGTCGGCGTCTACATGTTCACGCCCGCGGTCCACCGCGCCGCACGGGCGATCGAGCCCTCGGCCCGCGGCGAGCTCGAGATCACCGATGCGATCCAGCACCTGGTCGACGACGGGATGCGCGTCGAGCCTCACATCGTCAAGGGGTGGTGGAAGGACACCGGCCGACTCGAGGACATGCTGGCGGCCAACCGGCTCGTGCTCGAGACGGTCGAAGGGCGGGTCGACGGGCAGCTGTCGGATTCGCAGGTCGACGGCCGCGTCGTGATCGAGCAGGGCGCGACGCTCGAACGTTCGGCCGTCCGCGGGCCCGCGATCATCGGCGCCGGCGCGCGGCTGATCAACTGCTACGTGGGCCCGTACACGGCCGTCGGCGAGGGGTGCGTGATCGAGAACGCCGAGATCGAGCACTCGATCCTGTTGAGCTGCTCGGAAGTGCGCAACCTCGCCGGACGGATGGAATCCTCGCTGCTCGGGCGCAACGTCAAGATCGGGCGCGACCAGCGTCAGCCGCGCGCGTACCGCTTCCTCGTCGGAGACAACTCCGAGATCGGGATCCTGTAGCCGAAGGCGCTCAGCGCAGTAGCTTCTCCGCCCAGTAGACCGCGATCGGGTTGCCGTTGAAGTCGTCAACCTCGACGTACCCCTCCGACCGGTACAGGCCCACCGCAGTGAGCTGCTTCGGCCCGCTGTCGAGCCGGGCGCACTCGTAGCCGAGCCCGCGGGCCTGATCCTCGAGCTCGTGCAGCAGCCGCCGGGCGACGCCCTTGCCGCGCAGCTCCGGAACGACGTACATCCTCTTGATCTCGCAGGCGCGCCGATCAAGGCGCTTGACGCCGCCACAGCAGACCGGATCGCCGTGCAGGCGCCCGACGATGAAGACGCCGCCGGGCGCGCTCAGCTCGGCCTGGCCCGCGCGCGGCATCTGCGCGCCGTCGAGCTCGAGGCCGTCGTACAGCACCGCGATCTCATCGCGCATCGCCTGCGCGAGCTCGCCTCCAGGCCCGGAGTCCACGCGGGCGGGCTCGAACTCGATTGCGCCTGACGGTCGGGCGTTATCCACCTAACTGGGCGCGGAGATCATTCAGATCGGCACGGAGCCGCGCCACCTCGGCGTCGAGCGTCCGCAGGCGCTCGACCTCGGCTTCAAGCGCGTCAAGGCGCCGCTGCAGGCCGTCGGCGCGCTGGGCATCCGAGCCGAAGCTGACGGCCGGCGCCGCAGATTCATACGTGTCCTGATCGGCGGCCGCGACGTCGCCGTCGCCCGATTCGTCGGTCGGCTCGCTGCACATAGGAGCGACCCACGTCGGCCGGCGCTGGAACAGACGCGCCACCCACGGCGGCCGGCTGCGCAACATACGAGCTCACGGAGGCAGCTGCCCGCGGCGCGGCCGAGCCCGAACCGTCGCCCGAGCCCGAGTCGCCGTGCGCCGAGCCCGAGTCGCCGTCGGCTGAGCCCGACTCGGCGTGGGGACCGAGGAGCTGCTCGAAGCGGTCCTCCTTCTGCCCCGGGCGACGGCTTATGCGCCGGGCATACCCGCGCTCGCCGAGCTCATCGAGGACCCGCTCGACATCGGCCAGCGACCCGAATGACGCCATGCGCTCGCTCCGTGATTTCAGCTCGCCGGGGGTCTGCGCGCCACGCAACAGCAGGACGCAGAGGATCGCCAGCTGCTCACGATTGAGGCCGAGCCCCTCCTCGGCGAGGTGTCTGTACTTGATCGCCCGCGAGCTGTGGCCGCTCGCGAGTCGCGTCAGGCCGTAACGCGAGAGCCGCTGCGCGGCGACGCGAATGGTTGCCTCGTCATAGGTCGTGACCGGATCGCGGTTGGTCGACTGGTTGCAGGCGAGGCGCAGCGCGTTGATTGACAGCGGGTACTGGTCGGGCGTCGTCCAGCGCTTCTCGATCAGGCAGCCGAGCACCCGCTGTTCGGCCGCTGTCAGCTCGGCGAAGTGCACGGCCGCGAGGATAAACCCCGCGCGCGGGCGGTGAGGCGTCCGCCGCCGGGCGGTGCACGAACTCGACTTCGCGCCGTGCGCGCTCGCCCTGTATCGCCCAGCGTCCGTGGTGCCAGCCAATCCTCGTCCCGTCGGCCAGGCGGACAGCGGCGCGACCGAGCCGCGGCGTCCCCCAGAGCGTCGCGATCAGCGACCGGCCCGCCTCAGGCACGTGCGCCAGTCCCGACCGGACCTGTTCGGCGCGGTAGGTGACCACGATCGACCCGTCCCGCACCCAGACCGGGATCCGCTCGAGCGGAGCGGCGGCCTCGACTTCGCCACCGCCGCGCACCCGGCGACCGGACCACGTCTCGATCCAATCACCACGCGGCAGCGCCACCTCGCGGTCGCGCGCTCCGTCGTCGAGCACCGGCGCGACCCACAGCGACGGCCCGTAGCCGTACGCATCTGTGATCGACCAGCCGCGCGCGTCCTCGGGATCGATCAGGCACAGCGGCCTGATGATCGGCAGGCCACGCTCGGCGGCGGTCCGCGCGGCCGCACGCACGTAGGGCACGAGCTGCTCGTGCAGGAGGACGTAGGCGCGGTAGAGGTCCAGCACGCGCTCGCCGTAGTGCCATGGCTCTTGGGGCATCCGCCCGTGGGCATGCATCAGCGGCGTGAAGCAGCCGAACTGCACCCAGCGCAGCAGGAGCTCCGAGGGGCAGCGCTCGACGAGCCGGTGACCGAGATAGCCACCGACATCGTGGGAGAAGTTCGAGAAGCCGCTGCAGGCGCCGCTGAGCGCGGAGACCAGCAGCACCCGCAGTGACCAGAAGTCCGATGCCTGGTCGCCCGCCCAGGTTACGCCGGTGGCGTGCTGGCCGGTCCATCCGCAACGCCCGAACAGCACGCCGCTGCCCGGGTGAGCTTCATCGAGCGCGCGCTGCATCGATTCGCGATACAGCCCGCCGAGCGCCCAAGCCGCCTGCGCCCCCGTGCGCCCATCGGCGAGCGTGACGTGATCGGGGATGTAGTAGCCCTCGCCGTCGTCGGCTTTGATCCCCTCGACTCCGAGCTCGAGCAGCCGCTTGGCGGACTCGCGCCACCACGCCTCGGCGGCCAGGCTCGTGAAGTCGACCGGGGAGCCGGTGCCCATCCACCACTGGGCGACGAACGGCCGCTCGCCCTCACGCACGAAGTGGCCCGCGGTCGCCGCGGGCTCGTAATTGGGCGCGGGCACGGCGTGCAGGCGCTCCGATTCGCGCTGCGGCGGAATCTGGCCGTCGCGGGAGTCGACGTTCACCCATGGCGTCACCCAGACGACGGTCCGTACGCCGTCCGCGCGGAGCATCGAGACCATTCCGCGCGCGTCCGGAAACTGGTGCGGGTTGAACTCCCAGGTGTTGTACTGCGTCGCCCACGGCGAGTCGATCACGATCGCGTCGAGTGGAATGCGATGGCGCCGAAAGCCCGCGTGTTCGGCGACGACGTCGTCCTGATGCTCGTAGAGGTCGCGGCTCTTCCAGAACCCGTAGCCCCACTCCGGCAGCAGCGCCGGGAACCCCGTCAGACGACAGAACGCGCGCAGCCGCGCCGCGGGCGTTCGCGCACAGAGCAGGAGTAGACGCAGCGGCCCGCTATCGGCACGCGTCGAGACCGAGATCCGCTCGGAATCGAGCTCGAAGCAGGCTCCGTTGGAGTCGGTCTGGCACCAGACCCCGTAGCCGCGGCTCGAGAGCAGCCACGGGACCGGAGCGCAGTCGCCCTGCGGGATACCGCCTTCGGCGAGCATCTCCGGCGGGCAGTCAGGGCCGGTGTAGCGGCGGTCGGCACCGAGCTGGATGCTGCGGCCTGCCTGGTCGAAGGCGGTGTTGTGGCGCAGTCCGAGGCCGACGAGCCGCTCACCGGAGCGCCGGTCCCAGTCGCAGCCGAGCCGGAGCGGCGCGCCGTCCGCCTCGAGCTCGAGCCCCAACTGCTCACCGGCGCGCAGCTCGATCCGCGCTCGCGCCATTCGCCCGCCGTGCAGGCCGACCGCGAGCTGTACCGAGGCGTCGTCGACCGCGATCACCCGCGCGTGCAGGGCGCGCTCGGCGAGCGCGCGGTCCTCATGGGCGATCACGCCCTCGGTCAGCGCAATGAACTGGTCGGCGGCGGTCCCGTCGGCGACCCACAGGCCGGCCGCGCGCACGAGCCTGCGGCCCGCGCGGCGGACCGTGAACGAGAACGGGCGCAGGGTCAGCTCGACGCGCAGGGAGCCGCGCGACAGGGCGAGCTGATCGGCGATCGAGTTTGCCGCCATGGCGCCAATGTTCTGCGAACGGCCCGGCACCCATCCGACGTTCACAACAACGTCACAGAACGAAAGCGTGTTCTTCACTGCCCTGACGGGGCACGCGCGAATGCTGTGGCCATGAACGAAAACAGTCGCGCAGACATGCACGTGCACTCGACCGCGTCGCAGCTATCGAAGCTGGGCGTCCAGCGTTCGCTGCAGCTGCCCGAGTGCGCGACGCCACCAGAGGAGGTCTACGCCCTTGCCAAGCGCCGCGGGATGGATTTCGTGACGATCACCGACCACGACACGATCGACGGCGCGCTGGCGATCGACGATCTCGACGACACGTTCGTCTCAGAGGAGCTGACGGTCTCCTTCAAGGGCGAACCGCAGGCCGTCCACGTCCTCTGCTACGGGATCACGCCCGACGACCACGAGTGGCTCCAGGCCCACAACGACGACGTCGAGGCGTGCGCCGAGTACCTGCGCGGCAACGGGATCACCGCGGCGCTCGCACACCCGTTCTACGCGGTCGCGGCGCCGTTGATGGCGCGACATCGCCGCCGCCTCGCGCAGCTGTTCCCGATCTGGGAGACGCGCAACGGCTCGCGCGCCAAGGAACTCAACCTGCCGGCGTTCGTGTACATCGAGACCCACGGAGGCACCGCGATCGGAGGGTCCGATGACCACGCCGGAATCGATATCGGCCGCACGTTCACCGAGACCGAGTACGCGGCGACGCCGGCGGCGTTCCTGGCTCAGATCCGCGCCGGACGCGCGGTCGCGCATGGCGCTCAGGGGAGCGCGGCCAAGTGGACGCATGCCGCGATGGCGCTCGCGATCCGCAGCCTCGGACCGGGCCAGGACCCTGAGCGCCCGGATCCGGGGGCAGTGCTCAAGATCGTCGAACGGGTGATGTGCGAGGGTGACGTCCGCCAAGGAGAAGTGGGAGCCGACCTCGGCCCCGGGGATGCGCGGGCGCTGCTGCGGTCGTGGTTGGCGGGCATGGAGCTGAAGGTCGACGAGCACCTGCTTCTGGCGATGCTCCAGGAGGGCGAACTCGGGCACCCCGATCTGTTCCGACGGGCGCGGCGGATCCACGAGCGCAAGCTCGCCACCGCGGTCCACGAGACCGCGACCGCGCTCGAGCATCAGTCGGTCGATCTCGTCGAGCTCCAGAACTCGCTGTTCGACGCGTGTCTGCCGGCGATCCCATACGCGGCGGCATCGGCGTTCCTCGGTCGTGAGAAGCTCAAGCTGACCCGCAGCGACGGGGATCGGCCGCGGGTGGCGCTCGTGGCCGACGGCCTTGGAGGCATGCACGGGGTCACCCATACGATCCGCCAGATCCGCGATCGCGGCGTGCCCGGCTACGAGGTCGAGGTGATCGGCACGGATGCCGACGTCGACCGCCGGCTGAGCGCCGTGGCCGAGATCGACATCCCCTTCTATCCCGGGCTGAAGATCGGCGTGCCGACGCTCCCGGGGCTCGTCGAAGCGCTTGCCGAAGGCAGGTATGACCTGATCCATCTCTGCACTCCGGGACCGGCGGGGATCGGCGCCTGGCTGCTGGCGCGGGTGCTCGAGCTGCCCGTGCTCGGCAGCTATCACACCGAGCTGGCGGCATACGCCGGCTTGCGCTCCGAAAACCGTCAGCTCGAGGCGATCACGTCGATCGCGCTGCGGGCCTTCTACGGCGGCTGCGACCTCGTGCTCTCGCCGAGTCCCGCCACCGACGCACGCCTCGCGCAGCTGGGGATCGCGCCGGCGCGGATCGCGCGCTGGGACCGAGGCGTCGACCTCGAGCGCTTTGACCCGGCGCTGCGGACGCCCGGCAGGTTCGCCGGTGCGACGAATGTCCTCTACGCCGGGCGCCTGACTAGGGAGAAGGGCGTCGGCCTGCTCGCCGACGCGTTCGTCGCGGCCCGCCGGCGAGACCCCGGGCTTCACCTGGTGCTCGCCGGCGGTGGTCCCGAGGAGCAGTACCTCCGCGAGCGGCTCGGGGAGCACGCGACGTTCCTCGGCTGGCTCGGCGGCCAGGATCTTCCGCGCGCCTACGCCAGTGCCGACGCGTTCATGTTCGCCAGCCAGACCGACACCTTCGGCCAGGTGATCCTCGAGGCTCAGGCGAGCGGCCTCCCGGTCGTCGCGGTCGATGAGGGCGGGCCGTCGTCGCTGATCGTCGACGGCGAGACGGGGCTGCTGGCGCCCGCCGACCCCGACGCGCTCGCCGACCGGCTGCTCGGGCTCGTACATTCGCCGCTGCTGAGCGAGCGCCTTCGCAAGACCGCGCTCGCGGTCGTGCGCGAACGGACCTGGGAGGCGTCGCTCGCGCGTCTCGCGGCCGGATACCGCTCGGCTCTGCTGCGCTCGCCGGCGCCCGGCGCCGCGCGCGACGTCGCTTGATCACGCGCGCGGTCGTTCCGGCAGCGGGTCGCGGAACCCGACTGCTGCCGGCCACGCGAGCGGTCCCGAAGGAGATGCTGCCGATCGTCGACACGCCGGCGCTGCAGTACGTGGTCGACGAGCTCGCGCGGGATGGGATCGAGTCCGTGCTGTTGGTGACCGCCAAGCGCAAGCGCGCGATCGAGGCCCACTTCGACGCGGAGCGGCGCAGCGGGCCCGAGATCCTGTACGCCCGCCACACTTGTGCAGCGAGATGGCCCGCAGTGAAATCGCCGGCGGCGAGGCGCATGCGCGCGCGGCACTCGCCGGCAACCCCTCAGATGGCTACGGCGGCGCCGTCCTGGCGCTGACGCTCGGCCGTCTGCGGGCGCAGGCGTTCGCGTGGCCGGCGCCGGCGCTGGAGGTCTCGCCCGACAGCGAGCTCGTGCGCGCGACCGTCGCCCGCTTCGCTCGCGAGCACGAGCCCGCGGCGGCGCGGACCGCGATCGAGGTGTCGACCTCGATCCCGCGCGGGTCGGGCTCGGAGGCTCGAGCGCGATCGTGATCGCGACCCTGCGCGCGCTCTGCTCGCTGTATGAGTGCTCGCTCGGCGACCCGAGCTGGCGACGATGGCGCTCGCCGTCGAGACTGACGAGCTCGGGATCGCCGCCGGGCTCCAGGATCGCGTCACCCAGGCGCACGGCGGCCTGATGTTCATGGACTTCAGCCCGAGCGCGGGCGCGCACGCCTACGAGCGGCTCGACCCGGCGCTGCTGCCGCCGCTGTTGATCGCCTGGCGCGCCGACGCCGGCGGCGACTCGGGCGCCGTCCACGCGCCATTGCGCGAGCGCCACGCACGCGGCGAGCCGGTCGTCGTCGACGCGCTGCAAGAGCTCGGGACCTCGCCCGCCGCGCCCGCGCCGCGCTCGGCAACGCGATCACGCCGAGCTGCGCCGCTGTGTCGATCGCAGCTTCGATGCGCGACGACGGATGCTCGAGCTCGACCCGCGCCACGTCGAGATGGTCGAGTGCGCCCGCGCGAGCGGCGCGAGCGCGAACTACACCGGCTCGGGCGGCGCGATCGTCGCCGTCTGCCCTGACGCCGCAATCCGGGCGCGCACCAGCCACGCCCTGCAATCACTTGGTTGCCAGGTCTACTGAAACCGCTGACACCCGCCCGTCGGCCGGAGGCGCGATCGCACAGCCAGTGCCCCGGTGTGACTGGCGGCGCGCGCCTCCGGCCAAGCACGCAGTCTCGACGCTCGCGGCGCGCCGGCAATGGAGCCCTGACCCCATCTTCGCGACGAGGATCGCGCGCCTCACCGGCGAACCTCGCGCCATGGGCACCAATCGCCTGGAGTCGTTCTCGGACGGGGTGATCGCGGTCGCGATCACGCTGCTCGTGATAACGATCATGGTCCCCGAACCGGTCCAAACCACACCATCGCTCGCCTTCGCGCTCGGTCAAGAGTGGCCGGAGTACGCCGCCTACGTGGTCTCGTTTCTGACGATCGGGATCATCTGGATCAACCACCACGTGATGATCAGCCGGCTGACGAGCGCCGATCACCCGATCATGATCCTCAACCTGCTGCTGTTGATGAGCATCGCCGTGCTGCCGTTCGCGACCGAGCTGATGGCGACCTACCTGCGCCAGTCCGACGGTCAGAAGCTCGCGGCGGCCATCTACGGCGGCGCGTTACTGGTGATGTCACTCGCATTCTCGACGCTCAACCGACACGTGCTGCTGCACAAGAGCCACATGCTGCGCACGACGTTGCCGCTCGAGCGCCGTCGGCAGATCCTCTCGCGGGCGCTGACCGGGCTTGATCCCGTATCGCGTTGCGACCGCGATCGCGTTCGTCTCGCCGTACGCGACGCTGGCGATCTGTGCCGCGATGGCGGTCTACTACGCGCTCCCGATCGCGAGCGCCGGCGGCACGCGAAATGAGCACTGACCGACGATGAGCGCCACCGCCGAGCGCGATCTGCGCGCGCTGCTCGGCCCCGAGGCCGTGCTCCCCGGCGCGACCAGGCAATACTTGATCGACGCGACCGAGAGCCGCGCCGTCCGGGGCACGCGCCGACGCGATCGCGCTCCCGTGCGACGCGCAGCAGGTGGCGAGCGTCGTGCGCTGGTGCTATGACCACGACGTGGCGCTGATCCCGCGCGGCGGCGGCACCGGGCTTGCGGCCGGCGCGGTCCCGACCGACGGCGGCATCGTCCTCGAGCCTCGAGCGCCTGCGGACCGTCCGGTCGCTCGAGGGCGAGTTGTGGCGCGCCCATGTCGAGGCGGGGATCAGTACCGCCGACGTCGCCCGGCTGGCGCGCGAGAACGGTCTGCTGTACCCGCCCGATCCGGGCGCCGCCGAGCAATCGCAGATCGGCGGCAACATCGCCACCAACGCCGGCGGCCCGCACACCTTCAAGTACGGCGTCACCGGCGCCTGGGTGACTGGGCTCGAGCTCGTGATCGCGCCCGGCGAGCTGATCTCGGTCGGCGGCCCGGCCCGCAAGGATGTGGCCGGCTACGACATCAAGTCGCTGATCGTCGGCTCCGAGGGCACGCTCGCGGTCGTCACCGCGGCCTGGCTGAGGCTGACGCCGGCGCCCGAATCGCAGCTTCCGGTCGTCGCCTTCTACGCGAGCGCCGAAGCGGGCTGCCAGGCGCTCGGCGCGGTGTTCGGCTCGGGGCTGCGTGCCGGCCGCGCTCGAGTATCTCGACGAGGGCGCCGTGGCCGCCGCGTCGCCGTCGTTTCCGGACGCCGTCCCCCGCGCCGCCGCGTTCATGCTGATCGCCGAAGCCGATGGGTCAGACGCCGAGGCCAAGCGGCTGCGCGACGAACTGATCGAGGTGCTCGGCGAGCAGGCGCTGTCGCTCCATGCGCCGACCGAGCGGCGCCCGATCAGCGAGCTGTGGCGGTGGCGGGCCGGCGCCTCGGTCGCGGTCACGGCCAGGCGCGGCGGCAAGGTCTCCGAGGACATCGTCGTCCCCGTCGAGCGCCTGCGCGAGGCGATCGCCGCGACCCGGGAGATCGGGGCGCGCCATCGGCTGCCGGCCTGCAGCTGGGGTCACGCCGGCGACGGCAACCTGCATTCGACGTTCATGATCGACCCCGCGGACTCCGATCAGCTCGCGCGCGCCGAGCAGGGCGCGGCGGCGCTGTTCGCGCTCGCCTGCGAGCTCGGCGGCTCGGTCTCGGGTGAGCATGGCGTTGGATTGGTCAAGCGCGGCGCGCTCGCGCGTCAGTGGCCCGAGCAGGCGGTCGCGCTGCACGAGTCCGTCAAGCGCCTGTTCGACCCCAAGGGGCTGCTCAACCCCGGCAAGAAGCTCGCGCGCTAAGCCGTCGCCAGCGCCCGCGCGCGTTGGCGCCCGGCCGGCAGCACGCGCTTGCGCAGGTCATATTCGTAGACGTAATAGTCGAGCTGCATCGTGTGGCGCTGGCGCTGAACGTAGTGCCCGTGGCGGTGTGCATCGCGCCGGATCTCGGCCTCCATCTCGGCCCGGTCCGGCAGCGCCCAGTCGCGGGCCAGCCAGCGGGCGGCGAGCTTGGCCTGGCATTCGGCGAACGGGAAGATTGTCGGTACCGCCTGCCCGAGCCCGATGAACGCAACGTCGTCGACACCGGGCTTGAACATCCGTTTGTAGAGCGGCAGGACGTTGCCGGGCGCGGAGATGAAGTCGAGATCGAAGAAGGGGAAGGTGATCTTGTAACCCGTCGCGTAGATGATCGCGTCGGCCTGCTCGACGGTGCCGTCGGCGAACCTCACCCGGTCGCCTTCCAGCTGCGCGATGTCGGGCTTGGCGACCGCGTCGCCGGAGCCAAGGCGCAACAGCAGCTCGCTGGAGACGGTCGGATGGGCTTCGAGGAAGCGGTGGTTGGGCGTCGGCAGACCGAAGCTCTCCATTCGTCCCGAGAGCACCCGGGGAACGAACTGCGCGAGGCGGTGCTGTAGGCCCAGCGGCAGCCACGGCACCGTCTTGACGACCTGGTCTACCGGGCGGCCGAATGCGTATTTGGGGATCACCCACGCGCCGCTGCGAGTGGAGATGAAGACCTTCGACGCGACGCCCTTGCGTGACAGCTCGGAGGTGATGTCGACGCCGCTGTTGCCGATCCCGACGACGATCACCCGCTTGCCGTACAGGTCGAGGGGGTCGCTCGGGTCGATGTAGTGGTGCGAATGGAGCTCGTCGCCGTCGAAGCTCCCCGGAAAGCTCGGCCGCGAAGGATCCCAGTGGTGGCCATTGCAGACCAGCAGGGCGTCGAACTCGTGCGTCTCGCCGTCGTCGGTACGGACCTCCCAGCCGCCGCCGTCGAGCCGCTCGGCGTGCGCGACCGCGGTGTTGAAGCAGATCCGGTCGCGCAGCGCGAAGTGATCGGCGTATTCGCGCAGGAACTGGTGGATCTCGGTGTGATGCGGGAAGTCCGGGTAACGCCCGTCCATCGGGAAGTCCGCGAAGCTGATCGCGCTCTTCGAGGTGTCGATGTGCAGCGACCGGTACGCCGACGAGCGGCCGTTGGGATTGCGGAAATACCAGTTACCGCCGACGTCGTCACTGGCCTCAAAGCACGTGTACGACACGCCCCAATCGCCGAGCGACTTGGACGCGGTCAAGCCGCTCACCCCCGCTCCGATCACGCACGCGCGCTGCCGCTCAGCCATTCTCGTCCCTTCGTCGCATTCCGCGTGACAGCTTAGGGATAGCTTGACCGCGCGGATACGATGACGCCCCCATGGGAAGGACCGGGGTGGTGGTGTTGCGCGTGGCGCGCAACAACCGACTGTTGCGCACCGAGCTCGCATTCGCGGGGTTCTCGCTGTCCGAGTACGCGGTCTGGACCGCGATCCTCGTCTACGCCTACGAGCGCGGCGGCACCACGGCCGCCGGCCTGATCGCCGTCGTCCAACTCGTCCCGGCCGCGGTCGTGGCGCCCTTTGCCGCAGCGGTCGCCGATCGCCGCGGCGGCGGCTACGCGCTGGTGCTCGGTTACGCACTGCAGGCTCTCTCGATGGGCGCCACCGCGGTCGCGATGCTCGCCCACGGACCGGCGGTCGTCGCCTACGCGTTCGCGGTCGTCGCCGCGTCGGCGGTCACGCTCAGCCGCCCGGCGCAGGCGAAGCTGATCTCCTCATTGGCCGAGCACCCCGACGAACTGACCGGGGCGGCGGCCGTGTCCGGCTGGATCGAGGCCGCGAGCGCGCTCGTCGGACCCGCGCTCGCGGGCGTCGTGCTCGCGATCGATGGCCCCGGCGCGGTGTTCGGCGTGTTCGCTGTGGCGGTCGCCGGATCGGCACTCGCCGTCGCGCCGTTCACGTCCTACCGTGGCAAGGACGCCGAAGAGGACGAGGAGGCTCTCGCGGAGGGCGTGCTCGCCGGGATCCGGGCGCTGCGCTCCGAGCGCCACGCGCGGGGACTGGTGGCGGTGATCGGCGCCGAGCACGTCGCGATCGGCGCGCTCGACGTGCTCGTCGTGGTGCTCGCGATCTCGGTGCTCGGGCTCGGATCACCCGGCGCCGGCTACCTCAATGCCGCGTTCGGCGTCGGCGCCGTGTTCGGCGGCCTCGTGGGAGTGACGCTCGCGACCTCACGCCGCGTTGGGCTGCCCCTGGTCGCGGCGGCGCTCGTGTGGGGCGCCACATTCATCGCACTGGGCGCCTTCAAGACTGCCCCGGCGGCGTTCCTGCTGCTGCCGCTCGCGGGCCTGTGCCAGGCGGTGCTCGACACCGGGGGACGGGCCCTGCTGGTCCGCGTCACGCCGCATGATGTGCTGGCGCGCGTGTTCGGCGTGCTCGAAGGCATCCTGATGGCATCACTCGCCGTCGGGTCGCTGCTGGTGCCGATCCTGGTCAGCCTCGGGGGCGTCACGGTGGCACTGGTCGGCGTCGCGGCGGTACTGATCGCTGCGGCGCTGCTGCCGATCGCGAACCTGCGAGGACTCGATGCGGCCGCGCCCGCAGCGGCGATCGCGATCGTCCGCCGCAATCCGCTGTTCGCGGCGCTCCCGGCGCCGGTCCTCGAGGGCCTCGCGCGCGAACTGCTCCCGATCACAACCACGGCCGCCGAGCGTGTGATCGTCCAAGGCGATCACGGCGATCGCTTCTATTTGATCGTCAACGGCGAGTTCGACGTCGACATCGACGGTCGCCTCGTCCGGACGCTGATCGCGGGCGAGGGGTTCGGGGAGATCGCGCTGCTGCGCGACGTCCCGCGGACCGCGAACGTGACCGCACGTACCGACGGACTGCTCTACGGGCTCGACCGCGAGTCGTTCCTCGACGCGCTCCGCCCGGCCGTCTAAGTGGGCCCGCCCATGCCGCGGCGCGGCCTCCGGCGTCGGCGCGGGCCGGCTAGCCCCGCGTCAACAGCCCGTACGCGTCCGGGCGGCGCGTCGTCAAAAACGGGAACAGCTCGAGCCAGTCGCGCCGTTGGTCGAGGTCGAGGTCGGCCACCAGCACCGTCGGCTCGTCGCGCGGCGCCTGGACGAGCACGCGACCGTAGGGATCGGAGATGAAGCTCGAGCCGTAGAAGGTGAGCGGGTCCTCGAAACCGATCCGGTTGACGGCGACCATGAAGGTGGCGTTCGCGACGCCGTTGGCGACGATCACCTGCTGCCACAGCGGCTGCGTGTCGAAATCGGGATGGTCGGGCTCGGAGCCGATCGCCGTCGGGTAGATCAGCACCTCGGCGCCCTCGATCGAGTAAGCGCGCGCGAGCTCGGGGAACCATTGGTCCCAGCAGGTCGGGCAGCCGAGCTTTGCGTCGCCGTCGGGCGTCGGGAGCGAGATCAGCGGGAACGGATCGCCCGACGCCGGCCCCGGACGGAAGTAGTGGTCCTCGTAATAGCCCGCGGTGACCGGGATGTGGAGCTTGCGCGTGCGCGACACGAGCCGGCCATCGGGTGCGACGACGACGGCGGTGTTGTATCCGAGACCGTCGGGGCCGTCGCTTCGCTCGTAGAGCGAAGCGTGCACATGGACCCCGGTCGCGGCGGCCATGCGCCGCGCGAATGTGACCGTCCGTCCGCGATCGAGCTCCTCGGGCGTCGCGCCGGAGGCCTGCGGCCCATCCGGGGTGATCGCGAAGTACGGCGACAGCGTCAGCTCCTGCAGGCATACGATCCGGGCACCCTCGCCGGCGGCGAGCTCGATCCCGCGCGCGAGCGCCCGCTCGTGCTCGCCGGGGTCCGGATGCCACCGTTCCTGAACGAGTCCGACCCGGAGCGGCGCGCGCTCGGAGGGGCGCGTGCGGGCCGGCGAGGGCGGCGGTGGATAGGCGACCTGGAGGCGGGGCGCGTCAGCCATCGATCACCGGCACCTGTTGCGTGATGCAGTGCGGCCCGCCGCCACCGTAGGCGAGCACGAGCCCGGGAACGCTCACAACCTCGCGGCCGGGGAAAGCGGCGGCGATGATCTCGAGCGCCGGCTCGTCGGTCTCCGCCCCGGCGACGGGGACGATCACGCCGCGATTGCAGATGTAGAGGTTGAGATAACTCGCGGCGATCGCCTCGCCCGCCACCTCCGCGTAGGACAGCAGCGGCAGCTCGGTGACGTCGATCCCGGCATCGCGCAGACGCGCGCGGTTGGCCTCGCAGTTGTCGTGATTGGGGTTGTCGGGCGCGACCGTCTGGAGCAGAACCCGGCCCGGCTCGGTGAACGCGGCGATCAGGTCGATGTGACCGTCGGTGTCGCGGTCCTCGATCAGCCCCATCCCGAGCCACACGATCCGCTCGACGCCGAGGGTCTCGCGCAGCTGCGCCTCGATCTGTTCGCGCGACAGCGTCGGGTTGCGGTTGGGGTGCAGCAGGCACTGCTCGGTCGTCAGCAAGGTGCCCTCGCCGTCGGTCACGATCGACCCCCCCTCGAGCACGATCGGCGCCTCGCGGACCTCGTCCCCGAGCCGCTGCGCGATCAGCCGGCCGACGGCGGCGTCCCTGTCCCAGCCCGCGAACCTCTCGCCCCACGCGTTGAAGCAGAAGTGCACCGCGATCCGGCGGCCGCCGTCGTAGGCGTAGATCGGTCCGCAGTCGCGCAGCCAAGAGTCGTCGAGCGGAAATTCGACGATCTCGACCGCTTCAGAGCAGGCCGCGCGGGCATCAGCCGCATCGGCGCCGGCGTTGGCGATCATCGTCACCGGCTCGAAGGCCGCGATCGCGTTCGCGACGGCAGCGTAGTCGGCCCGCGCCTGATCGATCGTCTCGCCCCACAGCTCGCGGCGGCAGGGCCAACCCATCAGGGTCCGCTCGTGAGGCTCCCATTCGGCCGGCGTGCGCACGCCGAGAGCGTAGTCACCAGCGTCGGCGCTCGCCGTCAGGCGAGGTGCTGGCGGTATGCGATCGCCGCCGCCTCCGTGCGCCCCGAGACCCCGAGCTTGGCCAGGATCCGCGACACGTGGACGCTCGCGGTCTTCTCGGCCATGAACAGCGCCGCCCCGATCTGACGGTTGGTCGCGCCCTGAGCGACGAGCGCGAGGACCTGGCGTTCGCGCGGGGTGAGCCCGAACGGGTCCTGCGGCTCGGCCGCGCCCCTCGCGCCCGCGCCGTTGCTCGACTCCTTGACGCCGAGCTCGAGCCGGCCACGCTCGCCCAAAACCGTGATCTCCTCCGACAGCCACTTCGAGCCGAGCTCGTTCGCGGTCTTCAGCGCCGCGCCGGCGGCGCGCGCGGCCGGCGCACGTTCGCCCGCGCCGACCAGCGCTTCGGCCTCGCGCCAGCGCGCGATCGCCGCCTCGTATGGGCGCTCGACGTCGTCCCAGGCGGCGGCTGCCCTGGCCCATTGCGCTGCGCCGCCGCGACCGCGCGCGCGAGCCATCTCGGCCTTGCCCTCAGCCATGAACGCGCGCTCGACCGGCCCTCCTTCGCCGGCCGCCGCCTCGAGGCGCCCGAGGTGCAGCCGCGCGCGAGCGAGTGCATCGCGCAGCTCGGCCCGCTCGCCGAGGTCCCGGGCGCGCAGCGCGCGATCCGCCTCGACCCGCGCTCCGGCGGCGCTGATCCGGGCGATGCGTTTGATGTCATCAGTGCAGATCTCGATCCGGTCGAGCGCGTTCTCGACCGCGGTGCGCGCGGCGCGGTAGTCGCGTTGCCGGCCACGGAGGTCCCCGAGCAGCACGCCGTGGAGCGCGATCCACTGGGGCTCGGTCGACTCCGGGATCAGGTTTTCGACCGAATCGAGGCAAGCCTCGGCGCTCTCCTCGTCGCCCTCGCCCAGCGCGAGCTCCGCCCCACGGAGCTGGCGAAACATGAACGCCACGCCCGACATGTGAGCCGCGGATTGACACAGCGACGCGCGCGATAGTTCCCAGTCGCCCGCCCTGAAGGCGACATCCGAGACGGTCATCTCGATCCAGTCATAGGCGCGCATGAACCGCTTCGGGGTCAGCTCCAGCCCTTCCTTTGCAACCTGCAGCGCCTCCTGCGTGCGACCCGAGAGCCCGAGCAGATCGGCCAGGTTCCCGTACGCGGTGCTGATGCCGTCGACATCCTCGATCTCGCGCGCGATCGCGATCGCCCGACGCAGGCGGGCAACCCCTTCGTCGATTTCGCCGAGCATGATCTGAGCCATCCCGAGCGTGTTGAGCACCTCGCTCTCGGAGCTGCGGTCACCGGCCTCGATCGCGGCCACGAGCGCGACCTCCGAGTCGGCGATCGCGTCGCGGTAGCGCCCTCGCAGCCAGCGCGTTCGCCCGAGCCACGCCAGCAGCGATGCCCGCTCACGGGCGCCGTCCTGCCCCGACAGCATCGCGAGCGCCCGCTCGGCCGTCTCGATCGCCTCGGGGGTGCGATTCAAACCCCGCTGGACGCGCGCCAGGCGCGACAGCAGGGCGGCGTAGCGCAGCGGATCGGAGTCGGGGTCGACCTCTTCGAGCGCGTGGCGGAACAGGACTTCCGAACGCGGCCACCGGCCTGAGATTCCGTACGCCCGGGCCGCCATCCTGAGCAGATCGACGTGATCGACCCCGGCCGGGCGCGCATCCTCGCTGACCCGCGGCCACAGCTCGAGCGCGCGCTCGACCAGTTCGGAGACTTCGCCATAGGCGTGCACCCGGCCGGCGGCCTGCGCGGCATGGACGCTGGCACGCAGCGCCGCGGGCTGGTCGCCGGCGGCCGCGTAATGGCTGGCGATCATCGTCGCCCGTTCGAGTTCGCGGTCACCGGTCGAGTCCTCGCCCTCGAGCGCGAGCGCGAGCGCGAGGTGCCACTCGCCGCGCTCGCCCGGCAGCAGATCGTCGTACAGCGCCTCGCGCAGGAGCGCGTGACGGAAGCAGAAGCGCTCATCCTCGTCGGTGATCAGGACCTGCTCGGCGAGCGCCTCGCGCAGCGCCGCCTGCGTCGCGTCGCGATCGCCGCCGGCGACGGTCGCGATCGTCTGCTCGCTCAACGCGCGCCCGACGGCGACCGCCCGCGCCGCCTGCTGAGCCGTGTCGGAGAGCCGCTCGATCCGCACGATGAACGCGTCGCGCAGGCTCTGCGGCGCGGCGCCGCGCCCGTCGAGCCCCGCCGCGAGCAGTTCTTCCGTGTACAGCGGATTGCCCTCGCTGCGGGCGTACAGGCGCCCAAGGAGGTGATCGTCAGGCTCAGCACCGAGGATATCCGCGAGCGCCTCGCCGAGCTCGTCGCGATCGAATGGCGCGAGCTCGATCCGGCGCGCACGCTCGAGCCGGTCGAGCTCGGCGAGCAACGGACGCAGGGCATGGCGGCGGTGAAGCTCGTCGGTTCTGTATGTGAGCAGCAGCACGAGGCGCTCCTGGCGCAACGAGCGCGACAGGAAGGCGACGAATGACCGCGTCGAGCGGTCGGCCCAGTGCATGTCCTCGAGGATCAGGACCACCGGCGCCCGCTGGCTGAGGATGTCCAGCAGCTCGAGCACGGCCTCGAACAGCCGCAGCTGGCCGGTCGCCGGATCGGGCGTCCCGTCCGCCGCGCCGGTGGCATCGATCCCGGGCAAGATCGATCCGAGCTGCGCCCGGCTGCCCGCGCTCAGCGTGTCGAACGCCGGATTGCGCTCCCGCACGAGCGGGCGCAGCGCGCTCAGCAAGGGTGCGTACGGGAGCTCGCCGTCGGACTGCTGAACGCCCTCACCGCGCAGCACGAGCGTCTGTCGATCCTCGTCAGAAGCCGCGAGCCGCTGCTCAAGCTCGCCGACGAGCCGTGTCTTACCGACGCCCGAATCCCCGCCGAGCAGGACGAGGCCCGAGCGGCCGGCACTGGCCTCCCGGACGGCGAGCAGTAGCTCCGAAAGCTCGCCGACCCGGCCGACGAAGTGGTTGCTGGTCAGCCTCGATGTCATGCCCCAAGTATCGCCTGAACCCGGCGAGAACCCGGTTTCGCCGGTGCGCGCTGCGGAGCCGGGCGCTGCGCGCGCTTTGGGCAAGTTCCTGCGCTCGGCTGGTGGCCAGGAATTCGCTGAACTGGGGATGCATTCCGCGTTCCTCTCGATCGCTTGCAACGTGATCTGAGGTTGGACTGCGAACGCGGCCGGCGCATCGGGAGAACGGAGCGCATTTGCGGCTCGGACCCCTTAGCTGATAAGGCCCGACCCCTTAGCTTGGGTTCTCGGCCGGCGCGGGCGCCGATGGCTGCCCGTCGCGGCCGTTGCCGCGCCACACCTGCGGCTCTTCAGTGCCGGCGCTCTCGGGGCTGGTGTTGGACCGCTTGCTCGCCGAGATCTCGTCCGCGGTCACGCTCTGAGGGAAATGGCAGGCCGCGACGTGACCGCCCTCGTACTCGGTCAGCGGCGGCTCGACCCTGCGGCAGATGTCGCCCGCCCGCGGGCACCGCGTGTGGAACCGGCAGCCCGACGGCGGCCGGATCGGGTTCGGGGGCTCGCCGGTGACATGAGCACGCGTCCGGGCGCGGTTCTGCTTGGGGTCCGGGATCGGGATCGCGCCGAGTAGTGCCGACGTGTAGGGGTGAATCGGCTTGTTGTAGAGCTCCTCGGCCGGCGAGACCTCCATCAGCTTGCCGAGGTACATGACCGCGATCCGGTCCGACACGTGGCGCACGACGCTCAGGTCGTGGGCGACGAACACGTAGCTGAGGTGAAACTCGTCCTGGAGATCGTCGAGCAGGTTGATGACCTGCGCCTGGATCGAGACGTCGAGCGCGGAGACCGGCTCGTCGAGCAGGATCAGCCGCGGATTGACGGCGAGCGCGCGCGCGATCCCGATCCGCTGGCGCTGGCCGCCCGAGAACTCGTGCGGGAAGCGGTTGAGGTGCTCGCCGCTCAGACCGACACGGTCGAGCAACTGCTTGCTCTCCGCGCTCAGCTCATCGCGCCCGACGCCGCGCAGCCTCAGCGGCGTGGCGAGGATCTGCCCGACGCGCTTGCGCGGGTTCAGCGAGGCCTGCGGGTCCTGGAAGACCATCTGCATCTCGCGTCGGATCGGCTCCATCTCGCGGCGCTTGGACTTCGTGATGTCGTTGCCGCGGAACTCGATCGTCCCCGCGGTGGCGGCGATCAGCCGGACGAGCACCCTGATCAGGGTCGTCTTGCCGCAGCCCGACTCGCCGACGATGCCGAGCGTCTCGCCCTCGGCGAGTTCGAATGAGACGTCGTCGACCGCGTGCACGCGTCCGACGACCCGGTCGATGATCACGCCGCTCTTGATCGGGAACAGGACCTTGAGGTTTTGCACCGCCATCAGCGGCTCGCTGCTCTTCTCCTCCGTCGCGGGGCCGGCGCCACGTCGGTCATTGCGCCACGACCTCGGGCGCAGCGAGGCCGATCTGGTCGCCGACCTGCCGCAGCCGCCGCTTCTGATCGAGCTCGAGAAAGCAGCGGTCACGGCTCTCGGGGCGGTCCGGCACTCGGCTGAGAAGGTC